>JAZDQA010000014.1:0-169234 GCA_043797085.1 Pseudomonadota bacterium | reverse complement strand
GTTCAGGTGGCTATAGAGAGGGGGAAACGCCCGGTCCCATTCCGAACCCGGAAGCTAAGACCCTCTTCGCTCATAATACTGCATCTTTCAGGTGTGGAAACGTAGGTCGCCGCCTGGCCTCGGATTTAATCCTTCTTCTTTTTTCTACAATCAATCTTTTATCTCACCTTTTTATTTGTCAATATACCCTTTATATCCAACTCCTTTTTATGAGCTTTAGTCTTTTTTACTTTCTCATTTCTTTATGGGATATATATCTTATCTAGCATCTCTTGATATTCTTTGCAGCAATCACTTTCAGCCGTAATCCCACCACCACTTTTATAGACCAACTTTCCATCAATATTTTCGATAAAACGGATCGCTACGGCACTGTAGAGGTTTTCTCCGTCATAATGACCAAAAACCCCCGTAAAATAGTCTCGTTCATACTCTTCTATTTCTTCTATTATCTCAATGGTTCTTTTTTTCGGGGTTCCGCTGATACTTCCTGCTGGCAGTAATGATTTGAGGAGTTTAGCAATTTCTTTGCGCCAGTTTAACGGTAATTTTCCGCTGATATGAGAACTTACTTGATGGAGTTGTTTTTTTCCTGTGTTAATGGTGCTAATCGTGCGGAATTCTTCTACTTGTATGTTTGTTGCGACAATTCCCAAATCATTACGCAAAAGATCGACAATCATGGTGTGTTCCGCAAGCTCTTTCGAATCTGCTAAGATAGTTTCAATCGCATTAGGAAGAGATGCATCGATAGTCCCTTTCATTGGATAGGTATTTATTGTATTGTTTTCGATGGTAATGAAGGGTTCGGGTGAAAAGCAAACAAATTGATTTTTGATTCTAAGCTTATACGGTGCGTAAGCCATTGTATATATCTGTTGCAACGAATATGGGGTCTCTATGGGCGTTGGCTGTGTTAGGTTGAGTAAATAGGTGTTTCCTGCACGTATATGCTCTTGTACGGCTTTGAATTTATTCTCGTATAGCTCTTTTGATAGTGGGAAATTGAGAGGTTTATGGGGAGAATTTTGACTTAGCTTTACTTCATTAAAACTAAATTCTATATCATGATTTTTTAACTCATCCAATGCGTAGCAATGGAGGATTTCACCTTTAAAATTGGTATAAAAAAAACAAGGAACTCCAGACAATACGAGTTCGCTAAGACGATCAAACATTAGGCAATAAGAGCTTTTAATACAGCCATACGGATCGATACACCATTTTTTACTTGTTCAAGAACTTTACATCGCGGATCTTTTAGCATTGCATCATCAATATCGATATTTCGGTGAACGGGTCCTGGATGCAAAAGTATAATATCACGTTTTCCGATAAGCTCTTTGGTGATACAAAAATCACTGGCATAATCTTTGAGTGATCCATACGTTTGATGTGAATGACGTTCGGTTTGGGTACGTAAGCTCATGATAGCATCTACTTTATCGATAATATCATGAATATTATGTGTTGTTTGAAGTGAAGTTGAAGGGAGAAAATGTGGAGGTGCTACGAGGGTAATCTCCATCCCGAATCGTCTTAACAATTCAATATTACTGTTGGCAACGCGTGAGTTTTTGATGTCACCGACAATGGCTAATTTTTTCCCTTTTAGATCACCAAAATGGTGCTTAAGAGTATAAAGATCAAGGAGTGCTTGGGTGGGATGAGCATGAGCCCCGTCACCTGCATTAATAATAGAGGCTTTGGTGTGTTCTGCTAGAATATTTGGGACTCCGGCATGGGCATGACGGACAATCATCGCGTGAGGACCCATAGCATCGAGGTTGAGCGCGGTATCGACGAGGCTCTCCCCTTTTTGGGTAGAGCTTTTTTGAACATCGAGATGAACCACTTCGGCTCCGAGGCGTTTAGCGGCGATTTCAAATGAGCTTTTGGTGCGGGTAGAATTTTCAAAAAAGAGAGTGATGATGATTTTTTCTCGTAAGATAGGGTCAAAGTGCCCATCACTAAAATGAGATGCATCTTCCAATACGCTATTAATTTGATCGATTGAAAAGTCATCAGTTCGGATTAGATGTCGCATGTGCTTTCCTTGATATTTGAATTTATTTTATCCAATAATGCTTGAGCTAAGACCTGCGTATTATGACCTAAAAAATAAAGCGGTTCAAAATGATTTTTAAAATATGGGAGAGAAGTGTGTTTAAAACTTTCATCATTTTGACGGCAATTAAATGTCCATAAATGAGGAATATTCAACTGTTTTAATCTCTCTAAACTAAGTAATGTATCATTGATGCATCCTAAATGACAATGTGTGACAAGAAGGGTTGTCGCATTGAAATGTGTCGCTAAATCATGCATCATAAGCTTCTCATCCAACGGCACCATAAGTCCGCCAGCTCCTTCGATAATGACAATGTCACAAAGTTTTTCAATTTTTTCCAACGCTTTATCAAAAATTTGTAAATCAATTTTTGCCGCTTTATTGGCAATATAGGGTGCAGCCGGAAGAGGTAGTGCCAAGCTTACTATATCTCCAACCTTCAAAGATTTAAGGGCTGGGTTGAGAGCTGACGCGTGTTTTAAGAGCAAGCTCCCATCGGCGGGTAAGCCGTTCACACCCGTTTCGATCGGTTTGTAAACTCCGACACGGTAACCCATCTGGGTATAGGCATCGAGCAACTGAAGGGTAGTATAAGTTTTACCGATATCGGTATTGGTAGCGCTAATAAAAATACGTTTAGACAAGGTTGGGCTCTTTTAGCTATAATTGGTGACATTTTTGACTTCAATGTTATGCACTAAAACAGACAAGTCCGTTTTAGTGGCAAGGACAATAGTCCTTTGCAATCCCCTGAAGCTACGAAAACTATAAGTTTTCGAGATTTTCAAGGTAGTTACTAAAATTTTACTATAGGTTTGATGATGAATCGCTTTGAAGAGTATACAACACAATTTGTTCAGCAAGTAGGAAAAAAAGAGGGGGCGGTTAGCCCTGTGATAATTAATTCGGCATCATTTGGATATGGCGATAGCGAAACGGGTGAGGGAATCTTTGATGGTTCAGTCAAAAAACCGCTTTATTCACGCATGGGAAATCCCACGTCGGCACAGTTGGAGCAGATTTTAGCTCAGATGGATGGTGGTGTTGGTGCGGTTGCGGCATCCAGCGGTATGGGGGCTACAGCTATGGCTACACTTAGTCTATTGAAAAGCGGTGATGAGATACTCAGTGTTGGGGGATTGTTCGGAGGAACCTATTCGTATTTTTCCGAAACCTTGACGCGCTTTGGGATTATGACGAGATTTTTCGATGTGGATGAGCTTGAAGCTATTGAAGCGGCTATTACAGATAAAACCAAGATACTTTTTTTAGAGAGTGTGGGTAACCCCAATATGCGTCTTCCGGATATTAAAGCCATTGCAGACATCGCCAATAGATATGGGGTGGTGTTAATGGTGGATAATACTATTACTCCTCTGAGTGTCAAACCGATTGCACTGGGTGCTGATATTATTGTTTACTCAACCACCAAGATTATTACCGGTAATGCGTCATCGTTAGGTGGGGCGGTTGTTTTTCGAGCAATTAATGAGGGTGACGATAAGTTTAAGGGAGAGCGTTACGCAGAAGTTCACCCTTTTATCAAAAAAATGGGAAAAATGGCGCTCATAGGAAATGCAAAAAAGCGTGCATTGCGTGATTTTGGAATGTCTGCAAACGGTTTTGGAAGCTACTTAACGATGCTAGGTCTTGAAACATTACCGTTACGAATGGACAGAGTCGTATCGAGTGTGGAGAAAATTGCAAAAGAGTTAGATGAGTTAGGATTTGTTATCAATCATCCTGCATTGCCAAGTCATCCCCACCATGAACGTTATGTCAAGCAGTTTTCGCAAGGATGCGGAACCTTATTCACGATTGATATGGGGAGTAAAGAGGCGGCTTTTGCCTTTTTAAACCGGTCAAAACTAATTACTATTACCGCTAATATTGGGGATTCTCGAACATTAGGGCTTCACATGGCATCAACGATTTATCGCGAGTTTGATGAATCCGCCAGAGAATTTTTAGGGATAACCGAAGGGTTGATCCGTATCTCTGTCGGGCTTGAAAATCCTGATGATATTATTAATGATTTTATTGCAGCACGTAATTCATCTTTTTAAGCCAAACAATACGCGATGCTTGTTAAAGTTATTTTTTAAAATTAGGGATAATCGTGAGTACAAAAACACAACACAGCCTTGAAAATTCTTTGGATCTTCGAGAGCCAAAAAAATATCATGTCTATTTGTTGAACGACGATTATACGTCTATGGATTTTGTTATTGATATATTGATCGGTATTTTTCGTAAAAGTTATGCCCAAGCACATCAGATTATGATGCAGGTTCATCAAAACGGTCGAGGTTTATGCGGAACGTATTCGTACGAAATTGCGGAAACAAAAATTCAGCAAGTTGGTTCCCTCTCCAGAGAGAGCGGTTTTCCATTGAAAGCTGTGATGGAGGAAGTTTGATGATAAGTGCCCAACTAAACTCAATTTTTCAAAAAGCGATTGCATTAGCCCGTCATCAGCGACATGAATATCTCACGATTGAGCATGTGATGCTTTCGTTGTTAAACTCTGCAGAAGGTGCTTCAATTATTAAAGCATGCGGTGGAGAGATTGAAGTTATTCGTGAGGCGTTGGGACATTATCTAATGCATTCCATGGAACCTCTTCCTGAAGAAGTAAATCAAGAACCTTTTGAAACGGTAGCCCTCGCTCGTATGATCGATGAGATGATGCGTCATGTCAAAAGTGCTCAAAAACAGCATGCAGATGTAGGTGATTTTATTGCCGCAGTGTATGAAGAGCACCACACATACGCATGTCTACTGCTTGAAGAGTATGGAATTAGCCGTGTTGATTTACTAGAAGCGATTTCGCATCAAGATCTTGATGCACCGATGCAAAACGAAGAAACTCAAGGTGCATTGGAAAAATATTCGATTAATTTGATAGAACAGGTTAAAAAAGGGAAAATTGATCCAGTCATCGGTCGTGTTAATGAAATCGAACGTGCTATACAGACCCTTTGCCGTCGCCGTAAAAACAATCCTCTTCTTATCGGTGAACCGGGAGTGGGCAAAACGGCGATCGCAGAAGGATTGGCACTACGTATCGTCTCTGGTGATGTTCCCAAACTTCTCGAAAATGCAGAGCTTTTTGCATTGGATTTAGGGGCGATGCTTGCAGGGACAAAATATCGCGGTGATTTTGAAAAACGGCTTAAAGCGGTTATCGATGAAGTTCAGGGGCATCCCAATGCTATTTTATTTATAGATGAGATACATACTATCGTAGGAGCCGGAGCAGTCGGTGGGGGGAGTATGGACGCATCCAATCAGCTAAAACCTGCCCTAGCATCCGGAAATCTCAAATGTATGGGGGCAACTACCCATGCGGAATATCGATCGGTTTTTGAAAAAGACCGAGCTTTAAGCCGACGGTTTGCACGTATCGAGGTGAATGAGCCATCGCATGAGGAGAGCTTTTTAATACTCAAAGGGCTTCGAGAACGGTATGAAAAACATCACGGTGTAAAATATACCGATAAAACCTTACGAAGTGCGGTGGATCTTTCCAAAAAATTTATCACGGATCGATTTTTACCCGACGTTGCCATTGATTTGATGGACGAAGCGGGAGCATCGTTTCATTTGCATCGTCATAAACGCACGACCGTTACCCCTAATGATATAGAGACGATTGTCTCTAAGATGACGGGTGTTCCTATCTCTAAAATGTCAGGGGATGATCGCTCTAAACTAGCAGGGCTAGAAGAAGAACTAAAAACACTCGTTATTGGGCAAGATAACGCTATCGTGCAAGTTGTTCGTTCCATTAAACGCTCGTACGCAGGTTTGTCTCAACCGAATAAACCGATTGCTTCATTCTTGTTTTCAGGACCTACGGGAGTTGGGAAAACAGAACTTGCCAAATCCCTTGCACACTCGATGGGAATTCATTTTGAGCGGTTTGATATGTCCGAGTATATGGAAAAACACGCTATTAGCCGTCTAATCGGTGCTCCTCCGGGGTATGTCGGGTTTGAGCAGGGGGGATTGTTAAGTGAAGCTGTGAGAAAGCACCCCTATACGGTTCTTTTACTGGATGAGATTGAGAAAGCCCACCCTGATTTGGTCAATATTTTACTTCAAGTGATGGACAATGCGACATTGACCGATAACAACGGATACAAAGCGAATTTTGCCAATGTGGTTTTAATTATGACATCAAACATAGGTGCAACTGAGCGAACCGTGATGGGATTTAATGCAGACAGTTCGATTTCACGACATGAAGCACTTAAATCGTTTTTTACCCCTGAATTTCGCAATCGTCTTGATGCCGTTGTGGAGTTTGCTGCATTGCCAACGTCGGTTGTGGAGGGGATAGTCGATAAGTTTATCCGAGAATTGAATATTCAGCTAAAACTGAAAAAAGTTTCCATTACAGTGAGTGAAAAAGCCAAAGAATATTTAGCGCGTATTGGATACGATAAAGCAATGGGGGCACGACCACTAGCTCGGGTGATACAAGAAAAAATCAAAGATCCATTAGTGGATGAGATATTGTTCGGCAAGCTGACGCAAGGTGGTAAAGTGACCATCGATTTCAATGAAGTGCTTATTTTTGATTATCAGGCATAAATGATTCCGCGCCTTTCTCATGATCTCTCGTTCCCTAATCCTGCAGATGCTTCTGCTGAGGGGATTGTGGCGTATGGCGGTGATCTTTCACCTTCACGATTGATGTTAGCTTATCGAAATGGAATTTTCCCATGGTACAGTATAGGTGACCCAATTTTATGGTGGTCACCCAATCCCCGTCTTATTTTAGAACTCAGTGATTTTAAACTGCACCGTTCATTGCGTAAAAAAATACCCCAATTTGAGATTAAATTTGACACGGCTTTTTCACAGGTGATACGAGAGTGCGCAAAAGCTCCCCGAGGTCAGCAAAAAGGGACTTGGATTGTTCCTGAGATGATTGAGGCGTATGAAGTGTTACACGCATTGGGATATGCACACAGCGTCGAAGCGTACCAAGATGGTCTCTTGGTAGGGGGATTGTACGGTGTGAGTGTAGGAAAAGTATTTTGCGGAGAATCGATGTTTGCACGTGTTTCGGATGCTTCAAAAGTAGCATTTGCCGTATTAATCGAGTATTTGACACAGTGGGGATATGAGTTTATTGACTGTCAGGTACCGACGCAGCATCTCAAAAGTTTAGGGGCAATAGAGGTGTCCAGAAACGATTTTTTAAAGCGACTAAAGAGTTCACGTGATGGATTGACGATTTCTCACTGGGCATAAATCGCAACTTTAAATAATTTTTTGGCATAATCGTTTTACTTTTAAACGCTTGGAGTCAAAATTTATGTATATTCCCGCATCTCGTTTTTCATTATGGGCTGATTTTATTGAGCGAACTTTTTTGGATGAAGGTTTTAAGGAACTGATTGCTCAAGGTATTATTAACGGAGCCACTTCAAACCCTGCTATTTTTAAAAATGCCATCCTTACTTCAGATGCGTACAAAGAACAACTTGAAACATTATCCTCTTTAACACCAAAAGAAAAATACGAGAGCGTTGCCATTTTTGATATTCAAAAAGCTGCAGATATTTTACGACCTTTGTATGATACGGGTGATGATGGGTATGTGAGTATCGAAGTTGATCCTTTTTTGTGTGATGACACGCACGGGACAATCGCGGAGGGAATTCGACTCTATGAGAGCATTGGACGTCCTAATGTTATGATTAAAGTTCCCGCAACAGAGGCTGGCTATGGTGCGATGAAGGTATTGGCATCTCGTAATATTCCGGTGAATGCCACTTTGATTTTTTCAGAACATCAAGCAATTCAATGCGCTAAAGCCTTTTTTGATGCGGCTCAAGAAGCACACAATATCGTAAACAGCGTAATTAGTGTTTTTGTCAGTAGAATCGATAGAGCTATTGATGATAAATTGGTCTCTTCAGGTATTGAACCGGGGCTTATGGGGATTATGAATGCGGCAGATATTTATAATAAAGTTGAAGCCTTGAACGTACCAAACTGTCGTGTTCTTTTTGCCAGTACCGGTGTCAAGGGTGATGATCTGAGAGCATCTTATTATATTGATGAATTGCTTGCATGTAACAGTGTGAATACGGCACCTATTGCAACGATTGAAGCCTATGTCGCGAGAGGGGATAAGATGATTAAGCTTCCCATTGCAAATGAAAAGATAGAAGCGCATAAACAAAGGGTACGAAAGGCGGGTGTGGATATGGATGTCGTAATTGAGGCACAGATACGAGAAGGGCTGGACGCATTCAAAACAGCTTTTAGTGAAATTTTAAGTGCATTGGAGTAGCAATGATAGACGAAGGCCACTATAATAATTTAGACGATTTGAATTTTGAAGTATTAAAAAAAATACGCGGTTATTTACGTCGTATGGTTGATGCAGGGGGAAGTGACTTGCACATTAAAGCCAATGCCGTTGTACGTGCACGGGTGAATGGAGAAATTATTCCTTTGTCGGGAGAAATATTTTCCAAAGATGATGCACTTATTTTTGCAAAAGAGTTATTGCGTACCCGTTTTCATGAATTGGTTGAAAAAAAAGAGCTTGACCTTGTCTACCCGTTTGATGAAAATACCCGCTTTCGTATTAATATCTTTTTCCAAATGGAAGGAATTTCAGCCGTATTCCGTTTAATTCCTATAAAAATATTAACCATCGATGAGCTAAATCTTCCAGATATTGTTCACAGTTTTGCGCAAATGGAGCGTGGATTGGTGTTAGTGACAGGGGTTACCGGAAGCGGTAAATCGACGACACTTGCAGCTTTGATTAATGAGATTAACTGGAATAAGCGTAAGCACATTATTACTATTGAAGATCCTATCGAGTTTGTTCATAAAGATCGAAAGTGTATTGTCAATCAACGTAGTGTCGGGCAGGATACTCACAGTTTTGGCGGGGCATTGCGTGCTGCACTGCGTGAAGATCCTGATATTATCCTCGTTGGGGAAATGCGGGATATGGAGACCATAGAAATTGCCCTTCATGCTGCGGATACGGGGCATTTGGTATTTTCAACACTGCATACCTTGGATGCGAAGGAGACGGTGAACCGTATTGTTTCGGTATTTCCATCGGTGGAGCAAAATCGTGTTCGTATGACGCTTTCATCGGTATTAAAGGGAGTTATTTCTCAACGCCTTATCCCTACAGTGGATGGGAAGAGGGTTGCAGCATTGGAAGTGTTGGTCCGGACTGCACGTATTGAACAGCTGATTGCGGAAAATCGTGATATTGAAATTCCTGATACGATTGCAGAGGGAAAAGAACTGTATAAATCACAAACCTTTGATCAGGGGATTTTAGACCTTTATTTAGCAGGACGAATTTCTCGTGAAGATGCTCTCGCATACGCTACTTCGGCATCGGATTTAAAGCTTCGTATGGAAGGAATGGCAGGAACGATTGATAAAAATCAAATCGGAAAAGAAGATGAGCCCAAAGAATTTAGAGAAGAAGAATTTATCGGGCTAAAAGGGTAAATAAAATTTATAGTATTTTAAACAATTTTTAAGTATAATTCGCCTCATTTTTATTTCCAAAGGACACACTATGCTAGAAGGCATTCTTAGAGAGAGTATTGGCAAGCCTGCAACAAAAGCGCTTCGCCGTGATGGTTATCTTATTGCAAACATATACGGAAAAGGGCTTGAGAATATCAATGCTGCGTTCAAAATGAACGATTTTATCCGTACTGTTCGTAATAAAGAGAGTATTGCATTTCCTGTTAGTATTGCGGGTAAAGAGATGAACCTTGTTGTTCAAGGATATGAGTCTCATCCGGTTTCTGGAAACTTGTTGCACGTTGATTTGATGGTAGCACAAACTGGTCTTGTAGCTCATTATAATATCCCTGTTAAGCCTGTAGGAACTCCAATCGGTTTAAAAAACAAAGGGATGTTATTTGTTGCTAAAAAACGTCTTCGCGTTAAAGCGGCAATCGAAAACTTGCCAAACGCAATTGAAATCAATGTAGCACCACTTGATTTGGGCGATTCTGTATTGGTTCGTGATGTTGCAAGTGTTGCAAATGTTACCTTTACTGATGCGGACCGCGTATCAGTTCTAAGTATCATTAAAGCAAAATAAGTATGTTAATCGTCGGTCTGGGAAATCCTGGAGCGGCGTATACTCTCACGCGTCATAATATTGGATTTAGGGTCATCGACGAGCTATGCCGTCGCCATACTGTTCATGATGTTTCAAAGAGTTCCTTTTATGGGGAATTGTTTAAAATGGGTGGACATTTTCTTCTTAAGCCTACAACCTATATGAATCTTTCCGGTAAATCAATCCTTGCAGTTAAAAACTTTTATAAGATCGATGAGGTCATTGTCATTCATGATGATTTAGATCTTCCTTTTGGTGCACTTCGTTTTAAAACGGGTGGCGGACATGGAGGGCACAATGGTCTAAAATCAGCCGATAGCGCTATTGGGGCAGATTATATTCGTGTCCGAATGGGGATTGGCAAACCTGAGCATAAGTCTCAAGTAGCTGATTATGTTTTACACCCTTTTTCTCCTCTTGAAGAAGTTCATCTAAAAGAGTGGATTGGTAAAGCTGCAGATGCCGTAGAATTATTACTTGTGTCAGAGTGCAATGAAGTTTCATCAAAGTGTTCTATCAAAGGTTTAACGCTATAATAAAGACCATTTAGTTACTAGGTTTTTGTATGCTTTTTTTTAAAACGGTATCGTTTTTATACCTTCGTTATTGTCTGATTATTGTTATAGCACTGACTGGATTTATGCTCGGATTTGATATGCTCAATAACGGAGAAGCTCTCCCCTCTTCTGCAAACTTAGTTATCATCTATGGCATGTATAAATGGCTTTATGCTTTGGATATGATGATGCCTATTTCATTAGTATTTGCTTTTATTGCGACGATTATCGAGCTCATCCGTTCCAATGCCTTGACCTCTTTTTATGCCCTTGGCTATTCTCGAATGAAGGTGCTGTCCCCCATTCTTTTTGTCGTGGTTACACTCATTAGCGCTTATATCGCCGCACACGCGACTTCTTTCGCCAGAGCAAATGAATACGCGGATAATTTGCGTGAATCATCACAGTTTTTGACCCCAACTAATAATTTATTTTTTACCCACGAAGGAAATTATATTTTTTTTGGAACACTCAATCCCATGAGCCAAGAGGCGCATACCATACGGGTATTTAGTTTTGAAAAGGGAAAGTTTAAAGAAGTGCTAAGTGCACAAGATGCCTATTATAAAGATCATTATTGGAATATCAAACGTGCTCACATAATCCGTCCGCCTGCAGCATTGAATTTAAAAGGAGAAGGAATTACGATACGCGATGTCGAAAATATTCGGGTATTGCACGATTTTAGACCTAAAATTTTGGATCAGATTTATGAAGGTAAAGTAAATTATACGATTGTTGATGCTTTGGATGCTATGAAGCTGTTGGAATCCCAAAATGTTGATCTTTCAAAAGTAAAAAGTTCTTTGTATCGTAATTTTTTGACACCATGGTTTGCGCTAATGATGATTATTCTTATTTATACCTATGTTCCTATGAGTTCACGTTTTAGCAATCTTTCTTTATACAGTTTTGGTTCCATCTTGATAACGTTGGTTGTATGGGGACTGCTCTTTATGAGCGGTGAGCTCGCAAACAACAAAACACTCTCTCCGGAAGCTGGAATTATGGTTCCTATTGGAATACTTGCGCTCATTAGTACGCTTCATCTAAGCTCGTTTTGGATAAAATCGCGAATAAATTCAGTAAAAAAAGGGGTGGCATGATCCCATTTCAATCTTTGGCACAAACCTACGGGACACCGTTGTATGTTTATGATTTTGATGCAATGAAAGAGCAATTTGAGACTCTTAAAGAGGCATTTCGTGGGAGAAAATCGATTCTTGCCTACGCGGTTAAAGCCAATTCTAATTTAAGCGTCATTAAACATTTTGCCTCTCTTGGTTCAGGAGCGGATTGTGTTTCTATCGGGGAAGTGCGTCGTGCTTTGATGGCAGGTATTCCTGCGTATAAGGTTATTTTTAGCGGTGTGGGCAAGAGAGACGATGAAATTCGCGAAGCGATTGCCAGCGATATTCTTTACATCAATGTAGAAAGTGAAGCGGAACTTGGTCGAGTCGAGATGATCGCGCAAGAACTGAATACCAAAGCGCGTATCAGCATCCGTGTTAATCCGAATATCGATCCCCAAACGCATCCTTATATTTCTACCGGTCTTCATGACAATAAATTTGGAGTTGAAATTGATGCGGCTAAACGGATGTATATTCGATCAAAAAACTCAGACGCATTAGATCCTGTCGGTATCCATTTTCACATCGGAAGCCAACTGACCCAGCTCGAACCCATCTATGAAGCAGCGGTGATTGTGGCTGATTTGATGCGTTCATTGAGTGCCATTGATATTAATCTTAAATTTTTTGATATTGGCGGTGGTTTAGGAGTTCGTTATAATGATGAAACAACGATTACCCCTTATGATTATGCGCAAGCTATTTTAGGGGCGATTAAAGGTCTTGATGTGACGATTCTTTGTGAACCGGGACGTTTTTTGACGGCGAATGCCGGTTATTTCTTGACAAAAGTATTGTATGAAAAGAAAAATGGTCAAAAACGATTTGTGGTTGTCGATGGTGCGATGAATGATCTCATCCGTCCCAGTCTTTACAATGCGTATCATCGTATTGAGGCATTGGACAAAGAAGGTGAATTGTCACTGGCGGATGTTGTGGGTCCTGTATGCGAAAGCGGTGATTTTTTAGCAAAAGCATATCCATTACCTATGCTGGAGCATAATGATGTATTGGTCGTTCACAGTGCCGGAGCGTATGGTTTTGGGATGGGAAGCAACTACAACACACGAGGACGCTCTGCTGAAGTAGCGTACCAAAATGGTGAAGCTCGACTTATTCGTGCTCGTGAAAGTTTCGATGATCTTATTGCATTAGAGCGCGAGTATCTTTAATGTTTTTTATTGATGTACAGGGGACGTTGATTGACGATAATACAAAGCTTCCTATTCGTGGAGCTATAGCGTTTATCGATCATCTGAATACGTCAAACATCCCATACATGGTTATCACGAACAGCACCAAAAATCCAAGTGCAGAGTTTTTGGCTTACTTAAATTCGATTGGACTAAAGATTCCTAAAAATCATTATCTTGATCCTCTCATGGTGCTTGCGGAACATATTGGCAAGGATGAAAAAATTGCTGCGTATGGTTCTTCGGAGTTTTTGAATGTCGTGGGTTCCATGGGGTATCTCCTGGATTTTGAAACTCCGGATGTTGTTCTTGTGGCAATAAAAGAGGATTTTTCTGCGAATGAGTATGCTCAGATAATTGAATTTCTTTTACGAGGTTCTAAACTCATGGGAATGCATGAAACCTCCTTGTACGTCAAAAATCATACACGTTACCCTGGAGTAGGTGCTATTTTAAAAATGTTGGAATTCGCAACTTCAACTCACTACTCGGTCGTTGGAAAACCCAGCACTACTTTTTTTAAATCTGCTTTAGCGGCTCTTTGTCGGCAGAAAGAAGGGATTGCTTTTAAAGACATAACGATCATTAGCGATGATGTAACCGGAGATTTGATTCCAGCCCAGATACTTGGTATGAGAGGCATTTTTGTTCTGAGCGGAAAATATCGTTCAGCCCAAGAGATATTGCCAAGTTTGACGGTGCAGCCGGATGCCGTTTATCCAGATATACAATCCGTATTGGAGAATTTATGAATACATTGGAAGAGTGTCGAGAAGCAATAGATGCGTTGGATAATGAAGTTATTACCCTTCTAAATCGTCGTATGGAAGTAGTACGACGCGTTGGGGAAATCAAACACGAAACCAAAGGGGCGATTTATCGTCCCGAGCGAGAAAAAGCGATTATTGATCGTTTGAGCAATCTTAGTGCCCAGTCGGGTGGTCTGCTCAATTATCAAGCGATTGAAGCGGTTTTTTTAGAAATTTTTGCAGTTGCACGCAATCTTGAGCTTCCTGAAAAGATTGCATATCTAGGACCGGAGGGAAGTTTTACCCACCAAGCTGCCGAGTCACGTTTTGGGGCAATGAGTGATTACCTCTCGTTAGGTTCTATCGATGCGGTATTTAAGACTCTTGAAGCATCACGTGCAAAGTTCGGTGTTGTTCCCATCGAAAACAGCCGTGATGGTGTAGTGGGTGAAACGCTTGATTTATTGGGAAAAAGCAGTGTTAAAATCGTTGCGGAACTCTATATGCCGATCCATATGGCATTTGTAACCAAAGCTGAAAAATTGCATGATATCAAAAGAATCTACTCGAAAGACAAAGGCTTTGGTCAATGCCGCGATTTTTTACTGGAGCATGGATTGGACAGGATTGAGCATATCCCCGTGGAATCAACGGCAAAAGCAGCTGTTTTGGCATCCAAAGATCCTGAAGCTGCCGCAATTTGTTCCCATATTGCAGCAAAACTGTACGGGATACCGACCTTATTTGAGAACATCGAGGATGCACATAATAATGCTACACGTTTCTTTATCCTGAGTGATTTTAAAAATGCTCCCAGCGGTGAAGATAAAACTTCGATTTTAGTTCGATTGAAAGACGCTCAAAAATCGGGAGCATTGTTCCACTTTTTGGAAGATTTTAACAAAGCAGAGATTAACCTTAGTAAAATTGAAAGCCGTCCTGCACGAGATAATGATGGTTTCGCCTATTGGTTTTTTATCGATTTTTTTGGTCACATCGATGAAGAGAACGTTCAACAGATTATGACTAAACATTCAGAAGAAGTAACGTGGCTTGGAAGCTATGTAAAGGGAGAATTATGAAATTTAACAGCACATTAGAGTCGATAAAAAGTTACGAGGCGGGTAAGCCTATCGAGTTAGTTGTTCGGGAATATGGGATTAATAAAGAAGATATCGTGAAGCTGGCAAGCAATGAAAATCCTTTTGGATGCTCACCCAAAGTGAAAGAGGCTGTGCGCGGTATCATTGATAATATGGCACTTTATCCGGACGACTCGATGATAAAGCTCAAAAATGCTCTTTCGAGCAAATATGCCATACAACCTAATGAACTTATTATTGGTGCAGGAAGCGATCAAGTAATCGAATTTGCAATTCATGCCAAAGCCCATCAAGATACATCTGTGCTGATGAACAGTGTAACCTTCGCGATGTATGAAATTTATGCCAAGCAAGTAGGGGCTAAAATTATTCGTACCGCTTCACGAGAACATGATATGGAGGAGTTTTATGCTCTTTATCTTGAACATAAACCTTCTATTATTTTTCTTTGTACCCCCAATAATCCGACGGGTGATGCAATCGACGCTGAGTCAATGCTTGCCTTTATCAAAAAAATTGATTCGGATACGCTCGTTATCGTAGATGGTGCGTATATGGAGTACGCACGTTTTAAAGATCCAAAAAAAGCAGTAGAACCGCGAGAGCTAATAGCTGAATTTGAGAATGTCCTTTTCTTAGGGACTTTTTCAAAAGCGTATGGCTTGGGTGGGATGCGAGTAGGATACGGGATCGCTCGCTCAAATATTATTGAAGCGCTCTATAAAGTTCGTCCCCCTTTTAATATCACGACACTATCTCTTGAAGCTGCATCTGTAGCGCTTGAAGATGAGGGTTTTGTTCAGGAATGTATTACCGATAATTTTAAAGAGATGGAGCGATATAAAGCATTCGCGGCATCAAAAAAGATTGCTATAATCGACAGTTATACTAATTTTGTGACATTATCACTTCCTGAAACAAAAAATTCATCTAAAATAGCTCAAGAATTGTTAAAAAAGGGTATGATTATACGAGATTTAAGCAGTTATGGATTGAACGCCATTCGCGTGACCGTCGGCACATCATTACAAAATGACCGATTTTTTGAACTAACAGAACCTTTATTGTAAAGTAGGCATTCAAAAGAATGGATTTTAAAGCACTTTTTTCACAACTTGTGATTGTTTTTGGGAAGTTAACCCAAGCACAGAAAACGATAATCGGTGCCGCAGTTGCAGGGATTATCGGTTTTTTGATTTTTTTGGTTGTGTATACGTCTGATTCTCCCTCAAGCAAGGATGAAGGGTATCAGGTTTTATTTGAATCTTTGACTCCGCAAGATGCAGCGCAAGTGGTTGCACAACTTGAAAAAGACAAAATCCCTTATAGAATTCCGCGTGATAATGTTATTGAAGTTCCTAAAGAGGTCGTATACAAAGAGCGTATCACGATCGCTTCAATGGGAATTCCAAAAGAGGGGCATGTCGGATTTGAGCTTTTTGACAAACAAGAATTTGGTGCAACCAATTTTGATCAAGAGGTAAAGTTTAGACGTGCATTGGAAGGGGAGCTTGCCCGTTCCATCGATTCCCTTTCACCGGTAGAAAAATCAAGTGTTTCTTTGGCTTTACCGAAAGAGACGTTGTTTGTTTCTGAAGAAGTCCCCCCTTCTGCATCGGTTATGGTTCAACTGTACGAAGATCGCAAACTTACTCCCAAGCAGATTCGCGGGATTAAAAAGCTTGTCGCAGCTGCTGTTCCTAAACTCAAAGTAGAAAATGTTACACTGATTAATTCTGAAGGTGAAAGCCTAGGCGACAGTGATTCTGATGCAATGATGGGTGAGCTTTCCCAAATGCAGCAGCAGTATAAAACCAAAGAAGAGAAAAAGCAAGAAGAAAAAATCATTAATGTTCTTGCTCCCTTTATTGGCGGTAAAGACCGTGTTGTTGCTAAGGTAACGATTGAATATGATTTTTCGGAACAAAGTTCAACGTCTGAAAAATATGACCCTGAAAACGTAGTGCGAAGTGAACAAACCTCTGAAGAAAAACGTGATGGAGCGTCACCAGCGGCTGTCGGAGGAGTTCCGGGTGCTGTGAGTAATATTGGTCCCTCTGATGTAAATGGATCGTCTGGCAGCGCGGAAAAGTACGAAAAGACGACAGGAACCACAAACTTTGAAATTTCCAAAACGGTATCAACCACTAAAATGGAATTTGCACGCATTAAGCGTATTACAGCGGCAGTGGTTGTAGATGGAAAATATGAAGCCAAAAAAGCAGAGAATGGGGATGCCGGCGATGAAATGGCATACGTTGCATTGGATCAAACGCAACTTGATGCGATAACCTCACTGGCAAAGCAATCCATAGGGATTGATGATGCGCGCGGGGATTTGGTGACCGTACGGAATTTTGAGTTTCAAGCTACCAAAGGAAGTTTAGGTTCTAAAGATGCAGCATCCAAAACATCAGCTTTTTTTACCACCTATGTTGAGCCCTTTATACCTGTTCTTAAATACATTTTAGTTGCTATAATCCTTTTTGTCGCCTATAAAAAAGTTATTCTTCCTTTCGCCGATCGAATGCTGGAATTCACCAGAGAAGAGGAAGAATTTGAAAAGCCTATATTGGAAATTAGTGACGATGAGGATGAAGACCTTGTCGAAAAAGTTCAGCAAATGCGTAAAAAAGTGGAAAATCAGCTGGGGCTTGGCGAAGGCTTCAACGAAGATGAGTTAAAATATGACGTATTACTTGAAAAAATTCGTGAAATAGCCGAAGATCGCCCTGACGAAATTGCTTCATTGATTCAAGCGCTTATCAATGAAGAAGCGATGCCAATGCGTAATACGTAGGGAAAGAGGAGTCTAGTATGACATTGAGCCAACCGCAACAGGCACATTTTGATGAAATGGGAATGGCCGAAAAAATAGCATTATTGTTAATTCAGTTGGGTGAAGATTCAACCGCACAAATTTTTGGACGTATGAATATCGAATCCATTACCGAAATTTCTAAACATATTGCTAATAATAGCTCCATTGAAAAAAGTATCGGTGCCGCTGTTTTAGAAGAATTTTATGCCATTATTCAGTCCAATCAGTATTTAAATACGGGTGGATTGGAGTATGCAAAAGAGATTCTGTACAAAGCACTGGGAGCCGATGAGGCTAAAAAAGTGTTGGAACGTTTGAGTAAAACCATGCAAGGTTCTCAAAATTTTGCTTATTTGGCTAAAATTAAACCACAACAATTAGCGGATTTTATTACAACCGAGCATCCTCAAACCATAGCGCTTATTTTGGCGCATATGGACCCTTCGGCTGCCGCGGAAACACTTTATATTTTCAGCCCTGAACTGCGGGGAGAAGTTGTTATTCGTATGGCAAAATTGGGAGATATTTCTCCTGCTATTATTAAGCGGGTGAGTGCGGTTCTTGAATCTAAACTTGAATCTTTGGCAAGCTATAAAGTTGAAGTGGGCGGTCCAAGAGCGGTTGCCGATGTCTTTAACCGCTTGGGTGCAAAAGTATCCAAAGAGACATTATCTCAGATTGAACAATTGGATCAAGAACTTGCTGCATCCATCAAAGAGATGATGTTTACGTTTGAAGACATTACGAGTCTTGATGTGAATGCGGTTCGAGAAATTCTCAAAGCAGTCGATAAAAATGACCTTATGCTGGCACTTAAAAGCTCTCCGGAAGAGCTTAAAGAGAAGTTTTATTCGTGTATGTCGCAACGAGCAAGAGATACTTTTGTGGAAGAGTTACAGTTCTTGGGTGCAGTGAAAATGAAAGAAGTAGAGACGGCTCAGCGTAAAATCGTTGATGCGGTTCAATCACTTGCAGAGCAGGGAGTATTAGAATTAGGGGCATCTGAAGAGATGATTGACTAAAGACGATGAGTGAAGATGTTGTGATTACTAAAGATAATTTATCGGGTCATGCAATTGGAAAATATCAGTTTAAAATTTTGAGTGGATTAAGCGGAACCAGTGTCCAAAAAGCCTACGAGGAATTAGAGCTTCAGACCCCTTCGCTTCCACAACCTTCTGGGGAAAAGAATCGTGAATCTACATCAGCAAAAGATGAGTTGATTGAATCTTTGTTAAAAAAAGCGGATGATATGAGTTCGAATTTTATCAAAATGCAAATGCGCCTTGAAAGCCTTCAGGAAGAACATACTCAGGCTCTTGAAGAGGCAAAAAAAAGCGGCTTTGAGGAAGGGTTTTCAGCCGGAATAGCGCAAGAGCAGTTGCAAAATTCTCAACGCAATACGCAGGGGCAAGATCAGTTTTCATTGTCGGTAAAAACATTAGAAGATACAGCCGCACAGTTTTCTATTTCTCTTGGTGAGATCAAAAAAGAGTTAACGCATACGGCACTTGATATTGCAAAAGAAGTTATTGGGATTGAGACGCAGGAAAACAGTGCTAAAATCGCAGCTAAACTCTCTGAGTCTTTGATTGAAGAGCTTAGTGATGCCGCCAAGATCACCTTGCGCGTGAATCCAAACGATCATGGTATTATTTCTGAAAAAGTGGGATCTCTCAAAAATGTTGAAGTACTATCGGATCGTGCGATTAGTGCCGGCGGGGTAGTTGCTATCAGTGATTTAGGAAATATTGACTCACAAATAAAAAAGCGGTTTGAACGATTGAAAAGATCGTTGTTGCTGGAATCATAATTAGGGTTACAATGGACATTAAAGATTTTACACACGATGAATTAAAAGCGCTTTCACAAAAAATACGGGATCGAATTTTGGAAGTTGTCAGTACCAATGGGGGTCATTTGAGCTCTACCTTGGGTGCTACTGAGATAATCGTAGCAATGCATAAAGTATTTGATTCCTCAAAAGATCCTTTTATTTTTGACGTTTCCCATCAAGCGTATGCGCATAAGCTTCTTACGGATCGTTGGGAAGAGTTTACAACCCTGCGCCGTTTCGATGGACTAAGCGGATATACGAAACCTTCCGAGTCCCCTTGTGATTATTTCGTGGCAGGTCATAGCTCAACATCGATTTCTCTGGGTGTGGGAGCCGCCAAAGCCATTGCCCTTAAAAACGAGCAGGCAAGTCGTATTCCCGTAGTCCTTATCGGGGATGGATCACTTTCTGCGGGGATGGTGTATGAAGCGCTTAACGAGCTGGGTGATCGAAAATATCCGATGGTCATTATTCTCAATGACAATGAGATGAGTATCGCCAAACCAATCGGGGCAATTAGTCGAATGCTCAGTTCCGCTATGGCAAGTCCTTTTTATCAACGGTTTAAAAAGAAAACAGAAGCCTTTGTCGATAATTTTGGTGAAGGTGCCCATTATCTCGCCAAACGATTTGAAGAATCATTTAAGCTTATTACTCCGGGGATACTGTTTGAAGAGATGGGGATTGAGTACATAGGTCCTGTTGATGGGCATGATCTTAAATCTCTTGTAGAGATTTTGAGCATGGCAAAAGCAATGGGGAAACCTGTTTTGGTTCATGTGCAGACCATCAAGGGCAAAGGGTATGAGATTGCTGAGGGTAAACATGAAAAATGGCATGGCGTCTCTCCTTTTGATCTGAAAAGTGGAACGGCTAATGCGAAAAGTTCTGCTAAAAGTGCTACGCAAATCTACGCCGAAGCGCTCATGCATCAAGCCGACCATAATCCAAAAATCGTGGGAGCAACTGCCGCGATGCCAAGCGGTACAGGATTAAGTGCTTTGATGGAAAAATATCCCGAACGTTTTTGGGATGTGGCGATTGCGGAACAGCATGCGGTAACCTCCATGGCAGCATTGGCAAAAGAGGGATTTAAACCGTTTTGTACGATCTATTCGACTTTTTTACAGCGTGGATTCGATCAAGTTGTTCACGATGTGTGTTTGATGGATTTGCCGGTCGTCTTTGCTCTTGATCGTGCCGGTATTGTTGGTGAAGACGGTGAAACGCATCAAGGGGCATTTGATATTAGCTTTTTACGTCTTATCCCAAACATGACACTGTGCGCGCCACGGGATGAAAAATCATTTCATCAGATCGTGGCGTATGCAGCCGAGTATGACCGACCGTGTGCTATTCGTTATCCAAGAGGGGCGTTTTTTGAAGCAAATTTACCTGAGTCTCTCCCTTTCGAGACAGGAAAATCTCAGCTGTTAATTTCCAATGACTCTGATATATTGTTTATCGGATACGGCAATGGTGTTGGACGTGCAGCACAGACTATGGAGCTTATGGAGGAAAAACCCTCTTTGCTTGATTTACGTTTTGTAAAACCCCTCGATACAAAAATGCTGATACGAATGTCTAAAAGTCATAAAAGATGGTATGTCTTTAGTGATTCGTCGCGCATGGGCGGTGTTGGAAGTGCATTGCTCGAATGGTTGTCCGAAGAAAAAATCATGGATGTCCAAGTGGTGAGTTTTGAATACGGGGATGAGTTTATAAAGCACGGTAACACGATACTCGTCGAAGAATCGCTTGGATTACTTCCTCACCAGCTTGCTAAGCAGGTCGTAGCATAATTACACCCGCAATCCTCCCAGTATGTTGTGCATCAGCACGATACGAGAAATAGGTATCGCAGTTGCATGAGGTGCAATGATTAATCACTTCAATATTTTCTTCTTTTACCCCTAACGTTTGCAGCTGCAGTAATAAAATGGTATTGACATCTAAAAAGACTTGTTCAACTTCTCTTCGTATTGCATCCCTGTATCCCTTATCTACTGTTTCGCTGACTATGCTTTCATTGACTTCATAACAGCATCCATGTATTGAAGGACCTAGTACGATTTTAACATCATTGATTTGAGTGCCAAATGCTTGTCTCATGGCATGGAGTGTTTTAGGAAGAATCTCATTAAGTGCTCCCTTCCGCCCTGCATGAACAGCCCCAATAGCATTATGGATCGGATCGTAGATCAAAATAGGAGTACAATCGGCACTCATCACCATAAGCGGAGTATTAAGGCGATTGGTTATAAGCGCATCACATTGAGGCGGGGTATCGAAACGGTGTGTATCATCGATAGTTATGATGGTATCGGAATGAATTTGAGACATGTGCACTAAAATTTTTCGATCATAACCCAAATCATTCGCAAGCAAATCGTGATTTTGGAGAACATCGTTGAGCACGTCGCCGACATGAAATGCAAGATTTGCAGTGGTATAGGGAGCGTGCGACACTCCACCATGCCGAGTCGTAAAACAGGCAGTGACTTTTGGATTCGATAGTAAAATGGATGGGAGTACAATTTGCATAAGCAGAGTATATCGAGAGTCACTTTTAGGTCGGATTAATCAATTTTTGATTATTCTTGCACTCCACATTTATTGATCGGGGCGTAGCGCAGTTTGGCTAGCGCACTACCTTGGGGTGGTAGAGGTCGCCTGTTCGAGTCAGGTCGCTCCGACCATGTGGAAACCCTATAAATAGGGCTTTATTATCTTCTAAGCAACTTCTCTGATTTCAACTTTTATTTCAGCGTCACCCAATACGTCACCTTGATCTTTAAAAATATTAACTGACCTAGCAACTTTCATGTGAGAAGCTCCAAGATGCTTTCCATAGTGTGAAATAATCATAGCTAAAGAGCTGTGACCTAGAATAGATGCAACTTCCTGCATTGTGTATTCTTGAGAACGAATTGCCATTACCGCAAATGTATGACGTGTTTGCATTAGTTTACGAGGTGTTACTTCTGCTTTTTTTAGCAATTGATACCAAGCACCATCTCGATACTTTTTACCTCTCAAATCTTCTATATCATTGAGGTGTATTCCATTTGCATCACTGAACAAGTAAAGACTACTTTTTTCTTTCGCTTTTTTTATCAGTTCACTAAAGAATACTCTAGCATGATCTGGCAATGGTATCGAACGTTTTGAAGCCTTTGTCTTAGGGCTCTTAATAACTCCCTTCGTAATGGCTCGCTCTATCTGTACTGTTCCACTTGTAAGGTCAACATCTTCAATCTTTAGTGCAATCGTTTCTTCAGGACGCGTTCCTAAGTGAAATGCAATACCGAGGTAATTGTGAAGAACCATTCCTTTAGAGTGCAAGAGTAATCTTTTTACCTCATCGAGAGCAAAAGGCTCAACCGCACTTTCATCATTTATAGAAGCTTCTAAGGGCAACTTATACGATTCAGCAATATTTTTCTCTATAGCTCTTCCCTTACGTGCTTTATCAAACACACCCCTCATGACTACAAGCCAATCGAGTTTGGTCTCACGTTTGCACCTTAATCCTTGAAAAAAGTCTTCAATAGCTAATTCAGTGATGTTATTTATATCTGTTTGTGATCCAAAATGTTCTAACATCTTTTTAATGCGACCTGTATGAGCAATCGTTTTTGTATGACCAGTTGCTGTAAGTTGTTCTAAATACTTATCAGCGTAATAGCCAAAATGAATTGGTAATTTAGCACCTTGTTCAGCTTTATCTCGTAAAGTTTTTTCAAATGCTGGAATCGTTTGTGAAACGCTTTTTCTATTTGCTTTTGTGTCGGCTAGATTAAGTGTCTTTTGCTTGATCTTGCCTGCGTTGTCAAAGAACCTAACGACTAGCTTGCCGTTTTTTCCTACGATACTTTTTACAGTATTTATTTTCATAATGTTATGTCCTTTTCATTTATAAGAGAAAAGCCACAACCACAATTAGTAGATTGTGATTATAGCAACTAAGCGATCAATTGATTAAGTATTAAATTGTTCTCAGGGGACAGAGGAGACAATCTGCCTTCGACCCATTCATTAAGTGCATCAAGTTTCCATAAGACTAGTCGGCAATCTTGAGGTTTATAGTAATGAATACCTTCAAAAAATAGATTTCCCATGTGCTGTTTGAGAAAGTCCTTGCTCACATCTAAATAGTGTGCAGCAGTATTGGTTCGAACATATCGTTGTTGTGTTTTAGACATTAAGAAGTCCTTTAAAATAAAGTACCTCACGTGAAAACAGTTTTGCTATTAATTTTATATGTTTGGATATTTGTTTCTAGAGAACAAAGTCTATCCAAGAGAGAAGTCTATGTTGCAAGTGGGTATTGCCTGATTAGCAATAACACGACACTATATCATGTAGGATGGGTACATTATAGCGTAAATATGCTTAATGTTTGATTAAGGTAAATTATGGTAGATGATTTGGCTATGTTTTAAAAGTCTTTGTCTGCAAGCCTCTTCAACTTCTCATAATGCTCTTTAGCTTCTTTGACGGCTTCTTCAAACTGGAAGCCCTGCATAACTTTTTTGTAAAGCTCAGGCTTATCCTTGCGCCAGTTTCTGAGGGTCTTAACATCTATGCCCAAAATACCCGCCATATCTCGTTGAGTCATAACTACCTCTTTTTTTAAGTGGTAGAAAGTTACATAACATCTTATAACGAAACAACAGGGTAAGAATTACCTATTTTAAGTTTTAATAAGGGAATATTGCCCTATCATAAAATTACAGAAGGTATTATTTACCTATTTGCAACTAAAAAGGAGGAATATGAAATTTTTGCCTAGTCTCTTGCTAGTAGTAGGATTAAATTTATCGGCTTCAGAATTATATGTTGATTATTCCTCTCAAAATGTTAATTTCAAAGCTATTGATGTTGAAATGAGCGGTGGAACAGTTGGGTATTCATGGGACAATGTGGCTCGTTTTTATATCGAGGGAAATGTTCAAAGTGATAGTAAAAATGATATTAATTACTACGATGTTACTATTGGATTGAATGGGGATATTGTTCATCAAGGAAACCTACGGATTGGTTATGACCTTGGAGTTGGTGTTGGTCAGTTAGATGTGCCGTGGTATTCAAATAAAAATACGATGTTATCTATTCCAGTTGGTATGATACTTACTTATAGTTTTACCGATAAGCTTGCTTTAAATGCCGGTGTGGGTTATAAATATTTTTTTGATTTAACTGACGATCAGCTTTATACCGTATGTAATGATGGTACAACCTCAGAAAGTACAGGCTCAGGGACATGCTCATGGCATGGTGGCATAGCTGGATATTCTACAAATGATCTCATCGGCAATGGTGGCGGTATGTCTACTCAAGTCGGTTTGACATTTAAATTTTAGGAGTTACAATGAAAGTCTACTCATTAGTGTTATGTATTTTAGGGGCTTTGCTTTTGTCAGGATGCGTAGGAAAGGTGGATTATACGCCTCCAATAAAACAAAATGGGATATCAAACCAAAAAATAATTGATAAATCACGTGAACTAGTTTGGAACTCAGCTGTTCCAGAGCTTGGAAAACAATTTTTTGTTATCAATAATCTTGATAAATCATCTGGATTGATCAATATAAGCTACACGGGTGACCCAGAAAGCTACATAGATTGTGGTCGTCTTACTTCATATGTCAAAAATGGTGCTGGAGAACGTACGTATGATTTCCCTGCCTCGAAAGAGCACATGTTTTATGAAATGATGACCGGAGGGCAACTTTTCCATATTCAACGGAATATGTCTCTTGAGGGAAGAATGAATTTGATTTTTGAAGAAATTTCTCCAAATCAGACACGAGTAACTGCAAATACCCGTTATATAGTGGCAAAAAAAGTTACTTCTCTAACTATTGGAAATGGTATCTCAAACACTAGTGTCGCTAGTATATCATTTAATTCATCTGCTAGTGCATCTTTCCCACAAACTGGATCTGTAGTAGAGTGTGTGTCAACTGGGAAGCTTGAGCGAGAAATTTTGTCTCTTCTTAAATAAAATAGTTTTATAATCTCCACAGGAGTTTTTCGGCTACCCTAAAGCCGAAGGATAACCTTCCAACCTAATAACCTCCACCTCCACAAAAAAATACCAAAGAAATCTTTAATATATCGGCACACGGTGGACTATTTATTCTCATAAACCACCGATTGTAAGAATGATATTCTCAAAAGAATTATTCAGGTAAAACAGGGCTTTATCTATTCTTATAAACCTTTCTCAATATTAAGTTATCAATTGCTATAATAAAGATGAGATTTGAGAATACAAAGGAGCTAAGATGTTAATTGGTTACGCTCGTGTTTCTACCCAAGATCAAAACCTTACGTTGCAGTTAGAAGCTTTAACAAATGCAGGTTGTGAGAGAATCTTTGAAGATAAAGCTAGTGGGACTAGAACAGTCAGAGAGGGATTGACAAAAGCCATTGAGATGCTACGTAAAGGTGATACGCTTGTAGTCTGGAAGTTGGATAGGCTAGGAAGAAGTACTAAAGACCTCATCAACCTAATTGATGACTTTGGCATACAAGGAATTAATTTTAAGAGTCTTACGGATTCTATTGATACCTCTACAGTTTCAGGACGTTTCTTTTTTAATGTGATGAGTGCTTTAGCTCAGATGGAAAGAGAGCTAATTGTAGAGCGAACTAGAGCAGGACTTGAAGTTGCTAAAAGCCTTGGGCGTACAGGTGGGCGAAAAAGATTAATGACTGATACTAAAATCGAATCTGCTAAAAAGCTATTAGAAGCTGGAACACCGCCTAAAGACGTTGCCAAGAGCCTTGGCATCTCTGTGCCAACACTGTATAGACACTTACCTGCTTCAAATGGTGCATAATACCTTGTATAAAGCATTTTAAGGTATTTGTAAGACACGAACGTTCAAAAGTCTTATATAATATTTGACGATGCTGAAATGCTCATAGAGAGCCTCTTGCAGGTGACTTTAGAAACAAAAAAGGATGATAAATTGAAAGAATTAAGCCCTGCATTAATTCGATTGGCTGATAAAATCATGCCTAAGATACTACAAAAAACTTTTCGTGGACAGCTTACAAAGAGTAAAAGTGGGTGGAGGTTTAATTATACTATTTTATCTAGTGGCTTCGATACCTTACGAATAGGTTTTCCAAAGGTTAGAAAGTGTTACAGTTGCAATCATATGAATTTAAAAGCTATGTGTGATGCTGTTGGTGCAACGCTTCATCAGGTGAAATTTACTACAGAAAGTGATGGGGTGGCATTTTCACATGAGAAGGAAGTATTAGCAGAATTCTATAAAACCTTCGGAAATAAAAAAGATATGTTCGAACGCTTTGTGTATACGAATGGTGCTTGGATTATAGAGTTTGATGGTGTGAGGCATTGGATTTTAGACTATCAACGATCTAGCTATATCAGCTTAGAACTTTATGGACTGTCACAGCTTGACCATGACAAAGGATCAGTGCGCTTTGAACTGTTGAATCGTATATTGCACCATTACGAACCGAATGATAGAGAAGAAAATAAGCTTGTATTGATGGGTTATGACTTTCATGTAGATTTGTCTATAGATTTTGATACAGCTATTAAAAACCTCATCGTACCGTATCTATGGAGAGTCAATAAAACAAGAAAAAAAGGGCATAAGTTGAAGCTCTATCCAAAAGGGGATGTTAAACGCTCGGTCTATTTCCAAAAAAGTGATTCCAATAGCAATAGAACTATATGTTGCTATGACAAAAGGGCTAAGAATGATTTGGACTATGACCTGACTAGGTTTGAATTTACCGTTAGGCAAGATACCAAAAGGATCCTCAATAGTAGCAAAGAATACCTATTGGAAATACAACAACTTGAGCTACGTTCAATAGGTATTCTTTGACGATTATTGGACTTAGTTGAAAGAATAAAGCATAAGCGTTAATTATTTTTTTTGTGTCACCTAATTCGTCACCTTCTATCACCTAATATCTACTAATTGTGGGTGACTAAAGCTCGAAAAGCCCGTGTTTTAGGGCTACAATTTTACCTTGGGGTGGTAGAGGTCGCCTGTTCGAGTCAGGTCGCTCCGACCATGTGGAATCTTCACTCAGCTGTCCTTTCCTCATTTAAACTTTACCGACTCTCAGTAAGAACATTGTCCATAAGAACAAAAAGTTTTTCACTCGCATTTTCCATCTCTTTAAAGTTTGAAATAATTTCACTGCTGTTATTGAGAATATTATCTTCACCTTTAGCAATAAAAGTTAGATTTTTGTTGGCATTTTGATGAACAACTGCATGAGGTGCTTTTATCAGTTCATAACTCCCTATTTGTCCAAAACGCTCTTTTCCTTCACCGTCATACCATTTTCCAAGACGACATTGGTGTGCATCCATGGGAGTGAGTTTTTGATCGCAGACCATAACGCTGTTATATGCGCGTGCTTTGTAAAGAATATGGTCAATTTTTGCCAAAATAATAAACGAGCTGTTTTCCATATTGTGAGAGGAGGTCACAATATTGGATGAGCCATCACTAAGCTGAATGAGGGTGTTTTCAAAACTGATAATACTTGAGCTGGAACGCGCTACTACTTCATTCATCTCTTCGGCGCTGGTTTGGATCTCAGACATATTTTGTTGGAGGGAGTTGATCGATATTGAAATTTCTCCTGTTGCTTTATGGGTTCGCTCTGCAAGTTTGCGTACTTCATCCGCGACTACGGCAAATCCTCGACCGTGTTCACCAGCCCGTGCTGCTTCGATAGCAGCATTAAGAGCTAGAAGGTTCGTTTGGTCGGCAATGTCGGTGATGAGTTGAATGACAGAGTTGATTTCATTCGCACGGGATGCGATATGTCCGATGGCATCATTGTTGTTGCTTACTTTTTCATTGAGCATATTGAGTTCATTGATAATAATGGATATGGTATCTCGACTGTCATTTGCCAAAACGGCGGCTGTCGTTGTTGCTCTTGTGACTTCTTTTAGATCTTGGATATTACTGTTTAGATTTTCTTGGATGACACTGAGACTTTCTGTCACTTTTACGTTGAGTTGGCTTAATTCAGAATTTAGGGAGTCTCGACGTTTCTTTTGCTCTTGTGCTTGCATCACTGCAATACTGGTACTGACGTTTTCAATGGCAGCCACAAACTCCCCATGCAATCCGGCACTATTGAGCGTATGTGAAAAGTCTCCTTTGGTCGCACCCGAAATAGAGGCATTAATCTGATGGATAAGATTTTGAATCTGATTGATGAGCTGTTCCAACGCATTTCCCATGATTCCCATCTCTGTTTCCTGAGATGCTTTGATGGAAGTTTGAGCGAAATTTCCCTCGGAGATATTGGTAATAATTCGTGTAAACTTTTGGATAGCGATGGTGATAGAACTGCTGATCATACTGGCAAAAATGAAAATAACAATCGCCACGCCAAACCCCGTCATAAGGACAAAAAATTTATAAAAGGTAATTTGGGAATGAAGGCTTTGGGATGCAGTTTTGAGTTTTTCCTGTTTGAGTTCAACTACTTTTTCAAATTTTTCTCTTGAAGCATCCGCGTAAGGAGTTAATTCTTTTTTGTACGTTGCATAAATAGTAGAAGAATTGGTCGAAATAGTAGCAGCATCGAGGGAATTCATCATGGTAAGTGTGTTGTCTAAAAAAGCAGATGTACTCTCTTTGGCATCTGTAATAAGTTGTTGCTCAGCAGGTTCGCTTGCACTTTTATCCAGTTCAATGAAGACGGTATTGATTTTATCGATGTGCTTTTTAAGTTTATCGATATTTTTGTCATAATCTCCTCCCAACATAATATCTCGACTGGTGCGACTGATGTAGTTGAGATCTTTTTCGATTTTCAGAGCGTTCATAGCTCCTGATATGGTTTTTTCTTGAAGCTCATCGTATTGACTTTCTAAACTGCTAAGGGCAAAATAGACGAATATTGAAGCTCCAACAACGGACATCGTGGCTGCTCCCACGAGGTAATTCATTCGCTTCTTAATACTCATATCCTGTAACGTTTTTTCAAATGCCATTCTTATTTCCTATTGGTGTTTTTTTATATCATCTTGATATTGTCATTATAATCATTTTTTTGATTATTTAGTCTCATTTTTTTTCAAGTTTTTCCTATAAGAGTCACTAAGGTACAATAGTGAAATATATAAATTAGTAAATACAGAGGATTAGCGGGTGATAGCCAAGCAAATAAAGTCAGTGCGACTTGATGGAATAAATATAGAAAATACACGCACTCAGTTGCGCCAATATTTTCATCAAAGTTTTGATCTTTTTGAATCATTATTTGATCTTTTACGCTCAGATGAAGTCTTTTATCATCAATCGGAACCCACACGTCATCCGATGATCTTTTATTTTGGACATACGGCTATTTTTTATATTAATAAGCTGATCGCTTCGGGTGCTTTAAGTGAAAGAATAAATCCCCATTTTGAAGCATTATTCGCCGTTGGTGTGGATGAGATGGTTTGGGATGCAAACAGTGAAAGTTTACGATGGCCAAGTGTTGATGAGGTACGTGAATATCGTATGCGTGTTCGTTCGTGTGTGGATGAGATGATTATGAGCTTACCAATGACGTTGCCTATTACTAAAAATGATTCGTTTTGGGCAATTTGGATGGGAATTGAGCATGAGCGGATTCATATTGAAACCTCCAGTGTCCTACATCGGCAGATGCCTTTAGAGTATATCTGTGAAGATGTAAGATTTCCGATTTGTCCTGTTTTTGGTGATTGTCCTGAAAATAGTTTAGTCTATTTTGGAGCCAGAGATATACGGCTTGGAAAAGGGTCTGATGATCATGGTTTGTATGGTTGGGACAACGAATATGGGTATAGCGCGTACAGTGTAGAGGCGTTTGAAGCATCACACTATTTGGTCAGCAATGGCGAATTTATGGATTTTGTCATGGCAAACGGGTACGGTATTTCACGATGGTGGGATGATGAAGGATTAAAATATTTAAGCATACGTAATGCTTCATGCCCACCGTTTTGGGTTCCTCAAGCAGATGGCAGTTTTAGATACCGTGCATTGGCCTGCGAGATTGATATGCCGTACAATTGGCCAGTAGAGGTGAACGCTCTCGAAGCCGAAGCGTTTTGTCGGTGGAAAAGTGCCCAAGAGGGGCAAAATTATCGTCTTCCCAGTGAAGTAGAATGGGCGGTCATGGTCGAAGAGGGTGGAATGAGTGAGGATATTTTCGATGATAGCCGTGCCAATATCAATTTTTCCCATTATGCTTCTTCCGTTGCGGTAGATACGTTTGCGCATGGAGAGCTTTACGATGTGGTCGGAAATGTATGGCAATGGACGCAAACACAGATGGATGCGTTTGAAGGATTTGAAACGCATCCATGGTATGATGATTTTTCCGAGCCTACGTTTGACGGGAAGCACAATATGATTAAAGGCGGTTCGTGGGCATCTACGGGCAACGAGATAATGCACTCTGCACGTTATGCCTTTCGTCGCCATTTTATCCAACATGCAGGGTTTCGATACGTAGTGGGTGAAGGTGAAAACGAAGCAAAAAAGTATACCTACATAGAACAGATGCATAAAGCTTGGAAAAAACGGTATGGATGAGTTATATTTTATTGATCGAAGTGAATCCAATGCTGAAAAGTATACGTTGCGACAAAAGCTTTTCGGCACCGATAATGTTCAGCCGATGTGGGTGGCGGATATGGATATTGCAACTCCTAATTGTGTCTTAGATGCGGTAAAAGAGCGATTAAATCATCCTATAATAGGGTATGAAATCATTCGTGATGAGGCGTATGAGGCGCAATGTAGTTGGATGAAGCATCATCATGGATGGGATATTAAGCGTGAATGGTTGAGTTATTCCCCCTCGGTGGTAGCCTCGATGGGGTGTGCTATACGAGCATTTAGCGAGGAGGGGGATGAAGTCCTTGTGATGAGTCCTGTTTATCCCCCCTTTTTTTCGATGGTTAAAGAGAATAATCGTCATCTTATTTTGCACTCTCTCCAAAGAGATGAAAAGGGTGAGTATTTTTTTGATATTGAAATATTACGAACCCAAATTACGGAAAAAACCAAAATACTGATGCTGTGTTCTCCTCATAATCCCGTAGGTCGTGTGTGGAGAAAGGATGAATTGTTAGCGTTGGGGGCTTTATGTCTTGATCATGGTATTATTATCGTAAGTGATGAGGTTCATTGTGATATTGTATTTGAGGGAAATAAACATATTCCGATTGCGTCACTGAGTGATGAATTACGCGAAGGTACTGTGACCCTTTTAGGGACAGGTAAAACGTTTAATATGGCAGGATTTGGGATTTCGAGTGTTTGCATCGCTTCGGAAAAATTGCGTGAGCTTTATAATGAAGAGCGTAAGAGAGTCCATTTCGGGGATGGAGCCGTGTTATCGCACGTAGCGTTTGAAGCTGCCTACACTCATGGGGATGTGTGGCATAAAGAGCTTATTTCGCATTTGCAAAGCAATCGAGAAAAAATGATAGAGTGGGCGGATCATTCGCCTGCGATTAAACTATTCTCTCCGCAAGGTACGTATCTCGCATGGCTGGATTGTCGTGCTTTAGGATTGGGAGATCGTGAATTACGAGAGTTTTTTATCCAGAAGTGCGCTCTTGGATTGAGTGCAGGGTTAAGTTTCGGTCGTGAAGGATCAGGTTTTATGAGGCTTAATTTCGCCGTTGCATCGGATATTTTGGAGAATGCTTTGGGAAAAATAAGCAATGCGCTGAAAGAGAGAGAATATGATTGATACGATTTTAAGTCTCTATGAGATGGACTATTTTCGCTTTATTCTAACAATGCTGCTTAGTTTTTTGACGGGTTTAGAGATGCGAGAGTATAAAAAAACACTTGATAATGCTTATTTTATCGGGACAGTACGCACGTATATGCTGATCGGAATGCTGGGCTATATTCTGTATATTCTTGACCCTTCTTGGCGACTTTATATGGCTGGACTTGGTATTTTGGCATTATTGTTTGGTCTTTTTTATTACCGTAAACTTCATGAGGAGCAAAAAGGTATTATCAGTCTTTTATCGGCATTGTTAGTTTATACTTATGCCCCGATTATTATGACGCAGCCGTTGTGGTTTACGGCACTTATTTTTGTCTCTATTGTCTTTGTCGTCAATGCCAAAACGCAAGTTCAAATACTGTTAGAGAGTGTAGATAATAGAGAGATTATTACGTTTTCAAAACTGGTATTGCTCAGTGTCGTGATCTGGCCGCTGTTACCGACAACTCCGATTTCTTCCATCATTCCGATGTCTTTTAGTAAAATATGGATGGCAGTTGTCGTAGTTTCTGGAATTTCTTATGTAGGCTATCTTTTACAACGCTACTTTTTTAAAGAAAAAGGATTTTTGGTCAGCGGTATTTTAGGAGGAATTTATTCATCTACGGCAACTACGGTTGTGTTATCGCGTCAATCAAAAACAATAGAAGCGCACGAGTATACGTTTGTATCGGCTATTATCTTGGCAACAGGAATGATGCATATTAGGCTTTTAGTGATTATCGGATTTTTGAACTTCACCCTTTTTCAGGTGATTATGATACCTTTGGGGACACTTGGAGGTATCGCTTTGATTGCAGGGTATATTCTTTCTCGGATTACAAGCGATGGAATACTAAAAGATGGTCATGCAAAACAGCTTAACGTTAATCCGTTGGAACTTGGGGTGGCATTAGTATTTGCCCTTTTATTTGTCTTTATGAGTGTGGCAACCCAGTATTTTGTATCGCATTATGGGATTTCAGGGCTTAATATTATGGCATTAATCAGTGGATTTACCGATATTGATCCTTTTATACTCTCTCTGATTAACACAGATTTCTCCATCAGTCAAAATGCAATTATCTCTGCGGTTTTGATAGCAGTGGGAGGTAATAATGTGTTAAAAGGGCTTATCGCTGTCATTTTAGGATCGCATCGTGTTGGATGGATAAGTTTTTCAGCGTTGGGATTGTTATCAATTTTGACTTTTTTTATTGCTTATGTTGTAGGATAAATAAGATGGAAAAAATGAATTTAAAAATTGAGGCTTTTATCACCAACCACCATCTCCTTTCATTGGCAACTTATGCGGATGAACTGTGGTGCTGTTCCCTTTTTTATGCGTATAATTCAGAAGAAATCGCTTTTATCGTCGCGACGGAATCTCAAACTCTACATGGTAGTAACGTTTTAAAAAATCATACGGTTGCTGGGACGGTGGCACTAGAGACCAAGATAATTGGAAAGATTCAAGGGATACAATTTCGGGGTGAGATGATGCTTTGCGATGAGGGGAAAGAGTTCTATTATGAGGCTTTTCCGTACGCACGGGTGATGAATCCAACCCTTTGGAAAATTCGTCTTGATGAGATAAAAATGACCGATAATACCCTGGGCTTTGGTAAAAAACTTATTTGGAAACGGGATTCTTAGGTTCGAAAAAATTGCAGGGTTTCCCACTGGAATTGAGGACAACCTGTGAGGGGATGGCTTTGCTTTTAAACCCATAGGCTTTGCATCCGTGAGGCTGATTGGCTTCCCATGTGACGAAATAATAAGTACATTTTTGACAAATAATTTTTTGCATAGGGAATTTTACCTATAATTTGAAACTTTTTAAAGGATAGAGATGACTAAATTACTTTCAATGTTACAACTTCAGCAACAACTCAATGATGCTACCAATGGAATTGGTTGGGAAAAAGGGGTAACGAAACACGGAAAAATAATCAACTGGCGCCGATGCATTACGATGGAGTCTGCCGAAATGATTGATTCTTTTGGATGGAAACATTGGAAAAGTATTGCCCAACCGACCGATTATGCCAACTTGCAAATCGAGATTGTTGATGTCTGGCATTTTGTGATGAGTTTAGTATTGGAATTTACGAAAGCCAATGGTGCGGAAGCAGTGGAAGAGTTGGCGCAAAGAATTTACAATACACCGGAATATCAAAAATTAAACGGCGAAGCACCGCTTCCTTTTGGCGGAGATGATCTCCTTATGGTTAAAATCGAAAACGTTATGCGTCTTTCCCTGATTCCGATTTCTCCAGAGATGATTGGTGCGATAGTCGAAGAGTTTTTGGATCTGGCGTATTTGGGTGCATTGAATACGACACAACTGTATCGTCTCTATGTCGGTAAAAATATCCTCAATCAATTCCGTCAAGACCATGGATATAAAGAGGGAAGTTATATCAAAATTTGGAACGGATTGGAAGACAACGCCGTAATGAAACTTTCATGGGAAAATAATCCTGAGATGACGCCCGATGAGTTGTACAAAGCACTAAAAACGGCTTATCCTGCGTAAATCTCTTTAAATTCACCCTTCCATCGCTTGTGGCACCAAAACCAGAGCTTTGGATTGGCGCGAATTACTTTTTCAAGATCATCAGACTGTGCTTGTGTGGCGTCTAAAATGTCTTTTTTCTCATTACTTTTTACTTCAATGGGATTTTCAAACGTAATCGTATAGTGCTGTTCATGGAGTGAGACAATATAAACACCGACGATAGGAGCATTGAATTTTGCGGATAACGCAGCAGGGGTAGACGATTGGTATGTCTCATGCCCAAAAAAATCAACTTTTACCCCTGCACGTGCATTGCTGGCTTGATCGATCATAAGCAAAATAGAGCGACCGCTCTTAAGAGCTTTGGCGATATGTTTAAGAGCACCATTTTTTTCTGCAAGCAGCATTTGATGATTTGTCCGTGCTTGAAGCAAATAGGGATCAAATTCAGAAGTGCTAAACTCTTTATAGATGGAGGAAACAGGGGTGATCAGAGATGAGAGCGCAGCCCCACCAAGTTCCCAATTCCCAAAATGGGCAGAGACAAAAATAATTCCCCGATTTTCACGCAAAAGGGTTTCAACAACTGTCAGGTTTTGAAAAGTCACTTGAGATTGTAAATCATCGGCATTATTTCGTCGGTTTTCCATTACTTGTAAAAAATTAAGGGCTAAATTCCGATAACAATAGTGCTCAATTTCTTTTTTTTGAGTCAGAGTGAGCTCATCTTTAAAAGCAAAATCTAAATTGGCTTGAATAATCCGATTTCGTGAAAAAGCAAAAACATGAGCGAGAGATGCGAGTGAGGTAAATATCTTTTTGCGCCAACTGTGCGACAGCTTCATTAAAAAGGAATCCAAAAGTAAAAATAGACGATACATCATTATAAAAGTTCCTTGGCTTTTGTCGCAATGAGATGCGGGTCGATTTGACTAATTGAAAAATCATTGCGGTTGATATGAAAAACATCAACTTTCGAGGGAGATTTTATCCCGATATTGATAGAAGTAGGATAAATCATCCGTTCATTGGTCGGACCAAAGAGGGTGATAGATGCTTTGTTCATTGCCCACGCGATATGGGTAGGTCCGGTGTCATTTCCGATGGTGAGCATGCAGTTTGCGATAAAATCCACCAGTTCTTTTAAAGACATTTTGGGCGTAACAATAGCATTCTTGGAATGTTCTTGTATCCACACTGCATCCTCGTATTCGCCAGCACTTCCCCAAACAAGATGGCAAGGGTAGGGGAGCAAATCACACAGTAGGGCAAAGTGCTCTTTGGGATAACATTTACTTTGCCACGATGCACCGATGACAAGGGCGATTTTCTTTTCATGAGAGGCTGCGGGAGTATCAAATACCGGAGTTTTTTGCTCTATCAGCACGTCGGAGTAGGGGATATTTAACGCTTCGGTTATCACCATCACATTACGCCGTATTACACTGATTTCGTAGGGGATGGATGAAGCAGTGGCATAAAACCACGAGGCGATTGATTCACGGGCACTTTGCTTATCAAACCCATGCACGTTACCGGGAAGAAAAGAGGCAACAATCGCCGATTTAAGAAGCCCTTGTGCATCGATAATATGGTCATAGCGTTCACGGGATTTGAGGGTGTGAATCATCTCTTTTAAGAGGCTAAAACTTTTGTTTTTTTTGAGACGTTTGAGCGGGACGGGAATCACTTCATGAATCAGCGGATGATTTAGGAGTATCGGGGCAAACGCCTCTTCCACGAACCAATCAATCAAGGCATCAGGGTAATAACTGTGGATAATTTTCAGCACAACAGCAGTGTTGACAATGTCACCGAGCGCACTGAGACGGACGATTGCGATACGGATATTAGGACTTTTCATAAGGATAACTATAGCGCAACTAAGCTATAATCCGCCTAATTATTAATGAGGGTTGGAGAGCAAAAATGGTTATTCAAGACATACAGCAATTTTCTGAAATTCGCCCAAAAGCACGAGCATATTTTTGCTATCTTTTTCAAAAAAACCTTCCAAATCATCTCCCCTCAGCAACGGCTGAAGCCATTACTGCGCGTCTTCGTAAAATAAAAGGGGATTTGCAGGGGGCAGAAGCGGTTTATTTGCTGGATGCTGCTGGAAATCAAGTTGGTCCTACGTATCTTAAAGAGGGGAAAAAAGAGGAAGATGCGGGTAAAAATCGCTCTACGCGAGCCTATTATTACCGTGCAATGCACGAGCGTCGTTGTACGATTACCGATCCTTATCCCTCGTTGCTCAATGATGAATTAACCGTTACCGCCTCAGAGCCTATCTTTGATGAGCATGGGGAAATTATTTTTGTGGCATGTTTGGATGTACCTTTAACCGAAGTTCTTCGAATCGCCCATCCTTTGGCTTTGGAGAGTCATGCGGGTAAATTTTTTCGTACTATATACACTATTTTTTCGGTTGCATTGGCGTTTGTTGCCTTACTCCTTTTTGTCAAAGGGATCGAAGGGTTTTTAATGTACGGTTTTGGTCATTATGGAAAAATTGAGATTAAAGATATTTTTGAATCGACAATTTTATTAACTCTCTCTCTTGCAACGTTTGATTTGGTGAAAACGCTTTTCGAAGAAGAAGTTTTAGGGCGGTCGAAAAAAGATCCTGCTTCGAATATTCATAAAACCATGGTTCGATTTTTAGGCTCCATCATCATTGCCCTCTCTATCGAAGCGTTAATGCTTGTATTCAAATTTGCAATGACCGAACCTGCCATGTTGATTAATGCTATTTATATTATTGGAGGGGTGTCAGCGTTGTTGATAGGATTGGCTGTCTATATTCGTCTTACCCACGAAAAGGATTATCAATGATAGCGATTGTGGATTACAACATGGGCAATCTCGCCAGTGTTAAAAATGCATTTGATCTTCTCGGTGAAAAAGTGGTGGTTGAATCGGATCCACATAAACTCTCTGGGTATGACAAGCTGATTTTACCGGGCGTTGGGGCATTTGGAGATGCGATGGAGCATTTGAGCGCACGTGGGATGGATGAAGCTGTACGTGAATATGCGCAAAGCGGCAAATATTTATTGGGTATTTGTTTGGGAATGCAATTATTATTTGATTCGAGCGAAGAATTTGGAATAAATGAGGGACTCGGACTTATAAAAGGTCGGGTTGTAGCATTTGATACGAGCCGCTTTCATACACCGTTAAAAGTACCACATATCGGATGGAACAGGATGTTTACCAAAGAACATCCGTTGTTTGAAGGATTGGATGAAGCCCATTATCTCTATTTTGTTCACTCCTATCATGCCATGTGTGACAATGAAGCGGATAGTATCGGAGAGAGCGTTTATGGCTACCGTTTTACGAGTGCTATTGCGCATGATAACGTGATGGGGATTCAGCCTCATCCGGAAAAAAGCCATCATAACGGCTTGAAAATATTACAAAATTTTATTAATTTGTGATGTTATCCACATAATGTGGGATATTTAAATATCTAAAAAGGTGTATCAATGACTATTTTCCCAGCAATCGATTTAAAAGACGGCAAAGCCGTTCGTCTCACCAAAGGGCTTATGGAGAGTGCAAAAATCTACTCCGATACCCCATGGGAATTGGTAAAAACGTTTGAAGAGATGGGTGCGCAATGGGTTCATTTGGTGGATCTAAACGGTGCTTTCGCAGGTGAGCCCAAAAATTTGGAGCAAATTCGCGCTATTCGTGAAAATTGTAATGTCAAGCTACAGCTTGGAGGCGGGATTCGTGATGAGGCGACCATCATACGTTATTTAGAACTCGGTATTGATCGTTTGATTTTAGGCTCCATTGCGCTTCGTGACCCTGAATTCGTAAAAGCAATGGCGGCAAAATATCCTATCGTGGTCGGTATTGATGCCATTGATGGATTTGTAGCCGTTGAGGGTTGGGGTGAAGTGAGTGAAATGCGGGCAACTGATTTGGCTCGATTGTTTGCGGATGCAGGTGTGGAAGCGATTATTTGTACCGATGTGGGACGTGATGGAACCCTTAGCGGTGTGAATGTCGAGTTTACCCTTGAAATCGCAAGAGCTTCGGGAATACCAACCATTGCCAGCGGTGGAGTGAAAGATGACTCAGACATTGAAACGTTACTCTTAACGGGTGAAATTGAAGGTGTTATTGTCGGAAAAGCATTTTATGAGGGTAGAATTGAACTAAAACGTTTTTTTTAAACTTCACACAAAGTTCATTTAGCTATTATTGGACAATTATTCTTTAAAATTATCTAGATTACAAAGGAAACGCTTTGAAATTATTAGTTGTAGATGACAGCTCAACAATGCGTCGCATTATTAAAAATACTCTTTCACGTCTTGGATATGATGAGGTGCTCGAAGGAGAGGACGGACTTCAAGGATGGGCGGCTTTAAACGAAAATTCTGATATCGGAATGTTGATCACGGATTGGAATATGCCAGAAATGAATGGGTTGGAATTGGTTAAAAAGGTGCGTTCAGATGCTCGTTTTTCTGATCTTCCCATTATTATGGTCACAACTGAAGGGGGAAAAGCAGAAGTAATTACTGCCCTCAAAGCAGGGGTCAACAACTACATTGTTAAGCCTTTTACTCCTCAAGTTCTCAAAGAAAAACTTTCAGCAGTTCTCGGCACTGAGGTATAATGCAAGATTATTATTACATGCTGGTGGTTAAACCATCAGCTCATATTGAACTATTCGGTGATTTTTTAGTGGATGTGATACCGGTTGGTTTCGAAGAAATTGATGAGGGATTCATTGTCCGAAGTGAAGAAAACTTAGAGACGGTGAGTTGGGGCATTGAGCAGTTTGCCGAAGCACTACAAAGTGCACTGGGCGAAGTGATTGATTTAGAACTCATTCTTACTAAAGAAAAAAATAATGACTGGATTGCTCAATATCAGCAGGGAATTACTCCAATAGAAATAGCTCCATTTTACATTCATCCAACATGGGAAGCACCAAAAGAGGGGATGTTGAATATCGTAATTGATCCAGCATTAGCTTTTGGAACAGGGCATCATCCCACAACGGCATCGTGCTTACGGGCTATTTCAAGTTACGTAAATGAGGGTGATACTCTTATGGATGTAGGATGTGGCAGCGGAATTTTAGCGATGGCAGCGCTGCGCAAAGGGGCTATTGTTGATGCGTGCGATACAGATCCTCTTTCTGTTGAAAATGCTATTGTTAATGCCGAACAAAATAAGGTATCGTATCGAAGACTTTGGGAAGGGCCCGTTCAAGAGACGGATGAAGTGTACGATATCATTGTTGCTAATATTGTTGCTGATGTGCTTGTCTTTATTGCCAGTGACCTGAAAAAACGGTTACGCAATGGAGGAGTGTTAATTCTTTCAGGGATAATGGATAAATATGAAGATAAAGTTCTGCGCGCATACAAAACATACGAACTTAGTGAACGAATCGTTGAAAACGAATGGGTAACACTCGTACTCACCAAAAAGGAATAATCACGTGGCACAACCAGAAAAACCGACTCCATCGAATAAAAATGATAATTTTTTTAACAAAAATCCTTTAATCACTTTTGCCGTCTTTTCAATTGTCGTCATACTGCTTTTTAAAGCATTTGTTGGCGATGGCGGTGACTTAAGTTCAAAAGTAAACGGCTCGTCCGCAACACGTACGCAAGAGGTGAGTTACGCAGAGCTTAAAAAGCTGATTATTAACAAGCAAGTTGAAAAAGTGGCGATTGGGCAGACGTATATTCGTGCATTAAGCGCAGATGGTGCTAGTAAAACAGCATACACAACTCGTCGTATTTTAGGGGAAGATACTAAATTAACGGATCTTTTGGATAAGCAAAATATTGATTACAGCGGTTTTAATGAAAGCAATTGGTTTACTGAAATGTTTGGTTGGCTATTTCCTTTCTTGATTATTATTGCTATTTGGATGTTTTTTGCAGGTCGTATGCAAAAAAGTATGGGTGGCGGAATATTGGGAATGGGAAGTTCTAAAAAACTGGTCAATTCGGAAAAACCAAAAACCAAATTTGACGATGTTGCCGGTGCTCAAGAGGCAAAAGAAGAAGTTTTAGAAATTGTTGATTTCTTAAAATCTCCGGGTCGATATGTAGAACTAGGAGCTAAAATTCCTAAGGGTGTCTTGCTTGTAGGAAGTCCAGGAACTGGGAAAACCTTGTTGGCAAAAGCGGTCGCAGGTGAAGCGGATGTCCCCTTTTTCTCTGTTTCGGGTTCGAGTTTTATCGAAATGTTCGTCGGTGTCGGTGCTGCACGGGTCCGTGATTTGTTTGAGCAAGCCAAAAAAGATGCTCCGTCGATTATTTTTATCGACGAGATTGATGCCATTGGTAAAAGTCGTGCAGCGGGCGGAATGATGGGCGGTAACGATGAGCGCGAGCAAACCCTTAATCAGCTTCTAGCAGAGATGGACGGATTTGGTACGGATACGCCGGTTATTATTTTGGCAGCAACCAATCGTCCTGAAATCCTCGATCCCGCACTGCTTCGTCCGGGACGATTTGATCGTCAAGTATTGGTAGACAAGCCTGACTATCAGGGTCGTATTGATATTTTAAATGTTCATGTCAAAGGTGTTAAAATTGACAGTGATGCCGATCTTGAAGAGATTGCACGTCTAACAGCAGGTCTTGCAGGGGCTGATTTGGCAAATATCGTGAATGAAGCGGCATTACTTGCAGGACGAAAAAGTCAAAAGACGGTTCGACAAGCCGATTTACGCGAAGCGGTTGAGCGGGCTATTGCAGGTCTTTCTAAAAAGAGCCGCAGAATAGATGAAAAAGAGAAGCGCATCGTTGCGTATCATGAGAGCGGTCATGCACTTTTGGCTGAGACAACCAAGGGAGCTAAAAAAGTTTCGAAAGTTTCTATTGTTCCTCGCGGATTGGCGGCGCTTGGTTATACTCTTAATACCCCTGAAGAGAATAAATATTTGATGCAGCGTCATGAATTGATTGCAGAGATTGATGTATTGCTCGCAGGACGTGCAGCTGAAGAGGTGTTTATTGGAGAAATAAGTACGGGTGCAGCCAATGACTTGGAGCGAACGACCGATATTCTTAAAGCAATGGTTCAAATGTATGGTATGAGTGATGTTGCCGGATTGATGGTTCTCGAAAAACAGCGCAGTACATTCTTGGGCGGCGGAATGACGCAAGCCAAAGAATACAGTGAAAAAATGGCTGAAGAGATGGATAGCTTTATTAAAAGTACTCTTCAAGAGCGTTATGTAGAAGTTAAAATACGTCTTGAAGAATATCGTGATGCTATCGAAAAAATGGTAGAATTACTGTACGCAAAAGAAAATATTACAGGGGATCAAGTCCGTAGCATTATTGAAAAATTTGAAATTGAGAATGCTATTGAGACAAAACTCGAGCCTCGTAAAGATAAATCGTCGACCAATAAAATTCTAATCGATGAATAGGAGCAATAGATGAGCGTTCAAAATGACACTTTTATCCTCTCTAAGCAAGGATGGCTTCCAATTATATTGACAGCAACTTTTTTGCTCTTTTTTATAATGACGGGATTACATCTTTTCCAATTTCTAGTTGGCGCACTGCTGATTGCCTTTCTCCTTTTATTTCGAAACCCTGAGCGCAATGCCGTGCTGGGAGAAACTTCTTCTATTATTAGCAGTGTTGATGGAGTTGTTTTAGGGATTGAAGATACCCTTATCAACGACCGGATGATGAAAAAAATTACCCTTCTTAACGGGCTGTGGAATGTCTCCATGTTGCGTGCCCCTTTTGATGGTGTTATGGAAGGCTCTCGTATTCGTCATGGCGTTTCATTGGCGCTGCATCATCCACTCTCTGAGGAACTAAATGAAAAAGTAGTTCTCTCTTTTAAATCTGTTGAAGGCAATGAAATCTTTATGGAACATCTGAGTGATCGAAGCTGTTTTCCGATAGCTATTGAGGGCGAAGCGGGTGATAAGATGAAAGAAGGGTCTCGCTATGGATTTTTAGCTCGTGGCAGAACCATTCTTTATCTCCCAAGCGATGTTACTTTAAAAGTTCATCCAGGCGCTGATGTGCGAGCAGGTGAGAGCGTCATTGGACGCTTTAATGCGTAAAGATCCTCCGCCCATCGCCTACCTTCTCCCAAATTTTTTCACTGCTGCTTCTATATTTTCCGGTTTTTATTCTATCTCTCTTGCTTTGCAAAGCTCATTTGAGAGTGCAGCATGGTTTATCTTTCTTGCCTTGATTTTTGATGGTCTGGATGGACGTGTTGCCCGTTTAACCAATACTGCGAGCCATTTTGGTGTTGAGTTTGATTCCTTGGCAGATATTGTGGCATTTGGGGTTGCTCCTGCATTGCTGATGTATCTCTATATCGGTGATGAATACGGTCGCATCGGTATTGTTGCCAGTGCATTGTTTATCATCTTTGGTGCAGTGAGATTGGCTCGTTTTAATGTTATGACGTCACGAATAGAGCCTTCGGTGTTTATCGGTCTTCCTATTCCTACAGCGGCTATAATGATTGCAACGGCTATTTTACTCATGGAACGCTATGAGCAAATTTCTCATATTCATGTGCTTCTTTTACCTCTTTCAGTACTCTTATCGGTTCTTATGGTGAGCAATATTCGCTATCCAAGTTTCAAAAAACTCAATATGAGAGCTATCCACTTTACCCGTTTTTTAATCGGGGTGATTGTACTCGCGTTGATGGTATTTGTGTATCCTATCGAGGGGATGGCTTTGCTTGGTGCACTGTATCTTTTGTATGGACCTCTGCGCGCAACGTATTATCTTGTTCGACGGATGGTTGGATAAAGCTTTAGAGAGGATGATATTCTTTAGGTTCAAGAGCAAGCTTGTCCGTATCAATTTTAAAATCAAACGTATTGGATTTAAACCCACTATTTCCCATTTTACTAAATTGGATGATGGCTGCGGGATTGTTTTGAACTTGCATGTAGAGCAATCCAAGTGCATATCGGTTTTCTAGATAGTTAGGATTGGTCATTTTTGAGAGTTCTAGCAGGGCAATCGCATTTTGGTAATGCCCTGCTCCAATAGACGCCGATGCCGCGTTAAAGAGGGTTCGTTCGTCGGTGAGCTTGTAGGTATCAACTGCATCATTGTATAGGGCATACGATTTTTCATAATCTTGATTGTAAAAGTTTGCAAGAGCGAGAGCGGTTGTGAGGTTGGCACGATTTTCAGTTGTGGTTTGAAGTTTAGTTTCAAGATTTTGAATCAAGGGTCCAAGTTTACCGGTAATGGCTGCCATGGCAATAGCTTTATCTCGTACGATTTGAGGACCAAAATAGATGTCTTCATTGCTTAATTTTTGTTTTTTTAGATAGTTAAGCGCTAAGCGCGCATACGCTTTAGGTCCCTCGTTATTAAAATGCGTATCGATGTAGAGCAAGTGCGGCAGGGTGTCACGCGGTTGAGTGTAGGTTAGTTTTTCGGAAGCTTTTTTCGCTTCTTCCTCCATCCCTAACTCTTGGGCTATAATAATTTTCATCACCAAATACAAGGGGCGTTCTTTGTAGCGGTTATCGAGCCAGCGACTGGATGAAGGATAATTGTTTTCACTTATCGATAGAAGTGTTTGATACAAGTCAGACTCTTCCGTTTTTGGTTCTTGCGAGAGGTTTTCTTTTAGAATTGCGATAAGTTTTGGATTTGGTTTTGAGATCATCTCGGAGGTCATGAGGGCAAAAATACCTGAGAGATAGTTATTGGCATCAAGATGATACGAGCGTAAAAAATGATCATACGCTTTGGTATAATCCCCTAATTGCGCGTAGGTTAGCGCCAAATTGTAGTGCAAAATGGAGTGTTGAGGATGCGTTAAAAGGAGCTTTTTCAGTTGAGCATTCGCATCGCGCAACCGAAAGTTCAGCGCCTTTTGAACGGCGAGAGCGATACCGTAATCAATGTCGGACGCATGTGAACTTTTTTCAAGATATTCTTTGGCAGAGACAATATCATCAATGTAAATATTAGCATTTCCTTTACGGATATAGCTGATGGTTTGATTGGCATTAAAGATTTTATAGGGAGTAAAGGCAAAAATCTTTGGATAGGTTTGTGGATGAACTTTTGCATTTATGGTTCGATATGCTGTCTGCATCGTATTGGTATTAAACAACGTTGGTTTTAAAAATACTTTGATCGGATAGGGTGTATAGACATCATCCGGAAATTTATCACTTATCTTTCTTAGAACCTCACTCGCTTCTTGATGCTGTCCTAGTTTGAGATCCACAAAAACCAAAGAGAGGCTCTCTTGTATGGGTTTTTTATTTTGAATTATTGCGTTATTGAAATAATCACGAGCCCGTGGTAAATTTCCGTTATTGGCATACAGTAAGCCAAGCGAAAATGAATCTGTTTCTTGCATAGGATTCTCAAGTGTCTCAATAGCCCCGCTGTAATTTCCATAAAGAGTATCAATAGAAGCTTTGAGCCTGTTTTGTGTCAATTGATACTCAGAAGTTGTCGGATGGTTCAGTGCGCTGAGTGCTTCCAAATAATTTCCGCGATAGTAATTGATTAAAGAATAATAGTACGAGTACATAGGAGACGTGCTTTCAGTATTTAAATAAGCATGCGCCAAATCGATGTAATACTCAAAGTTTTCTTGCTGCTTTAAATGGAGACAGCAAACCGCAGCATTCAGCGCGCTGACACAACGGTTTTCAGACATAGAAATAGAACGCTTGAAGTTTTCTAAAGCGGAACTGTATTCTTTTTCTTTGAGCCTTACGACACCAAGATTGTATTGTGAAATCGACTCCGAATAAAGGGCAATTCTTTCAAACAATTTGAGAGCTTCGACTTGATTGCCGTTGGCGTACATGTAGTTTGCCCGCTCGATCATATTTTCAAGCTCGCTGGGTTCTATTTTTGGCTCTTCGGGATTTTTAGAGGAAATGAGCTGTTCTTCTTTGAGCGGTATATCTTCCCCTCCTGAGTGTGAGAGAAGAGCGAAGGTGATACCGCCGCCTCCAAGCAATAAAACACCAATCGCTCCCGCAATAATTAGTATTTTCTTTTTAGAAAAAGACGACTTTTCTTTAGCGCTCTCATCATCCTTTGATTCGGTTGCCACAACGCCTGCAGCGTCGGACTCTTCGATGATGATTATCTCTTCTTGCTCGTCAGCCATGGGCTCTCTTTAACCTTTTAGAGGTATTTTTGCAATACGGCAGGGATAATGATACTGCCATCTTCTTGTTGGAAATTTTCCATAATAGCTACCATCGTCCGTCCGACCGCTAAACTTGAACCGTTTAGGGTGTGAGCGAGGATATTTTTTCCCTCTTCTTTGTAGCGGATCTTCGCACGACGGGCTTGAAAGTCCCGTGTGTTGGAGACAGAGCTGATTTCACGGTAGGTATTTTGCCCCGGAAGCCAAACTTCGAGATCGACCGTTCGCGCCGCACCGAATCCTAAATCGCCCGTGCAGAGAGTAACGAGACGGTGAGGAAGTTCCAATGCGGTAAGCAAATCAGAGGCACACTCAACCATCTCTTCAAACACCGCGTCACTTTGATCGGCACGGGTGATGGAGACGAGTTCCACTTTGTGAAACTGATGCTGACGGATCATCCCGCGTACGTCACGTCCGCCCGAACCTGCCTCTTTACGAAAACACGATGTGTATCCCGTCATTTTGATCGGCAACTCGGAACTGTTGAGGATCTCGTCTTGGTAGATGTTGGTGAGAGGTACTTCCGCCGTTGGGATGAGATAGAGTTCTTCCTCTTCGACTTTGAACAGATCCTCTTCGAATTTCGGAAGCTGTCCTGTCCCCTCCAATGCACGACGGTTTACGAGCATCGGAACGCTGAATTCTTGAAATCCTCGTTCACGGTTAAAATCGAGCATAAAATTGATGAGGGCACGTTCCAAACGTGCTCCCATCCCGCTTACGACACTAAAACGGCTTTTTGCAAGTTTAACACCGCGCTCGAAATCGATCCAGCCGTTTTGCTCAGCGAGTTCCCAGTGCTCTTTAGGGGTGAATGTGAAGGTTGGAGGAGTGAGGACTTTACGGATTTCGATATTATCGTTTTCATCCTCACCATCGGGTACATCGGCATCGGGAATGTTCGGAACGCGCATGATGATCGCATCGAGAGCTTCTTCGGCACAGCGTTGTGTATCGAGGAGATCGTTTAGGGTTGCTTTGTTCGCATCAACTTCGATTTTCAACTCATCGGTACTTTTCCCCTCTTTTTTGTACTGACCGAAAAGACGGCTGAGTTCGTTTTGTTTGGCTTGCAATGTCTCGTAGGCGAGTTTAGCGGTTTTGAGGGTTTCATTGGCAGTTTTTAGCTCCGCGATTATCTCGCTTGAGACTTTTTTGCGCATCAGCGCCGTTGCGGTTTCGTCAAAATTTTTCTGGAGAAGTTTTACATCGATCATAAGGGAGTATTCCTGCTATTTAATAATGATCGATTATAGCTAAAAGAGGCTGAAATTAGCTCAAAATCGCCTTGGCGAGTTCAAACTGATTTGCCGTCATGATATGTATTTTCGGATGAAGTGCTTTTAGTTCTTCAAAAAGAGTTTTACTCAACTCAAATCCCACGCGGTACTCTTCTTCTGGGCTGATTTGCGAAGCGGCTTCAAGTGCCTCTACCCATGCGTGAGGAACATAAATCCCTGGTACATTTTCATCTAAAAAGCGGGCGGTGCGGAGTTTCGTGATCGGGAAATAGCCTAAGAGTAATACACAATCGGCATTATTTTCACGGTTGGCTTCCGCCATCATATCGAGCAGTTTACGAGCATTTTCGAGATCATAGACAGGTTGAGAGATGATAGCGATGGCTCCGTGGGCTACTTTTTTGGTCATTTTTTTCTGTAGCGTTGCAGCACTTTTGGCATAGGCATCGATAACGGCGAACGGGTAAATCTCCTGCACTGGAGCGATGAGTTTTTGTTCCGCCATATCGGTACCGTTGTTGAGGGTTGTGATAATGTCGAGGAGGAGTTTGCTGTTGCCCTCAAATACCCCTTTGGCGTGTGGCTGGTCGGAATAGTGGGCGCTGTCACCCGTGAGAGCGAGGATTGCGCGGACGTTTGATTCGTTGGCTCCGAGGAGATCGCTTTGCAAGGCGATACGGTTGCGGTCACGCATGCTCATCGTGGCGAGTGTTGGTTTGCCGAAACGATCTTGGAGTTTCATTGCGGCAAAGAGAGCATTGTATTTTAATTTAGCCAGCGGGTTGTCGGTGGTGCTGAATCCATCCACGAGTTTATCAAGACCCAAAGCCGCAATTTTTTCGATTGTGGGAGCAAACTGTGCTGAACGCGAGGGAGTTGTTTCAAGTGTTATAAAAGTACTGTTACGGAGTTTATCGATAAAAGGTTCAAACAAAAGATGCCTTTGGATATAATTGCATTATTATAACAAAGAGGATTATGTCTTTTGATTAAGTTAGCAGTATTTGATTTTGATTCGACACTGATGGATGGTGAAACCATTGATTTTTTCGCTGAAGCTTTAGGAATCGGGGCGAAAGTCAGTGAGATTACGCAGCGGGCAATGAATGGGGAACTCGATTTTTTTGAATCGTTACGTGAGAGAGTAGGGCTGTTGGAAGGTTTGGAATTTTCCAAAGTAGAAAAAATTTGTCATAATCTCCCCTATATGCCGGGTGCAATCGAGACAATCTCGGCACTTAAAGCACGCGGTATTAAAGTCGTTTGTTTTAGCGGAGGTTTTCGCTCGGCGACTTCGCATGCGAAAAGTATCCTTGGATACGATGCCGATTTTTCCAATGTGTTGCATGAAAAAGATGGAAAACTCAGTGGACTTGTCGGTGGAGATATGATGTTCGATTTTTCTAAAGGGGATATGCTGTTACGCTTGCAAGAGCTTTTGAGCATTACACCTGAAGAAACAATGGCGGTGGGCGATGGAGCAAATGATCGGTCGATGTTCGCTCATGCCGGAACTCGTGTGGCATTTTGTGCCAAAGAGATTTTAAAAAAAGAGGCCAATGTCATTATTGACATCAAAGACCTCACCCAAATTATTACGAAGGTATTTATTTAATGTTAGAAAATTCACTATGGTTGCGTTACAACCCAGAAAAAACGATTCGAGAAGTATTAGTAGGACTTTATGGCTGTGCTGCTGTTGAAATCGAAGAAGATGAGAGAGAACTGTATGCATCGTTAAAGCGTCATTTGACGAAAAAAGAGCTCCGTATGATTATGATGAATGAAGGCGGCTGTTCGGTAGAAGAAATTGGTGCCGAAGTTGCCCTTGAGGGTGAAGCGTTGACCAAAGCGCAATACAAGGCGTACCGAAAAGTTCGTCAGGATAAGATTCGTTTGGAAGTGCGTGCCAATAAAGTTAAAGAAGAAAAAGTGGAGATCGCCGAAGAAGTGTGATGTCAATGTGATTTATTAATCGTCTATTTATTCTTTCTGAGATATGATGCTCTTGATATTTTAAAAAAAAGGAAATTGTATGATGAAATCAACTTCATTATTGCTTGCAACTTTTGTTGCGGTTGGTATGATGGCAACTAGTGCATCTGCTGATGTCAAAAAAGGTCAAAAAACATACTTGAAAACTTGTAAAAATTGTCATGGTAACGGTACTAAAGGTGCTGCTATGCATACACAAGACGAGTGGGATGATCTGTTCGCTAATGGCGGAGCAAAAATTATCAAAGCACACGCTAAAGATAAATCTGCTGCGTACTTTAATGGCGATGCTTTTAAAGAACAATCACAAGATTTACGCGATTTCTTGTTTGAGTACGGTTCGGATTCAGGCAACGTTCCTTCTTGCGGATAACTTTCAATCATGTCCCTCTCGGGGCATCTTTTTAAATCTTTCAGTTTTATTCTTCTTTCTTCGTTTCGTTTTTCCAACTTAATCGTCTATTAATTTTTCATAAGATATTATTATTCTTAATTTATAACTAAAGGAAATATATAGAATGAAATCAGCCTCATTTTTTCTTCTTACGATAGTGTGTATTGGAATGATTCAGACGAATGCTTTAGCTGATATTGCCAAAGGTCAGAAATGGTATGTTAAAAGTTGTAAAGATTGTCATGGTAGCGGAGTTAAAGGGGCTGCAATGCATACGCAAGATGAATGGAATGAACTGTTTACAGATGAAAAAATTCTTATTGATAAACACGCAGGGACAAAAGCAGAAAGTTATTTTAATGGAAATGAATTCAAAGATAAATCGAAGCATATTCGAGATTTCTTGTTTGAATACGGATCCGATTCAGGGAATCTTCCTCCTTGCTAAATTTTTGAATTTTAGGCTTGACATTTTATCGGTATAAATTGCTCTCGACCCAGAGTGAGAAGTTCTTCGTCTAATCGGTAGGGGTTAAGGGCGACTTCGTCAATGGATTTAAAATTAAAATGACTCTTGGTATAGCAGATGACAGAGTTGTTTTTTCCCTCTACTAAGGCATTGATGGCGTGTGTAACAAACTGATACGCCATCAATCTATCATACACGCTTGGATTGCCTCCTCGTTGAATATGTCCCAGTATACTGACACGTGATTCAAACCCTAGCTCTTCTTCAAACCATCGTGCGACCTCATTAGAATTTTTAAGACCTTCAGAGACGACAGCGATAAAATAATCTCGACCTTTGCGTATTTGCGATTCAAAACATCCTTTATATTCGATGATGTCAATGGGGATTTCAGGTATCAAACACACTTCAGCACCGGATGTGATGGCAGAGACGAGGGCGAGATAGCCGCAATCGCGTCCCATGGTTTCAATCACAAAAGCACGTCGAAAAGAGGAAGCGGTATCGCGGATGGAATCAATCGCATTTTTGATGACATTGAGTGCCGTATCGACTCCTAGGCAGTAGTCGGTTCCGTTGATATCATTATCGATAGTAGAGGGGATACCGCAAAACGCGATACCGCATTCGTTATAAAAACGTTCCATTCCTCGAAAGCTCCCATCACCGCCGAGAACAATCAGTTTTGTGATCCCTTTATTCCGCAAGTTTTGTGCTGCTATTGCACGATAGGAAGCTTCTTTAAAACGGGTTGAACGTGCTGATCGGATTTTGGTTCCTCCGCGCGTTATTATTCCGGCAACGTCTTCATAATGTGCTTCTCTGATCTCATCATCAATCAGCCCTTCATAGCCGTTGTAGACAAAAAAAGGCTGCATGCCTTTGGCAAATGAGTACTCAACGAAACGCTTGATAGCAGGGTTCATTCCCGATACATCGCCACCTGAGCAGAGTATGGCTATTTTATCCATTGGTTTTCCTTTCCAACTGTTTCGAGCCAGTCGGTTGTGTTTTCACTGAGGCGTTGTGTTGCTTTTGTGAGGGCATTTACTCCCCCTTGTGCATTGGCAGAAAGTGCAGGTTCTGTAATAAAAAAGCGTTTTGAACCAAGAGCCGTTTTGGTTTTTAGATCTATGAGCCGATAGGTAATGTCAATCACCCCTTCGCTCTTTGAATCGTCAAGAAAACGATGATAAAATGCATTGAGATCCGATTCCAAGATTAAATCCGCCATTGCGCTTGAAGTCGTTGGAATGAGTGTGGTAAAAAGTTGCCGATTTTGCAGAGAGGAATAAAGCGATCGGTCTATCATACTGGAGGGAGAGTCCGTCCAAGTGCTGTACAAATAAGCATCAAGGCGAGATGTGTCTTTGAGGTAGTAAATCTGCGTTGATGAGAGGGAGGGGATACTTCTAGTGGATGAGACTTTAAGCGTAGCCTTGACAGGAAGCATTGTCGCAGCTCGCGGCATGTAGGAGGGGAGAATAGTATATTCATGCAGTGACGGGTGAAGCGAGGAACATCCTGCCAAAATAAAGGTAATAAGCGTGGTTAAAAGGATAGTTTTCATTCGATCATTCTCCTGGTCCTGGATTGGGTGTGGATTCTTTGAAAAGTACATCGGACGGGCTTTCGCGCAATGATTTTAGGGTGAGTTCCATCTCGCTTAGCAGTGAACGCGATTGGAGTAAAAGAGCATTGAGTTCAACGGTTGAGTCAGACGCTATGGCTTGAAAATCATAATCACCACGGTCCATAGACGTTTCGATCTTTTCGATGAGGACATTGCTTTTTTTGGAGGTTTCTGTCCATGCTTTCATGGTAGGGGAGAGGCTGTCTCTCATAGTAACTTTGAAGGTATCCATAGAGCTACCTACTTTATCGGCGGAAGTTCCCACTTTTAGCATGGTTTCATCTAGCTTTTTGCCGGTTTGTATCGAATTTTTTAGTAATAAATCGATTTCGTCTTGGTAGCTATTCATCCGTTGCGTCAGTATTTTTAGATTTTGAAGCGTTACGGAAAAGTTTTTCGTATTGTCGTCGCTCATGATAGCATTGGTGTGATCGAGGGTGTCGGAGAGTTTGGTAACGACACTGCTAAGGGTTTCATCAAGCCGTTTGATAAGAGAGGGAGCGGTGGGGATAATGGCAATGTCGTTTTTAGACGTCATAAGCAGGGGTGAATTTTTCGAACCTCCGGCTATTTCAATAAAAGCCAAGCCCGTGATTCCGAAAAATTTAAGTGTTGCCATAGAATCGATTCGAATAGGCGTCTCTTTTTTGATTTTTAAAATCAGTTCAACCTCTTCACTGTTGAGCGGATTAATCTGTATGGTCTCTACTTTGCCGACATCAACGCCGTGAAATTTTACAGCGGCTTCAGGAGCGAGCCCTGAGATGGATTCGGTGATGTAGACTTTGTAGAGTTGGTATTGTTTTTCATCGTCATTGTATTTTCCAAGCCAAAAAGCAAAAGCAATCATTGCACCGCTCAATAGAAGGACAAAAAATCCGACAAGAGTATAGTTAACTTTTGATTCCATGTGTTTCCTTTTGAAAAAAATAATCGATAATAGGGTGTTTAATGGCAAGGACTTCCTCAAGTGTCCCCTCCGCAATCGCTTTTTTTTCACCCAACAACAAGAAGCGATCTACGATATGATGTATCGTATCCAAATCATGGGTAACGATGACAATGGTTAGCCCCAAGAGATCACGAAGTTGTTGAATCAATGCATCAAATTGCCGTGAACTCAACGGATCAAGACCCGAAGTAGGCTCATCTAAAAATAAAAGTTTCGGATCAAGAGCAAGAGCACGGGCAAGAGATGCCCGTTTAACCATTCCACCGCTTAGTTCACTTGGATAGAGGTGAATCGCGTGTTGAGGCAGACCAACCAGATCGATTTTGAGTTTAATGAGTTCATGGATGAGGTTGGGCGGAAGATCGGTGTATTCTTGATACAAAAGAGCAATATTTTCACCTACGGTAAGAGAAGAATAGAGGGCCCCTGATTGAAATAATACTCCCCATTGTTGACGGAGTTTTTGAGCTTCTGCCAGTGATAAGTGGGCAATGTCATTTCCAAAAATACGGATTGAGCCGCTTGAGGGTTTTCCCAGCATAATCATTTCTCGCAGTAACGTTGATTTACCGGATCCGCTTCCTCCCAGCAGGGCATAAATTTCATGTTGTCGAATCGTACAGCTGATATCATCGTGAATGAGATGCTCTCCAAAAGAACTAACAATATTAGATGCTTCAATGACAATGGGGCTCATATCTTGAGCTCCGTCAAAAGAATAGAGAAAAGAGCGTCGCATGCAATAACAAGGAAAATGGCGTTAACAACACTTTTGGTGGTGTATTGCCCTATACTCTCGGTATTTGCAGAGACTTGAAATCCTCGATAGGTACCAGTCAGAGCAATTAAAATGGCGAAAAAAGGTCCTTTTACTATTCCAATAATGAAATGTTTAATGGGCAGTGCCCCTTGCAGACGGTTGATAAATTCCGTGTAGGATAGGTGCGATTGGGTAGATGCGATGACCATCCCTCCAAATATCCCAACGAGATCAGCAAAAAATATTAAGAGAGGTAATACAATCATCAAGGCAATAACGCGCGGCCAGACTAAAAAAAGATGCGGATGAAATCCCATCGTTTTCATCGCGTCAATTTCTTGGGTCATTTTCATGGCACCGATTTGTGCAGTGAAGGCAGAACCGCTTCGACCTGCAATAACAATAGCCGTGATGAGGGGTGCGAGTTCACGTGTTAGAGAAATTCCAATCATATCGACGATGAGAATATCAGCACCGAATTTTTGAAGCTGAACAATACTCTGGAAAGCCACTACCACTCCGATCAAAAAAGCGCTAACGGCAATAATAGGAAGTGCATCAAACCCTGCGGTCGTAATGTGAGAACTGATGGATCGGTATCGAATGATAGAAGGGTGTCGTAAACTGTAAAGAAGAACGGTGAATACTTCGCCTAAAAAAGTTAGAAAAGTTCCTATTCCTTGGAATGATAAATAGGCTTCCTTTCCGACACGATAAAGCCATCCTGGGCGATTTGGTACTGTTACATCGTCCTGAGGATGGGGATAGAGGAGGTTATAAAGCTGAAGGTGTTCTTTTTTACTCCCGATCATCTCGGAGGCAAATCCCATTTTTTCAAATTTACGATAATACAAATGCCAAAGAGCAACACCGGCAGAATCGAGTTCGGTAACATTGTTAATATCCCAAATTATGGATGAAGTCAGTTGGTATGATTCGAGGGTGAGTGCAATGGTTTTAAGATAATTTAATGTCCATTCCCCGCTGCACACGAAGATTGTCCCCGAGTGATCATGGACAATCTCAAGAGTGGCAGGGGATGAGCTTTGCATTTACTATTGTAACGCACTTTTATGTTAAAACGCGGCTTTTATCCCGGCATACACCATTCGTCCGCGTAACGGTCCCCAAATGTGAGCCGAATCAAATCCGCCGGTGGCATCGTAAAAAAGAGGTGACTCGGTATCCGTTTGGACGGTATCAAAGAGATTTTTTGCTCCCGCATATACGGTAAAATTTTTATTCAGCTCTTTTGAAATTTTAAGATCGACGGTTGTGTAGGCTGGAGCTGTTGTATTTTTAGGAGAGGCAAGGGCTAAATCATTATAGCGATCCGTGTATCCATAAGGGGTTAAATCACGTGCACCGACCCATGTGGCTTCCGTATACAACTCCCAACCGTTGATGTCATAATCGACACTGAAGCGGGCACGTTGCTCGATGGCAGCTAGGGAAAGGTGCGATTTATAGACATCATCGTAGCGATACATTTCGTAAACACCTGAGAGGTTTAGCCCTTCCATGACTTCATAGCCGATGGCAATATCAGCATTTTTGACACTGACGGCTTCAGTGCTATTGCGCAATACCGGTGTTGCTGCAGAGTCGTCGATGTAAGCGAGATTTTTCACCTGTGTATAAGCAGCGGATGCGGTAATATTTAATCCATGTGCATCATACGAGAGCGCATAACTTGCCCCTTTGGATTTTTCCAGTTCGGTGATTGCCATATCAAATCCGCTGTCAAGAAGTCCGTGCTCTGATTCGAAAAAAGTCAACGGAGCACGATACCCCATTCCGGCACTGAGACGTGAAGTCAAATCATTAGTATGGTTGTGTCGCCAGAGTAAACGCGGTACGAGCATGGTTTCATCGATTTCGTTACCTTGCGCTGTTTTGGCACGCCAGTCGGTGGTGATTTTTGCACCACGTAATGCAAGTGTGAGTTCATTTTTATCGTCGATCATCCATGCGTCTTGGGCATATAGTCCCAATGCCGTGTAATCAAAATCATCTTTATCCATATTGGCAACATCGAAAAATGCGACCGATTGAGAGCGTGCCGTTTCGATTTTGGCATCGGTTCCATAGGTTAAGAAATGGTTGTTGTTGAGGGCATGATCGATTTTAATATCGCCGAAATAGGTTGTGTCGGTATTGAGATAATCCGCCCCTTCATAGAGAGAATCTTGAAATTGCTTGGCGTAGGCGAGAGTCGTTTGGAGGTTCATGGTACCGTTGAAGGTATGGCGCTGTTTGAGGTAGATTTCATCGCGGGTTGTGTTGATACGCTCCAGTACCGACATAGGTTGGCTGCTGAGAGGATTGTTAACATTACCACCTACAAATGCGGGATCGTTGCTAGCTGGGTTATAGCTCGCTACCGCCGAACTTTCTGAAGTCATCGGTCCGCCAAATGAGTTGGAGGTAAAATGGCTCGCTTTGAGTTCGATCGAATCATAAGGTGAAAGCTCATGTGTCACCATAAGAGATAAAGATTGATTTTCCAAACTTGGAGATTCACTGACACCATTGTGATCGTTATCGACTTGATCTTGAGTGTGATAGGACGCTGAAACGAGTATGCCGGTTTTTTTGTCGGCACTCATGGCTTCACCCAAAACGGAGTAGTTTTTGGTTCCCAATGTTCCTACGGAGAGATCCGTTTCAATAGCATTGTTACGCGGTTTACGAGGGATAATGTTGATGGTTCCGCCGATGGCTTCAGGTGCTGTAAGCGACGTTCCTGCCCCGCGAGCAATCTCGATACTTTCGATGTCCGAAGTGCCGATAGCGTCCATACCGTAAAAACTCGATACCGTTGAATTAAAAGGGATACCGTCGATCAATACCGTCGTATGTTCCCCTTTAAGACCATTTATTTGTACCCGTTTAAGTCCGCAGATGGAACAGCCGGTAGTGACGTTGATTCCCACTTCTTGACCGATGGCTTCGGCGAGAGTGGAAGATTGTGTATGCTCAAGTTCTTTTTTGTCAATCACTTCCGTTTTTTCAACCAAATCTTTGAGTAAGCCTTTGTGCTGGATGACGGTAGTTATAGATCCATCGACGGTGATGGTATCGAGATGGGCTTCGTTAGCAGAGGCAAGGGTACAGATTGCAGCACATGCCACAAGAGAAAGTGTTTTTTTCATAGTAAAATCCTAAAAGGTTAAATAATTATAATAATGGTTTGTTTTGAATAATGGTAATTTTAAGCCAGAGGAGGGGAACGGTTACGCGTTAGCATAGATGACACAACTGGATATGAGGTATCCATAAAGCTAAAATATTCGTAATAATGATCTATAGGTATGACTGTGATGGCATCCCCAAGCAGAGCTGGAGCATGAGAGAGTACACACACTTCACATGTATCACCGTGCTGATGAGCGTGACTACTTTCATGAATAGCACCGACAAAAAGTGAGAGGATAAACAACAGCGTAAAGAGTCGTCGAAATCGCTGCATTTATCCTCCTTCTAAATTTTATAGGGAATTATAGCGGATGGACTATTATTTGCTTAATGATGCTCGATTGATAATTTAAAAGGTTTTGGAATGATAAAGAAAATTTTTGGATTGAGTTTAACGCTTTGCGTCTCACTTTTTGGGGCTATTGATAAACATGAACTGGATGGGCTGAAAGTGGGAGCCTTGGTTGTCAAAGATTTAAACACCAAACATATTTTATACTCAAAAGATGGGGAAAAACGAGCCAGTCCGGCAAGTCTGACAAAAGTAATGACAGCACTCTTAGCGATACAAAGCGGAAAAATGAATCAGGCCGTGACGATTACGCGAGAAATGACCAAAGTGGAGCCTACAATAGCTGGGTATAAGCACGGTGATGTCGTTTTGATGTCGGATTTGGTAAAAGCTGCAATGATTAAATCCGATAACGATGCAGCAAAAGCGATAGCCATCACCGTGGGCGGGGATGAAGAGCATTTTATCGCGATGATGAATAGCAAAGCTCGACAAATCGGGATGAGTCATACTCACTTTAGTAATCCGTGCGGATACGATGGAAAAGATCATTATTCTTCACCGAATGATTTGCTAAAAATGACTGAGTATGCGATTAAAAATTCAACCTTCAATGCAATCAGCAAACTCAACAGTCACACCTATTACGCACTTAATAAAGATAAATTGAAACTTTTCACTGCCTACACTCACAATCGTCTTTTGAATCGCTACCAATATGCTGTTGGAGTAAAAACAGGCTTCACAAACAAAGCAGGGGCATGTTTAATCGCTCGTGCGAAAAAAGACGGAAAAGATTGCCTTATCGTGATGATGAATGCCAAAGTAGATCGCTGGAAGACAGCAAAAACGATTTTTGAGCAGGTATTAGAGAGTTAAATAGCGATTTAAAAATTCTTTATAAAGAATGGTTTTTTCTTTTCGTGTCATAGCTGCATGGGCGGGTGAGGTGGAAGGAAGTAATACAGTTTCGATTTCTAACTCTTTGAAATATTTTTGGAACAGATCAAACGCTTTTTTCCCTGTAAACGCGATAGCTTTGATATTTGGATAGTCCGCCAGCAGTTTTTTAAAATCATTGGGAATGATATTTTTTAGATTGCTGTCACTTGAATTACTCCGCTCGCACGAACCGATTACATCCCATAGCCCGATTCCCTTTTCGATACAAAAATGTATTTTATTTTCATTATCATAAAACGTTACCCCAAATATTTCCTCCATAATCGACCAAAAAGCGTTACGCGGATGGGCATAATAAAAGGCTTGTTCGAATGATGCGATACTGGGGAAACTTCCGAGGAAAAGAACACAGGTATGATGATTGAGGATGGGCGTGAAAGGGTGAATATAGTTGTTCAATTAATTTCCTATTATAAATAATCATATAAAATATATACTAATTTCAATTGTTATGATACAATAAATAAAATTTTATTTGGAGCTGAATATGGAAAATAAAGATATTATGGCAAAAGCACGAGAGTCACTCAAGGGGCATTGGGGGATAGCAATTGGTGCAATATTATTAAATGGTATTATTGTGTATGGGATTCAAATCATTCCAGTAGTGGGTGCGATTATTTCTTTACTAATTGGTGGGGCAATGGCACTTGGATTAAACACCATTATGTTGGCTCTTGCGAGAAATGAAGAGACAAAAATAGGACATCTTTTTGATGGTTTTAGTAGATTTGGAACAGCCCTTGCGGCGTTGTTACTACAAACTCTTTTTATTATTTTATGGATGTTACTTCTGATTATTCCAGGATTAATCGCAGCATATTCATACGCAATGACCTTTTATGTTCTTGCAGATAATAAATCTACGGGTGCACTTGAAGCAATTAAGAAAAGTAAGGAAATGATGCAAGGTAATAAATGGAAACTTTTTTGCCTAAGTTTTCGTTTTTTTGGATGGGTGTTATTGGCCCTTTTAACTTTAGGGATTGGTTTTATTTGGCTGATTCCTTATATGAGCGTAAGTTTTGCAATATTTTATAACGATATTAAAAGTACTCAATCAGAAAAAACTTTTCTCGCCTAATTACAGGAAGCAATACGCTTCCTTTCATTCTTTACCTTCCCCTAAACCACCATTCGTTACAATTCCACCATTAATTCATGGGTCTAAGTACCCAATCAAAGGAACTGCATGAAGCGTGCATTACTCAGTGTCAGTGATAAAAGTAATATCGTAGAATTCGCTAAATCTCTCATCGGTTTGGACTATGAAATCGTCTCTACGGGCGGAACGTTTAAAATGTTGCGTGATGCAGGTGTGAATGCTATCGAGATTGATGATGTGACAGGATTTCCGGAGATGTTTGATGGTCGGGTTAAGACCCTTAACCCATATATCCACGGGGGCATTTTATTTCGTCGTGATTTGGATTCTCATGTCAATACAGCGATGGAATACGGGATTGTTGAAATTGACCTTGTTTGTGTAAATCTTTATCCGTTCAAAGCGACCATTGAGCGTACGGATGACTTCGAAGAGATCATTGAAAACATCGACATCGGAGGACCTGCAATGGTTCGTTCTGCTGCAAAAAACTTTATCGATGTTCATATCATTACCGATCCAAGTGATTACTCTGTGGTGCTTAATGCGATTCAAAACGGTTCAGATAGCGTTGAATTTCGCCGTAATTTGATGATCAAAGCATATGAGCATACGGCAGCATACGACAGCATGATTGCCAACTACATGAACAAACGTTTTAACAACGGCATGGGAGAGAAACAGTTTATCGTCGGAAACAAAGTAATGGATACCCGTTACGGCGAAAACCCGCATCAAAAGGGTGGTTTGTACGAGTTTGACACTTTCTTCTCTAAAAACTTCAAAACCCTCAAAGGTGAAGCAAGTTTTAACAATCTTACCGACATCAGCGGTGCGGTGAAAATTGCAGCTGCGTTTGGGGATGAGAATGCTATCTGTATCGTAAAGCACGGTAACCCGTGCGGTTTTGCAATCCGTGATAATATGATGGATGCGTATACCGAAGCACTTAAATGTGATCCGATTTCAGCATTTGGAGGCGTCGTTGCGGTCAATGGCGTCGTGACCAAAGAACTTGCCCTGAAAATGAATGAGATGTTTTTGGAAGTGATTATTGCAGGTAAAATCGATGAAGAAGCACAAGCAGTATTTGAGCCGAAAAAACGTCTAAAGCTTTTTGAATACGGCAGTGATCGTATTCTTCTGAGCCGAGATGCAGTCGATTTTAAACACATTGACGGCGGATTTGTATTCCAAGACGCGGATCGTGTGGGAGACGATGAGGTTAAGAATGCCAAGTTGGTGACAAAACACACGGCAAGCGAGAGTGAACTTAAAGACGCTGAAATCGCGTATAAAGTAGCCTCATTAACCAAATCAAACTGTGTTGTGTACGTAAAAGACTCCGCGATGGTAGCAGTGGGTATGGGGATGACGTCTCGTGTCGATGCAGCCCGTTGTGCATTACGAAAAGCGGAAGAGATGGGTCTGGATGTAAGCGGTTCAGCTCTTGCTTCTGAAGCATTTTTCCCGTTTCGCGATTCTATCGACGCGGCAGCAGGGGCGGGTGTCAAAACCGTTATTCAACCGGGCGGTTCGGTACGTGATGAAGAAGTCATCGCGGCGGCAGATGAGCACGGGATGTCGTTGTACTTTACTGGTATTCGTCACTTTTTGCACTAAAAACACTTGCGTCTTTATGGCGCAATCTTCAATCTTCTCTTTCTTCTAATCCAACGCACTTTCCTTTTTAACCTTGATTGACTTTGACTCAACTATTCTGTTATAATTTTGTTAAATAATTAACTATGATTTCAATAGGATTTAAAATGTCAAAAAGTTTATACACTACCTTAGAAGTTACAGCAGGCGCAAGCGAAACAGAGATCAAAAAAGCTTACCGTAAGCTCGCGCGTCAATACCATCCCGATGTGAACAAAGACCCCGCAGCGGAAGAAAAATTTAAAGAGATTAATGCGGCGTATGAAGTGCTTAGCGATAAAGAAAAACGTGCCAAATACGATCAGTACGGGGATTCGATGTTCGGCGGGCAAAACTTCCATGATTTCTCACGTGCTCAGGGCGGTAATGTCGATTTAGATGAGATTTTACGCAGTATGTTCGGTGGAGGAGGCGGTGGATTTAGCGGCGGCGGATTTGGCAGTGGCTTTGGCGGCGCGATGAACCTTGATTTTGATGCCAATGTTACTATTCCGTTTGCCGTAGCGGTACTCGGTGGTAAACACACGATTAGCCTTTCTGGAGAGAGTTTTGACATCAAAATTCCTGCCGGAATTAAAAGCGGTGAAAAACTTCGTGTTCGCGGAAAAGGGAAGCGTCATGGTGCCCAATCGGGTGATTTGTATTTACGTATCGATATTTCTGCCAATCCTGAGTATGAGCGCGAGGGAGACAATCTTGTGAAAACATTTAGTGTTCCTCTTTATGCGGCACTGTTTGGTGGTAAAGTGGCGGTTCAGACATTAGATAAAGAAGTTACACTTAAAGTGCCTGAAAATACCAAAAATGGTCAGCGTTTCCGTCTCAAAGAGATGGGCGTGATGAATCGACAAAGCGGTGTTCGCGGAGATTTGTATCTTAAGGCTAATATTATATTGCCTACTGTGGATAAAATCGATGCGGATCTTGTTGAACAGATGAAAAAATCCCTTCCGCAAGGAGACTAGATTATGCACCATTTTGATGAACCGGTATACATGATTAGTATCGTGGCAAAAATTTTGGATATTCATCCTCAGACGCTACGCCAATATGAGAGAGAAAACCTTATAGCTCCTTCACGCTCGGATGGACGAATACGTCTTTATTCTCAGCGTGATATTGAGAAAATTAAAACCATTTTGCGACTTACCCGTGAAGTAGGAGTCAATCTCGCTGGTGTGGATGTCGTAATGCGTCTGAAAAGTAAAATGGAGATGATGGAGCAGGAGATGATCGAGTTGCGTTCAGAAATCTCACGTATGCGAAACTCTAGCGGTGTTCCTCTTGAAAAATCATTGGTGACGACGCGCAGTATTTATGAAATGGTAATTTTTGAGGATGATATTCTTAAATAATGACAACACACCCTAGTATTCATGAAAGCTGGAAAGACGCATTAGAAAACGAATTTAACGACGCTTACATGGAAGCATTAAAAGCTTTTTTGGTGGAAGAAAAAAAGAGTTATACTATTTTTCCACAGAGTAAAAATATTTTTAATGCGTTCAACTCTTCCCCTTTTGAATCGGTGAAAGTCATTATTTTAGGTCAAGATCCTTATCACGGGGCAGGGCAAGCACATGGGTTGTCTTTTTCAGTTCAAGCAGGAGTCGCTTCTCCACCCTCCCTCCAAAATATCTTTAAAGAATTAGTGGATGACATCGGCTGTCCTTTCCCAAAAAGCGGTGATTTGAGTCATTGGGCACATCAGGGTGTCCTGCTCCTTAACACCCTTTTAACAGTTCGCCAAGGAGAACCCTTTTCTCACAAAGATAGAGGATGGGAGAGGTTCACCGATCAAGTCATTCGAACATTGAGCCAACAGCGAGAACATCTCGTATTTATCCTCTGGGGTGCTCCTGCGGGGAAAAAAAGTATTTTGATTGATGAGACAAAGCATTTGGTTTTAAAAGCTCCGCATCCCTCACCGCTCTCCTCTTATCGAGGGTTTTTCGGTTCGAAACCTTTTAGTAAAACCAATACCTATTTACGGGAGCATGGGATTGCTCCGATTGACTGGTGCATCGTTTAACGTACGTTAAATTTTGCAAAAATAGCCAAGTGGTCGGAATACCCTTCGCCTAGATGGTGCTTAGGAAATTTTCGTGATTGTTGCCAGCGATAAGGTTTTCCTTTGTAGAAAAGATAAGGAGCATCAAATCGTCCAAAACTCCCTCGGACATATTCAACTCCTTTTCCATCTGCAAGCGAGGGGGAAATAATCATATTATCCAGCGCCTCATGTCCCCCTCTGTACTCATGACTCCACCGTTGCTCTTGTGGGAGTTCATACCATAGATTGTAGGAGCAGTCATCACACTCTTTGACACTTGTGATAGTAATAGGATTGTCATCCTCATCGATGGTCTTAAGGATATGATTAATCCCTGTGATCCCATCCGTGTCATTATGCTTTCTGCTTTTTACAAACGTTCGATACTCTTCATAGTGAGAGTTAAAATCTCCCAAGAGTATATACGGTTCATTTTCATCCAAGTTGCTGATACGTTTTTTGAGTACTTTTGCACTTTGAATACGCATACTCTCAGAACCGCTTTTGGATTTCCAATGATTAACAAAAATGTGTAGATTTTTACCGTTAATATCAATTTTTGCTTCCAATATATCACGATATTTACGGTTTGAGCTTACTGAATGGCTTAGCGCACTTTTAAGGGGGTATTTGCTCAAAAGGGCGGTAGCTACTGTAGTGTTTTTAGAGCGTGCAAAAGCATAATAAGGATAATAAATCCCTTGACGGTTGAGCTCGGCTTTGAGCTCTTTGAGAGCGGTTTCGGACTCAATTTCTTGCAGTCCGATGACATCAGCACCCAAATCTTTGATGACTTGCGCGGTGTTGCGAAGTTTTATCCGATGCATCTCCTCATTCCATCCCCACGAGGTATTGGGTATGTACTGTTCATATTCTGTACCATCATCATTCATATCAAACAAGTTTTCAACGTTATAAGAGGCTATTTTCACTTCTGCTCCTTCTAAAAATGTCAATGTAATGAATACTAGCCAAAAAAATTTCATACTTCTATGCCATTAAGACGCAAGAGATTTTTTGTTTCACATTCGCGTCCCATCATCTCCACAAAAAGTTCTTGCATACTTTGAGATCCGCCGCCTCCCAGTACAATATCTTTATACCGCTGCGCAAGAACGGAATCGAAAATACCTTCATCCACAATAGCATAATAGGCATCTGCACTTAGCACTTCTGCCCATTTGTAACTGTAATATCCTGCACTGTACCCACCGCTAAAAATATGACTAAATCCGTTTTGAAATTTATTGTAAGCAGGTGGTTTGATAAGTGAAGTCCGTTCTCGAATGGAATCAAGAAGAATTTGAATTTCATCCCCTTGATACAATTTCGAGTGAAGCTCAAAATCAAAGAGAGAAAATTCAAGCTGTCGAAGCATAAATAGAGCACTTTGGAAGTTTTTTGCACGAATAAGCTTAGCAATCATCTCATCACTAAGAATCTCACCGCTTTTATGGTGTTTAGCAAAAAGTTTGAGGACTTTAGGTTCATACGCAAAACTTTCTAAAAATTGTGAAGGAAATTCGACGGCATCCCATTCTACGCCATTAACCCCACTGACACCATGTTCTCGAACAGAGCTTAAAATGTGGTGAAGCGTGTGTCCCATCTCATGAAAGAGGGTGACAACATCATCATGACGCAAAAGTGAGGGAGACGTAGGGGATGAGGGAGGAAAGTTGCAAACGACAAAGGCGCTGGGAAGATGGATCATACCTTCGATATCTTCACAATGGGTTTGAAAATTGTGCATCCATGCTCCACCGCGTTTATTCTTACGAGCTTCGAGGTCGAAATAGATTCGTGCACGCAGTATGTTATTATCATAGACATCATAAGCACTCGCTTTTTCGTCCCAAAGGGGTGCTTGGACGTGTACAAATGAAATCCCGAATATCTGGTGTAAAAAATCAAACATCCCGCTTATAACACTGTTTTGTTCAAAATAAGGTCGATATTCTTCCTCATCAATGTCGTATTGTGCTTTTTTGAGGATTTCGCCGTAATAGGCGGTGTCATAGCTTTGGAGGTCAATATCTCCTGCAATAGAGCGTAATTCCATGATTTCTTTCTCTGCTTGGGCACGAGAGGTGAGGGCAAGGTCGTTTAAAAATCTTAAAACACTTTGGGTATCGGGTGCCATTTTGGAAGCAAGTGAATACTGAGCATAGCTTTCAAAGCCTAAAAGTTGTGCCATCTCTTGACGAAGTGCCATCAATTCATCAATAATTTCACCGTTTTGAGGTGCTCTTGTCGTATATGCCTTGTAGAGTTCTTCTCGTATGGTACGATTTTGTCCATAGGTCATATACGAGATATACGAAGGCATTTGGAGAGTGAAACGATATTTTATAACTCCCTCTTCCTCGAAACGGGCATCGTCTAAATCTCCCTGTGGAATTCCAATAATATCAGCGGGATCTGTGATGATTTTTTCATACGCATTGGTAGCATCCAAAACATTTTGGGAAAAGTCATTGGTGAGTGTGCTTTTGCGAAGATTGATTTGTGCTAAACGCTCTTTTGAAGTGTCGTCAAGATGGGCTCCGGCGAGTTCAAAATGGAGAATATTAAGATCAAGAATTCGTTGTTGAGCACGATTTAAAGTGCTGTATTCATTTTTTTTAACTTCTTTGAAAGCATCATAAATAGCGAGATTTTGCCCTACAAAGGTCGAGTAATCGGTAAGAATCGGGAGCGCATCCGCATATACTTTTTGAGATTCTTCACTATTGTTGACAGCATTGATATGTGAAAGAGGCGTAAATAAAAGCTCCATCTCTTCTTCCATAAAATCAAAGGGGCGGACAAAATCGGTGTAGGTTTTATCGTGAATATCCAGTAAGTTGGCGATGGTAGTGTGGTTTTTTTCGATGAGTATGTTTAAATCATCAATAAAAGTCTCTAAATTAAGGCTAAAATCTGTAAAAGGTTGCATAGGTTCTCCTGTAAATATATGTTATTGTAGTAAAGTGTTTCAAAAAGTATTCTATAATATGACAATTTGTCATAAAAGGACGTTTATGGGCTCAAAAGCCAAGTTGTTATTTCGGTATATTTTTGTGGGTGCATTGTCATTATTCCCTCTTATCTTAGTGTTGACCGTTGTGAATTATTTGAGAAATTTGGGAGTTAGCGCATATTTTTCTTTGCACGATTATACGAATTCTTTTGGAATAACAATGACTCTTATGGCGGGAGTGATTGCTGTTTTTGCTTTACTTGGATTTTCGATTGAAAAATATGGACGTTCAATATTTGTTTCAATGATTGACAGTACTTTTGAAAAAATCCCTGCGATCCGTTCAGTTTATTCAGTTTCAAAAAAACTTGCAGCAATGTTATCCGGAGGTGAAGACGGGACGAAAAAAGAGGTGGTTTTGGTCGAATATCCAAAAGAAGGGTTGTGGGTTCCCGCCTACTTGCTCAACCGACACGAAAATATTTGTGTCCTATTTATCCCGACCTCTCCGAATCCTACGAGTGGTTATACCGTTTTGGTAGATGAAGTAATGATTAAAAAAACGACACTTTCCCTTCAAGAAGCATCGTCATTCATCATCAGTATGGGAGCGGACTTTCCACAAAAAGAGAACGTTTCACGGCTTATTCAAACTCATCAAACTTCGGTTCCAGTGCTTTGAAATTATTAATAAGATTTTTTTGATATTCCGGAGCGAGATTGTAAAGTGTTTCTAGGGTGTGCTCCCCTTCTTCTTGTGTTAGGGAAGTATCGATAATAACATAGGAGAGATAAATACTGTTTTGATCGATTGCTAGGCGTAAGTTTTCTAAATTACCGTTCTCACTTAGTAAAAAATCGTACAAACGTTCAATATTTTCTTGTGGTATTCGACACACTTCACACTCTGCAATGATGACCCCATTATCGTAATAATTGATGTCAAAACGGGAGGTTCCTGACTCAAATCTCCAACTTCTTTGACTGCGTCTTGAGAGCGTGACATTAATCCCCAGTTTCCCCAGTATCTTTTCGAGTAATGCAACAACTCCCGATGGTTTGTACCCTTCTCGTCGGCGCTTGGCAACATCGAGTTTAATACCGCATTTTGGGCAATAATCATTTTGTATTGAGGATTCAAGGATTAAATTTTTACACGATACACAACGAATAATATCGATAGCAGCAAGGGCTAAAAATCCATCTAATGCTTCTTGTAGGAGATAATAGGGGAGGGCAAAGCCTAGATTGTTCGAGTTTTGAATGATAAAAGTGTTGACCCCTATGACTTCACCCGATTCACTCAGTAAGGGTCCTCCGCTGTTTCCGGGATTGATGGCGGCGTCGAATTGGATGTATTCTGTCTCTCCTTGCAACCGTATCGCTTTGGAGATAATTCCCTCGGTGGTGGAGTAATTAAGACCATAAGGATGACCGATAGCGATAACCGTATCCCCATCGTTAATGGAGCCGGTGCAAAGGGTTAATGGATGATTGGGAAGCAATGGTACAGGCGATCGAATAAATGCCAAATCATATCCCGCATCATCATAAATAACTTCACCAATGGTACGAGGAATCGTTTTCGTACTAATAATCACCTCTTTCAAACCCCCGACAACGTGAGAATTGGTAATAATTAAATCACCGATGATAAAACCGCTGCCCGTTGCGTAGGGAGTCATGATTTGTACGATGCTTTCGATGGATGTTTCCAGTGTTTTTTGGGTGAGCTGTTTCATTTTCTAAAGTTCCTGATAATCAAGATTTTTGATTTGGAGATAGAAGCTTTGGCTGAAGTGATCAAGATCGCTGTAATTAAGTTTTTTTGCAAAGTTATGAAGATTTTTGTAACGATTTTGATAAGGTGACAGTGCCGCATCAATGGCATTTGAAATGGATTCTTTTTGAAAGAGTTTTCGTGAGCTGTCATAGAGGATAATTTCACCCTCGTCGGCGAAAAAATCCGAAGCATAGATTTGAACGTGCAGATGCAGTAATGCGCGAAGAGAGGGATGGACGCCGTAGTTGAAGAGAATGTACAGAGCAATATAGCGGTAAATCGTGGTAATAACGTAATTGACATGGTTGTTTTTGTACCAGCGCACTTTGGCTAACGATTCGTCAATAAATTCCGCAATATCATCGTGCATTGCTTGATCAAAGGGTGAAAAAGTTGTCGGGGCACTGTAGAACTGTGTGGAAAATGTCTCAAAGCTCATGGTTTCAAGTTCATCCAGATAGCTCTCCAAATCGCTGTTTTTATCCTGAGTTAGTTTTTCATCCTCCATGAAATAGGTATTGATTTTTTCATTGATCTCTTTTGCCATTTTTTTATGGGGAATGAGGAGATAATCGATTTGCAGTAACAGTGCAAGATAGCTAAAGGATGCCATACCGCTGTTGTCGTTGGAAAGCAATCCGACTAAACTTGATTTGGTTGTTGATATCCATTTGTGCATGGTGTTGTAATATCGATGAAGTTTAGGGAGGCTAAGAGGGGTGATATGGTCATATTCAAGCAGTGCTGATACATCAAATTCACTGGAAATAAACTCTTTTTCGAAATCAGCATTAAGGGCAAGTTCTCGCAAAGGGAAAAAGATTTTTTGCGGGGTGATCGTGGTATTGTGTATCTCAAGATTTAAAGAGAGCGTGTCATCCTTTTGATTGAAACGACAATACGTGAGCTGAAAATTACGTTCCAAAAATCGTCTTTTCATGGCAACATGAAGGGATGATGCCCTGGCGATTTTGGCATACGCTTTAAATGTTTTTTCGGTTACCTCACCATGAATAATCGCGCTTCCTTGCATGAGCTTAAACGTAATTACGTTGGCGCTTTTCATGATTTCCAAGTGTTTTGAATCATCAGAGTGTTGCAGTGATTCTAAAAATGTGCGATATCCCAGCAGTACGTCATTTGCGCTAAATGCGATTGCGGATAAATCAAAAAGTTCTTGTTCTTTTGGATTGGGAAGGGCGTGAATACTTCTGCCGTAATGTGGAGGTGTTAATGGTTTGACATGACTCCACCATTTCTCAAAAAAGGTCAAAAAGTTCACGTATTTCCTTTGCCCGATAAAATCAAATCTTAGTCAAAGCAACCTTAAAGCGACAATAAAGTACAATACCTACAATAATGATGAGGGGGTTGTATGGGTTATAAACGTGTATTAGTAAAGTTCTCAGGTGAGGCTTTGGCTGGTGAAAACGGGTATGGTATCGATACAAAAATCCTCAAGTTTATTGCAACTGAGATTAAAACGCTTGTCGATGCCGGTATCGAAGTGGGAATCGTTATTGGCGCCGGTAATATTATCCGTGGAGTTACTGCGGCAGCTGATGGCGTTATTAGTCGTACAGCCGGTGATTACATGGGAATGTTAGGAACGGTCATCAACTCTGTCGCACTTCAAGAAGCGTGTGAACATGAGGGGATGCTGGTCCGCGTTCAAAGTGCCATTAAAATGGAGCAAATTGCGGAAGCGTTTATCGTTCGCCGTGCCGTTCGCCATTTGGAACATGGTCGCGTAGTGGTTTTTGCGGCAGGAACGGGAAATCCTTTCTTTACAACCGATACAGCAGCAACGCTTCGTGCGGTTGAAATCCAAGCGGAAGTTATCATCAAAGCGACGAAAGTAGATGGCGTATACGATAAAGATCCCAAGAAATTTGCCGATGCAATTAAGCTTCCTGTACTTGGATATGATCACGCACTTCAAGATCATATCAAAGTTATGGATGACACGTCTATTGCTTTGGCAAAAGAGAATAAGCTTCCGATTATCGTCTGTGATATGTTCACACCGGGTAATCTTTTGAGTATTATCCAAGGCAACTTAGACAGTTGCTCAATCGTACAATAAACCTAAAAGGAAATTTAATGAGACTTGAACAATTAACTGCAAAAGCACTAGAGACTGCAAACATTGACCGTTATCAGTTGGCATTAGCCGTAGCAAAGCGCTCAGAGCAACTTCAAAACGGTGCATCAACAAAGCTTAATGTTGATTTGAAAAAAGCAAAAGCTGCGGATGTTGCTTTGATGGAAATTGCTGAAGGGCACATTACCATCAAAGGTTTCGTAGACAAAGCGTAATTTCCTCACAAAGCCGCATTATTGAGCCAGATAGATATTGAAAGCATCAAAAAAATCAATGATGCGGAGAGTGCAATTGCATATCTTCGTGCTCGTATTACTTCGTCACCCCTTCTTGAACAAGCCTTTACTTTAGCTTCTGATGCCCATGATGGTCAATGCCGTAAAAGCGGCGAGCCTTACATCGTTCATCCTATATTAGTTGCAAGTATCGTTGCTGAGCTTACCGGTGATGAAGCGATGGTGATTGCAGCGTTATTGCATGATGTCGTGGAAGATACGATCATTACGATTGAAGAAATTGGCTTTGATTACGGATCAGATGTCGCCCATTTAGTGGAGGGATTGACAAAAATCGATATGATTCGTGATGCGGAACTTATCCCCTCTCACTCCGATCAAAAACTGGTCGTTTCTGCTTTAACCTTTCGCAAGATGCTTCTTGCCTCCATCGAAGACGTTCGTGTATTGGTCGTTAAGCTGTGTGACAGACTTCACAATATGCTCACGCTTGATGCTCTGACACCTGCTAAACAGCATCGTATCGCAGAAGAAACATTGGTCGTTTATGCTCCGATCGCTCACCGTCTGGGGATCTCTTTTCTAAAAAATCTTTTGGAAGATTTGAGTTTTAAATATCTTTTTACCGAAGACAAGCTGGCTATCGAGAGTTATTTGGAAGAAAATTTTCGTTCTATCAACGAAAGACTCGGTGAGTTTTGTGAAAAATTAACACAGATTTTACTCTCCAACGGAATGTGTCAAGATGATTTCGAGATACTCAGCCGTGTAAAGCATCACTACTCTATTTATCTTAAAATGCAGCGAAAAGGGATCAGTATCGATGAGATTCTTGATCTTTTGGCGGTTCGTATTTTGGTCAAAGACCCCATAGATTGTTATAAAGTTCTTGGAATGGTTCATCTCAATTTTCAGCCTTTGAGCGCACGATTTAAAGACTATATTTCCATCCCAAAAGAGAACGGTTATCAGACCCTTCATACGACGGTTTTTGATGAGAGCGCTATTTTCGAGGTTCAGATTCGTACGATTGAGATGCATGCGACGGCGGAACTCGGTGTTGCTGCACATTGGAAATATAAAAGCGGCGGGAATAATGCCATAAATCTCGATTGGCTGCATAATCTTCAGTATCAAAATGAATCAGTCGAAGCATTTTATGAATTGATCAAAAATGATCTTTACAGTGATGATATTTCAGTCTTTTCACCTAAAGGAAAAGCGTTTACACTCCCTCGCGGAGCAGTGGCGCTTGATTTTGCCTATGCTGTTCATACGGCTGTCGGAGACAAAGCGGAAGGGTGTTTGATAAACAAAGAAAAAGCCAGCCTTTTAACAGAATTGCATAACGGTGATGTGGTTAGAATCGTTACCGCATCCGACAGTAAAAAAATCACCCGTTGCACATGGATCGATGCAGTAAAAACTTCACGTGCAAAATCAAGTATGCGAGCCAATTGTAATGGACGCATACGGGCAATAGATCATGACAGCGGTGTGAATATTTTATCGACGGTTCTTCGTTTGCCTGCGGATAAAGTGGCAGAAGTTTTAGAAAAAGTAGAGCTTTCAGAGCAATGGTATCGCATTCCTCGTGAGCTTGATTTTTTCAAAGAAGTGCTTAACCGGATTAAAGAAGCAATGCAAGAAAGCAGCCGTTTTGGAGCATTTTGGACGAGAGATCGTTTCAAACTCAAACCTTTTCTTTTTAGCTCGATTGAGGTACTGTCCAACCAAAATATTTCGGATGCAGTTTTTGATTATTGCTGTCATCCTAAATCAGGAGATGAGATTGTTGCATTTTATCAAGACGGAAAAGCGCATATTCATCATAAGATGTGCAAACATGCGGCAGGGATGATTGATGATCATCAGCCAATGGTGTTTGTCCAGTGGAAACAGCAGCATTTTAGCCGATACCATTTGATTATCAGTATGGCAAACGCGAAAGGCTCACTTGCAGATTTATTAACGTATATGGCAAAGATGGGGGCTGATATAGAAAGTATAGAACTGGGAAAAGCAAAATCAGAGCATACTCAATACTGTGAAATGGAGTTTCAAACGTTAGAACGGGATTTAAACCGACTGCGTTCAAAACTCGATAAAAAAGGGAAAATAATACAATTTTTTCGGACCGATGATGCGTACCGAAGCCAAGGATAAAAAATGATAGATCAAAAGATACATGAAGCATTAGAAGAAATTAAACGAGGAACAGCTGAAATTATTGATGAAGCTCGCATCGTAGTTTTATTAAAAAGTTTTTTTGAAAAAGGGGAAACGTATACCGTCAAAGCGGGATTTGACCCGACCGCTCCCGATTTACATTTAGGGCATACGGTTTTGCTTCAAAAATTGGCTGCGTTTCAAAAATACGGCGCACATATTCAATTTTTGATTGGTGATTTTACCGCTCAAATCGGTGATCCGACGGGTAAAAGTGAAACGCGCAAAAAATTGCTTCCGGCTCAAATCGAGGAAAATGCGCAAAGTTATAAAACCCAAGTCTTTAAAATTCTCAATCCTGAACAAACCACCGTCGTTTTTAATGCGGATTGGATTAATCCGCTGGGAGCTGCCGGAATGCTGGAGCTTACCACGACGTTTAATGTTGCGCGTATGTTAGAGCGTGATGATTTTGACAAACGCCATAAAGCGGGGATTTCGATCTCCATCAGTGAGTTTTTATACCCACTTCTCCAAGGCTATGACAGCGTTCACCTCAAAAGCGATATCGAAATCGGCGGAACGGATCAAAAATTCAATCTTTTGATGGGACGTCATTTGCAACGTGCATATCAAGTGGGTAAAGAACAAGCTGTCTTAATGATGCCGATTCTCGAAGGGCTTGACGGCGTTGCTAAAATGTCCAAAAGCTTGGGCAATTACATCGCAGTTGCGGATGCCCCTAACGATATGTATGGCAAGATTCTCAGTGTCAGTGATACGTTGATGTGGAGATATTTTGAGCTTCTCAGCACGCTAAGTCTAAGTGAAATCGAAGCATTAAAATTGGGTGTAGCAGATGGTTCCTTGCATCCAAAAAAAGTAAAAGAGACGTTGGCTCTTGAGATTACGGCTCGTTTTCATACAATGGCAGAAGCTGTGAGTGCAGCTGAAGAGTTTCAGCGTGTTCATGCTCAAAGCGAGATTCCTACTGAAATGGATGAATATACATTTGAAGGACCGGTTTGGATAGCAAAAGTTCTTACTGAGTCTTCACTTACCCCATCTACATCACAGGCACGTCGCGACATTAAGCAAGGCTCTGTTAAAATTAACCAAGAAAAAGTAGACGATGAGCAGTTGCAGTTAAATGCAGGTGAGTACGTTGTGCAAATCGGCAAACGAAAATTTGCCAGAATAAAGGTGTCCTAATGAGTTTTAAACCACTTCAAATCGGTAAATATACTATCCCAGTTCCCATCGTTCAAGGTGGTATGGGTGTTGGAATCAGTTGGGATAGACTCGCTGGAAACGTTTCTCTTGAGGGTGGTCTTGGAGTTATTAGTTCGGTAGGAACTGGAAACTACGGAGACAAAAGTTATTCAGATAGACTTGTTGCAGGTCGTCCCTTGGAAGCAGAAAACTTTTATTCTCGAAAAGGACTTATCGCTATTTTCGAAAATGCTCGTAAAATCTGTGGTGATGCTCCGTTGGCATGTAACGTTTTGTACGCTATTAATGATTACGGTCGGGTAGTTACGGATGCATGTGAAGCGGGTGCGAATATTATCATCACGGGTGCCGGATTGCCAACGAATATGCCTGAGTTTACGGCTGATTATCCTGATGTTGCACTCGTCCCGATTATCTCTTCTCCTAAAGCGCTTTCAATTATCTGCAAGCGATGGCAAAAACGCTATAACCGCCTTCCTGACGCCGTTATTCTTGAAGGTCCTAAAAGTGGCGGTCATCAAGGTTTTACCTATGAGCAATGCGCGATGGATGAGTATCAGCTTGAAAACTTGGTAAAACCGGTTGTTGAAGAAGCTGCATTATGGGGTAATATTCCTGTTATAGCCGCCGGTGGTGTGTGGAACAAATCGGACATTGATGAAATGATGGCATTGGGTGCATCCGGCGTTCAAATGGGAACCCGTTTCATCGGTACTTTTGAATGTGATGCGCATGATAATTTCAAGCAAGTTCTGCTTGATGCTAAAGAAGAAGATATCACTTTGATGAAATCTCCTGTGGGTTATCCTGCTCGCGGTGTTCGTACCAATTTGCATGGTCTTATTGACACACGTACGGGTCCTGCCATTAAATGTATCTCAAACTGTGTTGCTCCGTGCCATAGAGGTGTTGAAGCAAAAGAGGTTGGCTTTTGTATTGCCGATCGTCTTAGTGATGCTTATTTTGGAAATTTAGATTTTGGTCTTTTCTTTTCGGGAACGAATGGTTACCGTATTGAGAAGATAATCTCCGTCAAAGAGTTGATGGCCGAGTTGACGCAGGGTGAATAATATCGTATGTTAAAACAAATTATTTTTTTATTACTTCTTTCAGTATCGCTGTTACTGGGAGTTAACGATGATAGTACACGGTTAGAAAAAGCTAAAAAAGCACTGACTAGCAATGATGAAATAGAGCAGTTTCGAGGATACAATGAGTCTAAAAGCATTTATCTCAAAGCAATACAAACCAAAAACAGTGCTTTAGAAAAAGAAGCATTAGAAGGGATTGTAAAGGGAGGAGAGCTTTTACGAATCGACGTTACTCGGTATAAAACCGAGCTGACAAAGTTTTCTTCTCCTGCCATCGCCCAAAATACTTTTGTTGTTGCGGCAGCAATTCCAACTCCCATTGACCCCACGCAAAAACCGCTTGTGTTTCCAAAAGAATATCTAAAAACTTCAATTCCGCTGCCCAGCACTAACATTCCTGATTTCTTGACACCAACAAAAGAAGAACTCATTAAAAAACCTATGATTCTTAAAACTGTCAATGAAATGGAACTGCTGAAACGTCATCGTTTATTGGATACACAATGGAAAGATACGGGTATAGAGTTGACGTTTGATTCAAAAGTAGAAGCCAATGAAATTCGTCTTTCTAAAATAATTGAGGCGGATAAACAGCGATTTCGTTATATTATTGATATTGATGGCGGAAGCTTATCGCAAACCAAAACACTTGAGCACAGTTCGATTCAAAAAATTCGTTTAGCGCAATACGATTCTAAAACACTTCGTATCGTTATCGAACACAACGAAGCCATCGCGATAAAGCCAACAATGAAAGGTCAATCAGTATATATTGACCTTTCATTACCAGTGACTACTAAGGGAGTGACTCCAGCTACATTAGTAGTGCAGCCTCCAATTATTCAAGAGCCCCCTGCTTTGATTGGAACTTTACCTCCTTTAACCAGTATTACTCCTCGTGATCGAAGTAAAAAAGTGATCGTGATTGACCCGGGACATGGTGGAAAAGACAGTGGTGCTACGGGTAATGGACACATGGAAAAAGACATCGTATTGCAAGTGAGTCTTCAGCTTTATGAAGAACTGCGCTCGATGGGATATACGGTGCATATGACTCGATCGAACGATACCTTTATTGAGCTCAAAGATCGAACAAAATTTGCTAATGATAAATCGGCAGATCTTTTTTTATCCGTTCATGCCAATGCAATACCTAAAGGTTCGGATGTCAATGCCGCCTATGGTATTGAAACATATTATCTCTCACCCGGACGAAGTGAGCGGGCTATGCGTGTTGCTGCGTTAGAAAACTCAGAAGACATGAGTGAAATGGGTGCTTATGGTAAGCTCAGTTTTTTAAACGTCTTAAACAGTGAGAAAATTATTGCGTCTAATAAACTTGCCATTGACATTCAAAAAGGTGTTTTAAATAATCTTCGTAAACAATATCCAAATATTAAAGATAATGGAGCAAGAGAAGCTCCTTTTTGGGTATTAGTAGGAGCTCAAATGCCGGCAATTTTACTGGAGATAGGCTATATCAGTAACCCGGATGAATCGGCTCGTATTGCAGATGGTAAATACCAAAAGTGGATGGTAGGCGGTATTATGGATGGTGTTAAGCACTATTTTACTAATAACCCATAATTAAGAGATAGCTCTTGCTGCTATTTCGCCCTCTATTCTTTAAAAATCATCAATTCTTTTTAGTTGGAAGAGTAAAAAGAAAATTGATGCCGTCCGGCTTGTTTTGAGTCGTACATAGCAGCATCGGAGTTTTTGAGTAACTCCTCTACGGTTTTCCCGTCTTTAGGATAAATACTGATCCCGATACTGCATGAACTGAAAACTTCTTCATGATTGATGGGGAAGGGTGATTTAAAAAGTTCTAATATTTTTTCGGCAACTGATATAAAATGCTGACCAGAATCTTCGTTATCGACAATGAGTACAAATTCATCGCCTCCATTGCGTGCGATGGTGTCCCCTTTTCGGATTGATTTTTGTATTCGTTTCGCTACTTGCACCAAAAGCTGATCCCCAACCAAATGACCCAGTGAATCGTTGATCTCTTTGAAATGATCCAAGTCAATAAAAAAGAGTGCAAATATTTCATTTGAACGACTTTTCTTTTCGATTGTATGACTGATTCGATCCGCGAGAAGACGACGATTGGGCAGATGAGTGAGTGAATCATGCATAGAGATATGGGTTAATTTTTTTGTTTCATTCAGCAATTGATTTTGAATGTTCAAATAGGCGCTAATATCATGCCGAATTTCGAGATAGGCGATAATATTTCCATCGTTGTCAAAAATTGGTTTTGCATGAATGTCTATATGATGTTTTTTACCCTGTTTATCGGTATGCATATGGCGAATGGTAGAAGGCTGTTTTGTGTTGGAAACATGATCTATAGGACAGTTTTTATGGTCGTTTGTACACGCGCCGTTCGTCTGATTCGAAATAGTATAACATTGTGGCAATATCTTGTCCGTACCCTCACCCTTGAGCTCTTTTGCCGCTTTGTTCATCATGCTTACGGTGTAATCAGGCAAGATATAGAGGATGGGATCGGGGATTTCGTCAATAATAGTTTGCATCATCTTATGCGAATCATCCAATTTTTTTTCAAGGGTTAAAACGCGGGCTATTTTTTTTAATGTACCCAAAAGAAGCACCGGATTAGTTGGTTTTAAAATGTAGTCATCGACGTGCAATGCGATCGCTTTAAGCAGCAAATGGGTATCACTGAAAGCGGAGTTAACGATAATGGGAATATTGGGTGAGGATTCACGCATCCGTGCAATCATCTCCAACCCTCCTATTTTAGGCATCTGAATATCAGTTAAAACAATATCAGGAGAATTCTTTTCAAAAAGAGCCAATCCTTCTTCCCCATCTTTAGCCGCATATACGGCTTTAAAATACTCGGCAAATGCACCGATAAATGCACGTGCCGTTTCGGAGTTGTCTTCAACGTATAAAAGAGAATAGTCCTTAAGCATTAGGTTCTGCTTGCAGTGAAATAGTGGTTTGCATACCATGATCCAGTGATTCCATTTGGATAGATCCGTTCATGCTGTTTTCAATAATCATTTTACTCATATACAATCCAATTCCGGTTCCTTCTTTTTTATCTTTAGTCGTAAAATAAGGCTCAAACAAGCGATCAATTAGCTCTGAGGGGACACCGCTTCCATTATCCGTGATAATCATCCGAACGATATTGTCTTGTCGTTGTATGCCAATTTGTATTAACCCATTTGGATTACCGGTTTTAATGAGGGCATCTTTTGAGTTATTCAAAATATTGAGCAACACTTGAGCAAACTCATTTTCAAATCCATAGATTTGTACGTCCTCATGGGTATCATTTTGTATGACAATATTATGATTGTCAAAGGTGTCTTTGACAAATGAAATGGTTTTTTGGGTAATTTCATAGAGGGAAAAAAGTTTTTTTGATTTGTTAGGATTGAAAAAATCTCTAAAATCATCAATAGTTGAGGACATGTGCTGTATGTTGTTTTGCGACTCTTCCACAAAGGTATTAAACATTGCCTCATCAATCGTCTTATTTTCAAATTTTTTCTGTATTCCAAAAAGATTGAGCGCCAAAGTGTTGAGCGGTTGTCGCCATTGATGGGCAATGTTACCGATCATTTCTCCCATACTGGCGAGTTTTGACTGCTGAAACATCAACTCTTGATTGCGGATAATATCCGTTTTGTCGGTAAAGCTGATAATGACACCGTAATCATTAGCAGAGAGGTTGATTCGTTTTATTTGCAGCCAATAGATTCGATGATCGATGGTCAAATCGTATTGCACTTCATTCGTATTTTGAACGACGTTTTTAATGTCGTCAAAAAGATTGGGGATGGGGAAATGCTCATGAATAATAATCTCGCTTAGATTGATTCGATTGGCATTGGCAATTTCAAAAAACTTCTCAACACCTTTGGTATGAAGAAAAAGATCCAGATTCTTATCTAAAATCAACACATCGGTATTGATGACTTCTACCACTTTGTTGAGGGCTTCGTTGACAAAGGCGAGTTCATTATTTTTGTGTTCGAACTCGTCATTGACGGTACGCAGTTCCTCGTTGGTACTTTGCAGTTCTTCATTGGAAGTCTCTAGCTCTTCATTGGTGCTTTGTAACTCTTCGTTGGTGCTTTGGAGCTCTTCGTTGGTACTTTGTAGCTCTTCATTGGAGGTTTCGAGTTCTTCTATCGTGATTTGAAGCCGTTCTTTGAGAGCAGAGAGTTCATTCTCGAGAATGTTGAAGTCGTATCCATCGACAGTTTGGGGCTGATAAGAGGAAATAGACGAGGTCTCTTTTTCATTGATATCATCAAAGGTAATGAAGAAACTGTTTTCTGAGAGCTTATTGTGTCCGAGTGGAAATACGGTGATGACAACATACTTTCGTTCATCGCTCAGTGGTAAAACCCTGATTTTTTTAGAGGCAACGACTTGCTCATTTCGGATTACTTCACCCAATGTTGCTCTCATGTCCAAACGTAAAAAATCGGAAACTTGTTTGTAAATGTCGTTGGTCACAAGCCCTTGCGGATTAGAGATGTATTTGTTCTCTCCCTTGAAAAACAAGATCGTTCCGTTGCCATCTACAACGACCCCATTGATCGCAAAAAAGGAGGTGACAGCACTGTTTATGGATGCATTAACATCCAGACTGTTGACTTCATCGCGCAATTTTTTCGTACCGCGTTTAAACTCTTTTTTCTGAAAATAGGCTAATCCTTCGATATCTATAACGCCCGTATCATTGGATTTTCGATAAATTTTGTATTTGTTATCGACGATGGAGAAAAGATTGGTCAAGGTCCCGATTGTCTCGGAAGACCCTAAAAACATCAGCCCCTGATAACGCAAAGCATAATAAAAAATACTTTGAACCCGTTGCTGTAAATCAGGGTTGAAATAGATCAGAAGATTACGGCAGCTGACAAAATCCAGATTCAAAAATGGAGGATCCTTGATAACGTCATGCTTCGAAAAAACAATCATATCGCGTATGCTTTTAGTCGGAGTAAATCGGTGATTTTTTTCCACAAAATAAAGGTTTATCAACAGCGGATCGATGTGACTCACTTCGTCTTCACTAAAGTTTCTGCTTCGGGCTTCGTCGATAGCTTCTTCACTGACATCTGTTGCAAAAATAGTTACTTTTTTAGTCATTCCCATTTTTTTGAGAAGTTCAGTGATCACAATGGCGATAGAATAGGCTTCATCACCAAACGCACAGCCTGCAACCCATATACGTACATGGTTATCAAGTTTATCGGCGAGTATTTTTTCTAAGTGTTCTTCTAATGCAGCAAATGCTTCTTTGTCACGAAACAAAGAGGTGACGATAATCAGAAGTTCTTTTTTTAGATTTAGTATCTCTGCTGGAGAGCGTTGTAAAAGGGTAATGTACTCATCAACGCTTTCAGATTTGGTTTCGATGATTCTGCGCTCAAGTCGGCGATGGATGGTGGCTTCTTTGTAATCGCTAAAATCAACTTCACCTTTTTGGTTGAGAAGGCTGAAAACTTTATCGATGTTATCCAACACATCAAAATGACGGTCAAAATAGGTAGGATCGTCGATGGCATAAATAATCCCCTGCGCGAGAAGGTCAGGTGGAAGTACTGCGTCTACCGCTTCCGTATCGATTGCGGCTTTGGGCATTGAAAAATATTTGGCATTTTCATTTTGAGCAAGGGCGATTCCCCCATTTTGCTTGATCGCCACAATTCCCTCAGCCCCATCACTTCCTGTACCGCTTAAGATAATTCCAATCGCTTTTTCTTTTTTTTCGAGTGCAAGTGATTTAAAGAAACGGTTAACGGAGGGTTTTGGGTAGGGTTTGAGGGGAGGCGTCATTAAGAGAAAGTGACCCTCTTCGAGGACCAGATCAAAACTTGGCGGGCAGAAATAAATGGTATTGCCCTTTGGCTTCATTTTATTGGTCACTTGGATAATAGGAAGTTTGGAGTATTTTTGCAGCAGCGAGCCTAGCATCGTTGGTTGTTTGGGATCGAGGTGCTGAGTAATAATGTAGGTAATCGCGTCGGATGGTTCGATATTTTGGATAAATTTTAAAAGAGCCTCGAACCCTCCCGCGCTCGCACCTAATCCCACAAGGGTCAACTTTTCATAATTTAGATTAAATTCATTTTTTATTGGCATAAATTACACAATTCCTTTGATTTGCTGCATCAGTTGATTGACACGACTGACATCTTTTTGAACACCTAAAAAGTACAGTAGTTTCCCCGTTTCCTTATCAAATATAGGGCTGATAGTGATTTCATTATAAACAAGCTGCCCCTCTTTGTCGTAGTTGCGCAAGGTAACGGTGACGTTGGTTTTAGCTGTTATTGCACGTCGTATTTCATCCAATGCCAACTGGTCTCGATCGTCTCTATGTAAAAAACGGCAATTTTTATGGATAACTTCATCCCGTGTGTACCCAAATAGATCGCTAAATGCTTGGTTTACATAAATGAGAGGATTATCAGGCAGATTGGGATTGGTAATGGTGATTCCATTTTTAGCTTGATCCAAAATATCCAAAAGGTATTTTTGAAATTCACTGCTATCATCATGAAATTTCCGGAGCATGTAACGCCCGCCGTAAAAATTACTTATTTCTAAACAAGGGACTTTTTTTCGTAAATCACTAATCATATTTCGGATTATTTTGGCTTTAAATTCTTTATCGTACTCATAAAAAACATCTAAAAAAATATCAATGCTATGAACAGATTTATCAAAATTATTGACAAGATAACTAAGCAGTCTCGTCATGTTGGCGGTTAAAACAATAACTTTATCATGATCTATAACAATACGTGTATCAGGGTTCCAGTAACAGTCATCAGACAATTTTATAAGTAATTTGTTATTCATATTTTGATTATAGTGTAAAAGTACCCGTGAAGTGCCTTTTAATTAAAAAAGAGCAAATTTAGAAACTTATCAATGAGTTATACCTAAAGAGGGAACAATGAATTTAAAAAAAGTTTCAAAGTTCGATAATAAATTTTAGACTATTATAATTATTTTAGTATTTTTTGCTAAGATATTATTTATATTAATAAGCCGATATTTGCATCAATCATGATAAAAAGTGCAAGGAGTTGAAAAATGGGTAATGATAAGCTAACTCTTCTCAATAGTAACATGGACATTCACTCAATTGGCAATCAAACGAATACTAATTTACTCCAAGTTATTTTAGAAAGTTCTCCTAATATTATTATTTTCGCCTTGGATACAAACTATAACTATTTGGCTTTTAACCAAGAGCATAAAAAAATGATGGAAATTCTTTGGGGCAAAGAGATTGAGCTTGGGATGAATATGCTTGAAGTCATAGGTAGAGAAGATGATTGTCAAAAAGCCAAGCAACTTTTTGATAAAGCCCTTGCTTGTAACTCATTTGTCGATGAGACGGAATATGGAGATGAATTATTATCCAGAAAGTTTTGGTGGACTTATTATTCACCAATTTATGATGAAACTGAAAAAAAGGCAATTGGTTTAACTTGCTTTAATCTGGATATATCAAAGCGTAGAAATACTGAGATATTACTCGCTAAAACTGCATCTGAGTTGAGTACATTGATTGATGCAATTCCCGATTTGGTATGGATGAAAGATATTAAAGGTGTTTATATTGCTTCCAATCCGGCATTAGATCGATTCTTCAATGTCAATCATGGAGAACTTATTGGTAAAACGGATTATGACTTAATGAATAAACACAATGCCGAAATTTGTCAAATTACGGATGAAGATGTGATGGCTAGTGGAAAAATTAATATAAGTGAAGAGGTTGTTACTGATCACAATGGTACTCAAAATGTTTTTGAAATACGAAAAGTTCCTATTTATGATGTAGATCAAAGGATGATCGGTTCTATTGGTATTGGTACAGATGTTACGGAACGGAAAAAAACCGAAGAAAAATTAAAACTTTTAGCCAGTGTCTTTACCAGTGCAAAAGAGGGTATTGTAATTACAAATACCAGTGGAATTATCGTCGATGTGAACGAAGCTTATGCTTTGATAACTGGCTATTCAAAAGATGAGATTATAGGGCAAAATGCCGGTTTTTTAAAATCTGAAAAACATGGAAAAGCATTTTATAAACATATGTGGGAAGAGCTAATTCGGAATAAATATTGGATCGGTGAGATTTGGAATCGACGAAAAAATGGGGAGATTTTTGTAGAGCGATTGACTATATCTGCCATTTGCGATTCGAATGAGAATATTTCTAGTTATGTTGGGTTATTGACCGATATAACGATGGGGAAAGATTATGAATCTAACTTAGAACGGATGGCATTTTATGACTCTTTAACGGGATTGCCAAATCGCTTGTTATTATCAGAGAGAACCCATCAGGCAATGAGTCTTTCAAAACGTTTCAATAGTATGATGGCGGTGTGTTATCTCGATTTGGATGAATTTAAACCGGTTAACGATAACTACGGGCATAGTACGGGTGATGCATTATTGATTGAAATCGGACATCGGATGCAAAAGTGTGTCAGAGAAAGTGATACTGTAGCAAGAATTGGGGGAGATGAATTTGCTATTTTACTTTTAAATATTAACACTAAAAAAGAGTGTGAAAATATCATCATCAAACTTTTAGAAAGCATCAATAAATCGTATACCCTTCCTAACAATGAGCATATTAAAGTAGGTGCAAGCATAGGAATAACACTGTATCCGCAAGATGATGACACTACTGCTGAAGTATTACTTCGACACGCGGATCAAGCTATGTATTTAGCCAAGGAAACTGGCAAAAACAAGTATGTTTTTCACAGTCAATCGTTACAGTCCGATTGAGAGTTAGAGTGGTGAAAGGGAAATAAATGATTGATATAGAGTTTGCAGAGCGTTTCGCTTATGAGTGGGTCGAGGCGTGGAATGTCTCGCTCCCAAGCTCCAGCTTGGGAGTGTGTATGTTAGTCTGCATTCCCAACGAGGACGTTGGGAACGAGTAAAAAGCCGCTTGCGGGTTTTTGATTAGTCTCCTCAGATTTGTTATATACTTTCTTTCCAAACAAAATTTCCATCTTCATCAATACTTGTAGCTTCTCTACGTAGTCGTAGTTTCATATATTTATTGTTTTTAAATAAGACCTCAACTACTCGTACGAACTTGAAAGTTAAAAATTTATCTGCAACATTAGGTTTTATCACTATATTTAGCGCATTCTGACTGCTTGCGATACTCGGGAAAATTATTCCTTGAACACCTGAAAAATTTTCAAAACAATTTTCAGTGATAGCTATTGAGTGTGAATACTTATGCTCTTGATTATGTGCTACATCTTGTTTAAATAATGTGTCTAATCGATCAGCAATGTATTCATTTTTACGAAAGTCTTTTTTTTTATTAAAACGTTGTTGTCGATCAAGCCTATTTAAATAATTTAATGTTTTTATATGTTCAGGAAGCTGTTCCTTTTTCCATTGAAAAACATGCCCCAACCCAAGAAATCGATATTGTTGATAAGGTGGTGTCAATTCACAACATATTTGAGTGACATGATCTCCAATTTGTGCTCGTACTTCTTCAATTGAACTCAAGTTGGCATTATGACCCGTACATGCATAGAATAATGATTCGTATTTTCTATTTAAACGTCCAAGCTTAGTAACTTTGTCCGCTGGTGGATACCACATACGCTTTATGTTGTCATGATTACCAATTTGTGCACGCCAGATATTATCAAAATGTCCTCCCGTCCATGAAAGGTACATGCCTTTCATAAGTTCTGCGTATTGCCGCTTTAGCTTTTCAATAGGCTCACTTTGAGTATTTATTCGATGGAGTTTATTAAATTCTCTTTGTAATTGACTTAATGACATATTTCACTCTTAAATCAGAATTTGTTTTGGATATTTGATAACGTGTATATGACTATTTATTCATACTAAAATATTTTCATATTGGAAACATCCAAGCAAAATATTACCAATTAACATATTTTCAAACATTCTACACCGTTTTTCTTAAAAGAATTTCCGCAAACGCTTTAACAGCAGACAAAGCGAAAAAAGAGCAAAATTCCCAAATCATAAGATAATAGGAACCCCGATGACAGCCGAAAATTTTAATCTCACAGACTACTTATCCCGTATCGGCTATGATGGGGAAGTGCGTCCCGATGTCGTAACACTCACTCAGATGGTACAAAAACAACTACGAAGCATCCCGTTTGAAAATACCGAAGTGCAGGCGGGGCGAATCCCCTCTATGGTTCCCGAAGAGATTGTGAACAAAGTGCTAGGAAGAGGGCGTGGCGGATATTGTTACGAGATTAACGGTGTGTTTGCGATGGCACTCACTGCCATAGGATTCGAATGGTATTTCGCGGGGGCGCGACCGATGTTCTATCCTATGCGTCGTCCTAAAACGCACATGGTGGTCATCGTCCGTGTCGAGGGGAGCAGTTATCTCTGTGATACGGGATTCGGCGGTTATGCTCTGCGTGCTCCGATGGAGATCGTGGAGGGGGAAGTTGTTCAGGACGGGGATCGTTTCCGCATGGAGTACCTCGATGGGGAATACGTTGTGCGCTCTCTCGTGCAGGATGAGTGGCAACGTCTATACGGCTTTGCGTTGCAACCGCAGGAGTGGATCGAGTTCAGTCTGGCTAATTACTTTAATGCAACGCATCCCGACACGATCTTTACGCAGAAAAAACTCGCGATTATGCAAACGCCTAATGGACGTAAAATCCTTGTGGATAATGAACTTAAACTCATCGAAGAGGGGAAATTGGAGCTATTGAAAGTTGATTATGAGAGTGCGCTAAAAGAGTATTTTGGGTTGGAAAGTCTATGAATAAAAAACAATTAGCCAGTAAATTAATGTTGATAGGAGGGTTGGTTGAAATCCTTCTTGGAATTCTTCATTTCATCTGGCCATTTCAGCTTATAAAAACTGGTGAGTATGTACATTTATCGGCGGATTACATGAATCTGCTATTTCTGAGTTCACTCTCTATCGGTCTTTGTCTGAGTGCTTTTGGACTATTGTCCATCTATTTTTCAAAAAGGTTGCTTTTTGATGAGCGAAGCGCATGGATTTATGGAATTTCACAAGGGGTAATTTGGGAAATTAGAGCCATATTTGAGCTAATACTCCCCGTTAAAATACCTTTATTATTTATCTCAAATCCAACAATATTAATCCTTCCATTAGCGTTTTTGCTTGGATTGCTTTTTTTAGTTCCTCTCTGGATGGTTAAAGAAAAATTTATACATAGCGAGAAAAAATGAGCGTTATAACCATTCTTACTATTGTCACGTTAAGTCTGATCGGATTGCTCCATTTTTATTGGGCATTGGGTGGAGTGATCGGTATGGATATCGCTGTGCCGACAGAGAATGGACAGCGATTAATTAATCCCGGAAAATTTGCAGCTGTGATTGTAGGGATAGCTTTGTTCGGATTTGCTTTTGTTGCTTGTATGCTTTATTTTTATGATTTGTCTTCGTCACCTTATCGAGATTATTTTATCATTTGCGGATGGATTTTATCGGGGATATTTACATTTCGCGGTATCGGAGAGTTTAATGCGGTCGGATTATTCAAAAAAATAAAATCTTCCGAGTTTGCATACTATGACACCCGTTTTTACACCCCGTTTGCATTATCTATGGGATTTGTTTTTGCTGCTTTGGCGTATAGGGCATGATATAAACCGTTACTCACTATAAGGATACTTATGTCGTTGTAATTAGAGACTTTGAGTTTCAAAAGCATGGAGGGTATGTGTTGAGGAAAAAACGGTAGAATATAGACGAAAGTGTAGTGATATGCATTGCGCTTTTTTGAGTAAAATGATACGACATATATTACAAGGAGTATGACATGAATCCATTTGCTACACACGGTGCATTTAGCTGGTTTGAACTGTTAACCGGCGATGTCGAAGGGGCGAAAAAGTTTTACGGTGAGGTTTTCGGTTGGGAGTTTAAAAAAGCCGATAATGTCGATTTCGATTACCAAATAGTATCATTGAATGGTCAAGAGATGGCTGGTATCATGGATATAAAACATTGTGGTGATGAAAAAATACCCCCGCATTGGGGCAATTACATAACCGTCACAGAGATAAAAGCCACGCTAGAGAAAGCAAAAGAGTTAGGGGCAAATGTTATCGTAGAGATTACACCGATACCGAAAGTCGGTGATTTTGCTATCATCCAAGATCCGCAAGGGGCGGTAATTTCGATGATCGAATATAAGATGGAGTGTTAAACAACGCAAAGGATTAGCGATGAATCTGCAAAAGCTCAAAGAAGCCGAGGCTAGTTTTTTCACCTTTTATCCCAAAGGATTCGAAGACGAAGCATTGTTACCGATTATCAAACGGCACAATACGGCAAAAATAGGCGAAAGTGTAAGAGAACTCTTTGCAGCTGAGAAATTTTCGCGTACTGAAGAGATAGGTGAGGGCTTTGCCAAAATCGTTTCCAAATCCTCTCTTATTTCACTTTTTGAAAAACCAAAAGTTCGAGATATGGTGAAGCAAATGAGTATGGAACAGCAAGATATGTTTGCTATCGGACTGTATGAACTTTTGCATGCCGATCATGAGAAAGGGTTTAGAATCCTCGTCGATGTACTCAGTATCTACAAGCTCGCAAAATGGTCGATTGTGACGTTAATCCCCTATTATTACGCACGGGATAAAGAGTTTTTTATCAAACCGACCACGACCAAGGACATTATCAAGTTTTTCGAGATAAGTGGTTTGGAATATAAGCCCAAACCGAGTTATGAATTTTATATGCGCTATACTCAGATACTCCAAGAGATGAAATCACACATATCTCCTCTAATCGGTGCAGATAATGCAGGGTTTACTGGCTTTTTGATGATGGCGATGAAATAGAACCCTAATTCTCTTTCTTCTCTAACGCCAACAAAAACTCTTTTTTCTCTATCCCTCCGCTGTATCCTCCCAGACCTCCACTACTAGCGATAACACGGTGACAAGGGATCAAGATAACGATAGGATTTCTACCGTTGGCATTAGCAACGGCACGGACGGCTTTAGGATTTCCGAATGTTTGAGCTTCCTCAGCATAAGAGATCGTTACTCCATACGGGATGCTCTGGAGTGTTTCCCAAACACTCCTTTGAAATGGTGTTCCGTGTGGATTGAGAGGTAGCGTAAAATTACGGCGTTGACCCTCGAAATATTCGTGTAATTCCTTTTCCAGCTGAAGTAAAAGCGGATGTTCAGAGTTTTCTATTTGAGAGGAGTCATCTGCAAAATCGAGAGCAATGATTGCTTCTTCATCGCACTCGGCGATCAATATGCCAATCGGGGAAGTGATCATACGTTGAAGTTTTTTCATACGTCAATTATAGTGATTTATACTAAAAATGATGTCCAGCTAGATTTAGGGTTTTTCACCATTGTTTGATATTTCTGTCTTTAACTGAAAACAGCTTATCGAATCAGCCCCGACACTTGAACGCTCATGATCTCATTTTCGACCATAATGTTGGTAATCCCAAGTTCAGCTATGATGTTTTTTTCATGAACCGAGTGGACTTTGACAATAATTTTGGAACTGTCGATAAATTGCTGAACGATCTGACAAACATGATAGAGCTTCGAGGGGTTATCGATAGCGATGATGACGTATTTGGCATGTTGAATATTGGCTTTTTTCAGAACCTCTTTTTTGATCGCATTCCCAAAAAGTGCCGGTTCACCCATCCGCTGAATCTCATGAAACGTATTGAGATTATTTTCGATTGCGAGATAAAATTCTCCTCTTTCTTTTAAAACTCTTGCGACATTTCGCCCAAATTCTCCGAATCCTAAAATAATCGTATGATCATACATATCATCGGAATCAATGAGGTTCTCGGGTTCTGTCTCTTCGTTTTTTATGAACATATCCGTTAGCTGTGTAAGATGCTTTAAAATAATTGGTGTTGCAATCATCGATAAGACAATCGTTGCAATAAGCAGCTGCGAATAGGCTTGCGGAATCAGGTCATTGGAGCGGGCAAGCTCCAAAATTGCCAGCGAAAATTCCCCAATCTGCAATAGACTCAATGCCGTTTTGAGACTAACCCTTTTGCTCTCGTTGAAGCGTAAAATCAAAAAAATGATAATAAATTTTAAAGTCATCACCCCGATCAGTAAAAGTAAAATAAATGAAATCTGAGAAATCAAGGAAAAAACATCGATCTGCATCCCCACCGTGATAAAAAAGATCCCCAGCAGTAAATCACGAAACGGGATTAGATCGGCTTCGGCTTGATATTTATATTTGGTTTCTGCGATCAGCATCCCCGCGATAAATGCTCCTAACGAATAAGAAAATCCAAAAGAATGGGCAGCGTATGAAGCTCCTATGGCCAAGAACAGAACACTTCCGACAAACAGCTCGTCGGAATTGGTTTTGATAATCTGAGTGAAAAAAGGCTCTAAGAGATATTTGCTAAATACCCATAAAATAGAGAGAAGTATGATGGCACTGATTGCCATCTCCATCAAGACGGTTGAGATATTTCCACTTTTGCTACTCATAAATCCGATAACGAGAAGGATCGGGATGACAGCAATATCCTGCATGATCAAAATTCCAAGTGAACGCTGACCATGACGACGATTGATTTCGCCATTTTCGTTGAGAATTTTCAGGACGATTGCAGTCGATGAGAGCGCGATTACCAATGAAATAATGAAAGAAGAGTTTTGATCGAGCTCAAAAAGATAATAGCTAATCAAATAGACAATCGACGAGGTAATGATAATTTGAAGACTTCCCGCAACAAATACTTCATTACGCATTCGCTTTAAATGAGAGATTGAAAACTCCAACCCTATCGTAAACATCAAAAAAACAACACCGAATTCGGCAATCTCTTTGAGATTATGGTTACTTACCGCCTCATTCAGATGAAAACCATAGGCGATTGCTGTACCGGTTAAAATATAGCCGATAATGGTGGGAAGATGGATTTTTTTGACAAGAATATTAATAATAAGTGAGGCGAGAAGAGTTGTAACGATAATAGTTAACATACTCTCTCTCCTATTTCTAAACTACAATATATTGACTACTTTGTTACAAAATAATGGATATATCATATCTAAAATAAATATTAGTTTCTTTTTTTAGAAATTTTGACATATTCATCATGTGGCAAAAGGTAGTTGCCGAAACTTTCATCGTAGAGAAAGTATTCAAGCAAGATTATAAATAAAATTTAGGACTCTTTGATCAGATTGACGATCTCAGTAACACTGAGAAGTTTTCCGGTACTAACAACCTTACCGTCGATCACGAGTCCGGGAGTACTCATGACACCATATTCCATGATCTTCATAATATCTTCGACCTTTTCGATCTGGGCAAATTTGCCGCTTTGCGCTACCGCTTGTTTGGTTGCCTCTTCGAGGGCTTTGCATTTAGTACAACCCGTCCCTAAAATTTCGATTTTCATTGTTTTTCTCCTAAAAGACACTCTTGCATCATCGGTGCGAGTGTTTGGGCATCCACATCTCCGGTAATGGTGATCGTTGATCCTCCATCGACACTTTCGAGATCAATTGATTCGATCTTTAGCATCATTGCAGGATCACAGTTACATGAACATTCTCCAGTTTTACATGCCTCTATTTTAGCACTTAACTCTTCAGTGCTAAAGCCTGAAAGAAAAGCTTTTACACCATTTTTTTGATTACTAATTTCGATTTTCATAGTATCTCCTATAAGATTGTGTTAAATAAATATCCGACACCGATTATCCCCAGCGTCACCGTACCGAAAAAGATGGCGATGAGTTTGAGGCTCATCACACGCTTGAGGATCATCGCTTCGGGGAGGGAGAGGGCGGTGATCGCCATCATAAACGATAATGCCGTCCCCAAAAGCATCCCTTTGGAGGTGAGCACTTCGATGAGCGGCATTACTCCTGCGGCGTTAGAATACATCGGAATTCCTATCAATGTTGCCAGTGGTACGGCAAACGGGTTATCCGCCCCGGCGATAGAGGTGATAAATTCGGTCGGGACGTATCCGTGGATAAACGCTCCTACGCCGACACCGATCAAAACATAGAGCCAGATTTTACGAAGAATATCCAACGTGTATTCTTTTGCATCGATCAGACGTATTTTAAAAGGGATAACCTGATTTTCAGCGTGGATTTCTCCCTCAATCGGTTTGACCTCGATGAGAACCTCTTTCTCTAATCCAAGCCTCCCGATAATGATACCACCGACAATAGCGACAAGAAGACCAAACCCGATATACAACGCCGTCACTTTCCAGCCAAATATCCCAAAGAGCATCGCGATGGCGATTTCGTTGTTCAGCGGAGCGGAGATGAGAAAGCTAAACGTCACCCCAAGCGGTATGCGTGCTTGCAAAAAGCCCAAAAAGAGGGGAATCGCCGAACACGAACAAAACGGGGTGATAATCCCGAACAATGCCGCAAGGACATTCCCCGTATATTCATGTCTTTTACTGAGGTACTCCCGTACTTTTTCGGTCGAGAAATAAGACCGGAGTAAGGTTACGATAAAAATAATAACAATGAGTAAAAAGAGGATTTTGACCGTATCGTAGATAAAAAAGTTGAGAGCGTCAGAGAGCTTCTCCTCTCGCGGCAGTTGAAGCCATTCATACACGAGGAAATTGACGCTCTCTTGCCACATAATCAGTCACACAACTCGGATTGGATGATAGGAAGAAGAGTTGCCTCGATTAAATCCAAAGTTTTAGCATATTCTTCGACTTCTTTACCGCTTGGGTCTTCGAAACTGACATGGATCGTTTTTACCGCTTTTGGAAACATTGGGCAGGTTTCATGGGCATGGTCACAGACGGTGACGACGAGATCAAACGGAGTGTCGATAACGGTATCGATCACTTTAGAGTGGTATGCCTCTCTCCAGTATCCCTTTTCTTCGAGAAGCGCTTGCGCATGTGGGTTTACTTTACCGCTGGCTTTTACCCCTGAGCTTTGTGCAAATACACAATCTCCCATTTTGGCATTGATGAGGGCTTCTCCCATGATAGAGCGGCAGCTGTTGCCGGTGCAGAGGATAAGAACATTTTTCATAATTTACAGTCTCCATTTTCTGATATTTTTATAAGTGGGGGAAGTTCGATTCCCAAACAACGGATTTCAGCCAGTGCTTCACTACGGAAACGATCCAGTGGGGAACGTATGGAATAATACGCCCACGTACCGCACCGATCCACCCGTAAAAATCCCCCATCTTTGAGGATTTTTAGGTGACGTGAAAGACGTGATTGAATCATACCGAGTGAAGATTGCAAATCGCATACACACAGCGGACCGTGTTGATCTAAAAATGCGAGCAACTTTACGCGAGTTTCATCGTTTAGTGCGGATACTGTTTCTAAAAAGATTTCCATTGATCACCTCTGATTATCGGCATTGTAACACAAATGAAATAATATATCAAGATATATTGATTTAATCGAATCTTTTTCGCTATAGTGTTGTTATCCAAACAACCAAAGGGGATCTCATGTTGAAAGTATTATTCGTTTGTGTCCATAACAGTGCCCGTAGCCAGATGGCGGAAGCGTTTTTCAACCACTGCGCGCAAGGCAGTGATTGTGCCGAAAGTGCCGGGATCGAACCGGGTAATATGAACCCTTATGTTGTCCGAGCGATGGCGGAAAAAGGGTTCGATTTTTCTGAAAATCAGACCAAAGGGGTATTTAACCTTTATAAAGAAGGTAGAACCTACAGTCACGTGATTACCGTTTGTGATGCCCAAGCGGCACAGCGTTGCCCGATTTTCCCCGGCATCAGCCGAATCATAATGTGGAGTTTCCCCGATCCCTCAACCTTTGTTGGGTCTGATGATGAAATTATGGAACAAGTTCGCGCTGTTCGTGATACAATCGAATCAAAAGTAAAAGCATTTATTGCTAATCCAGCCGAAGAGAATATTTTATGATAATAGCTAGTGCAATTTTTTTAGTAACACTGATTTTCGTCATTTGGCAGCCGCGTGGTTTGCAGATAGGCACAACGGCGGTAGTCGGTGCTGTTGCTGCTGTGATCCTCGGAGTCGTGAGCCTTACGGATGTATGGACAGTGACTTCCATCGTGTGGGATGCGACACTGGCGTTTATCGGGATAATCCTTCTCTCCATGGTGCTGGATGAAATCGGATTTTTTGAGTGGGCGGCACTAAAAATGGCGCGTCTCTCTGGCGGTAACGGTCACTTGATGTTTGTTTATATCTTGATTCTTGGAGCATTGGTATCCGCATTTTTTGCCAACGACGGTGCGGCATTGATCCTCACTCCGATTGTCCTCGCTAAAATGAAATATCTAAAGATGAACCCTCTCGCCATGTTCGCCTTTTTGATGGCGGGCGGATTTATCGGGGACAGCGCTTCCAACCCGCTCGTAATCTCAAATCTCACCAACATCGTAACAGCGGGTTATTTTCACATTGGATTTTGGGAATATGCCAAAACGATGTTTCTTCCCAATCTTCTCAGTATACTCGCGTCGATTGCCGTATTATGGATTTATTTTCGCAAAGACATTCCAACCCACATCGACATTACGCAACTGGCATCTCCTGAGTCAGCGATTAAAAACATGACGATGTTCCGCCTCAGCTGGTGGTTTTTGAGTCTCTTGATGATAGGTTATTTTATCGGTGATGCGTACCATCTTCCGATCTCGGTATTTGCTTTGGGCGGTGCATTGGTCTTTTTGGCTATTGCAACGTACTTTAAAGCAACAAAACCCATTATGACCATCAAAGCCGCCCCGTGGCAGGTGGTGTGGTTTAGCATCGGACTTTATGTCGTTGTTTATGGTCTGAAAAACGGCGGATTAACAACCTATCTTGCTGGATTGATTATAGAGTTACAAAGTATGGGAAATGTCTATGCCGTAATCGGAACAGGCTTCTTATCCGCAATCTTAAGCTCAATAATGAACAATATGCCCACCATCATGATTATGGATATTGCCATTGCAGAGGCAGGAAATAATGCTTTAGCCTATGCCAACATTATCGGATGTAACCTCGGACCTAAAATGACCCCAATCGGATCGCTCGCAACGTTGCTATGGCTTCATGTTTTGGCACAAAAAGGGGTCAAGATCGGATGGGGCGAGTATATGAAAGTAGGGCTGGTTATTACTCCGCCAGTTTTACTTATTGCATTATTAGGATTATTATAAAGCTTTAGAGGCAGAACTATTTGCCTCTGTTTTAGTCCGATCTCTTTTTCCTTTGAGTCTTGGAATCATTAAGTGGAAAATACATGATAATGTTCTTGTGTATTGTGCTTGGCGTGATACATAGCTTCATCAGCACATTTTAACAACTCTGATCTTTCAATACCGTGCTCTGGGTACATGGCTATACCTATACTAAGTGAAGGGTGTAGTGTGTGCTCTCCAATTTGAATAATTTGCTGTGATTTTTCCATAAGATGCTGAGCAATCCGAACGGCTTCATTGCTATTGGAAATAGTTGCAAGGATCACGACAAACTCATCTCCTCCTAACCGTGCAACGAAATCCTCGGATCGTATTCCCTCTTTTAAAGAATTAGCAACGGTTTGGAGTAAAAAATCACCTGTATCATGTCCCATCGTGTCGTTAACCTCTTTAAATTGGTTAAGATCGATAAAAAATAAAGCAAACTTTTGCTGCGTATACTGTGCACGAAGAAGTGTCTGATCAAATTTTTGTTCGAAATAGAGACGATTAGGAAGTCCTGTTAATGTATCACGATGCGCATGATCATAAAGCTGCTGTTCATATGCTTTTTGTATGCTGATATCGGTAAGTATAGAAACATAACGGATCAATTTTTTATTCTCATCATACACAGCGGAAATGCTTTGTAACGAAGGATAAATCTTACCGTTTTTATGTTTGTTCCATATTTCACCATGCCATGTGCCCGTAGCAGCAATCTCCTCAAACATCTTTTTGTAAAACAACGAATCGTGACGCCCAGATTTAAGAAAACTTGGAGTCTGTCCTAATACTTCATTCAGAGAATACCCGGTTACCATTGTAAATGCTTGGTTGGCTTTAATAATTTTTTTCTTATTATCCGTGATAAATATGGCTTCTTGTGAATTTTCAAAAACAATAGATGAAAGCATCAGTTCAGCTTCTCGTTTTTTAAAATCACTTATATCCTCAATGCTTAGCCATATATAATTAGCATTTTTCATCGTTACCAATTCACCCGACAGCCTGATTGGGATCAGTTCTCCAGCACTATTGATACAACAGCTTTCGCATGTGGCAAGCGAACCGGTTTGAATCAGCCCCATTAGCTGCTTTTTTTCTTTTTCAATGTATTTTTCAGCAACCAGATCAAGATAATTAAACGTCAAGATTTGTTCAAGAGTTCGTCCAATAATTTTTAGAAATGCTTGGTTTGCATCAATAATTTGTCCATCGCTTGTACATAGCACTAACCCACTCGATGACTTCGAAATAAGTAAACGGTTAAATTGTCGAGAATCTTCGATCTCACGGACCAGAGGATTGACAAAAAACCAAAAAAAGATACTGCCGATTATGGCTAGAAAAAGAGTAAATAAGAAGGCGTAGCATGTCGCTTTGATATAGGGAGCCCGAATTTCATCAAGATCTATTTTGGCTACAAGACCCCAACTAAGATCATGAATCGGCTTATAGGCGGCAAGAACCGTTGCACCTCGATAATCCAACATAATATCGACTCCCGTTCGCCCATTCAGCGCTCGACGCATCGGTTCGGCAAAAGTCGAATTCCAGGGAACATCCATCTGATTTTTTTCATCGAAATAACGTTGTTTCAGAATAAATCCGATCGAATCATGATTACGTTGACCCAACGTAAATTCTCCACTTTTTCCAGTCGCTCCGTAAAGCGGGTAAGCTTTATGGAATTGTCGGATAAAATTTGCCGCAACGGTGTGCATTTCGGTATCTGAAAGTTGAGCATCTTGCTTCATATTAGCTTGACGTGCAACAATATTGATCATGACACTTTGCGTTTCAACTAGATCCATTAGTTGACTTTTTTGACGCTCAAATCCGATATTGTAGAGTAATCCGATCGATACACTTGCCACAATCAGCATATTAACAGCCAGTAGCGCAATGAGGTAGTAGGGGGTATGTTCGATTTTATGACTGGTAAAAGAATGGATAAGATATGACTTAAGACTTTTCATTTATAAAGTACACCCTGCTTAGCTAAAATTAATACTAATTTACACGAGCATATCCAATCAGCATCGTGTCCTCTTTTCTTCTTATAACTCATAAAAAGCGTTGCATATTTGGAATTAAATTCAAGAATTGTTTTTACGAAATATTATATCCTTATTTTAGGCTGTGTGTACTCTTTAAATTTCTATGTCCTAATAAGTGTAGCCAGATCAGTTTGATTGATAAGAATCTTGGTTATCGCTGTTTTCCCCAGATCAAAATTCTCCCATATTTCCATCCCCAAACACAAAAGAGAATGATCCATGCCGTTACGGTGAGATCAAAGATCCAAGGGTGTGCCGCTGAAAATGCGTTGTCGATGGAGAGAGCTGCACGTGAGAGGATAACAACCTGAGTCCACCAAAAAAGAGCGATGGCAAGTGTGTCGGCATGGGGTGGTTGTCCTGAGTGTCCTAGGGTTACTCGTGTTCCAAATCCAATCAATACGGTGGTTAAAAATCCTAAAACCAGTAGATGCATACCCATAAAGAGCAATGATATATGGGTGAAGTACGCGATGATTTCTCCTAAAGCACCTAAAAATAATCCCACTGGCAACCAAAACAAAGCGAGATACAGTATCCATACGATGGCAGGTGATTTAAAAAGAGGAAGTTTCCATCGTAAAAATTCTCGCAACAAATACAGTGAGAGTAAAATACTGACTGCGGCTTCTACGAGAGGAATGACGAGTATATTTAAGAGAGTTTTTACGATCAAGAGGGCAAAAACGGTTTCGACAAAGTAGTTGGATTTAGATTCCGAACTGTGGCTGAAAAAGGGGATCATTCGTTGGGATACGGTAAAGGTGAGAAAAATCAAAAAGAGATTGATACTAATAGGAGCAATGTAAGATACGATATTGAAAGATATTCCTAACAGTTCAAGACCGTAGGCAATAAACCAAACGGTGTGCGCTGCAATACCAATACCGTGAGCGATTAGTATCCAATACGGATCTTGTTTGAGAGGGGATTGACCATTTTTGTAGATCCAATGCAATGTAAAAATTGCCATCGAATGGGCAAATAAAACAATAAATATCCCTATCCATGCAAGTAAGTTCCACAGTAATGCTCCTGTGAAAAACAATGCGGCTCCGATTTGATACAGCCAAACAATCCGCAGATAAACGTCCTGCGGTATTGCCATACTCGAGCAAAATCGGGGAAAAGTGGTAAATAAAAAGCCATGAAAGAATTGAACAAAAACAATAAAGGCAAGGCTGTAAAAATGAAAAGAATTTTCAGCAAGAGTGAGCGTGATGAGTCCCTTGTGAGAAAGGGTAAAAATGACCATTGAGACAATTGCCCAAACTACGCCAAAGAGGAAAAACGGCTGATGGGGCTGAGACAAAAAGTAGTTTTTAGGCTTGGTTGTAAATGTTAGCATGGTGTATCCTTGTAAAAGTATGGGAGTATAACGTTACGAAAGTCTAAAAGGATTGACTTCGATCAATAACAGGGTTTTATTTTGTGATATAATTTAGATAATTATCAAGAGAGGGATTGTATGCGATTCATTACCACTTTTTCCTTTTTTCTACTTAGTATGAGTGCAAGTGCTTTAACACTAGAGGAAGCGATTGAAAAAACGTTAAAAACACACCCAAATGGTCAAATTGCTTCTTTGCAATACGAGAGCGCTATCGAAACGACCAAGAGTGCTGATTCGGCGCTGTATCCTCGCATCGACGCAAATGCCAACTATTTCCCAACCAAAACGTTTGTCATGCCTACCAATGGAGCATTTGCAACAAAACAAAGTGATAGTTTTCATGGTGACATTAGCGGATCGTATTCGTTGTGGGATTTTGGACGTTCACGTGAGCGATATACTTCTGCTTTGCGTACGCAAGAGGGTGCAGGTTCGATGAAAAAATTGACTCAGAATGAACTCATCGAGAAAGTTTGGAATACGTATTATAGTGTTGCAGTTACAGCTTCATTGATCGATACGGCAGAGGCTTCGGTAAAATTTTATGAAGGTCAGTTCAAGCAGGCGCTCAATATGCGTAAAAGCGGATTAAAAACCGAGGCGGATGAGTTGCGTTTTAGAGCATCTCTTTTGGAAGCGCAAGATCGTGCCTTGCGAGCCAAGATTGACTACGATAAGGCCTCTTTGTCACTGGGGACTTTGATCGGAAGTGATGAGCTTGCAGCTGTCAATCAAGCCAGTTTAGATCAGCGTTGCGAAATGCTGTCCCTTCAAAATACCTCTTTGGAAACTCTGCGACAAAAATTACGCGACAATAATCCTCAGCTAAAAGCTTTACGTTTGTCTATTGACGCGCTCAAAGCTTTATCGGATGCGGCAAATAATGAAAAATACGGAAATGTAGCACTGGTAGCCTCATATGGCTATGATAATTCTCTCTCGGCGTATGACAGCTATCAAGCGGGAGTTATGGGAACGATACCGTTGTATGATGGCGGTAAGCTCTCAGCAGAAGGACAAAAAAGCCGTATTGCCTATACGATAGCCCAAAAAGAGTTTGAGAATGTTGAGCGTCTATTGTGGCAAGAAGTATATGGCGCGTATCGTGATTTCAAACGTGCTGATGAGTCGATAAAATCCAAAGAGAGTGTCATCGAAGCTACCACAAAATCATTGCACCTCATTGGAGGACGATATGCGCAAGGATTAGCAACCTATGTGGATGTATTGGAGTCTCAAAGCACGGTAGACAATGCAGAATCTGAGTTAGTCCAAGTAAAATATCAAAAAATAAGTGCGTATGCACACGTGCAAAAACTACTCAATGAAGGTAATGGAAATGATAAAAAATAAATATGTTTGGATAGGATTGGTGGCTTTTGTGGTAGCAGTTGTTGTGGTGTACGTAAAGCTCCAAGCACAAAAAACACCTGATATTATGGTTAGTAAAGCACCTGAAATAATATTTGTCAGCGGAGTAGGGACGATAGAAGCCAAAGAGATAGTAGTACTCGCTCCCAAAACAACGTCCAAGCTTGCGGAGTTGTTTGCCGATGAGGGTGATGTGATTCGAGAGGGTCAAGTGCTGGCAAAAATGGAAATCTCAGAACTGCGCGGAAATTTACAAGAGAGCACGGCAACGATTGCTAAAAGCCGTGCTCAAATGGCATCCCAAAATGCGATTATCGAGGATTTAAAAGCCAAAAAGGCTCTAGCGGATACGACACTTTCTCGTTACACAACTCTTTTAAAAGGGGGATTTGTAACCCAAGCCGAGTTTGACAGTGCACAAGCGGGAGCGCAAAGTGCCGCAGCGCAATTGATAAGCGCCAAAGAAAATCTGAAAATCTCCAAATATGACATTGAAAAATCCCTTGCGACACGTATGAGCCAACAAGATAAAATTGATGATTTGACCTTAGTCTCACCCTTTGATGGAATCGTCGTTTCGCGTGATTTTGAAGCAGGGAGTACCGTAGGTGCAGGGATGGCGGTGTTTCGACTCGCAAATCCCAAAACACTGTGGATTAAAACCTACATCGATGAGCGTCAAAGTGCAAAAGTAAAAGCAGGGCAAAGTGCAACAGTCACTCTCAGATCGTTTCCGGATCAGAAATTTTCAGGTAAAGTGGTTCGAATCGGGGTGGAGAGTGACCGTATTACGGAAGAGCGTGTTGTCTATATTGCTTTAGATACTCTTCCAAATCCGATTCATATCGGTGAGCAAGCGGAAACGATTATCGATATTTCATCTAAAGCAAAAATAAAATTATGATTAATCTCGCACAACGTGATATTGCTCATTCGCTGGGTAAGTTTATCGTCACCGCACTGGGAGTTGGGATGCTCATTGGTGTGGTGCTCATTATGATCGGTGTGTATCGGGGAATGGTGCACGACTCGATGATCGTCCCCAATGATATAGCAGCCGATTTATGGGTGGTACAAAAAGATACCCTTGGACCTTTTGCCGAAAATTCACGACTCCATGAAGATCTCAAATATTCGCTCAAAGGATTTTTAGGGGTGGATGAGGTGCATCCGATCACCTTTCAAAGCCTCCAAATTTTTCAAGCTAAGAAGCCGATACGGGTCTTTGCCTTGGGCTATGATGTATTTAGCGGCTATGAGCCGTATACTCTTAGTTCTGGACGTTCCATCCAAATCCCCCACAAAGAGATCATCGTCGATAGCAAAACGGGATTTAAGCTCGGAGATTCCATACCGCTGGGACGTGAAATGTATACGGTTGTAGGAATGACGCACAAAGCCGTCTCTTCAGGCGGTGATCCAATGATTTATTTGGATCTAAATGAGGCGCAAGAGCTGCAATTTTTGTTTAGCAACGAGCAAATTCGCAATGACCGCTTCCGTGGAGGAAACAGCGTTTCAACCTCTACGGTCAATACGATTGTTTTGACTCTTAAAGAAGGTTTTGATCCTAAAGCAGTTGCGAGAGAAATCCAGCGATGGAAACATCAAGAAGTCTATACGGCACAAGAACAGAGTGATATTCTCACTAAAAATCTCATTGAACGCTCTGCTAAACAAATAGGGATGTTCACCGTGATTTTACTCATCGTCTCGTCGGTGATTATTTCGCTTATTATCTACACGATGACGATCGGTAAAATGAAAGAGATAGCCATTTTAAAACTCATAGGAGCACCCAATATCATCATTACGAAGATGATTGGACAGCAATCGTTATTACTGGGAATTCTTGCGTTTATCGGTGGAAATATCTTTGCCAATGCAAGCGCAAACTTTTTCCCAAAAACGGTCATCCTTATCCCTACTGATGCACTAAAACTTTTTATTGTGATCATTATCGTGAGTATTTTGGCATCCCTTTCGGGTATTCGTACGGCACTTCGTGTTGATCCATCCAGTGCGATTGGGGGATAAATGAGTAAACCAATAATAGCCATGAGTGGTATTTCAAAAACGTACGGAATAGGTGAGAGTGCCGTTACTGCGATTAAAGAGGCGACATTCGAGATCTTTTCAGGAGAAACGGTGGCGCTTCTAGGTCCCAGCGGTTCGGGAAAAACAACGCTTATTACGATGATAGGGTGTATCACGGAACCCTCAAGCGGAAAACTTGTCCTAAATGGTGACATAGTGTACGACGAAAAATGGCTTATCCATGATGAGCGCAAGCTTCGCCGTGAGAATATCGGATTTATTTTTCAGGCACACAATTTGATCCCTTTTTTGAATGTATTGGAAAATGTAACCTTAGTCCCACAGATGAATGGGGTGTCTACAAAGGATTCTAACGCCAAAGCCAGAGAACTGTTGGAGTATTTGGGAGTAGGGGACAAAGAAAAGAAAATGCCCTCACAGCTCTCAGGGGGTCAAAGCCAAAGGGTAGCTATCGCAAGGTCGCTTGCTAATAATCCTAAAATCATCCTTGCCGATGAACCGACTGCCGCATTGGATGGTGAGAGAGCACTTTCCGTCATGGAGTTACTGCGAAAACTAGCCCATGAACAGCAGGTTGCTATTGTCGTTGTCACTCACGATGAGCGCATGCTGCCACTGTTTGATCGGATTTTGAGGGTTGAGGATGGAGTAGTGCGAGAGGAAAAGTAAGCATTATACGAAAGTACATTAAGAATATGGATGTGGTTGTATCAGATAAATACGTATTAGAGGCTAAATAGCTTTAAAAGTGTTTATTTAAGGGGTTTGTGTTTGTCTTTTTGGATTGTGTTGGAGGGGATTAAGTGTGGCGGACGAGGAGAGATTCGAATCCTCACGCAATATTAACAAACCTCACTAAAAGCGAAATTTCCAGCGTTTCTTTTGCACAATCTTGATTTATTTTAGCTTCTGCTTATGGCACTATAGTGGCACTAAAACTCACTTCGTTATTACAAGCATTTATTACTTCATTAAAAAAGAGTTAACTGAAAATATCAAAGGAATTATTAAAGTTGTCTACTGATTTTTAAAAGATGTGAGTATCTTCGATTTCACTTTCATTTAAAAATACTAAGCACAGATCAATTAGTGTTAGCATTCTAAAGAAAAAATAGTTTTGATGCTCTATAGTTAATTCCAATTTATCCATTTCATGATGACGAATACGATACTCGTTACCTATTTTAGTCAGCACTTTAAATTCATGGTCTATAAAATCCTTATCAAATTTTTTAGAAATAGTTTCAACTAATTTTTCGGCAGATTGACTTTTTTTAAGACCTTCTGATAAATAAAATGTTTTAATTCTTTCAAATGCATCCCATAGCTTTTCTAAAGCAATCTGTTTATCATTAGGATTGAAAAATCTTTCTTTTGCTTCCTCAATTAATGTATTTAATTCTTTATCATATGTTTTGGCTTCATGATCGAATAATAGTTCAATATTTACATTCATATCAAGTACGCTAGATAAATCAAAATGCTTATTACATTCAACTGAATTTTGAACAAATTCTTTAAATTCATTTGCAGCATTTTTGAAAAATATTTTTGAATCTAATGACTTCTCTTTAGCAAAATCAAGAAAATATTTTTGCCGGAATAGTCCAGTTGAAACTAAAATATGTATTTCTTTGATGTTTAATTCTTCCAAAATATTTTTTACCCAATATTTTCTTGTTTCCCCGCTGTGTACATAGTTGTAACCTAGATTTTGAAAGAACTCTGTTAAGTATGTTGAAGATCTATAAGGAAATTTTGTATTATCTCCACAAACCATTTCTGCTAATTGCATTTCAAAGTCTATATTTTCTTCTCTAGCTTTAAGTAATTTCAGGGCTTCAATGTTTTCTTTTGTTTTTACATCCAAATATTTAAAAGCAATGTCTCTTAATACTGCTTTAGCTATATTCAATTCATGAGTATCTAACTCCATATGAAAATTGTATGAATTTTGAGGATATCTAAAAATTTCGATTCTGCTAATTTTTATTTTGTTACTTCCCTCTAATTTTGGTAATAATATAGCTTTCCATTTGTTGATAGCATCTGGTGTACGGATATGTTCAACTATATGTGTTAAGTCTGTATAAGATTTTTTCAAAAAAAGTATTTGCTCTTGATTGGTCATATTTTCACTTTAGTTAATTATCAAGTATGGAATTTTGATGAGATACTTTTTTTACAGCTTTTATTATTCGTGTTTGTTGCTTTAAAATAGGACTGTTAATGTATAGCTTACTGAAAATCTTTCGTAATTCTATATCATTTTCTAAATCTAAAATGAATGCTTTATGCGCTTTTTTTAGGTCTCTAAATAATGTGTATGGATTTAAAATAATTTGATAATTAAATTCTTTTGATGTTGTGAGATGTAGCTCTTGCGCCCAAGTTACTTTTGAACACAAAATAGTGTAGGTATGCTCCATATTAAATGAATGAACAAGTCCACATCTGACCATTTTATAAAATTGTTCAGGATCATAGTCATTTGAAAAATATTTTTCAACAAAATTGATAAATTTTTTCTTGTTACCTTGATGACTAGGACTTGATGCCGCATAACTAGCCAATGTATCAATCGCACAACAAATTAAAATAGTTGCGCCTACACCTTTATGGTCTATTAAACATGTAGATATTGTAGGATAAATATATGTAGGAAAATGTTTTTTTAATCTTGAAACATGTGGATTACTCATTTATATACCTACAATTTTTTTAACTTTACAAGTTCAGTAATATACCATATATCTTGACACTTCCTATCAAACCCGCTAAACTTGTCCCGTACCGATTCATCGGTCAAAATATAAAAGGTTCTATCGAATCGCAATTAGGTGTAAAACATACAGACAAAATAAAATACACACATTATAGACAGGCAACGTAAAAGAAAGAAAAGAATAGGCAGATAACACACAATAATTAATGACACACGAAGCTGCCAAGCGAAAAGAAAATGAAATAAAAGCCGCCTGATCGCCCCACACTACATAAACACACACACAAATAAGACTACACCAAAGATTTTTTACTATTGTCAATTCTTCCGCCGTTTTCTCCCCTGCGTGGGCTTATAGCCCTTAGCAGAAAGAAGGCGGAGCTTTCTCTCTTAAAAAGACCACCACGGCTTTGCCGTGGGGGCAACAACGAGACAGAGAGTTTCTAAGTTTCGGTCAGGTCATCGAGGCGTTAGATAAGAGTGTAAACGGGGTATATAGTAATACCCCAGTACAAACGACAAATTAGGATTAAAACACGCGGATTTTTGGAACCCTATTAACACTAGGGTTAAAAATGAATTCTGTTATAAAAGTTCCTGCATTTGAGGAACAAAAGGTTTTAAATAAAGTTGCTCCATCAGGGAGCTATGATTTTCCGACAATAGGCGGAATTGACTCATTGTATTATTTCGCACAGTCCAATTGTGCTTATGAAACATTTTATGGTGCTATGGCTATTGCAATTGAAAACAAGAAAGCAATATGGGGCGGTTTTATTCCTGCTAATTCTCACTATACAACGATTGCTGAAAAGGAATTCGTTTATTATGGAAATAAAGAGGGATTCTATTTCTTTGGAGATGGTGCAGGTTGGCTTCGTGTCGGATTTAAAGACCCCTTCAAAAATAAAGGAGTACAAGATATACGCGTTCAGCTTCAAGCAAGTGGAATCTATCTATTAGGCTTAAAAGGTTTACTTGATTACGTTAATAATACATTATTGGCATCAATAAGCAACCCAGTCTATACAGTCACCCGTGCTGATCTGAATATTTTTTGCCAATACGATCTTGGAAGCGTGATAGACAAAATTGATATTATCACCCGAAAACAAAAATTCGTTCAAATATTCGGCTCTAAAATCGGATATGAAACCATGTATATTGGTAAGCCTCCCTTTCGTCTGCGTATATATGACAAACGTGCCGAATTGGTTGGTTCTGCTAAATACGAAATAATGGGTCTTTACTTTTTAGAACATGGTATTAATCCCACTAAGCAATTATGGAATCTTGAATTTGAATGTCACCGAGAATTTTTAAAACGATACCGTATTAGCTCACTTGATGATCTGCTTGAAAATGCTGAATCACTGTTTCACCGTTTTATGAAAATAGTACGTCTTGGCGATATGTCAACAATCAGCCAAAAAGATATTGACGGCGGACGTTTGCATCGTGCTTCTACGCATCCGCTATGGGAATATCTCGATAGCTCCTATACGTTTAATGCTCATCCACAAGCAGACAAACCGCTTGAACGGTTAATTCCAAAACTTAAAGAGTATAAAGCAAGTGATTTCTTGAAAGAATTTCGCACACTCGTAACCAAAGCGGAAGAGAATACAGTTCTTGTACATCATGATGAGATAAGAAAAATATTGCATGAGAGCAGTTTGTGGCTATCACCCAAAGCAAAATTGGCTGTCAAACCATTTGTCCCGATTATCTTTGATACGGGAGAGGCTCGTTATCTCTTAACTCGTAATCTTATCCCCATTCCCACACTTCCGCCTGAACCGTCACGCATGAGCGATAGCGATGTTGATCTTGCTTGTAAGGCACTCACAAAAGCACTCCATCAGGAGCTAGCCCAAACAATTCCCGATACAAGTTTAATCGTTAAGCATTTGGCAATTGTTGAACAAGAATATTACCAAAGAAAAGTAGGGCAAAAGGAGTTAGAACTATGGCAACAATAGAGCTAATTACCAAAGAGGATTTTGACGAACTTAAAGCTCTTATCATAGGAGCAGTTCGTTCCCTTATGACAGTAGAAGAGGCAGGGGAGTATTTGCGACTATCACCCCATACCATACGCCATAAAATCGCCGATCAAACATTTACTCTCGGAGTACATTATTCAGATAAAGCAGGTAAAATACTTTTTGCAAAAGAGCGTCTGGATACTTGGCTTTGGGAGGAATCCAAGGAGTCAAACAATGTCAGTATTCAAAAAAAACAATCGAGTGTGGATAGACTTATTCGTCAATGGGGCGAGAATCAGGAAAACCACGGGTCTGGAGTGGACACCGTCCAATGTCAAAAAGGTCGAAAAAGACCTCATTCCCCAACTAAAAATGGGGATAATGACAGGAAGAGTGACACTCAAAAAAGAGCATCTTAAAACGGTGCGCTATTACGCTGAATTGCTCATGGAATCAAAGAAGCAGATAACTGCTCCTAAGACACATGGGCGCTATTTGTCTATTATTGATAATGCAATACTTCCACTTTTTGGGGATGATGCAATAAGAGATTTGAAAGTATCTCATGTCGAGAAATGGCGAAATGATCTTTTAAAACGTTTTACAGCAAAAACGGTCAAAGACTATCAAAGTGTATTTCGGGGCATTTTTAAAAAAGCTCTCCATGATGAAGAGATAGGGAGAAATCCTATGGATGCTCTGGACGCTTTGAAGATCACAAAACCTCATATCGTTCCGTTTATGCCCTATGAGGTTAAACTCATTTTGGATACAGCACAAGGGTGGTTTAAAAACTATCTTGCGTTAGGATTTATGACGGGAATGCGAGTTGGAGAAATCATTGCACTTAAATGGGAAAACGTTAATCTCGACAAACGTGAACTATATGTTTGTGCATCTAGATCAATGGGTGTTGAAGGTTCACCAAAAACTCAAAGCAGTATCCGATACATTCCGATTTTTGACTCATTAGTTCCTTTTCTTGAAGAGCAGAAAAGACTCAATGGCAATCAAGAGTATGTATTTGTTAGTCAGTACGGCAAAGCCTTTTATGACTACACGACTATAGGTGTAAACCAATGGACGGATATTTTAAAAGAGTGTGAGTTGGATTATCGTCGTATGTATGAGATGCGGCACACGTGCGCAACCAATCTTTTAATGAGCGGTCAGTACAGTGTTAATGAAATTGCATCCATATTAGGGCACTCGACACCGCAAATGCTGTTTGAACGTTATACGAGAAATATATCAGCTGAGAGAAAACCGTTTAATAAGTCGATTGATATTTATGGTGTCAATGCTATGGCACTATAGTGTCACTGCTGTTTTTTGTAAGTCTTTTGAAGTTCGTAATGTAGGGAATTTAGGTGGCGGACGAGGAGAGATTCGAACTCTCGGTACCGTTGCCAGTACGTCTCCTTAGCAGGGAGGTGGATTCAGCCGCTTTCCTACTCGTCCGTATATGTCTAAGAGGGCGTAATTATAGTCAGGCTTAGATAACAAGCACCTTAAATAGGTGCTTAATATATGCAAGATAATCTTATAAACTGGCAATAATTTTTTGTACTACTAAAGCAGGGTCTTGAGAAGCATAGATCGGTCGTCCTACGACGATAAAGTCAACTTTTGCATTATGAGCCACTTCAATGGTTGCAACACGTTCTTGATCTCCGGCATCCTCACCAAATGGTCGAATACCGGGGGTGAGGGTGATAAACGCATTAGAAGTAAGGGATTTGATCGAAGCGCTCTCATACGCACTGCACACAACTCCATCCAGTCCAGCTTCATGAGCATCTTGCGCAAATTGATCGGCTTTATCAGCGATGGATTTTTCGTATACATGAGTAAATTCATTTTCATCAAAAGAGGTTAATGCGGTAACGGCTAAAACTAACGGACGATTATCGTAGGGCTGAAGCCGTTTCATCACTTCTGCCATTGCTTTACGACCGGCAGAGGCATGAACGTTAAACATATCAACACCAAGTCCCATGATGGATTCGGCTGAATCTGCCATTGTATTGGGAATATCGTAGAGTTTTAAATCGAGAAATATTTTGAAATCGGGATTGATCTGCTTAATCGCATCAATGAACGGTTTCCCATCCCGAATGTAAGAGCGAAGTCCTACTTTTAGCCAGATGGGATAGTGTTTTATTTTTTCAATAAGTTCTAAATTTTCTTGCATTGTGGGTAGATCCAGTGCGACGCAAAGTTCCATAATATACCTTTTTGATAGTTGCAAAAGTATAGCAAAGCTTAAATATTTTCCCCATTAACCGAGAGTTAAGAAATCATTCTAAAAAACACACTACAATAAATAAATTTTTCTAATTAAAGGAAGTTCTGTGAAGCATCATTTTATTGCTACGGTTGTGTCGAGTTTGTTGCTGGGATCAATGTCGTTATGTGCTGCACCTTATAGTGTAGACGTTTCTCATTCAAGTGTTGGATTTAAAGTAAAACACATGATGATTAGTTCAGTAAGCGGTAATTTTAGCGGTTTTAGCGGATCGTATGATTTGGAGAAGGGCGTACTTAAATCATTGAGCGGTACCGTAAAAGCATCGACTATAAATACTGGAATTGAAAAACGTGATGAGCATTTACGCAGTGCTGATTTTTTTGATGTAATAAAATATCCTGAGATTACATTTGCAATGCTGTCTCAAAAGGGAAAAAAAGTTACTGGAAATTTAACCATGCATGGCATAACAAAAAAAGTAGTATTGGATATGGATATAGGCGGGGTAATGACTGATAATAGTGGAAATCAACGATCAGGTTTGACGTTGGAAGGTAAAATCAATCGCAAAGATTTCGGCTTGAGTTGGAATAAAGCAATTGAATCAGGTGGAGTTGTTGTGGGTGATGAGGTCAAAATGACGATTGAAATAGAGGGAATAGCAGATTAAATTCTGCTATTAGTTTTGCAACGATCCTAGTTGCGCGTCGATTTTTGCTATTTTTTCTTGCGCGTCGGCTAAACCGTTACGATTTTCGGTAATGACAGATTCAGGTGCATTGGCAACAAAGCGCTCATTGGAGAGCATACCGCTTAGTTTATCCGCTTCTTTTTGAAGTTTTTCACGCTGTTTTGTTAGTCGGTCGATGATGGGTGACAAATCAATTGCTTCGGTAGGGATATACACCTCAACGCTCTCACCAATGTCACTGATTGCATTGTCAACTTTACTGTCTGTAAATTTCAGGGTTTCAACTTTTCCCAAGCGTGCGATAAAGGGCTCCATCATAATATGGTTTCCACTGCATTTTACATACGCTAGAGGGATTTTTTGATTCCCGCAGTCAACAAGTGTCTTAGCACGACGAATGGTAATAATGGCATCCATAATAATGGCAAACTCCGCTTCAATCTCTTCATCGATAGTGACATCATCAGGATACATCATGACCATAATGGAATTGCCATCTTCGAGAGTTGTTCCTGAGAGTTCGTGATAAAGATGCTCTGTGATAAACGGCATGAAAGGATGTAGCAGTTTCATTGACTCTTTAAAGATACTTCCCAGCTCATGAACGCTCTCTTTGGAAGCTTTTCCAAGCTCGATTCCCCAGTCACAAAATTCATTCCACAAGAAGCGATAGAGGGTAGTAGCCGCATCATTAAAGCGATACTCATCCAAATATCCTCTCGTCTCAGCCGTAGCACGTCTAAAACGGCTTAGCATATAGCGACCCAATGGTGTAGTAATCTCTTGTTGGGACAAATCTTTAAAGGTTTCAACGTTCATTTGTAAAAACTTGGAAGCGTTAAAAAGTTTATTGGTAAAGTTGCGGCTTTGTTCCAGCTTGTCAGAACTAAGACGAATATCACGACCTTGAGCCGCTAAAACAGCAAGGGTAAAACGCAAGGCATCCGTACTGTACTGCTCTATCATATCCAGAGGATCGATGACGTTGCCTTTGGATTTTGACATTTTTTGACCGTTTTCATCACGAACAAGGGCATGAAGGTAAATGTGTTTAAACGGGAGTTCTCCTGTAAAACTTTCTCCCATCATCATCATTCGCGCAACCCAGAAAAAGAGGATGTCAAATCCTGTGATAAGAAGGCTGTTGGGATAAAACTTTGCCATATCTTCACTTTGAAACAGTGCATCAGCACTCACGTCACCATTACCCCATCCCAATGTCGAGAAAGGCCATAATGCAGAGCTGAACCATGTATCCAAAACATCAGGGTCTTGCGTAAATGATGTGCTTGCACAATGCGGACAGACGTGCGGATTCTCTTCGAGACTCGCCCATTCGTGATCGCAATCGTTACAATAAAATACAGGAATACGATGTCCCCACCACAGTTGTCGAGAGATACACCAGTCGCGCAGTTCTCCCATCCATGAGTTGTAGCTGTTGATCCAATGGGGCGGGAAAAACTGAGCTAAGCCGTCATTGGTTTTATCGATCGAATTACGTGCGACTTCTTTACGGACAAACCATTGCTTTGAGATATACGGTTCAACGATATTTTTACAACGGTAGCAATGTCCTACTTGATGAACGTGATCTTCTATTTTTTCAATAAATCCTGCTTCATTAAGACGTTTGACGATGATTTCACGAGAGGCAAGACGTTCCAGCCCTTCGAACTCTCCTGCATGGTGATTCAAAATACCTTTTTCGTCAAAGACCGTAATAAATTCCAAATCATGGCGCTTGCCTACTTCGTAGTCATTGGTGTCATGGGCAGGGGTAACTTTAACGACACCCGTTCCAAACTCCATATCAACATGGCTGTCGGCAATGATTTTGATCTCGCGGTTGATGAGGGGGAGAGTGATACTTTTACCGATTAAATGAGTATAGCGTTCATCATCCGGATGAACCATGATGGCAGTATCTCCGAAATAAGTTTCAGGTCGAGTCGTAGCAACCGTTATATGACCACTGCCGTCACTGAAAGCATAGCGCATGTGGTAAAAATGCCCTTGGTGCTCTTCATGTTCCACTTCGATATCACTGAGTGCGCCATCATGCGTACACCAGTTGACCATGTAGTTGCCACGGATGATGAGGTTTTGATTATAAAGATGGACAAATGCTTCTTTTACGGAGCTTTTTAGTCCCTCATCCATGGTAAAACGCTCACGGCTCCAAGCAGGAGAAACTCCAAGTTTACGGAGCTGTCCGACCATGATCCCGCCACTTTCTTCTTTCCATTCCCAAACACGTTCTAAAAATGCTTCACGACCGAGTTCTTCTTTGGTTGTTCCTTGGGCTAAAAGCTGTTTTTCCACAACATTTTGAGTAGCAATACCGGCATGGTCAGTTCCCGGCTGCCAAAGCGTTGCGTAGCCGTCCATACGTTTGTAACGAACGATAATGTCTTGAAGGGTAAAAGTAAGAGCATGCCCGATATGAAGTCGTCCAGTGACATTGGGAGGAGGCATCATGATAGAAAAATGTTTATTAGGTTTTACGATGGTTTTATTCCCGTCCACTTCAAAGTAACCACGATTTTCCCAAATAGGGTAGTAGCTTTCTTCAATATTTTTGGGATCGTAGTGAGTAGCGGACATAAAATAGCCTTAAATAGGAAAATATAGGCGAATTATACCAAAATTTAGGGGGAACACTTATTGCTCTTATTGGCTATTAAACATTTGGGAGCAATCATGCAATATGAAGTGAAGTCATCGATCTTAGGATTTGATCAAATAACTACAGTAAAAATCACACCTATCGATGAGTTATTTTTAACACTGAAAAGTGGTGAAGATTCAGATATTAGTTTTACACTTGCAGATCCGTATAAATTACGTGAATACTCCTTTGATGTACCAGCTTCTATGCGTATTTTGCTTAATATTAATGAAAAATCAAACGTGCTCGTATATAATGTCGTTATTATTCAAAATCCGCTGGATGAATCATGCGTTAATTTCCTCGCTCCATTGATTTTTAACCAAGATAATGCAACTATGGCACAAGTAATATTGGATGCAAAAGATCATCCAGAATATGCATTGGCTGAACCAATTAAAAATTTTAAATAAGCTTCTATTTTAGAAGCTTTAGGGAGCTTCTTGCCACTTTCTCGTCTCAATTCTCAACAGCATACAGCCGCAACGGCACCGTATGGTCATAACCTTATTATTGCTTCAGCAGGTACGGGTAAAACCTCTACGATTGTAGGGCGTATTGCCTATCTCCTTTCACAAGATGTTAAACCCGAAGAGATATTATTATTGACATTTACCAACAAAGCAGCTCAGGAAATGGTAGAGCGTGTCGCTGCATTTTTTGGTTCTGAGATTGCTTCGAAGGTCGATGCTGGGACATTTCATGCGGTGAGTTATCGATGGCTAAAGCGTAAAGAAGGGAAAGTGGTTTTAAAACAACCTCGTGAACTTAAAACACTTTTTCGAAGTGTTTATGAAAAACGGACTTTTTCGCATATAGATAATGCTACCCCTGCGTATGGTGCCAATTATCTTTATGATGTGTATTCATTTTATCAAAATACCGAAATTGAGATTAATTTTGAAGAGTGGATACTAACACGCCAAGATGAACATGCCGTGTATGCCATGATTTATGCGGATATTATCGATGAATTCGAAGCACTCAAAAAAGAGTACGGTTTTGTAAATTTCAATGATTTATTGCTTCAAATGCGTCATTTGGCATCTCAAAATGATTTGGGGTACAAAGAGGTATTGATTGATGAATATCAAGATACCAATGCTTTGCAGGGGACATTGATTAATGCTATGCGCCCGCCTTCGCTTTTTTGTGTTGGGGATTATGATCAAAGTATTTATGCTTTTAATGGAGCAGACATTTCGATTATCGGCTCATTTAGTACCAATTTCCCTGATGCAAAGGTTTATACACTCAATAAAAATTACCGCTCAACGGTTCCGATTCTCTCTCTTGCCAATACGGTCATCGCGTATAATGAACGCATTTACCCTAAAGCTTTGGAAGTAACCCGAACGGGAGAAGCGCAGGCACCATCGTTGTTGATTTATGAGGAGCTGTTTGAACAATATCACGGTATTACCCGTTTAATCGGGGATTCGCCAACAGCTCGTGATGAGATTGCCGTTATTTTTCGAAATAATGCCTCAGCGGATGGGATTGAAGCAACATTGCGTGAGATGGGGATTGCATGTCGCAGACGTGGAGGGACAAGTTTTTTTGATTCTAAAGAGATCAAAGCGTTGCTGGACATGTACACATTGCTCGTGAATGAATCGGATATGATGGCGTTTATACATCTGTTTGATTATGCCAAAGGGGTAGGAAGTGCAGTGGCTAAAGAGCTGTTTGTGGCACTTCAAAAACTTGGTAAAGGGTCTTTTTTACGGGGATTATATACCCCTGATACCTCCATCACTAACCCCTTTGAAAAACGTAAACTTAATCATCAGTTGGGATTGTTTGATGATTACGCGGAGCTTGGTAGTGCAGGGCGATTTGCAAAGTTAGGGCTTGACCCAAATTTTATGGGAAATCCCATTCTTAAACATGCAAAGCTTACGAAAGAATCAGCCACTTTTTTGCATGATTTGTTTATGTTATTTCGAAAGCTTCGCGACGCTAAATTACCCAAAGAAGCAGTCCAAAAAATAGCGGTCTCAAATCTTTATGGACATGTAATCGAGCATTTGTCACATAGGCGTGCAATGACCGAAAATGGATCGATAGATGAACGTGTTAAAAGTGAATCCCAAGAGAAAATCCGCCGAAAATGTACCATTTTATTTGAGCTTTCACGACCTTATAAAGAGCATGAGCGCTTTTTGAATGCTATGGTCTTAGGATCGCAGGACTTAACTCAAGGGGAAGGTGTCCATTTGCTCAGTGTTCATGCTTCCAAAGGGTTAGAATATAAAGAGGTGTATGTTATTGATTTGATGGATGGGCGTTTTCCAAATCGAAAACTGATGAGCCGTAGTGGAAGTATCGAGGAAGAGCGTCGACTTTTTTATGTGGCGGTAACCCGCGCGAAAGATCGACTTTATTTGAGTTATGCAAAATATGACAAAATTAAAAAAAGCAACTTTGTCTCATCTCAATTTTTATTTGAGACAGGTCTGATACCAAAGGATGAGACTTATAATTCTTTAGTACACAAAAAAGAGGTAGATTGACCTCTTTTTAACTTCGCCCATTAACAGCATTTCCCATATCCCACATAGGCAAGAAAATACCCAAAGCCAACAAAATAACCATACTTGCGATAATAAAGAGCATGATAGGCTCAACTGCTTCAGAGAGTCCATCGATGATAGCATCAAAACGCATCTTGTAATATTCCATTACTTTTTGAAGCATCGCATCCAACTGACCGCTTGACTCTCCAGCCGAGATCATTTGAATAATCATGTTTTCAAATAAATGCGTTTCTTTAAGTCCTGAATGTAATGAACTTCCCTTTTCAACGGCTGAACGAACAATTAATAAGCGTTCTTGCAAAGGGAGATTGTCGATCATAGCTGTGGAAGTTTCAAGAGCCTCAGCTACAGGTATACCAGCGCGTACCAGCTCAGAAAAAACAAGAGTAAAACGACTAAGGGTTGAAAACATAATAATATTTTTAATCAAATACACTTTGAGTAAAAACTGATGCCATTTGTATCTAAATTCTTTATTGTGTTCGAGTGTATATTTAAAAGAAAAGATAAAGATAAAAATTCCTGCTAAAACATATAATCCGTAGGTGTTAAAAAGATGTTCTAAAAATAGTAAAATTTTGGTGGGCATTGGAAGTTCAGCATGTAATTGTTCGAAAATAGCTTTAAATTGTGGAACAACATAGGAAATAAGTATGGTAAAAGCCACGGCCATGGCGATCATTACGTTACGAGGGTAGGCCATGGCTTTTTTAAATTTAATAATATTTCGTCGAATTTCTTCAAGCATATCGGCGAGTTTATGAAGTGCTTCTGACATATTACCTGTTTTTTCACCCAATTCAATCATTGCAAGACTCAAAGTTCCAATCTCATAACTAAACTTAGCAGCAGATTTGGAAAGACTATGACCTGCGTTGATGTCCTCCGCCATTGTTCCCAATACAATTTTAAGTGTTTTGTCTGTGGTAACATCCGCTATTTCATGAAGGGAGTCATGAATTGATATCCCTGCATTTGCCATAACGGCAAGCTGACGAATGGCCGCAATAAGTGAGTCTTGTTTAAGTTTTCGCTTTTTAAGATTAGTAAAAATGGTCTCTTTAAACTTTTTAAATTGATCTTCAAGGGGTGCTGATTCTTCTCTTGTTTTTAAAATAATACCTGAGAATTTAATTTTTGCAAGGTAATGAGCCTCTTTTTTATGTTCAGCATATAATCCATATTCATTTCTTTTCCCTTTACTGAGAACGGTTACTACAAAGTATTTCATCCTTTTGCCACCCTTAATATTTCATCTATGGTTGTTACCCCTTGAACTGCTTTGGCCATTCCATTTTCAAACATCCCTACAAAACCTTCTTCTTTTGCTTGTTTGAATATTTCATCTTTTGATCCGCCTCGGGCGATAAGACTGGATAATGCCTCTGATATAGGTAACACCTCACAGATCATTTCACGCCCCATATATCCTGAACCATTACATTCTTTACAGCCGGCTCCTACATAAAAAATAGTGTTATGAGGTATATATGCACTGTACTCTTCTCGTAAAAGTAAAGGTATATCGGCTTCTTTTTTGCAATATTTACATATTCTGCGCACTAAACGTTGTGCTTGTATCGCCATCAGTGCCCCGCTGATAAGATAGGGCTCGATTCCCATGTCTGACATACGTGGAATAGCACTAATCGCATCATTGGTATGAAGGGTAGAAATAACTAAGTGACCGGTCAAAGCTGCTTTAATGGCGATTTCAAGTGTTTCGTGGTCACGAATCTCTCCGATCATAATTTTATCTGGGTCTTGACGAAGTATAGATCGTAGGGCATCGGCAAACGAGAGTCCTACTTTTGCATTCACTTGAACTTGCTGGATTAGATTCATTCGATATTCGACAGGATCTTCAACGGTAATGACCTTGTCTTCAACGTTTCGTAATTCATTGAGTGCACCATAGAGGGTAGTCGTTTTACCGCTTCCTGTAGGTCCTGTGACAAGGATAATTCCAAAAGGTGATTCAAGTGATTTGATAAGTTTTTGGTAACTCACTGAATCCATCCCGGATTCTTCGAGCTTTACAAGGGCTTTGGTTTTATCCAAAATACGCATAACAATTGATTCACCATAGAGAATAGGTAATGTAGAAATACGAAAATCAAATTCCGCTTCCATAACAATGGCGGAAAAACGTCCATCTTGTGGTTTTCGTCGCTCAGCAATATCGAGATTCGCTAATAACTTCACCCTTGAAGCAAGAGGGGGATAGATGTCACGGTCAAAAATAAATATTTCTGTTAATTTACCATCAATTCGCCCGCGAACGACACAGTTTTTCTCAGTTGGTTCAATATGAATATCACTTGCACGACCTTTGATACACGCTTTTAAGATAACATCAATTAATTGCAAGATAGAAGATGCTTCTTGTTGTTCTTCAATCGTTCCAATATTGCGCAATTCATTGCGAATATTATTAACTAACTCTTTAACGCTGTCTTTTAGCTCAATTTTAAAGAGATAGGCTTGAATTTGTTTTTCCGTAGCAATACCGACTTTTAATGATTTGCGAGGAAAAAGACGTTGCAGGGATTCTTGTGCTTCAATATTGAGTGGATCGGCAAAGGCAATAAGAACGTACATATCATCTTGAGAAATAGGTAATGCATTGTAACGTTTGAGTTGTACGGTAGGGATTTTTTCCATTAATTTATAATCCATATCGATGGAATCCAAATCAAGAAACGGGAGCTCAAGAACTTCAGCTAAATACGTTAGGATGGAAGATTCATCCAAAAAATGATAATTTTTAATGACGGAGAGCTCATAAACCCCTAATCGTATTTGCTCAACAACAAAGCGTTTAACAAAGTTAAGAGAAACAGCACCCACTTTTGTTAAAGTTTCTAAAATAGTCTCATTTTGAACACCTCTTGAGAGAAGACGATCAATCTGCTGTTGAGTGATATGGCGTTTTTCTAATAAATCGTTTGTAATGCGGTCCATATAATTTATTCCTTAGTACACGTGGTGCAATGTTAATATTTTATCATAGTATTCATCAATAGCAATCGTTTTTCGACCATTTGATAGAATTGGATACAGTTTGTAGGTAATACGATTATTCGCTAAATCACTGTATACTTTAATGGTATTTTCTGTCTGAGGATTATTACAGTAAAGAGTGAAAATTTTAGAAAGAAGATGAGAACTGGTAGGAAATTTAAGTGATTTGAGGGATAAATTATCATACAAAGCTTGAACAAGCAGTTTTTTTTGCATCACCAACATCGAAAAATACGAAGCATTGGCACGCGCTTCAATGCTTTGGCTTAGTCTCATTAGCGGCGTATTTAAACGATCTATTTGATCGGCTTTCAGACACGAAAAAGCATAAAGAGAGACGTAGTTTTCATTGGATTCAAATTCTTTAAAATGTTGCAGACCAAGATTGCAGGATGCAATATATTCTCCCTTTTCATACAACTGATACATCTTAGCGGCTGTGTCTGCATTCAAAATATTTAAAAGCATAAATAGCATAAGTAAAAATAGTTTCATTTAGACCCGCCTTTATCCAATGAATCCAGTAAGCTTTTCGCAGCATCAGAATTTGATTGTGAAATATAAAGCTGAAGAGTTTTTTTAGCTTGGTCAGTTTTTCCAAGTTTTGCCATTGATTTTGCAAAGATTAACCAACTTTCTTCAATGGTATTGTTAATCGCGTTGGTTTTTAAAGAGTAATTATAAGCTTCATTGTAATTACCGTGATCATAATGGTAGCGCGCGATGTAAAGTCCTAGATGAGGATTAGAATTGTTTTGAAAACGCTCCTCGATTTCATGAATATCAAAGGCTGCTGTATCTCGATTAATCGTAGAAGTTTTTTTGGCTGAAGCAACGACTATCGGTATTATGGACGGTGATGCTAGCAGCGGCTTAGTCTGAGATATTGGGATTTTGGATACTGATTTTTTTGGTGCGACTATCTCAGGGATGATTTTTATAGGATTTGACGGTACAGTATCCGGTACTGGAGCTGGAAGCGATTGTACAAACTGCATAGAAGGCTCAAGAAGCATAGGAGATTCATAAATAGGGGGTGTTTTTATGGTAGCCAGTTCTTTGACACTCTGTGTAGAAATCGCAGTATCTGCCTTTAAAATTATAATGATAGTGACGCATAGAATTAAAGCCGTGATAGCGAATGCTATGTAGGGAAGAGATTGTTTTAGTTTGTATTTAAGCCATCGGCGTTCTAGTGAAGGTATATTAAGCACGTATAAGACCTGTGTGAATGGCAGCCATTTCTATGTATTTTGGTCTAAGTGAAGTATAATTTATTTTACTGGGCTGATGCTCTTCAAACCATGCATAAAGAGAAAAGAGAGAGAACATGAGTTTGTTGGCATCACGATAATTACCTTTGGTTAGTTTACTAATTATTTTAATATTTTTATCATTTATCATGTTGGCGACGTCAAAGCAATTTGATTTAAGCAATTTTTTTTGAATATAAATTTTAAGTTCTTCAGGTGAAGCATTTTGTAGCTCAATGCTCTCCCAGATACGTGTTTGAAAATGTTCTTTAGCAATAATGTCCTCATCATCCGTTTTATGAAGGGTAATAACAAATTTTAATGCTCGTGCATCAGAAATAAGTCGAATTTTTTCCATTAAAGCAGAACTGTAGAGTTGTGCTTCGTCAAGTAAAACAATAGGAGTTTGCGGATAGTTAATCGCACTTGCAAGTTCTAAGAAAGTGGTAAGAGTAATTGCTTCTCTGTTTACATATCCATAAATTTTTTGAGCAAGAACACGTAAAAAATCACTTTCATCAATAATAGGTATGTCCACCATAAAAACTTTCTGATGTTTTGAAAGGTCATGATGAAGTTTGTGCAATAACATGCTTTTACCGGTTCCGGGTCTTCCATAAAGTAAAATCATTTTAAGTGGCTTTTGCACTGAAGATTTTAAATTTTGATACATATGTGAAACGCTGTCGATTTGAACATAGTCACGAGGATTAACTATATCTATAAATAGCTCTTTTGGCTTTATAAACAGCGAATGTTCCATCCGTTATTTAGTATCCTCTTTCATTTCTTTAATGTCTCTTTTATCTGTTTTGACTAGTACAGCTTGCTTTATCTGATCTTTTTCCATTGCAGGGGCTAAACGACTGTAGCCTAAGTCAGAAAGCCCTACATTCGAACCATCTTTTTTAACAATATGGGGTTCAATAATAATAACAAGTTCTTCAACTTTTTCACTGATTCCTTCTTGTTTAAACAAGTAGCCTAAAACAGGAATATCCCCAAGAAAAGGTACTTTAGTAATATTATTGGTTGATTTCCGGTTAATCAAGCCACCCAGAACAATACGACTGCCATCTTGTACGGATACGACTGAGGATATTTGGCGACGACTTAAATCGGGTGGCATGGTACGCAATGAATTGTCAGCTGATAGTGCACTGGCTGTTTCAGAAACAGACGGGTTAATACGTAAGGTGATCGTCCCGTCTTTTGAGATTTCAGGAGTAATATCTAGAAGAACACCTGAAAATACTGAGCTGACTACCTCAGTTGAAGACTGTGTTCCTGTTGATCCGCCGGCTAGCGTTGAAGTAGTTAAGGTTTTATAAAATAATTCTGTCCCTGCAGTAATAAGTGCAGGCTGATTATTTAGTGTCATGATTTTCGGATTTGAAATTGCATAAACATCTCCTTGCGTTTTCAGAAACATGAGGAGATTGTTAATGCTGATACTGTTGCTGAGAGTGAAAAGCTTTGACATGGCATCCACGGGAGCCCGTACACCGGCAAGATCCATTAACCCGTACGTTGGAGCAGCAGGTGTTCCTCCTGTTATCGCCGTTACTTGTACTTTATCACCCTCGTAAGCAGTAGAAAAAGTGTTTCCTTCAACATTGGTTCGGTTGGCTTTATCGAACCCGAGTTTAAAGTTTTGAAGGTTATAGATCTGCGACCAATCAATACCTGTTGTTGATCCATCATTAAATACAACACTGTACATTTTAACATCAATCATGACTTGAGTTTGCATTTTTTTCTCAAGATCGCTGATATACGTATCAAGACGTTTAATTTGTTTACCCGTACCGGTAACTGTTATTAATCCAGCATTTTTATTAATAAAAATATTATGCCGGTCGTCTTCCTCTGCTGTTTTATCTTTTGAATCTAAGCTAGGGGTTGACTTCGCTTGTTTGTATTGATCTTCGGGGCGACTTAATATACTTTTAACCTCATTTTCTAATGTTTCCCAAAATTTCACTTCATCCACTGTTGTGATATTTGTTCCAGATTCCGAGGATGCACTATTGCTTGGTGAATTTGTCGAAGAAGTTGTTCCGGTTGTTCCAGCACCTGCTGAAGTACCTGAATTTGAGCTTAACCGGATGTTGGTACTGCCTGTTCCTTTACGCTCTGTCGTTATATAGTCGATATTGTATGTTTTAGTAGTAAGGTAAGTGATTTTTAAAACGTTATCTTGCAGTGTGTATTGTAAATCATTTTCTTTGATGATAAGATCCAATACTTCATTGATGGTCAGATTTTTTAGATACGTTTTATTCATCTGTTTTTTGAGAATGTTTTCAGCCTCAGAATCCGCGACAATAACACTCATCCCGCATTCATCACTAATTTGGTCAATGAATTCACCGACACTAGTTCCTTTGACCGAGGCTATGTTAAAGAGTTCATACGTACAGTCTGCACTCATTGGAGTCGCAAGCAGTGCTGCTGTTGTTACAGATAATAAGAGTGCTCGCGTAGTGGGTTTAAATACTAATTTCATGTTGCTATCCTATTTTGTATTTATGGTGATGTTGTTATTGGATTTACGAAGGAATAAAATCAAAGGCTGATTTTTTCCACCACTTAATAAGACGGAGTTCTGCTTTATTTCAATTAAGCTGTAGCTTCGTACCGTATCGTTTAGTTTGTACCATTTGCCATTGATAAGGGCTGACTTATTCATAAGGGCCTGCAATCGTAATGGTTCTACTAGGACTTTTGGTATAGTAGGAAGAAGTGACATACTTCCCAATTTTGGTGGGGCAAGAAGTGTTGACCCATTGCTAATACCAGGTAGGCGAACAGGAGTTATATACTTGATAGGATCATGGAGAGAATTTATAAAGCCATCGGAAATTCCAACGCGAGAAGGGACAATTGCTTTGATTTGTTCATCTACCCAAAGTAATTCTTTGTCATTTTGTGGTTGCAAAACTGTTACATTTTCAGTATTTGGCAGTACCATTGGCGAGTTAATATCATTATTGGCACACAGTGTTATAGAAATAATGAGGGGCATTAATGCAAAAGTCTTCATTGTCGTACAATCCCCCATACTGAAATATTAAGCTCACTTTTTAGTTTTTTATCCGCTGTCATATTTAAATCATGTAAATCAACAACAAGAGTACTCTGTTCGAGTGCATTGATAAACTTGAGTGTATTTTTGAATGGTGCATCAGTAGAAATAGAAATATCCAAAACGTGCCCAAAAGAACCGTTGTCAGTAGTCAGAGTATTACCAAATCGAGTTAATTTAACATTATGGGCTTTTGCATATTTAGAAATAGAATCTAAATAAGCTCCCCAAATAACTTCGTCATAATAGAGTGAAGAAATTTGTTCTAATCTGTCTTTGATGTAAGTATTATATTGAATATAGTGTTGATATTCTAATTCAATGGCTTTTGTCTCTTGCTCAATTTGGGTAATACGCTCAGGCGGATTGCTCTCTAAATACTGCTTATCGTTATTTAAATCACTTTCCATAGCAACTGCTTTTTCATGTGATGCTTTAAAATCTGCCTCTGCACTTTCCCAAAATAAAAGATAAGAAAAAGTAAAAAGACCGGCAAAAATCATTCCAAAAAGCATCATTTTGTCACGATCACTTTTCAGTGAAAGGGTACGATCAAGATTGTAAAGATAATTTTCGATATTTAATGTCATTTGAGTACCGCCTTGAGTTCACTGAGGTAGCCTGTATTATTACCATCATACGAGATTAATTTTAAATCAAAATCATAGGTATCTTTTTTGGTTGCAGTTAAATGTTTTAGCAGAGCCGTAATATCTTGTGTATTTTTAGCCGTAAGCATAAAGCTAAAAAATTTACTTGAAATATTGTTTTCTTCATTGGTTGTCTCAGTGTATCCCAATGAATTTAATTTAACCCTATATTGATTAAAACTACGGGAAAAGTCAGCAACAATTTTTGCTTTCATGGGATAATTTACTTTTTTATCATGAACTTGGATCAGAGTGTCTTGTTTTTGTTTATAAGAACTCTTTTGCTCATCAAGATGACCTTGAGCTGTATTCTTAGTGGCAAGTTTGAGATTTACGGTAGCTTCACGTGTTGTCTTATCAATATGTACTTGTTCGTATTCTTGACTCATAAGTGCATAATGAAATTCTTCAACATAAGAAAGTCCCCAATACGTTCCAGGGTAAAAGAGTGCTATAGCTAATGCTGCTGCTGTAACAAGGATAAGTTTTCCACTATCACGTTTTGCAAATGGGGGAGGTCTGTGAAAAATGGTAAAATTACACTCATAGCGCTCATTTGATTCAAGTCGGGCATACAAATGCATAAGTTGATGAATTTGATCAACATTCTTTTCCCCTGTGTTGAATCCAAAATCAAAGTCAAATGGGTGTGCTTTTAGACCAAGATAGGTTTGGGCATATTCATCTAAGCCGCTGATATAGCCTACAGATGCCCCAATATAAATTGATTCAAATTGTTTTATTTCGAAAGCTCGTTTTGAGTAGGTAATGACATCATTAATATGAAGAAAAATTTCGCCAAAAAGTTTGAGAAAATTCTTTTGATATTCAGGATTATTGGCATTAAATCCTTGAGATGCAAGAATATTTTGAAAAGTAATTAGATCAATCGGTTCGCCCAGTAATTCACAAAAACGTTCATGCATTTGTTTAAGGGAGTATTTTAGTGATTTTGTATAAATAAATTCTTGTTCATTGTAAACAGCAAAAAAAGCATCATTTTCTTGAAAATAGATAAATCCGTGAGCACCATTGGATTCAATAAAATCTTTAACATATAAAGATTTAAGCAATAATGCCACTGGTACAATTTGATCAATGTACTTTATGGCATCAATAATGGGTGCAAACTCTTGTTCTAATAAAAGAGGATCAACCACGAAAACATGAAAAAATCTTTCATTTTCACTAATACGATTGAGAGCTTCAACGTATTGAATTTGATATTCTACTGCCATATCCAAAGCAAGCTCTTCGTAGACCTTATTTTCTAAAGCATCATATATGTCATCATCGGGGACATTTTTACTTATCCCGACAAGTGCTGAGATAAAACTTTTTGTATTTAAAAAAGAAATAGCATACTGCTCTTTTGAAAAGGAAGGTGATGCTATATCCGTGATGCTATTAAGCGTACTAAGATAAAAATCTTTTCGGTATGGGTTGGCAGATAGGATGGTGGAAAATGTATTTTGTATGCTCATTTCGTGTCCTGTTTAAAATGTGCGAGAATCATCCCACAAAAACGGTTGCCTCTATAAAACTCAACTCGATAAACCTGATGGTCTCGATCGAGTGAATATTTAGGATCTAAATCTTTCATGCTAACACGCATGTTAGCTTCATCCGTCCCTTTTTTAGGTGAATAACCAATTATATTCACTCGAATATCTTTATTATGAAGTATAACCTTAAAATCGGCAGTTACTAAAAATTCTGTAGCAAAAGTGATGATTCTTTGATTGTTATCAACTTCAATTGTAACATTTTCATCATGCATACTTGTTTCATGGAAACTTGGTGTTAGTGAACTTGTCTTTCTATTCCCAATATAAAGATCATACTTATTACTTTTTTGTACTACAAATCCCAACGGATGGGAAAATTTAAATTCATTACTCTCTGATTGTAACGGAATGAAACTTAATTCATTTCTTAAGTTTTCAAAATTCAGTGCTGTTGTGTTATTAATTGTAACATTTCCATCATATTTTAGGATACTTTTAAGATTTTCACTGCTTAAATCGAAAGATCGCGTATATTCAATCCCCATATAACGCATATAACCCTCAATTGCGCGTAATTGATAAAAGACTTTTTCATTGAGGGTAGGAAGGTTTTTACTGGTTTCGATGGCAAATGCCGGTTTATTTTGATTAATAGCAAAAAAAGTGAGAGAGTGCTTCATCGCTTCATCATCAAAACGGGTGTTAGTGTTACGTATGGCAAAACAGTGATGGTTTTCGATGAGACCGTCATTGACTTCTTGCTGAACGGCTAACGCAATTTTGTCTAAATTTTTATACGGGTGATCTCCATCGAGTGCTTCTTGATCTATAACACACGTTTGCCCCCATGCACTAGGATTAAAAATAGTATTTTGATATTCCTTTCGATAAAAACCATGACCATCGTGTAAATTTAAAATAAGATCGACTTTGGGATCCGTTATGATTTTTTGGATCTCTTTAACGATTTTAATATCAGGATCGGTTGCATTGATATCGGCAAATTTTCGATTCATATCCCCATGAATACCACGACTGTTCATTGCAATGCTAAGAGCATTTAGATTAGGTACAATCCAAAGATTTCCTTTACTAATAGTGTAGTATTGAGAAAGGATGGAAGCGGCAAAATAACTTCCCGGCTCATTTCCATGAATACCGCCTATAACTAATAATGTCGGTCCGTCATTTTTGGATGTTTCGTGTTTTATAAATGAAAAAGGAAGAGCGTATGAAAATGTTACAAAAAGAAGAAATACGATTATTTTCATATTAAAGCTCAGAAAGAATAGAAATAGATTTATCGGTGTTAAGGAGGAGCATTAAAGTTTTTGGTCCGCTGAACGTATAATTGTTGCTGGTATAAATTTCATCAAACGTGACCATAAAAAGATTTTGTCGGTCACCTGGATAAGGGATAATATTGAGATTGGAGAGAAGAATCTCTTTTAACTCTTTTTTGTCAAAAATACGCTGTTTATAATTTTTAAAATCGTAATATTCCATTCCGTCATGACGGATAAAAGTAGTGTCGTAAAAAGAGAGATAGGTCTGAAAATCATTATATTTCCATGCATATCGCCATTGGTAGAGCTGCGCGATGATTGTTGCGTAGGGGACGTTTAAATTTTCTTTAGGTTTGGTATCAATAACTAGAAGTGTGTTTTTATAATCAATTTTTTGATCAAGATTGCTTAATTCATTGTTATCAATAACAATACACCCTTTTGTAAAATTATCTCGATCACCGGAGGCCGGTTGCCCATGTATCCAAATACCGTCGCCGCTTTTTCCTCGAATACGATCATATAAATTGGGATAAGATGTGACAAATGCCATTGGTCCATAAAAAGGGTCTACGGTGGATAGCTTTTGGGTCAGAGAATAAATTCCAATAGGGGTACGGCGATCTCCGGCGCTTAGTTTATCTCCATCATATTTTCCTGTAAATGCCGGAATGGTTTTTAAAAGGGCAAAGCGTTCTTGTTTCCCTTTATTTTCTTTACGATATAAACTTAAACTTGGTTGATCTTTTTCGCATACAAGCAGGGTATCTGTGGCTTCATAATAGCCAAATTTGAGATCTTTATTTGAAATTTTTGAATGCCAAAAACTTGAATCACCAAGTCCGTGGTCGATCTCTTTGGCAATAGCATTCATTCCTCCGCTGCGATAAAGATCCATTACCTCCCCTGCAACAAGAGAGTTTATGAAAAGGGGAAGTAATAAAAGTTTTTTTACCATTCATATCCTAAATCACTTAAGAATTTTTTGTCGGTTGTCCACCCTTTTTTAACCGATACAAAAAGTTCGAGGTAAACGGGTTTAGAGGAAAGACGTTCAATTTTCTCACGGGCATTTTTCCCGATGCGCTTAATGGCAACACCTCCTTTACCAATAATAATCCCTTTTTGAGATTCTTTTTCGACAATAATGGTCGCTCGAATATGTTCTGTTGGGGAATCTTCATCAATCTTGTCAATTAAAACGTCAGATTCGTAGGGAATTTCGTCGCTAATGTTATCAAAAATGGCTTCACGAATGAATTCTTTATAGATTGTACGTATCATTTCGGTGGTAATATTCTCAGGATCATAGAGATAGGGAGATTCATCTAAATATTTGACGATCGTATTTAGTAAGTCATTTTTACCCACATTTTTAGTCACAGACATTGGTATGAGTGCTTCAAATTTATCGCTATATTGATTATATTCGCCAATTTTTTTAAGTAAATCAGCTTGAGATATTTGATCAATTTTACTCAAAACGATAATATGCTTACGCTTATCTCCATTGATTTCTAAAAACTTTTCATAATAACTGGTTTTATCCGATGCAGGAGCTAAGTAAACAACTATATCACAATCCCCAATGGCTTTGAGTGCTTCTTCAAGCATGTATTGATTGAGAAGTTTTTCAGCTTGATGAAGCCCTGGTGTATCCACAAAAATAATTTGATCGTCATTGTGCATAACGATAGCATTCGAACGCTTACGTGTAGCATTGGCTTTTTGGCTTACTAGAGCAATTTTTTCCCCTAGAATCCAGTTCATCATGGTACTTTTACCAGCATTGGGTCGTCCTATCAGGGCGACAAATCCTGCTTTGTTCACGAGAGACCTTGGATTTCAAGATGCAATGTCGCGTGAATTCCATGCCCAAGTTTAAGGTCTAAGTCATGTAATCCAACGGTTTTAATGCCGTGTTTTGCATCCAGTTCTTTTTTATCGATCTCGATAGCGTATTGATCATGTAATGCCTGAGCAATTTCATCTTTAGTGACGGAACCAAAAAGATGTCCCGTATCGCCAAGTTTTTTCTTGATAACTACTTTTATCTCTGCCAGCGTTGCTTTGATAGCATTTAAGCGTTCAATTTCAGCAGCTTCATGGGCTGTTTTTTTACGCTGATCGGACTCGTATTTTTTTAATACTTCGTGAGTTGCAAGAAGTGCAAGACCTTTTCCGATAAGAAAATTCTTACCGTAACCGTCTGCTACTTCTTTAATTTCACCTGTTTTTCCAACACCTTTAACATCTTTAGTTAATAATACTTTCATGACACTCCTTGAATTAGCCGCGAATGATTTTGCCGTTATAACCAACAATTCCATGTGCGAGGTTGGAGACTTTTGTAAAGCCCATATCGGTTAGGATGCGTTGACAGTGAGCACTTCGGCTGCCAACGTGACAGTAGACAATAATGTTCTCATTATTTTTGAGTTCAGCTTCATTAAGCGTTTGAAAAAAACTGCTGGTTGGGATTAGGACATCAGCCCCTTCAATGCGACCAGATTTCCATTCCATCCATTCACGTACATCGACCATTTTAAAACTAACCATTCCAAGCTCACGTGCTTCGAAGAGAGAAGTTAATTCATCTGCATCGATGTTTCTTTTTTGAAGTAAAAATTCGCATTCTTCGGTTGTAAGACCGCGTGAATGTTGATGGGTAATGGTTTCAATCTCTTCTGATTTCATTAAAGATGCCGCATATTCCGGCGTACAGAAAATTTGACAGTGGCAGACTCCCTCTTGGGGAATCTCTTTTTCAATAGCAGGTGTACATGGACAGAGTCTGTTATCGCTGCTTTTGTAAACACCATCAACTTCTTCAACCATATAGCATGGGCAAAATCGTTTGTTATACATCATTTTATTACGAGCAAGTCCCATTTGGACTCCCTCGTTAATCTCAGAATGAGGATTATAAACCCAGTTAAATTGATTGACAACTTTATCTGTAAATTTAATTGTTTTTTCAAGTTCAGCCTGAAATTCAGGAGAATTCATGTCTATTTTGATAATACTCATCTCTTTTATCCTTTATTTATTTTTTCGTGCTTTACCGGCAATAATGAAGCGTAATGCATTGAGTTTTATGAAACCGCCGGCATCTTTTTGATCATAAACAGAATCTTCTTCAAAGGTGCAGTATTCAGGGTTAAAGAGAGAGATGTCAGAGCTGCGTCCGACAACCATAATATTACCTTTATAGAGTTTCAATCGAACGGTACCGCGAACGTTTTGCTGTGTTTTATCGATAGCAGCTTGCAGCATTTCACGCTCCGGAGCAAACCAAAAACCATTATAAATAAGTTTTGCATAACGAGGCATAAGCTCGTCTTTTAGGTGCGCTTCTTCACGATCTAGGGTTAATGATTCGATAGCACGGTGCGCTTTGAGCATCACGGTTCCGCCAGGTGTTTCATAACATCCGCGACTTTTCATCCCGACAAAACGGTTTTCGACGATGTCCGCGCGTCCGATTCCATGACGACCTGCGATAATGTTGAGCTGTTCTAACATCACAGCAGGAGAAAGAGATTTGCCATTTAGGCTGATTGGATCACCTTTTTCGTACCCTAGTTCAATATATTCCGCTTCATCCGGAGCATTTTCAGGGGAACTTGTCCAGCGCCACATACTCTCTTCAGGCTCTGATGCAGGATCTTCGAGGATTCCCCCTTCATATGAAATATGCAAGAGATTCGCATCCATTGAATACGGAGATTTGGTTCCGCTCATTTCAATTTTAATGCCATGCTCTGCTGCATAGGCTAGGAGTTTTTCTCGTGAATTAAGGTCCCATTCGCGCCATGGAGCAATGATGGTTAAGGCACTGTTTTGTCCCAAATAGCCCATTTCAAAACGGACTTGGTCATTTCCTTTTCCGGTTGCGCCGTGACTGACGGCATCGGCTCCGGTAATGCGAGCAATTTCTGCTTGACGCTTGGCAATAAGCGGACGTGCGATGGATGTTCCAAGAAGGTATTCACCCTCATAAATAGCGTTGGCACGAAACATTGGGAAGACGTAATCACGGACAAATTCTTCACGGAGATCTTCGATGTAGATGTTTTCCGGTTTGATACCAAGGCTAATTGCTTTTGCACGAGCCGGTTCTACCTCTTCACCTTGCCCAATATCAGCAGTAAAGGTGACAACTTCACATTGATATTCATCTTGAAGCCATTTGAGGATAACGCTGGTATCCAAACCGCCTGAATATGCGAGTACGACTTTTTTAACCTCTTTTTTCATCATTCTATCCTATGAGTATATTTTCCACGTACGTGAAGTAAATGGGGCGATTTTAGCAAAAAATAGATGAGATAACGGTTAAAGTTTGAGATTGACGGAAGAAGAAGTTGGATTTTCAGTTGCTTTGAGAAAATCAAGGGTCTTTTTGAGTTGTGAGAGTGAATGAAGGGTCAGCGAGCGTTCGCTTTCTAAAAATATTTTTGCGTTATAAAGAAGATAAGCCGTCTCTTCCATCTCCTGAAGAGACGAAAATTGAGGCGTTTGGTCTAATAATAATTCTAGTTTTGATATATCTTTAAGAATAATTGCTTTTTTAAGTTCATTGAGCCATAGTGACATTTTCTCTCCATGCTTCCAAAAGCCCTTTCATCACACGATTAACTTCATCAAGTTTTTCAGAATTATTTTGAATATTTGCCTCAATTAAAAGTCGTAACTGGTGATGATACAGTCCTGATAAATAATGAGCAACATCACCTTGTGAATAATCAAGAATGTTAATAAGTTCAGCGAATACTGCATTTGATCGATTAATCCAATAGGTTTGTCGTTCAATATCTCCTTCGTTAATAGAGCGCTTCGCTTGCATATTGAAGCGTAAAATTCCTTCGTACATCATCTGAATTAATTTTTCAGGTGATTCTACTCCGACATTATTTTGAGTATAAGTGTTATAGGCTAAATTGTTATTGTACATAATGAATTCCTTGAATATTTTACAGTAATACAGTTTTAAAGAAGTGGCGTTTAACCTTTATGATCGAAAAGTAATCCCGTTACTTCTTGCATTTTAGGTAACAATTGCTCTGCTTGCTCAAGCGGGAAACGTCTTAGTACTTGATTACGCTGTGTATCAATGACGGAAACATAAAAATCATCAGATGTATTGTCAAAGCCAAAGCGTAATGATGTGCTAAACGGATCGAGTGAGCGGTTAAGCTGGTCAATGAGTTTGTCCATTTGTTCTTGAGAACCTACTTTTTCACTTTTGGCACTTGTCTCTTGCTGAGCCAATTTTTCTTGATGAATTTGTGTCTTTTGTATATCTTGTACACTCTGTGCTGATTGCGTTTGAGCAACTTTCACTGTATTCATTTGAGATTGTTGCATCTTTGCAGTTGACTGTAATATTTCCATCTGAAATCTCCTTGCGCTTCATTCAAAGCAATTTATTATAAGCTAAATCGCCATAAAAAATAAAAACTTTAATTTTGTGATTAATTTTTTATGATACTCTTGCGATTATGAAACGATACTGGAATTTATTATTGCAAGAGCCTTTACTTGCGAGGCTTTCACTTATTCAGCTTATCGCCTATTTTGGTGCTTGGTTTAGCAATGTGGCTATTTATACGTTGCTGATACAGTTGCATGTGAATGCATCAACAATTGCTTTTGTAGCAGCGCTTCATTTTTTTGCCGGAGTGCTTCAAGCCCCTTTGAGCGGTGTTATTATTGATCGAATTTCCCCTAAAAGACTGATGATCTTCCTGACTATTACAGAAATTGTGGCTACGGTGTCGTTAATTAGTATTGAAGACGTGTCCATGCTTGGGTGGCTATATCTGCTGGTATTCATTCGCATGGGAGCTGCAAGTTTTCAATTTACGGTTGAAATGTCCTTATTGCCAAAAATTGTAGAAGGTAAAGCATTGCAATATGCTAATGAAATTCACTCAATCATTTGGTCTTTTTCGTATACGTTTGGAATGGCACTGGGTGGTGCTGTGGTCTATTATATTGGGACTACGTATGCTTTTTTATTGGACGCAGTACTTTTTATCGTCGTTTTAAGTCTCGTGCTTATACTAAAAATCGAGATTGAAATAAAGAAAAATAACGAACGTTTTTTGACAATGATGGGAGATGCCTTTCGCTACATTCAACGTGAGCCTATCGTAATGCATTTAATGCTTCTGCACGCAGTGGTTGGATTTACGGCTTTTGACGCTTTGGTGGTGCTGAGCGTGGAAAAGTATTACACCAGTATTGTAGCTGTATCTCTGGGTATTGGGCTAGTGAATGCGTTTAGAGCTATCGGACTAACCATTGGACCATTATTATTGGGGGAATGGGTTAATCTGCATCGGCTTAAATTTTTGCTGATTGCAGAAGCTCTTGCAATTATTTTTTGGGGTATTGTTATTGAATATTTTTATATATCTTTAGTGGCTTCGGTACTGGTTGGATTGGTGACGACTACATTGTGGTCATATACATATACGCTTTTGCAGGAACATACGCATTATGACTATTATGGGCGGGTGGTTGCCTATAATGATATGATCTTTTTAGCGACAGGAGGGCTGGTTTCCTTGCTCATTGGCTTTTTAGTTGATCAACAGTTTGGGCTTGGGGTGATTGCTTTTATTTTAGGAAGCGCTTTTGCTGTTGCGGCTCTTTATTACAAGTGGATTCGTTCGAACTATAGTTTAAAAGAGATTGGAAACCAATGATATATAAATACAAACAATATGAAATCGATCTTGGAAAAGTAACACGGCTCTATCCGGCAGCTCTTATCAGTGCCGGAGGAGAGAGAGCATCGGTTTCTTTGGAATGGGCACAAATGAAAGAAGATAAGATTGTTCTTGAAGCGTATGTCTTGATTTGTGATTTTGATCCAGCGGGAGAGGTTCCTGTTAATCGCATCGAAATACAGTTTGAAACGAAAGAACAGCTTTTTCTTGCCATGAATGACATTTCTATTTTATTAAAAGAAGAGAACTAGTTCTCTTCGTCTATCATTTGCTGATACTGGTTAATGATGGTTTTAAGGCGGCTTCGATCCGGCATTTTACGAGAAGCAATGTAGCCAACAACGCCACCTTCTTCATCAAGTTTTGGGACGATATTAACAACAACCCAGTAGTATTTTCCATCTTTTCGAAGATTTTTGACATATCCTTCCCATGTTTTTCCGCTTTCAATGATTTTCCACATTCCGGCAAAGGCGGCTTTGGGCATATCCGGATGACGCAGTAAACTGTGAGGTTGACCAATCGCTTCTTCTTTGCTGTAGAGAGTCATTTCGGTGAATTTACGATTTACAAAAGTGATAATCCCTTTGGTGTCGGTTTCGGAGATGAGACTTCGTCCATCAAAAAGTATTTCTTGATCAACTGGGGCAGGTCGTTTCATTATTAAAGTCCTTAGGGCGCAAAAAATTTAAGTTTCAAAATATAAGTATAACCAAATCAAAAAATAATTTTCTTTAAAAATATTATATTTTTCTCATTTTAGCACATCAAAGGCAAAATCAATCGGTTACCGTTTATAATTGCACCTTTATGAAACAGATATTGTAAGGATAAATTTTGGATGTTATTGAACTTTTTAAAAAATTAATCAGCTCAAAAAGTCAAACTCCTGAGGATGGCGGGATACTTGAATTTGTAGAGCAGTATCTGGAGGGTTTTACTTCTGTTCGTATGGATGTGGAAGGGGTTAAAAATCTTTTTGCGTATCGTCGTTTTGGAGAGGGTAAACATCTTTGTTTCGCAGGGCACGTCGATGTAGTTCCCGCTGGAGAGGGGTGGAATAGTGATCCTTATGCGGCTACTGAAATAGATGGATATATTTATGGACGCGGTGCACAGGATATGAAAAGCGGAGTCAGCGCCTTTGTTCAAGCTCTTAAAGAAATAAAGGAGTTTAATGGGATGTTATCACTTTTATTAACGTCCGATGAAGAGGGACCGGCGAAGTTTGGAACGATTGAAGTATTAAAATATTTAAAAGAGCATAATTTACTTCCTGATGCCGTGGTGGTTGCAGAACCAACATGTGAGGAAGTGTTTGGTGATGCTATTAAGGTCGGACGCAGAGGTTCTATTAATGGAGTTTTGGAAATTCACGGGAAACAGGGTCATGCCGCTTATCCGGAAAAAGCGATCAATCCTATTCACCAGATTGCACCTATTTTAGCAAACATTGCAGGAGCTTTTTTGGACGAAGGAGATGCGTATTTTGCTCCATCACAGTTGGTTGTTACGGACATCCGCTCCGGTATCGAGACAACGAATGTTTCTCCCGGAAAGCTTAAAATGATGTTTAATGTCCGTAATTCGACTAAAACGGATAAGAAAAAGATAGAAATATTCATTGAAGAACAGTGCAAAGGGCTAGATTATACGCTTAGTCTCGATCAATCTGCTGTCCCTTTTGTGACCGATGCCAACACGCATATTGTTCGAACGCTGAGCGAATGCATACAAGAAGTGCGTGCAATAATCCCAAAACATTCAACAGCAGGGGGAACATCGGATGCACGTTTTGTGGCATCGTATGGTATCGATGTGATTGAATTTGGTGTGATAAATGACACTATTCATGCTCCCAATGAGCGAACAACTGTTATTGAAGTTCAGGACTTGTATAAAATTTTTAGTTTATTAATAAAACGATTTTGATAAAATAGTGATCTTTAAAGGAAAATTATGAAAAAACTATTAGGAGTGATTTTACTCACTATCAGCGCTTTTGGGGCAGAGATAGTCTGGAACAATTCATACGATCAAGCTCTTGTCAAAGCTAAAAAAGAGGGAAAGCCTCTGATGGTGCTTATTACGAGTGAGACGTGCCGATGGTGCCGTAAGCTTGAATCTACTACGCTTCAAGATGATGAGATTGTGTCGCGTATCAATCTCTCGTTTCAGGCGGTTAATGTAACGAAAGATAAAAGCATTTATCCTAAAAATTTAAGTGCAAAAATGGTTCCAATGAGTTATTTTATCGATCCTCGTAACGGTAAAATACTCTATTCAATCCCTGGGTTTTGGGGAACAGAAGATTATAATTCTGTTCTTGATGATGCTCTTCTAAAATACAAAAAATAAAGGTTTAAAATATGATGAAAAGTGTTCAAACTCCTAATGCTCCTGCGGCAATCGGGCCATATTCTCAAGCGATGATCGCCAATGGTATGGTATTTACATCGGGTCAAATTGCTCTCACGCCAAGTGGTGAGATGCTTACCGGTGATGTCAAAGAGCAGTGTGCTCAAGTATTGTCGAATTTAAAAGCAGTTTTGGAAGCGGCGGGAAGTTCATTGGATAAAGTGGTTAAAACAACGATATTTTTAGATGATATGAATGATTTTGTGGCGGTTAATGAATTGTATGCAACTGCTTTTGGGGATCACAAGCCTGCTCGATCTACTGTTGCCGTTAAAACCCTTCCTAAAAATGCATTGCTTGAAATCGATGCTATCGCTCTTGTTTAAGAGCGATTGTTAACGTCCAGCAGGCAACATATTCGGGATAGGGATATTTTGGTTGTTGTCCCATCCTCCCCCAAATGCTTTGTATAAATTAACGGTTGAAATCAATGTGTTTTGTTTCGCGAGCAAATAACTTTGCTGTGCGTTAATCCATTGTTGTTGAATGATGAGTAAATCGTTATATGCGATAGTACCCGCGTTATAACGGAGTTTTGATTGTTCAAATGCCGTTTTTATGGCATTGCTGCGTTCTTTTTGATAGAGGAGCTGTTCTTGTGCTTTGGCATTTTGTCCGATGGCATTATCGGCATCATTGAAGGCATTGACAATCGCTTTTTGATAGTTTGCAAGGCTTTGATTGTGTTCTGCTTCAGCGGTTTTTATCTCTCCTTTAATTCGTCCTGCGGCAAAGATAGGGACAGATATAGTAGGGAGTATTTTCCATAATGTTGTAGGACTCGATGTAAAATTTTGCAGATCCAGACTCTGTATCCCTGCCATGCCCGTTAGCTGGATACTGGGATAATATGCTGCACGAGCGATACCTATTTTCGCATTGGCAGCGATGAGGTTTTGTTCTACGAGAGCAATATCCGGACGATGTTGCAATATTTCTGATGGAAGGGCAGTTGGCAACGCTGGAAGAGTAATTTTATCAAGGGGTGTGGTGGCTACATTTCTAGGATTACGGCTTAAGAGGAGATTGAAGGTTGCTTCTTCACCAATTTTAGAAGCTTGCAATTGAGAGAATGTTGCTTTGGCGCTTTGGAGTTCTGATTGCGATTGCAATAAAATGGTTTGTGCAATCGTACCGTACTTATATTTTAACGCATTGAGATTATAGATCTCTTCCGAAGCTTTCATGTTTTCATGCGCCAGTTTGCTTTGAGACTCTAGCGAAGAGAGTCTAATATACGAAGCCGCGACGTTTGTGCTAATAGCAATACGCAACGTCTGGCGTGAAAATTCTGTGGCGAGCAATTGGGCACGTACAGCTTCATTCGCACGGCGAACCCTTCCGAAAAGATCAATCTCATAGCTGGTAAGGGAAAGGTTGGCTGCGTAGGTGGACGTGACTCCATCTCTTAGCTGATAGGTATCCGTTGAGCTAACGCCTTGACGTGTTAATGAGCCATTTGCGTTGATTTGGGGATAAAGATAAGATTTAGCTGTATCAAATTTTCCAAGCATTGCTTCCACCGAAGCGTCTGCACTCAGAAGATCAAAGTTGTTAATGAGTGCTTGGTCAATATTTTTGGTGAGTTGCTCATCGTTGAAGCTTTTCCACCATGCGGCGTTTATGGGAATACTTTGGTTGGTTTCGCTGTAACGAAAGGCATCGGGAGTAACGGTTGCGGGTCGTTGGTAATCAGGACCAATCGCGCATCCTCCTAGCAAAAGTGCCCAAGAAGCGAAAAGAGTGATATTAGTTTTCATCAGAGACCTCTTTGTGTGGAGCTATTTTTTCTTGAAATGTGGCAACCCAGTAATACAGATAAGGGATAAAATACCGCTCGATAAACGTTGCGGCCAACATCCCTCCAAACATGGCAATCCCGATGGAAAAACGCCCTCCTGCACCCGCACCTGAACTAAAAATCAGCGGAAGCATCCCTGCCAAAAAGGCGAAGGACGTCATCATCATGGGGCGGTAACGCAGTCGTGCCGCTTCCATCGCTGCATCGTAGATATTTTTTCCTGCATGGCGCTGTTCTTCGGCAAACTCGACGACCAAAATTGCATTTTTTGCCGAGAGGGCTATAAGGGTTAGCAGACCGATTTGGAAAAAGACGTTGTTGTTCAAAAAGGGGATAAGCCATACTACGGCATACGCTCCCATAATACCATACGGAACCGCCAACATAATAGATATTGGCAGTGTCCAGCGCTCATATAAGGCTGCAAGAATCAAATATACCATAATAAGAGCAAATGCCATAATAATCATTGCTTTAGAACCGACTAATTTTTCTTGGAGATATAGACCATCCCAATCGTAACTTGCAGAACTGGGCAGGAGCGTATCGCCTGCATTTTCGACCACTTTGATAATCTCACCTGAACTGTATCCGGGCGCAGGTGAACCCATTACGGTTGTACTCAAAACACCGTTAAAATGTTCGATAGAAGAGGGCGCGCTGGACATGGTGACTTTCACTACGCTTGAGAGAGGGATCATCACTCCTGATGAAGAACGAACCCACGCTCTGCCTATATCTTCGGGTGTTGCACGATAGGGTGCATCGGATTGCATTTGTACCCAGTAGGTTTTACCATTTTTGTCAAACTGATTGACATACATGGTACCGATGGAGGCTTGGAGTGTTTGAAAAATATCGGCAATGGAAAGACCGAGCATTTTGGCCTTTTCACGATTTACCTCGATGGCGAGGGTTGGGGTTGTGATATTCATCGTACTAAACGGATTTTTGATGCTTTTTTCATTTCGCAATGTATTCAAAAATGTATTGGTCGTTTCGAAAAGGCGTGTAACGTTGTTGTCTCCGGGTTGAAGAATACGCAGACTAAACATATCCGAAGGTCCCATCCCGCGTATCGGAGGTGGAGGCATCGCGAAAACTTTTGCCTCTTTGATGCTTCCCAGTTTAGGTCCGATTGAGCCTAAAATGCCAAAAATCTTCAGTTCTTTAGTCGTTCTCTCATCCCACGGTTTGAGACGGGTAAAAATAACCGCAGCGTTTGGCTCTTGTGAAAAAGTGAGAATGTTTAAACCCGTAATGGCGGTAAACTTGGCAACTCCCTCTTGCTCTCCCAAAATTGCTTCGACTTGTTTGACTACTTCGAGGGTTCGGTTCGCAGTAGCTCCATCAGGGAGGACAATTGCGGTAATGAAGTATCCCTGATCTTCCATCGGTAAAAAAGCGGTTGGAAGGGTTTTATGGAAAAAACCGATAAAAAAGTACGTCGAGAGATAGATGATCAAAAAGATAAATGATTTACGAATCATCCACCCTGAACGACGTACATAATTTTCGGTCATTTTGCCAAATATGCGATTGAACCAGCGGAAAAAGCGTGCAGGCTCTTTTTCGTGATGTTTGAGAATCAATGCTCCGATAGAGGGGGCAAACGTCAACGCCATAAAGCCGGAAAAGACAACAGATATAGCGATCGTTGCGGCAAATTGTTTATACAATTGTCCCGTCATCCCACCCATAAAAGTTGCAGGGACAAAAACGGCACACATAACCAAGACAATTGCGATAACGGGACCTGAGATTTGGCTCATTGCTTTGATCGCAGCAGCACGGGGTGAGAGTTTTTCACTCTGTAAAATTCGCTCCATATTTTCGATAACGACGATGGCATCATCAACGACGATACCGATGGCGAGGACGAGACCAAAGAGGGTAAGAGTATTGATCGAATACCCTAGAAGATACATCCCGATAAAAGCACCGGTGAGTGAAATCGGAATCGAGAGGACAGGAATCAGTGCCGCGCGCGTGCTTTGTAAAAAGAGGTAAATAACCAAACTAACCAAAACAATAGAGGCGAGGAGAGTAAAAATGACCTCTTCAATGGATATTTTGACAAAATCAGTTGTATCGTAAGGAATAGAGTATTCAATCCCTTTAGGAAATTTATGAGAGAGCTGTTCCATTTTGGCAGCTACGGCGGCGGAAGTATCGAGTGCATTGGCATTGGTGTCCGCGAAAATTCCGATCATAGCAGCAGGTTTGCCATTGACGCGCCCGAAAAATTCATAGTTTTGGCTTCCCAGTTCTACGCGCGCAACATCTTTTAGACGCAAGTTTGCACCATCATTTTTGGCGCGGATAATAATGTTTTGAAACTCTTCAGGCGTTGAAAATCGCCCTTGCGAGGTGAGTTGCATTGTCAACATTTGCTCGTTGTTTGTTGGACCTTGTCCCAAACGACCGGGGGAAACTTGAAGATTTTGATCTTTTATAGCAGCGGCGATTTCAGCGGTGGTGACCCCTAAAGATGCCATTTTGTCAGGATTAAGCCAAATGCGCATCGCGAAATCTCGTTGCCCGAAAATCTGTGCTCGTCCGGCACCGGGAATTTTTTTGATCTCATCGAGTAGATTGGAAGAGATATAGTTACTGATTTGTGTATCGGTAAAACTTGCATCCGGAGAGGTGATAGCGGTGATGAGAAGAATATCAGAGGTTTTTTTCTGAACACTGACTCCGAGATCACGGGTACTTTGCGGTAACTGTGCGATGACGGTATTGATACGGTTTTGTATATCAACAGCCGCTAAATCTTGATTGACCCCGATATTAAACGTACAGGTGATGCTTGCGCTTCCGGGCAGGGCAGCCGCTTTGGAACTCATATACATCAACCCATCGGCACCAGAGATTTGAGACTCCAGTGGGGTTAGAATGGTATTGGCAATCGTCTGTGCATCCGCACCGGGATACTGTGCGCTTACAACAACCGTAGGAGGTGTAATATTCGGCAGTTGTGAAATCGGCAGACTTTTGATGGCCGTAAATCCAAGTAACATGATAATCATGGCGATAACCGCTGATAAAACGGGACGATCGATAAAATATTTACTAAACATGATTATTTACCATTCGCAATAATATTGGCACCGGGTTTGAGTTTGGCTAAACCATCTGCAGCGATTTTATCCCCAACATTTAAACCGCTTTCGATCAATACATTTTCACCGATCCATTGGGTAGCAACAACCGGTTTTGCCGTAACCGTATTGTTGGTTTCAATACTGTAAACAAATTTGCCTTTTTCACCTGTCATAAGCGTTTTTTGAGGGATATAAAGGGCATTTTTCCACTCCATTCCTTTGACTTTTACATGAACGAATTGTCCGGGAAGGAGAAGATGGTCACGATTATCGATGAGGGCACGATAGCTGATGGTTCCCGTTGTCGGATCGATAAATGGCGAAATAAAGTTTATTGTTCCTTTTTTATTCACAACCGTTCCATCCGCGAGTGTAAGTTCTACTTCGTATTGTCCGTTTTTTGGAGCAATGAGTTTACCGCTTGCAAGAGCATTTTGCCGTGCAATTTTTTGGTTTTCACTAAAGGTAAAATTGACATACATCGGATCACTTTGATACATCGTGGTTAAAAGCCCATTCGCACCTGCAGCGATATAGGTTCCCACGTCCATTTTGGATTTATCGACAAATCCGCTGATGGGCGCTTTGATCGTGCTGTAGCTGAGATTGAGTTTGGCTTGTTCCAGTACAGCTCGTGTTCCCATCAATGCAGCCGCAGAATTACGTTCATTTGCCGTTGCAGTATCGAGATCTTGTTGACTCGCAGCATTGGCGGATGCCAGAGGTTTGATTCGATTGTAAACAGCCATTGCATTGGTATGGTTTGCATGGGCTAGTTCAAATGCAGCTTTGGCACTCTCAAGAGAGTTTTTTAAGTCCGATGGGTCAATGATAAAAAGAGTTTGTCCTTTGCTGACCATTTGACCTTCTGTATAAACCCGTTTTTGCAAATACCCATTCACGCGTGCATAGATTTGAACCGTATTAAATGCCATTGTTTGACCCGTTGCTTCCAGAACTGCGGGGAAATTTCCTGAAGCAACCGTAGTGACAGTTACGGGGACAGGACCTTCGGGAGGTTTTTCCATTCCCGCAGCTTTTGGGCGTTCACATCCTCCTAATGCAAGCAGTAAAGCAGAGGATAGGGCTAGTGTGGTAAAGCGGTTCATTTGGATTCCTTGGGTGAATTTTTAGAATAATTTAAAAGAGAACACATCTGTTTTAAGACGCGTAAAGTAATAGCAAGTTCGTTGGGATCGATGTCATTATGGATATATGCATTTGCCCCAGCTAACGTTTCCATAGTAGGTTTTTCCAATGCAATTCCATGCGGTGTAAGAGTGACAAGGTTACATCGTTTATCATGTTCATCAGTGGTGCGAGCGATTAATGCACGTTTTTCTAACCCTACAATGAGCCGCGTGATGCTCGCTTTATCTTTGCCAACAAAATCGGCGATGGTTTGTTGCGTAGCACTTTTTTCATTCCATAATGTAACCATCACCTTAAACTGCTCGATGGTCATATTGATACCGTTAAGTGCGAGTTGTCGCGTTAAGAACGTACGCGCTGCAAAAGCAGCATGATTGGTTAAGCAGCCTAATGATTCATCAACTGGGCATTCACATCGATTCATAATTTCTCCTATAGTTGACTATGCAACTAATTGAGGGAATTGTAGCTCTCCATTATTAATATGTCAAGTTAAATTAGAGACGGATATTTAGTACCTCAGATAAAAGCACTTCAAGGTCCTCTTTCGTTGCTCCGGCAAAGGCATTTTTCATAAAGTGTACTATTCCTTTGTTTTCGTGCTGAATAAGCGGGACAATCTTAATTCCTGTAATCTCCGACATAAAATGCGATTGATCTCCCTCTTCGTATGCATGAAGGAGGATAGAGCGGGAAAAATTATTGAGGATATGATAGTAGATGTGCAAAAATTCTGCTTCGAGAACTTTTAACCCATAAAAGTGTGTGACAATACGGCTTTCATGCGTTGCGATCGGATGTACCTGAGAGGGTTTGATCGTAATACCGATTTCCTCTTTTACCTCACGTACAAGGGCATCCAAAAGGGATTCATTCTCATCAACCGTCCCCCCTGGAAATCCCATTCGTCCATCCCAGCGATCGATCATGATGAGGGCAGGGCATTTTATGTGCTGCATATCATCCTTAAAATATTTCCAAGGTGAAATCGATTCAACATAGATAGCTAAAAATACAGCATTTTTTTTAGGATGCTCACTCCAGCCAAAGGGTACTCTTCGTGTTGTCATATTTAAGCTCTCACTAATTTATTAAGATGAGGAAATTTTTTAGGGCTTTTAGAGCAATTTAGTGTAAAATAATACCCTTGTGATTCTAAAAAAGAGTTGGTTTTTAAATAATAATAGAGAATGTGGGAAAAATTATTGCTTTCTCTTTCACTAGATAATCCTGTTTAATCCAAGCTTAAAAAATGTTTGGCTATAATTCGCAACTTTTGTAGACTTATAGGTAAGGAATGCTAATGTACGCAATCATTAAAAATGGTGGTAAACAGTACAAAGTTCAAGTGGGCGATATCCTCTTGTTCGATAAAATGGGACTAGATCCTAAAACTGCCATCGAAATCAAAGAAGTTTTAGCTGTTAATAGCGGCGAACTTCGCACTGGTACTCCATTCGTAGAGGGTGCTGTTGTTATGGCTGAAGTAATCAATGAAGGTCGTGACCGTAAAGTCGTAATTTTCAAAAAACGTCGTCGTAAAGACAGTAAAGTAAAACGTGGTTTCCGTAGAGATCACACACGCGTTCGTATCACTGCGATCAACGCGTAATTAGTAGGAGAACAACATGGCTCACAAAAAAGGTCAGGGTAGTACACAGAATAACCGCGATTCAGCGGGACGTAGACTCGGTGTTAAAAAATATGGTGGTGAAGTAGTACGTGCGGGTAATATTATTATTCGTCAACGTGGAACCAAAGTTCACCCAGGTAAAAATATCGGTATGGGTAAAGACCACACTTTGTATGCATTAGTTGACGGTGTTGTTGCTTTCGAGCGCAAAGACAAAAAACGCAAACAAGTTTCAGTAATACCTGCTGCTTAATTTCCTCCATCGAGCATTTTATGCTCGATTCTTATGCTTTTTTCAAAATATTATTTTTTTAATAGTGTGTTTTATTTCGCAAAATGTGGTATTGAGCAAATAATTTCTGTCTTATAAAGACAATTTTCAGCGCCTTATACAGGCCAGAGCAGCCAACAGAATTGTTTCTTTTGGCGTTATATAAAGGATATTCGATGTTTAATGACAGTGTAGAACTTACTCTCTCTTCAGGTAAGGGCGGCGCAGGATGCGTTGGATTCAGACGTGAAAAATATGTCCTTCAAGGCGGACCAAACGGCGGTGATGGTGGTAAGGGTGGTGATGTCTATTTTCGAGTTGATAATAATACCCATACGCTTGCTCATTTTCAGGGAAATAAAAACCTTAAAGCAGGCAAAGGTCAACCGGGTGCCGGATCAAATATGGCAGGGAAACAAGGTGAGCGACTTGTAGTAGTTGTTCCACCTGGAACCCAAGTTGTCGATGTTGAGACAGGTGAAATTTTGCTTGATTTGCTCGAAGACGGTAAAGAAGTGCAATTTCTTACCGGCGGTCGCGGCGGACTTGGAAACGTTCACTTTAAATCCTCAACCAATCAAAAACCGATGTATGCACAGCCGGGTGAACCAGAAGTTGTAAGAGTCGTTAAGCTTGACCTTAAGCTCATCGCGGATGTAGGATTGGTTGGATTTCCGAATGTTGGAAAATCAACGCTTATATCAACGGTTTCGAATGCTCGTCCAGAAGTAGCAAACTATGAGTTTACGACTCTTACTCCTAAGCTTGGTCAAATCAACATTGATTACGATTCATACATTATGGCAGACATTCCAGGAATTATCGGCGGCGCATCTGAGGGAAAAGGATTGGGTTTAAAATTCTTGCGCCACATTGAGCGAACAAAAACATTGCTCTTTATGATCGATTTAGCGTCGTATCATGAGTTGGAATACCAATATGAAACACTCAAAAAAGAATTAGTAGCGTTTTCACCACTTTTAGCTGAACGTAATTATGCTATTGCATTGACGCGTGCGGATGCTATGAGCCCTGAAGAAGCCATTGAAAAAACCAATTCGTTTTTGAAGCTTGTTCAGTTGGATGCAGCGAAAAAAAGCCGTTTTGGGTTTAGCAGTGATTATCCTGTCTATGAGCAAGAGAGTTTTGATACAGGGTTTTATGATAAAGCATTGCCTGCCTTTATCGTCCCTATCTCCTCAGCAATCGCCCTTAATATTAAACCGTTGACGTACGCACTTTATCAAATGGTAGTGTCACAGCGCAAATGAAACGGCTTGTTGTAAAAGTTGGCAGCGCTGTTTTAAGTGAGCAAAACCGTATTGCAAAAGATCGTATGCAGGCTTTGGTCGATTTTATTGCCGAACTTAAAGCCCGTTATGAGGTAATTCTAGTCTCTTCGGGAGCTGTGGCTGCCGGTTATACCGAGTTGAAACTTGATAAAAAAATCCTCTCAAACAAACAAGCACTTGCCTCTATCGGTCAGCCGATTTTGATGAACAAATATCGCAAGATGTTTGAACATCACCATCTCATTCCCTCCCAAGTTTTGGTAACTGCCGCCAACTTTAATACCGAAGAAGAGTCTCAAAAAGCCAAAGACACGATCGAGACACTTCTCGCACATAATGTTGTTCCTATTATCAACGAAAACGATGCAACGGCTACGGAAGAGTTAGTATTGGGCGATAATGATCAACTCTCAGCGCATGCGGCACATCATTTTGGTGCAGATATGCTCATTATCCTCTCCGATATTGATGCCTATTATGATAAAGATCCTAGAACGCATACGGACGCTTCGGTACGTTCACGTATTACCTCTATTACAGAAGAAGAACTGATTATGGATGTGACACCCAATCATAATTTTGCAACAGGCGGAATTGTTACCAAGCTTAAAGCAGCGGATTTTTTACTCAAACGAGGCGGCTCGATGTTTTTGGCAAGCGGTTTTGATTTGAGTGATGTGAGATCCTTTTTACTGGAAGATTCGCATAAAGGCGGAAGTTTATTTAAAGGGAAAGAACTTTAATGACGCGTATTATTTTTATGGGAACTCCTGAATATGCAACCCAAATTTTACGAACTCTTGTTGAAGCTAATGATGTAGAAGTGGTAGCCGTTTATACGCAGCCGGATAAACCGGTAGGTCGTAAAGCGCTTTTGACACCTCCCAGTGTAAAAGTTTTTGCATCAGAAAAAAATATCCCTATTTATCAGCCCAACCGTTTGCGAGATGAAGATGTCGTAGAACAACTCTTATCTATCCCATGCGATTTGATAGTTGTAGCAGCATACGGACAGATATTACCCAAAACAATTTTAGACTATGTACCCTGTATTAATCTCCATGCTTCGATACTTCCACGCTATCGTGGAGCCAGCCCAATCCAGCAATCACTTCTGAATGATGATAAAACAAGCGGTGTAACGGCTATGTGGATGGATGAAGGGCTTGATACGGGTGCCATTATTCAAACAATGACGTTGGAAATCGCACCCTATGAAATGGTAGAATCATTATATACGCGATTGACTCACATGGCGTGCGATTTGACGCTGGATGTGATACGTACTTGGGATCGCCATAGTGCAGTTGCGCAAGAAAATGCAAAAGCATCGCATTGTAAGAAAATTTCTAAATCAGACGGATTGATTATGTTTGAAGATGCATCAGAAATTCATAATCGTTATCGCGCTTTTACCCCATGGCCTGGGATATTCACCGAGTCGGGATTAAAGATTAAAGCGCTTACTCTTGAAGAAGAAGAAAGTGTAGGCAATGCAGGAGAAATTATCGCCATTGATACGCACAGTATTGTAGTCCAATGTACTAAAGGGAGTTTGCGTATCATCACATTACAAGCGCCTTCGAAACAAGAGACCTCCTCAGTGTCGTATTTAAACGGGAAGCGATTGGTTTGTGGAAATACTCTGGTTTGATGAGATTGAATCAACTCAAGGGTATCTTATCGATGCTCTTAAAAGTAAGAGGCTAAAAGCACCTGTTTGTGTCGGTGCAACAATACAAACTTCAGGACGAGGTTCACGAGGAAACAGCTGGATTGGTGAAGAGGGGAATTTTTTTATTTCCTTTGCGATTGAACGTACTTTTTTACCCGATGATTTGAAGCTTGAGTCTTCTTCTATTTATTTTGCAACTATTCTGAAAGAAGTTTTAGAAGATTTAGGTTCAAAAGTATGGTTAAAATGGCCCAATGATTTTTATTTAGGAGAGAAAAAGCTGGGTGGTTTAATTACCAATTTAGTAGGAGATTCCCTTATCTGCGGAGTTGGGATCAATTTGAAAAACGCACCTGAGTCCTTTGCAATAATTGATATAGAAATTTCTCCTGAAAAGTTAAGTAATCTTTATATGTCACGTCTAAAATTTTTTCCATCATGGAAGCAGATATTTAGTAAATTCCAGTTAGAATTTGAAAGAAGTAGATCTTTTTCAACACACTCCCAAAACACAACTATTGAATTGAAAGATGCTGTCTTATGTGAAGACGGTTCCCTTGAATGCAATGGACAAAGGATATATAGTTTACGATGAGCGAAGTAATTGTAATTGCAAACCAAAAAGGAGGCGTTGGTAAAACAACGACTGCTGTAAATTTAGCCGCATCGTTAGCCGTTGCTGAAAAAAGAGTGCTATTGATCGATGCCGATCCTCAGGCCAATGCGACAACTTCATTGGGCTATCACCGTAACAACTATGAATTCAATATTTATCATGTCCTTATCGGTGCCAAAAAGTTACGCGAAATTATCCTAAAAACTGCATTGCCAAAACTTTTTATTGCTCCCTCCAACATTGGTCTTGTCGGTATTGAAAAAGAATATTATGATGCAGCCAATGCCAAAGGGCGAGAGCTTATTTTAAAACGTGCGATTGCGCAAGTCAAAGATGATTACGATTATATTATCATCGACTCTCCTCCGGCTCTTGGACCCATGACGATCAATGCACTTTCGGCATCCAATTCGGTTATTATCCCGATTCAATGTGAATTTTTTGCATTGGAAGGATTGGCACAATTGTTGAATACCGTAAAGTTAGTGCGTAAAACAATCAATCCAAAATTGACGATCAAAGGTTTTTTACCGACCATGTACAGCGCTCAAAACAATCTTTCTCGTCAAGTATTTGCCGATTTGCGCCAACATTTTCAAAGTAAACTCTTTAAATCGAGTGAAGATAATTTTATTGTTATTCCTCGGAATGTAAAGTTGGCAGAGTCACCAAGTTTTGGTAAACCGGCTATTTTGTATGATGTAAAATCAAGCGGTTCAATCGCGTATCAAGATTTGGCATACGCCATAATCGCGTAAAAGGGTATTTATGGCAAAAGCATCTGCATTAGGTCGTGGTTTAGGGGCGCTGCTGAGTGAAATCGAAGAAGCGTATGATAATGAACTTCCAAAGAAAGGGGGAGTAGAAGAGCTTCCTCTTTCAAAAATTCGTCCAAATCCTTATCAGCCTCGAAAACATTTTGATTCTGAGTCTTTAGCAGAACTTGCTGAATCGATTAAAACACATGGTCTTTTACAGCCGATAGTGGTGAAAGAAGATCTTGACGGTTATATCCTCATCGCCGGTGAACGACGTCTTCGTGCGAGTAAGCTGGCTAAGCTCAAAACGATAAAAGCTATTATCGTTTCTGTCAGTGATGAGCAAATGCGTCAGCACGCTCTTATTGAAAATATTCAGCGTGATGAGCTTAATGCTATTGATTTGGCGCAAGCCTACCAAGAATTAATTGAAATCCATGAATTAACGCATGAGCAGCTCTCCAGTACCGTGCATAAAAGCCGTGCACAAATCACCAATACTCTGCGTTTATTGCAATTAGGTGATAAAGGGCGTAAAGCTCTGATTGAGGGAAAAATAACGGCTGGTCATGCAAAAATTGTTGTAGGACTAGAAGAAAAAGAGCAAGTTCTTATCATTGATTCGATTATCGGACAAAAGCTTAGTGTTCGTGATGTCGAACAAATGGTTAAAAAAATTAAAACAAACGACACTGCTCCTTCGTATGATATGAATAAATTGGTCGAACTTAATTTTAAAAGATTACAGCTCTTTATAGAACAAATGGGTTTAAAAACATCCACAAAAGGCTCAAAGTTCACCATCGATTTTGATGATAATGAGCAAATTGATACATTTTTATCCACACTTTCGTCATAAAACCCTCCGTTTAACTGTCCCTTCAATTTAAGAGTTGTATAATCACGTAACTTTTAGGAGGTGGTATGTTAGATATAAGTCCGATGCTGTTAGCCAGTACACTGATTGTCTTCCTTGTCCTTATTGCCGCTCTAAATAGTTTACTTTATAAACCTCTTTTCAGTTATATGGAAAAAAGAGATGCAGATATTAAAAAAGATCTTGATGAAGTTGGTAACAACGATTCTGAGATTGCTGCATTTCATGCTACTGCTGAAAAGATTATTAGTGACGGTAAACTAGAAGCGCACGCAATGAGAGAAAAAGTTGTTGCTCAGGCCAAAGCGTTGGCGAGTAACAAAATTGAAGCAAAACGTGCTGAGCTAGCATTAGAGTATGCTAAGTTCGAAGAGGCGATGTCCGAAGAGCGTTCACGATTAAGTGGGGCACTTCGATTGGAAGTACCTAATTTTCAAGCGGCAGTTTCTGCTAAGCTTCATCAGATATAAGGAGAGTTTATGGGTAAAATAGTAATAACCGTATTAATGCTTAGCGCATATCTCTTTGGCTCTGATGCAGCACATGAGGGTTCAACGGATATCGTTCAGCGAACCGTCAACTTCCTTGTATTCGCGGGTATTCTTTACTATCTTTTGGCTGAGCCTATCAAAAATTATTTTGGTGGTCGAAGTGCGGGTATTGCAAGTGAGCTTGAAAAAGTTCAAGAGCGTCTTCGTGAGTCAAAACGTCTTAAAGAAGCTGCTGAGCAAAAAATTGATGAAGCGACACGTTTCGTCAATGAGCTTGGTGAGATGACAAAAAAAGAGTGCAAAATTTTGAGTGATAAAGTTATGTCTCAATGTGATCAAGATGCAGAGATTATGCAAAAGCAAAGCAATGCGTTAATGGATCTTGAAAAACGTCAAATGGTACGTAGCGTTGTTAATGAAGTTATGGGTGAAGTTATGTCAGCTAGTGATTCTAGTATGGGTAGCGAAGCGATGACAGATATTTTGAAAAAGAAGGTGGCGTAAATGAAGCAAGAAATGATTGCTAAACGTTACGTTCAATCTCTTGTCGGTATTTTAGATGCATCGTCATTGGATAACACTTCTGATCTTTTTGCAGTTTTGGCAACTGCTTTTAATGATTCAAAATTTCTTCAAATTATGAATAGCAATGATATTGCCTCTTCTGCAAAAACTACCTTGATTCTTGGAATGGTAGAAAGTGCTAAGAGTAGTGAAATCAATAACCTCATTAAGCTTTTGGGTGAAAATGGACGTTTAGTATTGATACCGGCCATTGCAAAAGAGTTAAAACGTCAAATTGGATCGATTAAGCGTGTTTATACAGGTCGTATTTACAGTGTATCTAAAATCGATCAAACGACAATTGATTCTATTGCAAATGATCTTGGAACAAAAATGGGTGCCAGCATCTCTTTGGAGTTTGTAGCTTCTGAGTCTGATGGTGTTCGTGTTGTCGTAGATGGTCTCAATGTTGAAATCGATTTTTCAAAAAGCCGCCTTAATGCTCAAATCACTGAGCACATTTTAAAAGCAATTTAACCCTCGCGAAAGGAGAAACTAGTGGTAGCAAAAGTACAAGCAGATGAAATCAGTTCAATCATAAAAGAGCGAATTGGCAATTTCGAACTTAATGTAGATATTAATGAAACCGGTAAAATCGTCTCATATGGAGATGGCATTGCCCAAGTATACGGTCTAAATAATGTTATGGCCGGTGAAATGGTTGAATTCGAAGACGGGACTCAAGGTCTTGTTATGAATCTTGAGGAGAGCAGTGTCGGTATCGTTGTTCTCGGTCGTGCTAAATTACTTCGTGAAGGTATGAGTGTTAAACGTCTTGGACGTTTATTGGAAGTTCCTGTAGGTGATGCACTTCTTGGGCGTGTTGTTAATGCTCTTGGTGAACCTATTGATGGAAAAGGACCGATTGAGACAACTCAAAGACGTTTCATTGAAGAAAAAGCTCCGGGAATTATGGCACGTAAATCAGTACACGAGCCAATGGCAACCGGTATTAAAGCAATCGACTGTCTTGTTCCAATCGGACGCGGACAACGTGAGCTTATCATCGGTGACCGTCAAACCGGTAAAACAACGGTTGCTCTTGATGCGATTATCAACCAAAAAGGTAACGGCGTAGTATGTATTTACGTTGCTATCGGACAAAAAGAATCAACGGTTGCTAACGTTATCCGTCGTCTTGAAGAAGCAGGCGCAATGGAGTATACGATTATCGTTGCTTCATCAGCTTCTGAAGCTGCAGCACTTCAATTCCTTGCACCGTATACCGGTGTAACGATGGGTGAATTCTTCCGTGATTCAGCACGTCATGGTTTGATCGTTTATGATGATCTCTCTAAGCATGCAGTAGCGTATCGTGAAATGTCTTTGATCCTTCGTCGTCCTCCGGGCCGTGAAGCGTATCCAGGGGATGTTTTCTATATCCACTCACGTCTCTTAGAGCGTGCAGCAAAAGTTAATGATGAATTGGGTGCAGGTTCTTTGACCGCTCTTCCAATCATCGAAACACAAGCGGGTGACGTTGCGGCGTATATCCCAACCAACGTTATCTCAATCACTGATGGTCAGATTTTCTTGGAAACTGATTTGTTCAATGCAGGTATCCGTCCTGCGATCAACGTAGGTCTTTCTGTATCACGTGTTGGTGGTGCTGCACAAATCAAAGCAACGAAACAAGTTGCGGGAACATTGCGTCTTGATTTGGCACAATATCGCGAACTTCAAGCGTTTGCACAGTTTGCTTCTGATTTGGATGAAGTAAGCCGCAAGCAGCTTGAGCGTGGTCAGCGTATGGTTGAAGTTTTGAAACAGCCTCCATACTCTCCAATTCCAGCTGAAAAGCAAGCATTGATTATTTTTGCAGGTAATGAAGGGTATCTTGATGACCTTCCTGTATCAGCTGTTGTGCAATTTGAATCAGATCTTTATCCATTTATTGATGCGAGTTATCCGCAAATTCTTGAGAGCATCCGAACAACATCAAAAATTGATGATGAGACGATGGGAATGATGAAAAAAGCGATCGAAGAGTTTAAAACTACTTTCGTTGCTCAATAAGGATCTTTAATGGCTAACTTGAAAGAGATTCAACGACAGATTAAGAGTGTTTCGAACACGCAAAAAACAACGCGTGCTATGAAGCTTGTCTCTACGGCGAAACTTCGTCGTGCAGAAGAGCTCGCGAAACGTTCACGTCTGTTTGCTCAAAAAACGAATCAAGTCATAGCTGAAATCGCAAGTCGTATCCAATGCAATAAAGTGGGCGGAATTCAAAGCCGTTGCTTTGTGCAAAATGATGCGCCAAAAACGATCGATATTATTTTTGTAACAGCGGATAAAGGTCTTTGCGGTGGTTTTAACATGCAAACGATCAAAGCGGTTAAGCGTTTAATGACCGAGTACAAAGATAAGGGTGTAAACATTCGTGTTCGTGGTATTGGTAAAAAGGGAGTTGAATATTTTACATTTAATCAAGTTGAATTACTTGATGCAGTAAAAAATCTCAGCTCAGCACCTGATATGCAACGTTCAAGTGAGTTTATGGCTCGATCGATCAAAGATTTCAATGATGGTATTGTAGATGCAGTCTATCTTGTTTATAACGGATACAAAAACGTTATTACTCAAGAGTTGCATGTTAATCGACTTTTACCTGTGACAATCGAAGATTTTGATTGCGAGAAAGCTAGCAATAGTGTTCTTGAACTTGAAGCACACGATGAAGAAAAAATGCTCGATTCGTTAATTGCGAAATACGCTGAGTACAATATGTATTATGCCTTGATTGATTCGGTTGCAGCAGAGCACAGTGCTCGTATGCAGGCAATGGATGCAGCAACAAATAATGCAAAACAAATGGTTAAATCGTTGACTGTCAAGTTTAACAAAGCAAGACAAGAGGCGATTACGACAGAACTTATCGAGATAATCAGCGGCGTCGAGTCGATGAAATAATTATGGAGGATAGAATGATTGGTAAAATTGCTCAAGTAATTGGTCCGGTTGTTGACGTTGATTTTGAAGGTTACCTTCCAGCAATCAACGAAGCGATCGAAGTAAATGTTAGTGTTGAAGGAAATACAACTCGTCTTGTATTAGAAGTAGCAGCACACCTAGGTAATGGTCGTGTACGTACCATTGCTATGGATATGTCTGAAGGTTTGGTTCGCGGAATGGCGGCTAATGCTACTGGAAATCCAATCAAAGTCCCTGTAGGGGAAAAAGTTCTTGGACGTATCTTCAATGTTATCGGTGAAACCATCGATGGTGGCGATCAGATTACGGATTGTGATACATGGTCGATTCATCGTGATCCTCCACCGCTTATTGAGCAAAGCACTAAAACCGAAATGTTTGAAACAGGAATCAAGGTTGTTGACCTTTTAGCTCCTTATTCAAAAGGTGGTAAAGTTGGTTTGTTCGGTGGTGCCGGTGTTGGTAAAACCGTTATTATTATGGAGCTTATCCATAACGTTGCACACGGTCATGACGGACTATCTGTATTTGCAGGTGTCGGTGAGCGTACTCGTGAGGGGAATGACCTTTATCACGAGATGAAAGAGTCAAACGTTTTGGACAAAGTAGCTCTGTGCTATGGTCAAATGTCTGAGCCTCCTGGAGCACGTAACCGTATCGCGTTGACAGGTATTACTATGGCTGAGTATTTCCGTGATGAAAAAGGGCTTGATGTATTGATGTTTATCGATAATATCTTCCGTTTTGCGCAATCAGGTTCTGAAATGTCAGCACTTCTTGGTCGTATCCCATCAGCTGTTGGTTACCAACCAACTTTGGCTCGTGAAATGGGTGCTCTTCAAGATCGTATTACATCGACTAAAAAAGGTTCTATCACTTCAGTTCAAGCGGTATACGTACCTGCTGATGACTTGACGGATCCGGCTCCAGCTTCTGTATTTGCACACCTTGACGCGACAACGGTTCTTAACCGTAAAATCGCTGAAAAAGGGATCTATCCTGCTGTTGATCCATTGGATTCAACATCACGCTTGCTTGATCCGCAAATCATCGGTGAAGAGCACTACAATGTTGCTCGCGGCGTACAAAAAATGTTGCAAAAATACAAAGATTTGCAAGATATTATTGCAATTCTTGGTATGGATGAACTTTCTGAAGAAGATAAATCGGTTGTTGAGCGTGCTCGTAAAATCGAAAAATTCCTTTCTCAGCCATTCTTCGTTGCAGAAGTATTTACAGGTTCTCCTGGAAAATATGTTTCTCTTGAAAACACGATTAAAGGTTTTAAAGGTATTTTGAGCGGCGAGTATGATCACTTACCAGAAAGTGCATTTTACATGGTCGGCGATATGAACGAAGCGATTGAAAAAGCTGCAAAACAGAAAAGTAAGTAATTACTTTTTATAAGGAATGAAATGGATACTCTAAATTTAGAAGTGCTAACTCCAAACGGTTCCATCTTCAATGGTCCTGTTACAACTGTAACAGTTCCGGGAGAAGAGGGTGAATTTGGTGTTCTTTCTGGGCACGTGGCATTGACAACACTTCTTAAAGCAGGTGTTATTGATATTATTCATGAGAGTGGCAAAAAAGAGTCCATCGTTGTCAACTGGGGTGTCGTTCAAGTTGCAAACAATACGGTAACCGTATTGGTCGATGGTGCTGTTGCAATTCGTGGTGATAGTGATAGTGATATCGCTATTGCACTTGATGAAGCAAAAGCTCTTATTAGCAGTGTTGCGGATTCTCATGTTATGATCGCGTCTGTTTCTGCTCGTATTGAATCTGCTGCTCACTCTCATCTGTTCTAACACTCATGTTTGAGCTTTTTTCTGATTTTATTGCAAAAAGCCATCCGGTAACACTTGGTGTGTTGCTGGTTCTTTCTCTTTACTTTATCCTAATAAATTGGGTTTTTCTTTATCGTTGGATTTCTCTAAATGAATGGATTGATATTGAGAATGATTCATTGGAAGCACTTTTAATGGGATCAGAGAGACTCAATGACCGCTCTTTTTTATCTCCATTTGTAAAATCTGCCACTCTTTTGACAAAACCATTATCTGATTTAGCGCACTATGCATCGACAAAAGAGGCGACAAAAGGGTTGACGATATTGTCTATTGTAGCTTCTACGACCCCTTTTATCGGTTTATTTGGAACAGTTATTTCAATTTTGGATACGTTTAAGCATATTGGCGGGTCTGATGGAACAATGAGTATTATTGCCTCTGGAGTTTCGGATGCGCTTGTTGCTACTGCCTCGGGTATTTTTGTTGCAATTTTTGCGTATACGTATCACCAAATCTTAAAGCGTCAATCCTTTGAAGTGGTTGGCTTAATTCGTATGCAAAGCGATTCGATACTTTCTAAAGAGTCTTAAATATGTTTGATTGGGATGAAAAACCAGAACTTAACATTACTCCGCTTGTGGATGTAATGTTGGTACTATTGGCAGTATTGATGGTTATCACACCAAATATCATCTATGAAGAGTTGATTAAACTTCCTAAAGGGACTGCTCAAATGGAAGTAAAAGAAAAAAAACAGATAGAAATTGTTATTACAGATTCCAAACGTATTACGGTTAATAAGCAGCCGTTTGAGTTTGCTACCTTCAGTGATAATTTTGCCCTTTTTTCGAATCAATTTCCGCGTGAGAGTGTGGTTCGAATCAGTGCAGATAAAAGTCTCCAATACGGTGATGTTATGGGAGTGATGAGTGGGGTTAAGCGCTCGGGGCTTACCAATATTTCTCTTGCTACGAGCAACTAATTTTTCATGCCCACAGAAAATAATCGTCTTTTTGTTTTAAGCGGTATCGCTTCTTTTTTTTTATTTAGTATGCTTGTAGTCATTATTGCCTGGCAAGCCAATGTTTTTGTAAAACCTATCGCTTATGCATCGATTCAAAGTGATGTTATTTCTATATCACTTGATTCTTCTGCCCCTATTGACTCCAAGTCTGAAAATATAACTTCAGAAGAAGTTCCAGCAACAGAACCAGTAATAGAACAAAAATCAAAATCACAATTGCCAAAAGTAGAAAAAGTGGAAAAAGTTCAACCAGAAATTACCGATCTTTTTTCGAACGTTAAAGTAAAGCATATTCCTAAAGAATCCAAACAAAATACTAAAGAGCTTTCAGAATTGAGTGCTTTAGAAGAAAAAGTTCTTTCAACCAAACGTTCATCACAACTTTTCGAAAAGGCAAAAAATCTTGATTTGGCAAAGCCTGGCGTTAAAGTTATTGCAGCTTCGGGCGGACCAAAGGTAAACGAATACTATGCTAAAGTTCAAGGAATAATTTATGCCAACTTTCACCCTGCAACAGGTACTGAAGGATTTGCTGCTCGTGTTCGTATTGTATTAACTCCTGATGGAAAGCTTGATTCTTATCGTGTTATAAGTGCTTCAGGAAATGCAGTATTTAATGCTGAGGTAGATTGGTTAAAGGAACGATTACGTCAAGTGGCCCTTCCAAAAAATCCAAAGGGTGAAGAAGCTATTTTTGAAATTATTTTGACGGCTAAGGATTAATATGCGTTATTGGATACTTTTTATTTTATCTATTATTACACTTTGGGGTGCAGATGCAACCCTAGAAGTAACTAAAAATGTAGGGGTATTGCCTACATTTGTTATTGAAGACGGAAGTACTTTTGCAGGCTCTGAAACACAAAAATTTCATAAAATGCTAAGTGCAGACATGAAAGTCGTATCTTTATTCAGTGTGGATGATTCGTATGCAATGCAGGGGTTTGAGAGTTTACAGCCTTCGCCGGCACATAAAGAATCTGGCTATATACTACGGTATCGGTTGGCAGATGACGGACATGGCGGATTCAAGGCAGAAGTAAGACTTCTTCAAAATACTTTAGAGCTTTTTAGTAAAACCTACCTCTTAAAACAAAAAGAAATGCTGGTTTTTCTCTCTCATTCCATTGCATACGATATTAATACAAAAATGGGTGGAGCTCCCTTGGAGTGGATGAAGCGTAAGGTGTTATTAGTACGTTTGAGTGGCGCAAGACGTTCTGAGATTGTTGCAGCTGATTATACGCTTGCGTATCAAAAGGTAATTTTAACCGGTGGAATGTATGGTTTTGCTAAATGGGCGAACAGAGAACAGACAGATTTTTATTACACATCGCTCAGTGATTTTAAACCTACAATTTATAAAGCGAACTTGCTATCTGGCAGTAAACGCTCTATTACATCATCAGATGGTATGGCGGTATGCTCGGATGTGAGTGAAGATGGTACGAAATTATTATTGACGTTAGCTCCTAACGGACAGCCGGATATTTACCTTTATGATTTAATTACGAATGAAAAAACAAGAATCACGGATTATTCAGGAATTGATGTCAATGGGCAGTTTATGGGACGCGATACCATTGCCTTTGTCTCGAACCGTTTTGGAAACCCCAATATTTTTTCTAAAAAAATGAACAGTACGGCTATAACCCAATTGGTTTATGAAGGAAAAAATAACTCATCCTTTACGACGTATCGCCATTTATTAGTTTATAAAACACGTGATGGTGGCGGATTTGATTTACGTTTAGCCTCATTAAATAATACGGGCAGCAGAGTATTAACCAGTAGCGGTGATAATGATTATCCGAGATTCTCATACGATGGTGAAGCTATTTTACATATTAAACAAGAAGGGTCTCGCAGTTTTGTAGGGATTATTAGAATAGGGCTCAATAAAAGTTTCAGCTTCCCTCTTCATGTTGGTCGAATACAGTCGCTGGATTGGTGATTAACCTTTTTTTGGTATAATTTTGCATTAGATAATTTCAAAGGGTTTTAAATGAAACGTATAGCATATATGAGTGCAATTTTAGCACTGTTAGTTTTTAGTGGATGTACAACAAAAGAGCCAACGATTGATGCGACAGCCAATGGAAGTACTTTAGGCAGCGGAAGTACTTCAGGAAATACAAGTTCCAATCAAACTCCAAGTACAACACAAAGTGCAGGAGGAGATACTACCGCTATTATCACTCCCGTGACTGATGTCAGTCCAACGGATACGAGTTTAAATGGTACAACAGGAAGTAATAATATAGATAATGTAAAAGTCCAAGGGATCACGAGTATCTTGTTTGATTACGATAAGTTTGATATCCGTGATGATATGCAAGAAAATATAAAAATAAACAGTACATTGGTTAAAAACAAAACCTTTAAACTTGAAGGTAACTGTGATGAATTCGGCAGTGATGAATATAACTTTGCACTGGGATTAAAACGTGCTAATGCGGTTAAAACTGCTTTGCTTAATGAAGGTATTAGTGCAGATTCTATTAGCATGACTAGCCTTGGCGAAGGCAATCCTGTTTGTTTGGAAAAAACGCAAGAGTGCTGGGCAAAAAATCGTCGTGTTGATCTTAAGCTTCCGTAAATGCGTTCTCTTGTAGTCATTTCTCTTCTCACATCTTTTGTATTTGCATCAGAACCTTCGGTTTTTGGTGCAGGTGATCTTAACAATCCCAATCCTTATGGTCTGACACATGAAGAAAAATTAATTCAAGAAAATAAAAAAGAGATTCAAGGGATTGCGCATAAGAATAATCTTCAAAGTGCTAAGGTTGAGTCAGTTACAGAACGGCTTGATGGGATGCAGGGTATTGTAGAAGGGCTTGGGCAATCGGTAAATGAGCATAAAATAGCTTTGCAAAAAGTCAGTGAGTCGATGAGTGATCAAAACAAATCCAAATTGATTGATGAACTTATTAAGCAAAGCAGTACGAACAGCGATAATATTACGCAGCTTAAAACACTACTTGAAGAGCTTTCACAGACTGTTGATGAAATTAATAGCTCGTACGTTACGAAAGAAGAGTTTAGTGCTTTGGTGAAACAACTTAAAATTTCTCTTCCCGGTTCAAGCAAGGTTATTCCAAACAAAATGGATAATTCAAGTATTGAAAAAGAGGCAAAAAAACTTTTCGAGCAAAAAAAATATTCGGAAGCTCAACTTTATTTTGAAATGATGGTAGAAAAAAAGTACAAATCTTCCGAAGCTAATTTTTGGCTGGGTGAACTCTATTTTGAGCAAAAAAAATATAAAGAGGCTATTTCTTATTATAAGCAAAGCGCTTCTGAAAATGAAAAAGCACCTATTATGCCAACTCTTTTACTGCATACAGGGATCTCAATGGAAAAAAATGGTGACGTTGCCAATGCAAAAGCATTTTATAAAGCAACGGTTTCAAAATTTTCAGGATCCGGTGCAGCGCTTGAAGCAGAAAAAAAACTCTCTAAACTCAAATAGCTATATGAGGGTTTTCAGCCTATCTATAGCTAAATGTGCTAAAATCGCATTATCTTAAAATTTGTAAGGCAAATCAATGGCAATTGAAGCAAATCAGATCGTTTCGATCGAATATGAAGTTCGCGATGGTGCGAATGTTGTAGACAGTAATATCGGTGGTCAACCATTAGTATTTATGTTTGGAAAAGGGCAAATTATTCCTGGTTTAGAAAATGGGATTGCACACATGTCTATGGGTGAAAAAGGTGACGTGATGGTTAAGGCTGTCGATGCATACGGCGATTACAATGAAGATGCACAGCAAGAGCTTCCACGTGAGCAATTTGCAGGTATTGATTTGAATCCTGGAATGACATTGTATGGTCAAGGTGAAGACGGCGGAACGGTTCAAGTAACCGTTAAAGAGGTAAATGAGGAGAATGTTATTATCGACTTTAATCATCCTCTAGCCGGTAAAGATTTAATGTTTACCGTCACTATCAATGTTGTTCGTGATGCATCTCCTGAAGAAGCAATGAGCGGTATTCCTGCTGAAAATGCTGTCGATGACAGCGGATGTTGCGGAAGCGGTGGTAACCACGGCTGTGGATGTCACTAATTTCTTAACTGCTTCAAGCGCCTCGCTTGAGGCGTTTAAAACTGCTAATCTATTAAAAGGTCTATCGGTCAGTGCCATAATTATTGGTGCACGCGGGACTGGAAAACTTACCCTCGCTCGTTACATATTACCCCATGCTCCTGTTATTGATGCCAGTAATTTTGATGAACTTTTGGATGCATTGGAAAAGCATAACGCTATTATTATCCATAGAATTGACGATATTTCCAACCTAAAGCGATTTGAAGAGACTCTCAGTCGAACCAAAACACGTATTATTGCAACGGGTGGATTTCGTTTTTCTCAGGAACAATTAGAAAATATTTTTTCTATTCGTCTTAGCATTCCCTCTTTGAGCGAACGTCCTGAAGATATTGCAATGCTTATCGATTTGTTTATGCGAGAAGCGCAAGAGACATTTGGGAAAATGGATACTATCGATACGAGTAAATTTATTCCGGATGTGAGTGAAAATGCTCTTTCCCTGCGCAGACAAGTTTATTTGCATTGCTTGTTAAGCAGTGTTGGTGAAGAAGATCTCATGGGTATCATGGAAAATTTCTTGTTTCAGAAGCTGGGTAGTAATAATGATTACCGAAAGTTTTTGCATTTATATGAAGTTCCTTTGATCCGTGCAGGAATAAAGAAGTTTAAATCTCAGTTGCAATTATCGGATAAATTAGGACTCAATCGTAATACATTACGTAAAAAAATCATAGAACACGCACCGTATAAACTTGAAATAAAGGAATAAAAATGAACTCAAAAAAAATTACAATGATTTTTCCGGGACAAGGCTCTCAAAGTATCGGTATGGGGAAATCTTTTTATGAAAACAGTCCATTGGCTCGTGAAATGTTCGAGCGTGCAGGCGAACGTATCGGTGTGGATTTTACCAAATTATTGTTTGAAGAAAACGAGCAGATTAATGAGACGGCATATACACAACCTGCTATTTTATTGGTTTCTTTGATTGCCTATAAATTATTTCAAGAAGCTCACCCCACGGATGCTGTTTTATTTTTAGGGCACTCATTGGGTGAATTTAGTGCATTGTGTGCGAGCGGTGCAATTGATTATGTTGATGCAGTGGAGTTGGTACATACGCGCGGGTTATTGATGCAAGCTGCATGTGCTGATATTAATGCCGGTATGATGGCGATTTTGGGCTTGGATGACAGTGTCGTTGAAGAACTTTGTCTAAAAGCCAATGGAGAGGGGAAACGGGTTTGGCCGGCTAACTTTAACCAAAACGGTCAGCTTGTGGTTGCCGGAATCAAAGAAGATTTGAGCGCTATGGAGAGTGTCTTCAAAGAAGCGGGAGCAAAACGGGCATTGTTGCTGAATATGTCGATTGCGAGCCATTGTCCTCTTTTATCAAGTGCGATGGAACCATTGGGTGAAGCGATGGAAGCAAAAGTCAACGATACCTTTAGCGCGCCGATTGTTTCCAATGCAACGACGCAAAAATATGCAACTAAAAAAGAGGCGATTGAGTGGTTGAAAGTTCAATTGATCCAGCCGGTTAAATATAAACAATCAATCGAAGCCATTGCCGGTGAAATCGATGTGATGATTGAGTTTGGTAATGGTGCAGTGTTAAAAGGGCTTAATAAGCGTAATGCTCCTAATGTTGAGACCATGGGAATCTCCGACATGGAATCACTTGCAAAGGTATGCGAAGCACTCTCATGAAAATAGCTTTAATCCAATGCGCACCTAAACTCAATCGCTCGAATTTGGAGAGTGTATTAAACCTCATTAATGCGCATTCAGATGCCGATGCGGTGATTTTTCCAGAATTGGCACTGAGTGGCTATATGCTTCAAGATAAACTTTTTGAAGATGCATGGAATCTCGATGAGTTAGTGCCGTTGGCAAATGCTAGTAAGTTGTGTGATATTGTCATAGGTGCAGCGATTTGGGATGATGGGAAAGTGTATAACAGTGCCCTTTATTTTTCTAAAGGGGAGTTGCTACATATCCATCATAAAAATCATCTTCCGACGTATGGAATGTTTGAAGAGGGGCGTTACTTCGCTGCAGGAAATGAAATAAAGAGTTTTCAAACAGACTATGGAACTGCGGCTATGGTTGTGTGTGAAGATGTTTGGAGAGCGCAGACTTTTGCTGCTCTTGCAGCATTGGATACGGATGTGATTTATGTATTGGCAGCTTCACCTGCTCGTGATTTTAGCGACAGCGGATTGTTGATCGAATCTCAATGGGATGCCTTGTTAAAATCCCTTGCACTGTTGACCAAAGCGTATGTTGTTTTTGTGAATCGCGTCGGTTTTGAAGATGGACTTGGGTTTTGGGGCGGAAGTCGGGTGATTACCCCTACTGGAGTTATAGAACATAAACTTTCCCTTTTGGATGAAGAATCAAAAATCGTTTCATTGAATCATAAACTTCAAAAATTAGAGCGTTATCTTGCTAAAAATACCTAAGAGGAACTAAAATGAAAATAGCTATTATGGGAGCGATGAGAGAAGAGATCGATCCAATATTAGAAAGTGTCGGCACCTATGAGACGCTCGAACATGCGGGAAATATATTTTATACGTGTACCTATGAAAGCCATGAACTGGTAATCGCGTATTCAAAAATTGGGAAAGTTTTTTCGGCGATTACCGCCTCGGTAATGTTGGAGCGTTTCGGTGCTGAAGTTTTACTCTTTAGCGGTGTAGCAGGCGGAATTTCCAAAGAGTTGAAAATCGGTGATTTGATTATGGCGTCTTCTTTATGTCAGCATGATGTTGATATTGTTGCTTTTGGTCACCCGTACGGTTTTATTCCTGAGGGGACATTGATGATTGAATCGGATGCGAATCTTCGTTCTCTTGCCTCTGAAGTGGCTATTGATATGGGTGTTGATTTGTATGAGGGAATTATTGCGACAGGCGATCAATTTGTTGCAAACAGCGAGCGTAAAGAATGGATACAACAAACTTTCGATGCCGATGCGCTAGAGATGGAGGGGGCAAGTGTGGCATGTGTGTGTCAAAACTTCGGTATTCCATTTTTTGTTTTACGTGCGATCAGCGATACGGCAGATGGTGGAGCAAGTGATGATTTTGATGCATTTTTGCAAACGTCTGCTGCTGTAAGTGCCAAGTTTATTTTAGAGATGGTAAAGCGCATTGGTAATTAAACTAAACAAGAAGATTATGGGCAAAATCGGACAAACGAATGCGGCATTTAATCTTATAGAAGAGGGTGATAAAATCCTCGTCGGTCTTAGCGGCGGCAAAGATTCATTGACGATGATACACGCACTTCGTGAACAGCAGAGACGTGCTCCTTTTAACTTTGAACTTATAGCCGTAACGGTAACGTATGGCATGGGGGAAGATTTAACCAAGCTCAGTGAACATTGCGCCGTACATGGGATCACGCATCATATTCATGCAACCAATACGTATGAGATTGCTACCGATAAAATCCGTCAAAATTCCTCATTTTGCAGCTTTTTTTCCCGTATGCGACGCGGTGCACTTTACGAGGCAGCGCTTAAACACGGATGCAATAAAGTAGCATTAGGACATCATCTCGATGATGCAGCGGAAAGTTTCTTTATGAATATGATTTATAACGGTCACATGAGAGCACTCGCCCCGAAATATAAGGCGGGTAATGGACTGATTGTGATTCGTCCCCTCATCCAGCTACGTGAGCGTCAACTTGCGGTTTGTGCGCTTGAAAATGAAATGCCTACGATTGGTGATGAGATGTGCCCATCGATGCGGTTTGATGTCAAAATGCCTCATGCACGCGCTTCCATGAAAGTGATGCTGGGAGAGATGGAAGAAAAGTATCCGAATTTATTCGTCTCGATAAACTCGGCATTTGGTCATATTAGTGATGAGACATTTTTCGATCCTGAGAGATTTAGTTTATAAACTCCAATATCTTATGATCCGCACGACTGAGTGAAAGCTCGGCAATTTCATCCAAGCTAAACCACTCGAACTCTTCGCTAACATCGTTACTTTTAGATCGATAAACATCTGCTTCTAAGGCAAAGTGGCTGTAGTGTTGAGTGATATGACCTAGGTATTCATTTGTAAACTCATTTAGCTTTTCATATTGAGCAAATCCCCATAATCCTGATAAAAACCGTTCTCGCCTCTGATAGAGAGCAAATTTACCGTTATTTTCAAAGATAATAATATTTCTGTTGCGAACGGGTTTTACTTTTTTCGTTTTAGGTGATGGATAGAGGAGGGGAGAGTTTTTGCCTTGGCAAGTATCCTTCAGCGGGCAAAGCTCACATAACGGTTTTTTAGGTAAACATAGCGTTGCACCTACATCCATCATCGCTTGATTGTATTCGAACGGATGGGCGGTATCAAAAAGAGCATAAGCACTTTCCCAAAGTTTTTTGTCATTGCGCTCACTGATGGCAAAATATCGGTGAAGTATCCGTTTGACATTGGCATCAAGGATGGGGAGAGGTTCTCGGTAGGCAAAAGCGGCAATGGCATGAGCAGTGGAGCGACCAATACCGCTAAGGAGCATCAAATCGTTTGCATTATCGGGAAATGTACCGTTGCATTTGACTGCTGCAGCGTGGAGGTTGCGAGCGCGTGTGTAGTAGCCTAATCCTTCCCATTTTTTTAGAACATCATCGACATGAGCCTCTGCTAAATCTTGTAGTGTAGGAAAGCTCTCCAGAAATGGGAAGTAAAATCGCTCTAACACCGTTTTGACTTGCGTTTGTTGGAGCATTATTTCACTGATATATATTTTATAAGGGTCGTTTGTAAGTCTCCATGGCAAATCGTGACGACCGTTAGACTCGTACCATAAAAGCAGTGATTGTTGTGGAGTGAGTTGCATTACGAAATTGTAGCGAAATTAATGAGGACCTTGGTATTACCTACTCTCATTAGCAGTTCCAACGTCTCATTAAAATATTGTATCAAATTTTAATAGAATGAATTGATTGTTTTTTAATCATAATTTCAATTTTTAAGATACTTTGGGGTAATAAAGTATACAAATACAGATAAATATCCCAAAGGAGTGTGTAATGGTCAGTGTAAGTGAAATCTTTACAGACTCTATTGAGATCAAAGGGTCAAAATTTATCGCTTTTTGTATGCCTGTGTCTCTATATGAAGAGGAGCTGACGCGTTTACGTGTCCTTCATCCAAAAGCCGTACATTTTGTCAGTGCCTATCGCAGTCTTAACGAATATGATCAAATCGTCGAATACTGCACAGATGACGGTGAGCCAAAAGGGACATCGGGTAAACCTACTTTATCTGTTTTGCAGGGGCATGAGCTTATCAATACTGCTATTATCACCGTTCGTTATTTTGGTGGGACAAAACTGGGACCGGGTGGGTTAGTACGTGCGTATGCAGAGGCTGCGAATGCGGCATACACGCAAGCTATTTTAAAGCCGTATGAAAAACTGTTTGTACGTAAAATCGAATGCGATTACTCGAATATTTCGATGGCGGAGTATGAGAGTGCTCACGCAAATATTCGAATTATTTCTAAAGAGTTTGGAGACAAAGGGGCATTATTTGAGATTGAGGGGACTGAGGAAAATTTAGAAAAGTTTTATGGTGAAGTGGGGCGGAGCGTTCGGCAGGTATAATTACTCTTTACTCCACAGTCTCTCATTGAGTTTTAGCTCTTCTACCAATCCGATGGTGTAACGCAAGGTATTGATGTACTCCATCGCTTGCTTGAAATCCAGTAAAGAAGTAAATACGGCAGGTTCAAAGAGATCTTTTTTGGTTCCGATACCGATATGAATATGATTATGGACGAAAGATACAAAAAGAGGATGAGTGATTTTTTTCTGAAAATCTAAAATTCGTTTCATCATCGAGTGAGTGAGAATATAGCGCGCTTCGATGGGATCATTGCCATACACGACAAAGACTTTTTCAAATTCTGGATCATCAAGTCGAATGAGATCATCACGCGAAAAATTGATGGATTGTAGCCATCCGCCGATGAGAGAACCGAAGTTTTTTTCCGCTTGATCGGGGAGAATAATTGTTTTACTTTTAAAATATTTGTTAAACTCAGCAACGAGGAAGAGCCCACGAAAGAGGGTGTGCCATTGGGTTCGCCCTTTGGAGTCTTTTGTTTGATACTCGGCATGAACATCGGAAAATTCTAGCGGTACGCCATCAATCGAACCTTTGACGTAATCATTGCCGCTGTATCGGTCAACTTTATGATTAAAGAGCTGTGAGCGTTCAAAGAGGTGCTGTGAAATCATAAAATTGGGATTGTAGAGGAGATGGGGATCAATAGCACCTATGAGTGGGGTGATGATTTTGGCTTTAAAGTCTTTGGCGTAACCGCTCGTCATAAAACGATAGACAATACCCGCAATTGCGATAAATCCGATGACAATGGCGAATGAAATAGGGTGGAAAAGTCCGAAGTTTTTCCCCATCCAAATAGCAGTAAGAATGAAAACAACGGCTCCCATCCCTCCATACCATTTGAGCTGAGAAAGAATTTCAGTGCGTGTTTTTTCTAATTCTTCTAGGCTTGGATAGAGCTCTTTGTAATAAAAATCGGTAAGTTCTGAGAGTGATTTCATTTATTAAACAAGGCACCAACATCAACATTTTGACGCTCAGTTACGGTGATTTCAAAAACAGCTTTGCGTTGAAGATTCATCAATCCTGCTATTAGGTTCGTCGGGAACATCTCGATGGCGTTATTCAAATCCGTAACGGCTTGGTTATAGGCACGGCGCGCGGCAGAGATTTGCTCTTCGATTTCGTTGAGAGATCGTTGAAGATGCATCACATTTTCGTTGGCTTTTAGGTCCGGATAGGCTTCCATTGCAAGGTTTATCGCACCTAATGCAGAGGTGAGTTTGGCATCAAGAGATATTTTTTGCTCATCGCTGATTCCCGGTTTCATCGCTTGCGCACGAAGTTCGGTCACTTTTTCTAATGTTGATTTTTCGTGTTCCATGTATTGTGAAACCGAAGCAACAAGGTTGGGGATAAGATCAAACCGTTTTTTTAATACTGCATCGACACCGGCAAAGATATTTTCAACCTGATTTTTTTTGCCAATAAGTGAGTTGTACATCAAAATGGCGATAACAGCGAGTACTCCTATTACGATTAGAACTATTTCCATGGATTTACCTACTTTTTTGTGGTGTTTGTATCGGATGATAATACCATAACTGAGGTGCTATATTCAAACATAATTTGTGTAAGACTTGAAGTTATTAATATGGTTAATATATGATTAATGATATTGGAATTGTTTTAAGATAAACTTTTTAGTACTATTATAAGGAGTTTTTATGCGTTTACTTCATTCTTCAGTTATTTTAACAGCCCTTTTGTCTCTTCCTCTTTTTTCGATGGTAGATGAACATCATGATCATCAAAAAAGTGCCGTGAAGACAGAGAATACGATTCATGCTACTGGAACGGTGAAATCTATCGCCGATAATCACGAAAGCTTGCGAATTTTTCACAATCCTATTCTTTCACTTGGATGGCCTTCTATGAATATGCCTTTTGAAGTGGTTGATCATGAGTTGACCCATCCGCTTGAAGTAGGGGATAAAGTTGATTTTGAATTTATCCAAAAAGAGGATAAAAATATTATCGTTCGGATGCACAAAAAATGAGCCGTATTATTGTTTTTGTATTAATTTTTTATACTGTATTGGTCGCACAAGAGATAGCAAAAACACCGGAATCGCCTAGTGCTGTAGAAGGTAAAAGTGTATATGTGCCGCCTGTAGCTTCGGTGGATGTGGTGGAAGAGGGGTGTGTCCAAAAAGAGGATCAAAATATCACTAAACTAGGTGGAGCAAAATGAAAACAGAGCTTTCTCTATGCGTGATAGCATTGGTACTCTTTAGTGGTTGTTCAACCGTTTCTCAACAAGATCTCTTTAGCGATTTAAACCAATCAACATCTCTACGCGGAGCAGGTAATCTTCAATGGATTAAAACATCGCAAGAAGCACAAAGCGTTAATGACAGCGTGAATACCCTTCTCTCCCAACCACTAAGCCAAGAAAATGCTGTCCGTATCGCATTAATCAATAATCGCTCATTACAGCAAACGTATGAGCAAATCGGTATTTCTCAGAGTGAATTGGTGCAAGCGGGGCTTATGAGTAATCCGCTGTTGGGATATTCCATTGGACGTGGTGGCGGGGTTACGACGTCTACATTGAGTTTGGATGTGGCATTTTTGGATCTGCTTTGGATACCGCTTCGACGTGAATTGAGTGGATTGGCGCTCGAAGAGACAAAATTTCGGGTGGGAGATGAGGTTCTAAAAACGGTTCGGGATGTTAAAAAAGCGTATATCGATGCACGTGTAGCCCAAGAACAGGTTTCATTGTATGAGAGTCAACTTAAATCGCATGAAGCATCGGTACAGTTAGCCATTCGCCAATATACGGCGGGTAATCTCTCAAAACGCAGTCTTTTGAAAATTCAAGATACGTATGCTCATGGACGCCTCGAATCGATGCGATTGAACCAAGAAAATGCACATGGGCGTGAAGCACTTAATCGGTTTTTAGGACTTTATGGGACACAAACAGAGTATGTTTTGGATAAAGAGCCTCTCAAGCTTTCGGCTCCTTTAGTAAACTCTGAGGGGTTGGAAGCTAGAGCTATCTCACATCGTCTTGATATGACTACTGCGATAAAAGGGGTGGATTACGCTGCTAAACAAGCAGGATATGCGAAAAATACACGATTATTGAGTGAAGTGGAACTTTCAGGATCAAGTGAAAAAACGACTGATTCAGAGCGTTTTAATACCTTTGGGATAAAAATCCCTATTCCGATTTTTGATTTTGGGCAAGGGCTGACGAGCAAGGCGGAAGCGCTGTACAACCAGAGCGTTCACCATCTGTATGAAGTGGCGGTAAATATTCGCTCTGAGGTGCGTGAATCGTATGCTGTGTCACGTTATGCTTATGATAGGGCGCATGAAACAAATGAGATAATTGTCCCCACAAATAAGCAAATTCTAGAGGAGACACAGCTCTTTTATAACGGTATGTTGGACGGTATTTATGAACTTCTCGAAGATCAGCGCCGTTATGGTGAAGCTCGAATGGAATCCCTGAGTGCGATTGGTGAGTATCAAAAAGCGCAAGCTGACTTAGAGTATGTATTAGGAGGTGATATAAATGCAACAAACAAATAGACGCGATTTTTTAGGACTGGGTGCGGCACTTTTAGCCTCATCCATTCTTGTCAAAAATGGCAATGCAGAGGAAAAAAAGTATTGCGAAACACCTCCTATAAAACGTCAGCTTACTCTTGTAAAAGACCCTAAACGGGTATTGTCTCCATCAACCGTTATTACTCCGCGCAAGGGTAAAAATTACAATCCTGTTGTAACCCTTAATGGCTGGACATTACCCTTTGAAATGAAAGATGGGGTCAAAGAGTTTCATATTATTGCTGAACCGGTCGTTCGTGAATTTGCCCCCGGTATGGTGGTGAACTGTTGGGGATACAACGGTACGTCACCCGGACCGACGATCGAAGCGGTGGAAGGGGATCGAGTGCGACTCATCGTGACCAATAAACTTCCCGAACATACGACGATTCATTGGCACGGGCTAATTTTACCCAACGGTATGGATGGGGTAGGGGGATTGACTCAACCGCAGATTGCTCCGGGGGAGACATTTGTGTATGAGTTTACACTGGTTCAAAGCGGTACATTTATGTATCATCCTCACGCCGATGAGATGGTGCAAATGGCGATGGGTTCTATGGGAATGTTTATTATCCATCCCAAAAATCCAAAAGAGCACGTCGTAGATCGTGACTTTTGTTTTCTCCTTGCCAGTTACGATGTAGCTCCTGGGACGTATACCCCAAATCCTTCCACCATGACGGAGTTTAATCTTTGGACATTTAATAGCCGTACGTTTCCGGGGATTGATTCTATGAATGTTCGCGCAGGGGATCGCGTGCGTGTGCGTGTTGGAAATCTCACTATGACGAATCACCCAATCCATATGCACGGGCATCCGTTTGAGGTGACCTGTACCGATGGAGGATGGGTTCCTAAGGGTGCGCGATGGCCGGAAGTAACGATTGATGTTGGAGTTGGACAGATGAGAGCATTTGAATTTATCGCGACCCAAGAAGGGGACTGGTCATTTCATTGTCATAAATCCCATCACACAATGGGACCGATGGGTCATGGTGTCCCCAATATGATAGGGGTCAAACAAGATGATTTGAGTGAAAAAATCAGCGATTTAATGCCGGATTATATGTACATGCCCATGGGTAAAAATGGGATGGCAGAGATGAGTGATATGGTGGACATGGGGATGAAAGTACCTGAGAATACGTTACCGATGATGACAGGTCAGGGACCTTTTGGACCTATCGAGATGGGGGGAATGTTTACGGTTGTCAAAGTACGCGCCAATCAGCCAAAAGATGATTACACCGATCCGGGATGGTATACGCATCCATCAGGGAGTATTGCACGAAAAGTGTAATCTGTTTATCCAAAAAATGCTAGAATAAAAGAAAAGGAAATTATCATGAAATTAATGTCCGTTATTTTATCAAGCAGTATGGTTCTAATGTTGGCAGGTTGTGCTCAAACAGGAGGTATTCCTGAAGTGGATGCAGCGGCTTCAAAATACGTTTTAACATCTCAGTCGGGTGTGGTTACGGATGCAAGAGCTGTTGTGGTTAAAGGCGAAGGTGGCGGTGGTATGTTGGGAACTATTGTTGGCGGGGTTCTCGGTTCAACCATGGGTGGCGGTAGAGGTTCGGTTCTTACGACACTTGGCGGTGGGTTGATCGGTATGTATGCCGGAAATGAAATCAGTAAATCCAATGCACAAGAGTTATCGGTGACTCTCGATACGAGAGAGGAAATAGTGGTAGTTTCCAAAGGGACACAATTTATGATTGGGCAACGTGTTAAGATCGTAAAACGCAATGGACGTATTTATAATATCGAGTTGGCAAAATAAATTTTACCCACTTGATTAAGACGCATTGAACACCATATATCTTATGGTTTGCGTTTTAATCTTAAAAGTTGTCGGGACCAATAGATAAAAGCCAAGAGAGATCCTAAATAACAACCAAGCATGTCTTTTTGAGCATCCCAAGGGTCACCTTGTGTACCCAAAAATGCAGTACCTAGTTTTGGATGAGTGATTTCGGTTGCTATCCACTCGATGACTTCGTAGACTCCCGAAGCCGCAATAAGAAAAATGAAGGTGAAGGTGAGAAGCATCTTGGTTGATTTATGGAATGTTATAAATAACTCGTAGAATGGAAGAAACAGCAAAAATCCAAACAAGAAATGAGTTACTCTGTCATAATGATTACGCTCAAATCCAAAAAATTGAGTGATCGAAGAAAACCATGGCATTTCACTGTAGGTATAGTGAGCACCGATAGCATGCAAAACAAAAAAGATAAACAACATCCATACACTTGCATTTGAAAAGCCAAAGCGCTGATCACTCCATATCAGAAGAGGTAAAGCCGCAAAGACCATCAGATTTTCTAACAGCCAATCATCACGATACCATGGATTGATGCTAAGCAGAAGCCATATAACAATATAGACAATAAATAATATATGTTTTAGTTTCATGTATAAATGATAGCATAAAGAAATAAGAATGAAGGAAAGGGAAATATTAAAGATAGGTGGCGCAGTCGACGGGACTCGAACCCGCGACCTCCTGCGTGACAGGCAGGCGTTCTAACCAACTGAACTACGACTGCACAACTATGGTGGGAATTACAAGACTCGAACTTGTGACATCTACCTTGTAAGGGTAGCGCT
>JAZDQA010000013.1:0-305139 GCA_043797085.1 Pseudomonadota bacterium | reverse complement strand
GCTAAGACCCTCTTCGCTCATAATACTGCATCTTTCAGGTGTGGAAACGTAGGTCGCCGCCTGGCCTCGGATTTAATCCTTCTTCTTTACATTCAATCATCAATCAGAAACCTCTTCTTTTATTAATCAACAAAATGTCTTGTTGTCAATCATAAATTTAATCATCTATAATTTTACTTATTATCTCTCGTCGGCATTCCACCTTCGCAGGAATGACATAATTGTTACTATTCGAAACACTTTATTCTTTTCTCAAAAAGTTATTACATTTTTATAAACCCTTTATTTACTCTTTGTTATTGTCAATTGCGCCCATAATAGGTCATTTGATGTTGTTTTGACGTTGAATGTATCATAATAAACCCTAATAACACCGTCGTATTTTATCTGTAATACTTACTATTTGAAATGCTTATTTTGTGATAATTTCGTGTTAAGTTTAGATTTATTTTAACACCCCTATAATGACACTGTTAACGAATCGTTTACCGATTTGAAAAAATAATTCAGGAGAATTAATGAAACGTACTATTAAATTGGCAGTTGCAGCAGCAGTTGCATTGACATCAACAGCGGCATTCGCAACGAATGGAGATCATCTTATCGGATTAGGTGCAAAAGCACGTGGTATGGGTGGTGTTGGTATCGGTATGAGTCATGGTGCAGAATCTGCTCTTGCTAACCCTGCTTTAATCACATCCGTTAAAGGAACTGAATTTTCTTTTGGTGGTACATTATTTATGCCAGATGTGTCATATGAAATGAGAGCTACTGATACTGCTATGGGTGCTGGAGTTATGCCTGCTGGTACTGTAATGGCAACTGGCAATAGTGCTTCCGATATGAGTATGATTCCTGAAGTATCATTGGCATCAAAAATCAATGACAATTTTTATGCAGGTATTGGTATGTGGGGAACTGCAGGTATGGGTGTTGACTACAGAGGTCTAGGTGGAATGGAAATGGTTACAAATTTGCAGTTGATGCAATTTGGCGTTCCATTAGCTTATAAAACTGCAGGTTTTAGTGTAGGTATTACTCCAATTCTACAATATGGTGCATTGGATATCAATTACAAATATGATTCAAATTATGATGGTTCTGCTGATGCTTCATCAGGAGCAGGAGTTGCTCAAGATTTAGCATTTGGATATACATTAGGCGCTGCGTATGAGATGGCAGGAATAACTGTGGGTGCTGTTTACAAATCACCAATTGAAATGAACTATAAAGGTCAGCTTTCAGTTGCAACACAACCATTTGTTGGATTTGGTATATTTCCAGCTGCAATGTCTGATAAACTAGAGCAGCCAGCTGAACTTGGTGTTGGTGCTTCTTATGCTATGGGTGAGCATGCAATTGCTGTTGATTATAAACAGATTAAATGGTCAGATGCAAAAGGTTATAAAGATTTTGGATGGGATGATCAAAATGTAATAGCAATTGGGTATCAATATGCGACTAATGGAATGGCATTTCGTGTAGGTTATAATCACTCAAAATCTCCAATTAAAGATGCTGGTGCTATTGCAGCAAATTCATCAATGACAGGTACTGATTATGCTGGTAATGCATTGAACACATTTAATTTACTTGGATTTCCAGCAACTGTAGAAGATCATTATACTGTTGGTGGTACATATAACTTTTCAAAAACAACATCAGTTGATTTAGCATACGTGTATGCTCCTGAGGCATCTACAACATTGACTACAATGGCATATGATGTTGATGGCAATCCAATGAATGGAGCTTCTGGTGGTACTGAAACAACTGTTAAGCATTCACAAAAAGCGTTAAGCCTTCAATTAAACTATAACTTCTAAAAAGTTTTTCTCTCCACTCGGAGAGATATTCACAATCCATTCACTTTTTTAATCCATAATAAGAGATCAAATTGTTGGTGTGTTATTATCGTTTTTTTGATGTCTTTGTGATACAATAGTCTATATAAAAAGAGAATACCTTCAACTTACATTAGGAGATAAGATGTTAAACAAATTTTTGATGGGTGCATTTGCACTGTCGCTTGCAGCTTCTGTTGCTTTTGGTGCCCAAGGGGTAAAATTTTACGTTGGTGACGGCGATAAAGAAAAAGAATATATGAGTATGGTCAATGAAAAGATCGCTTCTTTGGGTTTTGTGCTTTCTGATCCGCATGAACATATCGACCATGCGTATAAAACCAAATGGGGTACACCTACACAAACGATTAAAGGGGTAACGGGTCCTCATCCTGATTTTGATCCTACCTTTAAACCTACGTTGGACAATCTCGGATTTTTCTCGATTACTAACGATGCGGTTGTGGGACCATTGTTGATGAAAGAGCCTTCTTTGGGCGGATTTTCTCCGTTTAATCTTCATATTTACAAAAAGATGGGTGAAGATAAAACTTTTGTCGGTCACGTTACGCCTGAGACGATGTTGGACATCGTAGGGGTAAAAAATCCAGAGGTTCGCAAGCAATTTACAGCATCGTTTACAGAGCTTGATAAAATGACCGAAAAAGAGATCAGTTCAAAAGTGCAATACGTCGAGTATAAAGGATTACCTGCAAAACCTATGATGACGTTTGAAGTACCGTTTGATCGTGCTGGCGGAGTTGAGAAGTTTAAAAGTGATTTCCAAAGCCGATTTGAAGAGGCATTTGAAGCACAAAAATATATCATTGCGGGTTACAAAGACATGAAAGAGTCTATGGATGGTGCGGGAGTTAAGTTTGACCGTTTTGATGCGTATTGGGTTTACTCATTGTGTCATTTCCGATTCTCAGAAGCTATCTTCAACCAAGGTCGTCCGGATGCCGGCGCATTCGCTCCTTGTTCTATGTATATGTATGTAGACAAAGGGTCAAACAAGATGATAGTCGGTATGCCGCGTTTGGAAACATGGACAGCAGTTATGGGACTTAAAGATCCTAAAATGGTTGATTCTGTTTTGAAGCTTGACAAAGAGATTACTAAAATCATGACAGATTTAGGAGCGAAAGAGCTATGAAAAAATTACTATCATTAACCGCGTTGGCATTTGCCATCGCTTTTTCAGGATGTTCTGCCACTGCGCCAAAAATTGAAGGCGGTGTTGTTGTAGAAAAAATGGTTTCGGCGTATAGAGTTGGGGCGTATGTTGATGTTGAGAGTGCAAAATCAAAATTAACGGCTCAAGGTTTTGAAGTCGTCGGCACGTTTAAATTATCAGAAAATGCTACTACAATTCTTTATACCAATGCGAGCATGAAAGCGGATGCTAACAAACCAATGCGTGGTTTGGCTGCTGTTGGAAGAATGTTAGTGGATGCTGAGCGCCAGCAAGTGCACATTGCTAACCCTATTTATTTTAATAAAGCATTTTTGCAGGATGATTACAATCATGCGACAGCTTCCGCTGAATATATTGCTTTAGAAAAAGCATTTGGTCCATTGAAAAACTCTGAAGATCAATGGGAATTCGCAGGATTGTCGGATTACCGTTTTATGATGGGTATGCCGTATTATCAAGATATGGATGTTGTGGGTGAGGGAGCAACCGCAGATTTGGTCGCACGTGCCAATGCAGCCAAGGGTACTGTTGTCCAAGTAGGTCCTGATCGTTATGTTGCGTTTGTCGAGCTTGATAAACGTACCAGTGCTTTCCCTAAAAAAATCGGTGCACAAAACAGTGAGCTTTTGCCATGGGCTGTGTTAATCGAAGATGGAAAAGCAAAAGCATTAAATGCAAAATATTTTATCGCAGTGAGCTATCCGTTGTTAGATATGGGCGGATTTATGGGCATTATGACTATTCCTGATGCCGTTACAAAAAGCCTTCAAAAAACGTTTAAATAAGTCGTTTTATGCCTATTCTTAGAAGTGGGGTTTTATCCCCGCATCAAGACGGTGCTTAAGACTCACCTTCAGAGTCTTTTTTTTCCACATTTTAAATTTTCCATCCTAATTTTTTAGCTATACTTTTGTAATTACTGTTTAGGAATATGCACATGGCTGACATCTATCAAGATCCAACAAGTAACGAATGGTTTTTCCCCTCCAGCGGATATATTTTAAGCGAAACAGACAGCAATGGAATGATTACGTATGTGAATGATCTTTTTTGTGAAGTTGCAGGATATACCAAAGAAGAACTTCTCGGTCAACCGCATAATATTGTTCGCCATCCTGACATGCCGCGTATCGCTTTTAAAGGGTTGTGGGATGATTTGCAGAGCAAAGGTTTTTGGACGGGATTTGTCAAAAATCGTCGTAAAGATAATGGGCACTATTGGGTATACGCAACAGCGCTTAGGCGTGAAAAAAGCGATGGAAGTATTTCGTATCTCTCTATACGTATTAAGCCTCAGAGAAGTGATGTGGATGCGTATACGAAGCTGTATGCAGAGCTTAGGGCGCAAGAGTAATTTTCTCGTCATTCCCGCGAAGGCGGGAATTTAGCTGGATCCCCGTGTCAAGCACGAGGATGACTACAGTTTAAACTTTATCTCTTGCAGCATCTTTTTCACAATATCTTGATAATATTTTTTTTGTACATCGCTTCCAAGTGCTACTGGAGGCTCCCCGTTATCTGAACCTTCACGTATTTCCATGTCCAGCGGTATTTGACCTAATAGGGGAATATTGTATCGTTCACTTAGGCGCTGTCCTCCCCCTGAACCAAAAATGTCATATCGATTTCCCGTATCCGGAGCGATAAAATAACTCATATTCTCAACCAATCCTGCCATAGGGACATGGATGTCTTGAAACATTCGGATAGCACGACTGACGTCATCGGATGCGACAAGTTGCGGAGTAGTGACGAGAACACCGGCTGTGATGGGAAGTTCTTGCGCCATGGTGAGCTGAATATCTCCTGTCCCCGGAGGCATATCGATGACCATAAAATCAAGCTCACCCCATGCAACATCCTCAAGAAACTGAATAAGAGCAGAGACGGCAACGGATGAACGCCAGACAAGCGGAGTATCAGAGGTGGGAGTGGTCAATGCTACACTCATGATTTTGAGCCCGTAGTTTTCACTTGGGACGATTTTGTTGTCATCATTCCAGCTGATTTTTTCCAAATCGGTATTGGTGAGGCGCGGGACGTTGGGACCATAGACGTCAGCGTCCAGTAAACCCACTTTGTAGCCCAATTGAGCGAGTGCGATAGCTAGATTGACACTAACGGTACTTTTGCCCACTCCGCCTTTGCCGCTTGTTACTGCAATAACGTTTGCTGCATACGGTGCTCGATTATTTGGTGTCGAGGTTGTGCCGTAGTTGCTGTCTTTTTGGGTTTGCGCTTTTTTGGTGATGTTTAACGATTTGAAATCATGTGCAAATGCATTTTCAATGGCCGTTTTGACGGTGAGGTAGGATTCATCACTTACGGTAAGAAGTTCTACGTGAGCGTTACCATCGGTTACTTTTGCTGTAGAGATAAGCTTTAGCTCACCAAGAGTTCGATCGAGATTTGGGTACTTAAGCGTTTGCAATGCATGTTCAAAATTTTTACTGTTCATAAGGATTTCCTCGGATATCTCGTGCGAGAAGTGATTTGGTTCCATTTGCCTTTTGAGCAAGCTTTGCCAGCGGTACTCGAGCGTGGGGATATTGAAGACTAAGTCGATGATACGCCGTGATTCGCTCATCTATAAGATGGTTCAACGCGACAACTACACCGCCAATTGTTCCGAGTTTATCGGTTTCATTTAAAAGCTCTTTGATAAGCATTTCACGGGAATGCATTTTTAAATCCAGTCCGTTCATTGCAGCAATACTGATAAAATCGGCGGCGCTTAGATAAAGTCCTGAAAAAAAAGTATTGAGAAAATGATTTTCAAGGGTCAAAAACTTACTGCGTATTTCATGATTGTGTTTTTTCATTTTGAAGCATCCAAGTTGGCCTGTGCTGCTTTTGTAACATCAATGTCGTTGTCTTTTAGGAGAGATTCAATGATTTCCCTTGGTGCTGCACGGTTCTCAGCAAGGCGCATACGAACCATTTTATCATTGTCGTCAACAAGAATTTTGAGTAATTTAGGGGGCGTGTTAGGATTACCTGAGAGCCCATCGCGTACAATTTTTTCATCACTGAAAAATTTCTCTAAAACATCACTTGGGGTTGAGGGATTGGCAGCAACGAGAGCGCGAACGAGATTGATAGAGTCGTTCGCCAAATGGCGTAAAACCTTTACTGGGGTATGAGGATTTTTGGCAACCGCCCATCGTGCTCCCATGTCGATTGGATTTTGCGAAATATCGATGAGTAAATCAACCATTATAGGACTGTACTCTTTTTCACGTTCATAGACAGAGGTTCGCAATGAGAGATTCATGGCAACTTGACCAACGAGCTGTTTGTTCTCTTTAAATGCATCATAAATCATGCGTACCTCTTCGATAGGAAGGGTTTTATCTTCGAGAAATTCAATAAGTGCGAGGGTGTCTGAGTGTTCGATTGCATACGAAACGGTGGTAGTGCTCATACGAGGACTCCTTGAATTTTGGTATATTTGATATAAATGTAACTGTGATACTAGCAAAAACTCATTAAACAAATACTTTTAAGTTCAAGCTATAAGGTTAAGAAAAGATAGTAGATTTATAAGAAAACATAAAACAATATCTTATTAGGAAGATTGCACGAAATTGTGATGGGAATGTAACAAATGGTAAAAAAATAGTAAGTTTTAAAACAAATTTAAGAGTTATTAAGAGACTCGAATCTATAATAAGAGCGGTAATTCCATAAGATAGCTATATATTACGATGGTAATTGGTTATTAGAATATTTAATTTTAGAGAAAAAGGAGCATGGATGAATAGATTGTTAATGACCCTCTGTTTGAGTGCATCATTATCTGCGGCAAATGTGTTGGCAGCAGATTTTGTGAATAAGGATATTCTTATTTCAGCCGAAGACGCGGTTAAATTGATCGGAAATCCAAAAGTTATGTTTGTATCGGGTGATAACGAAGACATTTATAAACTTGGGCACATTAAAGGCTCAGTTGAGATGTATGCGCACCACCTGCACCATTCTGATATCGATGGTGAGATGCACTGTGCACCTTTGTATCGTTGTATTGATGATGCAGAACAAACCATCGGGAAAAAAGGGATCAGCAACGATATGACCGTTATCGCATACGATGACTTCAAAGGTCCCAATGCAACAGGTGTTTATTCATTTTTTGACAGTTACGGACATAAAAATGTAAAAGTACTTAACGGCGGACGTGCAGCTATGATGGCAGTGGATCCGGCTCAAAAAGAATACGATGCATTGAATAAAGAGTTTAAAGCGGCTACAAAAGCGCAAAAAGAAGCGAAAGAGGCGTTGAAAAAAGAGGGTGCGGATAAAGCGGCTCTTGATGCAACTATCGCAAAAGCTCAAGCGGATTCTACTGCATTAAAAGCAAAAATGACAGCAGTTGAAAAACGTCTTCTAGTCGTCAAAGGGGATGAGGTAGTAAAACCGAAAACCTATAAAATTGATCCTAAAAAAATCAAATGGAATGTTATCGCGGATAAAGTTGAAGTAAAACACGCGATGGATGATATTCTTAAAAACGGCAGTAAATCAAAATACGTCATTATTGACTCTCGCGGGATGGGTGAAATCATCGGTGAGCGAAAAATGGATAATGTTGCGCGTGGCGGACACGTTCCAGGTGCAACTTTCATCGAGTGGAGTCAAATTTCGGATGCGGATAAAAAATTGTCTTTTAAATCTGCTGATGAGATCCAAAAGGTATATGACAACTATGGGATCACAAAAGATAAAACCATTTATGCGTATTGCCATGTAGGTGCAGGACGAAGTTCAGAACACATTACAGCGCTTCAATTGCTCGGTTACAAAAATGTCAAAGTCTTCACTGGAAGCTGGGATGTTTGGGGTAACGACATGAATCTTCCGATTAAACGATAAGGCTCAAATATGACAAAAGTAATGAACAATAATCGTCGTGATTTCCTGAAAGTATCAGGAATGACGGCTGCATTGGTGGCTTCTCAAGGGTCATTGTTTGCTAAAACCAATGTAATGTCGGTTGAAAACGGAAAAGAAAATTATCCGAATACCAACTATACCGAAAGTATGTATCGCAATGAGTTTGCGTTTACGTACGGTAAAAAAGAAGAGCACGGTTTTGCGTATCACTGTGTAAACTGTCAAGGTAACTGTGCATGGGAAGTTTGGTCGAATAACGGTGTTGTTACACGTGAAAACCAATCGGCTCGTTATCCGGTTATCAACGCTAAAATCCCTGACTTTAACCCGCGCGGATGTAACAAAGGGGTTCAGCACTCTCAAGTAATGTATCAAAAAGACCGCTTGCTTTATCCAATGCAGCGTGTTGGTGAGCGTGGTGAAGGTAAATGGAAACGTATTAGCTGGGATGAGGCTGCTGAGGTCGTATGTCAACAAATTTTTGATTGTATGACCGATCCACAACGCGGACCGGATAAGTTGATGGTTCACGCAGGTACAGGTTTGCTCACAGAAGGTCGTCGTGGTGCTCCATTGCGTTTCTCGACACAGTTGGGTGCGATTCGTATTTATCCTTCTTCATATCTAGGGGACATGTTCTCAGGTGCGGCAATCGCATACGGCGAAGGTAACGTTGGTTGTACATGGGATTTCATGTATACCGTTGACACCGCTGTTATGTGGGGTGGAAATCCATCGGTTTCTCGTATTCCTGATGCTCACTTCGTTTGGGAAGGGAAATACAACGGGGCTAAAGTCATCGTTATTACTCCTGAATTCAATGCAACCGCTAAATCAGCAGACCTTTGGATCCCGATCAAAGCAGGTTCTGATAACATCTTGGCGATGAGTGTTATGAACGTTATCATCAACGAAAAGCTTTATAAACCGGAGTTCATGAAAACGTTTACCGATCTTCCATTCTTGGTCGATGTAAAAACGCAAAAAATGATCCGTCGTTCCGATATGGAACATGCGGCAAACGATGAAGATCACCACAAATATACGGAAGAGTTCTACTGTATGAATTCAGCGACAGGAAAACCTGCATTAATGCCGGCATCTGAAGGTAGTGCAATTAAATCACTCCGTCTTGATGAGCAGGGAATCACACCTGAGCTTGAGGGTTCATGGACGATTACAGATATGCATGGTCATAAACGCGAAGTAACAACAGTATTTGAAATGCTTAAAGCATCAGCAGCGAAATTTGCTCCTGAAGCAACCAAAGATATTACGGGTGTTCATCCTGATACCGTGCGTATTCTTGCGCATGACATTGCATTGCCAAAAGTTGTTGAAATTACAACCGGTTTCTCATTGAATAAATATTTCAATGGAGTTATGTCAATCTGGAATATCTCGTCTATCTGTGGATTGACAGGGCGTATGGGACCATATGGCGGACTCAATACTGAAAATGAGTTCCAACTCTCAGGTCTTGGCGTATTGGCAGGATTTAGCGGTAAGTACAATGCTCGTTTTGGATCCGGTTTCGTTGGCGAATTCGTATTCGGTGACGGAATGAAATCGTTTGACAAATTTTTCAGTGATGACGACGTGAAGCGTGCACAAAACGGTATGTCGAAAAAAGAGTACATGGCAGTATTGTCAGAAATGCTTAAATCTGGAGAGAATGACACGATTAATAAAGAGTCGAAGCATGGTAATGTGAATAAGCCGTGGTGGCAGCCTGATTGTGCTCTCATCGTAGCGGACTCAAAATTCCGTCGTAATAAAGGTTCTGATTACCGAAAAGCATTCTTAGAAAAAACGAAATTCTATGCGTACGTGGATTATCGTATGTCTGAAGCAGCTCAATTTGCGGATATTTTACTTCCTGCAAAATCGCACTATGAAGTCTATGACCTTCGTACGTCTCCGGGTTACCACCGTTTTACCAATTTGGCTCAACCGGTTGCAAACATCAAAAATATTGGTGAATCAATGGATGAGTGGTCTATGTTTACTCTTCTTGCTAAAAAAATGGAAGAGCTTGCAAATCGCCCTCAAAATATTAGTAAAGCAAAAGTTCCTGATCATAAAAAATATGCAAAACCTGGTTTCCACGATTTGACAATATTCCACAAAGAGTATACGAATACGGATGCTGAATCTGAAGGGGCTGGTGAAAACTACCTCGGAACCGATAAAATGGCAGTTCAAGCGGCATTGGAAAAATGTGAGCAGTACGAGCCATGGACGATGGAAAAAATGTACAAAGTGGGCGGGTTCCTACTTATTAATGAAAAAGCAGCAAAAAGTTCACCGTTGTATTCGGATCGTCCGTACAGCTCTATGGAATATCATTTGTATAAATTTGAGCGTCTTGAAACATTATCAGGTCGTCAAACATTCTATGTTGACCATGATATGTACATCAAAATGGGTGCGGCAACCAACACGGGAATGGAAGGAATTCGTCCACAATCATCGGATCATCCGTATGTGTTCATGACGCCTCATGCTCGTTGGTCTATTCACTCCAACTATAAAACGTCACGTACGCTTTTACGCTTACAGCGCGGTGTTCCTGCGATTCAAATCAATCGTGTGGTTGCGGAAGCTAAAGGGATTACTGACGGCGAAACAATCCGTATTTTTAACCAACAAGGCGAGTTCTATGCAATGGCAAAACTCTCTTCATCTGCACCGGCTGATGGCTTGGTTCTTGAGCATGGATGGGAACCGTACATGTATTTGAAAAACAAAGGTCACAATGAGGTCGTTCCTGTCGCGATGAACCTTTTGGAAATGGCTGATGGCTGGGGTCACTTGAAATTCGGTGGTCTGTGGGATGGTAACCAATACGCTTACGATGGTGCCGTGAACTATGAAAAAGCAACTGACGTAAAATATTAAGGGGTTTAGATGTCTAAAAGACAATTAGCAATGGTCATGGACCTGAACAAATGTATCGGGTGCCAAACATGTACTGTGGCATGTAAAACACAGTGGACGAACCGTAACGGTCGTGAATATATGTATTGGAATAACGTTGAGACCTATCCGGGTACGGGTTATCCGAAAAACTGGATGGAACTTGGCGGCGGATTTGATGCTGCTGGCGATCTTCAACCGGGAGTTATTCCTAATCTAGAAGCTGATTATGGGGTTCCTTGGGATTATAACTATGAGTCTATTATGACGGAAAGTGCTGATCACAGTACTTTTAAGCCGCATATATCTCCTACTTGGGGACCAAACTGGGATGAAGATGAGGGTGCTGGAGTATTCCCGCAAGACAACTATTTCTTCTATCTTCCGCGTATTTGTAATCACTGTACAAATCCGGGATGTTTGAGTGCGTGTCCTCGTGATGCTATCTTTAAGCGTGATCAAGACGGTGTAGTATTGGTGGATTTGGATCGTTGTCAAGGATACCGTTATTGTATCGCAGGCTGTCCTTATAAAAAAATCTATTTCAATCCAAAAATCTCTAAATCAGAGAAATGTATTCTTTGTTTCCCACGTATTGAGCAGGGCTTACCACCGGCATGTGCGCAACAATGTGTCGGACGTATCCGTTTCGTAGGATTCTTGGATGATGAAGAGTCTCAAGTTTATAAATTGGTGCACAAATACAAAGTAGCAATCGGCTTGCGTTCTGATTACGGAACACAACCAAATGTCTATTATGTTCCTCCGACCGAATCTCCTGCTAAGTTTGATGCTGAGGGGAAAATCATCGAAGGATCAACACGTCTACCGATTGGAGAGCTTGAAAAATTGTTTGGACCTGAAGTGCACCATGCGATTAAAACGCTCAAAGCGGAAATGAAAAAACGTAAAGAGACGGGTGTAAGTGAGCTTATGGACATTCTGATCGCGTATCAGCATGCCGACATGTTCCGTTTGGATAATCATTACTATCAAGAAGTTGCAAAAGAGCAAAAACGTACACCATTGGCACCTGTAGATACGCGCTACATTGCCGGTAAGTTTACAAAAGCCGGAGGACACCACTAATGAAAAAGCTTCTTACAACCCTTCTTTCACTGGGTGTTGCCGCCTCTGCGGCTCTAGCGGCTAATCCTGCGATTAACGCAGTTAAGGTTTCTGAAAAATTGGATGCGATTAAAGCCAATTCAGCAGTATGGTCGAAAGCAAAATTTGAAACCGTAACTCTTTATCCGCAAACTGCAATCTATATGAACGATAAAAAAGCAAATGTGCTTCCTGAAAATTTAAATCCGAAAGCTAAAAAAGCACAGGTTGCTGCGCTGTATGACGGCAAAAATATCGCCTTGTTGGTCAAATGGGCTGACGGGACGAAAGATGTGCAATCCGCGGCAACAACTACGGAGTATAGCGATGGTTTTGCCGTGCAATTTGCAGGGATAACGAAAGTACCTCAAGTGCTTCCATACATCGGTATGGGTTCGACCGGTAGACCGGTAGTTGTACACCTCCAAAAAGCAATGGAAAAAGTGTATGAGCCTAATGGTAATAATGATGTAGGGATGCAAATCAATCGTCAACAAACAGGGGTATTCCAAAAAGAATTAGCCGATTTTGACGCGAAAGCAGCATCACTTGCCAATACTGATTATGAGCGTGTCTTTGTAGGTGAGGGATATCGTTCTTTGACTGAAATTAAAGACGGTTCCGTTAAATCTAACGCAGCTATGACGTATGCATCGAACGGTTGGACAGGGACGCTTAGTCGCTCACTCAAAGATGAATATGTGAATTTGAACGGAACCGTACCGGTTTCGATCGCGGTATGGGACGGTTCAAAAATGGGTCGTAACGGAATTAAAAACCTGAGTGCGTGGATTGCCATTAATCTTGAGGGGCAAAAATCGAATGCAGAAATGCTCGCTGAGCTGACAACCGATCCAAAAGGTAATGCGGCAAAAGGTAAAGAAGCATCTGCCGCAAACGGATGTAACGGATGTCACCAAATAGAGAGGGTTGATCCTGTTTCATTTTTGGCCCCGTCATTGAAATATGTTGGGGGTTACTCTTCAGTAGCCTATCTGCGTGAGTCAATCTTAAAACCGTCTGCGGTTGTCGTACCAGGTTATAACCGTAATGCGCATGCCAATACTCCTTGGTACAATATTGAAAAAGGGAAACGCGTTTCTACGATGACCGATTACAGTTTCCTAGACAAAGAAACAGTTGAAGATATCGTAACGTATCTCAAATCTCTTAAAGCGGAGGTAGAATAATGAAAAAATTTGCACTGATCTGCGCGGCATTTTTTGTTAGTGCATTTGCAAATGAAGGGCAAGAATTCGAAGGTCTTTTAACGACTCCGGCATGTGCTGCTCAGGGAGCATTTGCGGATTGTTATTTAGAAAATTATAGCTGTGGTTCAGATGATTGTTTCAAAAAAATTGAACCAGGCGCAACTACTAATCCAAAATTGGCGTTGTTTCAACACAATACGGGTAAAGTGTATCAAATCGATACATCAAAACTTAAAGTTTCTGAGCTTGGTGAGGGGATGAATAAAAATGGTGTTATTATCGTAGGTATTTTAGATACGGCTACAAACATCATTGCTGCTACTGAATTTAAAGCTCCGCCTCCACCGAAGAAATCGTTCTTTAAGGGTTGTTTATAATAAACCCATACCGTACTTCACGTGCCCTTTAAGGTAGATACGGTATCCACTCTTTTAATATTTATGGATTCCGTGTCGTGGCACGGAATGACACACTAGCTATCCCCTTCCATTTTTTAGGAATAATTATGAACACTGAATATCGACGTTATATTTATGCATTTTTATCGCGAGTAATGAGTAATATCCCCGATCGTCGTTTTATCACTGACCTCAAAAATAATCAGCAATTGCTCGAGGTTATTGGTGAAGAGACGAGGGCGTGGTTTGACACAACCAATGAAGAGGAGCTATATTCGGCATTGAATACCGATTATACATCCCTCTTTTTTCTGAATACCCAGCCGGTTGAGTCATTTGTTTTGGATGCGAAAAATGAAACTCTTGTGGGACTGCAAAACCCGGTAATGGCTTTTTATTTTACGCACGGTTTTGAGCTTAACATGGATCAAACCGAGCTTATGGCTCCGGATCATCTCTCTATCGAATTGGCTTTCATGCAGATGCTGGTATTTCGTAACGAAATGAAAGCGCAAGTCCAGTTTATGGATGAGCATTTGTTTATGTGGGTTATCCCTTATATGCTAGGGATGAAAAGCATGGCAGATACCCCTTTTTACAAAGACATATGTGATTTTATGGTGGAGTTTTTATGCTCTGATTATGAATATTTACACCAAGAGATTGCCAATGGGTAACCATAACTTTATTCAAAAAAATAACCTTTTTAGTTTTACGGCGACACGTTGTTTACGCAATGAATATTTTCATAATGATTGTCATATTTGTATCGATTTGTGCCCCAAAGAGGCAATACATTTAGTTCGTAATAAACTCACTTTATTTGACAATGAGTGCATCGAATGTGCAGGATGTATCGGAAGCTGCCCTACGGAAGCTTTTGAAATTGAGAGTTTTGATCCCAATGAATTTTCGGTATCTTTTCAATCTCAGACAAACACTCAGCTCTCGTGTAAAAGTACAACCCCGTGTTTGGGTGTATTTGATACCGAACATCTATTGACGATGACCTTGCGAGGAGAATTGGCTGTTGTATGTGACATGAGTCATTGTTCCAGCTGTGCATTGAATGAAAATGGAAAGATGGAAGAGACCATACGATGGGCTATTACTCAAGCAAATGATTTTTTAGTACAAATAGCAGTGGATAAGAAAATTGACACCCTTGAAGTTCAAGAGGAGCAAGAGCCGCGCCGTGCCCTTTTTCGCAAAGGATTGGAAAAAGTAAAGGAAGCTGTGGCGGATGCTCCAAAAGTACAAAAAAGTATGACTGCAACCCATCATGCTCTTCCCAATATGACCACGCCGCTTAAGAAAGTGTTGTTGAAAAACAGTCTCAAAGATGTGGTTACAGCGATGGCAGTAACGGATTTTTCAGAATCTTCACCGCTTTTTTTCAACAAACAAATTGCTTTTGATCTTTGTACGAATTGCGGTGATTGTACCCAATTTTGTCCGACCGATGCACTGTTCCCAACCTCCGATAAACAAGGAATCTATTTTTCTCAGGGCAAGTGTATAGGATGCGGGATATGTGAAGATATTTGCAAACCAAATGCCATCACGGCTAAAGCCGGTTTTGACATGGTGAGCATCGCATACGAGCGTGCAGAGCAATTGGTTCATTATGAAATGGTCATGTGCAATGAGTGCCGATGTCCGTTCCCTTATAAAGGCGGGGATCCGATTTGTGATCGTTGTTCCGGCTATAAAAAAGAGTTTAGTAATATGTTTACGTTAGCGAGAGATATGTAACCCATTCGTCATTCCGTGCTATGACACGGAATCCACAAATAAGGAATGGATATCGAATCTACCCTAAAGGGCACGTGAAGTTCGGTATGACAGAGAATAACGTGAGGGCTTATTTTTTCTCCATAGCCTCTTTGGCACTTTTGAGTGCCCCTTCCATCGTTGATTTGGCAACACTCCACGCGCGTTTACCCATTGCTTTTGCTTCTTGTGCTGAGTTAGAATTAAGGAGTGCAGCACTGCGTTCACTTACTTCTTGACGGAGCTTGGAGAGTTTGCCTTGGAGGAGCTTGGCGGTTTCTTGAGATAAAATAGCGAGTTCATCGCTGTCGAGACGAATTTCTGAGCCAATAACTGTGAGTTGTTCTATGAGTACAGGAGAGTTATTTTTGGCAAGAGAGTGGACGATTTTTCCAAAGAGTGTATGGATTTGTTCCAATTCGTCTTCGATCAACTGATACTCTTTATGGTAGAGCGCTCGGATTTCATCGGGAAGATAGAGGAGATATTGACGGAATTTTTCTATCGATTTGTGGAGTGCTGAACGGATACCCAAAAGCGTTCCCCGTAAAATCGGTTCAGCTTGATTGGGTGTTGCTTCGGCAACATTAAGGGCGCTTTGAAGTATACTAGAAAAGATACGACGAATACGAACGGCATTTAGGACGTTGGCATTGAGCGTTTGGAAAGTTATCTCTTTGATGATTTCATGAAGGGTTTCTTCAGTGTCAGAACCTTTCTCAAGGGTTGTGATAATCGCTGATTCGACCATCTCTTCGAGTATGTCAAGAAGATCTACGGATTGAATTTTGATGAGGTGCAATTTCGCTAAAATCTCTTCATTATCACTAAACTTTTTTTCTAAAATATCAAAACATTGATATTTCAGGTGCTGCAATTCATCACTTTTCCGAGATATTTGACGCTCAATTTTTTCTTTTTGCTCGATGAGTTCTTCGAGTTCATTATGGAGAGTAGAGGCTTCCTCTTTTAAGAGGGAGGATGTGAGACTTTTTAACTCCTCTAAAGGGAGCTTGTCAATGACTTGAAGATTAAATTGATTTTCAAAAGTTTCGAGGCTCATATGTTTCCTTTATAGTACCATTTTGATGTGATGGTGTGCTTTGAGTGTTTCGTAAAAAAAGGTACGTTCATCCTCATTATGCACCAACAGTTCTAAGTTCATGCTGACATATTTTCCGCTGCCACTCGTGTTAGATGGTTTGAGTGAATAAATCCGTTCGGAAAAAATTTCCATCGCCGCTATCTCAATACCGGCTCGCTCAAATGCTATGACTTTATAGCACCATGAGCATGGGTATTCAAGCTGTAGTTTTTGTCCGTTCATTTCGCATGTAATCGCCACTTTTTCCTCCTGATTTGGTTTCAAGTTGGATGGGTCCGATGACCATCCCTTTATCAATCGCTTTTAGCATATCGTAAATGGTGAGCAATCCGATACTTGTCCCTGTGAGGGCCTCCATTTCCACGCCTGTCTGTCCTGTTAATTTCGCCGTGACGGTGAGACGAAATCCAGGGAGTTGTGGAAGTTCGTCAATATCACAGTTTACCCCGCTGAGGTTTAACGGATGGCACATCGGAATAATATCGCTGGTTTTTTTCGTCCCCATGATGGCGGCGATGACAGCCGTTTGGAGGACGGGACCTTTTTTGGCGGTTTGGTTGACGACGGCATCATAGGCGTCTTGGCTCATTGTAATAAGTCCGCTGGCAACGGCGACTCGTGTTGAGGCGTTTTTATCGGAGACATCGACCATTTTGGGTCGGTCACGCTCATCGAGGTGGGTTAGGTTCATTATTGTATCACTTTGATCTAATTTTTTTATTATTATAGCTTAGAGTGGTAAATTCAAAAGAAGATCGAACATCAGAAGAAAATTAAGCAGTTAAAGGTAGAATAATCGCTCTCTTTAATTTTTTTAGTTAAATTTTAATATTGGATATTTTTATGGTTGTAAAGTTTTTATTTTTTGTGGCTACGATGCTTCTTGTGCTGGGTTGTAAAATGGGTACAGATGGTAATGAAACGATTGCGACCCCTCCTGCTTTGTTTAAGGGGACCCTTATTCCGTTGTATGCTTATCCGACTGGTCCGCAGTGGAAAGCTCTATTAGACATTAATACAACAGTAGAAATCATAACTATTATCAACCCAAATAATGGTCCAGTAGAGTGCAATACAACAATAAGCCAAGACTATCAAGCGGGAATTAGCCAACTTAAGGGCAAGTCAATTAAAGCAATCGGATATGTTCATACTCTCTACGCAGCGCGTCCCATAGAAGAGGTTAAGGCAGATATTGCCCGCTATAGAGAATGTTATTCAAACTTGGATGGTATTTTTGTCGATGAAGCAAATGCATCCGCACAAAGTGCTGTGTATTATCAAGAGTTACGTTCTTTTATCAAAGAGGGTAATGTTTCTCAAAAAGTAGTTTTAAATACAGGTGCTTATCCTGATGAAGAGATCGTTCGTATATCGGATATAACGGTTATCTATGAAAAAAAAGGGATTGCGTATGATGCACTTACTCCGCCTGAGTACATTACGCGGTATCCATCGGAGAAATTTGCCCTTCTTGGTTACGGAGTTCCGCAAACAGAGGTTACATCCCAAAAGCTGCAAAAGTTGAACTCTTTTAAAATAGGATATGTGTATTTAACAAACGATAATACTACTAATCCTTGGGATACGCTAACCTCATACTATACTTCTTTGATGGAAATGCTATTTTCTAAACTTCTATAACGCATGAGTGCTTCTTTGTATTCGTGAGGATGATTAAGATTCATAAAAATTTCTTCGTTTTCAAATTCTACAAAACGTGTTTGCTTCATGGAGAGCAGTTTTCCTAGTCTGTGGTCACCTTCACGCTGCATCTGCTGAAAGTTTTTTAGCAATGTGTGATGATAGATTCCGCATAGGGGATGGGTTCCTGAAGGCGTTTTGGCAATGACGGCATCGAGATGAGACTCATCTGCGTGTAGAAGCATTTCAATAGTATCGACATCAACAAAAGGGGTGTCGACACTTAAGGCAAAAAAACGCTCACATCCCAACTTTTCAAAAGCACTCACAAAACCTACGGTTGGAGCAAAATCGGTATTCTCTGCATCAAGGATAAATTGGGCTTCAAAATCGAATTTTTCACGTGTTTTGGTAGAAATATAGACATTGGTGAAAAGCTTGGTAAGTCGGTTATATTGGAACGCGGCAAGAGAGGTATATTCACCAAAAGGAAGCAATGATTTGTCGCTCCCCATGCGGGAGCTTTTCCCACCTGCGAAGAGAATACAAGGCAGGGTAAACATTTATTGTGCGAAGGCTGCGGCTACAATTTTATCCATACTTGGTGTTGCACCGTCTTGGAGGTATTGGAGGACGAACGGAGAGAATTTATCGAGCATAGAAGCATCCATCCCCAACATGGAAAACTGTGAACCAAGGCTTCCAAGTTCTAGCATTCCGGCAGGTGCTGCTGCGAGGAGTGTGTTTACTTGAGGAACTTGTTTTGTGAGGGTTTTGAAGTCGGCTGGCTTCATATTGCCTTTGGCATCATTAAGAATAGCAGCTGTTCCGCCAATGGCTTGGGTGGGAGTAACACCCAAAGAGGTGGTCAGATTTTTGATCAACGGATTGGAGACAAGCTTTGCATCCGTGATAGGAGCAACTGCGGTAGCCACTGGAGCCACGGTCTGCATCAGTTCGCCAAAATCAAAAGCACTAACATTGGAAAATGAGCCGAGTAAAAGTAAAGAAGCGAGATAAAAAGAACGCATTGTAATCCCCATGTATTATATTTTCAAAGTATAGCTAATCCAAAATATAATCGTTATTATATTTTGAGGCTATAGTATTTTAAAATAAAAATGTGGATGAATTGTAGTCGGTTCAGATTAGAGGATAAATATTGCTAAAATACAGTAGCTAATAAAATAGATTCCTAAGCAGAGCTTTGGAGCGAAATAGAGAAGATAGGGATGCTGTTATGAAATGGGAAGATTTAAAGCGAAGTACCAATATTGAGGATTTACGTTCTCAAGACTCCGGAGGACGGATGAATTTCGGCAGCGGGAGAGGGGCGAATCTGCTTATTCCGATTATTCGGTTTTTGATGGGAACTAATATCGGACGGATTGTTTTGGTGATAGGGATTGTGGCGTATTTTATGGGATACAATCCTCTCACTTTGCTCGATACTCAAACACGTACTAACACGGCTGTTAGTCAACAGGAGGATGATCGCAGTGCCCAGTTTGTAGCTGCTGTTTTAGGGCAAACGGAAGAGGTATGGACGAAGATTTTTACGCAAAAAGGGCTAACCTATCCCAAACCGAAGTTAGTGCTGTTTCGCGGAAGCGTCCAAAGCGGCTGCGGATATGCCGATGCTCAAGTTGGTCCGTTTTACTGCCCTGTGGATCAAAAGGTGTATTTGGATTTGAGCTTTTTCGATGAGCTGTCTCAGCGTCATAATGCCCCTGGAGATTTTGCCCAAGCATACGTGATTTCGCATGAAATCGGTCACCATGTTCAAAATCAACTCGGGACATTGGATAAAGCGCACAGTGCTCAAGAGAAATCGAGTAAGACAAAAGGGAATGCTGTACAGGTAAAAGTGGAGCTTCAAGCCGACTGCTACGCCGGAGTATGGGCATACCACACCCAAAAAGAGAGAGCAGTACTCGAAGAGGGGGATATCGAAGAGGCACTCAACGCCGCCAGTCAGATCGGTGATGATACGCTCCAAAAACAATCACAAGGGTATGTCGTCCCCGATGCGTTTACTCACGGAAGCTCGGAAATGCGGATGGAGTGGTTTAAACGAGGATTTGATAAAGGGACGTTGGAAGCGTGTAATACGGGGGTATAACCCCAGAGAAAGAGGTTATTTTATCGTTTCAGGATCGGTAATGTATCCCGTGATAGCCGAAGCCGCAGCAACGGCAGAATTCGCCAAATAGACTTTTGATGAGCGTGAACCCATGCGTCCGACGAAGTTACGGTTAGTGGTCGCAACAGCGACTTCGTTATCGCCCAAGATTCCCATATAGCCACCTAGGCATGCGCCACAAGTCGGATTGGAAACAACCCCGCCTGCATCGATGATAATGTCTATGTAACCGAGTTTTGTTGCTTCGCGTGCGATACGCTGTGTTCCCGGTGTGACGATGAGGCGAACATCTTGATGTACCCGTTTGCCTTTAAGAATTTCTGCCGCGATTTTGAGGTCGCTCAAACGTCCGTTGGTGCAGCTGCCGATGAATGCTTGATCGACTTTGATGTGGTCGCTCACGGCTTGGCTGAGGCTATGTCCGTTGGATGGTAAGAATGGGTAGGCAATGACGGGTTCGAGGTTGGCGACATCAATTTCCAATACTTGAACATACGTTGCGTCTTCATCCGATGTGTGAATTTTCGGCTCACGCGCGAGAGGTTTATCGGCTAGGAACTCTGCCGTGATCTCGTCATACGCGACGATACCGCTTTTCGCTCCCGCCTCTATCGCCATGTTACACATACTGAAACGGTCATCCATCGTGAGATACGGGATGGTGCTTCCGACAAATTCGAGCGTGCGGTAGAGCGCGCCATCTACCCCGATCATGCGGATTACTTCGAGGATCACATCTTTACCTGTTGTGTATTTGCCCGGTTTGCCGCTAAGGACAACTTTGATCGACTCAGGGACTTTAAACCAGTTCCCTCCGGTTACCATTGCAAACGCCAAATCGGTTGAACCCATTCCTGTAGAAAATGCTCCCAATGCACCGTGAGTACATGTATGAGAATCCGCACCGATGATAACATCACCCGGTACTACAAGCCCTTTTTCAGGAAGCAATGCGTGTTCGATTCCCATATCTTTTTCGTCGAAAAAGTGTTTCATCTGATATTTTTTAGCGAAATCACGGCTGATACGCGCTTGGTTGGCGGAAGCTATGTCTTTGGCAGGGATGAAGTGGTCAAGGACGATGGAAAAGCCCTCTGGATTGGCAAGTTTAGTTGCCCCGATGTCTTCGAACGCTTTGATCGAAATAGGGGTTGTAATATCGTTTCCGATGACCATATCGATAGGACAGCGGATGATTTCACCTGCGTAAACGGCTTTGCCGACGTGCTGCGAAAATATTTTTTCTGTAATGGTTTGGCGCATAATAATGACCTTTTAAGGTGTAAATAATGGCGCGATTATACCATACAGAGGCTTAGTGTTTTAGGAATTAGGATTCATGAATATCTTTAAACGTCTCTCGAATTGCGATAAACTCTTCTAAATGGTCAAAAAAGATATCAATGAGTTTCGGATCGAAATGTTCTCCTCTCTCCTCTTTAAAGAGGGTAAAAATTTTCTCATCATCCCACGCTTTTTTGTAAACGCGGTCACTCCCGAGGGCATCGAACACATCAGCAAGTGCAGTAATCCGTCCATAAATATGAATCTCCTCACCGCTTAATCCTCGTGGATAGCCGCTACCGTTCCACTTTTCATGATGTTCATAGGCAACAATCGCTGCTGCTTGGAGCAAAGTGCGGTGAGAGTGTTTGAGCATTTCGTATCCCAGTGCTGCATGGGTATCCATGATACGGCGCTCTTCCTCGTCAAATCGTCCCGGTTTATTGAGAACGGCATCGGGGATAGCGACTTTGCCGATGTCATGCATCGGAGAAGCTTGTTTGAGCATTGCAGACTCTTCTTCGCTTAGACCGTAATACACAGCGAGCAGTCTGGAATATTCGGCAACCCTTTTTACATGGTTACCCATCTCTTTAGATCGGCTCTCCCCGATGGAACCCATCGTAAAGACGACTTCTCTTTGGGTCTCTTCAATCTCTTGATTCAGATCGGTAATTTCGTTTAGGGCATGATCCATTCCGCTAATCATAGTATTAAAAGCAGAAGAGAGTTTCCCGATTTCATCATCGCGTTTGATGTCTACTTGCTGGGTATAGTCATGCGTACGGGTGATTTTTTTAGCGGTATTAGAGAGGGTGATGATGGGTTTAATCAAATAAGTGGCGATGAAATAGGCGGCTAGAGAAATAAAAATGGCTCCACCGATTAGAAAAAAGACAAACCATTGTTCGTATTTGTATAAAAGACGGTAGGCGAACTCTTTTTTTTCTTCGAGGATGATTGTGAGATGAGGCGCATTTTTGAGAGATTTCGAGACTTGGAGTACATCATCAAATACATAAGGGCGTAAGTACACCGATCCATCATTTTGACGTATGTAGTAGTGTCGTTGTTGTGTATTGGCAAAAAAGCGTTTAAAATTTTCTACGGGATAACGTACTTCGAGTTTTCCGATGGGTTGTGTTGAGAAGGTGGAATAAACATTAACGTGGTAAAAAGAGGGTGCACGGTTGGTTTTTCCTATCGCGTTGAAATCACTGGAGGCGATAATCAGTCCATTGAGATTTGTGAGATAGAAATCACCTTCCATCTTGAGATCATTTTTTTTCGATAGTAGAGTATTGCTGATACGTCGATCTAAATCTTGGGTGTAAACATCGTTCATAATGTCTGATTTTGCGATAAAGGTCATATCATTTCGGAGGGTAATCAGCTGCTGATCGATCCTCTCAATGCTCAAGCGCAGCTGGGTGTTCATCTCCTGCGTAACGGCATCATAGATCTCTTGACGAAACGAATTTCCGACGAGAAACATGGTAAGCGCATAGGGGATGAGGCTAACCGCTAAAAAGAGGAGAATTGTTTTGAGTTTAAAACTCATAAATCACCTTTACGTTTGAATCGACCATATATGAGGGGATGTAGCCGATAGCACCCTCGACGTTTTGGACGAATGCTTTGATGGATTCGTGAGAAGGTTGCGTAACAGGAGGGGTGATCCCTTGGAAATGTTGTTTTATCCAATAGGTATTAAGTCGGTCTCGATCCATTTTTAGTATCTCATTTTCAAATGCGATTCGAGAAGCGTCTTGTCCTAGTAGATTAAGAGGGATAATCTTTTGATTCCCGATGGTGTGACGTTTCATGAGGTAAAGATCTCGTATCTGTTGCGAAGATGTTTCGATCACAGAAATTTTTTTAGAAATAATAACGCTATACTCAGATGCTGATAAACTTCCGCATAGCAGGCTAATTATCAATAGATTTTTCATCAGAAGAGTACCGAGAATGAAAAAAGTGCACGATTTTCATCGTGTTGCGAGTGCCATTGGTATTCCCCTTTGAGGGAGATGGGATAGATGGGACGGTAGCTGTATCCTAAAATACCGATATGGTCTTTATAATCACGATGTTGGTCATTATAATATTCATATCGTCCTACGAGGGCATGTTCGTTGGAAAAATGGTAAACACTTTGGATGTATCCGCTGAGGGTAAAATCGTTTTTGGTATGGTGATAGTCGGTTTTGGCGGCGATTGCTTCTACGCTTAGAAAAAGAGTGCCGTTGTCGCTTTTTAGATTTCCTTGGATGAATTGTGTTTTTTCATCGGTCGCCAATGCGATAAACTCTCCGATGCTTCCACCAAAATTTGTGTCCGTTGAGAGTTCATGTTCTAGGGATAAACCGTAAAAATGGGTATTGGGGATGTTGATATATTCTTCATCCAGATCATGGGTTATTTGACCGAAGAGGTGATAGCGGGTTGTATCGCCAAGATAGCCGTTCATATTGATACCGGTTAAAAATTTGGGGAATAAAAGCATACTGTAGAGAGGATTTGACGTGGTGTCTCGCAGAACATTGATCGGTTCAAGATTCCAATACCCTATGGGGGCTATTTGTTTTCCCACACGAAAATTAAAGTCATCTGATACCCAAATATCACCATATAACCGTTCAACATGAAATTTTTGACTTCCACCTTCATTGCCATCGGTAAGATTTTTATAATAAAAGCCTATCGCTTCCATTTCGGCTAAATAAGAAAAATTCGATCCAACATTACCGTATGCCATCATCGCGACATCATCGATTGTTAATTTTTCCGTTTGTTTGTTGGAGTCAAATTCAGAAGAGATGTAGCCGCCGACCGTTAACGAGTCGTTGAGTGTGTACCCATGACCAAACTCATAGCCATCGGCATACATCGATGAGGTCAAAGCGACGAAAAAAAAGGATAGAAATCTTAGGTACACACAAAATCCTCAATGACTAGATTTATTCAAATAATTAATATCGTAGCATAAAGTCAACTAAAATTTGCTTGTAGTTAGGATGGATATAGAAATAGTGTTTCACATTATAATTAGGTGTGTACCATCAGTCAAACGGATTACGATCCGCTCAAAAAGTATCGTAAATATAGGCAGAAACCGTTTGCGCCTCTTCTTTTGTAAGATTGTCTTTTTGTGAGGGCATGACGCCAAATCTTGCAATCGACTCAGGAAGACAAACGGCACTTTTTTGGGACGGAGCAAAGAGATAGTCGGCGATAAATGCGATTGCTTCAGTGCGGTTTGTTTTTGCTTGTTTGACGTGGCGCATAACACCCATCATCGGGGGCGCAATCATATTTTTCATCTCATCGGCTGAGGGTCTTTGTTTCAAATGGCACATGGCGCATTTTTGTTCAAAAAGAGATTCACCGTTTGCTTGCGCAAAACTTTGAGGGATCGTTACCGCAAGTGCAATCAATGCACTTATTTTTAAAAATGTTTTTTTGGACATTTTGTTTCTCCAATTTTGCAAGATAGTATTTTAATAGAATACACTAGTATTATAATTAAAATAATTAAATAGTATATTAGTTAAGCTTAAATTCGAGGGTTAAATCCATCTCTACTGGCAGAGAGTCGATAAGATTTTTAGGAATATCGATACCGGCGGTTGATGCAACGGCTGCTTTGGCGGCGTTATGAAAAATTTCTTCACCGCGTTGAACTGAGATATTACGGATTGAACCATCATCAGAAAGTGTGAAGCGAACACCAACTTCTCCCTCTTTCCCTACACGTCTTGCGGCAAACGGATAGCGAAGGTTTTGTTGGATTTTTGTACGTAATGAGGCATAGAACAATTTTTTTTCAGAGGTTGTATCGATTTTTGGTTTTGAGGGAATGACGGCTTGAACAGGTATAGCTTTTGTTTCCGCGACTACAACAGGTTTTGTTTCTGTAGGTATAGCTTGATGTACGACAGCAGGAATGGAGGGTACAGGTATTGTTTGAGTCACAATAGGTTGGGTTTTGGTAGGCACGATTGGTTTTGTGATGGGCTGTGTGGGAGCGGGTTGTGTGATTGTTGTGGTTGGCGGTGTGATTGTGGGTTGTATGGGCATTGGAGTCACATGAGATAGTGTCACAAGAGTGACATGTTTCATTGGGATAACATCCAGATTAACAGGATGGTACATCCGCGTAAGTGCTAACATCGCAAGAAGCGCCATTAAGGTGTGCAACGCGAAGGAGAGTCCAAAAGCTTTGGTCTGAGGGGTCATGGTTATAGTCATAGTCGTATCCATCCATTAAAAATTAAAATTCCGACACACGCCAATAAAATCGGAGCCATTATTTCAATGGTGCGTCGATAGCGTGATAGGTGATTAAGGCTTTCTTTGAGTGCGGTTGTTAGAACAACGGAAAAAAAGAAAAACCACAACAGCGTAGCTCCCAGCCCGAAAAACAATCCGTATAAAGCTGCCCAGCCCAATGAGGGAGCGGTTGCACTGAGTGTCATCATGGTAGCAACGGGTGCGCAAATGGACATCGATAGAAGAAGTCCCGTCGCAAAAAGGGTGGTATTGGTGCTTTTGCTGGGTTGTGTGGTTTGAGCGCAACAGGTTTGTTTTGTCCGAATGGCGAGCAGTTGTTTGAGTGCAAGCAGCAGGGTTACAGCTCCTAAAACATAGCCCATTAAGGTTTTATCTTTGAGCAGTGATTGGACAAAGACTGCTCCTGTGAAGGCAATAACTGCTAAGAGTGTATAACCGCTAATGCGACCTGCGGTGATGGGGATAAGGACTCGAAGGCTTTCTTGGCGTGTGGCGCTGTTGGCTAAAAGAATCGGGGAAAGGATAGGCATACACGAGAGCATACATGCCGTTGCACCATAGGATAATGCAATAAGAAACAATGAAAAAAGAGGTAACGATTGCATCATTAAAATAGCTTCTTACTAAGATTTATTTGTGTAAGTATGAAAGAAAAGTGTTACATTACTGTTAAGACTTAACACAAATGTAACACTACTTTGAAATAATTCTTGGATTTATTTAATACAAGGATATTAATGCAAGTAGTTAAGCTATCAATGGCGGCAGTTATATTTTGCAGTAGCGCCTATGCTACTGAAACGGTTAATTTGGGGGATGTGTCTATAAGTGCATCAAAAATTGAGCAATCAACATTGGAAGCTCCAGTGAATGTTTCAGTAGTAACGGCTGAAGATATGGAAAAAATGAACACACCGCGTATAGGGGATGCGTTAAATGCTAAAGTCCCTGGGCTTTATCTGCGAGGAGGAGCATTGGGTAATTCTAGACCTGGTGCAACAGGATATCTTGTTATGCGAGGTGCAGGGGGAACATTGACCAAGATGGCAGTCTTGGTAGATGGGATGAATATGGTCGATGCCTATTCGGGTCAAGTTAACTGGTCTATGGTTACAATGGATGATGTGGATCGTATTGAGGTAGTGCCGGGGGTTGGTTCCTCATTATACGGTAGTAACGCAGTAGGTGGAGTTATTAGTATTACGACCAAAGCACCGACGAAAGAGGAAATGTCGTTTAATGTTGGCAAAGGTTTTGGTGATGCATCGGGAGATCATGCAAGTGCGTTGTACCGCAATAAATTCAAAAATGGTCTTGGGGTTGTATTTGGAGTCTCTGAAAACTATCGTGAAGGATATATCGCCGAGTATGTAACCAAAACACCTACTGGGACACCTGCTGGTAGTGCTGTTGTTGTTAATGGTGCGACACAAACCACCACAACGGCGGGAGCAACTACTTATATTGTCGGGGATAAGGGAACTAATGCCTCTATGGAGAAAAATATTCATGCGAAACTCTATTATGATCTCTCTCCAACTTCAACCGTGAATGCAGGTTTCGCTTATTCCGATGCAAAGAGTCTGAATCGTGGATACAATAGTTATTTGACTGATACAAGTGGGAATCCAATCGCAATAGGGACAACGGCAACAAGCCTAAATCTAAACGGCAAAGCGACTACGATTAAAGAACAAGATTTTGCCGGTTCTGTTCCGATGGGTAATACTGCATTGCGCTATTTTGCTGGATATGATGGAAAATTGGGAGACAGTAAGTTGAGTCTCAATTTTGGGAAAATTGATCGTGAGTATTGGAGCTCTGCTATTGGTGCAACGGCAACATTGACCTCTGGTGCTGGGACGCTTAGTAATTCACCTAATAGTACAACCAATGCTTCAGCACAGCTGACTACTCCTATTGGTGATAGCCATTTATTGATTACGGGTGTTGCGACGGAAGTTGGGCGTCTTCATCAGAAAAAATACGCGGTTTCGGATTGGACGAATATGGATACCAAAACGGCGGAGCTGGATCGGATTGATGCTAGAAGTATTACGAACTCAATTTTTCTTCAAGACCAAATTGCGGTTAATGATGATCTATTGTTGTACGTAGGTGGGCGATATGATATGTGGAAAGCGGGTGGGGTAGGTGTTGTGACCACAGGCTCTGTTCCGGGGACGACTGTGTATTCAGATCGCAAGGAATCATCATTTAGCCCAAAAATCGCCGCTGTTTATATGGTCAATGATCGAACGTCGATTAAAAGTTCGGTAGGGACAGGATTCCGTGCGCCGACAAACTATTATCTTTTTGCTAATCCTACTTTTTCAGGTAACGCAGCACCCAATGGAAAGATGATTTATTCAAATCCGGATTTGAAGCCTGAGAAAGCAAAAGCGTTTGATCTTGGAGTTGAATATCACTTTGTGGATGGCGGAAAGGTAATGGCTACGTGTTTTGTAACCAAGACAACCGATTTGATTTATCAAAAAATTACCAAAGTACCTCAATATACCGATCCAATCATCAACAAAGTGGTTGATTATATTGCTAAACAGGAAAATACTGGAGAAGCGTTGGCAAAAGGGATTGAACTCTCAGGAGAATATCCTTTAGTAAATTGGTTGGAAGTGCGTGGGAGCTACTCGTATACGGATTCTAAAATTACCAAAGATAATACCAATACGGGGATGGAAGGAAAGCGGGTAACCAATGTCCCTAAAGATACGGCAACTTTGGCATTCTTAGCTCAATATGGAGATTATTCAGGAGCACTTTCAGGTCGTTATGTAGGAGAAGTATTTAACAGCAATGACAATTCGGATATAGTTAAGGGTATATGGACAGGTTATAGTAAATATACAGTTGTTGACTTGAAAGCAGATTATAAAATCAACAAAAATATAAAAGCCAGCGTGATGATAGATAACCTATTGGATAAAGAGTATTATGAATACTATCGTATGCCAGGGCGTGGTGTAACGATTAATTTATCGGCAAATTTTTAATTATGAAATCGATCCTATCAAAAACATTTTTGGTCATTGCGATCACGTATGGGTCATTGCCTCTTTTTGGGGATGATTTTGTATGGATGGATGAATCCAAGAAAAAATCGTGTTGCAAGGCAGGGGATAAAACAGTAGAAGCCAAAGAATTTTTCATCAAAAAAGGGACATTCGATGAGAATAAAAAAGTCCGTGATTTAAATAATACGGTTGTCTATGTTCGCGATATGGATCATGCGGTAACAAAGCTGGATGTGTCGGGAGGGAAAATTTCTTTTACTCCGGTACACAAAGGGGGCTATCGTCTTTATTTTGAACAAAAATCCGTTCAAGATGGTGTCCTTCATGTAAATCTTTCATCGGTAAGAATTCATAACAAAGAGGGGAATATCTCTCAAACGCTACTTAAAGAGATCCGTGGGAAAACGAACGATTCCCATTACGATCATGAACCTCTCGCACAGCTTCCGTTTGAGTTGATTATGGAGAAACCGATTCGAAAACACCATATTAACTGTTGTTTGTATTCGGGTGATATTGCCCCTTTCACGATTTATTATAAAGGGGTAGTACAAAAAGATGTTCCGTTAAAAGTGAGCATGGAGAGCGGCTGGAATGCCACGATTCAACCCGATGAAGAGGGGATGACCTCATTTGAGATTCCGCGCAGTACCTATGCGGCAACCGAAAAAGAAAAAAAGCGTTCCGAAAAGATGATTGTTGAAGCGTCATACGATGTGAATGAATCGGGAATCTACGGCACAGAAAAATATCATGCTGTTCATTATGTAATGACTTTGCCTCTCTCCTTTGGTGCATCTCCGCTGGAATACGAATCAAAAGTATTAGGCTTCGCAACCGCTATTGGGGTGATGTTGGTCTTTTCGCTGGGGCTTTATTACAACCGACGACGCAAGCGCAAAACGCCCAAGGAGATCTATTTTGACGAAGAATAAATTTAGTCTCCGTCGTGCAGTCAATAATATGAACCTCGTGCGGTTTCGGTTTTGGTTTCAGATCGTTGCGTTTGTTCTAATGGTGTACGGCGGATATGTCGGACTCGATTTGGGCGATAAGCTTCCTACTTTTGCGTGTGTATTTAACGGAGAAGGGACGGGCGGAAAGTGTTATGTGGGGGAACTTCAACATGATTTGAAACATCCGATTGATATGTTTATGGGATTTGCCGGATACGCTTTTCTCATATCCCTTGGGATGTTTATGGTGTGGTTTTGGGTGTTGAACAAAGGGTGGTGTGGATTTGTGTGCCCTCTTGGGACGATGCAAGACTGGCTCACGATGTTGCGTGAAAAATCCAGAATCCGTTACAGTGAATACTCATGGGCGAATCGTGGAAAAATCAAAAGTATCAAATACATTCTTTTAATTCTTTTGCTCTTGCTCCCCGTGATGATTGCCAACTCGGTATTTGGTCTTCCGAAACTTCCCAATGGGCTCTCAATGCCATTTTGCGATATTTGTCCCGGACGGATGATGATTCCGGCATTTACAGGTCATTTTAATCAGTTCTACATTGATTTTTCGTCGAAGACAGATATGGTTATGACGGCACTAGGGATGATTATAACAGGACTGTTTTTAGTGGGGTCGTTTGTCAAAAAACGGTTTTTTTGCTACTTTTGCCCGATGGCGGCATTGCAATATATTTTTTCCAAACCCGCCTTATTGAAGCTTTATAAAGATGGAGCTAAATGTACCAAATGCGGGGATTGCTATCATGCGTGTGATATGGACATTCTCGAAATCGCCGATGATGTGACGAGCAAAAATTTAGTTACTGAAGATTGTACCCTTTGTCTCAAATGTATCGCAGCGTGTCCTGAAGAGGGATGTTTGGAGGCTAATTTTATGGGAGCCACTATTTTCGAATCGACCAAAGAAGGCTTTCTTGTGCGTATGGCGATGGATCAGAGAAAGGATAATAATGAACACTGAACATACAATAGAAACAGCAAAAGAGAGACAAAATCGCCATAAAGCGATGGAGGCGATCCATGTTATTAATGCGTTGAAAGAGGATTTTAAATCCCCAATCAAGAGTATGGATTATTTTTACGATTTGTTTGAAAAAGTCTATTGTCATCACGAACCTCTGCATGAAGGGAAAACAAAAATCGGGACGATGTGTATCCAAATCCCTTCTGAAATCATTTATGCCCTTGATGGTGTGCCGATTCGACTGTGCAACGGATTTTATACCGACGATGAAATCGGAAGTGATTTGATGCCTTCCAAATCGTGTCCGCTGGTTAAAGCGACGGTGGGATTGTTCGCATCGGATAATTTTACCGATAAGCCAGATATTACCTTTTCACCGACGACGTGCGATCAAAAAACCAAAGCGGGTGCGATCATCGAGAATTTGGGACATACGATTATCGATGTTGGATTTCCACGAACCAAAGAGAGTGAAGAGAGCCGCCATTATTGGCGCGAAAGTGTCAAACATTTTGCCGTTGAACTCTCGAAGTTTCAAGGTAAAAAGTTGACACGAACCAATCTGGAGAGTGCGATTAAAAAGGTCGGATATGCACAATCGCTTTATCATAAACTTACCGATTTTCGAAAAAATAAAATTGTCCCTATCTTGGGTGTCGATATGTTTTTGGTTACCAACGCATTCTTTTTTGACAAGATAGACGAATGGATAAGTGCTGTTGAGAAACTGGTCGCAGAGTTGGAACAACGGGTAATTGAAGGTATCAATGTGGCAGGAAAAGCAAGCCCGAGAATCGTTTATACAGGTTCCCCACCGATTTTCCCCAACTATAAAATCCCCCTCATTATCGAAGAGAGCGATGCCATCATCGTCGCCGATGAGACGTGCAGCTCGAACCGTATGTTTAACGATATGGTGGCAGTGGATGAGTGGAATCTCTACGACATGATCGATTCGGTTTCGGATAAATATCTCAAAGCGTGTACCTGCCCGATATTTACCCAAAACGACGACCGAATCCGCAGAATCATCCAATTGGTTCGCAGTTATAACGGTGATGGGGTGATCTACCAAGCATTTGCAGGGTGTCAAGTGTATGAGATGGAACAGCGCAGTGTTTTGGCCGCGATGGAGCGAGAGGGTATCCCGATCCTCTACATCGAGAGCGAGTACAGCCCATCGCAACAAGGACAGCTTACCACACGGGTTGAAGCATTTATCGAGTCATTAAAAAATCGAAAGAGAATGAAAAAATGAAATATTTTGTAGGTATCGACATCGGCTCTACCGCAATCAAGATTAGTGTTGCAGATGAAAATAAAAATTTAGTCGGGCATAAAATCAGCGCGAGTGGGAGTATGTTTTACAAATACGCACAAGAGGCGTTGGCGGAGCTGTTAAAAGAGTTAGGTATTGATGAGAGTGAGGTGGTCTATACGGTAGCTACAGGATATGGGCGTAAACTTTTTAAAGAGGCGGATGAAAACATCAGTGAAATTACCGCCAATGCCATCGGTGCGCAACAAGCAGCCAAAGAGTATGGAGAGATAAAAACCATCATTAACATCGGCGGACAAGACAGCAAGGCGATTTCACTGGATGCTGAGGGAAATGTAGTCAATTTTGCAATGAATGACCGATGCGCGGCAGGAACGGGAAAATTTCTCGATGTGGTCGCGATGAATTTGGAAATCGGAGTGGATGAACTTGGCGATTTTCATTTTCAATCCAAAGGGACACCGCTTTCGATCAGCAGTACGTGTGCGGTTTTTGCTGAGTCTGAAATCATAGGACTTTTAGGTAATGGTCACAGCGTGGAAGACATCGTTTCGGGAGTTCATTATTCGATTGCCAAACGGATCGTGAAACTCGTGAAGCGAGTCGGGGTCAAAGAAAATGTCTACTTTGACGGAGGACCGGCATTAAATGGTGGGCTTGTAAGCGCGATAGAAAATGAACTAGGACACAAAATTTTTGTCCCTGAATTTCCGCAAATTACAACATCCTACGGTGCAGCCGTTTTGGCTCGTGATGCGTTTTTGAGCGAATCAGAGAGTTGAAAAATATACATAATCGATAAAAGAGGTTCAAATGAGTGTACGAAGTATTTTTGTGAAGATTCATCTTTACTTGAGTTTATTTTTAGGGATAATTTTTCTCGTTGTTGGTATTACTGGAAGTGTGATTGTTTTTGACGATGCATTGGATGAGATGATTAATCCTGAACTATTTACCGTGAGCGATTATGGAGATGGACACCGAAAATCGATGTCTGAAATTTTGGCTTCGGCTAAAATGGCGTATCCGGATAAACCTGCTGCTTTGATCTATCCTCCTAAAGAGAAAGAGAGTGTTTGTTTGGTGTTGTTTAAAACGCCTAAAGAGCATCCTGAGGCAGGCATGCCTAAATGCTGCGGCGGATTTGATTGGTTTCAAGTGATGGTAAACCCTTATACGGCAGAAGTTTTGGGAAAACGTGACCGTAGCACGTACGGCGTTGACGGAGCGCATCTGATTAAAACTATTTATGAACTGCACTCATCTCTTCTTTTGGGAGGAACCGGTCGAACAATCGTTGGGCTTTCGGGGATTGCGTGGCTTATCGTTGTCCTAAGCGGTATTTATTTATGGTGGCCAAGAAATGGCAAATTCAAACGCGCTCTAAAGCTCAAGCATGATGGAAATTCGGTTCGATTTAATTTGGACTTGCATCGTGTTAGCGGTATTTACACTGCAATCATCCTCGTAGTCGTTACGTTCACGGGAGTCTATTTGATTTTTCCCGAATACATCAAACCTGTAGTAAAAGTTTTTTCTCCGCTGGAAAAAACACCCAAAGATTTAACCTCGACGCACACGCTATTGGAGACTAAGGCTATCACTATCGAAGATGCGGTGAAAATTGCAAATAGTACTTTTCCAAATGCAGTATTGAGTCATATCAGCTTGCCTATAGATGCTGAAGATACGTATAAAGTTTACAAACGCCAAGAGGGTGAAGTCCGAAAAACAAAAGGGCAAACAACAATATGGATCGATCAGTATAGTGGGAAAGTCCTTTATGTGAAAGATCCGTTAAAAGTATCTTCAGGACAATCGTTTATTAATTGGCAGTTTCCTTTGCATAATGGTGAAGCCTTGGGAATGACAGGTCGTTTGATGATTTTTGCTTCGGGCATTGTGACGATAATCTTGATGATTACCGGAACACTATTGTGGCTTAAAAAGAAGAGAAGAAAAGCGTTAAAATTAACCACACAGGGAGAAAAAAATGGAAAATAGCAACATGTTGGAATTCGCACACGCGGCGATTGATTATGGAATTATCGGGATTTTGGTGTTAATGAGTGTTGCCTCACTCTCGCTTTTTATCGAGAGAATGATGGCGTATGGGTCGGTACGTATCCATGATTACGAGACCAAAGAGGAGTTGGAGCTTGATTTAGGTAATAACGTCAGTACGATTGCGACTATCGGTTCCAATGCTCCTTATGTGGGACTGCTTGGGACGGTATTGGGGATTATGATTACGTTTTACAGCCTCGGTGATGTTGGTGCGGTTGATCCGAAGAAGATTATGACCGGATTGGCATTGGCGCTCAAAGCTACGGCGATGGGGCTGGTGGTTGCTATCCCTGCTATCATTTTTTACAATATTTTGCTTCGAAAAATGGAACGACTTTTGACACAATGGGACATTAGCGCCCATAAAAATCGAGGGTAACCTATGAAAATGAAACGGGTTGATTCCATTAACGTCATTCCTTTTATCGACATTATGCTGGTTCTTTTGGTCATGGTATTGACGACGGCGACATTTATTCGTACCGGATTAATCCCTGTTGAGTTGCCTGATGCCAAAGGGACAGCTGCAGAGCATAAACCCTCAGAACTTAAACTGACTATCCGAAAAGACGGGATTCTAATGTTGGATGAGGCAAAAACTCCGATCACTTTGGCAGAGTTTGAACAGCGTGTAGTGGCTGGTGGTAAAGAGATGACAGTTGTACTTTACAGCGATAAAGATGCAGCATTTCAAAATTTTGTTGGAGTGATGGACGTTCTTAAACGTCTAGGGCATGAACAGCTCTATATTGTCACCGACAAACAAAAATAAGCAGGAACCTATTGTGAATTATCGAATTATACTTGCATCTACCGCTATGATTAGCAGTGTGTGTGCGCAAGAGATTGTGACGTTAGAAAAAATCCAAGTCGCCGAAGAGTATTCCGCTATCGATGAGCGACGGGATAATTCCATCGCCAAACGGATTATCAAAGCAGAGGAATTGACTCAGTATGGGGATTCGAATGCGTTAGAGATTCTCCGACGCACCCCTGGGGTAACGATTCCAAATGGCAAAGGACCCGCTAGTGCACCGGGTAAGGGATACACGGTGGTAATGATCGACGGTGAGGCGACTTCGACGGGTACGAGTAAGCGTGCTAGTCCGTTAGAGCAGATTTCACCCGACATGATCGAGCGCATCGAGGTGATGACCAACGGTTCGGCAGAGTACACTGCCGAATCGATGGGGGGGATCGTCAACGTCGTTCTCAAAAAACCAAAGGCAGAGGGGCGAATGTTAGCAAAAGTAACCGTTGGTGCCTACGGTGAGGATTTGAGTGAAACCGCGTATGTTCAACGAGAAGGGAAAATCGATAAAATTTCGTATTTGGCAAACCTTACCGCGTCTGAAAACCGTAAAGTAGATCGGACGGATATTTTTACCGATAAAATAGCATTAAATACCAATGAGAAGCGTGACGATAAAAGCAAAAATCGCTCCGTAGGACTGCGTGGAAAACTGAACTTCACCCCCTCTTCACGCCTTAAAATACTCTATGACGGCTCTGTGACGTTTAATCATGATACTGATAGGATTAATTCAACGACGCTAACCGAAGGCTCAGCCACTCCGACAAGTCGTTACCAAAGTTACGACGATGCTACCAATACGATGCTTTGGTCGGCATTGGGGGCGGAGCACCGATTTGGTGATGATATTTTTGAATGGAAGGCAAAAATCCATTCGTTTGAAGAGAGTGCCGATTTGGAGTCATTATCGACCCCATCTGCTAACAACCGAAAAAATCACGATTATGTATTGAGTCGGTTTTACGGACTTCAAGGAGATTATTCCGCACTTCGAGAGGATCACTTTATCAAAGCCGGATTTGAACTCAAAAGAAGCGATCAAATCGATGAAACGACACGGGTGTTAAACGGGGTAGATGTCACTTCTGTGAACGATAAAATTCAGATGAAAGAGGACAAGCTCGCCCTCTATATCCAAGACGAATATACACTGAATGAGGGGATCGTCATTACCCCGGGTCTTCGTTATGAAACATTAGAGAGAGACTATGGTGCAACGTCGAATCTGGGTTACTTCGCGCCCTCTCTGCACGCACTGTTTCAGGTGACACCAAAAGACAATATCCGTGCAAGTGTTGCTAAAACCGTCCGTCTCCCAAGACTCAGCCAACTATCGGCGAGTACCAACAGCACCCTCGATGAAAACAGCATCCATCGCCCCGATGTGATCGGAAATCCGAATTTGAACGAAGAGAAAGCGTTGAGTTATGAGCTTCGGTACGAACATTTTTTTGAGGATAAAGGCTTAGCGAGTATCGGCGGGTTTTATCGAACCATCAATGATAAAATCGAAAATGCGATCCGTTTTAACTCCGTATCGGGACGCTATGAACAAACCCCTGAAAATGCTGGAGAGGGATCGTTGTGGGGTCTTGAATTAGAGGTTAAAAAATCACTCAAAGAGTACATCACAGGGTTCGGAATTTTTGCCAATGCAACGCTGCAAGACTCATCGATTACGAACACTCTAACCGGAGTCAAAAGAGAGCTTTTACAAACACCGAATTTTACCTGTAACCTCGGTTTTGATCACACGCTAAAAGGCTCTGAAATCACCTACGGAGCCGCTTATCGCTACGTCGGTGGATACGATGATCCGCAGGAGTATTTCATATCCCAATCGCAAAAAGGGTACGGCACACTCGATTTCTATGCCAATAAACGGCTCAATAAAACGTTTAAATTACAGTTTAACGTGAAAAATATCACGGCTTCTACGGTAGAGACAACTTCACGTCTGTACGATGCAGCAGGAGCGATTACGCAGACTCAGGTGGATAAAGAGCATACAAAACCACAGGTGGTTTTATCGATTGAGGGGAAATGGTAAGATAGATACTTCCACAAGAGAGCCTTAATGCGTTGCGTTATAATGTTGATAAAAAAGAGAGACACCATGATAACCATTTGGCACAATCCAAAATGTTCGAAATCGCGTGAAGCCCTCAAACTCCTCGAAGAGAAGGGGCTTTCCTATGAAGTAGTTAAATATCTGGAAACAACACCTTCCCGACAAGAGATCACGGACCTTTTGCAAAAGCTTGGAATATCGGCGCGGGAGCTTATGCGGACAAAAGAAGATCTGTATAAAGAGTTGGGACTTGCGGAAGTAACAGAGGAATCAAAACTTATTGACGCCCTAGCGGAGTACCCTAAATTAATCGAAAGACCAATTCTCATTGAGAATAATCGAGCGCTGATCGGGCGTCCAGTTGAAAAAGTGATTGAATTTTTGATTAGGCGATAGATAGAATCTTCCTTCTTTAGTTAGAGAAAAGTTAGTTTTTTATGAAAATTGGGGGTATAATAAAACATATAGAGGAGTTTACCGTATGTTTTTCCCCACCCTTGAATTGATTGCTTCCACGGATGTTATCTGTGCCGATATCAACGATACCATTAACGACGCCTTAAGAAAGATGCACGAGCATGAGCATCGAAGTATTGTCGTCGTGAATGGACCCCTTCATCACATCATTACTTCGAAGGATTTGATTCGTTTAAAAGTAGAAAAAATTGATTTTTCGACACCGCTATCAAAAATTTCATTGCATACACTTCCGCGTTTAAGCAAAGAGAGTAATGTTATTAATGCTCTTAATATGACGGACAAAACAGGTGAGTATATTTGTGTTTGCAATGAGGATGGCTCATTATATGGGTTGGTTACCAACAGTGATATTGTGGCAAGTGTCGATCCTCAGGTCGTTTTGGAAAGTTTGCAGCTTGGAACTATTTTCGATAAAAAATTTGGATTTAAAAGCTTTGATTGTTCGGAAAACATGGATAATGTTTTGGAATACATGAAAGATGCTCTTTCTGATTGTGTCATTATCCAAGATAAAAGTCTTCCTGTTGGAATTGTTACCTCCAAAGATATTTTGAAATTTATCGATGATGATCATTGTTCCAGTATTACCGCTGGAGAGGTGATGTCTTCACCATTGGAAACAATGCTCTCAACAGCTACGATCAGTGATGCCCTTGATTTCTTTAAAAGTCATCATTATAAGAGGATTGTTGTTGTAGAGAATGGGATTATTATTGGTATCGTGACACAGCAAGATCTTATCTCTCGAACGTATTTAAAGTGGTCACAGTTGCTGAATACGCATTACGATAAATTTGAAGAACTGAACCAAATCCTTCAACAAAAAAATAAACATTTAACCACTTTGGCAACCAAAGATTCTCTTACCTCGATCAATAATCGGCATATGTTTGCAGAACTTTTCGACAAAGAATTGGCAACATCAAAACGGTACAATATTGACTTATCGCTTTTAATGCTGGATTTGGATGATTTCAAAAAAGTCAATGACACCTATGGGCATAATATCGGCGATTATGTCCTTAAGACGTTTAGCTCGATTGTCACAGGGTTGATTCGAGAGGCAGACGTCTTTGCCCGATGGGGCGGGGAAGAATTTGTCGTTTTGTTGCAACATACGGATTGTGATCAAGCATACGTCGCGGCTGAAAAAATTCGTCTCGCTGTTGAAGCGTATATTTTTAATCAAGCAGGACACATCACGTGCAGTATCGGGATAACCCGTGTCAATACAGAAGATGCTTTGAGTATGGTGATTGAACGAGCAGATCAAGCGCTTTACGCGGCCAAACATCAAGGGCGTAACCAAACGATTACATGCACCAGCTGCTAAAATTTATATACCCTTTGTAGCACATGTGGGGGCGAAGAGTTCAGGACGATATTCGAAATGCATCGTATCGTAGTGGTACCAGCGCCCACCCCAAATAAAGCCATATTTTTCAAAAATGCGAACGATAGACATAGGCATGGTATTTTTATAACCGATTTTATCGGTCTCGTTAGGAGCTTCGTCTTTCCAGTATTGGGTAGTGGCTGGGGCCAAGTCGATGGCGATACCAAAGCTGTGCATGGAGAGTCGGTCAGTGTCTTTGATAACGCGATAACAATAAGTCGTTGCGCCCTCTGCCCAAATCCGATCTTTTTTAGGAAGTTTTGCGATCTCTTGACCGATTGCATAAAGTTTTTTATCCACTTCTCCCACTTTGTTGACGGGGAGTTTTACGGAACCTTTGAGTGTTGGCCATTGGATCGTGACAAGATTTTTTTCGATGGCTTTTTTATCTTTGCCGTAGAGAGCTTGGAAAAAAGGCTGATAGCGTAAACGTCCCGGATCAAAGAGATAGGGCGGTGGTGTCTCTATTCCGCCGGCATCGTAGGCTTGTGAAAGCTGCATTTCTAAATCAGCATTGTTGATTTTTTCATCCCATGATGTCTTTGCGCTGTCGGTATGGTATGGCAATTGAGTACCATCTTTGAGGATCAGGGACGTTTCGTTGACAGAAGTGATGAGGTCGCCATAGCCTTGCGTGTAACATTGGGGAGAAGCGTACAGCGATGCTGTAAGGACCCATAATCCTAACCATTGATACTTCATTACAATACTCTCCTGTATTTATTTGGGCAATTATACCATTCCACAATGACTTCACAGTTATGGGCAACAATACGACTATCTAAAAAGTAGGAGTTTCCAATGAAACCATTACAATTATTCGTCACCGTTTTAGGTGCAACTGCACTTCTCTCAACTTCGCTTTATGCGGATCGCGGGAATGAGCATAGAGGTAACCGTGGTTCTCATCACGAACGGATGTCGTATGAAAGGGGAGGGCATCATAACAATTGGGTTATCCCCTTGGTTGTAGGAAGTGTTATCGGGTATGCCCTCTCTTCTCCTCAAAGAGAAAGCGTTACGTACGTACAAAATGTTCAAGCCCCTGTTGTGTATGCACCACAACCCATGTATCAAGAACAATGGGTCTATTTTGGAGAGTGTGATTGTCAGCGTAAAGTGCTGGTGAAGATCCGTTAAGGGATTATTCCACCCGATTGCGTCCGTTTTGTTTGGCGAGATAGAGTTTGCTGTCAACTTCGGCAACGTAACTTTGAATCGTCTCTTTAAGGATATAAGAGGTGTCGTCGGTTACAACCGCGGTTACTCCAATGCTGACGGTATAGCTTAAGGGAATGGTATCAAAAAGGACAACTTGGGCTGCGGCTTCATCGCAAATTTTTTGTGCAATGGTTCGCGCTTGAGTCTTGGAAGTGGCAGGGAGAAGGACGATAAACTCTTCCCCTCCATAGCGGAAAATAAAATCCGATTTTCGCAATATTTTTTGAAGCAGTGCGGAAAAATCTTTGATAACCGCATCTCCTGCCAAATGACCGTATGTGTCATTGATGATTTTGAAATGATCCAAATCACACATAAGGAGAGAGCATTGACTCTCTGTCGCCTTGGCGGTTTCGATTTGCCCCATCATCACTTTATCGAACAGTCGGCGCGTTAGTAGACCAGTGAGGGGATCTTTAGAATACTCTTCAATCATCATCATATCGTTTAAAATAGCAATCTCATTTCCGATTTCCAACGAGATGTAGTCAAGGCGTTGGAGCAGATGGATCAAATGTTTAGGTTTTAGGATGAGCTGTTGACATTGCCCTACTACATCGCTTGCCGCATCATGCAAGCTTTGATGCAGGCGTGTCACTTCTTTAAAGTGGCTTGTCGTAACGATGTAGGGGATAGCGGTGCTATGAAGCCATTGTCCAAACTTGCAAAGACAATGGTTGAGCTCTGGATGCGAAGTTGTACAGCTATTTTCAATGTAGGAAATGAGGGCAATAAGCCATTCAATGTGTTGTTGATAATGAACCATGAGATTTTTTTCAACGAGGTTGGCGATGTGAGAGAGGCGCAGGTGATTTTTGGCAGCAAGGCGTCGGAGAAATTTATGAAAATAAGCAACGGTGATTTCATGTTCAAGGTTGTCAAAATAGGCATTGAGTTTTTTGAGATTTTCAAGATCTCCCTCTTTGGCGAGAATACCCATCAAATTTCGTGCAATGGTGAGAAGCTCTCCATAGACGAACATATAAGGGATGTCGTGTGTAACACAAAAGTGTACAAACTCTTCGGTTTTTTCAGTTGCATCCTCCGCATTGCTGGATGCAAGCAGTGCAATAAAAAGTTCCTTGTGGTGATTGATAGCACGGGCATATTCGAAATTACTGTTTCCAAGATACCCCTCATATTCGAGATCATTGTAAAAATCGTGGATACTGGATTCGATTATAGGGAGATAAGATTCGGTTTTAAACATTGAGAGACTCGGATATTAAAGTAAAGACATTGTAGCATGTAAGGGATAAAGCAAAGTTTTTAAGCATTTTTTTATTACTATGTGCGTAGGCTGGTTATAGTGAGGTTATGATGAAAAAAAGTATATTAGTATTATTGGTGACGATGTTGGGGCTTAGTATCGCAAATGCTAACATGAGCAAATTGGTTTTTTATCCTAAATCTGATCTCTCCTCTGCCACTGCCCATTTTTATCATCAAGGGGATAAACAAGAGTCGTATGAGTTTTTGTTTGATAAAGGATTTGATAAAAAACAAATTACGTATGCACAACCTGGTAACTATACGATTGAAACTCAAAAAGATGAGAAAGTAAAATTACGCTTTGGTGCAACCGATCGATATTCGTACACGCAGCACATTGAGAGAAATGATTTTATTGTGAACAGTACTGAGACTATCAATAAAATTTTAATTTGCGGCGGTGATTGTGCCAGTTCAAAAGAGTGTGTGATCGAGCAAAACATCTTGACGGTGATGGTTCCAAAAGAGCAAAAAGTTTTCAACTACAAAGGATTGGATGACAATCTAAAAGAGCTTAAAATCAAAGAGTGGAAAATCAGTGAGGGTAATTACACCCTCATCGCTCCCAATGTCAAAGGGGCTTGTATTTACATGGAATTGGAATCGCAAAGTGTTAAAAAAGAGAAAGTTGAAGCCAAGAGCGAGATGACGGATGTTAAAAAATCCACTATTCGTACGTATGACAATCAAGACCTTTTTGTAAAAGGGGATGTTGTTTTAACGATATTAGGGAAAGGTCAATTGAAACAACTAGCCGATACGATGAAGAAGGGAGATAAGCTTTTGGTACGTCTGTTTCAAGACACGGTTGCTCCTGTACGGTTGGTCGCTCTTTATCCCACCGCACAGCTCTTTTCAACGGCACGTGCCGAAGAGATTACAAAATACTTGGTATCGATAGAGGCAAGCCGTTTAGAGGTGAAAGTTATAGAGGATAAGCTTCAAAAAACACGGATTGAGACGGAAATTATTCCCGCCCGATAATATCGAAAATATTGATGCCATCGGGGAGTTTTGTCTCTCCGTCTCGGAAACTTCGGGTGTTAGAGATGAGCCGTTTGAAGTGTTTTCTCAAATGATAGGCATCAGGGACATTGGGACGGAACCAGTCTCCTTTACTGCTAAAGAGCCAATCAATTCCTGCCTTGATTTCAAGCAGGGAATACCCTCCTGTGTCACTCAAAAGTTTAATCTGTGCAGCCCAGCTCATCACATCAAACGGCTCTTGGAACTGCGGGTCGATGGAGGAGAGACGACGGATAAAATACTGCGCCATCTCGAATTCTTGAGTGCTTGGCTTTGTCTCTTCGACTTGCTTTGGATTGGCGATTGCGGGTGCATTGGAGCTTACTTCACGGCGACACCACCGCTCAAACTCGGCAAACCAGTCAAACGATCGGCGGTTTTGCGAGCGTTGATAGAGATTGAAATCATCAAACAGCTCCCGTCGCAGACCCTCTCGATCACATACTTCGAGCGCATAGGCGTGGAGTTCTTCGAAAAAATCGTTGGAGAGGTTGAGATAATAGTTGCTGTCGGTGTACTGCGATGCGGTAAGTGCCAAAGAAGGGCTTGCAATGGAAGCAGCAATGGGCTCAAGGACGTAGAGGATCATCACGCCGTTCGCCGTTTTTTCACGGGTTGTTTTGAGTATTTTTTTTGTTACCAATGCATCCAGTGCTTCGACCACTTCACGAGGACTGTGGCGTAAAAGTTCGGCTAAAAATGAGGCAGAGAGAGCTTTTGGTTTATCTCCCCAAATGAGACCGTGGCGAATAATCAGAGGAAGAAGCGCGCGTTCTAAGAGGCTCAAATCATTACGGTCGATGAGAGAAGAGGGGATGGCTATCATGAGCATTTTAGCGCTTTTTTGGTGGTTTTCGCGATGAGAGGCTGTCTTGCCAATCGTTCTTGTTCGATTAACAAGTTGAGGTATTCGTGTTCCACTCGTGCTTCAAATAGTCCGCGATCATTCGCAACATAATCGTAAATCCATCGTTTTGTGAGAATTCGAATAACGTCAATGTCCAGTGAATCCAAAAGAGGTTCGGTGGAGTCGGCATGTTTGATCGAGGTAAAACGGACATTTTCGAATCGTTGGGCAGCACTGCTTTCGCTGTTTTTGATTTCCGTGATGTTTCGACGCAAATCATACATGAGTGCATACAGCTTTTGCGTTCGCTCATGCGCTTGCATCTCCAAAGGAGAGAGCTGTTCTTCATACAGTTCGTGAGCGATAAGAGAAATTTTTTCAATTCCCGTTTTATACGTAAAATCACGACTGGAAAGACGACGCAAAAACTCACTGTAACGAGCTGTGCTGATGGGACGGATGAGCTCATCGATATGAGAGCGTAAGAACACATCTTCATCTATTTTGAAATAGTTCATCAAAGAGGTGACAAACTGGGTGCGAATCTGATCATCGGTTGGGGTGAATGGTTGCATGCCGGAATTATAACATCTTCCCCATATTTTCGCTAAAATACTGTGGGCATTAGAGAAATGTGCCTAGAAACATCCAAAAAGGCTCTATTTGTTAACCATTAATTCCAAGGTGATTCCCAATGGGGACGCTGATTTAGGCGATAATCTCCTCTATTACGACTACAATATCGCTCATTTACTCTCGCTCCAAGCCAAAGGGCAGACGATGGAAGATGAATCGTATGTCAGTGCTTTTCGTTCGTTTGAGGGAGAAGTGTATGAGAACTACATCTACGAAAAACTTCTCCGTTACGCGGCAAATGAGCCTGAAATCAAAAGTTTCATTATTAAAGGACCGCACAAAAATCGTACTCATGCCCAAAGCGATGCTCTCTCTGTAAGCTGGAAAGGGCAGATTATTTACCGTGCCCGCCACAAGGAAATCGGAGAATTTGACGGGCTTCTTTTTACCGACAAAGAACTCTATTTTATGGAAATGACGTTGGTGAAATCGGCAACGAGTCTCAAAAAACGGCTTCGTAAGAAACGGGCACTTTTGGAAGTGTTATTTCCTCGTTATAACGTCAGAGCGGTTTTAGTTCTCAACGAAGGTGCAACAGGAACGAACGATTTGCCTCCGTATGCCAGCGTATGGTTTACGGAAGCGTACAGTGCACAGCATCTCTTGGAGAGTCTCAGTACCAATGCACCAAAAGCACCGATGGTACGTATCGAGAGTGATAAGATTGCTCACGCAGAAGAGATTAAAATCGCATCCTTTAAATACTATGCGACGTTATCATGGATGCTGCGTTCTCTTCGGGGAGGGCAACCCATCAATTGGGATTTTTTCCGAAAAAGTGCGACCCAGCGTTATCACGATATTTATACTAAAGTCTACATCGGATATGTAAGTATAGAGGATTTTAACGCTATTGTCCCAAGCGTGCAGTTTGAAAATTCTCAGGCTAAGCGGGCGGTTGTCGCCATTGAAAAAGATCATACGGGCGGTTATTTTCTCACTTATTTTGTCCGACATTCGGGTAAAAAACTCGATAATATCACCGTAACTTCAGGTATTGCTAAAGTAGCGAAAAAAGATCCGTTAGGCATTACCCTCACCGAGATGAACCATTTGGACAAGATGATGGATGAAAGTTTTGTTCTAACGCTCGAACAGCACGGCGAGATCGAAAAAATGTTGAAGACAATTACGCATAAATAAAACGATTTACTGAAGCGGCTCTGGCTTGCCGGTATAATATCCTTGGGAATAATCGACTCCAATCTCTTTGATCGTAGTGTATATCGTCTCATCACTGACAAACTCGGCGATGGTTTTCGCCCCAATTTTTTGCGCAAAATCGACAATCGTTTCAACGATGATGCGGTGCCGTGGATTATCTGTGATTTCCCGAATCAGTGAACCGTCGATTTTGATGTAATCCACATCGAGCTTGAGTATATGCTCAAAATTGGAATACCCTGTCCCGAAATCATCGATGGCGATCTTGGCTCCAAGTGATTTGACTTTGCTGATAAATTGAGCCACTTCTTGATAGTTTTCAATCCCATCCGATTCTAGAATTTCAAAAACAATTCGAGATGCTGTCCCTGTTTGTGTAATGGTGGTAATAATCTCTTGCAGCGTAGAAGAATCATGAATATCATACATCGAGATATTAACAGAAAACTCTTCAGTGCGGTTGCTGAAGAGATGGCACGCTTGATGAATGACCTCTTTGGTAATGCGGGGATAAAGTTTTGTTTTTTTGGCAATCGGCAGAAATTGCAGCGGCATAATAAGAGTCCCCTCTTCATCAATCATTCGCACTAGCGTCTCATACTTCTCAATCTTCCCTGTCGAAATTGTGACAATAGGCTGATAATGGCAGAGAATACGTCCTCCTGCTAATGCTTTGCGGATGGTGCTTGTCATGGCGATATTGCTATGATATTGTTTTTCTACATTTTCAGATTCTTCGTAAAAAGCGATCGGAATTTTTTGCTCTTTAGCCCTATGCAATGCGATGTCGGCACGGGTGAGAAGTTTATGCGTACCCAGTGCCGCTCCGGTACTCATATGAACATCGAGTGTTTCATTTTCGACAAGAAAGCGTTCTTCATCCAGTGCAGACATGAGCGCGGTAATGCGACTGTATAGTTTGTTTTGAGTCATCGTTTCATAAAATAAAATGGCAAATTCATCCCCTCCGATTCTGTAGGGGGAAAAGCCCATTGTTTTAAACCAGTCACCCACAGTACAAAGTAGCGTATCACCTGCCGCGATTCCGAAAAAATCGTTGATCTCTTTGAAATTGTCAATGTTAAAGATTGCACATCCGTTGGGTTGATGCTGTTCTAAATCCTGCAAGAGCTTTTGACGGTTGGGCAATCCGGTGAGAGAATCAAACGTTGCGAGGTGCTGGATACGTTCATTGGCGCGTTTTTGCTCGGTGATGTCTCGTGCAAATACCGCAACAGATTCTACTTGATTGTTTCTATCGAAGACAGGATAGTAATTGATGGAAAAGAACATCGCCTCTCGGCTGTCTTCAACGTTTATTCCGATACCGGTACTAAATATTTGTTCTATCTTGATACGTCGTTGTTGCGCTACTTCTGAAGGGAAAAAATCATAAACGCATTTTCCCATCATTTCTGAGGGCGTTTTCCCCAGTCTATGGGCAGCCGTACTGTTGATCGTCAGGACGGTACCTTGTTTATCGATCAAGCAGATACTTTCTTGTGCGGCATCAAGAATAGTTTGAAGTTCAATATTCCGCTGCCTGAGATTTTTTTCTCCCTCTTCGAGTTCTTGCCCGAGCGTGCCATTTTTTTCCAATAAACGGCTATTGAGCTGCCGTAAACGCCAAGTGAGAAACGGAAGAGTGAGCGCGAGGACAACAGCAAGACGCAGCAAGAGGTTGAGGGCTTTATCGTTAAGGGTTTGCTTGATTGTATTGATTTGAATATCTGCCCCGATAACATAGAGGGTCCCTTTTTGGCTTTTCATGGGGATAAAAACACTTCGAAAAGTTCCCCATTTATCTGTATATTCGGCAAACTGTTTTTTCTGGGTACGAAAAACATTTTTCAGCTCATCGCTCGCATCATCGTAGGTATCAAAATAACGGGTGAGGTTGATACCGCTTTTACGTTCCTCCTCCGTACCGCTTGAAGCGGTAAAATAAATCGTGTCATTTTTTTGGATCATGGTGTAGATATACACGACTTTTTGCCCTTTGGCAAAACGGCTTAAGCGGTCAATATTGGAGTCATCTTCTCCTTGCGCAATGGATGAAGGATCAACCGCACGGTTATAAAAATCAGGAGGTAAAACGAGAGAAGCTCCTTCCGCCGAAGCAAGAAGCTTCTCGTCGATTTGATGATAGAGCTCGATTTTATTTTGACGGTATTCATAATAACTAAAGAGAGTAACCGCGAGCGTGAAAAGAATAAAAGCAGCGATAAGAAATAGTGTATTTGATTTGAATTTCATCTGTACCTGATTGTTTGAGTTTAAATAGTGCAAAGAGATTTTATTGTATTTAACCTTTATATCGCCGTTAATTCGCCTTTCATCAAAAATTCATAATCTCTTTGTATCCTTCGTAAAAAATAATCATTTACCCTTGTTAGGGTACACTTTGGATGAATTAACGAAAGGATTGTTATGAAAAAAGTTATAGTATTCGCACTCTTGGCACTAAGCCTTTTTGGAGCGCCGTATAAAACAGGGCAGTCAGTTATGCCCTTGGATTTGGAAGATCAGTTTGGTAAACGTACCACACTTAAAGCGATGCCAAAGACGTTGATTATGGCATTTGAAAAAGGGACAGGTGCGACGGTCAATGAGTATTTGGCAACGCTGGATAAGGGCTATTTGAAAAAAAATAATGCCGCATTTGTTGCGGATATTAGTCAAATGCCCAATTTTATTACGGAAACATTTGCTCTCCCCAAAATGCGAAAATACGCCCATACGGTTTTGCTGATTCGTGATGAAGAACAAGGATTGCGATTTCCTGCCCAAGAAGAAAAAATTACCGTGATGAAATTTCGGGGTAACTTCCTTACTCGAATTGAATTTGTCTCTACCGCAACAGAACTAAAACAGGCAATTAGTCAGTGATAACCCCGATTAAAGCGCTTCGGAAAAATCGCTTTAAGACAGCACTCATTTTTATGAGCATGAGTGTCTCTATCGCGGCAATTTTTCTCATTAGCGCCATATCGGGGGGCGTCGTGAGTATGTACTCTGCGATGCTCAAAACGGATGGGGATATTATCGTCACACAAAAAGGGATCGCCGATACTTTTTTTAGTGACATTAACCGTTCCATGGTAGATGAGATTGTTCGGATAGAGGGTGTGCGTGAGGCAGGTGCTTTGATTTTAGGAGCTGCACCCGTCGAACCTCTACCTATTGTGGGAATCTATGGTGTGAGCGAGAACCGTTTTAAAAGTTATACTTTACTGCAAGGTTCTACCCCAAAAAATGGGGAAGTGATACTGGGTTCTAAGATCTATGAAACCCTGAAACATCCCAAAACAATCATCCTCTCCAAGCAAAAATTCACCGTAAGCGGTGTGTTTAAAAGCCGTATCGGATTTGAAGATGGCGGTGTGGTGATGAATTTACATGACGGCGGAGTATTGTTTCATAAAAGTGCCTCGATTTTTTTGGTAAGTTTGGATGATTTGGCTCAAAGCGATCCCCTTATTGAAAAAATAAACGGACTTAATCCCGATATAGAAGCTAAAACCACGGATAGTTTTATTGATTCCTATAATCAGTTCAAAATTATAAAAACCAGTTCGGATGTGATTGGAGCGATGGCATTTTTAATGGGAATTTTGGGAATAGTGAGCATGATGAGTATGGTGGTCAATGATCGTAAAACGGAGTTTGGGATAATGCGCTCCATTGGACTTTCTTCGTGGGTGATTATCAAAAAGCTTTTGGCGGAAACCTTGATTATTGCCCTCTTCTCTTTTGCGGTTGCCCTTGGGGTGTCGCTTGGGGTGTTGGAGCTGATCGAACACGCGGATAAATTTCAAGGGTATATCAACGGTGAAATCACCTTCTCTCTCGCCCTTAAAGTCTTTATTGTCTCGATTGTCATGGCAATGTTGGGGACATTACTCCCTGCTATTTATGCTGCGCGTATTGATCCGATGACGCTGATACAGCGAGGCGGTGCATGAGAATCCAAGCCAAAAATATAGAGCACTATTATGGGATTGAGCATGTTTTGCGCGGCGTTGATGTCTCCATCGAAGCAGGGAGTTTTACGGCGATTATCGGAGAGAGCGGAAGCGGAAAAACAACCTTGTTATCAATCCTATCAACTCTCCTTAATCCCACAAGCGGTGCAGTGACCTTTGATGAAAAAGGCATCAGCGAGCTAGGAAATATTGATGTGTTTAGACGGCACAACATCGGATTTGTGTTTCAGTTTCATTATCTTATCTCCTATTTGACCTTGCGGGAAAATATTGCCCTTTCTGCTTTGGATGAAGACAGCGTTGAGCCACTGATGGAGAGTTTGGGGATTGGGCGCTTAGCCGCTCGTTACAGTGATGAGGTCTCAGGGGGTGAGCGTCAGCGCGCTGCCATCGCACGAGCCTTGGTAAATCGCCCCGCCGTGGTATTTGCCGATGAACCAACGGGTAACCTGGATACGAAAAATGCGTTGGGTGTGTATGAATTGTTCAAGCGTTTTTCGCACGAGGGGACAGGATTTGTGGTCGCTTCCCATGATAAAAAAATAGCCGAGTATGCCGATACAATCATTGAAATGGAGGATGGAAAAATTGTCAAAATTCTTAAACGATAATCTCCCTCTTCTTTTGTTTTGGCTCTTTTTAGGACTCTTTACGGGATTAGTGTACGCAGTTGAGATGTTAGGATTAGATGCTTCCATGACCCTGCTTTCCCCTGAGCGTGCCAGGTCTCTCCATATTTCGCAAATGTTGTATGGTTTTTTCCCGCTTATTCTCTCATTGTTGCCTTTTGCGCTGTTTGAAAAAGAGGGTGTTTTGAGTCAAAACGGTTTGAAACATTTGGCGCGATACTTCGTCGTTTGGAACGTATTTTTACTCTTTATGAGTATGGCGCTTCTTTTTGGAAATATTCGGGGATTACCATTTTACGATTTTCCCTATCAGTTGAACTTTCTCCTCGCCTTTAGCGGGCTGTTTTATCTTTTGGCACTTTTGGACGCACTGAAGCGTTATGAAAAACGTCCGCTGTGGGTGAATGTATCGCTTTTAGCGGTTATCGCCGCCCCCATCGCTTTGGTAGTTTTGATGAATCCCCAATACGGTCAGGTGGAAAAAACTCTCGTAGGCCCTCATGGGGACAATACGCTGGGGATGAGTTTCGCTCTTCTCCCGATTTATTATTTGCTCATCAAGCTTTCCGCACCTAAAGCGTTCGCACCACGCTTTCACTGGCTGTGGATGATTCCGTTGGCGGGATATGTCACTTCACTGATAATACGTAATTTTTTCCACCCATTGAGTTACAACGAAGAGTGGTTTTTTCAGTATTTGACGTTGTTGTATCTGCCGCTGCTGTGGATTTGGCTTCGGGATGCTGGGGTACAGTTTAAAACAAATCCCTATCTCATCCTATCGATTGCGGCGTTTATCTTTGTCGATATTGAGGGAAATATCCTTTTTATCCCTGAACTTCGAGCGCTGATACATCGCAACGATTTGGTCGTGGGACATGCCCATATCGCCATGGGATTAGGGGTTGCTTTTATGGCTCTCTCTATCGCCTACCATCTTTTACCGGCGCTGTTTAAACGATTGTATGCGACACTCTGGGCTCTGTTAATTAGTTTAATGGCACTCTCTCTTTCTCTCGCCGGTCTTATAGAAGCGGGATTGATTGGCGGAAGTATTGAGCCATTTTTGATGATGAGGGCTATTTTCGGGGTCATGATTGTTGTTTTAGTCGCAAAAATACTCTATGACCGATTGATTATCCCTATCAATACTCCGTTAAAAATTTATCATTTGATGGGATTTTTAGGGGACGCTTTTGGCGGGCTGATTCTTGTGATCGCAGGGGGCTGGCTTTTTGGCTTGCTTGGGTTTACGTTTACCGCAACGTATGAGTATATCGTGTTTGCCTTTGTCATGGGGACGGGGATGATTCACTGGTTTGGATTGCATGGGGATGAAGATCGTCTCGCAAGCCTCAGTGCCATCATCCGATTCCTCATCTCTTCGACGTTCGCCGCTTTGTATATGGCAGGAATTTTGGATGAGTTGGCATTGTTGATTGCTTTTTATGATGGTCTGTATGCCATGATTTATTTCTTAGGCTTGCGTAAATGAATATGCTCGTCATTGTTCTTAGTTCTCAGTTGCTTTATTATCTCCTGATTGCACAAACGGGAGTCGTGGGAGCGTTTGACTCTCACATACACGATCTTTATACGCTTCCTATTGGAGGGGTGATTGGGAGTATTGTGAGTGCGTATTGGAAGCATCATGGGATTAAGCAAGAGCTTTTTTTTATGTTTATCGCACAGATTATTCTTTCGTGGTTTTATCCCGATTATTCACTGGGACTTTTATTGGTATTGGGCTTTATCGTGGGCTACACAACCCCTTTGATGCTCTATGTCTTTCGTGAACAAAGCCGAAAAAATCTGGCACTGGGACTTGCTCTCTCGTACGCGGTAGGAACAGCCCTCTATACGTATCCGTTCCAACAGCGAGGAATCATAGCAATTATGTTACCCAGTATTTCAATGGCAGCACTGTATTTTTCAAGCCTGCCTATGCGCTCACATCGCCACCATACTCCCCTCAATTTTAAAGTGATAGCAGTGATGATGGTGTGGATTTTTGCAGATTCCGCTTTGTTTGAAACCTTGAACCGCTCAGATGAGATGGATGTTTGGCGGCACTATATGGCACTGATTGTTATATCGCATCTCTTGGGAGTTTATTTGGCGTTTCGTTATGGCAAAACATTGATGCGAAGCAATGGGATAATATTGGGACTTTTTGCCCTAAGTTATGCTGCTTATTACTCTCATCAGCCGGTATTGCTCGCTATTATTTATCCGATTGTTATTTCATATTATAATGTTTTATTGTTCCGCGAGTTGACTCAGATGGGCGATGTTCGAGTGATTGGAATTACTATGGTAGGGGTAGGCTGGGGTGCATCGTCGATAGCCAATTTAGTCGCTTTGACGCATGAACTTTGGATTGTTGTCATTCTTTTGGGCATTTTTGTCCTTATCTATCCATTTTATTTTAGGAGAACTGTATGAAAAAAGTTAGTTCACTCGCCATGATATTGGCGACGTCAATGTTCGCAGGAAATTTGAGTTTTGATTCCGGCGTGATTAAAGCGCATACGGAAGTATTTGGAGACAGCACGATTGACCCAATCGCCAAGCGGGCAACGTCGCATTTAGTCATGGACACAAATCCGTCCAGCTTAAAAGGGACGATTGAAGTTTCGATGGGGGATCTTGTCAGTGATAATAAAAAGCGCGATGAACACATGCAGCAATCCCTCGAATCCGATAGTTTTCCCAAAGCGGTCTTTGCAGTTAAAGAGGTTATTGCCAAAGGGGGAAATGCTTATACTCTCAAGGGGACGATGAGTTTGCACGGTGTCACTAAACCGCTGAGTTTTGATGGAACAATTATCGAAGAAGGCTCGAAAGTACACATTAAAACCGCAAGTACACTAAAAATGACCGATTTTGGAATCAAACCGATCACAATGATGTTTCTAACGGTACGCGATCAAGTTGATTTGAGTGTAGATATTTTGCTCAAACGGTAAAGTAACCTTTTCTTGTTCCTATTTGTAACTATTTTAAATATTAAATAGTGTTTTAATATTATTATAATACTAATATTGATATGCTGTTTTGATTTTCTTTCGATTTATCCTAGAGTAAATAATTATTTCGTATTATAAAGGTTTTTAAAATGATGAAAACAATGGTGGTTGGCAAAAAAATAGATGGCGTGACACAGCTTACGCAACAAATGGTTATGAGCGGCGATAGAATTGTTTTGGTCGATGCCTCAACAGGACAACCACCAAAAAAGATAACAACAAAAATGGTCAATAAAGATCTCCATATTTTTGCAGACGGCGCAACAGATCCTTCTGTGATTTTGAATGAGTATGCTTCGTATGACCAAACCGTTCAAATCTCAGGCATTGACTCAAGCGGCGCCTTCGCCAACTACAGTACTACTCAAGCAGGCGCAATGGAGCTTGGCGCAGTGAGCGTAGCCCCAGTTGCAGCTCCTACTCCTGTTATGTCGACGAGTGCATGGTGGGGTGTAGGGATTCTCGCAGTTGCGGGCGGAGTTGCCGCTGCAGCTGGCGGTGGAGGTGGCGGCGGAAGCACGACAACAGTTCCAGCAGCCACAACATTAACCGCAAATTTAGTTGACAGCTTGGTTCAGGGGGTATCGTATACGACGAGCAGTGGACTTACGGGTGTTACAGGTATTACGCTCGCTGATGGATCATTAGGATCGTTCGCATATAAAGCAGGGGATACAGTAACATTTAAAGTAGGACAGGCAACGATCGGGACGTTTAATACTGCTAACATTAATGCGGATCATATTGTCACTATTCAGGAAATTGCGGGTGTACTTCGAACCAATACTACTGATACAAAAGTTGTTAATATCGCCCAGTTTTTGCAATCTCTTGATAGTGATGGCAATGCAGCTAATGGGATCACTATCGCTCCAGCTACTGCTGCATTGATTACTACCGTTATTGATGTTCAAACAGCGCTTGATCCTGCATTACAAACGGCATTAACACCTACAGGTGTTACATTGGTTACAGAGGTAGCGGCAACAGCGCATTTAAATGCAGTTGTGGCTGACACCACTTCACCTACTGCAACAATTGCGCTTTCAGACAGTTTACTTAATAGTGGAGAAACGGCTACCGTCACGATCACTTTTTCTGAAGCGGTAGCAGGATTTAGTAATGCGGATATTACGGTCCAAAATGGGACGGTTAGTACTTTTGTCAGTGCTGATGGCGGCATTACGTGGACGGCTGTCTTTACGCCAACGGCTGGTATTTCATTAGATGTTTCCAATGTTATTAACTTAGCGAGCACCTATATCGATGGCGCAGGAAATGCAGGCACGTCAGCTCAAAGTGCAAACTATACGGTTAACACTGCCACTACCCCACCGCCAGCGCCCACTCTAACTATTAGCGATGATGAACCCTCAACTACGGCAAATATTGCAGGAGGGTCTATTGCATATACCTTTACGTTTGGCGATACCGTTACAGGATTTACCGCAGATGACATTACCGTAACCGGTGGAGGCAAAGGAGCATTTAGCGGTAGCGGTATTACTTATGCGTTGGTGGTAACCCCAACTGCCGGGTATGAAGGGAATGTTGCCGTGAGTGTGGCTGCAGGCGCAGCTCTTGGCACAGGAAGCGCACAATCCCTTGCCGCAAATTCATCACAACTTGTCGATATGTTAGCCCCAACTGCATTAACGCTTGATCTTTTACCTGCTAACGATACAGGCCTAGACAATACCGATAACATTACAAGTAGCTCAGCTATGACAGTGTCAGGAATAGAAGCGGGAGCTACGTGGGAATACAGTTTAGATGGGGGTACGTGGACAAGTGGAAGTGCAACAACTTTTAACCTTTCCAATAATACAGCGTATTCGATTGGTGCGATTCAAGTGCGCCAGAGTGATGCAGCAGGAAATGTCAGTATTGCAACGAGCAACACCGAAGCAATTACCACTGACACTACAGGACCAAAACTCACGATTACAAACAATCAAGGAGACGTCACCGCTAACATGGATGGGAGCAATGGTGATGCCACGTCAAAAGCGGATGGAGCCGATATCCTCTATACGTTTAAATTTGATGAAGTGGTCAAAGACTTTACGGCAGGAGATATTGTCGTAACGCACGGAACCGCTAAAACATTTACGGCTAGTCCGGATGGTATGACTTACACACTTGGCGTAACGCCAGAAGTTGGTTACGAAGGAAATATGACAATAGGCGTACTATCGTCTGTATACCATGATGTGGCGGGTAATGTTGGAAATATTGCTTCGGACACATCATCCGTACAGGTAGTAGATATGTTAGCTCCGCTACTCATGGATACAACATTTGACGGGGTCAATGATTGGATATACGATTACGTTAATAAAACTATCTCCTTTACGCTTAATTCATCGCTGGAAGCGGTAAATATGTCGGATCCGGGAGGCTTTGATGTTTATATCAATACACATCTTATCCCTGTTCAAGCTGTTTCCATGTTAGGTGATACCGTTACGCTAATTATGCCAAAAGCTATAGCGGATGATTTTACAAATCTTGAGAGTGTTCGGGTTGTGTACAAAGACGTAACCACAGATTTAACACCAGCTATTCAAGATTTAGCAGGGAATGATGCTACGTCTTTCACCTATATCAAGCCTGATGTTACTCCTCCTACTGTAACACAAATATTTTTTAACAATCCAAACTTAAGCATTGGTCAAAGCTCTTTAGTGACTATTACTTTTTCTGAGGAGGTTAGAGATCTTCTTGTTCATTTCAATAATGGAACACTAAGCGCTTTAGCATCTACGGCTGATGCACGTGTTTGGACTGCAACTTTTACCGCAAGTGCAAACGTAGAGTTTACCTCTAATGTGTTTAGTGTTGGTGCTGGTGATTATCATGACCTCAATGGTCTTGCCGGTACGACAACTACTCCCTATACGTATTATGTCGATACTCGTGCTCCGACTATAGCTATATCTGACGATGAAGCGGCGGCTGTTGCTAACATCGTCGGAGGTAATTTGACGTATACATTTACTTTTAGTGAACCCGTTACAGACTTTACCCTCCAAGATATTACAATTGTAGGGGGGACTCCGGCAGGTGCACTGACTACAGTCAGCACTTCCGTCTACACGTTGGATATAACTCCTACTGCGGGTGTTAAAGGGAATGTAACGGTCGATGTCGCTGCGGGTGCAGTCACAGATTTCTATGGTAATCCAAGCACCGTAGCCCTTCAGTCGATACAAGCCGTAGATATGAAAGCACCTACGGTTGTTATCTCAATGAACGATGCAGTAGTCACTGCGGGAGACGCTCCCATCGTTACTTTCACATTTAGCGAAGCGGTTCTAGGGTTTGATGGAAGTGATTTAAATTTATCTAGTGCAAACGGAACAATTAACAACCTCTTTAGCGGTGATGGCGGAGTGACCTATACAGGAACATTCGCCCCAACTGCAGGAATAGCAGCAGATGTGTTAAATACAATCACGCTCGCAGGTGTGTATACCGATGTGGCAGGGAATACAGGTGTTGGCGGTAGTACCGGTAACTACATAGTAGAAACGAAAGCACCATTGATTACCGCTCCTGTTGCAGATGTGGTAGGTCACACCAGTACGGGTACGATTGACATTACTTTTAATTCATTATTAGATGAAGGTATGTATGCCCCAAATAGTATGTTTTATGTAACCGATGGAACGCTTACTCCTGATCTTACTGACGGAGCAGCTTTGCTGAAATTTGTAGCTACAGCAGTTTCGGTATTAGGCAATAATGTAACACTTAGTATCGATCCATCAATCACTGATACCCCTAGCGCAACTTGGATTGTCACCTATACCGACAATCCAGGTAATGATGCGCAAGCATTGCAAAGTATCTATGGTAGCGATGTAAGCTCATTTACGCATAGTATTAATACCGTAATCTAAATACTCCTCTCTTTTTAACAGCTCTTCCTTTTCGGAAGAGTCTACTCATTACGGTACAATATGCTTTTTTAAAGGGTTATATGTATGCATTATGCTATTGGAATTTTTCTAATCTTTTTTTCAACGCTCTGTGATGCCCAAGAAACTCCCCTCCGTGTCGGAAATAGCGATATCTGCATAAGCAGTGTCGAGACACTTATGAATGCCAGTTTTAAAACCTATCCCAGTATCCAATCCTCACGCTACATCATCCAAGGTGCCGATGCTCAGTTAGAGGGGGCGAAGTGGAACTATTATCCTACCCCTTCGGTGGATGTATCCCAAGGTTCTGGACGGACAGGGACGACGATACGTCTCGATCAGCCATTGTGGACGGGAGGCAAGCTCGATGCTATGGTTGATATTGCCCAATCTCGTAAAAATGAATCCCAATATGCTTTGGATGAAAGTGCGTATGTGTTGATGGAAAACCTCTTGCGTGTTTTGCAAAACTATGTCCAAGCGGATGGAAGCATAGCTGCACTGGAAGATGGAAAAAAACAGCTTGAAGTGTTTGATCAAATGTTAAACCGTCGTATTGAAGCAGGTGTCTCATCGGTTGCAGACAGTGAGCTTATCAAATCCCGTCTCTCTCAAATCAGTGCAGATTTGACCGTTGCCAGATCAAAACGTAATACCGCACGCTCTCAACTGGAACTGCTCATAGGTTCCAAGATGGAGTGTGCCGTTGAGTTTAGCAATACTAAGATTATCAAACAAACAGCCTCTATTAACCAAATGATGGATCAAATGATAAAAACCCATCCCTCCCTCAAAAAAATCAGTGAGCAAATTAAAACGGCCCAAGCAGAAAAAGCCAGAGCAGAAGCCGTTATATGGCCCAACGTCTCTTTGCGTGCAGAGCATCTGCGAGGCTCGATGTACAGCGATCAAGCTACGACCGATAATGTACTTTATGTTGCTGTCTCTATGTCACCGGGAGCAGGGTTGTCCGCATTGTCGAGTATCCAAAGTGCCGAGTCCAAGGTTTTGCAAGTCCAATCGGATAAGCTGACCAAAGAACGGGAGCTCAGCGATGCCTTGATGCTCGATTTCGATAATTATCATGCCTCGATGGATCGTATCGATGGGATGAACAAGACCATAGAAGCCTCTCAAAACGTATTGGACTCCTATACCCGTCTTTTTATTGCGGGTAAACGTCAATGGCTTGATCTGGTAAACTCATCACGAGAACTCACACAAAACAAAAATACTCTGGCAGATATTAAAGCGACACTGGTGGCATCTGCCTATCGCTTGGCGTTAAAAAATGGAGAAATAAAACTTGAATCCGGAGAAATGAAATGATCTATACCCATCTGGATAAAGCTAGAGAAGATATGCAATGGCTTACTGGGCACTGCTCGCTTCCCCATTTCGCATCATCGAGACTATCCTCGTATGAGGTTGTGACGTTAGAAAAGCGATTGGTGACCATCGACGATAAATCGATTCTTGCTTTCTTCGAAACGCTTTTTGAGACGTTTAATCTCAAAAAACCTTTTTGGACAAAAACATTGTCCCATGAGGCATTGCCGATATTGGCATTAATACCGGGTGAGGGGATGCGGGTCATCATCGAACACGAAGCCGACGGGTCATGGAAAAGTGACGGGGTAAATGGAATTCGCCGCGAGAGAAACTTTCCGGCAAAAACACTGTTTACCTCCATCAAATCGCAACGTTCCAGCCTTGAAAAAATATCGGCAACCCAAATGTTCATGGAAGTGGCACGCGCTCAAAAACCGATACTCATTCATGCCGCCATCGCCTCTTTGAGCATCAACATCTTGGCACTCGGTACCTCTTTTTACAGTATGCAAGTGTACGACCGCGTTATTCCTACACAGGGAATTTCGACGTTGATTGCTTTGAGCATCGGAGTCTTTATTGCCATCTTTTTAGAAATGGTACTCAAACTTTCCCGTGCAACGATTCTCGATCATGCTTCGAAAAATATGGACGTAGCCTATTCACATGATATCTTTAATCGCTTTTTAAAAATCCGTTCCGATGCCCTTCCTAAAAGTATCGGAACCTTATCGGGTCAGCTTCAAAGCTACAGTACCGTTCGCAGTTTTATCTCCTCGGCTGCTTTATATTTGATTATCGACTTTCCTTTTTCGATGATCTTTTTAGCGGTTATTGTGATGATTTCCGGCTGGTCTATGGGCTTGATTGCCTTGATCTTTTTAGTGGTTTCGATCATTACCGGTACTCTTTTTCGTAAAAAAATCGAAAAACTTTCTCAAACCTCGTCGATGGCGTCCCATAAAAAACTGGGATTGCTCGTTGAAACTGTCGAAAATGCGGAAAACATAAAAGCAACCGGTGCAGGATGGAGCATTTTAAGCCGATGGAATGCCCTCACAGAAGATGCAATCCATGATGATATAGCCATACGTCATTACAGCGAACTCTCCAACTATATGGCGGCATTTTTACAGCAAATCAGCTATATGGCATTGGTGGGTACGGGGGCGTATTTGGTAAGTACCACCGATACCCTGACGATGGGGGGATTGATTGCCGTTACGATTCTCTCCGGACGTGTGTTATCCCCTATCGCGATGTTGCCAAACCTCCTCGTTCAGTGGGGACGAACCAAAATTGCCGTCAAAGATTTGGATAACGTCTATGCCCTCAAAAGCGACAACGAAGGGATTGAGCGCCCTTTGAGTCCCGTCAATATGAACCCCAGCTTTTCGTGCCAAAACATTCAATTCGGCTATGGCAAAGATATGGCAAACATAAAAGTTGCCAACTTGACGATCAAAGAGGGTGAGCGAGTCGCAATATTGGGAGTCATTGGCTCAGGAAAATCAACGCTGTTAAAAATCCTCTCAGGGCTTTATATGCCTCAAGAGGGGAGCGTACTGATCAACGGAATCGACATCCAGCATATCTCACGCAATCGACTCAATGAAACCATCGGGTATCTTCCTCAAAACATCAAACTCCTTTCAGGAACCCTTCGCGATAACCTTTTGCTGGGATTGGTCGGGATCAATGATGATAAGATTATCGAAGCTGCCGGAAAAACCGGATTAATCCATCTTATCAATTCACTCCCCCAAGGGTTAGACACTCCTGTTCCCGAAGGGGGAGAAAGTGTTTCAGGCGGTCAAAAACAGATGATTGCGATCACGAGAATGATATTAGCGTCTCCCAATGTTTGGCTATTGGATGAACCCACTGCCAACATGGATGAGGGGACAGAGCGAAATATTTTAACGGCACTGCATCAACAAATCACTGCGGATAAAACCCTTATTTTAGTGACCCATAAACCTGCATTGCTGGGACTGGTAAACCGTATTATCGTCATGACGCCGCAGGGAATCGTGATGGACGGACCACGCGACGCAGTGTTGCAACAACTCAAACCTACCGCACAGGGCAAACAATGAAATCACACACTCTTCCCTACATAACACGCCTAAACCCTCTCGTGGTTGTATTCGGCTCATTATTCCTAGTGATAGTCCCTTTTTTCGCATGGGCATCGTATGCACAAATCGACCAAATTTCACACGCCCAAGGGCAAGTCATAACGACAGCAAAAACCCAAGAGATCCAATCGGCTAATGACGGAGTGGTTGAAGAGATTTACGTTCACGAAGGGCAGCATGTTAAAAAAGGGGATCGTCTCATCGTTCTGGAAAAATCCCAAGCGCAAGCGTCGTATGATGACAGCCGTGCTAAAGTGGCCGCACTTCAAGCAGCCTTGGTTCGTCTCAGAGCGGAAGTGTACGGCAAGCCGCTGGTTTTTTCCCAACAGGTAAAGAACTATACAGAGTTTGTTGATAATCAAACCGCTTTATTTCATCGCCGCCAGCAAGCGCTCAATGATGAAATATCCGCTTTGGAAGAATCGTTAAAACTGGCGCAGGATGAGCTGGATCTCAATCTTCCTTTGCTAAAAAACGGCGATATTGGTGCGACGGAGATTATCCGTATAAAACGTCAAATCGCCGATTTAAAAGGGCAAATATCGAACAAAAGAAATAAATACTTCCAAGACTCTCAAGCCGAAATGACCAAAGCCGAAGAAGAGCTCTCCACCAAAGAGCAAGAGCTAACCGACCGCTCTATTACTTTGGAGCGAACAACGATTATTTCACAAATGGATGCTATCGTCAAAAATATTATTTTAACGACACAAGGGGCAAGAGTACGACCGGGTGATGTGATCTTAGAGCTTGTCCCTTCCGGTGATGAGCTCATCATCGAAGCGAAACTCAGTCCGTCGGATATCTCGTTTATCAAACAAGGGCAAAAAGCAGCCGTTAAACTCGATGCGTACGATTACAGTATTTATGGAATTTTTCACGGAAAAGTAAAATACATCAGCCCCGATACTTTGACCGAAAAAACACAACAGGGAGACAAGCAGTACTTTAGAGTGCAAATCGCGCTGGATCAAACACAGCTCATCTCTAAATCCGGTAAAAAAATAGACATAGCCCCCGGAATGAGCGCCCAAGTCGATATTATCACCGGCAACCGCAGTGTCCTGACCTATTTGTCAAAACCCGTTACGAAAACGTTCTCTGAATCACTGCATGAGCGTTGATATATTTTGTTGATTTTAAAAGCTTTTTGAAGATATATTAAGATTCGTTGTGTTATAAATAACGGATAATAATTCTGACGTTAAAGGCAAGCGAGATGAAACCAGCAGTTGAGATGCCATCGGCAAATGTGATCGAAGCAGTGCAAGTAGTGGGAAATAAAGGTTCTTTTGGTGAAGGAGCTACCGGGTCGCACACGAAAATAAGTGTGAAAGCAGGCGAGAAATTTCGCCTCAAAAAAGCGGGAGCAGACTCGATTGCGGACGATGTTATCGCACTAAAAGAGGGGGATACCCTTTCGCTTCAGTACGCAGATGGAACTCAAATTTCTTTGGAAGGGTTTTATACCTCCCCGGGAGCTGAAATCGAACTGTCTTTAGATAATGGGGCAAGCCATACTATTGCATCCACCGATACAGGAACAACTCTTTCTAATGGAAGCAGTTTGGTCTATTCTCATGGTAATACCACGACATTGATGGGCATGGTGTCCCAAAACGAAACACTTCAAACGGCTCTTGCCAACAACACATCGCTTGCGCATTTGGACCGTTATGCCCAGGTGGCTACAGGAGTAGCTACAGACGCAGTTGCAGGAGGTGCTGGCGCAGGTACAGCTGCAACAGTAGAAACAGCAGGCGGACTCTTTGCTGGGATGTCTACGGGTGCCATGGTCGGATTGGGTGCTCTTGGCGTAGGCGTAGTTGCCGTTGCAGCAGGTGGCGGCGGAGGTGGGAGCAGTGCTCCTTCCGCTCCTGCTGATACGACAGCTCCAGTACTAACGGGTGTTTTAGCGCACGGTGTGAGCAAAACCGTTGTATTGACCTACGGAGAAACTCTTGATGCATCTCATCCTCCACTTTCTACTAGTTTCACCATTACAACAGGTGGTGTCGCCAATGTTGTAACTGCTGTTGCGGTCTCGGGATCTACGGTTACTCTCACTCTTACATCTGCGTTTAGCGCTGGTGATGCAGTGGTTATTAGCTACAACGGAAGTGGTGTAAATGCCATCCAAGATGCCTCAGGAAATGATGCCGTCGCTATTGCTTCTCTCTCATCGGGAGCCGTAGCCGACGGATACGTTCGCGGAGCGCAAATCTGGATCGATACCAATCATGATGGAGTTCAAGACTACAATACAGGTCTCACTACCGATGAAAGTGGTAACTTTTTCCTCCCTCCTGGAACACCCTCAGGCTCGATTGTTGCAATCGGCGGGGTGAACATCGATACGGGCGTTGAAAATACTATGCCATTACGTGCGCCCGAGGGGTCAACCGTTATCAATCCATTGACGACATTGGTTCAAGCGATTATTCAAGCAAACCCATCAACTTCCATAGCAGATGCCTCAACCAGCGTTGTAACCGCGTTAGGACTGACCGCAGGTACCAATCTGACAACCTATGATCCGATTGAAGCGGCTCAAAGCTCTGATCCAACCGTTGCAGCAAATGCTCTTGTCGCTCAACAAGCCGCCGCAACCGTAGCAACCATCATCACCCTCGCCGCTGAAAGTGCAGCTGACTCAACTGCCGCAACTACGGCTACCAATACCATCATCAGCAACATCGTCACTCAAATCCAAGCATCCGAAACATCCACAGTTGTTCTTGATTTAGGCGATTCCACTACCATTTCAAACATGACAGCAGGTGTCACCCTGAGTGATGAAGTGCAAAGTGCCATTGCCGATGCTTCAACGGCTATACAAGCAGCAACAGTTTTGAGCGAAATCACAACAGCGCAATCCGTTGCATTGGATACTGTTGCTGTGAGCGCTTCAACGATTACTGCTACCGCTATTACCGCAGATACCACTCCGGCAATCAAAATCAACCTAACTACCACTTCAACTGACGGAACAGCAGCAATTTCAGGTGATACCGTTCTTCTAAAGGCCGATGGCGTTCAAATAGCTTCTTCAACACTCTCAGAGCTTGATATTGCACGGGGATATATCACCCTAAACTCTCCCGTTCTTTCTGAGGGGGTTCATGCTATCAGTGCTGTTATCGTTGACCAAGCAGGTAATATTAGCGCACCTTACCCATCGGTAAATGTGACCGTAGATACCACGCCTACTACACCATCAACGATTAATCGTATAGCCACAGATGACATCATCAATCTCGTAGAAAAAACAGCGGGTGTCGTCTTGAGCGGAACCATCGCATCAGGTTCAACGGTAACCGTAGAAGGAAATGCCGCTACGGTAACGGGGACTTCATGGAGTTATACGCTTACTGCCGGTGATTATACTGCTATGGGTGAAGGTACTGAAACCATCGACGTTAGAGTTACAGCAGCCAATGCTACATTCGCCGACTCTACTCGTAATATTACTATTGATACCATCACTCCAACAGCACCAACTATCAATGCTGTTTCGACAGATAGTGCTATTAACACAGCCGAAAAAAATGGCACGGTCACCATCAGCGGAACCGCCGAGGCTAATGCTCTTATCACACTTACTTTGGGTGCTGGAAATATTCATGCCGTTACTACAAATGGTTCTGGTGCATGGACATACACTCTCACGGAAGCAGACTATACGAGCATTGGTTCTGGGACAACTATTACCGCTACTGCCAAAGATGCTGCCGGAAATGTTAGTGCTTTGGTATCACAAGCTATCACTGTAGATACTGGCGCACCACTTTTGACGGTCAATTCTATAGCAACAGATAACATCATAAACAGTGCTGAAAAAGCAGCAACCGTTACCGTAACCGGCGTCAACGAAGCAGGAGCAACCGTCACGGTAAACGGAGCATCTGCAACCGTTACAGGAACTACATGGAGTTATACACTTACATCTGGTGATTACACTGCTATGGGTGAGGGATCTGAAACGCTCACGATCGTAACAACCGATGCTGCCGGAAATGCAACGACGAGAACAAAAACCATCAATATTGATACTACTATTGCCACACCAACAGCTGTTTTGACAACCGATAGCGGTACGAGTGCGACGGATGACATCACTAACAGTGCGGCATTAACCTTTAGTTCTAAAGCTGCCGATGTTACGCGTACCTTTACGGTAGACGCAGGATCAGCCAGTGCAACATACGTGGCACCAACTGCTGATGGATCACATACCGTTACAGTAACCGATACTGACACAGCAGGTAACACCGCGACAGTAGCAAAAACCTTTACTCTTGATACTACTATTGCCACACCAACAGCTGTTTTGACAACCGATAGCGGTACCAGTGCGACGGATGACATCACCAACAGCGCAGCATTGACTTTTAATACAGCAGCTGTTGACGTTACTCGCTCATTTGTTGTAGATGGCGGATCAGCAAGCGCAATATATGTCGCACCAACTACCGAAGGGTCGCATACGGTTGTGGTAACCGATACCGATACAGCAGGCAATACCGCAACGCTCACAAAAACATTAATGATTGATACAATCGCACCGACCTTTACCAGCGGTACAACCACAACTGTTTCAGAAAACACAACAACCGCAGTCTATACAGCAGTTGCAACAGGAGATGCTACTTACAGCCTCGGCGGTACGGATGCAGCGCTCTTTAATGTAGACAGTGTCAGTGGTGCAGTAACCTTTAAAGTTGCACCTGACTATGAAAATCCTACCGATGCAGGAACGAATAATACCTACGATATTACAGTCACCGCAACCGATACCGCAGGCAACACCAGCAATCAAGCCGTAGCCATCACGGTTCAAAATGTTGATGTTACCGTTAACAATGTAGCAACAGATAATATTATCAGCGCAGCCGAAAAAGCAACAGGTGTAACCCTCACCGGAAACAATGAACCGGGCATTAGTGTTGTAACTGTAAATGGACAAAATGCTACTGTAAATGGAACTTCATGGAGTTACGCTCTCGATACTGCAGCGATCACCGCGATGGGAGAAGGATCTGAAATTCTCACGATCGTTTCGGGTGGAACAACGATTACCAAAGATATTACGGTTGATACCGTTGCGCCTATTATCACGATGAACCCTGCAACGGCAGATAATATTCTTAATGCACTGGAAAATTCAAATCCAATTAAAACGATTACAGGAACAACAACAGCCCAAGACGGTCAAGTCGTTACCTACAAAGTAGATGGGATTGCAAAAGGGACAGGCATTGTTAGCGGCGGAGCATGGAGTGTTACCTTTGCAGCTATTGCTCCTTTTTTGAGTGATGGAGCGCATATTCGCAGTGCAGAAGTATCGGATACTGCTGGAAATATTGCAATTGTCAGCAGTGACTTTACCGTAGATGCAGCAGCACCGACAATCACTATAAGTGCTATTACCGCGGATGATATTCTTAATACTGCTGAAGTCGCTGCAGGTGGAGCGATCAGCGGAACAACAACCGCTGAAGATGGACGCATTGTTACGGTAAAAATTAATGGATTTGATCTTGGTACGGCAACGGTATCAAGCGGAGCATGGAGTTTTCCGGTGAGCGCTTCAGATTTAGGAACGCTTACTCAAGGCTCTTACTCTATTACAGCGGATGTCTCAGATACCGCAGGAAACCCTGCTGTTCAAGCAACGCATTCCTTTAGTGTTGACTCTGTAGCTCCAACAGGTACGATCAGTAACGCATCATTTGACAACATTCTTAATGCCACTGAAAACGTTGCAGGCAGCAAAACCATTACTGGAACCAGTGATGCTGAAAACGGCTCAACCGTTGTTGTAAAAATTGACGGAAATATAAAAGGAACGACTACGGTTACTGGTGGAGCATGGAGCCTGACCTATACAACAACAGGTGTATTAAGTGACGGAACCCATACCCGCTCGGCTGAGATTACGGATCTTGCTGGAAACGTTGGGATTGTGAGTAAAACATTTACGGCAGATACGGTGGTATCGGCACTAGGCTATACTCTCTCTAGTGGCACAGCTACAGTGAGTAATCTCGAAGTTGGTGCTACGTGGGAATATCAAATCGATGGCGGCTCTTTCTTCGCTGGTACTGGAAATACCTTTGCTATTAGTACGGTAGGCTCACACACTTTTAGCATTCGTCAAACCGATAGTGCGGGTAACGTCTCCACTATTTCCAACGGGGTATCGGCTGATGGTGGAAATCCGCCACCAAACTATACTCCATACACCATGATAAATAACAATACTCTTCTTATTGCCAAAGGTCAAGCACTCAATATTGACCTCCAAAATTATGTCAGTGATCCAGACGGAGATACTGTCACGATTACAGTAAACTCTTCTACTCTTCCGACGGGTTTATCGATCAGCAACGGAATCATCACCGGATCAACCACAGCAACAAGCGGTTCATTGAATGTAACACTAGACGATGGACATGGCGGAATATCAACCCAAACGATTAATCTCGCTGCTATCGATATGCCAAGCTCAATGGCGTATGTCTATGGAGCTGCTGCAACAATAGATTCTACAACAAACTTTTTTGGTGTCGATAGTTATGATCTGGGAATTTGGAGTCTCTCCATCGGTGATGTGGTTAGTGGCTCGACAACTGAGGGTTCATTTGCAAGCTACAACTACGCTAATGGAGCGTATGTCGCGGATACTAATGATGCAGGAAACTTTGATGTTGTTAGTACCACCGCTACGGGTGTAACACTGACGCACAGCGGAACAACTGAAACGGTAGTATTTTCAGATGCAAAAGCTGTCACTTCTGTCGATGGAGTAGTCACAACGGGTCTTAATAGTGTAACAGCAACATGGACGGTAACCGCACAAACAAATACAGTAGCCACAGCGACCGACTGGTGGACAGAGAACTATACCTATTGGGATCAAAGTTTAAATAATGGTCAAGGCGGACAAGCTCCTATCACAACATTGACAGGTCTTCGTGATGCATTTGTGAGTCCAAATTGGGGCGGTGATGTCTATATCAATGAAAATACCAGAGTTAATTTAGTGGGTACAACAGGTGCAACATCGGGAACGTTGATTTCGCAGGTATGGGATGGAACCTACAATACTTATACGGATCAAAATGGTCTTCAGCAGATTGATAAGCATACAGTAGATGGAGCTGCTATTTCAGGCGGAACATGGGCTATTGAAACCATCAGTGGTGTAGAGTATCTTACCGTCACCGTCCCCAACCAAGGAATTCATGCTTTTAAAGTAGAGAATGGTGTGCTTTTGTCAACTGAGATAGCAGCAGCGGGTACGAGTTATTCTGAAACAATGTTTTATGGTCCAAGTCTAGTAACATTTCAAGGTGTTGTTATTGATGTAATTGCGGCTAATGCGCCGATCATCATAGGTACTCCATTTGACGCTGTCATCATCAGCTCTACTCTCGCAGCAACCGAAACGGCTATTACGGCATTCCCAGTGGGAACAACCTTTACCGATGGCTATGTGACAATGGTATTTAGCTCAGCAACAGCAGGAACGATCACCGAACCAAATGGTCTTGTCCATAATCTTACTCTTGCAAATGGTATCGCTTCAGCTAGCGTTGAGGGGATAACCTACAGCTATAAAATGCTCTCAGGCAGCGGTGATATGATCATCTTGGGACAAACCGATACCGATCTCACAGTCGAGATGAACGGCGAAACTCAAGGACCTCCTGCGATTTGGACTCTCATTAGCACGACTGCAACCGTTGATCCGTTCCCATCCAGCGGCATAATGACGCTTTGGGAAACCAGTACCGATAATTTTGGGGATCAATACGGTACGACATGGGCAAAAACAGTCTTTGATTTTACCAACAATACCGCACAGGATTATTTTATTAACGGGACAGCAGATACGGTTCAAACATTCACAGTAGACACAACAACCAATACTATGCACATTGCCGCAACCGCAAGTAATGGTCGTACTTCCGATATACAGTTAATGGGAGGGTTTAACGGTTTTTACGCCTTTGAAAGTCATTATACCGAGTCCTACACATGGGGACAAAACTCAGCAGGCGGTTCAGCCGATATGAGTGCGTATTTGGTGGCTCATTCTGACATTCTTTGGAGTGAAAATGGCTATGACAACAACAATAATGGCACAATGTATGATTACGGTATGGTGACACGAACCAATGGAACCGTTACTGGAACGACAGATTACAACAGCAATCTAGCAAACCATTCAGATTCTACTGAGAACTGGAGTTCCGTTTCGGCAACACTCAGCAATGGTAATTTGGTAATTAACGAAGGAGATCGAACCAATACGTATTCCATTGCAAATAACGAAATGAATGTAACGCAAGCAGGGACAGACGTGTTCTCCTTTACAGAAACCAATCCGTTTAGCTATACCTACGCCTACGAAATGAACATGGGCAATGGAACTGTGGGTGTTGGATTACACGACGCAATGGCGCTTAATGTTGGAGATTTGAACTATAATCATACTCTTTACGGCATCGACTCCGCGCAAGACACAGGTGTTAATGCCATCACGATTACTCCTGCTGATGTATTAGCGCAAGGTGTTTCGGATGGTCTAGGTCATTACGGCATCGGAATTAACAAAGGTGATAATGATAGCGTCACGTTGACAGGATGGACAGATACTACTCAAGACGTAAACATTAGTGGTATTATGTACAGTATCTATACAGATAACACTCAAGTCGCACAGCTTTATATTAGTAATTCTGCTCCTCTATAAACCTCCCCAATCCCTAGAGCTTTAGTCTCAAAGGGATAGGTATTCGCACTTGTCAAAGCGTTAAACCACTCCAATGGTTCATCCAGCGGCTCATCGGAGAGCCTGAACGTTCCATAATGGATGGGGATGAGGATTTTAGCTCCCAAGAGTTCACATGCGCTCAGCGCTTCAGGAGGGTTCATGTGGTTGTGCTTCATGATAGCCTCGGGGCGATAGGCTCCGATGGGTAAAAACGCTTCGTTAATTTCGAATCTTTCCCCTATCTCTTTGAAATGATCTCCCATAGCCGTATCTCCACTGTGATAAATGCACTGCTCTTTGTTTTGAATGACGTATCCGCCCCACAGTGCCTTATTGGTATCAAAAGGAGTTCGTTTGCTCCAGTGCTTGCTTGGGGTGAGGGTGATAAATAGCCCCCCAATCATCACCGACTCCCACCACTCCAGTTCAAAACATCTTTCTATGGCAATATACCCTTTTAAATAGCGCCAGAATCCTGCGGGTGCTACGATGATACACTCAGGATTTTTTTTCAGCAGGCTCAAAACTGATGGTTTGTCAAAATGGTCGTAGTGAGCATGGGTGAGGAGGATCACATCGGCGTGAAGTTGCTCTTGCGGTATAGGCAAGGGTGTGCAACGTGTATATAATGGTATGGATTTCAACACAGGGTCGATAGCAATGTGTTTGTTGTTCAATCCAATCCAAAGCGTTGCATGCCCCATCCAAAGCGCATAATCACCATCAGGGAGCTTGTCGCGGTGTTGGATGGGCATTGAGCTGATTGATTTGTCCTTTGCGCTGAAACGCTTGGAAAGCTGCCATTTTAAAATGGTCATAAATGAAGTTTTAGAAGAGGTATACGTTAGATTCATAAAGTTCTCAATGGGTAGAAAGTGTGACATTATAGTAACAACTCACCATAAAGATGGTGAGAAGATTACGCGCGAAGGTCTAGTGTTTGACCAATGCCGGTAATTGACGAACCTGAGTTTTGTTGGCTAGGAAGTACTTGCGCACTTTCCAATACCTTCATCACCCCTTGACCCTCTAAATCTATTGCTTTTTTCAAAGCAGATACACTAGAAGCGGTCATCGTATTCGAATTAATAGGATCCATTTTTTCTCCTTTATTTGGAGTTATATCTATATCGGACAAAATGAGATTTTTATAAATTGTGGCATTAATGGTATACTCCTGTAAATTAAATCATTTATTGGAATAAGATGAATTTTAATAATGTAAACAGGGTCAATGTTCTCGTAAAAAAAGCGTATTATACTTCTGAGCGGTTTCAAGTGAATGCAACTTTTGCTTTGCTGTATCACGAACAGCCCTTAAGTGTTGTCGAATTGTCACAGCATGTTAGGATTTCTGATCAGCTTATACAGCTTGATGATAACCATTACTTTGTCATTTTTTCATTTACCAAGCAAGATAATGCGTATAAGGCGTCACAAAATATCATGTATCGGTTGGATGAATATTTTAAGAATCATACCTCTTGTATTGCACTGGATACATTTGATTCCGCTAAATCCCCTCAAAGTGTATTAAATCGATTGAGAATGATTCTTACAGAAACCCGAAAAAACCCTTATATTCGAATTGAGACCGAAGAGATACTGGATCGTTGATATAGTATTTTTTAGGAGAGATGATGGAACAATTTATATTTATTATTGCATTATTAATGATCGGGATAGTGCTCCAAAAAACCGATGCCCCGACCGATTTTTCTAAAAGTCTTAATTTTTTTGTTATTTATGTTTCGCTCCCAGCGACGGTTTTAATACAAGTGCCTAAAATTCATTTGGACTTTTCGGCATTAAGCGTGATTCTTATCCCTTGGTTACTGCTTCCGATTGTAATTGCCATTGTTCTTGCTCTGACGAGAAATCACCCACCCCATGTTCGTGCAGCACTCCTCTTGGTTATCCCTTTGGGAAATACCTCGTTTGTTGGGATACCGATCATTCACACGCTTTTGGGCGAACAGGCAATCCCTTATGTTTTGATGTATGACCAGTTTGGGACGTTTTTAATTCTCTCTTTGTATGGAGCGGCGGTGATTGCCCGTTATGAGACTGGGTCTTTTCATAAACGACTAATTATCAAAAAACTTCTCTTATTTCCACCATTTATTTTTCTCCTATTTGCTTTGGTTTTTGGATCAATTCCTGATTCGATACAGCCTTATATTCAACTGCTCTCTTCGACACTCGTCCCTCTTGCTTTGGTATCCGTAGGGTATTCGATGCAATTAGGAGGAGAGCTTGATTATCCGCTTTTATCCAAAGCTTTGGTTCTAAAGCTTGTGGTGATGCCATTTTTTGCATTTGGACTTTTATTTGCGATGGGAGTAGAGCCATTGGCTTTGAAGACGGCAGTGTTAGAATCGGGGATGCCTTCGATGATTACGGCAGGAGCGCTTGCAATTGCTTCAGGATTTGCTCCTGCTTTGAGTGCTGCATTGGTTGGGTATGGGATTATTGTATCGTTAGTAACATTGCCGTTGATAATGTATGTGATGGAAAAGTTGATTTAGAAGAATTTTTGTGTTGTGATGGCGGGCCACTAAGGATTTGAACCTTAGGAGGTTTAACCCTCGCCGGTTTTCAAGACCGGTGCAATCGACCACTCTGCCAGTGACCCGCATAAAAAGGAGCGTATTTCTTACATCTTGGAGGTGGCACCCAGATTCGAACTGGGGGTCAAGGTTTTGCAAACCAGCGCCTTACCACTTGGCCATGCCACCATCCATGTAATTGTGGTGCCCGGAGCCGGACTTGAACCGGCACAGTGTTACCACCGAGGGATTTTAAGTCCCTTGCGTCTACCGATTTCGCCATCCGGGCAACGATAACAAAAAAAATACCTCAACTAAGACATCGGATTTCGATATTTTAACTGAGGTATATGGAGCGGGAAACGAGGTTCGAACTCGCGACCCCGACCTTGGCAAGGTCGTGCTCTACCACTGAGCTATTCCCGCATTTTTTGTGGACTGGAAGTATAGCAAAAAAAATAATGTATGTAAAGAGGCAGGAATAAAAAATTAGCTATAATGAGAAATAATTAATAAAAAAGCTGGATTCCCGCCTTCGCGAGAATGACGAAAGCTAAGCAAAAGGATGAATAATGCGCAGTGATACGATTAAAAAAGGATTTGACAGAACTCCTCACCGAAGTTTGTTACGAGCAACGGGATTAAAAGATGAAGATTTTAATAAGCCGTTTATTGGAGTGGCAAACTCACATATTGACATTATTCCGGGGCACTTTTTTCTTCAAGAGTACGGTCGCATCGTAAAAGAAGCGATTCGAGAAGCAGGTGGTGTGCCGTTTGAGTTTAATACTATCGGTGTGGATGATGGTATTGCGATGGGCCATGATGGGATGTTGTACAGCTTGCCAAGTCGTGAGTTGATAGCCGACAGTATCGAAACGGTAATGAATGCGCACAAGCTTGACGGATTGATTTGTATCCCTAACTGTGACAAGATCGTACCGGGAATGTTAATGGGTGCATTACGTGTCAATGTTCCGACGATTTTTGTGTCGGGCGGGCCTATGAAGGCTGGGCATAAAAAAGACGGAACCCCTATCGACCTTGCAACCGCATTTGAAGCGGTGGGTCAACATGCCAATGGTAAGATGAGTGATGAAGAACTCTATGAGATCGAATGTGAAGCCTGCCCAAGCGGCGGGTCATGTTCGGGCATGTTTACGGCAAACTCTATGAATACCCTTTGTGAAGCGATGGGCGTTGCATTGCCGGGTAATGGTACAGTTTTGGCAATGACGCCTGAGCGTATTGCTATGGTCAAAGTTGCTGCGAAGCGTATTGTCGAGATGACACTGGATAAAAACAGTGAGAAGTGGAATATGCGCAACATTCTAAATGACAAAGCAATTCACAATGCATTTGTTATTGATATGGCGATGGGCGGCTCGTCTAATACCGTTTTACATTTGTTGAGCATTGCCAAAGAGGCAGAAGTTGATTTCAGCATTCACAAAATCAATGAAATTTCGGAGAAAGTTGCCCATATCGCAAAAATTTCTCCGTCACTTTCGACCGTTCATATGGACGATATCAACCGTGCAGGCGGAGTCAATGCCGTTATGAAAGAGGTAAGCCGTAGAGGCGGTGTTCTACATTTGGATGCCATGATGGTTACGGGTGAAACACTGGGTGAGCGAATTAAAGATGCGGTTATTAAAGATACAGGCATTATCCACACGAATGAAAACGCTTTTTCTCCTGTCGGTGGGTTATCGATTCTTTTTGGAAATTTGGCATTAGAGGGAGCGGTTGTTAAAACAGCCGGAATTACCTCTAATATGCGTCAATTTACAGGAAAAGCGATTTGTTTTAACTCCCAAAATGAAGCCATTGCCGGAATTATGGGTCACAAAGTAAAAGCCGGAGATGTCGTCGTTATCCGCTACGAAGGACCAAAAGGGGGTCCTGGGATGCAAGAGATGCTAGCTCCTACGGCATTGATTATGGGGATGGGACTGGGTGAGAGCGTAGCGCTGATCACAGACGGACGTTTTAGCGGAGCAACACGCGGTGCATCCATCGGGCACGTAAGCCCTGAGGCTGCTGAGGGTGGACTTATTGCTCTTATCGAGGATGGGGATGAGATTCAACTGGATGTCGATACCCATTTATTGCAGCTGAATGTCGATGAAGAGGTACTTTCTATGCGTCGTTCGGCGTGGAAACCTCACAAAAAAGAGATTACCTCCAAGTGGCTTAAGCGTTACAGCCTTCTTGTCTCCAATGCTTCGAATGGGGCTGCGTTAAAAACAGAGTTATAATACTGTCAGAACCTCTTTGAGGTACCGTACTTCATGTGCCATTTAGGGATAGATACGGTATTCATAAATAGTGAATGGATTCCGTGTCGTGGCACGGAATGACAAGAGTTAAGCTCCTTTTTTTACTTTTCTGAGTATGATAAACAAATGTGATATTTTTGTGACAATAGGATGATAAAGTATGTTGTGGTTCGCGTATCAATCACCGACACCAGGTGAAGTTAAATTTAATCGCTTGGTTTTAGGTTTTATTATAATTTTTGGGGTATTTTTTCAAAATATCGGACTTTTTTATCTCTATTTTGCTGTCAATTTAATTACGCTTATCACTACCCTCCATTATTCCCCGACCAGTTGGCTTTTACACCTCATTGAATTAATCCTCAAACGATCCATCTGTACCATTTCTCCTGCGTATGAACGATCCTATTTTATGAATCGAGAGAGTGAATGGTTTGAGTTGTTCTTACGGTTGCTGGTCTCCTCTGTTGCTATTGGATTATTCTTCTATTATCCTTTGATTACATGGTTGATAGGGACATTTATGGGGGTGTTTATGATGATAAGCACCTTTTTTGGCTTTTGTCTTTCAGCGTTAGGCTACATAGGGCTTAAAAGTTTGCAAAAATCTTCATCGTGCTCTAGTGACTTGCCGGAATTGACTACGAATAAAAATTGTATTCTCGCTCGGAATGGGTTTAAACCGTATGCAAGGTGTGATTATTGTACCCTTGCTGCCCCTGATTGTACGGGAATGCAGTTTAATGGATTTGTATTTGCTATCGGATTTTTGGCAGCACTTTTTATGTTTATTACGGATACATTTTGGCGCGATCTTAATATTGTTGTCATTATTTCTCTTTTATTTTGGCTGACATATAAAGTGACGATCAATACCGATCAACTTGCCCGTGCTGATTTTGAGAACCATGAATTGAATGTACAGCTTAAAAACTACAATGAATCGCTTGAAGCCGAAGTCTCTCGCCGTACGCAAGAGCTGGAAAAAATGGTTAAGCTGGACTCGATTACCGGATTGGTGAATCGTTATGAGTTTGAGCAGCGCCTCAAAGCTGCAATAGAGAGTACGAAGAAAGGTGAAGCGACTCATGTGATGTGCTATATCGATTTGGATCAATTTAAAATCATTAATGACAAGTGCGGACACATTGCGGGAGATGAGCTCTTGCGCCAGATCGCTCTTGTTTTAAAGCGTTCTGCCCGAGAGTGTGACGTGGTTGCGCGATTAGGCGGTGATGAGTTTGGAATTATTTATATTGATTCGACCATTGAAGATGCTCAATTACAAGGTCAGCGGTTGCTTAATGCGATAGGCGAATATCGATTTAATTATCAAGGCAATACCTTCCGAATAGGGGCCAGTATAGGGATGGTAGGGATTATGAAAGAGTGTTGCACTTTGACCAATCTCTTGTCTCAAGCGGACGCTGCGTGTTATGCGGCAAAAGACGGCGGTCGAAACCGTATTCACGTGGCACATCCAAAAGACGCAACGATTCAAGAACGCCGCAACCAAATGCAGTGGATTGGACGGCTTGAAGAGGCATTAATTACTAATTCATTTGTTTTGTACGTTCAGCCGATTGTTCCCGTTTTAGATCCGCTTCAACGTCGGCATTATGAAGTTTTAGTGCGGCTTCGTGAAGAAAGTGGGGAGATTATCCCTCCTATGGCATTTATACCCGCAGCAGAGCGCTATGGTTTTATGCCCAAACTCGATCGATGGGTGATGGAAAATACCTTTAAAAGCTTTACAAAGATTTGGCATGAAGTGAATGAAGAGACGTATTTTAGTATCAATATTTCAGGCGCGTCTTTGGGTGATGCGAGGACAAAAGATTTTATACGGGGATTGTTCGGAAATTATGGTGTCCCCTATCACACGATAACGTTTGAAATCACAGAGACCGAAGCTGTAGGGAATATGACGAATGCTTTGGAATTTATTAATGAATTTCGAGCATTGGGATGCCGTTTTGCATTGGATGATTTTGGATGCGGGCTCTCATCGTTTTCGTATTTGCAGAATATGCCGATCGATTATTTAAAAATAGACGGCTCTTTCGTTCACGATATTCATCTTAATCCGATTAACCGCGCAATGGTAGATGCCATCAATCAAATAGGGCACGTTATGGGCATCGCAACCATTTGTGAGTATGTTGAGACAGCTGCAGTGTTGCATGTGCTTAATGAGCTTAATGTGGACTTTGCGCAAGGGTACCACATCGATCGTCCGTTTCCGATCGAAATATTATTTACACCGCAGGGTTTGTAAATTCGGGGACGATTTGACGAAGAGCATTAATGGGTTCATCTGAGAGCAGAAGCGTTTGAATATCATTACGCAATTGCTCGATAGGATAAACTGTTGACCCTGCGATCATAATCGAATCAAAAGCGGTTTTTTGTTCGCTCTCATCAATCAAAAGTTCCTCATACAGTTTTTCCCCCGGACGTAATCCCGTGGTCACTATCTCAATATCATTATGCGCATAAAGTCGAATCATCGTGCGCGCTAAATCAATAATCCGAATAGGTTCTCCCATGTCAAGAATAAAAAGTTCACCGCCACGGGCAATAGCAGCTGCTTGAAGAACGAGCTGGCACGCTTCGCTAATGAGCATAAAATAGCGGGTTATATCAGGATGTGTCAGGGTGATGGGTCCACCTGCTTCGATTTGCTCTTTGAATTTTGGAATAACACTTCCGCTGGAACCCAAAACATTCCCAAAACGAACCGCCACAATCTCGCTGTTTCGTGAATCAACGTTTTGGGCATAGAGTTCAACGATCCGCTTGGTCGTTCCCATGATGTTCGTAGGGCGTACCGCTTTGTCAGTGGATATGATGACAACCTTTGAAACGTTATGATCGATGGCACTGTCAATGACGTTGCAGCTTCCAATGACGTTGTTGGTAATCGCCGCATGGATGTTGGCTTCACACAGAGGAACGTGCTTGTAGGCGGCAGCGTGAATAAGGATATCAGGCTTACTGGTACGGATAATAGAATCGAGCATAGTGCGATCGAGTATATTGCACAGTCGCATTTGGGCTTTTGGAAGTTTTTCGCCGATTTGATAAAGATTGTATTCACTGTGATCGATTAGGATAAGTTCTAATGCTCCAAACAGATGACATTGCAACGCAATTTCACTCCCGATACTTCCTCCTGCACCGGTAATCATAATCGTTTTACCCTGTATAAAGTTCTCGATGGTTTGGGTATCGAGGTCTTTGGGGTGACGGGCGAGAAGATCTTCGATGCGAAGAGGTTCAATTGAGCTGATTGTGTCGCTTAAGTTGATGGAGCGTTTGATTTCCTGTATGGAAGTTTCTTTGAGGTTGGCGTAAATTTGTTGCAATGTTTTTTGTGGCAAAGTCCCATCGATGACAGCAGCAGTTATAGGGTGTTTTTGAACAATTTCGGAAAGTTGATGAAAATTATATACTTTGATATCGTGAATTGTTGAGCCGACCATGTTTTGATTTTTGTCCAGTACCGCGATAATGGCAAGAGGATAGTAATCTCCTTTTAACAAACTTTTAATAAGAGTGTCGGTGTTAGAGGATATCCCTATGATAATGGCTGGTTTGAGTTTACTGATGTTACCGCTTGACTCAATTAAAAGCCGCTTGGAAAACCGCAATGCTCCCAAGAAAATAAAGGAGAGAAACAGATCAATAATAATAACGCTTCTAGGGAAAGGATTAAAGGGTTCGGGGAAAAATAAAAAGAGTAAAGAAAACAGAGTGTACGCTAAAAGATGGGCAAAAAAAAGTTTTTTAGCATCATTAAGGGCAAAAAAACGCCAAATGAAACGGTAGCCACTAAAGAGAGCAATCGTAGATATTTTTAGTACAATAATCAAAAATACAACATGCCAAAAGGGGAGGAGAAAATTTTCTGGGATTGCAAAATTAAAACGAAGCAGATATGCACTATAAAGAGTAAAAACCGAAAGAAAGATATCCGCAAGGACGAAAAACATCAGCCGTTTTGTACTGCTTGGTGTCAGCATCTGTGCGCTTGGCTTTTCTTGTTGCATTGTTTATATTTTTAGTTTATAAATTTTAGTCATAGGGTCACTTAAAATAGGGACAAAAAGATTGCGGTCGTATCGATCTAGGATAAACATTTGAATATAAGTAGAGTTGAAATAAAAATCATCCAAAACTAAAAATCGTCCATAGCTTGCCATATAAATGAGATTTAAACCATCGGAAGTAAAGTGCTGCTCGTTAATTTGAAGCGTATTGGTTTTGTCATAGCCAACTTGGTAAAAAGCTTTAATCGGAACTTCTTGATTCCCGATTTTGACAATATTTTTATCTTTAATAACAGAGATGCCATTTCCTAGTTCGAGAGTTTTACCTGTATCTTGCATTGTTTGAGTTGCATAGAAAAAAGGCTGGTCTCGATTATCCGGATTTTTAAGATCCAAATTACTGAAGAGGGTAATAGTAGGTAAAATTTCCATCATTCGCAATGGCAGGTAGAGATAAATATCTCTACTCTTTTTTGGTAGCTTATATTCGGGTAAAGCTAATGCGGTTAAAAATTCTTCAGGATCTTTAAATCCTTCTTTGGTCATCATATATTCAAAATCATTTTGAGTTTTGTTACTGTCTTTATAGCCTTTCTCTGTGTATTCCGTGAATAAACGCATCATATGCGCAGCAGAATTTTGATCTTGTGTCGTGAGGACAAAGGATGCTGGATAATTTACATCTCCGGAATGCTTTCCTCCATCAATCCATGTTTTGACATCACTGTAATAACGGATTGGATAACCATAATCCCACCATGTAACAACATAATCATCTCTGCTTGCAATTTTTCGAAATTGATCAAGAGAGGTTACTTCTTGAGTTGTAAAAACCGTTGGAGTCATGTATTCTTTGATATGAAGATAATTAGGATAAATTCCTGCTCCGATAAAAACAAAAAGAGTGGCATATTTAAGCCATGATTTTTCAATGCGTTGAGTGAGAAATATAAGTAAATAGGCAAACCCAATGGCCATGACGGGAACAGCATAAATAGTAAAACGTAATCCTGCAAATGTGGCAATAAATCCAAGCCCAACCAACGGAAGAGTAATTAGAAGAGGACGATATGCTATGAGAGCCATAATATAACCGATACATGCTAGTATAAAAGTAATTGTATGCCCACTAATACGTTCTGCAAAAACAGTGAAAGGAATATGTCCAGCTTCCCGTACAGTGTTTATAACATTATAATAATTTAGGGATGTAGTAACTGTATTTTCTGAGGCACTATGGACAATGTATACCTTTAGAAGAGTCCAAATAGGATCGATTCCACCGGTAAAAAAGTAAATTCCTGCGATTGCAGTAAAAAGAGGCCAAAAAAGTTTTACAGAAAGCTCTTTTTGGAAGTGAAAGAAAGCAAAAAGAATAAGGGCTAGGCTGATTTTACTGACAAGAGGAATAGCTAAAATACCAATAAGAATAAATAAAGCGATTTTATAAAGATACACATTCTTGCGCTCAAAGATAAGAGCATATCCGATTAGCATGAGAAAAAGAGCACTATCGAAGGCATATGCTCCAGGATACCACCATTGATATAAGGCAATAGAAATGGTAATAGGAATGAGGATACGGTTTCGCTGGTACGTGAGGGCGAGAATCAGTGAATACATCTCCAATACAGGAAATACGATATTGAGCATATCGGTATCATAGTAACCTGTCATAGTACGATTGTAGTAGCTGTGAGCGATCGAACCCATGAGCGCAGCAATAAATCCCATTGTGGTTTGATTGAGAGCTCGTCCAATAAGGATAAGAGGTATGACAATGAGTGAACCTATAAAGGTGGGCATATAAAGGATAAGAGTCTCAAAACTAACGGGAATAATTTTAGCCAGAAAGGCAGTCAATTGAGAGATAGCCGAATCCGACCATGATAAATCGTTCTCTTCATGATGACCTTGAAGAATATCACGAGCTCCCTCTGCAAAGGCATAGCCATCATTGGTGTTAATCATTAGTTCATTATTCCAATGAAATTGAGGAATACTACTGATTTCATTGACCCAAATAAAGCGCATTAGAACTGAAAAAATATACGCAATTAGAATAAAAACAAAGAGCATTTTTAAGGAAGTACGATCATCTTGTAGTTTTAGCATGATATAGGTGTCCTCTGTTTTAATGGGGGTATTTTAACTAAATGGCTTGAGTTTATCAATGTGATCATTTTTTAATGAATAACACCCTCTTTTTTAACTACTTTGGTAAAAGTCAAAGCAAGTATTTTTAAATCAAACCAGAAAGATTGTTGGTGTAAATACTCTGTATCAAGGGCTACTTTTTTTGGAATTGGTAGTTCATCCCGACCATTGATCTGTGCCCATCCCGTCAGCCCTGGTGTCAGTGTTTGTATTCCTGCTTCTGTACGTTGAGCTATTAAATCATCTTGGTTAAACAAAGCAGGGCGCGGACCCACAAAGCTCATATCTCCATTAAGGATACTCCAAAGCTGTGGTAGCTCATCCAAGCTACTTTTACGTAAAAAGGAGCCAATAGGAGTTAGCAGTGCTTCAGGATTATTCAGCAAATGAGTAGCTATCGCCGGCGTGTCAATCCACATAGTGCGAAATTTTGGCATTAAGAAAAGAGTATTGTTTTTCCCAACACGTTGAGACCAGTAGAAGATGGGACCTTTAGAGGTGACTTGTACTAGCAATGCCACAATCAAAAATGGCACAAGAAGGAGGGTGGTGGCAATGGATGCCAGGATCAGATCGAAACAGCGTTTAGATGTCATTCTTTTTCCCCATGAAGCATAATCTTAATTCCCTCATCGATTGTGTAGGGCGGATGATATCCAAGGCGTGCTTTGGTTAGTGTATTATCAACTATTAGATTACCAAAGAGTCTCTTATGCAATGAGGGTTTTAGAAATTTTAGAGCAGCTTCGAATAAGGGGATGTAGATTAAAAAGAGTTTCTTCCCAAAAGAAGCAGCAATTTTTTGGATAAATTCTGTTGTTGAAATAGACTCGTCATCGCATGCCAAAAATACCCCTCCGATGCGCTGCTCGATTACGCATGTCAGTAAAGCATATAAATTTCCTACATAGACCATACTACGAATATTGTGAGTATTTTTAAACGGTAATACAGTTGTTTTTTTAACCAAATCGATAAGGTTTTTAATATTGGCTTTTACACCTGCCCCATAGACGATTGGCGTGCGGATGATCGATACGGTAAAATTTACATCGGTTAGCATTAGAAGTTCTTGCTCAGCATGAAATTTGCTCCTTCCGTAATTATCTTTTGGATGACAAGGTGTGTTTTCGGTATAGACAGTAGAGCTTTCCTCTCCATAGACTTTTACAGTACTCATGAAAATAAAGTGCTTTGCTCCATCGCTTTTTGCTTTTACCGCAAGCTCAAGGGTTTTTTTTACATTAATTGCTTCATAATCTGCGAGATCAGCTGTTTTCATTTGATGTACAAGAGCTGCAAGATGAAGAATCAAATCGAATTTCGAAAAATCCGAGATGCTTATGTTGTCATGCTGAAATGAAAAAGGGAAAATTTCATCGGATTGATTGTTATTCCTAAAATAACTTCCGATAAATCCGGTCGCACCTGTAAGGAGGATTTTCATTATTCGTTCCAGCTTAATTGTTCGAGGGCTTGTCGATTTATTTTTTTTCTGTACGAGTCAAAAAACCAGCCATACTTGTTGAAATAGGTAAAGGTAGAACAGATAAATATCCACAAGAGACGGAAGTTCTTATGTGCCCCTCTTTCGTATTCATGATAGATATGAACATGAGGATAAAGAATGGTTTTTGAAACAGTTCCGATTCGTCTACTGAGATCAGCATCTTCAAGATACATAAAGTAGTTTTCATCAAAAATACCAACCTGTTTAAGTGTATCGGTTCTTAAAAACATAAAACAGCCGGATACAAAAGGAATTTGTACCGTAGATGAATAGTCAAAAAAAATGAGACTGTATCGACGATTTATTTTTTCGAGATAACTTTTGATTGGAATAAAGCGTCTTGCAAATAAATCCCAAGGTGTTGGTAAAAGCTTTGCAATATATTGTATATCGCCATTGGGATAGAGCACTTTTGGCATTAATAATCCTACATCCAAATTGGCATCCATATATGTCATAACCTTTTCTAATACACCATTCTCAAAATAGACATCCGGATTGAGAACAAGATGGTAATTGATGCCGGACTCTATGGATTTGGCTATAGCAATATTATGTGCAGCACCATATCCTAGATTAGAAGGATTATGGATATAGGTGATTCGAGTGTCTAAAGCAGCTAAGGTTTTGAAGGTATCAATTGGTGAGTTATCAATGAGATAGAGCGTGATATTGAGAGAGGTATCTAAAACACTTTTTATTACTTTTTTGAGCATTGCCAGCGGATTGTTGTAGAGGACGATTGAAGCGGAAAGACTATACATGTAAAAAGTATCTTTTTAAAAGATTTCTGAGCATAATAATACGAAAGTGTATTTTTTTAAGTAAGCTATATTGGCTGATACCAGTAGAAGCAGAGGCGTTGTTCTCATGCCGACGATATGCGATTAATTTTTCTGTACAAAAAACAGTATTGCCATAGATTTCACCTATGAGACCTATCCACCAATCGTGCATTGGAATATCAGAGGGAAAAGGTAATGCTTTATCAATAATTTTTCGATTGAACGCCATAGAACAACCAACATAGCTATTTTTTAATAAATTATTCATCAAACCTGACTTAGCCCTATTCTGCTCAAAAAAAGAATTAAAAAGAAGTGTACTGTTTTCATCAATAATCTGACAATCGTGAATGACAATATCGGCATTTTCTAAATACGATAGTATTATTGCAATTTTATCGGGCATCCAAATGTCATCTTGGTCAGCTAATGCAATATATTTACCAGAACATAATGACAGAGCTTTTTCAAAATTTTTGATTACTCCAAGGTTTATATCATTTATAAAAGGTTTGATTCTAGCATCCCGTGCCGCATATTCTTGAAGAATTTTATAGGTTGAGTCGGTTGATTGGTCATCACAGATGATTACTTCAAAATGGGGATAGGTTTGCAATATAATTGAATCCATTTGCTGACGTAAAAAATTTTCACCGTTATATGTGGTCATTGCTATTGATAAAAGATTATTATTCATATTTACCCATTTTACCGGATAAAAAATCTTTAATTGCTTCTAAAATATATTTGAATCTTATCAGTTTATTCTCTCCATAGATGAGGGCAAATATGAGTGTTTTAGAAACTTTCCAAATATGATGACGAGTATATTCTGGGAATTTATTGTGATATTTGAGCAGTATATATAAACTATTTCTTGTTATGTAGTAATGTCGAAGCGGTGAATGTATATTTTTAAATTTAGCTTTTCCAAGCAAGTTTATTTTTATTTGACTACCTATTTGATGGTTTAAAAAAATTGTGTCAAATTGGACAACTTTATAATTATGAAGATTTGCCCTTAAACAGTATTCATGATCAACTTCATCAATAAATAGTGTTTCATCGAATCTACCAATTGTAGGGTATAAATGAAGATTTAGGAGGCTTCCAGAAGTAATAGTAGTGAGTTTTTCAGTAAATGAACAAGAAGTTTCAATATTATTGCAATGTAGATAGTTTGGAGAAAAAATAGCAATTTGGTTAGATTGAGAAATTTTCTGAATACACTCTAAATATTTTTTAAAGACAACGGAATTAAAACTACTGTCTTGATCCATTGTTAAGAGCCATCCGTAGCCCATTTCGATAGCTTTATTCGCACCGATATTAAGGGCATGGGCGATTCCTTGATTCCCATTGTTGTTTATGTAATGTATTTTTGGGTTATTAAAAAGAGTATCAATAATATTGGATTGTTTTTGGTCTGAATTATCAATTGCATACAGTATATCAAGATCATCGATATAGGATTCGATATTCTTGCCCACTGTTTGGTCGGGATTGTACAGAACAATAATTCCAGCAATTTTCATTATAATGTTCTAATGATTTTAGCTGGATTCCCAGCTGCAATACAGTTTGCCGGTATATTTTTTGTGACAACAGCGTTAGCTCCGATGATAGTATTATCGCCAATACAGACTCCAGGTAGAATAGAGGCTTTTTCACCAATCCAAACATTATTTCCAATCACAATTGCTCCCTTAGACACGAGCGGTTGCGTGCGACGAATTCCATGAAAAGCATTGCAGTTTGTTTCCCCATGAGTATGATCGCTGATTAAAACATTACTTGATATAAGCGTGTCATTGCCAATTGTAATAGAATTTATGCATGCTATATGACAATTGAAATTTATAGTCACATTATTTCCAATTATAAGTATGGGGGAATATCGATAACCAAAATATTCATCGTGCGCTCCAATCCAGCAACGGCTTTGAATAGATACATTATTTCCAATGACGATGTGCTCTGCACCATGGAGAATAAGATAAGGATTGACAGATAAATTGATTCCTGCACTTTTAAATTGTCTCTGTATGGCAAATGTGTATATTTTGTAAAAGAAGAGTGTTTTAGCATATTGAAGTACTCGATACGGATAGAGCCATGAAAGAAAAAGCACTGATATATTTAAAATATATCGAATATTTTTTTTCATGAATTAGCCCCTTTTGCTATTAGCAATTTAATTTTTTTTCTCTTGTTATTCCCAAAAAAAGTAATTATCATAATTCCTGCAATTTGTAAAAAGAGTTTAGGTGTTATTGAGAGTATAAAAATAAACACTATGGGAATATCTATGGTTAACTTAAATAGGTATCTGTACTTTTTAAATGTTGTATAGGTTAATATTTCGTGTAATCGGAGAAGAATTAGACTCTTTATCGTAAATAAAGTAGAAACTTCTCCAAAATCCATAATACATTTCATCTTATTTTCAATACTATAAGTCGGTGGCAGAGAAAATATAAAATTTGTCCATTTTTCGCAACCTATCTCAAATGCTTTGGAAGTAAGACTCCAATTTATTTTTTGAAGAGATGGGTGAATAAGACTTTGCACAGATAGAGTCTGAACCCATTGAATACAAAAGGGACGATATGCAATATCTTCTAAAATAACCCCTGTTTGAATAAAATAGGTATCATAATATCGTCTAAAGCTACCATTATTAATGAGAGATTTATGATAAACCAAGCAACTCAAACAGGTCATAAGTGCACCAATATCATGCAGCAATGCATTATGATCTTGATAGTCTTGTTGAATAATATCTGTTATTCTATTAGCTAAATTAAAAATAAATGCGTCATAATTTTGATCTTCTTTCGAAATAACAGTTAAAAGGTATTGAATTCCATTCGATGGGATTTGATAGGTGTCTCCCAAAAGCCAAACGTACTCTGTCTGCGGAAGTTTTAGAGCAATTTCAAAATTTATTTCACCAATATTACGCTCATTACAAAAATAATGAATTAATGAATATTCTTGTTGCCATTTCTCAACAACTTCTTTAGTAGAATCGGTAGAGGCATTATCAGAAATATAAATCTGCACATTATAAGCTCTTGCTAAAGGAATATGAATTTCAAGAGAATAGTCTAAAAAATCAGCGCGATTATAGGTAGGGATTGTGATAGATAAGAGGGTATTTGGAATCATTTTATTTTAGTATTCTCAATCCTATAAGTTTTCCCACACCCCTCAATCGTACTCAACCGATGGGCAATCACAATTAATGTCTTATCTTCACATATTCTAAAGATTTCTTCCATAATTTTCGTTTCGGTATCACTATCGAGAGCACTGGTAGCTTCATCAAGAACTAAAACTTCGGGATTTGTATAGAGGGCTCGAGCGATGGCGATTCTCTGACGCTGACCGCCGCTGAGTTTGATACCTCCGTCACCTACCATGGTATTTATTCCCTCATGGGTTGATTCCAAAAACTCCAAAAGAGAAGCTTGAGCGAGAGATTCTTTGATGTTATCGTTATCAATAGGTTTTCCGAAGGCGACATTTTGAGCTACGGTGCCGTCAAAGAGGTAGATACTTTGAGGGATATAGCCTACTTTGCTTCGCCATGCTTTGATATTGCTTTCATCTAATGGTATAGAATCTATTGTAATTGTGCCACTTTTTGGTCGATAAAGTCCGATAATAATATCGACCAGTGTCGATTTTCCACTGCCGCTTTCTCCGATGAATGCTACTTTGTCTCCCTTATGAATTATGAGAGAGATGTCTTTCAAAATAGGTTTATTTTCATCATATTCAAAATAGACCTGATCGAGTTTAAGCGTTTTCTCGAATCTGATAGGGTCGTCTTGTAGTTTTTCTGCATCGTACATTAGATCATTATGAATAATATCGAGAGAGCTTTTATAAAAAAGGATTTGATTATAGCCCGATAAGATACGGTTAGCTGAGGGCATGAGTCGATAGAGCCCTAATACAAACATCGAGATAAGAGCTAATGCACCGGAAATATCGCTTTGGTATTTATAGATAAGGTAAATTATCATAAAAATAATAATTCCAAACCCCAGTGCTTCCAAAAAAAGTCTAGGCAAATGGATAAGTGTTTCGTTTCGTATATTGGCTTGAGCATAACCGCTGCTGGCATGATCAAATTTTTTAAGAATTTGTTCGGTATTTGATGTGAGTTTCATCATTTTAAAGTTACCCAGAGAGCTTTGGATGATCTCAAAAAATTTCTTTTGATGTTCTTCTCGTGAGACTCCTGCTTTTTTAATAGAGCGAGATACGGTCGTGATAAGAAACAAGGCGTTGACGAGCAAGATTGTACTAATAAGTAGCGTAATTTTCCAGTTGATGTAAAGCATGATAGAATAGATAAAAATGACCACAAAGACTTCACTAAGCATCAGTAAAAGACCGGAAATTAGATTCGTCATATTCTGCGCTTCATTAATAATAGCTTTGCTGAGATCTGAACTATTTTTATCGATGAAGGATCGGTAGCTCATCCCAAGATAATTTTCAAAAAGTCGGTAGGCGATGAGGTGATAGCGCCCTTTAGAAAATTTGGCTAACAGATAAAAGTATCCGAGATTGAGGATAGAGCGTAAAAAATAAAAGATTAAAAGGACAATTCCAATAGCTATGACAAAATCAATATCGCTATTAAAATGAAAAAAAGTATAAATTCCCTCCGTATAAGTATTAGTATGAATGTTGGTAAAGTTACTGGCTATATTGATAAACGGGAGAATGGCTCCTACTCCAATCATCTCTATGAGCGAGACAATGATGGAGATAAAAATCAAAATAAAAAGAAATTTTTTATCATGTTCGGTTAAAATAGAGAAAAGCTTAGTAAAAAAAAGCCTCATTTTTTCCCTAGACTGTTGCAATAATTTTTTGCGATAAGAAGCCGTTCTTTATGTCCCGTATCTGCTAACGCTTCAGGGACAACATTTCGCAAATAATATTCGACGTATTTGCATAGATTGATGTCTCCTTGTATTCCTGCTTCCGTTTTAAATTTTTGAATGGCACGCGAGCGTTCAGAATCGCGAAAAAGAGCTTCGTTGAAAGCAAATCCAAAATAGTTGAGTGACTCGGTGTATTGATGGGTTAGTTTTTCTTTAATTTCATAGAAATACTTGAGAAACTCTTCGCGGTGCAGATCTTCAAACGCTTTTAGATTGCTTTGGTGTTCTTCGAGCTCTTTACGGTGTGTTCCGATAAAATGGATGGTGTCTACTTGTTCTCGGCGGATTTTTTTGAGTCCATGTTCGAATTCATTATGAGCTTCCGGAGGAATATTTCCCAGTTGTTTTTCCATAACATCTCGTTTGGCAGTTACGACTTGTTCTTTGGCAATGAGCATTTGCAACTCGCCTTTTAGGGAGTCAAACTCTTTTTTTTCATGCATATACGATTCTTGGGCACAGAGAAAATCTTTGGTATATACTTTTTGAACGTGCTGGCTACGCTGTTCAAAGTCACTATATCTCTCGTTTAAATAACGAATGGTATTGAATTGGCTGACAAGTTCTTGATTGTAAATGGTCGGATCAATGTCTTTAAACATTCCAGCGGCGGAATAGATGAACTCTTTAAAAACATCAAAACGAAAACGTTCATCGAAATCAAAACCGATGGCATTGAAATATTTTTTGACTACTTTAATATCATTGGCAAAGAAATCAAGGACAATTTGTTTTTGAGAGATAGAGACAGGTATCATTGTATTGCGTTCTTTGAATAAAAATATGATTTTCTTATGATAGCGTATAATACTGAAAACTTTAATATTAAGGGGTCCTCTGGTGTGCGGAGTATTTGGAATTATTGGGGATTATACTCCCACAAAGGCTCGCATAGCTTTGGCAACTCTACGTCATCGCGGACGGGATCATTGCGGAATCATTGAGCAAAAAGGGCTTTTTTTAGCGCATCAGCGGCTCTCTATTACGGATAATCATCACCGATCTCATCAGCCATTACGCCATAAAAATCTTCTTTTGAGTTTTAATGGAGAGATTTATAATCATAAAGCATTGCGTCTTGAGCTGGAAGAGTTTCAATGGCAGACACACAGTGATGCCGAAGTTGTTTTAGCGGCGTATCAACGGTGGGGAATTGAGTGTATCAGGCACTTTGATGGGATGTTTGCGTTTGCCCTGATCGATAGCGAGAAGCTTTATTTAGTACGTGATCGATTTGGTAAAAAGCCGATGTTTTATTATCAAGGAGCGGATGCGTTTGTCTTTGCTTCGGAGATCAAAGCGATAAAACCATTTTTATCCTCAGTCAAAATGAACGAAGATGCGATGCGCTCGTATCTCTCGTTTTTAGCCCCTGCACCGCCGCACACGTTTTATGAAGGGATTGAAAAGCTCGAATCTGGAGAGTATCTCTGTTTTGAGAAAGGGAAGATAAGTAAGCAGAGCTATTACACTCTTTTAGATACTCCGCAAAATTCCACGAAAAATATCGAAGAACTGCTCCATCACAGTATCCAAAAAAGATTGGATTCCGATGTCCCTATGTGTGCTTTGCTCTCTGGAGGAATTGACAGTGCAATGATTTGCGCCATCGCTAAAGCCCAAGGAAAAAAATTACCCACTTTTACGCTCGGCTATGATGAATATACGGGATATGATGAACGTGCTAATGCAAAAGTGACTGCAAATGAGTTGGGTTTAGAAAATACTGAGGTGGTGATTTCGCGCTATGATTTTGATGAAAACTTGGACACAGTTTTAGATCAGATGGACGAACCGCTTAATGATCCTGCTGCGTTGCCATTGTATTTGTTGATGAAGCGTATTGCAAGAGAAGGGTACAAAGTCGTCCTCAGCGGGGAGGGTGCAGATGAACTCTTTTTGGGGTATCGACAGTATTTTGAGTACCTTGACATTGAAAAAGCGGCTACTCTTCACCATAAAAACTGGCTCAAGAAATATTTTCACAGTAACTTTTCGATGAATCGTGAGTGGGAATGGTACAAGCGAATATTTGATGACTCATTGCTCTTCCGTACCTCGGGAGAAAAATTCACCGATTTACAGCAAAATTTATTGTTACGACAAAATGTGCGGGATAACGAATCGTTACGATTTTTAGAAACCTATCGACAACAATTTGAAAACAGTAATTACACTCATCCCTCACATTGGTATAGCGCTATTGATTTGAAGCTTTTTGTGGGAGAACATTTTTTGGCTAAACTTGATCGGATGTCGATGGCACATACGCTTGAAGCGCGAGCTCCATTTTTGGATCACAGTTTTGCAAAGGCAGTTTTTTCTCTTGATTCTCAAACCCGTATAGGAGAGGGAGGAACAAAATACCTTCTCAAACAGATGGGAAAAAAATATTTGAGTGATGAGATTTTAAATCGGAAGAAAAAAGGGTTTGCAAACCCTTATATGGAGTGGCTTATTGCATCCAAGCGTATTGATCTGATACGCGAGGTAAATGTACAGACGGGATTATTTCATTCAAGTGAGCTGGAAAAATACATTGAAATGGCGCATCGAGGAAAATTTAAACAGCACACATGGGGATTGTACTGTTTAAGTCATTGGATGAAGAGGGAGTTGTTGTAAATTTTACTTCTTATTCTCTTCCATCAACAATGCCAGTTCCAATGTTCCGCTGACATAGTTCGCAAAAAAGCCCATAATCCCCTCGTCACTTTCATTGAAATCACCGTTGTATTTGTTTAACAGCTGAATAACTCCCACAACATTTTGTTTGGAATTGAAAATAGGTATGGCAAGGATATTTTGGGTAACAAAACCGCTTTTTTCATCAATCTTGGATAAAAAACGGCTGTCTTCATAGGGATTATTAACAATAACGGACTGCTCAGTGGAAACACAAAGTCCAACGATTCCCGAATCAAGAGCAATGGCAATACGCCCAATCCCATCACTGAGTTTTGTCCAGAGCATATCAGTAGAGTGATCGACGATAAAAATTGAGCAACGCTGTGCATTAATAATAGCTTTTGCCTCTTCGGCAATGGAGGGCAGCGTCGTATCAATAGTATCCAATTGAGCCAGTTTTTTTCCAAATTGTGCAATTCGTTGGTAGATTTCAATTCCCATAGGTTCCCTTTTTTAGTAATGTTCCTTGATTGTCGAATGATAGGGCAAGTTCTAAGTAGGTACTAATGTAATGTGCAAAGAAAATCATTGATTTTGCATCTTTGGCACTGAATCCATCGGGCTTATTAAGCAGTTGAAAGACTCCAATAATCCTTCGATTGGAATCAAAAATGGGGATGGAAGCAATGTTTTTGGTTACAAATCCAGTTTTGTCATCAATAGAGGATAAAAAATGATCATCGTTGTAAGGGTCGTTAATGAGAAGTGGTTTGCCTTCTTTGATGGTGTGCCCTGCAATACCGTCATTTTCATGAAGGGTAATGGTGTCGGTACCATCGGCAAGTGTTGTCCAAAGTGTTTTGTTCGTAAAATTACGAATAAAAATAGAGCATCGCTGAGCACCACTGACACCCTTGGCATACTCAGAAATGAGGGGGAGCCCCTCATTTAAAGTAGGTTTTGTTAAAAGAGCGCGTCCGAAATCGGCTAATTTGCTAAATGTAAGATTTGCATCCATAAATTCTCCTCATTAATAATTTTGCACAATAAAAAGTAATGCTATCACTGTCAAGCTGAAAGTACACTCAAAAATGTATCAAAAAACAATATTAAGAGAGAGGAGGGGGAAAAGAAGGTGCCTCGTTAGAGGCGACTTTTAGAGAGAGTGCTCTTTTTTGTAGTCGATAATCATTGCGTATGCTTCGTCTTTAAGCAATAATTTCTCTTTTTTGAGTTTTTCAAGCTCCAAATCAGTTAAAGGAAGATTTCCTTTTTCAGCTTCAGTAATTTGATCGTCTAAACTGTTGTGACGGTCGAAAATTTTCAAAAAATGGGCATTTGCCGCATTATTTTCTTTCATATGGGTAATAACGTCACGGTATTCATGTAACATGGGGGCTCCTTGTAATATTTGATAAACTTTTGGAATTTTAGCACTTTTTATTTTAAAATACGTGGAAGCGTGATTCCCTCTTGTCCCTGATACTTTCCGCTTTTGTCTTTATAACTCTTTTCACACACTTCGTCACCTTGTAAAAAGAGAACTTGTGCGATCCCTTCGTTGGCATAAATTTTAGCCGGAAGAGGAGTTGTATTGGAAATCTCGATGGTAATGTGCCCTTCAAATTCAGGTTCAAACGGGGTGACATTAACAATGATCCCACAACGGGCATAGGTAGATTTTCCTAAACAAATGGCTAAAACATCGCGTGGAATTTTGAAATATTCTACGGTTCTTGCCAGTGCAAATGAGTTAGGAGGAACGATACATACATCCCCCACAAAATCTACAACATTGGCATCATCGAAGAGTTTTGGGTCAACAACCGTCGAATTTAGGTTGGTAAAAATTTTAAATTCATTTGTTACACGAATATCATAACCATACGAACTAAGCCCGTAACTAACCACGCCAACCCCCACTTGATCCTCGCAAAATGGGGAAATCATCCCCTCTTCGAGTGCCATTTTTCGAATCCATCCATCACTTTTGAGACCCATGTACTATCCAATGTTAATTTAATTTATGGTAGTATAGCATATCTATTACCCTACTTTTAGGAGCGATTCACCCATGGATATGAAACAAATTAAGACATTAGTACAAGAGTTTGACGCAAGCACTCTTTCAAAATTAAAAATCACTTTAGATGCTTTTTCGATTGAGTTAGAAAAAAATGTTGGCGTAGTTCAAGCGCCTGTAATGATGACCGCGCCTGTAACAGCAGTAAGCGCACCTGTTGCCGCAGCAGCAGTTAGTGCAGAGTCTGTATCTGCCCCGATGAGTGGTGATGCAATTTTATCACCGATGGTTGGGACGTTTTATTCTTCCCCGTCTCCTGATTCTCCTGCTTTTGTTAAAGTCGGTGATCGTGTTAAAAAAGGTCAAGTTGTTGCAATTTTAGAAGCAATGAAAATTATGAATGAGCTTGAAGCTGAATTCGACTGTGAAATCCTTGAAGTATTAAAGTCGGATGGGCAAGCAGTTGAATACGATATGCCGTTGTACGCTGTTAAGAAGCTTTAATCATGGCGGAAATTAAACGAATTTTAGTCGCAAATCGCGGCGAAATTGCTCTTCGTGCTATTCGTACGATCCAAGAGATGGGTAAAGAGGCTGTTGCCGTTTATTCGACTGCGGATAAAGATGCTTCGTATCTTAAGCTCGCGGATGCTGCTATTTGTATCGGTGCTGCACCAAGTTCAAGCAGTTACCTAAATATCCCTTCTATTATTGCTGCGGCTGAAATTAGCAATTGTGACGCCATTTTTCCAGGATATGGATTTTTGAGTGAAAATCAACATTTCGTAGAGATTTGTACCCATCACGGGATTAAATTTATCGGTCCCACTCCTGAAGTTATGGTGATGATGTCCGATAAATCTAAAGCTAAGGATGTCATGATTGCAGCCGGTGTCCCCGTTGTTCCGGGCTCTGATGGCGCAATCAAAGATATTGCCGAAGCTCGTGTTCGTGCCAAAGAGGTTGGTTTTCCTATCATCCTTAAAGCGGCAGCAGGCGGCGGCGGACGCGGAATGCGTGTTGTTGAAGAAGAAGGCGGTATTGAAAACGCTTTTTTAGCAGCAGAAGCAGAAGCGATTACAGCATTTGGTGATGGAACCATCTATATGGAAAAATTCATCAAAAATCCGCGCCACATCGAAGTTCAAATCATTGCGGATAGTCATGGTAATGTATTGCACATTGGTGAGCGTGATTGTTCTATGCAGCGTCGTCATCAAAAGCTCATCGAAGAGTCTCCTGCGGTTGCGTTGACTCCTGAAATTCGTGCAGAGCTTCATGCTTCTGCTGTTCGTGCAACGAAGTTTATTAAATATGAGGGTGCAGGAACGTTTGAATACCTTCTTGATGCGGATAAAAATTTCTATTTTATGGAAATGAATACTCGTCTTCAAGTAGAACATACGGTGTCTGAAATGGTAAGCGGATTAGATCTTATCGAGATGATGATTCGTGTAGCCGAGGGTGAAGCTTTGCCATCCCAAGATACTGTGGTTCTTAGCGGTCACTCAATTGAGTGTCGTATCACAGCGGAAGATCCTATCCGATTTTTACCATGTCCGGGTAGAATTACCGAGTGGATAGCACCAGGTGGACGCAATGTCCGTATCGATACGCATGTACATGCAGGATATATGGTTCCTCCGACGTATGACTCGATGATTGGAAAACTCATCGTATACGGAAGAGATCGCAACGACGCAATTGCCCGTATGCACCGTGCATTGAGTGAATTTACTGTTTCAGGAATCAAAACAACGATTCCATTTCATCAAAAGATGATGAAAAATCCTGATTTTATCAACAACAACTTCGATACTAAATACCTAGAAAATTATAAAGGGTAAGGAATGCCTTTACGGCAGCCGTACCACTTTAATATCTGCACTCAAGCGCAACCGCGTAAAATAATCGTTTAACACTTGATTTCGTTTTTCTCCCATAATAGCATTGCTAATTTGCGGGCGTACAGAGTCAAGATTTTCAGTAATAATATTGGGTTTATCTTTCATGTAAAAGCTCATAAAGCTATTTTTGCCATTGGGAAGGATAGGACCGAATTTGCCTACTTCAATTTTATTGAGAATCTGTACGAGTTGAGGATTTATCGCTTTTGAGGGGATACTTTCATCCTTGGAAGCTACGCTTTCGACATTGCGCATCGGGTCATCGATTTTGGTTTGCAGTGCTTCGGCAGAGGCAGCAAAATAGGTTGTTACAATGTATTGTTCAGGTTGAGAAAATTCATCGAGATGAAGCTGATAATATTCCGCTTCCTCGCTTGCAGTAGGTTGTGCCATTTTAGAGAATGCAATAGTGTTGTAAAGCTTTTGTCCTTTAATATTCTCTTCCACTTTCTCTTTTAACTCACTTTGGCTAATTCCTCGTGCGGTTTGCATGGCATCCAGAAATTTTTCCAGTGAGAGGTTATTTTGTTTCGCCATTCTTTCTAGTTCTTCTTGGACTTCGGCAGCAGTGACGGTAATCTTTTTTTCACTGGCTTCGAGTTGTTCAAGTTTTTTACGAATAAGGGTATCGGCACTTTGTTGTGCTGATGTCTTGCTTTGTTTCATCTCTTGTTGTACTTCGTAGAGAGTTATGGGGCTATTTTTGACCATGATGGCAACTCCGCCGATAGGTGCACTCCAAAGTGATGCAAGGAGTAGGGATGAGAGTAGCAGTGAACGCAATTGTTGCTCCTGAGGTAAAGTTCTCTATTTTACCCGCTTTTAACCTAGTCTTAACTAAAATTAGGCAACCAAAAAAGGATTATTGATGATAGTAACACGCTTTGCCCCAAGCCCGACAGGATATTTACACATTGGCGGTCTGCGCACCGCACTACTGAGTTATCTGTGGGCTCGTCGTAATGGCGGGAAATTTATACTCCGTATTGAAGATACCGATTTTAGCCGTAATGATGAAGCGGCAGCGCTTGCTATCGTTGAAGCGTTTAAATGGGTTGGCTTGGAGCATGACGGCGTGATCGAGTACCAATCAAGCCGTTTAGCTATTTACCAAGAATATGCCCAAAAACTGCTCGATGAGGGTAAAGCATACAAATGTTATATGTCAAAAGTAGAACTAGATACATTACGTGAAGAGCAAACGGCTCGCAAAGAACGGGCTAAATATGACAACCGTTACCGCGATTTTACTGGTACACCTCCAGAGGGGTGTGAAGCGGTTATCCGTATTAAAGCACCGCTTGAGGGGTCGATTACGGTTCATGATGGGGTTAAAGGGGATGTTGTTTTCAATGTTGCCGATATTTTGGATGATTTCATCATCGCCCGTGCGGATGGTACTCCGACGTACAATTTCGTTGTGGCGGTCGATGATGCTTTGATGGGAGTAACGGATGTCATTCGAGGTGATGATCATCTCTCCAATACTCCTAAACAAATCGTTGTTTATGAAGCATTAGGCTTCCCTTTACCTAAATTTTTCCATGTTCCGATGATCCATAACAGCGAGGGTAAAAAACTCTCAAAACGTGATGGTGCAACCGATGTGATGATGTATAAAACGATGGGGTATACCCCTGAAGCGTTACTCAACTTTTTAGTACGTCTAGGATGGAGTCACGGAGATCAAGAGATTTTTTCAATGGAAGAGATGCTAGAACTGTTCGATCCAAAAGATATTAACCGTTCAGCCTCTGTTTATAACACCGAAAAGCTCGATTGGCTTAATAGCCATTATCTTAAAAATATGTCCAATGAAAAACTGTGCGAACTCCTTGAATTTCATGGAGTGATGCTCGTGAGTCACGATAAGAAAGAGATTCTTTTGGATGCGGTCAAAGAGCGTGCGAAAACGTTGGTAGAGATGGCTACCCTGATTAATGAGGTTTTAGTTCGACCATTAGATTTTGATGAAGTAGCGCTTAAAAAAGGGTATAAAGAGGAGAGCAAGGCTATTTTAGAAGCGTTTGCGCTTGCCTTGAAAAATGCGTCAGAACTTCATTTGCCAAGTGATTATCACCATGTTATGGAGAGCGTTGTAGCGCAGCTTGAAATCGGATTTGGTAAAATCGGTCAGCCGTTACGCGTTGCGTTGTTAGGGAAACTTTCAGGTCCAGGATTGGACAGTGTTATGGCAATTATCGGAGTTGAGGAGACATTGGCTCGAATCAACACGCTGATTCAGCGATAGCGTATTTCTCTTATCGAGGGGGTCAATCCTCTCTCTTTTGCCTCTTTTAAGAACCGTTTGTATCCCTGTTTCTCTTTTTCACCGATTTTATAACTGATATATTTCAAATAATGGGTGATTTGTGCGGCCGTTAAATCAGATTTTCGGGCATTTTCCATCAGAATATAGTAGGGAATTTTGATTGGTTTTCGGACAAAGGCACGACTAAGACGTTTGAGTTCATTTGTATGATTATGGGTGCATAAAAGGGCAAAGACAAAGGGTAATCCAGTACGCTCATTCCAGACTTTTCCCAAATCGGTATGTTCCCCACCGCGGTAATAATAGCACAAGGCTTTATCGCCGATGAGAACCTCTCCTTGAATATTTAACAGTTGGGCGAGGAGGTTTGAGGTTGCGGAATCGGTATCTTTTTTATTCTCATTGCAGGGAAGAGATAAAACGCTTAGAACCTCTTTTTTTGCCACGATTCCGACATTAAAATGAGTGCAGTTACGAGCCGTAATGCTCGAAATAAAAGCAGCATCAATGCGTCGTGTAGCAAATGCACGGTTAAGTGTTGAGGGGACACCTTTATGATAATGAAGACTTTGCTGTGCTTGCGAGGTTCGAGCATAACGTTTCATAAAAACGTGAAAGGGTAAGAGATTAATAAAATCTATTTTTCCGAATATCACAATCAAGACCTTTTCATATAAGAGGTGCTATTATACTAAAAACTTCACTAACGTAAGGGTGTGTCAATGGTGACAATCGAATTTTTAGGGCCGATTGGTCGTCCTAGCCTGACTATGGAAGCGTCAACGCTGCGTGATGTGGCTGAAGTATTAAAACAAGATAGTGAGATGGCGCAATGGATTGACAGTTGTGCGGTGGCAGTCAATGATACCTTGGTCGCTTCTTTGGATACGCTCTTAAGCGATGGCGATAAAATTTCCCTTCTTCCCCCTGTGTGTGGAGGCTGAGGATGTTGGAACTGCACGATGGGGCATTGAATGTGCCTGAGATTTTGACCCGTTGGTATGCGAGTGAAAGTGCTAGCAATTATGGTGCGTATATCCCTTTTGTCGGGACTGTACGGGATGAAGATGGGATCGAGGGACTGAGCTTTGATGTGTATGAGCCCATTCTTACCTCATGGTTTGATGCGTGGAGTGCGAAAGTAGCGCCATTGGGGGCAACATTGAAAATGGCACACTCTCGCGGAGATGTTTTGGTGCATGAATCTTCTTATATTGCAGCGGTGTTTTCTCCAAAACGTCGTGTGGCATTAGAGACGATTGAGCAATTTGTTGAAGACTTCAAAGCTTCAGCCCCCATTTGGAAATACGATCTTCGTGGCGGCGAACGACTCTATGCACGTGAACGCTCAACGGCTATTGCGGGGGCAGGATTATTAGGGAGCGGTCAATGATTTCGTATGAAACCTCTCAAAACATGATGAGCCTTTTGCCCATTGCAGCACTTCGAAGCGAGCGTGTTTTTTTGAGCAATGCACTGGGACGAATTTTGGCAGAAGATATCACAGCTTCTGAAGATTATCCAACTCATCCCACTTCCGCTATGGATGGATATGCGATGCTTCATGCTGATTTTTCAGACTATAAAGCATTGGCAATTTTAGGAGATAACCCTGCCGGTGCAGATGAAATTGATACCGTAGAGAATGGTATTTGTATTAAAACATTTACGGGTTCATTGATGCCAAAAGGTTCTGATACGTTGATTCCCATCGAAAATGTTTCGGTGCACGAGGGACAAATTATTATCGAAAAACCAGTTCCATACGGTTTTGCCGTCCGTCCCATAGGAGAGAGTTATCGAAAAGATGAGGTTTTAATCCCAAAGGGGGCTAAGGTCAAATTTGCAGAGATAGGCGTCATGGCTGGAATTAATCATGTGATGGTAAACGTTGTACAAGCTCCTCGTGTGAGTATTGTGGCAACAGGGAGCGAAATTTTAGATATTGGCGAAACGCAACGTCATGCAGGTCAGATTCGTAGTTCCAACAGCTATACCCTTCAAGCATTGGTCGATGAACTTGGTGGTCAAAGTATTCAAATGGGAATCGTCGGTGATGATAAAAATGCCATAATGTCACGATTTGAGGAAGCTCTCCGCTGTAGTGATATCGTCGTAAGTACGGGTGGTGTCAGCGTAGGCGATTACGATTTTGTCAAGCACATCGTCCCTAAACTTGGGGCAGAGGTGATTTTCAAAGGAGTCAATATCAAACCGGGTCAGCACGTTATGGTAGCGCAGCGAGGAGAGAAGTTTATTGTCTCCCTCCCCGGATTTGCATACTCTTCAACGGTAACGTTTATCCTCTATGTAGCACCGCTTATTTCTCGGATGTTGGGAACCGCAAATCCCTATGAGCCCATTGAAGCAACACTCAAAGTGCCGTTTGCCAAACGCTCGAATAAAAGTGAATTCACCGCGTGCAATCTCTATTTTGAAGACGGTCGTTATTGGGTTGATTTTGAAGGCAAAAAAACAGGAAGTTCGGCTATTTTGACCAATCTTCTAGGAAGTTGTGCATTAATGATCTGTGGCGAAGATGATGGGGATTTGGAAGAAGGAACTTTGGTTAGAGTAATTAAGTTATAGTTCCCGTAAAAACGGGAATTATTTAACAATCTTCGCTTTAATCGTCTCTTCTTCGATCATATCTTTTCGATATTTAACTACAACAAGATTTTCGGTCTCATTGATAAACCATTCTGCAATATGCTCATGCTCTAAGCCATTTAGTTTTTCCATATCGACATGATCTATAGAGATATAAAGATGTGAAAAACGCAGTGGATTAGTCAGTTTCATTGTCCATAAAAGCCACAGCGTTGTGACGACGACCAGTGCTAAGGCTAACGTCTCTTTGTTCGAATACTGCAATGCAAGACCAGCAACTATCCCTCCGATAAACGTCATGAGATACGCAAAGCCGTTAGCAATACCCAGTGCAGCCCCTTTTTGGTGAACTTTTGCAAATTTACTAATCATCGATTGCACCAAAGGCTCCATCATGTTAAAGGCGATAAAAAAGCTCACAACACCCAAAACAAACTGCCAACTTTGCGTCGCAAATCCCATGAGAGTAAAGGCTATAATAAACAAGACGATAGAGATGAGAAATATTTGTTTTGGCTTATTATACTTTTCACCAAATACCGCAGCAGGTCCCATAGCCACAAGTCCGGCTAATAGTGCCGGAACATAGACTTTCCACAAATCAGCGGCTACCCAATCAAATCCTTGTATTGTGTCCGTACCGATTAGTAATACAGGGATGAGGACAAACGCAACCGTCATAAGCCCTTTTTGCATTCCGTTGATAATTACCATATTAAGAAGATTAGGATCGCTTAGAATATCACGAGTATTAGTGGAAGAGTGATAAATGTGACGGATACGCGGAGGAGTTGGGACTTTCGTAAAGAGAATAATCATAGAGAGGACAGACAATACCGCAGTAATCCAAAACAATGAAGAGAGCCCATACTGTGCAGCAATCACAGGTCCAAGACCCATAGCAGCTGCAAAGCTAATAGCAATCGTTCCACCCATAATCGCCATTGCTTTACCGCGAGACTCTTCGTTGACCAAATCGCTGATCATCGCAGGAATAACCGCACCAATCGCACCGGCACCTTGTAGAAATCGTCCGAACATAAGGGTATAAATATCATTGCTCACCGCACAAATAATAGACCCTACGAGAAAAATAATCAATCCGATAAGAAGCGTTGGTTTACGACCTATTTTGTCACTCATAATTCCAAAAGGGAGTTGAAAAATCGCTTGTGTAAGTGCATATCCGCCGACAATGACCCCGATAAGAAGGGGTGTTGCCCCTTGAAGGGTAAGTCCATAGACGGAAAGAACGGGTAAAACCAAAAAAAGACCGAAAAAGCGAAGCGATAAAATCGCTGAAAGAGGGAGAACTGTTTTAAACACACTGACGCCTTAGATGAGATAAAATATTTGCTATTATAGTACATTCGTAACATACGATTATTGGAAGAAAAAATTACTAAGTCTAGTCTAAGGATATGAATCTATGAGAATTGTTTTAGCTACATCGAACAAAGGAAAAGTACGTGAGATTATCGAACTGCTTCATGATCGCGAGGTGTACCCGTATACCGATTTGATCGAGGGATTTGAGATTATTGAAGATGGGGAGACGTTCAAAGAAAATGCTCTCATAAAAGCCCGCGCGGTGTATCATGCACTAGGAGACATTGATGCTATTGTTATCGCGGATGACAGCGGTATCAGTGTGGATGCACTAGAGGGTGCTCCGGGGATTTACAGCGCCCGATATGGGGGAGAGGGTGCGAGTGATCGGGATAATCTCCTTAAACTCGTGGAATCGTTAAAAGAAAAAGCTCTTGAGACTTCTCCTGCTCACTATACGGCGGCGATTGCTATCGTATCTCGTGAAGGGGAGAGCTGTGTTCATGGATGGATGCACGGGGATGTGATTACGGAGTTGCGAGGTGAGAACGGTTTTGGATATGATCCGATTTTTGTACCCGATGGATTTGTACAAACATTGGGTGAATTGCCGAATGATGTGAAAAAAGGGTTATCCCACCGCTCCAAAGGATTGAATTTGGCGAGAATTTTGATTGATCAAATTAGAAGGCAGCGCTCTTAAACTGGCATGCTTGCCACAAAATAAAAGAAAATGAGCCCCACGATAATCCGATAAATAGCAAACGGAACAAACGTGTGACGGCTCACAAATCCTACAAAGAGTTTGACGGTAAAGAATGCAAAAACAAATGCGGTGACAAAGGCAACTGCGAGCATTGAGTAATCATCGACGATCATCTCATAACGATGTTTGATCAAATCGTAAGCGGTGGCAATCATCATGGTAGGAATTGCCAAGAGAAACGAAAACTCTGCCGCACTTTTACGTTTTAAACCGAGGAATAATCCGCCGATGATCGTTGCTCCTGAGCGGCTTGTCCCAGGAATCATAGAGAGACTTTGAAAAACACCGATGAAGAAAGCTTCTTTGTAGGTGAGCTCGCTGAGATCTTTTCCTGAGTCGATGGCTTTATCACGACGAAAATATTCAACGATTAAGAAAATAATTCCCCCTGCGATAAGCATAATACTGACGGTTTCAACACCAAAAAGCGATTTGATTTGCTTGTAAAAAAGAAATCCAAGTACACCTGTGGGTATAAAGGCAACGGCAAGTTTGATCCAAAGCGTTTTATCTTTAATAAGATCTTTGGCGTATAAAAATAAGACCGCAAGGATGCTTCCCAGTTGGATAGCTACTTCAAATGCTTTGTGTGCATTGGTTTGTTCCAGTCCTAAAAGCTGAGAAGCTAAAATTAGGTGACCCGTGGAGGAGACAGGAAGAAATTCGGTTACCCCCTCAAGGGCACCTAAAAACAAGGCATCAAATAAAGTCATACAAGACCCTTTTTTTTTTAACGTTATTATAGCTTAAACCTCCCCTAACTTCCTCTTGGCTATAATTCGCACATTTGGTATTAATAATATACTCTATAAACATTCAAGGAAAAACATGCTCCTCTTTACTCCAGGACCTACCCCAGTACCCGAATCTGTCCGTGTCGCGATGGCAGGTGAAACTATTCATCACCGTACGCCGGAGTTTGAAGCGATTTTTGAGCGAACGCGCACATTGTTGTTTGAATTACTTGGAATGGACGAAGTGTTGATGCTTGCCTCTTCCGGTACAGGTGCGATGGAGGGGGCGGTTATTAATCTTGCTCATTCCAAACTCCTCTCTATTAATTCGGGAAAATTCGGTGAGCGTTTTGGTAAAATTGCACAGGCTCATGGTATTGCAAATGTCGAGATTAAACACGAATGGGACACTCCTGCAACCGTAGAAGAGGTAATGACCGCACTTAATGAAAATCCTGATATTGATGCAATCGCGATTCAAATTTGTGAATCCGCAGGCGGACTTCGTCACAGCGTTGAAGCCATTGCACGTGCAGTAAAAGCGCACAATTCTGCTATGATGGTCATTGCTGACGGTATTACGGCAGTGGGCGTTGAGAAAATCGACGTAACGAATATCGACTGTTTGATTTCAGGAAGCCAAAAAGCATTGATGCTCCCTCCTGGGCTTGCTATTATGGGTCTTTCCAATGCAGCGATTGAAAAAATCGGAAGTGGCAAAGGGTATTATTTTAACCTTGCAACCGAGATCAAAAATCAGCGCAAAAATACGACAGCATGGACGGCGGCAACGACGATCACGATCGGGCTAGAGTCTGTTTTGAATCGTATCAAAGCTGAGGGTGGATTCGATAAGTTGTACGCGGATACGGCATTGCGTGCACGAGCCACTCGCGAAGCGATGAAGGCAATCGGTCTTTCTATTTATCCGACTAATCCGGCAGACTCGATGACGACGGTAGGGGATGCGGAAGCGAAGAAAATTCGCTCAACCCTCAAAGCATTTGATGTGAATGTCGCAGGTGGGCAAGATCACATTAAAGATTCGATTTTCCGTATCAACCACATGGGGCTTATTTCTCCGTATGAAGCGTGTTGGGCAGCAAATGCGGTGGAGTTGGCACTGGATAAAATGGGTCGAAGAACCTTTGACGGGACAGCAAATCGTATCTTTAATACCATTTACTTTGGGCTGTAACGATGATTTTTGAACACGAAATCCCTGAAGGGTCTAAGCTCTATTTTGCTGCGACGGCTGCAACAAAACGTTTTATCGAAAATAAAGCAGCCGCACTTTTAAGCGAAGCAGGGTTTGAAGAGATTATTACTCCTCTTTTTTCCTATCATCAGCACCAAAGCATTTGTGATGAGCGCGAGCTTATTCGTCTCAGCGACAGTGAAAACCACTCGATGAGTTTGCGTGCCGATTCGACTATCGATGTGGTGCGAATTTTAGGTAAACGTTTAGGCGGAAATACGGAGCATAAAAAATGGTTTTATATCCAGCCAGTCTATCGTTATCCTGCTATCGAACAGTACCAAATCGGAGTTGAGATTTTAGGCGAACCCAATCTTGCCGTTGCATTGAAACAAGCGACTACGATTTTTAAAAGCTTGAAGATTCAGCCCTTGCTTCAAATTTCGAATATTAATATTCCTCGAATTCTTTCCGAAACACTTGGATTGGAGTTGGATGATTTCCGTCATGTCAATATTGAGAAATTTTTATCTTTGGAGATTGATTGGTTGCGAGAATTGGTTTATTTGGAGAAATTTGAACAAATAGAAGCCCTTTTGACAAAGGCTCCTGAAGAAATTTGCGTAGAATTACGTAAGATTCAAGCGTTATGCTCTGGATTGGAATACCCAAATGTTGTGATTGCACCTTTATATTACGCTAAAATGCTTTATTATGATGAACTTTTTTTCCGTGTGATTGAAGAAAATGAAGTATTTGCAATGGGCGGACGCTACAAAGACGAAGAGACAGTATCGGTTGGCTTTGCCATCTATACAGACGCATTAATCGATAAAATAAATAACACTGGGGATTTAAAATGAAAGCGGATTTAATCGTAGGAATACAATGGGGCGATGAGGGAAAAGGTAAAATTGTTGATTTGCTCGCGCAAAAATACGATGTCGTTGCTCGTTATCAAGGGGGACATAATGCCGGTCATACCATCGTGGTTGACGGTAAAACTCATGCATTGCATTTGATTCCTTCCGGAATTTTAAACCCAAAAGCGATCAATATTATCGGTAACGGTGTCGTGGTTTCTCCCGAAGCACTTATCAAAGAGATGAAACAGTTTGATAATCTTCTTGGACGATTGTTCGTGAGCGAATCCGCCCACATGATTTTGACGTTTCATACCCTCATCGATCAGGCAAAAGAGATACTTCGCGGTGAAAAAGCGATCGGTACAACAGGTCGTGGAATCGGACCTGCTTACAGTGAAAAAATCGCTCGTGCAGGTTTTCGTTTGGGTGAACTTCGTAACGTTGAGATATTAACGAACCGTGTATTAGAGTATTTTGTTCAAAACAAAGCAATTTTTGAAGCGTTAGAAATTTCATTGCCAAATCGCGAGGAACTCACCAAAGAGCTCACTACGTTTGCGGAAGCATTGGTTCCATTTTTGGCAAATACGACACAAATGGCATGGAAAATGATGGACGAAGGACAAAAAATCCTTCTCGAAGGGGCGCAGGGTACGATGCTGGACATCGACCATGGTACTTACCCTTACGTGACCAGTTCATCAACAATCTCAGCGGGTGCCTGCACAGGTCTAGGGGTCAATCCAAAAGACATCGGTAAAGTAACAGGAATTGTAAAAGCCTACTGTACCCGTGTCGGAAATGGACCTTTCCCTACTGAAGATCATGGTGAAGCCGGTGAGCGCCTACGTAAAGCGGGTCGTGAGTTTGGTACAACAACAGGTCGTCCGCGACGTTGCGGTTGGTTTGATGCCGTAGCATGCCGCTTTGCAAGCCGAATCAACGGATGCGATGATCTTTCCATTATGAAACTCGATGTCCTTGATGGCTTTGAAGAGATTTTAGTGTGTATTGCCTATGAACTCGACGGTGAAGTGATCGATTATATGCCATTGGATCTTGAAGCCGTTAACCCGATCTATAAAACCTTTGCTGGATGGGATAAAACCGAGGGTGTACGCCGTTTTGAAGATCTTCCTGTAACAGCACAAGAGTATCTAAAAGCGCTCGAAGAACTAACACAAACCAAAATCGGGATGATTTCGACCTCACCTGATCGAAACGATACTATTTTACTGTAATTGCTCCATTTTTTTATCATTCCGTGCTACGACACGGAATCCATCTATTCCTCTTTTATTCCCTTTGAAGCAACAAACTATTATCATCTTTTAACATAGATAAATAAAGGTTGATTTGATGAAGAAAAAAAGACTCTACTTTGTTTTTATATTGTTTTTTGTTTTAGTGTCTGAATGTGTATCGTCTGATTATGAAACAATTGTTTTTCATAAATTACCAATCAATCAAAAAATTACTTTTGCTTTTGATAATAGCACTGATCCTAAAAAAGATTTAGAGTATTCATTTTTCATGGAGAAATTAAAGAAAAAGCTCGAAACAAAGCAATTTGTTGAGGATAAAAATAATCCTGATTTGTTTGTTCATTTACAATATGGACTGCTTGGTGATGCAACTGGAATAAATCGTTCATTTTTTCTTGGAACACCTAGCACTTATGCTATAACAAGAAAAACTATAAATATTAAAATGTATGACAAAAATAAGGATATGATTTATCAATCAGAAACAGTCAGCGAAGAAGGTGATAAGGATAGTGTTTTTGAGGTTTTTGATGATATGCTTCAAGATATGTTTAAAGAATTTCCTGGAAAATCAGGGACTAAAAGGGATTAAAATCCATATAATTAAATTCTAAGATTAAAGAATCAATAGAGTGAATGAAATAACCATGATGATGAACAAGATATTTAAACCAAGATTTACACCCTTTTTCCTCGTTGGAAATGCAGATTGACAGTATATGCTCCCCAGTTGGAGCTTTGGAGTGAGAAAAGGATTGTGGAGGGAAAATAATGAGCTTACAAAAAAATGAAAATAGTACAAATTTCACTGAAATATTGTCTCTCATCACACTATCAAAACAAAAAGCTTTTAATCAAGTCAATAGCGTACTGATAGAACTTTACTGGAATATCGGGGAGTATATTTGCGCTAAAACTCTCAAAGAAAATTGGGGTAAAGGTATTGTAAAAGAATTGGCACAATTTATTGAAAATAAAGAGCCAAATTTACAAGGTTTTACCGAACGAAATTTATGGCGTATGAAACAGTTTTATGAAACGTATAAGGATAATGAAAAACTGACACCACTGGTGACACAAATATCGTGGACTAATAATCTCCTGATTATTTCAGCTTCAAAATCAGATAATGAGAGAGAATTTTATCTCAATCTCTCTATCCAAGAAAGATATTCAAAAAGAGAACTTGAGCGGCAGATAAGTAGCGGAGTATACGAGAGAACGCAGCTCGCCAATCAAAAACTCTCACCAATGGTGAGAGAATTTCCAAGAGATACACAAAATATTTTTAGAGATAGTTATGCACTAGAGTTTTTGGGACTTTCTCAAAACCATAGTGAGCGTGATTTACAAAAAGCACTTATTAATTCACTAAAAGATTTTATACTCGAAATTGGTAAAGATTTTTGTTTTATGGGGCAAGAGTACAAATTGCAAGTAGGTGATACAGATTTTAGTATTGATTTGCTTTTTTTCCATCGTTCTTTACAGTGCATGGTAGTATTTGAATTAAAGATTGATAATTTCAAACCATCCTATTTAGGACAACTTGAATTTTATCTTGAAGTGCTCGATAAGCAAGTTAAAAAAGAGTACGAAAATCCAAGTATCGGTGTTTTACTTTGTCGAAAAAAAGATGATGAAATTGTAAAATTTGCTCTAAATAGAGCACTAAGCCCAACTGTTATTGCAGAGTATGAAACAAAACTTATACCGAAAAAAGTCTTACAAGAAAAGCTTAATGAGCTTTATTCCTTGTATGTTTTGAGTGGGGATGAAAGTGAAATTGAAGAGGGGCAAGAGACGTGAAATCAAAATACACTCCTCTGGTCAAGCTCAAAAAAAAAGAGCTTGATCGTGCAGAGCGTGATCTTGTCAGGGCAAACAGCCTGTTATCACTTGCTTCAATTGCTCTTGATAATGCATACGTTCTTCTTCAATCTCTGGGTCTTCCCACTAGCGGTACGGTTAGTGAATTTACCCAATCACAAATACTCATTCAAGCCCAACATTATGAGATAGAGCAGTGTGCTCATAATCTAGTTAAAGCGCAACAATATTTGTATCAGATGCAACAGCATTTTAAAGCTGCAATGATGGAGTATGAAAAGTTTAAATACCTCGAATTGCAAGAGACGCAAGCGCACACTGCAAAAATTAAAAAAGAAGAGGCTAAAATGCTTGATGAAATTGGGGTTATGACCCACAAAAGAGAGCCTTTATGAAAATACTACTTATATTATTTCTGTCATTTGGTGTCGTTCTGGGAGCACAAAATAAATCGTATGAATGTACAAAAATATTTGAATCTCGAAAAAATGAATTATTAATCGAGCTTGGAAAGATTGATGAACAAAAGCAATCGCTCGATGCACTTAAGCGTGCTACGGAAGATTTATTAAAGAAAAAAGAGGCAATGGTTCAGGGGAAAGGGTCTGCGGTAGATCAAAAGCTCGCTGAAATAAAAACACGAGAAGCTTCCATGAAAAAAATGGTTGATGAGAATAAAAAGATTTTAGATGAGATGAAACAGCTCAAAAGTGACAAAGTTTCTCAAACATTTGCAAAAATGAAGCCGGGAGCAGCATCGGGGATTCTTTCTCAAATGGGAGCAAATGAAGTTGCAGAGATTATGAGTACGTTGAATTCGAAAGTAGTGGGGCAAATTTTAGGAAAAATGGATCCTAAAAAAGCGTCAGAAGTGACTGCCGCATTACGTCGTATGCCACCTGTTCCATCAAAATAAGCAAAGAACTCGTGTGAATATTTGCGGTACTGCTGATTATCAAAAAGACGGTCCTTCGTTCATTAAAAATTTAGCTTGCAGATTATGGGCGCATTGGTGTTTAAAAGCCGTAGGAACGATGAGTTTTATTGCTCTTTTTTTTGCTCTCTACTTTTATCTTTTAACGCATCATTTTTATACAGTGACACAAATTCCATTAGTATTTATTGATAAATGGATTTCTTTTAATGATTTTTATCTCTATTTTTATCTCTCATTATGGGTGTATGTATCACTGCCTCCAGCACTTATAAAGAGTAAAAAAGAGCTATTCCAATATGGTGTATACGTTGGAGCGGTTTCGATAATAGGAATACTTTTTTACATTTTTTTTCCAACCGTTATTCCGCAAAACTGTAGTGATTGGGCTGCATCATCTAACATGGAATTATTAAAATCAGTAGATATGGGGGGGAATGCCTTTCCTTCTTTGCACGTTGCAACAGCTTTTTTTTCCTTTTTTTGGCTTCATTTGCATTTAAAGCAGATGCGGGGAACAAAAATTATTATCGGGTTAAATGCTCTATGGTGTTTAGGAATAGTGTACTCTACAATGGCAATTAAACAACATGTATTTTTGGATGTACTGGGAGGCTTGATTTTAGGTGGCGCAGTTGCATTTTTTACATTAAGGCATTACAAAAAAGCTTTCTAAGCCATTTTAGAGGTCATCTAAAGTACAATAACAAAAAAGTACACTAGGGCTACTCATGAAAGTTTCACTCTCACATTTACCTCATATTTCGAGTCGCATTGCCGTAGAACTTAACCGCAGCGGATTGGTTACGATGACTCATGGCTTGGAAGCAACGGCGCATGAAGCTGAAAAAATATTGATTGAGAGCGTTAAGCGTGAAATGGCGCTGGAAGAAAAAGTTAAAGAAATCGTCAATGCCAATGAGGAGCAGATTGATTTTTATTTAGCCGATGAGCGACAACTATTTTTTATGATTAAGAAAAAATTAGCACCTGAGTTTGGAGTTATTTTGTCGTATGAAGACCGTTATTCAGATATTGCACATAAAATTTTGGATGCATTGTACGAAGAAGATTTGATTCATTACGATGTCAGTGAAAACCGCATCAAAAATATAATTTATGATGCAATAACAACGTTTATTGCCGATACCAGTGAAATCGAAAACGCTGTCTATGAAAAAATCAAAACATATAAGCGCCGTATGATTCCGGGAACAGACGAATATGAAATACTGTACGAAAAACTCTACAAAGATGAAATAGCAAGACGGGGGATGGCGTGATGCGTGACGTATGGATTTATCTCGAAAATGGTACTTATTTGCAAGCAAAAAGTTTTGGTGCCGATACTACAAGTGTTGGTGAAATCGTTTTTAACACTTCATTGACAGGATATCAAGAGATTATTTCTGATCCTTCGTATGCAGGGCAATTTATCACGTTCACTATGCCGGAAATCGGAAACGTTGGTGTAAATGAAGAGGATATGGAAAGTTGTGCAGCACATTGTAAAGGGGTAATTGTCCGTCAGTATCAAAGTCAATACTCCTCATTCCGTGCACAAGAAGCATTACATACTTTTTTAGAAAAACATGGAGTTATCGGTATTTGTGATATCGATACTCGTTTTTTAACCAAAATGCTTCGCACGCAGGGTGCTATGATGATGATTGCTTCAACGCAAGTAAGCGACAAAGAAGAGCTAAAAACTCTTCTTGAAGCAGCTCCTCGCATAGAAGAGGTGAATTACATCGAAGAAGTGAGCACAAAAGTAGCTTACAAGCATACCAATGGAGTATATGATCCGTTTAGTTTTCGTTATAACGATGCGCCTGCTCCAAAAGCACGTATCGCCGCAATCGATTTTGGAGTTAAACGAAATATCCTTAATGAATTGACGCAGGCGGGACTGGAAGTTGAAGTATTGCCAAATACTTTTAGCGGAGATGATTTGATTGCACGATACGATGCCAAAGAAATTGACGGTGTTTTCCTCTCGAACGGTCCGGGAGATCCTTTGGTTCTTACGCATGAACAAGACGAAATCAAAAAGCTGATTGCTCGACGTATCCCTTTGTTTGGTATTTGTTTGGGACATCAGCTGTTGAGTATCGCTCATGGATACGATACGCATAAGCTTAAATTCGGGCACCACGGCGGAAATCATCCGGTCAAAAATGTGACAACCGGAATGGTTGAGATTACGGCTCAAAACCATAATTACAATGTTCCTGAATCAGTACGTGAGATTGCTGCCGTCACCCATATCAATCTTTTCGACAATACCATCGAAGGACTACGATACAACAGCGGTCATGTGTTCTCGGTTCAACATCACCCTGAAGCAAGTCCGGGACCAAAAGAGAGTCGTTATATTTTTTCCGAATTTTTAAATTTAATCGCACGTTAATACGACGAATAAAACGCAAGAGGAGAGGAATCTCCACTTTGCGACTTCTACGAGTGTTACCTTTCTTCCCTTAATTCTTTTGAAAATCTTAAATTTATCACTAAGTTCGACAAACAAGCAAAATATTTAATTATTTAAGATTTATTAAAAGAACCCATGGCTATCATTAGAGTGTTTAATAGCCTAGAAATGTTACATTTGTGTTAAGAAACACAAATAGGCTCTTATGCTTTGAATCTTTAAGGAGGTCGTAAATGGAGAATCGTCCATTGGAGTATGATTACACGGTTGCAAAGTGGTTTATGCTTACAACTGTTGTTCTCGGTATTGTCGGGATGCTTGTCGGCGTAATTTTGGCGTGGGAAATGGCTTTCCCTGCTGTTAATACCATTGCAGGTGAAGGATTGGCAGAGTACACAAACTTTAGCCGTCTTCGTCCGTTGCACACCGATGCAGTCATTTTTGGATTTACCCTTAGTGGTATTTTTGCTACGTGGTACTATATAGGTCAGCGTGTATTGAAAGTTTCTATGGCGGAGTCAAAATTTTTGATGTTCCTTGGGAAACTGCACTTTGCACTTTATTTATTAGTAGTTGTGGCGGTTGTTGGTTCACTTTTATTGGGAATCACTACGTCTAAAGAATATGCTGAATTTGAATGGCCTATTGACATCGCTGTCGTTGTTGTATGGGTTATTTGGGGTATGGGTCTTTTTGGTTTGATCGGTATTCGCCGTGAAAAATCACTCTATATCTCTATTTGGTATTACATTGCTACCTTCCTTGGTATCGCTATGTTGTATCTCTTTAACAATATGGCTATCCCAACGTATTTCGCTTCAGGCGGTGTTGGTGCATGGTATCACTCAGTTTCAATGTACTCAGGTACTAATGATGCGTTGGTGCAATGGTGGTATGGACATAACGCGGTTGCGTTTGGTTTCACAGTACCTATCGTAGCGATGATCTACTACTTCCTTCCAAAAGAATCAGGTCAAGCGGTTTATTCATATAAATTGTCTCTTCTTGCATTTTGGGGCTTGATGTTTGTATACCTTTGGGCTGGCGGACACCACTTGTTGTTCTCGACTGTTCCTGACTGGATGCAAACAATGGGTTCTGTATTCTCTGTTGTTTTGATCCTCCCATCATGGGGTTCTGCGATCAACATGCTTCTTACAATGAAGGGTGAATGGCAACAAGTTGCTGCAAGTCCATTGATTAAATTCATGATTCTTGCATCAACATTCTATATGTTCTCTACTCTTGAAGGTCCTATTCAAGCGATCAAATCAGTTAATGCTTTGGCTCACTTTACAGACTGGATCGTTGGTCACGTTCATGATGGTGTTCTTGGTTGGGTTGCATTCATGATTATGGCAGCACTTTTCCATATGGCTCCACGTGTATTTAAACGTGAGATTTATTCTAAATCGTTGATGAATACACAATTCTGGATTCAGACTCTTGGGGTTATCTTGTACTTCACATCTATGTGGATTGCTGGTATTACTCAAGGTATGATGTGGCGTGCACATGATGAATTCGGTAACCTTGCTTACTCATTCATCGATACAGTTGCTGTATTGCATCCATATTTTACAATCCGTGCGGTTGGTGGTACATTATATCTAGTGGGTATGTTCTTGTTCGCGTACAATATGTACAAAACAATGACAAGCTCTCGTCGCGTAGAAGAGAGTGAACTTCAAAACGCATCGCCAATGGGCGCATAATTAAGGAGGGGAAAATGTTTCACTGGTTAGAGAAAAACCCGTTCTTTTTTGCGGTTGCTGTCTTTGTTGTTATTGCCTTTGCAGGTCTTATTGAGATCCTGCCAAACTTTGCACAGGCATCTCGTCCGGTTATCGGTACGAAGCCTTATACGACGCTTGAGCTTGCTGGTCGTCATGTTTACATCAAAAACAGTTGTAATGCATGTCACTCACAGTTGATCCGTCCATTTAAATCTGAAACGGATCGTTATGGTCACTACTCTTTGAGCGGTGAATATGCATACGATCGTCCGTTCCTTTGGGGTTCAAAACGTACTGGTCCTGACTTGATGCGTGTAGGTAACTACCGTACAACAGATTGGCACGAAAACCACATGAAAGATCCTGCAGGAGTTGTTCCTGGTTCTATCATGCCAGCTTATAGATGGATGTTTAAAAACACTGCAGATGTTGATACAGCGTATGCTGAGCAATTGACAGTAATGAAAGCGTTTGCTGTTCCTTACAATGCAGAGATTCCAATGGCAGACGGTTCAAAAGCAACGGTTGCATTAGCCGATACAGTTGAAGGTGCTCGTGCATCAGCTCTTGAAGAAGCAAAAGTGATTGCAGCGGATATGAAAGATCAAGATGTTAAAGATGCAGTTGCCGCAGGTACTATTCCTGAAATCGTTGCAATTATTGCGTACCTTAACAGTTTGAAATAAAAGGAAATTGACGTGGATATTGCTACATTTCAAGCGTATGGATATTTTTTCTTTACCGCCTTCTTGGTGGTAGTGTTGTATGCGTATATTTATCATTTGTACAGCTCACAGAGAAAAGGGACACGCGATTATGAGAAATATGGCAATATCGCGCTCCATGATGATATCACCGATCAACCGATCGAGGAGATCTCAAAAAACGATGAGATAAAAAAGTAGGAGGCATACATGAATAAGACAGTTTTAGCTGCTATCATAGTTGTAATTGCGATGCTTGGTTTCACATACGTAGCTGTTGGCGCTGCCGGCGGTATGGGTGGTGAGGGTGACTGGGTTAATAAACTCGCTGTTTTAGGTGCGGTTGTTCTCGTCATCATAACAGCATTCGTAGTTACTAAATATGTGCGACAAATGCAAAATGATACTGCGACTGGTAAGCTTGCAGATGAGAATTGGGATGGAATTGGAGAGTATAAAAACGAACTTCCTTTTGGATGGGCGGTTATCTTTCTTGGTTCTGTTATTTGGGCGATTTGGTATTTTCTTGCAGGATACCCAGTCAACGCGTATTCACAAATCGGTGAATATAATGAAGAAGTTGCAGCACACGACGTAAAATTCGAAGCGCAATTTGCAAATATGGATAATGCTACGCTTAACGCGATGGGTGAATCTGTATTTATCGTTCAATGTGCACCATGTCATGGTCTACAAGCAGACGGTATGGGTGGAAAAGCGGCTGATTTACACGTTCGTCTTGCTGAGCAATCAGTAAAACATGCTGTTGTAAACGGTGCAAATAACAATCTTTTGGGAACAAGCATGCCAATGCCTGATCGTAACGGATTGATGAATGCTAATACCAATGCATTAATTACTGATGCAGAGATTGATGCAGTTTCTAAATATGTTGCCGGCGGATTAAAAGGTACTGAAGGTGCTGATGTTTTTGCAGGTACATGTGCGGCATGTCATGGACCTGATGGCAAAGGTATGGAGATGGTTGCTCCAAACATTGCTGAGATGACTCCGGCTATGGTTGATATGGTTCTTAAACATGGTAAAAAAGGTGCAATCGGTGCAATGCCGGCATTTAACAACCTAACTGAAGTTCAATTTAAAGCACTTGACGCGTATGTCGCAAGCTTGAGTAAGAAATAAGGAGCAAATTATGGAAAATCGTAGTATATTTTCAATACACGGTATTACCGGCATGTTAGTTGCTACCGTATTGCTTCTCTCTATCCTCGTCGGTTTAACCGTCTGGGGATTGGGTGTACAACAAGCAAGCGCGGCTAACTTCTATCAAGTCGAAAATGAAAAAGACATCAAGATGATTAGCACCGAAAATGCTAAACATGTTGTTGATGTTAAATAAGGGGTTTAAGATGGCAAGTATCATGGATAAACTCATCACGATCACATTAGTGATTTCTGCTGCAATCACATTGTGGGCAGTAGTTACACCTAATCACCTCTTCGTCGGTTGAGTACGTTGAGATTTTCACGAGGGCTAGCGGCCCTCACACTTTTATCATGTTTCTTCACTTCACTTCATGCTGAATTTTTATATAAAGATGATGTTGTTAAAAACCCAAAATTTACTTTGCAAATTGAATCCATAGGGTCTGAGCTCAAAGCTAAAACCGGTATTTCACTTTATTTGGTGATGGTTCGCGATTTGGATGAAAATGAATCAATTACTGATTTTGAAAAGCGTATTAGTACAGAGGTAAATGGCTCTGCTGTTATTATGACGTTTGTAGAGCTCAAAAAAGAGGTCGATATACTAGCGCGTCCAACATCTTTATATAATGATTTTAACAAAGGGCAAGTTTTGAGCCCCAATGCAACTTTCATAGGTGCAGTGGTGAGTTCAATTATGTTTGCTCGTAATTTTGATGAAGTAAAAGAGTTGATTGTTAATCGTGGAGGTACGATTCTCCCTATTTTGGCAGAACGTGCCAAAGGGGCAGAGATTGTATCCAAATATTCTGTAGCTATGTACAACGGTTATGCAGATGTTGCAGAACAAATTGCTGCTTCAAAAGGACAAACTCTTAGTTCATCTGCAGGTACTGGAAGCCAAACATTTATTGATATTTTGCGTTTAGTATTTTACGGTATCATTTTGTATGCACTTTTTATCTATATAAGAGGGCGCTTTTTTAGAAAAAGAGAGACAAAAAGTGAATAATACAAATACAAATGCAGGTAAAAAATGGCCGTGGATTATTGGTTTGTCAATAATTGGTGTGGTTGCAGCATGTGTTGTTACGGTAAAAGTAGCACTCAATAATCCTGTAGAAATGTCGAAATACGGCATGCAAAGCTATCATGAGTACGATGATAAAGTGAATGATATTATCACCGCACAAATTAGCTTTGATAAAAACTATACTATTGCTTTTTTAACACCACAGGTCACTGAAAAAGGGACTGTTATCGTGTATAAAATCAGCGATAAATTAAATAATGCAATTAGCAATGCCAAAGTAGAGGTGGTGTTGACTCGCCCCGATACTACTGATTTTGATCTAAATCTCTCTAACCCAACCGTCAATGAAGGAAAATACACCTTTAATGCGGTAGATCTTCCAAAAGTAGGTCGTTGGGATATTTTAGCAAAAGTTTCCATTGCAGATAAACAGCGTTACTATAACCTCAAAGCTGATACCCGCAATCCCAATACTTTCGAGTTTTAATGCAACGCACTTGCGTTGTTTTCCCCACCTCGCGTGCGATACGTGATACAGTAGAAACTTACAGTGATGGATTTTTACCTACCCTTATGGGGATGGGTGATTTTTTGGATCGGGTGATTTTGAGTGAAAACGTTGTATCACCGGATAACGATTTACGTCTTCTTGCCCTTCACGAAGCCTCTGATTTTACTACATTTGATAAACTTTTAATTGAACGCAACTTTTTTACATTTATCCAAAATTCTACTTATATTTTTCGTTTTTTTGAAGAACTCAGCGGTGAGATGGTCTCTATTGATGCATTGGAAGGTGCTGACGTTTATGGGGAATACGAAGAGCATATTGCGATATTAAAACAGCTATGGTTTAGTTACAGAGATATAGTCCAATCACGCGGTTGGAGTGATCCGATATTTTCTAAATCTGCTATCGTGATAAATGAAGGATATGTGCGAGGATTTGAGACTATTACCGTACATGTTGAGGGGTATTTGAGTCGTTATGAGCTTGAAGTTCTCCGTTCTTGTGCGGCTGTAACGCGAGTGGAGTGTCTTTACCATGCAACAACGTTTAATGAAAAAATGTCAACTCGATTTCGAGAACTGTCGTTGGATATAGAAGCAGGGTATATATATCGAATAAATATGAGTGATATGTCCATGATAGAATTCTCGGTGATTGCACCGTTGGAGGATGTGACGTGTGAGGTTTTTCATAATCGTTTGGTACAGGTTGGATTTGTAAAAGCCAAGATCGCACTGATGGTAGAAAGTGGAATTGCCCCTGAGTGTATTGTGGTCGTTACGCCTGATGAGGCGTTTGCGAGCTATTTGCGAATGTTTGATGACGAACAAAATTTTAACTTTGCCATGGGAACAAAACTTAGTGATGAACGAGTTGTGCTCGATATAGAAGCCATAGAGCTTTATATGGGTGAGCAAAGTGTGGAAAACAAGGCGCGGCTTGAGAGGGTTTCATCACAGCTGTATGAATGGATTAAGGGACATTATTACGAACCGTTTCGCTACGATGATTTGATTTGTTTGTGTGCGATGATGGTGGAAAGTGCGCACCGTATCGAGGTCAAAGAGATTTTAAATGAAGAGTGTGAAAAATTTAAACCCATTGTCGAGGCATTGTCCGGATATGAGTTCAAATCAGCACTGCGGATATATCTATCACGTGTGAAAAGCCGTTCGATTGATGATGTGCGTGGCGGTAAAATTACGGTCATGGGATTGTTGGAGACGCGGGGAGTAGCATTTGATGGAGTGATAGTGGTTGATTTTAATGAAGGGTACGTTCCACATCGAAGTCAAAAAGATCTTTTTTTAAATACCAAAACGAGACGAATAGCTGATTTGCCTACGACGTTGGAGCGCGAATCTCTCCAAAAGCATTATTATTGGATGTTGTTTCAACGCGCACAGCAAGTTGCTATTTCGTGCGTTCAAAATACCGAAACCATTCCATCACGGTTTTTATTGCAATTGGGAATTTCGATGGATGAAGCGGAAGTTGATTATGTATCACTTCTTTTCCCGATTGTAGAATTTAAAGAGCGTCGTGTTGAGGATTATGAGAGCGAGTATGATTTTTGTGCCCATCCTCTTTCTGCGAGTGGTTTAAAGAGCTTTTTAACGTGCAAACGACAGTTTTTTACCAAATATATTTTAAAAATAAAAGAACATGAACAACCCCAAGATTTAAGTCGCGAGCGGGACATCGGTAATCGTCTTCATGCGGCTATGGAAAAAATATACATGACCTGCGATCATTATATTTCGTCCGATGAGATTAAAAAAGCGATCATCAAGGTTTTGGGCGAACACGAGGAAAGTGATGGGATGGAGCGCTATGTTGAGGCGTTGTGGATTGAGAAACTAACACCTTTTTACTTTAATGAGATAGAACGATTTGCTCAAGGTAATCGTGTCGCGTATCATGAAAAAGATTCCCGAAGAGTTATTGAGGGGATTGAACTTGTTGGTAGAATAGATAGGATTGATCGTACACTCGATGGATTGGAAGTGTTGGATTACAAAACCGGTAATTTCGCCGATACAACCAGTGAACCAAAAGAGAGCGATGTGGATTATCAGCTCGCTATTTATGGTGCACTTGCCCAAGAGTTTGGAAACGTCAGTCGTTGCGGATACTATGATCTCAAAACAGGAAAAATTGTTTATGAGCAGTTTTTAGAGGCAAAAAGTGAAAAATTACAGGATATTTTGCGAGGTTTAGCACGTCAAAAAATGTGGATTTGGGAAATGACGGAGGATATGAAACAGTGCCGATACTGTCCTTATGCCCTCTTGTGTAATAGGGAGCTGTAGATGAGTCATTTTGAACCTTTCTTGGCGTATGAAGCGAGTGCAGGAAGCGGAAAAACGTTTAATCTCGTCGTCCGATATTTGAGTTTGCTTTTTATGGGTGAAGAGGTTGAAACCATTACCGCATTGACGTTTACAAACAAAGCTGCCAACGAGATGCGAACCCGCGTTGTAGAGACATTGCATGCATTGGAAAAACGAGGTGAACTTGCTGAGATAGCCAAAGTAAGCGGTTTAAGCGAAGATGAAATTTTAAGTCTGCGAGATAAAGTTTTGTGGAAACTGCTTCGCTCGGACATGAAAATCTCGACGATTGATACTTTTTTTGGGAGCATTTTACGAAAATTTGCCCTTAATGCAGGGATTATGCCGACGTTTTCAGCGTCCAATGCGCATCATGAGGTGAAGTTTTTAAAGCGTTTTTTGCATGAGGTTGAGATTGCAGGAGAGCTAGAAACGCTTACAAATCTCTCACAATTAAGTTCCAAACGACTTGAAGACGTGTTTACTCTTCTTTCAACCCTTTACGCAAAACACAAAGAGCTTGAGAGCTTAGATATTTCTCAGCCTTCATTGACTTTTGATCCTATAGCCCATGCAATGATGTATGCAAGAGAGTTGTCTCAGCTGATGCTTAGCAAACCGTTGAGTGATCGCTCACGCAAAACGATGCTTATTGAAGATTATGAAGATCTTTTGAAAAAATCGTGGGTTTTTAAGCCGAGTTTGGAGTATTGGGACTTTAAAAAAATCTATGAGCCTAAAATGGATGAATTATTACATGCCCTTCAAGAAGCAGTATTGGCTCAAATGCGACACAAAGAAGCCCAGCTTTTGAGTGCTTTAAATCGTATACTAAAGATTTATATTAAAAGCCGTCATGCATTAATTATCCAAAATAATGAGCTGACGTTTGATGATATTACGCTGATGGTGCACGATTTGTTGAGGGGAAAACTGGAGAGTGAATTTCTCTATTTCAGACTTGATGCAGCGATGAAACATCTACTTTTAGATGAGTTCCAAGATACGAGCGTGATTCAGTTTGATATTTTACGACCGCTGATTGAAGAGATTGCCGCAGGTGTTGGGGTCAATGAGGGGGGAAGTTTCTTTTTTGTCGGTGATGTCAAACAATCGATATACCGTTTCAGAGGAGGGGTAAGTGCCCTTTTTTATCAGGTTGCCGAACATTTTGACGTTCAGGTGCGCGCCTTGGAGGTGAACTATCGCTCACGTTCGCAAGTGGTAGAGTTTGTCAATCGTGTATTTGGTGAGACAATGCAGCGGTATATCTCCCAATCTTCTCCTGCTACGAAAAACGGTGGATTGGTTGAGGTGTATGTTGATGAAGAACCACTAACAGTGCTGATTAAACAAATCGAAGCGTTGCGACACTCTGGTGTAAATGACGATGATATTGCCATTTTGTGCGGTACAAATTCAGATGCTGCACGAGTACAAGAGATTCTCGATGAACAGGGAATACCGGTTGTCAGTGAAGCGACTTCTCGGCTTATACATCAACGAAGCGTGCGGGCAATCATTGAATATTTTCGCTATTGCTATTTTGGAAATGAGATTTATCGCCAAAACTGTGCCGCATTGCTTGGGGACGAAAATATACAACGCCAGTCAATTATTGATGTACAAACACAGTGCGTTGAATTTATTCTCAAACACGGTATTGGAGATAAGAGCGCGATATTGTTTGTTGAAAAATTGAGTTCGTATCCAGATATTGAGGCGGTTATTTTCGAGATAGATCGGCTTGAGGCATCTTCGCTGCAGAGTGATTTGCACGGGATACGGATTATGACAGTCCATAAATCTAAGGGATTAGAATTTGAACATGTTATCGTCTTGGACAGATTGGGACAGATAAAAAGTCGGAGCGATTTTATCCTATATGAGTATGACGGAATCCATCTTGAGCGGATGTTTATTCGAAGCAAGGGTCGAGAGGAATTGGATGCCGTTTATAAAAATGGTTTAGAAAAAGAGAAACAGCTTGAAAAAAGCGATCAGCTCAACGCCCTCTATGTCGCATTAACAAGGGCGGTACAGTCGCTCACCATCATCGCAAAGCCCAAAAGTTCTTGGTTTGAACCGTTGGGACTTACTGAGGGACAATGGGGAGAGTATCTGTTTGAAACAACTCCTCTTTTGCAAGTACAGCCGCTAAAACACGTTGAGATCAAGAGTATAGGATATGGAAAACAAAGTGATGTAGCGAAGCCAGAAAAAAATGCTATTGTGGATTATGATGCGATTAACTATGGTCTTGCACTCCATTATGCGTTGGAGATGATGGGGACTTTTCAGATTGAATCACTCAAAAATGCCCTTGAATCGACGCGAAAACGGTATGGGATGAGTATCGGTGAGGCTAAAATAGAACAATTGCGTCAAACGTTGACAGCATTAATTTCTGATGAGCAGTTTTGTTTTTTAACGCGTGGGGAAAGTTACAAAGAGCAAGCTTTTTATTCTCAGGGTCAAAAGCGAATCATTGATCTGCTCATAGAACATGATGAGGGGTATTGGGTAGTTATAGACTATAAAAGCGGTGAAGAAAAAAGTGATGAATATACAGCGCAAGTGAAGAACTACATGGATGCAGTTGGTTTGTTTTTAGGAGGAGACGTGAGAGGGTATGTCTGTTATGTACGTAATACAACGTGTGAATGGCAAAAAGTAGGATAAAAATAGTGCTTATAGAAAACTTAATTTAAGTATATTATAAGTTTAAAAGGGTACAATTTCGCCACTAAAAGACTTAAAAAGGAGGCTCACGATGAAATTTACTAAAATTGCAACACCTGAGCAAATCGACCGTAAATGGGTTTTGATCGACGCTGAGGGGAAAACATTTGGTCGTTTAATGACTGATGTTGCTGCTCGTCTTCGTGGAAAAGATAAACCTTATTTTACTCCAAACATTGACTGTGGTGACTTCGTTGTTATCGTTAACGCATCTAAAATCGTAATTAACGGTGGCGGTAAATTGGCTAATAAAGAATACCACACGCACAGCGGTTACTTCGGTAGCGTTAAAAGTGTAAAAATGACAGAGCTTTTGGCAACAAACCCAGAAAAACTCTTCAAACTTGCAGCTCGCGGAATGCTTCCTAAAACAAAATTGGGTCGCGCGATGTTGAAAAAACTAAAAGTCTATGCAGATGCTGAGCACCCTCACTCTGCACAGATCGCTAAGTAAGGATAAACCATGGCAAAAACATATGCAACTGGCAAAAGAAAAACATCGATCGCTAAAGTATGGTTGACTCCAGGTAGCGGTAAAATTACCGTTAACGGTCTTTCACTTGACGCATGGCTTGGTGGTCTTGAAGCGAAAAAATTGCGTGTAACGCAACCTCTTTCTCTTACTAAACAAGACACATCTGTAGATATTAACGCAACCACAATGGGCGGCGGATTTTCAGGTCAATCAGACGCACTTCGTCACGGTATCTCGAAAGCACTTTGTACATTTGATCCAGCATTTCGTGTTGTATTGAAACCTTACGGTATGCTTACTCGTGACTCACGTATCGTTGAACGTAAGAAACCAGGTCTTCGTAAAGCACGTCGTTCACCTCAATTCTCAAAACGTTAATCGTTACTTCTTCCCTTTCTTGGGAAGAAACTTTCCTTTCTTCTTATTTCTTCATCTGATACAATTTCTTATTATACATATCATCCATCACTTTTACAAACGCCAGCGCATCTTTTTCAAGTTCCTTATCGTGTGAAGCAGATTTTAAATGCTCATGTTCATAGGTAAATGTAAGCGGTTCTTTGTTGGGCTGAATGATGGCTACTTTGTCATGGACACGAAGGGCAAACGTATCGTTAAACATCATCAGCGCCATCTCTTGCTTGTTATCGCTGTAAATAGAGTGTCCTAAGACGGGATAGCTAAAGTTTACACCAATGAGATCAAGTGCAGTAGCAAGAACATCAGGTTGCGTGCTAAGGCGATCAAATTTTTGAGGCTTTAATCCATCGGCAATGATGAGTGCGGGGATATGGAACATATTGACCGGTACGAGATCGTCTCCGTAGACACGGACGTTATGATCGGCAACGACTACAAAGACGGTATTTTTATAATAGGCTTCTTTTTTGGCTAGTTCAAACAAGCGTCCGATTGCAAAGTCGGCATATTTCACTGCATTTTCTACCCCTTGACGCGGTTTGTCCTTCATAAATTCGATTTTTCCATCGGGAAGCTCAAAGGGTGAATGGTTGGAGGAGGAGAACATGACACTGACAAATTTCTCTCCTTTAAGGTCATGAGCTTTGAACTTTTCATGGGCTTTGATTACTAAATCTTCATCACTGACTCCCCATGTACTGACAAAGCTCGGATTTTTGTAATCTTTTTGTTCGATCACTTCATCAAAACCATTTCCCATATACCAACTGCGCATGTTGTCAAAGCGCCCTTCGCCACCATAAATAAAGCTTGATTTATACCCAAGCGGTTTTAACAATGAGGCGACAGTGAAAAAATCACTTTGAGATTTATTTCGTTTTACAACTTCCTCTCCTGCTAATGGAAGCCATCCTGAGCTCATAGCAGAAAGTCCTCGAATCGAGCGGGTTCCGTTGCTGAAGAGATTGGTAAATGCCAATCCTTCGTGAGAGAGCTTTTCAAGATTGGGGGTGATGCTCACGTCGCCTCCGCTAAATCCGACAAATTGACTACCCAAGGACTCTTGGATAAAGATTACCAAATTTTTAGGTTTTGATGAAGAAAAATGGGTTGGCTCAGGACGATTAAAGGGGAAATTACTTTCTTGTGGTATATTGAGACGCACAGAAACACGTTGGTAGGCTTCGGCTAAATCAATCTTTCCATAGCTGTTTACAAGCTTGTCGGACTCTTTTGAATAACTGTAATAAGCATCACCGATACTGTAAAGAGAGTTTTTGGCAATCTCATTTGCCATACGGTTAGTACTGTACAGCGCGTCGGAGACGTTGGCGGGACGATGACCTAAAGAGGAGCGGATGCCGATAAAGAGTAAGGCAGCAATAGGTAAAAGAAGTAAAAAACGTTTCCATAGAGGTGTTGAGAGTGTCTCTTCAAATTTTAGGGGTGAAAAGCGTACGAAAAGCCATGCCGTAAACATCAGCATAATAAAAGCCACTACAAGCTGCATCGGATACTCTTTGAGAATCATCGATAAGACTTCTTGGGGATATTTTAAATACTCGACGAAGAGATAGTTAGGGCGAACATCGTATTGTGCGACAAAAGGGAAGGTCGCGTTTTCGATGTATACCGCTAGGAGTAAAAATACTAAGACATAGCCATTAAGAAAACGTGCAGCAAGTCGAGAAAAATACTGGGGAGTCAGTGAGAGGATGAGAGCAGGGATGATGAGAATGATCGAAGTGGTCATCGTATCGAGTTTGAGCCCGTATAAAAAAGACAAAAGAGATTCAGCAAATGTAATATCATGCAAGCGATCAGCGTATAGAATATAAAGCCCAAGTCGTCCCAAAACGAAAAGAGTGATAAAAAGGAAATAGATTTTAAAAAGTTCTTTGAATATGCGCATAAAGCCCTCATGAATGGAATGTAGTATTATAAGGGGTTATTAGCTAATAACCAAGGTTTACGCAATGTTAATCGAAAATAGATTATTATTCGACACTTTTTTATTTTAGATAAGGTTGTTTTTTGTTTACTAAATCCTTTGGCGTGAAATCACGTTTTCTTATTATTGGAGTGGCTCTTTTTTTAACGCTTGTAGCAAACGGGGCATTTTTCAAACATGTTATTGAGGTTTATCCTCTTTCTTGGGACACCGTTGCTTTTATTGCTTCGTTGGCATTGGTTTTGATGAGTGTTACGACCATTCTTTTATCCTTATTTAGTTTTCGTCATACGATTAAGCCTCTCCTTATTCTAATTCTAATTCTTTCGTCTTTTGTAGCGTACTTTATGGATACGTATAATGCGGTGATTGATACGCATATGATCCAAAATACATTGGAGACAAATTTAAACGAATCGGCTGATTTGTTTAGTCTCACCCTTGTTTTGTATGTACTTTTGATAGGGGTAATTCCCTCTTTTATCGTGTATCGACTTAAAATTGTACCTATGAGTTTTAAGATGACAATGATCGAAAAGGGAAAAGTGATTGGAATATCTTTGGGTATTGTTGTGATACTTTTATTCTCGTTTAGTAAAAATTACACCTCATTTTTTAGAGAGCATAAGCCGTTGCGTTATTACGCCAATCCGGGATATTATCTTTATTCCGTGGGTTCTTATATCCAAAAGTCATTGTCTCATCCCTACACCGGATTGCAGATTATAGGAGCAGATGCAAAAGCGGTTCCGACGAGTGAAAATCGTAAATTGATGATTTTAGTCGTTGGTGAAGCAGTGCGCTGGGATCATTTTGCTCTTAATGGTTATGGACGTGAAACCAATCCGTTGCTTAAAAAAGAAGATATTGTCAATTTTACCCAGTTTACTTCCTGCGGTACTGAAACAGCTATATCGGTACCGTGTATGTTTTCCTCTTTTGGCAGGGAATCGTACGAGGGAGAAAAAGCCAAGCATACCGAAAATGTTTTGGATATTTTGAAGCGTTCTGGCGCGAATATTTTGTGGAGGGATAACAACTCCGATTCCAAAGGGGTCGCGCTTCGTGTAGCGTATGAAGATTTTAAATCACCCGATAAAAATACGATGTGCGAGGATGGAGAGTGTCGTGATGAGGGGATGCTCATTGGCTTGCAAGAGTACATCGATGCACATCCGAAAGGGGATATTGTTATCGTACTGCATCAAATGGGAAATCACGGTCCGGCGTATTATAAACGTTATCCAAAAGCGTATGAGAAATTTACTCCCGTTTGCAAAAGCAATCAATTAGAGCAATGCACGCAAGCTGAGATCACCAATGCGTACGATAATGTTCTTTTATATACCGATTATTTTTTAACCAAGGTAATCGATGTGCTCCAAAAGAACGATTCTACCTTTGCAACAGCGATGTTTTATGTAAGTGACCATGGAGAATCATTGGGAGAAAAAGGGCTTTATTTGCATGGTTTTCCTTATGCCATTGCACCGGAAGCACAAAAGCATGTCCCTGCGGTCATGTGGTTTGGAGAAAAATTTCAGGTAAATAAAGAAAAACTAAAACAAAATGCTTCACAAGCGTATACTCACGATTTTATCTTTCATACTTTGTTGGGGATGAGTGAAGTGAAGACTTCTGTATATCAAAGCGAGCTGGACATCTTGCATGGAGTCCACTAAAAATATTTTCATTACTGCCACCGTTTTAGTCGTGGCAGTCCTCTTTTTTGGTTTAAGCCCTACGGATATTTGGGTGCAAAGTCATTTTTATGATCCTATTACCCATCAATGGATACTTGATACCAACAATACTGTTCTCAAGTTTATTTTTTACGACGGAATCAAACGTCTATTAATCGTCATCGCGGTTCTTTTTCTATTTGTTTTGATTCTGGGATGGAAAAAACAATGGATGAAGGCATATCGACGCGGATTAATCATTGTGGTGCTTTCTTCTATCGCAGTTCCTCTCGTTGTCGGTTCTTTAAAAGCAGTTTCGAATATGCCATGTCCAAAAAGTTTGGATATTTTTAACGGAACCTATCCACATACTTGCGTTTGGGAAAAATACGCAACTAAAGATTGTCATCTAGAAAAACAAAAATGTTGGCCAGCCGGTCATGCAAGCGGAGGGTTTGCCCTCTTATCGTTGATTTTTCTATTTCAAGACCGAAGAAATAAAATCGCAGCTGGTGGTGCTGCAATCGTCATCGGCGGGAGCATGGGAAGCTATAAGATGCTCATTGGGGATCATTTTTTGAGTCATACGGTGATTACAATGATTGTCGCATGGCTGCTTGTACTTTTGATTGCCAAAGGTGTGGATGAGGTGATAAAGAAAAATATCAAGGTAGTTGACGTACAATAACCAAAAAAAGGCAATCGATGAATAAAATTCTTTTAACATTAAATGTTGCAGTATTTTTAGTTGGGACTTTAGGACACGCGCAAGAACATCATGCTTCAACTGCAAAACATGAAGTCCATTGGAACTACGATGAGCATGGACCAGATCAGTGGGGTGAGTTTGGTGAATCATGTCAACTTGGAAAAGCACAATCGCCGATTAATATTCTCTCGAAACAAACGTCATCATTTAACACTGCCAATACTTTGCATTTGAACAAAAGTGTAAAATCCAAGGTAAATGTTTTAGATAATGGGCATGCGATTCAAGTAAATGTGAACAAGGGAGGGATGATCAACGTAGACGGTGTCGATTATACCTTGGCACAATTTCATTTTCATGGAAAAAGTGAAGAACAAATTGATGGCAAGCAGTACGATTCGGTTGCCCATATGGTTCATAAAAGTGCCTTCGGGAGTCTCTTAGTTGTCGCAGTATTGTTTGAAGAGGGTAAAACACCCAATAAGGTCGTTCAAAAAGTGCTCGATTCGGTTGGAAAATTGACAGAAATAAATCCGGCAGAGCTGCTTCCGAAAAATACGAACAACTATTTCCATTTTATGGGCTCATTGACGACTCCTCCGTGCAGTGAAAACGTAAAATGGTACGTTATGAAAGAAGTTCAAAGTGTTTCAAAAGAGCAGATTGCTGCACTGCGTAAATTTTACGATCACAATTATCGTCCTGTTCAGCCGTTGAACGGTCGGGTAGTAGAAAGTAAATAATGCTATAATCTCCCCTAAAAAACGGGGCGAGATTGAAACAGATATTCTTTGTATGGGTGTTCACTATCTCGTTAATCGCCTCTACCCTTCATCTAAGCACATCTTCCAATCCAGCTCGTCTTAATCCTCTTATTGCAACCGATTCGGCAAGCGGAGAAATAGCCAATTTTATTTTTAATGCGTTGGTAAAATACGACGCAAGCGGGCAAAACGTTATCGGAGATTTAGCGCAATCTTATACGCGTATTTCTCCAACCGTTATCGAGTTCAAACTTCGACGCGGGGTTAAATGGCATGATGGAAAACCTTTTAGTGCCGGTGATGTTGTTTTTACCTACAAGCTCATCACTTCAGATAAGGTGATGAGTCCTTATGCAACCGATTTTCGAGTGGTCAAAGAGGTAATTGCGATTGATCCTTATACGGTTCGTGTTATCTATACTAAACCTTATTTTAAAGCACTGGAAATTTGGATGATGGGGATTGTTCCGAAACATATTTTGGAATATGAAAAAGACATTATGGGCTCATCGTTTAACACCCATCCCATCGGTACCGGTCCGTATATCCTCAAAAAGTTAGAGTTTTCCAAACAAATAGAGCTTGCTGCTAATCCGTCATATTTCGAACATAAACCAAATATAGATACCATTGTTTTTCATGTTATTGCAGACTCGATGACTCGATTTTTGATGCTTAAAAATGGTGAAATTGATGTGGATACTCTTGAACCGATGCAGTATGAACGTCAGTTGGATAAAAATTTTCATCAAAAATTCAAACACCTGGAACTTCCCTCTCACAGCTATACGTATTTGGGCTTTAATCTAAGATTGAAAAAATTTCAAGACCCAAGAGTTCGTGAAGCATTATCAATCGCGATTAATCGCCAAGAGTTTGTGGACATTTTATTTCTCAATCACGGGTCAGTCTGCACCGGTCCTTTTTTACCCGGAAGCAAAGGGTTTAATGAACGTATCAAAGCTCCAAAGCAAGATATTGCTCGAGCTTTGGCACTTTTAAAATCTGCGGGATATGATGCAGCTCACCCATTTGAGTTTGAGATTGCTACCTCCAACTCCAATCCCATTCGTCCTTATGCGGCGGAGATACTACAGAGACAACTCTTAAAAGTCGGGGTAAAAGTGACGCTCAAGGTGATGGAGTGGCAGGCTTTTTTAAATACGGTTGTGATGCCCAAAAAGTTTGAAACCGTACTTTTGGGTTGGGGACTGTCACTTGCTCCCGATCCCTATATGATTTGGCACAGTGATGGGGATGTTCCGGGTGGATTTAACATGATTGGCTACCACAGTACACGGACAAATCGATTAATTGAAAAGATGGAAAATTCGACAGAACCTGAAAGAACAGCTTCTTTGCAACGGGATATTTTTGCCTCGATAGTGAAGGATAATCCCTATTTGTTTTTGGTGGTTCCCAATACGATTAATGTGTATAATCGTCGTATCCACGGAGTGAAACCGACGATTAACGGCATTTGGGAAGATTATATAAAGTGGGAGAAAAAGTGAAAAAAATAATATTATTTGATTTAGACGGGACGTTGATTGATTCAACGGAGGCGATTTTAGAGAGTTTTTACCACTCTATTCGTACGCATGGCGAGATTGATGAACTTAATGATGAGATGATTACCTCTCAAATAGGTCATACATTAGAGACAATGTTTGCAGGTGTAGGCATTTCCAATGAGACAATTGCTGTGCATGTTAATACGTATAAGCTTTATTATAGAGAAATTGCTTGTCAAAAAACATTTATGCTGCCACATGCGATTGAGGCAATAAAAGAAGCGGCAAAGTTTGCACGACTTGGGATAGTAACAACAAAAACAGGACATTATTCGAGAGAGTTGATGGAGCATTTCGCGGTTATGGATTATTTTGAAGTGTTGATCGGATTTGAAAATGTTGCTAATCCTAAGCCTCATCCAGAACCTATTTTAACGGCTTTAGAACAGATGAAATCGGATACAGAAAATGTATGGATGATAGGTGATACACGTTTGGATTTAGAGTGCTCGGTGCGTGCTGGTGTTGACGCTATTGGTGTATTAAGTGGGTATGATAATTTTGAACAATTATCAACATTTGATTTTGTTATACAGGATAATGTTCTTAACGCGGTGCGCCATATCGCAAAAAAAGGGATAAAGTAACATTTTTAGCATGGTTTTCGTGCTGTGTAAAAGCGAAAAGCTACATTTAAGAGCAAGTTACATAAAATACACCTACTGATAAATGCAAGCTTAAAAATTTAAGTCAGAGGGAGAAGCCATGCTCGAAATTCGATGGCATAGTCGCGCCGGTCAAGGTGCTGTAACGGGTGCAAAAGGTTTAGCGGACGTTGTATCCACCACCGGAAAACATGTACAGGCGTTTGCGTTCTACGGTTCTGCAAAACGTGGTGCTGCGATGACAGCGTATAATCGTGTAGATGATCAAGTCATTATGAATCATGAAAAATTTATGGCTCCGGATTATGTTTTGGTAATTGATCCAGCTTTGGTTTATGTTGCTGATTTTACGGCGTTTGAAAAGCCGGATACGGTTTACATCATTACGACTCATTTGAGTACCCAAGAGCTTATTGCGTCTCAGCCGAAGCTTGAAGGCAAAAAAGTATACACCGTTGATTGTATTAAAATTTCGCAAGAGACAATCGGAAAAGCGATCCCCAATACACCAATGCTAGGCGCATTGATGAAGGTTTCGGGTATGTACGAAATGGATTTTTTCAAAGAAAACATGATTCGTGTATTGAAAAAACTGCCTCAGAAAATAATTGACGCCAACATGATCGCGATTCAACGCGCTTATGATGAAGTAAAGTAAGGATCACCGAATGGAAAAAGCAGGATGGGATGGATTTGAAATTGGCGCTATGCTTCGCACATTTGATGGAGCGATACAAAACATTGCAACAACATTGCCAGAAGACAGAGCATATTCGAAGTCAAGTTCGTTTACGGCAAGCGTAGCGGATTGGCGTATTGAAAAGCCTTTATTTAACAAAGACTATTGTATTGATTGCCAGTTTTGCTGGGTTTATTGTCCAGACATGTCGATTATTGCGCGCGATAAAAAGATGGTCGGAATCGATTTTGATCACTGTAAAGGATGCGGAATTTGTGTGGAAGTATGTCCAACCAATCCGAAATCATTGTTGATGTTTCCTGAGCAAAAAGATGAAGATGAAGCACTTGCCCAATGGCCTAAAAAAGAGAAAAAAGAAAAAGATACAGAAGTAGAGGAAGACTAATGGCTGATACTATGGAACTACGAGACATCGAAGTCTGGGATGGTAATATGGCGGCGAGCCATGCGCTTCGCCAAGTTCAAGTGGATGTTGTAGCGGCATACCCGATTACTCCATCGACTCCAATTGTTGAAAATTACGCTGGTTTTGCCGCGAATGCTTATGTTGACGGTGAGTTTGTAATGACTGAATCTGAACATGGTGCAATGTCATGTTGTATTGGTGCATCGGCTGCCGGCGGTCGTGTTGCGACAGCAACGTCATCACAAGGTTTTGCTTTGATGGTTGAGACATTGTACTCAGCATCTGGAATGCGTCTTCCGATCATTCTTAATGTTGTTAACCGTGCTATCGGTGCTCCCTTGAACGTTAATGGCGATCACTCCGATATGTATATGGGTCGCGACAGCGGATGGATTCAGCTTGATGCGTATAACCCTCAGCACGCGTACGATTTGAATTTTATTGCATTCAAAGTTGCTGAAGATCACGATGTTCGTCTTCCTGCAATGGTTCACCAAGACGGGTTTATGACCTCTCATACAGCTCAGGGTGTTCACACTATGACCGATGAGCAAGGTTTTAACTTCGTTGGTGAATTCCAGCCTATGAATGATATGCTTGACCTTGACCATCCGGTAACTCATGGGGTTCAAACGGAAGAAGATTGGCACTTTGAGCACAAAGCACGTCAGCAGCATGCACTTATGACGGCGGTTATTCCTAAATTAGAAGCAGCTTTTGATGCTTTTGAAGCATTAACGGGTCGCCGATATAATTTAGTCGAGACTCACCAGATGGATGACGCTGAAATAGCAGTTATTTGTATGGGAACATCGGTTGAAACTGCAATGGAAGTTGTCAATGAATTACGTGCAACCGGAATTAAAGCGGGTGTTGTCGGTATTCGTGTTTTCCGTCCATGGCCAATGGAGCAACTTGCTGCAGTACTAAAAGATGTCAAAGCAATCGGAACACTGGATCGCTCTAGTCCTCATGGAACTATGGGTATGCTTTTCAATGAAATTTCAGGTTCACTTTTCAATACCGATACCAAAGCAGTTCTTACCAACTATATTTATGGATTGGGTGGACGTGATTTGACTAAAGCACATTTAGTGGGCATTTTCAATGACCTTAAAGCAAATATGGATGCAGGAAAACCTACAACACCATTGCAACAATACATCGGTCTTCGTGGACCGAAGCTTTCATTTTTCTAAGGGGTGAATGATGTCAGAAATTAAAAAAATCAAAAACCTTAAAGAGTTTTCCACTTCGGCGGATCGCTTTGAGGGTGCTAACCTTTTATGCCCAGGGTGTGCGCACTCGATTATTGTTCGCGAAGTACTTAATGCTACAAATGACGACTTGATTCTTGCAGCTTCTACGGGATGTTTGGAAGTATGTACGGCGGTTTATCCGTATACTTCGTGGGATGCATCTTGGATTCACATCGGATTTGAAAACGGTTCTTCTGCAGTTGCCGGTGCGGAAGCGATGTACAAAGCACTTAAAACCAAAGGTCGCTTAAAGCAACCAGAACGCACTCCTAAGTTTGTTGCGTTTGGTGGCGATGGTGCGACTTATGACATCGGATTCCAATGGATTTCAGGTTGTTTTGAACGCGGACATAACATGATGTACGTTTGTTTGGACAATGAAGTGTATGCAAACACAGGTGGACAGCGCTCAAGTTCAACTCCAATCGGTGCATCGGCTACGACAACACCTGCAGGACGCGTAAGCTACGGTGAAAAGCGCAATAAAAAAGACATGATGGCGATCATGGCAGCACACGGTGCTCCGTACGTCGCTCAGGTTTCTCCAAGTAAATGGAAAGACATGGTCGCAAAAATTCAAAAAGGGTTTGCAGCAGAGGGTCCAGTATTTATTAATGCTATCTCTGCCTGTACAACTGAGTGGAAATTTGCACCGGAAGATACGATCGCTATTACCGATCTTGCTACCGATTCTTTGGTATTCCCGTTGTATGAAATCATTAACGGTACAGAGTTAAACATCACGTATCGTCCGAAAAATATTATCCCGGTTCGTGATTATTTAGGTGCTCAAGGGCGTTTCAAACACCTTTTCACTAAGCAATACGAATATCTTATCGATGAGTGGCAAACACGTGTCGATTTGAAATGGGAACAGCTCCAACGTCGTGAAGAAGCGCGCGTATAATTTTTCACAATTCTCTCTTTTGAGAGATTGTCCTTATTCCCTCCTCAAATAGTATTTCTTAAATCAGTTTACGAACTGTCGATAACATTTCACTAATACATTAATCGAATTAAAATAAATAACATATGCATTTTTAGCGTAATCAGCAAGCGCTTTTAACGCTTGCACTTTCTTTTTATTCAATCCTTGGAATCTTCTTTGCTTTACCATTACTAATAAATGTATTGGATAATGAACTATATGTACAGAATGACCTATAATAACCGTGGAGTCGTCGGATGTTCTGCACGTGGAATTGCAATACGCGATACTCATGAAGAATTACTGATTCTTGCAGAAAATCTTAAAGACAGTATTTGTAATGTGGAAATCAAGTCGATTGATCAAAAAAATACTAAAAATAGTTCATTGAAATTTGATGTGAATATGAAAGAGATGAAATGAAGCAATATCTTTTAAGTATAGATGCAGGAACCGGAAGTGTCCGTGCTGTCATTTTTGATACGCTGGGAAATCAAATCGAGATTGCACAACATGAATGGAATCATATTGCGTCAGAGAATATTGCAGGGTCGATGGGCTTTGATTTTATCCATGGATGGGAATTGGCAAAACAATGCATAAAAGAAGTTGTTGTAAAAGCAGGGATAAATGCTAAAGAGATAATTGCGCTATCCGCTTCGAGCATGCGTGAGGGAGTTATCGTTTATGATAAGGATAAGAATGAGCTTTGGGGTGTAGCAAATGTCGATAGTCGCTCTGGATTAGAAGTTGGCACTCTAAAAAATACGTACCCTGATATGGAAAGAGAATTCTATCAATCAAGCGGGCAAACATTTGCTCTTTCTGCAGCTCCAAGACTTTTATGGTTAAAAAACAATCAGCTGTCTTTGTATGAAAAAGCAACTTATTTTACGATGATAAGTGACTGGATACTGTTTAAACTCAGTGGGGAATTAGCAAGTGAGCCTTCCAATGCAGGGACGGCAGGGGCGTTTAATCTCAAAAATCGTGATTGGGATAAGCAACAGTTCAGCCAATGCGGATTAAAAGATTTGTTTGTGCCTATCTTGGAAAGCGGTGATATTCTAGGAAAAATAAGCCTTCAAGCCTCCAACGAGACAGGTTTAAGCCCTGAAACTCTGGTAGTTATGGGGGGTGGTGACGTTCAAATCGGTACGGCAGGACTTCGGGCAAATAAGTTGGGTGATGCGGTTGTGTTAGGGGGAAGTTTTTGGCAGCAAGTGGTCAATATACCCTCAGACACAGTACTTTCAGGAGATATGCTATTGCGTGTAAATCCTCATGTTGTACGTGATATGAGTCAAGCAGAGGGAATTACTTTTTTTACAGGTCTTGTGATGCGATGGTTTCGAGATGCGTTAGGTGGCGGTAAAAGCTACGCGCAGCTCGAAGCGTTAGCATCACAGATTCCCGTCGGTTCGTATGGAATTATCCCTGTTTTTAGCGACAGCATGAAGTATGGAGAGTGGATACACGCATCACCATCGTTTATTGGGCTTGGATTAGACAGCAGCAAATACAATATCGGTTCCATGTTTCGAGCGTTGGAAGAAAATGCGTGCATCGTAAGTGCCATCAATCTTGACAACATAAAAGCCTTTAGCGGTGTTTCCCCAACGCAGCTTACCTTCGCAAGCGGTGCGTCAAATGGAGCGTTATGGTCACAGATTTTAGCCGATGTTACGGGATTGGAAGTAAAAGTCCCTGTGGTAAAAGAAGCCACCGCATTGGGTGTAGCGATGGCGTGCGGGATAGGTGCAGGGATTTATAAAAGCTTTGACGAAGCAGGTCAAAATATTGTAAAAATAGAGCGTTGTTATGAACCAAATCAATCCAATTTTCATGCCTATCAAGAAGTTAAAGAGAAATGGGTACGAGTTTATGCCAAACAGATGGAGCTTGTCCGTGACAGTACGTTAGAACCTATGTGGAAGGCTCCGGGAGTTTAAAACCCATACACCTCTTCATCTAAAAGTTCCAAATCTTCTGTATACTTATTCTCAACAAATGGTTCATAGTGCGATTTATAGTATGCATAATGCTCCGTGTGCTTATGCCCCTCAAGTGCTTCGTTATTTTCCCATGACTCAACGGCAAAGAATTTCTTCGGGTTGTTTTGAGATTGGAAGATGTAATAAAAGAGACAGCCAGGCTCTTTGAGTGAAGGGGCTACCATGTCTTCTAGAAGTTTTTTGACCGTAGAAATATGCTCCTCTTTAGCGATAAAAGTTACTTTTTTGGTTATTTTCATTTTTTTCCTTTGTACAGTAATTTAATCTGCCTCGACAGAGGCAAGCTTTAGTGCCATAGCGGCGAGCGTAGCCGAATGGGCTTTGCTCATTTGGCGTTCTTTAATTTGATTTGCTCTAATTCCCAATACTCCATCTCAAACATCTGTGCAAGACTAAGAGACGTCCATGCTCCAAGCTGTTCGGCACTTAAAATTGCAGTAATGGTATGCTCTACGATATCGGCGATGATTCGAGACTCTTTCTCATCTTTACCCAGCGCAACTGCCCCCAATCCTTTAACAATCGCATAGCGAGGAGCCAGATCGAGACAGATATGGTTAGCATTGCTGTTTTTATCAAAATAATTCTGATACTCGGTTTTAAATATTTCTATCCCTTTTGCACAATCGGTATTAATAATAGCAGGAAAAGGCTTGATGCGAATGACGTGTTCAGGGGTGAGTTCGCCTTGTTTGATGAGTCGCTCTAAATTGGGGCGAGTGCTGAGTGCTTTGGCTTGGTCGGAATCCAAAAAGATGGGAAAAATATCACACCCGCGCAGTACGCCGACTTCGTGAACTAATGACCGAATAATCTCCACGTCGATATTTCCCTTGCTCGTATTAGAAAGAAAAGTGACATTTTGTTGTAAGTAATCTTCAGCTTTTGTGACAAGTGTTATCATCTTTTCATATGCTTTTTTGGCATCATTATCAAAAGTAAAGACACCGTGATTGAGTAAAATAATTCCCTCAATATTTTTCCAATTTAGATCTAAAGTTTGTAAATAAATATGACGTGCCAGTTCAAATCCCGGCATCACATAGTCAATAATAACCATGTTCTCACCATAAAGCTCTTCGAGTATTTCTTTTCCGTTAGGGGTATTGCTTAGAGTGACAACGGCATCGGCATGAGTGTGATCGACGAAGGTGAACGGGATGATGGCATGAAGTATTGCTTCGATAGAAGGGTTTGGAAAGCTTTGATCGCTCATTGCGGCGCGTTGCTCTTTGACCATTTGAGTATCAGTTAGAGTGTCACGAGAGGCCATCTCTATGAGTGTGGCTAAATCAACGGGAGAAAATCCTTCTTTTTCAATGGTGTCGAGATTCCATCCGCTTCCTTTAACGTACAGTACACCATCGATTTTTACGGAAGTATTTCCCCCTCCATGCAAGACTAAGTCTTTGTTTTGACCCAGTAATTGAGAGGTGTAGACCCGTACTGCCAGTGGATCGTTTTGATATCGGGTGGCGATGGAATCGTCAAAGAGGCTTTTCATAATATTCCTTAATTAATTGCCAAATTATAGCGCCTCAAGGATGAAATATGTTACCATTGCCTCAACTAAAATAAATTTTTTAAGGATGCACATGCCATTACTAGATAGCTTTACCGTAGACCACACTATTATGCCCGCACCTGCCGTTCGTCGCGCAAAGGGGATGAAAACTCCAAAGGGGGATGATATTACCGTTTTTGATTTACGTTTTTGCCGTCCGAATGAGGCAATCTTATCTCAAGAGGGGATTCATACGTTAGAGCATTTGTTCGCAGGCTTTATGCGTGACCATCTTAACTCAGCTAAAACGGAGATTATCGATCTCTCTCCTATGGGTTGCCGTACTGGGTTTTATATGAGCGTTATCGGTGCTCCTACGGAAGAGGAAGTGGTTGAAGCGTGGGAAGCCTCTATGCATGATGTGATTGCCGTTGAAAAACAAAGTGATATTCCTGAACTCAACCTCTACCAATGCGGAACATGTGCAATGCATTCCCTCGAAGATGCGAAAGCGATTGCTGCCGAAGTGCTCCGAAAAGACATCGATATTATGGATAATGAAGCGCTGAAGCTTGATCTCTCAAAGGTAGATTGATTATGTTGCTTTTGTTACCGATGAACGGCGATGATACTCAAGAGAGTGAACTCGTCGGAATTTTATCCGCAACCTACTGGGCGACTGTTGAGGTTGAGGAAGGGCAAGTGGTCGAAATTAAATTTTATACCGATCGCAGTGAAATCGACGGTTGGCTTGATGCGGTTATCATTACGGGCAATTATGAGCCGGTGATGGAGTTTATCGAGCATCAGATGATGGTTTTGGTCGCTCATACACAACGTACTATTGATGATATTGTTGAAGCGTATCTTTTCCGCGAGTTGCACGATTTGGCACTATGATTACCCAACTTCTCCATCCGACACCCCATACGAAAATCATGGTAGCGACAAGCCATTTGGACGCTATGACGGAGGAATTGGGTGATTTTCTCATCTCTTATGAGGGGTTGATCGATTTTTCACTTTTTCCGGGGAATCATCAAAGTCTAACCCATACCACTTTTCATAAAACCTTTATGATTAAAGATTATAAATCTCCCGCAGGGGGAGTTCCACGCGATTACGCTGCTGTTATCGTGCAGGATGTGTTGCATCTGCATGAATCACCGCGCAAATTTTTAGAGTTACTTTACCGCACATTACTCAACGCTTCCGAGATTATTATCGTCCAAAAAAACGGTTCGATGAGTATTGCTGAGGTCGAATCACTCCTCGATCAGGTCGAATTTCGAGCGATCAATGCGATTATCGATTTGATCGATGGGTATGAGGTTATTGTGGCTAAGAAGTTGCACATGTGGGGAGCAGGGTTGTGATGAACTGGGTTGAGAGCGAAGATGGGAGCTATACGGCATACAGCAGCGAATACGATGAGCACTACCACTCGACCAAAGATGGAGCGTTAAACGAATCACTCAAAAAACACATTGAGCCTGCTTTTGTGCTCCATCGCGAAAAAAATAATCTCAAAATCATCGATATTTGTTTCGGGCTTGGTTTTAATACTCTTCTTAGCCTATATTATCGTGATAGATATTTTCCTAATATGACGCTGAAAATTTATTCTCCCGAATTGGATGGTGCGCTGGTTGCTTCTTTGATAGATTTTCCTTATCCTGAAATCTTTGAACCATACAAAAAGGTGATTACAGAGCTTGCTGTTGGTGGACAATATGAGGATGAACGGACTCGTATTACGGTTGAGATTACCGATGCACGGGTTGCGATGAGAGAGTTAGATGGGGTATGGGATGTCTGTTATCAAGATGCATTTAGCCCCTCTAGTAACCCAGCGCTTTGGACTCGTGAGTATTTTGCTGATATCGCACGACTGATGGGGAATGAGGGGATTGTGACCACCTACTCAATGGCGTTAGCAACACGGTTGGCTCTTTATGAAAATGGGTTTAATATTTATTTGAATCAGGGTGAGGGATATCGTACGGCGACCGTTGCATCCGTGAGAGAGTTGGAGAATTATGAGAAAGTAGACATGGAGCATAAGATTACGTGTAATCCAAATGCAACATCTCTTAGCGACGAAAATTTGGTTCTTTAAGGCGATAGTTGTCGATGAGGTGGCGAAGGCGGTTGGGGTTAAATCTCCAAAAATGTTTCGTGTCAAACTCGGGATGGTTACGCATCTTTTCAAATAGCTCTTCTTCGGTTATGCCATCACGGTTAGATTCAACCATGATTTTTTCGAGCGCTTCAATGGAACTGGAAGTAGTATCATCGTCTTCAAGAGGTTTTTGCGGGAGAAAGAGATATACCTTATAGAGTGTCAGGACAAGTCCGCCGGCAAATGCGAGCATCATTATGAGTTCAATTGTTTTCAAAATTCTTCCTTTTAATACAATGAATGGATATGGTCAATATCATTCCAGCTCAGATCTTTTTTACTGGATGTCGTGAGAATATGTCGCATATAGCGGGCAAAAACATCGGTTTCGATATTGACCCGTGTCCCTTTTTTATACGTTCCAAAAAGAGTTTCTCTCATCGTGACAGGGATGATGGTGAGACGAAATGTATCTTTTAGTACATCATTTACCGTTAGGCTCACTCCATCGATGGTAATAGAGCCTTTAGGGGGGATGAGAGGGATGAATTCAGGATCGATTTTGATGATGACATCGTAACTGTTGCCGTTGTTGGTGATAGACTCAATGGTTCCGATGGTATCGATATGTCCTTGGACGATGTGCCCTTCGAAGCGATCGCCCATCATCATAGCAGGTTCGATGTGGACGTTTCCTGTGAGTTTTTCGGTTGCAACGTGAGAGAGTGTTTCGGGGGAGAGCTCAACGGTAAATCCGTCACTCTCGATGCTTACGACGGAGAGACACGTGCCGTTGATGGCGATTGAGTCTCCGAGTTTTGCTTTATGAGATGTCTTAAGAGAGAGGCGATTAGCTCCAAAGCTTTTTACCTGTCCCATTTCCCGAATTAATCCCGTAAACATAGTGCCCCTTTGTTAAAATACAATTTTACCCTCTTCTTGCAAAGACCTGATAATACTTTTCGCTTTTTCATGACCATTATAAGCAGCTTTTCTGCACCATTCTAGCGCAACGTCATGATCGGCATCGCATCCAAATCCTTGGTCGTACATAAGACCCAAATTGTATTGGCTCTCTGCAAGATCAAGCTTAGCTCCCCGTGAAAAACAGATAAATGCTTTGGGATAATCTTGAACGACTCCATGCCCCTCTTTGAAAAGAACACCAAGATTGTTAAACGCTCCTGCGTGACCCCGCTTCGCCGCTTCTTCGTACCAAAATGCCGCTTCGCTAAAGTTTTGAACACAGCCTAAGCCTCGCTCTAAACTAAGAGCCGCTTCGTATTGTGCTTGCGGAAAATTCAAAACAGCCGAACGAAGCAGTAGCTCATGTGCTTTAAACTGATCGTGTGTGACAACAATGCCATCCGCATACATCAATGCGAGGTTGAAAAGGGCAGTTGGTTCTTCCAGATCAGCCGCGAGGGAATAATATTCATAGGCTTGTTGTTGTGATTTTTCAACACCAAGCCCTTGCTGATAAAGATAGCCAAGGGATGAGAGTGCGGTAGGATTATTTTGAGCGCTAAGTATTTCAAAAAGTTCTCGTGCTTTTGAAAAGTCTTGTGTATTGAAAGCGTCGAATGCGGTTTGAAGCATCATAAAGTGGTCCATTTTTGTCAAAATTATATCTTAGGTAGCTTTAACGCCTTACTTTTCGATCGCCGCGATTTTTTTCTTTAAGTTTGGTGATAACATCTTTCATCCGCTCTTTTTCTTTTAAAAGATCATCACGAATAAGGTGTTCTTCGTCCCCATCGACAGCAGGATCGAATTCGAGAGGAGTCGGGTCATAGTTTTTTAAGAGCTCTTCGAGAGTTTTTGGTGTGTCCATGGTATGTCTCGCATCAAAGATTTTGCTTAATTTTATACTGTTTTTGCTTTAGATTTTAGTGCTTTCAATTATAACCGTTATAATTGCATCAATAATTGATGTTACGCACTTATGCACATTGAATGATTTTCTTGATAATTCAACTCTAAACTTCATTCGTTAAGAAGTAGTGGTGCTTTGATTTACGTAATTTAGCACGTGCATCTTTGAATTTTCAAGAAAATCATTCAAAGTGCGTAGCATCAGTCCATAATTTATTCAAAAGAAGTAATAATGAACTATGACGTAATTGTAGTCGGCGGAGGACACGCAGGAATCGAAGCCGCACTCGCCTCTGCCCGTATGGGACACAATACCCTAATGGTCTCGATGTTAGCTGAGCAAGTGGGGGCGACAAGCTGTAATCCTGCCGTTGGCGGTTTGGCAAAAGGGCATTTGGTACGTGAGCTTGATGCTCTTGGCGGAGAAATGGGACTGCTTACCGATGAAGCGGGAATCCAGTTTCGTATCCTCAACATCACTAAAGGTCCGGCAGTACGGGGAAGCCGCGCGCAGATCGACATGGATCGCTATCGAGTTATTGCCCGTAATACCATCCTCACGACTCCTAATATGAGCCTCATCCAAGAGACAGTTACCGCTCTTGTTATTGAAGACAATACTGTGGTTGGGGTACAAACCCATTTGCTCAATGAATACCGTGCCAAGCGTGTTATATTAACGACAGGGACATTTTTAAACGGGATGATCCATATTGGTGAAATCCGCCAAGAGGCGGGACGTTTCGGAGAGTTTGCGGCAAAAGGACTCACTGAGTCGCTTCGTGCTCACGGGCTGAATGTCGGACGGCTTAAAACAGGGACATGTCCGCGCGTTGACAGCTCCTCTATCGATTTTAGTGTGATGGAGATTCAAGACGGTGACACTCTCCCCAATCCGTTTAGTTTTCGTACCGACCGCGAAAAATTTGCGCGTGATAAAAAGCAGCTTCCATGTTACATCGCTTATACCAATGAAGACACCCATAGTCTCATCGAGGGAAATTTTCACCGTGCGCCGTTGTTTACGGGACAGATAGAGGGGGTGGGACCGCGTTATTGCCCAAGCATCGAAGATAAAGTAAATCGTTTCCGAGACAAAGAGCGCCATCACCTTTTTATCGAACCGCAAACCGCCGAGAATACGGAGTGTTACATCAATGGGATGAGCACGTCACTTCCGCCGGATGTACAACGCCAAATGATCCATTCGGTAATCGGTATGGAGAATGCCAAAATCGTTCGCTATGGCTATGCAATCGAGTACGATTACGTTGACCCAACCGAGCTAAAACATACATTAGAAACCAAAAAAGTGAAAAATCTTTATTGTGCAGGACAGATCAACGGAACAACCGGATACGAAGAAGCCGCAGCGCAAGGGTTGATGGCAGGGATTAATGCCGCCTTGTCGCTTGAGGAAAAAGCACCTCTTATTTTACGTCGGGATGAAGCGTATATCGGGGTTTTGATCGATGATTTGGTGACCAAAGGGACGAAAGAACCGTATCGTATGTTCACTTCCCGCGCCGAATATCGATTGTTACTACGTGAAGAGACGGCAGATTTGCGTTTGGGAAAATACGGTCACGCTTTGGGACTCATCAGTGATGAGGAGATGGCACGAATTGAGATGAAACGACTGCAAATCAATGAAGGACTTACCCTTTTAGATGAGACGATTTTGACACCGACCAAAGAGTTTTTGGCGTTTTTAGAGAGCATCGACGAAGAGCGTATCAATGACAAAATGGCAGCAACACAGCTTGTTTCACGCAAAAGTTTCGATTTAGAGAAACTTACAGCCCTAATTCCGAGTTTTTCGACGCTTGATTCGTATATCCAAGAACAGATTCTAATCGAAGCAAAATACGCTCGTTACGTTGAGAAACAAAGTGAAGATGTTGAAAAAATGTCCCGAATGTTACACATTGCCATCCCTGAAAATTTTGATTTTAAATCTGTTTCGGGACTCTCCAATGAGATTGTGAGCAAACTCAATACCTTTAATCCCCCGACCCTGCAAGCGGCATCTCAAATATCGGGTATGACACCCGCAGCGTTGGATATTTTACAAATTTACATCAAAATGGCGGGGAAGAAGTGAGATATTTTTATTACGTCCACACAGGACACCGAATCGGCTTAGATCGTTTTCATCGTGCAGTTGCTATTGTTAATGAACTTCAAAAAGATATTGATATTACACTTCTTTGTTCTGATTTTCGTATCGCAGGAGAAGCACGCAAATATGGAATTAAGCGTGCGGTCGGGGTTGACGTTGTTCGCAATATCCCTCAAATTGCTCAGCATGGAGATAAAATCATCTTTGATTCTGATGAAATTAATCCTACGTTGATGGAAGATATGACTCTCTTTTTTCCAACCTTTATCCGTATTAGTGATAATCCTGATGCAGTGAAATATGAAAAAGAATTTTTAATTTCACCGTATTTACACGGTGATAAAATTGCTACAGGAACGGTTGTCGATACGAAGTACAACGAAGTGCTTCCTAAAACTATTCCCATGGCACTGTTTTTTGGGGATGATGATTATGAAAAAGATTTAGAGCTGAATCAAGCTTTATTCGCTCCCTACAAAATGGAGTTGTTGATGGGTTTTTATCATTTTCTTGGATATGAAAACAGCCTTAAAGAAAGTTTTACTGCTATCCATGAGAGTGAAGAGTATGACACGGTAATTCGCCACACCGACATACTTATAAGTGCTTCTCCAATGGCGGTTTTACAAAATTTATCCGGAGGCGGACGTCCGATTTATTTACAACGTCCTGATTACGCACGAGATTTTATATCATTATTTGAAGAAATGGGTATTCCTGTTGTTGATGGTTATGATAAAGAACGACTTATGGAAGTTATAAGTAAACAAAAATCAAAAAATTATCAAAAGTATCAAAGAAGTAACAAAGAAGTAATGGAATTTATAAGAAATACCCTCGTTTTATAGAAAATTAAACCTTTCTAACTTATGATATAGGGTTAAATTTCTAAATTAAGTGAGAAATGATGAAAGATGAAAGCAGAAGAGGCTTTATAGGTAAAGCCTTTGGTGCCGTCGCTGCTGTGGGTGGGGTTGCCTCACTTATCGCGATGAAGAAAACATGGGATCCGCTTCCGAGTGTTATGACAGCCGGTTTTACAACCGTTGACGTATCCGCTCTTGAAGCCAATAAGCTAGAAATCGCAGTATGGCGCGGTAAGCCGATTTTTATTCTTAAATATACGGAAGATATGAAACCAACCGATGGACGTACTGTCAAAGTCGGAGATTTTCATTATTCAGTTATGATTGGATTGTGTACGCATTTGGGCTGTATTCCTGCCTATCGTAATGATCAAAAAGATTTTAAATGTGCCTGTCATGGCGGAGAGTTTTCTGCTGACGGTGTTAATAAATTTGGACCTCCTCCTCGTCCTCTTGATCTTCCTCCCTTTAAAATTGACGGAACGACCCTTGTTCTTGGTGAAGAAGGTCCTGAGTATAAAGCTATGATGGCAAAAGCAGGAGGAGCATAAGATGGCAGAGTTTAAACAAGCAGATTCGTTGTACGAGTGGTTTGATCAGCGTTTAGGAATTGATAAATTCGTAAAAGTGATGATGACGGAGTATTGGATTCCTAAAAATATTAACTTTTTGTGGGCAATGGGTGTATTACTGACCGTTATGTTTACATTATTGGTTGTTTCAGGAATTTTCCTTTTGATGTATTATAAGCCGGATGTGGCTACTGCATTTGATAGTGTCAACTATACTATCATGCAAGAAGTCGGATACGGATGGTTATTTCGACACATTCATGCCGTCGGCGCATCAGTTGTCTTTTTAGTTATTTACATTCACATGTTTACCGGTATCTATTATGGCTCTTATAAAAAAGGGCGTGAGATGATTTGGATTTCCGGTATGTTGTTGTTTGTTCTTTTCTCTGCAGAAGGATTCAGCGGGTACATGCTTCCATGGGGACAAATGTCATACTGGGCAGCGTACGTTATTACTGAAATTTTTGGTGGTATCCCTCTTATCGGTGGTGATTTGGTTGTATGGATTCGCGGTAACTTCTATGTTTCCGATTCAACTTTGACCCGTTTCTTTATGCTACACGTATTGTTGATTCCTCTTGCAATCATCGGTGCGATTGTGGTTCACTTTTATGCACTTCGTTTCCCCCACGTTAATAACGAGGCAGGTGAATTTTTTGATTTTGATGAAGAGGCAGAAAAATATCTTGCAGGGGATAAAAAGAACTCTAAAGTAGTTCCGTTTTGGCCTGTATTTTTGTCTAAAGACTTTTTTGTTTTAGGCTTTTTCTTGTTGTTCTTTTTCTACTTGGTTTTCTTCCATTACGACTTTGCAATGGACCCTGTAAACTTTGATAAAGCAGATGGTCTTAAAACACCGGCACATATCTACCCTGAGTGGTATTTCTTGTGGAGTTATGAAGTGTTACGCGGATTTTTCTTTGAAATCGCCGGTATTTCAGGTAAATCGTTAGGTTTGATCGCGTTTGCAATTGCGAATGCTATTTTCTTTGTTATGCCATGGCTGGATCGCTCACCAATGGTAAAACCTGCAAATCAACGTCCATATTTTAAGTACTGGTTCTGGTTCTTGATAGTAGATTTGATTGTCCTTACGGTATACGGTAAATTACCTCCGACCGGCGCAAACGCATGGGTTGGATTTGCTTCGTCAGCGACATTCTTGGCATTGTTTATTGCATTGCCGTTTATTACGAAAGCAGAAGCTAAAAAAGTAGGGGGCAAATAATGAAAGAGTTTAAAATATTAGCAATTATTGCAGCTCTCGTAGGTATTACGTATTACGGGATTGAACCGTATGCGCATCATGTTATGCATCCTGAGGTAAAAGCGGCAGATTTTACATTTAAAGATTTAAAAAATGTCGATACATCATTGGCGGGAAATACTGAAAACGGTAAAGTTTTAGTAGAAGCCAACTGTATTGCATGCCATGCAATCGAATCAGCAGGTCACCCTGCAATGATGCCAAATGCTGACGCAGCAGCATCGTATGGTGTTGTTCCGCCGGATTTGAGTCATTCTGGACGTATGTATGACAAAAACTATTTAGCTAACTTCATCTTTGATCCGGTCAGTGCTATGAAACTTGGTCATAAATATCCAGTAGGTGGAGCAAAAGCGTTCCCAATGCCTGCTTACAACTGGATGACTCCTCAGGAGATCATGGACGTTGTAGCCTATCTTCAGTCGATTGCTCCAAAAGTAGCTGAGAAAGATATACATAAAGTAACGTATGATGCTGCATGTGGACGTTGTCACTCGATGAGTTATGCGAAATCTGAAGCAACAACGCCAAAAGATGTTATCAAAACTTATATGGGTGCAACACCTCCTGATTTGTCTCAGTACATCAAAAGTCGTAAAGAGCACTACTTGCACGGCTTTATCAACGATCCTCAATTGTTGTTGGCAGGAACGTCAATGCCACGTGTCGGTTTGAATGAAAAAGCGCAAGAAGAAGTCATCGCTTATATGGAAGAGATTGGGGATTCGAAAAAAGCTGAACGTGAAAGCGTTGGTCTTTGGGTAATGCTCTATACGTTAGTATTTGCAATCTTGGCGTATTTGTGGAAACGTAAAATCTGGTCAGAAGTTCACTAAGGAGCAAAAATGAAAATAGTAAAAATTTTGGCTTTATCAGCACTTTTAAGTGCTGGTTTGGCAGCCGATGAAACCATGATATTGAATATGAGTCAAATGGAAAATGGTTTGAGCAATATACAAAAAGGGTTTCTTTATAATGCTCCTAATTTGATTCAAGGCGGAGTAAGCGAAATTCAAAAAGCGAATGCTCTTTTCCACAATGTCGATGCGAGCAAAAAATATCTTCCAAAAGATAAACAGCATATGAGTAATATCGCTTTCAATGCATCTAAACGTATTGATAGTGCTTCGTCTGATCTTTTAAAAGCACTTACTAAAAAAGAGTATTCTAAAGCGCATCAATCGTATTCTGAAATCGTAAATGCGTGTACAGCGTGCCATGCAGTTGTACGCGGTTGGTAAATAAAACCAGCTAAATTTGCCTTTTTGGAGGCAGATTTTCTTTCTAATTCCCCTACTAAATAAAACTCCAAACTACTTTTAGATACTATCGCACACAATGACTTATCCCAAGGATGAATGTGTTAATAGATAGTTATGGCAGAACCGTTGATTACTTACGTGTTTCTGTAACCGAGAGATGTAATTTTAGGTGCCAGTATTGTATGCCCGAAAAACCTTTTTCATGGGTTCCAAAAGAGAACCTTCTCAGCTTTGAAGAGCTGTTTGAATTTATCAAAGTATCCATTGATTCGGGCGTTAAAAAAATCCGTATTACCGGTGGAGAGCCATTGCTGCGTGAAGATCTTGATCGTTTTGTAAAGATGATTCATGATTACAAAAATGACATTGATTTGGCGATGACAACCAATGCGTATTTACTAAAAGGTGCTGCTCAAAAATTGTATGATGCAGGGCTTCGCCGTATTAACGTTTCGATTGATTCTCTCATCCCCGATATAGCCGAAAAAATCGCTAAAAAAGATGTTTTAAGCCATGTACTAGCAGGAATTGAAGAGGCATTGAGTGTTGGTTTTAGAATTAAAGTAAACATGGTTCCGATGAAAGGGATGAATGATACTGAGATTTTGGATGTATTGGAGTTTTGCAAAGAGCGAAATATGACGGTTCGTTTTATCGAATACATGGAAAACGTTCATGCCGAGGTTGATATTAAAGGGATGCAGAGTTTTGAGCTTTTAGAGATTATCGGAAGCCGTTATACTTACAGTGATGAAGGATTTGACGGGCACTCACCGTCGCATTATTATAAACTTGATAATGGATACGAGTTTGGGATTATAGAGCCTCATAAAGATGATTTTTGTGCGAAGTGCAATCGTATCCGGTTGACTGCTGAAGGAAACTTGATCCCGTGTTTGTATTTTGATGAGGCGATGAGTATTCGAGACGCTATACGACGCGGAGATATAAAAGAAGCGGCTTTGGTTCTCAAAGAAGTCATTCGAACGAAGCCAGAGAAAAATCGCTGGAGTGATCCTGACGGTGAGCTCTCAAAGCGCGCATTTTATGAGACAGGAGGGTGAGATGCTCTATTTAGTTGAACATTTTTATTCTGTCCAAGGTGAGGGAAAGTATGTTGGAACTCCCTCTCTTTTTTTCCGTTTTGGGGGATGTAACCTCAAGTGTGAGGGATTTGGATGCAGTGAAATAACTCCTGACGGACGCAAAATTATCGGATGCGATACGGTCTATGCCGTAGATCGTAAGGGATTCGGTGATTTGTGGATGGAAATCGAAGAGCTTCAAACTTTGATATGGATTATGAACGGCTACAAACTTCCCCCTCATGTCGATATTGTTTTGACGGGTGGTGAACCGCTGATTTATGCGAATGAACCGATTTTTTTAGAGTTTATCGATTATTTGATTTCGCAGGGTCATCGAGTAACGTTCGAAACCAATGCGACAATTGCGCCTGATTTTGTAAAATATCCTTTTTACAAAGAAGCCATTTATGCGTTATCGGTAAAACTTTCAAACAGCGGTGAACCGATAGATCGACGATACAAGAATGAGGTAATCGCTTCTATTATTGCCAACGCAAACGGGAGTTTTTTTAAGTTCAGCGTCGATGAACCCTCTTTGGTCAGTGTTTTGGAAGAGGAAATGGATACGATTATCGCTCCTCACCCTTATACTGGCGTCTACTGCATGCCACTTGGTGGTGATAAAGCCCACATCGAAGCCAACTGCGAAGCCGTCATCGAGTTTTGCAAACGGCGAGGATTTATTTACAGTGACCGTTTGCATATCCGTATTTGGGATCAAAACCATGGAGTGTAATCAATGATAATCAGAAAGTCATTCAAATTTGAAAATGCCCATATCGTTCGTGGCTGTTCTACACAGCGTTGTCGCACATCGCTTCATGGGCACTCGTATAAAGTGGAAGTGCTGTTTGAATCGCAGTATCTTGATAATGGTCAGATGGTGTACGATTTTGGATTGATGAAGCAGGGGATGAAAGAACTGATAGATAGTTTTGATCACTCTATTGCTCTTTGGGATGGAGATGATGAAGCATATATTTCTGATATGAAACGTCATTCACAGCGTTGGGTGCAACTACCGGTTTCCCCCTCTGCTGAGCAGTTTAGCCGCGTGATTTTTGTGATGATTGATAAATTGATGTGGTTTACCAAGACAGTCAATGGAGAAAAAATGGTGCGTCTTAGCAGTATTATCGTACATGAGACTGAGACAGGCTATGCACAGTGTTTTCGAGAAGATGCCTATTCGGAAATTATGGGACTGATTGACCTCGATAAAATCTATTTTAGTGATGAAATATGTCAGGAATGGAACGATCCAAAGTTGTGGGAGAGAGTTAAAAGCGGCGAAGGGTTTACCAATCCCACAACCGTTTAAAACGTCACTAACGACGTTTGATTTTCTGCACTCATACACCATCGTGTGGGGATGATTTTTACTTCATTTCCCTCTTTAAATCCCTCCACCTTTGCATCCACCATCATAAAGCTATTTGCCCGAGACAACGGGAGTATCATCCCCGGTCCAAAAACAGGGGATGGGGTGAAAGCGGCTCCATCAAACCAGCCCGGGATGAGTGAGCGTCGACCTTTTTTCATTCTAAAAGGTTCTGCAATTTTTGTGGTGATGGTGCTGATATATTTATCACTTTGACCGCTAAGTGCCATAATCGTACTTTGACCAAAGAGTTCAAAACACAATGCGGCAGCAAGCGGATTTCCGGGAAGATTGAGAATGAGAGTAGACCCGATACGACCAAAGGTAGTGGGCTTACCGGGTTTGATTTCGACTGATTCAAATAAGGTTTCCATCCCAAGTGTGCTAAATGCCTCTTTAGTATAATCCGCATCGCCGACACTCACCCCGCCGGAAGTGATAATAAAATCGGCATCCAGTGTGCTTTTGATATGGCTTTGAATGCTTTCCATGGTATCTTCAGCCGTTCCGGTAAAAATGACATCGCATCCAAGCTCGCGTGCGCGGGCAGCGAAGGTTGGGGTATTGGTGTTGTAAAGCTGATGCGATTGGATTGTTTCAAAATGCATTTTAAGCTCATTTCCTGAAGCAAACAAGGCAACACGCGGTGATCTAAAGGCACGCACGTGAGTACGTCCTTGAGAGGCAAGCAAGGTGAGATGGTGCGCATGAAGCAGTGTTCCATTTTTGAGGAGCAAAGTGCCTGCTTGAATGTCTTCCCCTTTGAGTCGTATGTGTTGAGACGCTTTGATGGTAGAGGGGAGGGTGACATTGTTATCGATAAGGGTCACTTCTTCGATGGGGACAATGGCTTCACATCCTTGAGGAATCTTTGCACCGGTCATAATGCGGATACATTGATCTTCAACCATACGAATATCGTCTTTATCTCCTGCAAAAATTACGCACGATTGAGGCAGAGTTTTACCCGTATCAGCGATCGTAACAGCGTATCCATCCATAGCAGAATTATCATACGGCGGGAGACAATGAGATGCAATAATTTCTTCCGCTAATACTCGTCCAAGAGCGTTTTCAATAGGAATGATTTCACTTCCAAGAGGATGTGCATATGTGTAAATAAGTGCTAAAGCCTCTTCAACGGTTACTGCCATGTAAACTCCCTTGCCACGTTTTAAGTCATTATAGACAAAATAGGGTAAAATCTACTTTATGGAAGCTATGTATACAATGGGATTAGAAATCCACACGGTCGGGGTTATGATGTTGATGGGAGTCGTAATGTTCAACATTACGATGCTTGCTTTGAGCAATCAGGTCATTCGGTATGCTAAACGAATGCGAATTGTTATGCCCATTTCGGCATCATTAATTGCGTTGATTCTCTTGACGGGTGCGATAATGATGGCAGCAAAACATTTGCATTTTACTTTTGCTAATGATGCGATGATTGTTGTGGGTATCGTTATGATTGTTTTGGAAGCCAAGCGATATAAAACACTCAAGCGTCGTACGGATATTACGCAAGAGGGGGCATTTGCTCTTTATAAACGTAAAGCTTTTCGTTATTTAGGAATAGAGATGGCGTTATTGCTTGGTATAACACTTTGGATGATCGTATGAAGTTTATGCTCGATCCAAAAGCAGGTTCAGATGAGCTGATTATTTCAGGCGAAGAGTACAAATATCTGATCAAAGTACGCCGTCACGTAGTGGGTGATCTTATCGTTTTTCGTCATCGTGATACGTTAAATATCGCTCATCATTATCGCTTAGAGAAAACCGATGGGCGTAATGCCTATTTTATACGTGAAAGTTCATTAAACTCTCTTTGTGAAGCACCTAAAAAGCTTCATATCGGATGGTGTATCGTTGATCCAAAAACGATTGAAAAAACCTTGCCTATGTTGATGGAACTTGGTGTTTCAAAAATCACGTTAATCCATTGCAAGCGGTCACAACGAAACTTTCGACTCGATTTTGAGCGATTTAATCGCATTATGGAAAGTGCTATGATGCAATGCGGGCGGACTTCTTTGATAGAATTTTCTGAAACACCAGCGCTTAGTACGTTTTTGAATGCAAATCCCGAAGGGATTGTTCTTGATTTTGGCGGGGAAGCTTTGGATCAAAATGAAACTTTTGAAACCGTGGTGATTGGATGTGAGGGTGGCTTTGATGAGAGTGAGCGTAAATCGTACAGTTCACACCGTATTCGCCATTTTAATCTGCCGATGATTTTACGCTCCGAGACCGCAGCCGTGGCGATTGCTTCGATGAGGTTGTAAATTTAAAAAGTTTTGGATATAATTCGCGTCCAACAATCCGTCCCCAGGTATGGATGTAAAACTCAAACCGATTGACGTACAACGCCGTCACTCACAAGGTCATATTATGAAAAAAGAACTTCACCCTAATACTGTTGAATGTACTGTTAGCTGCGCATGCGGTAACACATTCACAACAAAAAGCACAAAAGCTGCTATTCGTGTTGATATTTGTAATGAATGTCACCCGTTTTATACCGGTTCTGAGCGCCAAGTAGACACTGCTGGACGTATCGACAAGTTCAAAAAACGTTACGCGTTAAATCAGTAATTTGAACGCCATCGAGGCAAAAGCCCCGATGGCTTCGCTAGCCGCTAAGGCACTGAAGCTAGCCTCTAGCGAGGCAGATTTTTCTTGAATCATAGAAAAAACTAAAATTAAAGAGAGAATAATGTTATCTCTTGTACCTACTCCTATCGGTAATATTTCCGATATCTCCATTCGTTCCCTTGAAGTTCTCTCTACTGCTGACATAATTTTGTGTGAAGATACTCGTGTTACTAAAAAACTCATACACTTACTCAAAGAACGTCATAATCTAACGACGAGTGAACCACAGTTTTTAAGTCTCCATTCTCACAATGAAGCAGAATTTGTTTCCAAACTCACCCCAGATTTTTTTAACGCGAATGTGCTGTATGTCAGTGATGCGGGAATGCCGGGGATTAGTGATCCTGGGCAATTGTTGGTACGGTATTGTTTGGATAATGGGGTTAAGTACGATATTTTACCGGGAGCTAATGCGGTATTGAGTGCATTCGTCGCAAGTGGCTTTTGTGAGACAAAAATGCTCTTTTTCGGATTTTTACCGCACAAAGGCAATGACCGTTCCGCTGCCCTTCAAGAGGCTCTTTTCAACGGCTATACCACCGTGCTCTATGAATCTCCCAAACGTTTGGATAAACTACTCCATGAACTTGTCGTTTCAGCACCGGTGCGTCGAGTGTTTTTAGCCAAAGAGATTACTAAAAAATATCAGCGTTTTTATCAAGGAACTGCTTCTGAACTCCTTTCTAAGATGGAAGGTGAGATTCGGGGTGAATGGGTCGTGGTTATTGAAGCTTCCGCTTCTTGCGGTGCAAGTTTGAATGAAGCCGACATACTTGCTCTAGATATACCTAAAAAAGCGGCATCCAAGCTCATCGCCAAAATTACCGGCGAAAACCCAAAAGAGTGCTATACCCGCCTCTTAAACTTATAAGGAATTACAAACTATGCTTATCTATGGAAAACAACCGGTATTTTATGCACTTGAACGACATCGCGATCGGATAAAAACACTCTATCTTGCCAAAGAGATTGATAAAAAAGAGTACGGTCAATTGATGAAAATGGGTTTTGAGATTAAACGAATTCCAGAGATTGCAGCGCAATCCATGGTTAAAGGGGGAAATCACCAAGGCTACATTGCCGAGATTTCTCAAATTGTCCCGTATGCGTCTCCTTTTTTGAAAAAATGCGGTTTTATCGTTGTGTTAAGCTCTATCACCGATATGGGAAACATGGGTTCACTGGTGCGAAGTGCGTATGCTCTTGGAGTGGAAGCTCTTGTAATTACCGGTATCCGAGAACCAAACTTGGAAGCGTTAATTCGAACGAGCAGCGGGGCGGCGCTGGACTTACCTATCGTCGTTGTCCATAATATCCATGATGTTATGCATGAGCTTAAGCAGTCAGGATTTACGCTCTATGGGGCAACGCTTGAGGGTAAAAACGTACGTGAGATGAGTTTTGATTCCAAGCGTGCGTTGATTTTGGGCAGTGAGGGCGAGGGCTTAAGCGGTCGTGTTGAAAAAGGGCTTGATCACGGTGTTTCCATTGAGATGGCGCACGACTTTGATTCGCTTAATGTGGGAGTAGCCGGAGCAATTTTAATGGAGAGAATGCGATGAGTACGATAAAGTCCTTTGAAGATTTGCAAGAGCTTGGGGCAAATAGTATACATGAGCGCACCCATATTTCACGAGCTAAACTTGAACAGGTATTGCATAAATCTTTTGATGAATTAAAGCGTGTTCAATTTATGGGTTTTGTTTCTATTTTGGAGCGTGAATACGGGGTAAATCTTGAATCATTGCGCAGTGAATATGATGCTTATGTTGGTCTTAATCCTGATATAGCTATTGAAAAACCGTCTGCTGTCTTACAAGCTTCTTCTAATTCGCGTACGTTGTGGATATTTGGGGCGATAGGTGCAATTATTCTTTTAATGCTAATTGGTTCAATGATGCAAGGGGAGTTTAGTGTCGCTCCCAAAGAAGAAGTTATGGAGTTAAGCAGTGCATCCATCGAGGTTGTAGACAGTAACTCAAGTGAAATAAATGCCAGTGACGTGAATGCGATCATTGATATTAATATGACTGAGATCAATGCAACACAGCTCACACAAGAACACAACACGAGTATTATCCGTATGGATACAAAGGGTAAGATTTTAAATTTTTCGGATGTTCTTAGTATCAAACCCTCTTCAAAAGTATGGGTAGGCATGATGGATTTGGCAACGGGAGAAAAAACGCAAAAAGTTACCAAAGATCCTATTTTGATTGATAGCACTAAGAACTGGCTTTTCGTTTTTGGACACGGTCGTTTAGAGATAGTGACTTCTTCAGGCAATAAGATACTAAAAGAGAGAAATACGGTTTGGTTTACGTATGAAAATGGATCACTTCAGCAGCTTACATTGGAAGAATTTAATATTAAAAATAAGGGAAGCAACTGGTAGTGAAGCTTCTTGTTTGGTTCGTAATTTTTACTTTTTCATTAGCAGCAGGTGATATCAAAACAGAAGTCCAGCTCCGTGTTGATCACGGAAATATTCTCTCTTCTAAAATCATTCTCCAAGCTTTTAGTACCATTGGACAGCGTGTTAATATTCGTCATTATGAAAGCGATGGCGAGATGACACGCATGGAAATTTCTTTAAGCGGCAGAAAACTTTTCCAGCCCAAATTCTTTAGTGAAATTTTACGCGACAATGGTTTTGTTATTACCGCAGGAACTGTTCGAGATAAAAAATGGATCATAGAGATAGATGCTTCTTCACTGCTTTGGCAAGTACCGGCGATTACCCCTGATGAAGGGGCACAGATGGAAAAAACGGCAGTTCCATCATGGTTTATCGTTAATCAATCCAATGCATTAACCATTGAAGCACCTTATGGCAATAAGTGGTATCCTGAGATAGCCGTATTGGACGCAAATATGGGAATTCTTAGTTCAATTCGTACGTTCAAAGCAGAAGAAAGAATGAGCTTTGCTCTACCAGCTGGAGCCATGTATTTAAAAATTGCCAACACCAATGGGATGAAACTTCTTAAAGAAGGAATGTGGATAGAACACTACAAGGAGGAGTAATAAGGGAATAAAATACCCTTATAAGCTTGAGAGTAGTCGAAAAGTGCTAGAATTGCACAATTTTTTAATGGCAGGTACACATCATGTTTGATGAAATCCAATTTGATCGAATTAAACGACTTCCAAAATACGTTTTTGCTGAAGTAAATGAGCTAAAAATGGCTCGCAGACGCGCTGGTGCGGATGTTATTGATTTTAGTATGGGAAATCCTGACGGTGATACCCCTGAGCATATCCGAGAAAAACTGATCGAATCAGCTCAAAAAACCAAAACTCATGGTTATTCAGCATCAAAAGGGATTCCAAAGCTTCGCGGGGCGATTTGTGACTGGTATAAACGTCGTTATGACGTTGATCTTGATCCTGAAACCGAAGCCGTCGCAACGATGGGATCAAAAGAGGGATATGCGCATTTGGCATACGCTATTACCAATCCGGGAGATGTTGCCGTTGTCCCTGATCCTACCTATCCGATTCACTCGTATGCCTTTATTCTTGCCGGTGGAAATGTCCAAAAAATGGAACTTCCGTTTGATGAAGATTACAAAGTTGATGAGGACCTTTTTTTTGAGCGCCTTGAAACGGCATTCCACATCTCATTTCCTAAACCGAAATATGTGGTGGTAAACTTTCCGCACAATCCTACAACAGCTACGGTAACGCCTGATTTTTATACCCGTATTGTTGCTATGGCAAAGCGTGAACGTTTTTACATTATCAGCGATATTGCGTATGGTGATTTGACATTTGATGGATATACAACTCCATCGATTATGTCCGTACCTGGGGCAAAAGATGTGGCAGTTGAGAGTTTTACCCTCTCTAAAAGTTACAATATGGCGGGATGGCGCGTTGGCTTCTTCGTTGGAAACCCTAAACTCATAGGAGCACTTCAAAAAATTAAAAGTTGGTTGGATTATGGGATGTTTACCCCAATTCAAGTAGCAGCAACAGTAGCTCTTCAAGGCGATCAAAGCTGTGTCCAAGAAATTACGGACAAGTACGATCATCGCCAAGATGTTTTACTTGAAGCATTTAACCGTGTCGGATGGCCGGTTCGTCGTAATCAAGCTTCTATGTTTGTATGGGCACGTATACCGCAATGCGCTCGACATTTAGGGAGTTTAGAGTTTTCAAAACGTCTTTTAGTCGAAGCCAATGTAGCCGTTGCACCGGGGATTGGTTTTGGAGAATACGGGGATGAGTATGTTCGTATTGCCTTGATCGAAAATGACAAGCGTATCCGACAAGCAGCAAAAAATATCAAGAACTTTTTACTGCAGTTTGAATGTAAGGGTGCATAAGTGATTCGTGTTGGTGTATTAGGAGTTGGGACGGTAGGACGCGCCGTTGTTGAAATTTTAGAAGAAAATGCTGCCATTATTTCAGCACGTGCGGGTGAAGACATTGTCGTTAAAAGCGGTGCCGTTCGAGATGTCAGTAAGGTAAGTGATTTAAGTATCGCGATTACCACCGATCCGTATGAGATTATCAATGATCCAGAGATTGATATTATTGTTGAATTGATGGGAGGCGTTGAGCTTCCGTTTGAGTTGTTAAAAAGTGCATTGGCGAGTAAAAAAGCGATAGTTACAGCCAACAAGGCGCTTCTCGCGTATCACCGATATGAACTACAAGAGATTGCCGGCGATTTGCCGTTTGAATTTGAAGCGAGTGTTGCCGGTGGAATTCCTATTATTAACGCCTTGCGTGATGGTCTTTCTGCCAATCATATTCTTTCCATTATGGGGATTATGAACGGTACGTGTAACTTTATGCTGACTAAAATGATGGAAGAGGGGGTTGCTTTTGATGTGGTCTTGGCCGAAGCACAGGCTTTGGGATACGCAGAAGCAGATCCTACTTTTGACATCGGCGGATTTGATGCGGCTCATAAGCTTCTGATTTTAGCTTCCATTGCGTATGGGATTGATGCCAAACCTGAAGAGATACTAATCGAGGGAATTGAGGGGATTACTCAAGCGGATATTGCCTTTGCAAAAGAGTTTGGATATACCATCAAGCTTTTGGGTATTGCCAAGCGTGATGGAGCAGAAGTAGAACTGCGAGTTCATGCTACATTGGTTAAGCAAGAGGCAATGATTGCCAAGATTGATGGTGTTATGAACGGTATCAGCGTTGTCGGTGACCGTGTGGGAGAAACACTGTATTATGGTCCGGGTGCCGGTGGAAATGCAACGGCAAGCGCAGTGGTAGCAAATATCATTGATATCGTTCGTTCAGGTAAACGCTCTCCAATGCTTGGATTTAATCACCCGCTTGAAGAGGGATTGCGTCTCAAAAGTGCCGATGATATTCGTTCGAAATACTATTTACGACTTCGTATTACCGATAAAGCAGGAATTTTGGCAAAAATCACTCAGCTCTTTGCCAATCATGCAATATCTATAGAAGCAATGATACAGCGCCCTTTTGCACAAGAATGCGCTCATTTACTGATTTCAACCCATGAAGCACGAGAATGTGATATTCGCTCTTTAATGAAAGAGTTAGAATCTTTAGAAACTGTTCTTGAATCTCCTTATATGATACGGATTGTATAGATACAATCCGTATCATTTGATCTAACACAAAAGGAATACATCCCTTTTGTTCCGCTAGTCGCTTGAACTACTAAAGCTTACCTTTCCAAGGCAGAAATATTCACTTATCATCTTAATAAAACTTTAACGTAAACTTATGTACAATACGCGTCCACTTTGCCCTCTTGGACAAGCAACATTGAGTATTTATAACTGCGTAGACGTAGTTACAAGTATTGGTGCGTATATGATGTGCACCTACGAGAGAGGCAAAGGATTACAATATCGGAGCTTGACAATGAAAGTTCGTTCTTCAGTGAAGAAAATGTGCGACGATTGCAAAATCATCAAGCGCAAAGGGGTTGTTCGCGTAATATGCAAAACCCCAAAACATAAACAAAGACAAGGATAAGCATGGCACGTATTGCTGGTGTGGACTTACCTAAGAAAAAACGTCTAGAGTATGCATTAACTTATATCTATGGTATTGGTTTGCATACATCACGTAAGATTTTAGATGCTACTGGGCTTGATTATAACAAGCGTGTATATGAGCTAAGCGAAGATGATGCGGCGACTCTTGCTAAAGAGATTCGTGCGAGTAACATCATCGTAGAGGGTGACCTTCGTAAGCAAGTTGCTATGGATATTAAAGCGTTGATGGACATCGGTTCTTACCGTGGTCTTCGTCATCGTAAAAGTCTCCCATGCCGTGGTCAAAAAACCAAAACTAATGCTCGTACCCGCAAAGGTAAGAAGAAAACTGTCGGCTCAGCCACAAGATAAGGGATTAGCGTATGGCAAAAAGAAAAGCAACCCGTAAAAAAGTTATTAAAAAGAATATTGCTAAGGGTATCGTGCATATCCTAGCATCATTCAATAATACTCTTGTAACCGTAACGGACGAGATGGGTAACATGATCGCATGGAGCTCAGCTGGTGCTCTTGGGTTCAAAGGATCTAAAAAATCGACTCCTTTTGCTGCTCAACAAGCAGTAGAAGATGCGATGGGTAAAGCAATGGTCCACGGTATTAAAGAAGTGGGAATTAAAGTTCAAGGTCCAGGTTCTGGCCGTGAAACTGCAGTTAAAAGTGTTGGTGCTATCGAGGGTTTACGTGTTTCTTATATGAAAGACGTTACTCCACTACCACACAATGGTTGTCGTGCGCCTAAGCGCCGACGCGTGTAAGGAGCTAAGGTATGGCAAGATATAGAGGACCCGTAGAAAAAATCGAAAGAAGATTCGGTGTAAGCCTTGGCCTAAAAGGCGAACGTCGCTTAGCAGGTAAAAGTGCTCTCGACAAACGTCCTTACGGACCTGGTCAACATGGTCAACGTCGTACAAAAATTTCTGAATACGGTACACAACTTCGTGAAAAACAAAAAGCGAAGTTTATGTACGGTTTGAGCGAAAAGCAAATGCGTTCATTGTTTGATGAAGCAAAGCGTCGCCAAGGAAATACAGGTACGAACTTAGTAATGTTGTTAGAGCAGCGTCTTGACAATGTTGTTTACCGTATGGGCTTTGCAACGACTCGTCGTTTTGCACGTCAATTGGTAAATCACTGTCACGTACTTGTTGACGGAAAGCGTGTTGATATCCCTTCTTACCGTGTTAAACCGGGACAGAAAATTGAGATTAACGAAAAAAGCAAAAAGAATAACCAAGTTGTTCGTGCGATGGAGCTTACCAACCAAACCGGTCTTGCTGGATGGGTTGATATCGATCAAGCAAAAGTATTTGGTATCTTTACACGTCTTCCAGAGCGTGAAGAGGTTGTTATTCCTGTTGAAGAGCGTCTAATCGTTGAGCTTTACTCGAAATAATCACTAAATAAAGGGCACTCAGCATGAAAAAAATTAAAACTTCTCCGCTTCTACCAAAAGAGTTTGTCGTTGAACAAATCAGCGCGAATGAAGCGAATATTATTGCCTATCCGTTTGAAACAGGATATGCGGTTTCGATTGCTCACCCGATTCGCCGCTTTTTGTTAAGCAGCTCAGTAGGGTTTGCCCCAATCGGGATTAAAATTGAGGGTGCTAAGCATGAGTTTGACTCTGTGCGCGGTATGCTTGAAGATATTTCAGATTTTATTATAAACCTTAAAGGGATCCGTTTTAAATTAAAAAACGGTCTTAAAGAAAAAGAGATTGCTTACACTTTTGCAGGCCCTTGCGAAATTCACGGCAGTGATTTGGAAAATGACGATGTTGAAATCGTTACTCCAAATGAATTTTTGGCAACATTGAATGAAGATGCAACATTAAATTTTTCAATCAAAATTTTCCAAGGTATCGGATATGCTGCAAGTGAAGATATTCGTGAATTGTTAGGTGATGGTTACATCGCATTGGATGCTTATTTTACACCGGTTCGTCGTGCGACTTACGCAATTGACAATGTTCTTGTAGAAGATAATCCAAATTTTGAAAAAGTAATTATCAACATCGTTACCGATGGACAAATCTCTCCGGTGGATGCATTTAAAAATGCATTGGATGTTATGTACGCTCAAATGGCTGTTTTTAACAGTGAAGTGAGTATCAAATCAGCCAATCCAACCGTTGAACGTAATGACGAACATCCTGAACTTAAACGTTTGGGTGCACGTATTGAAGAGCTTGGTTTAAGCGCTCGTAGCTTTAACTGCTTGGATCGTTCAAATATCAAATACATTGGTGAAATCGTTATGATGAGCCAAAATGATTTGAAAGAAGTGAAAAATCTCGGTAAAAAATCGTTTGAAGAAATTTTAGAAAAAATTACGGAATTCGGTTATGCTGTTGGACAAGAGCTTGCAGATGATTTAGTCAGTGCAATCAAAAAGAAAATCGAAGCTGAATAAGTAGCCTTGGATTTACGCTTAAAGTAAATCCAGTGTTAACGTAGGCAAAAGGATTCAATCCTTTTGTCGTATAAAAATATAAAGTAGGAGATCTCATGAGACATCGCCACGGATACCGTAAGTTAGGTCGAACAAGCTCACATCGTGAAGCGTTGTTGACCAATCTTAGTATTTCATTGTTTGAGCATGGTAAAATTGAAACAACGTTGATTAAAGCAAAAGAATTACGTTCATTTGCTGAAAAATTAATTACAACTGCACGTGTTGGTGATGCAAATGCGCATCGCTCAATATTTGCTGTTTTACAAAATAAAGAAGCAACAAAAAACCTTCTTGGCGAAGTTGCTCCTAAATATACAGAGCGTAACGGCGGATATACTCGTATCGTTAAAACTCGTATTCGTCGTGGTGATGCTACCCATATGGCAACTATTGAACTCGTCTAACGAGTTCAACACCCCCACCGCTTAAAAAGAACTTCATCTAAAAATTACCGTCATTGCATTACTCCTTGTTTAGTCCAAATTTCTTATAGTGTCATGATGAATTCGCAGTAAAAAAAAGGGTAAATAATATGATTCCTTTCACAGATGAAGAGTTGATGCAACCAGTGCGTCAAGTTATTGATAAAGTACGTCCCTCACTCGCGCTCGATGGTGGTGATATTGCTTTTTTAAATGTTAAAAATGGAACGGTATATGTACAGTTACAGGGGGCATGTGTCGGATGCGGAAGCAGCGGTAATACTCTTAAATACGGAGTAGAGCGTCAACTTCGTATGGATATACATCCTGAGCTGACCGTTGTAAATGTTCCGCTCGGGATGGAAGATTCAATTGAATCACTTTAATTTTTACTTTTTGACGATATAGTTATAAATACTGGAGGGATATTATGAAAACAAACAAATACTCCAAAACCCTCACTCTTGCTAATGAGCATTTTATGGCGGGTCAGTACCGTGATGCACTGAGAGATTATTCTTTAGTCCTGCGTGAAGATCCTTTATCCAAAGAAGCGTATAATGGGGCTATTTTGTGTGATATGGCAATGAGCGGTGAGGGTGGTGCGGAAGCACTGTTTGATTATTATGCAATTTTACGCAATGAAGATGCCGAGTCAGCGGATGTCGTTATTTCTGAAATACTTGAAACTATGGACGGAACACTGGAACAATTAGCAGGATTGTTTAGTGAGGGACTTGGGCAACGGTTAGAATTTGCTGATGGTATTATGTACTCTGAATTTAAAGAACTGGTTCTTAATGAAAATGACTTCAAGCGTATTTTTGAAAATATTATGTTTTCAACACGCGTTATTATTACCGAAAAAGAAGACTTTGTTGATTTCTTGGATAATTTGATTGATAATGGATACAAAGAGATGGCATTAAGCTATTTAGAGAGTGCATTGGGTGTCTATCCTAATGATACACAGCTTCGCAATCTGCTTCGTCGTTTGGCAAAAGGAGATGAGATTGAAAATTGAGATTTCCAATCAGCCTTATCGTTATATTTCTGAAAACTCAATGGAATGTGACGAGTTATGTGCGTTTTTAGCAACTAAACAAAATGAAAAATTTAAAGCCGATGCACAAAGCAGAGGGGCTCATACTATTTTAACTCCTGATGAATGTTGGAACCTTTTTGGTCTAAATCGGATCAAAGTAGTAGGGATTACGGGGACAAACGGTAAAACCACGACGGCGAGTGCCATTTATTCAATTTTACTTGATTTGGGACATAAGTGCGCCATGCAGGGGACGCGCGGGTTTTTTATGAACGATGAGAGTGCTGAGGGAAAAACACTTACGACTCCAACGGTGCTCAATACTTATCGACATATGCTCCAAGCCATTCAAAGCGGATGTGAGTATTTTATTATGGAAGTGAGCTCACACGCGATTGAGCAAGAGCGTATTGCCGGAATACATTTTGACTTGAAAATTCTCACCAATATTACCCAAGATCATTTAGATTATCATGAAAGTATTGAAGAATATATCCGTATTAAAAATCTCTTTTTTACCGATGAGTCGAAAAAACTGATTAATAAAGATGAACCTCATGCGCAATTTAACTTTAAAAATGCCTTTACCTACGGTATTGAAAATCCTGCTACCTACAAAATATTGGCGTATTCACTCAACAATGGGGTAAGTGGTGTCCTAAAACATTTTGAAGAGCATGTTACATTTGCTACGTCCTTGCATGGATTTTTTAATCTCTATAACATTACGGCTGCAATGGCGGCCGTTCATTTGCTAAGCGGTGACTCTTTAGAAAAAATTACCGAAGTGGTTGAAAATTTCGGAGGGGTGAGCGGACGTATGGAGGTGGTGAGCGAGTCGCCTTTGGTTATTGTCGATTTTGCACACACTCCTGATGGGATGGAGCAAGTCCTTAATGCCCTCAAAGAAAAAGAAGTATTGGTCGTATTTGGTGCGGGCGGTGATCGTGACCGTACTAAGCGTCCAATGATGGGGCGAGTTGCTTCGATGTACGCTAAAAAAGTGTATGTCACGAGTGACAATCCCCGTTTTGAAGATCCTGATACTATCATAGAAGAAATCTTGGCGGGCATTGACGATAAGAGTAAAGTCTTTGTGAATGTGAATCGGCGTAGCGCCATAGCGCAAGCTCTTCATGATAGATCAGGGGATGAAGTGGTCCTGATTTTGGGTAAAGGGGATGAAACCTCTCAGATTATTTACGATCAACATCTCCCGTTTGATGATCGTGTAGTAGCTCGTGAGTTGTTAAAAGAGATTTAAACTCAGAAATTGTTTTCTGGAACTAACGATGCACTTGTACAATTTGGCTATAATACCGCCATTATTTTGCGGTATTACTGCACATACACTATTTGAAGGAGCGTTACGATGGGTATTCCTCAACCGGCGTTTTATATTTTTAAATGCGAACAAAGCTCACCTCCGGGGATGCCAAAACCAAGTTGTGTGAATCCACAGACACAGGATTTGTTTCAACATCTGGCACAGACTTTGATGCAAAAAGGGATTATCGGTACGGTACAGCCTATTCGTACATCGTGTATGAATCGTTGTAATGTAGGTCCGATTATGCTTGTAGAGCCAGGTCATGTAATGTATTCCGCTCTTACAAAAGAGAAAATCAATGAAATAATCGATCGTCATATTCTTGGTGGCGAAGTCGTGCAAGAGTATGTTATTCCTGCTGAATTATGGGATGATGCAATCAGTCCTGAAGCCATGATGAAACAGATGGGGCGCTAAAATATGTTAATCGAGATGCTTTACAGCAAAATCCATCGTGCCACGGTGACCGACGCTAATCTTAATTACGTTGGTTCGATTACAATCGATGAAGAACTTCTTGAAGCTTCAAAAATGCGTGTGGGGCAAAAAGTAGAAATTCTTAATATTAATAACGGTGAGCGGTTTTCAACCTATATCATTCTCGGCGAGCGCGGAGCGCGTGATGTTTGTCTCAATGGAGCAGCAGCACGAAAGGTTCACAAGGGAGATAAGATTATTATTGTTGCGTATGCGACTTATAATGATCAAGAGCTTGAAACGTATAAACCAACGGTGGTGTTGGTCGATGATGATAATGCGATTACCGATATAATCGAAAAGATATAAGCCTCAATATGTTAAACTTTCACTAAAAAATAGTGGGGATGTATGGAGCAGTTTGAAGCGTATTTATTGGCACATTTGCCTATTGCTCCTAGTTTTCATCCAAATTACGAAGCTGCACTTCATCAAATGCTTACCGGTGGCGGGAAACGGTTTCGTCCAGCGTTGCTACTTGGTGTTGTCCAAGCGTATAATCCTCTTTTAATTCAAAATGCTTATGCCCCGGCATTAGCCATCGAACTTCTCCATACCTATTCGCTTATCCATGATGATTTACCTGCAATGGATAATGCTGATTTACGTCGAGGTGTACCAACGCTCCACAAAACCTACAGCGAGGTGACTGCTATTTTGGCAGGTGATGCTCTCAATACCTATGCTTTTGAAGTGTTGTCTAATGCTGCTTTAAGTGATAAGGTAATTGTTAAACTCATTCGTGAACTCTCTCACAACGGAGGATTGAACGGTATGGTTTTGGGTCAAGCGATTGATTGTTACTTTGAAAACACTCCCCTTGGCTTGGAGCAAATCAAAATGCTCCATATTCATAAGACGGGTAAGCTCATCGCAGCATCGCTAAAAATGGGTGCGATTATTGTAGGACGTGATGATATTGCACAAGAGCTTTATGATTTTGGGATTGATTTAGGCTTGTTATTTCAAATCCAAGATGATATTTTGGATGTGACTCAAGACTCTATGAGTGCCGGAAAAACAACTAACAATGATGAAGCGAAAAATAGTTTTGTCACTCTTTTAGGATTAAAAAAATCGATGGAAGAAGCCAATGCGTTAGCGTCTAAACTAACGCTTCAAATGGAAAGTTTTGATGAGAATTTACAGCGTGAATTGTCACCAACACTTACCCACTACATTAACCGACATAAGGAATAAATAATGAGCAATGCAATGCGCCAAAAAATGGCAGATACAATTCGATTTTTAGCAGCCGATATGGTACAACAAGCAAACTCCGGTCATCCGGGTGCACCTATGGGGCTTGCAGATATTGCAGTTGTATTGTCCGAATACATGGTGCACAATCCACGTAATCCAAAATGGCTTAACCGCGACCGTCTGGTATTTTCTGGAGGACATGGCACGGGATTGATTTATTCCCTTAATCATCTATGGGGATACGGTTTAGAGATTGAGGATTTAAAACAGTTTCGTCAACTTCATTCTAAAACTCCGGGTCATCCTGAGTATGCTCATACGGCAGGAATTGAGATCACCACAGGTCCTTTGGGGCAAGGGATTGCCAATGCCGTAGGTTTTTCAATGGCATCTAAATTTGTAGGGCACAAAGTAAACTCTGAAACTGCAAGTATGATTGACCATACCGTTTATTGCTTGTGCGGTGATGGCGATTTAGAAGAGGGGATCAGTTATGAAGCATGTTCGATCGCAGGGCATATGGGGCTTGATAATTTGGTTCTTATTTATGATTCCAATCGTATTACGATTGAGGGCTCAACCGAGCTTAGTTTGAGTGAAAATATTCGAGATCGTTTCGAGTCTCAAAACTGGGCGGTATTAGAGATAGATGGGCATAATTTTGATGAGATAGACGGTGCTTTTGCACAAGCCAAACTTATCGAACGTCCTGTTTTGATTATTGCCAATACTCTCATTGCAAAGGGTGCAGGAAAACTAGAGGGTTCTCATCATGCTCACGGTGCACCATTGGGGCATGATATTATCAAAGAAGCAAAGGCAGCAGCAGGATTTGATCCGGAAGCTACTTTTGCGGTAGATGCGGATGTGTTGGAGCGTTTCCGATGCGGCATTGAAAAAGGGGACTTGGCAGAGCGAGAATGGAATCATCGTCTTAAAGAGCTACCGTTGATGGAGCAAAATGAAGCGTATGAACAGCTTCTTAATCCTGATTTTAGCCGTATCCAGTGGCCAACATTTGAAAAAGCCGATGCTACACGCAACACAAACGGGATTATCCTTAATGCTATTGCAAAAGCAATCCCAGGATTTTTAGGCGGTTCGGCGGATTTAGCACCGTCAAATAAAACAGAACTCACTAATATGGGCGAGTTTCCAAAAGGGAAAAATATCCATTTTGGGATTCGTGAACACGCAATGGCATCGATTACGAATGCAATGGCATTGTATGGCCCAATACTTCCATTTAGTGCGACATTCTTTGTCTTTAGCGATTATCTTAAACCCTCTGCACGTATTGCAGCGCTTGCCGGAATTCAACAGTTTTTCATTTGGACGCATGACAGTATTGGGGTGGGTGAAGATGGCCCTACGCATCAGCCGATTGAACATTTGAGTCAATTTCGTGCATTACCAAATTTTTACGTCTACCGTCCTGCCGATGGAGCAGAGAATGTCAAATCATGGAAAAAAGCATTGACGATGAAAAATTCTCCAAGTGCATTTGTATGTTCACGCCAAAACCTTCCTGTATTATCAGCACCTACTTTGGGCGATGTTGAAAATGGAGGCTATTTACTTATCGAAGAGGCTAATGCAACGGTTACATTAATGGCTTCTGGGTCTGAAGTTTCTCTTGCAATTGAGACAGCAAAAGAACTACGTGAGCGTGGATTGATTGCGAATATTGTCAGTGTACCATGTTTTGATTTACTACTTGAACAGTCTCAAAGCTACATTGATTCCATTATCAAACCAGGTACAAAAAAAGTAGCTATTGAAGCAGCCCGAGGATTAGAGTGGTACCGATTTGCCGATACGGTGATTGCCATGGAGAGTTTTGGTGCAAGTGCTCCGGCGGATCAACTCTTTAAACATTTTGGATTTACTGCAGAAGCAATTGCATCGAAAATTTGATGATTGATTCTCCTGAATATTTAAAGAAGAAAGCTTTTTTTGATTCGTTAATAACTCTCTATGGCCGCAATGTTGCGGTGGAGATACTGCGAGATACGAACGTGAAAGTTCATAAGCTTCATCTTTCTAAAAGCAATCGTAGTGATGAAACCATTGAAGAGATACTCTCTTTGGCGGAAGCTCGCGGTATTGAGATTAAATACCATACTAAAGATGCTTTGTCTCGAATTTCAAAAAATAGCTCCCAAGATCAAGGGGTGGCGCTGGACGTAGAAGCGCAAAACTATCGAAATGCCCAATCTATCTCTAATGATTTTCCAAACAATTTTCGATTATTAGCTTTGGATGGAATTAATAATCCTGCTAATTTAGGGATGATTATTCGCTCATGTGCGGCAAGCTGTGTTGATGGAATTATTTTGCCTAAACGAAACAGCACCAAACTATCCCCTCTTGTGATGAAAGCAAGTGCAGGGACGCTGTTTAAAATCCCTATTTACTATTGTGAGACGTTGAGTGATGTTTTACCTTTGAAAAATGCAAGTGTTATTACCCTCTCTTCCCATGCAAAAGATGATATTTATTCTCTCCAAATCCCTGCTCGTGCTATTTTTGTGTTGGGTAATGAGAGTGAGGGAGTCAGCCGTGAAATCGAAGAACTCTCAACATTACGTGTCTCCATTCCAATGCACCGTGGAGTGGAATCGCTTAATGTTGCTATCACTGCAGGGATCGTCGCTTTTTTACCGTGAAATTTTTCCGTGCCTACATTGAAATAACTAATATTTGCGGTTTAGCGTGCAGTTTTTGCCCCCCCAAAGAGTCTCCGACACAGACAATGGAACTCTCGTTTTTTGAACAAGTGCTAAAAGAGTTAAAGCCGTATACTGATGAGATAGCTTTGCATGTTATGGGTGACCCGATGGTGTTGTCAAATCTTGGTGATTATCTCGATTGCGCTCATGCATTAGGTTTTAAGGTGATGATTACCACGAGTGGTTTTTATCTCGATGAACAGCGCCGATCTACTCTTTTTCACCCTTCCATCCGTCAAGTCAATATTTCCCTCAATAGTTTTAATAAAAATAGCGTCGCTCGTAGTTTTGAAGCTTATTTAGAGCAAATTTTATCTCTTTGTGATGAGAAACTTGATAAAAAAAGTGATTTTTTCATTAATCTACGACTATGGAATCTTGATGATATTTTCAGTGAGTCCGAGTTTAATGAGCAGCTTTTTGGAGTGATTGAAAAACACTTTGAGCTTAAATTACTTGCAGAAAATCTAAGCGGTGAACGCCAATCGATTCGGTTAGCATCGAAAATACTACTCCATTTTGACCGCTATTTTCAATGGCCAAGCCTTAAAAATGAGGCTGTAGGCGATGGCTATTGTCATGGTTTGAGTAAACAAATCGCTATTTTAGCTGATGGACGAGTCGTCCCTTGTTGTTTGGATGGAGAGGGTGTGATGGAACTTGGTAACCTACACGCAACAAATTTGGGTAAAATTCTATCATCCAAACGTTCTTGTGATATTGTGAGCAGCTTTGCACGTCATGTTGCGCATGAAGAATTGTGTCAAAAATGCAGTTATAAAGAACGATTCAATAAAGAGGTGTTGTCATGATTAAATGTTTTGTAAAAAATGAGAATGCCATTGCCCTAATCGATACGATGAGTGAGCTTGATGGAGACAATATTGACAAAGTAATTTGGATTGATATGTTGATGCCAACCTACGATGAGATTGTTTTTATCGAAAATACCTTTGACATTAAATTCCCGACCAAGCAAGAGACCGAAGAGATCGAGATCAGTTCGCGTTATTGGGAAGAGAATGACCGTATCGAGATTAATAGCTTTTTCCTGATTAATGCTGCTCAAAATTCGCATAATGAAACCGTATCGTTTATCCTCTATAAAAATCTTCTTATCTCTATTCGCTATACATCACTTTACACTTTTGATGAATTTAATCGGAAATTTTTTGCTGCACCCAAACAATTTGAGAGTGGTTATGATATTTTTTGTCAAATTTTAGATATTAGAATCGATGCGGATGCGGACGTTATTGAAAAACTTTCGCGTGATATTACCCGTCTTCGTAAGCACGTTTTTACGGACTATACCAATGATGATGAAGAGATACTGGAACGTATTTCATCATTAGAAGACTTGAACATGCAACTGCGTGAAAATCTTAACGACAAACAACGTATTCTGAGCTCTTTTTTAAAATCAACAAAGTATAAAGCTGCTTTAAAAAATGATGTCGCCATTATGTTAAAAGACATTAAATCATTGATTGATTATACCGATTTTAATTTTGAGAGACTCGAATACCTCCAAAATATTTTCGTAGGGCTTTTGAGTATTGAGCAAAACAAAGTTATTAAAATATTTGCCATTATGAACGTTATTTTCTTGCCGCCGACATTGATTGCAAGTATTTATGGGATGAATTTTGATTTTATGCCTGAATTACAATGGGATTATGGTTATTTGGTATCAATATTTTTGATGGTTTGCTCATCCGTACTTCCTCTCTACCTTTTCAAGCGTAAAGGGTGGATTTAATGAGTGTAGGTGCAATGATTTTAATTTTAACCACAAAAGGATATCCACTTGGATAGGCGAATTCGCTATTTTATAGAAGATTACTGGGATATTTTTGTAGGAATATTCTCTCTTGTATTTGCATTCTACGCTCATTATCAAGGTGAGGGAACTCTCGCAACGCTTGCATCTGCTATTGCTATTGCTGCTCTTTCTCTTACAGTTGCAGAGGTTGCCGACATTCTCTCAGAACGCCTCCATGAACCCTATGGAAGCTTCGTACTTACTTTTAGTGCCGTTATTGTTGAAATTATCCTTCTGTACATTATTTTGTTAGAAGTACGCCATTCGCCTGAAGTGCTTGAAACAGTCAAAGGGGGGATTATTTCTGCAGTCATTGTTGATTTAAATGTACTGCTTGGTCTTTCTGTCTTTTTAGGTGGACTTGCTTTTACTCAGCAGCAGCATAACAAAGAGACATCCAGTGCCTACAGTACCGTTTTATTCGTTGCGTCATCGGCACTTTTAGTACCGGGATTGTTAACTCATACCGATCATGGCATCGAGTCTTTGACGCAGGTGAGTCATTTGATTGCCGGCGTATTGATGTTCTTTTATCTTATCATTTTTATTTTTCAAACACGTACGCATACCCATTTTTTCAAAGCGACTGCTCGAAGCCGTTTTTTTCGCCTTAAACGAAAGATTCAAGAGAGTGAAGGCGAAATAGATGAAAATGATTCAAGTGACTACATTTTCGAGCATCTCAGTACGGTAATGAATTTTATTGTTATTTTTGTTTTGATTGGGATGATTGCTTTCGGGGCAGAAATATTCGCTGGACATGGGGTAAAAATTGCGCGTGAATACGGAATATCAGCAGGTTTGGCAGGATTGGTTATTGCCATTATCAGCGTATCACCCGAAATATTTACGGCAGTACGTGCAGCTCGTAACGACCAAATTCAACGGGTTGTTAATATTGCTATGGGAGCGTCTACGGTATCGATTATTTTAACAGTTCCGATTTTGATGATGTTAGCTTACTTCTCAGGGATCAATCTCACCCTCGATTTTAATCCGCTTCAAATCGGGGCATTGCTGCTGACAATCATATTGGTATGGAAAACGACCGAAGAGGGCGAAACCAACTATTTTGAGGGGGCATCACATCTGATGTTCTTTATCAGCTACGCGATAATTGCCGCATACTACTAATCCATGATTATTCTATTTGCACCCAGTGAAGGCAAACGTGAAGGGGGAACGCTTCCTCCTCTTTGTGAATCTTCATTGATTTTCCCCCAATATTATTCTAAACGCCTTGAGATAATGGAGCGTTATCAAAAAGTCGTTCGTCAAGGGTGCAACGAAGCTCTTGAAGCCCTTTTTGGCATTAAAGATACCGGTGAGTTCAAACGCTACAAAATTGCTTTTTATGAAGCTCCCACAATGAAAGCAGTACTGCGTTACGATGGAGTAGCCTATGATTATCTAAATTATCCTACTCTCTCTGAATCGGCTCAGGAATATATTGATTCAAATGTCATCGTTTTTTCTAATCTGTTCGGTCCGATTCGTGCAGGGGATGTAATACCTGATTATAAACTAAAACAAGGAGCTTCGATAGAGGGGCTTGCTTGCGAAAAATTTTATAAAGAGCATTTTAGTGATCCGCTGGATGCAATTATTGACAATCAAGAGATATTAGATTTACGTGCAGGGTTTTATGATAAATTTTATATCCCCAAAAATCCAATCACTACATTGAAGTTTTTAAAAGAGGGTAAAGTGGTTAGTCATTGGGCAAAAGCGTATCGAGGGGTTGTATTGCGCGCAGCAGCTACGCATCAAGTCCAGAGTGTAGAAGAATTTTTAGCATTGAATATTGAGGGGCTGGTTTTGAGTGAAATAATTCAAACCAAGAAGAAAAAAGAGATTATTTACACTATTGTTTAATTTCTTTTGAATTGCCCTTGACTTATTGATAAAAAGAAACTATAATTTCAGCTCCATTTCGCCAACGCCGGCATAGCTCAGTTGGCTAGAGCAGCTGATTTGTAATCAGCAGGCCCGGGGTTCAAGTCCTCGTGCCGGCACCATTGAACGAAATCGGAATGCGTTAAATTTATCAGTGTTAGACCAGATTAGGCCGTGGTGAGATACTCAAGTGGCCAACGAGGGCAGACTGTAAATCTGCTGATTTTTATCTTCGAAGGTTCGAATCCTTCTCTCACCACCATGTATGCGGGAATAGCTCAGTTGGCTAGAGCGTCAGCCTTCCAAGCTGAATGTCGCGAGTTCGAGTCTCGTTTCCCGCTCCACTGGGAGCTGAAGTATACATTTCATAATTACTACTTCATCAATTACCTTAAAACAAAAATAGTTTTTAAGCTTCCAAAATTCATTTTATTATTGTCTTTATATGCTCACGTGGCTCAGGGGTAGAGCACTTCCTTGGTAAGGAAGAGGTCGGCGGTTCAAATCCGCTCGTGAGCTCCAGTAATATTTTTGTAATTTTTTGAAAGCTTGAAAGCTATTTCAGCTGTTTTTAGGTATAATTCCATTTTCGTTTACAATATTAAGTCGGAGGACACTATGGCAAAAGAAAAGTTTGCACGTACTAAACCACACTGCAACATCGGTACAATCGGTCACGTTGACCACGGTAAAACTACGTTGACAGCAGCAATTACCGCTGTTTTGGCAACTAAAACTGGTGCGAAATTCATGGACTACGATCAAATCGATAATGCTCCTGAAGAGCGCGAGCGCGGTATTACTATCGCTACATCACACGTTGAGTATGAAACAGAAAATCGTCACTATGCACACGTTGACTGTCCTGGACACGCCGACTATGTTAAAAACATGATTACTGGTGCTGCACAAATGGATGGTGCTATTCTTGTTGTTTCTGCAGCGGATGGCCCAATGCCACAAACTCGTGAGCACATTCTTCTTTCACGCCAAGTTGGTGTTCCATACATCGTTGTTTTCATGAACAAAGAAGATATGGTTGATGATGAAGAACTTCTTGAGCTAGTAGAGATGGAAATTCGTGAACTTCTCGATATGTATGAATTCCCTGGTGATGATACTCCTATCGTTGCAGGTTCTGCATTACGTGCACTTGAAGAAGCAAAAGCTGGTGCTCTTGGACCATGGGCTGATAAAATCATCAAATTGATGGACGAAGTGGATCGTTATATCCCTCAGCCAATTCGTGAAACTGAAAAAGATTTCTTGATGCCGGTAGAAGACGTTTTCTCAATCTCAGGACGTGGTACGGTTGTAACAGGTCGTATTGAGCGTGGTACTATCAAAATCGGTGAAACAATCGAAATCGTAGGTATCCGTGATACACAAACAACAACTGTAACAGGTGTTGAAATGTTCCGTAAAGAAATGGAGATGGGTGAAGCAGGCGATAACTGTGGAGTTCTTCTTCGTGGTACTAAGAAAGAAGATGTTGAACGTGGTCAAGTTCTTTGTAAGCCTAAATCAATCAATCCTCACACAAAATTTGAGGCTGAGATTTATGTATTGAGCAAAGAAGAGGGTGGACGTCATACTCCATTCTTCAATGGTTACCGTCCACAATTCTACGTTCGTACAACAGACTGTACAGGTGCTATCTCTCTTCAAGAGGGCACTGAAATGGTTATGCCTGGCGACAACGTAAAAATTATTGCTGAATTAATCCATCCAATCGCGATGGAAGAGGGTACTCGCTTCGCTATTCGTGAAGGTGGACGTACTGTAGGTGCTGGGGTTGTTTCTAAAATCCTTGCATAATTTCTCCCAACCTTAGGGTTGGACTATAAGGGTAAACATGCGCGAAAATATCCATTTAGCTTGTGAAAAGTGCACACGTCGTAACTATCACATCACTAAAAATAAAAAAACTCACACTGAGAAATTCTCAGCTAAAAAGTTTTGTAAATTTTGTCGTGAACACACGATTCATAAAGAAGCAAAACTTTAAAGGTTTTCCCCTCGGGGATTTTATAGGTCAGTAGCTCCAATGGTAGAGCGCCGGATTCCAAATCCGATGGTTGCGGGTTCGAATCCCCCCTGGCCTGCCACCCATTTTTAACTAATGGTGCCCACGGGCTTTATTGGTTCGAAATGTCCTAAGGGTAAAAAATGAAAAACAGTGTTACTAATACTTTTCGTCAAGCGAAGTTAGAACTTGCAAAAGTTATTTTTCCAACAAAACCACAAGTAAAGCAAGCGTTTATAGCAGTCATCATTGTTGTTACTTTTGTAGTTTTGTTTTTAGCATTGGTTGACTTTATTATGTCTTCTACTGTTTCAGCAATTTTGAGTTAAGGAAAAACTATGGCACATCTTTGGTACTCAATTCAAACCTATGCAGGCAGTGAGCGCAGCGTAAAATCAGCTATTGAAAATATCATTGCTGAAAATCATCTTGAAGAAGTCATTACTGAGGTAATCGTCCCTACAGAAGATGTTATCGAAGTAAAAAATGGTAAAAAGAAAATTACTGAACGCTCATTGTATTCAGGTTATGTTTTTGCATTGATGGATCTCAGTATTGATTTGCAGCATCGCATTCAATCTCTCCCGCGTGTTGCAGGATTCATTGGTGAGGGAAGCAAGCCGACACCACTTAGTGAAAATGATATTGCAGTTATCTTGGATCGTGTAGCCAACCGTTCTGCGCCAAAACCAAAAGTATTTTTTGATAATGGTGAGATGGTTCGTATCGTTGATGGTCCATTCGCGAACTTCACGGGTACTGTTGATGAGTATGACCTTGAGCACGGTACGTTAAAGCTCAATGTATCTATCTTTGGACGTAGTACGCCAGTAGATATTTCGTACACGCAAGTCGAAAAAATTATTTAATCTCAAAAAAAGGAAGCACAAATGGCAAAGAAAATTACGGGCTACATCAAGCTACAAGTTAATGCAGGCGCTGCTAATCCAGCCCCTCCGGTTGGACCAGCACTCGGTCAACGTGGTGTTAACATCATGGAATTTTGTAAGGCGTTCAACGAGCGTACAAAAGATAAGGCAGGTTTTAAACTCCCTGTTGTTATTACTGTATATGCGGATAAAACGTTTTCATTCATCACAAAACAGCCTCCGGCATCTGCACTCATCATGAGAGCAGCGGGTCTTAAAAAAGGGACTGATAATCCGATGAAAAACAAAGTGGGTAAAATCACTAAAGATCAGTTGATGGAAATCGTCAAGCAAAAAATTCAAGATATGAATACTGATTGTGTTGAGGCTGCATCTGCTACTATCGCCGGTTCATGCCGTTCAATGGGTGTTGATATTATTGATTAATAACGTAAAAGGAACTTCTTCCTTTTACTACGCTAGTCGCTTGGACTACTGAAGCTAGCCTCTCTCGAGGTAGATTTAATGGTGTCTTAGCAAAACTCTTCGACCGCAAAGAGGTTAAATCTTGCGGCAGATTCTATTATTGGAGAATTAAAATGGCTGGAAAACGCTACAAAAACTTGAGTGAAAAAATTGATATGGCAAAAAGCTACACAGTAGCTGATGCTTCTGAGTTCATTAAAGAACTTAAATCGGCTAAATTTGACGAAACCGTTGAGATTGCACTTAATCTTAACGTTGATCCTCGTCATGCTGACCAAATGATCCGTGGCGCGGTTGTGCTTCCTCACGGTACGGGTAAAGTGGTCCGCGTAGCGGTTTTCGCTAAAGGCGCTAAAGTAGACGAAGCTAAAGCTGCGGGTGCTGACATTGTCGGTGCTGAAGATTTGGTTGATATGATTAAAGCCGGAAATATGCCTTTTGATATCGTTGTTGCTGCACCTGATTGTATGGGTCTTGTTGGTCAAGTAGGACGTATCCTTGGACCAAAAGGGATGATGCCAAATCCTAAAACAGGAACAGTTACAGCTGACATCGCAAAAGCGGTCAGCAATGTTAAAGGCGGACAAGTTAATTTCCGTGTTGACAAAAAAGGTAACATCCATGCAGGTATCGGTAAAGTAAGTTTCGATACGGATAAAATTGCTGAAAATATTAAAGCATTTGTTAGTGCTATCAACCGTGCAAAACCATCAACGGCTAAAGGTCGTTACATCAAAAATGCAGCGCTTTCACTCACTATGAGTCCTGCAATAAAATTTGATATTCAAGAACTTCTTGATATTAGAGCGTAAATTTTTGCCTCTTTTTAGAGGCATTTAAAATCAAATGGTAAATTTATCTTGTGGACTGAAGAGAGTAGGGGACGAAAGTCTTAATCGGGTTTATCCGCCCCGCTTGAAGTTACTGTCTGGAAAGGAGAAATAATGAACAAAACACAAAAATCTGAGATTGTTAACACTTTGACCGAAGAGTTCAAATCAGCAAATGCTGTTGTTATGTGTGATTATCGCGGTCTTACTGTAAGTAACCTCGAGTCTCTCCGTAAAATGGCACGTGAAAAAGAGACAAAAGTTCAAGTGGTTAAAAATACCCTTGCAACCATCGCTTTGAATAATGCTGGTATGAGCGGTATCGACATCGTTGATACAAATATCTTTGTTTGGGGTTCTGATGCTATCGCTGCAGCAAAAACCGTTGTTGATTTTGCAAAGTTGAATGATAAATTCACTCTTCGTACTGCATACATCGACGGTCAAGCCGCTGATGAAGCAAAAGTTCGCGCATTCGCCACCCTTCCTGGTCGTGAAGAATTGCTTGGGATGCTCGCATCTGTTTGGATGGGACCAGTTCGCAACTTTACAATCGGACTCGATGCGCTTAAGAATAAACGTGAAGAAGAGGCAGCAGCGTAACTGTTGCTTTGAAAAATCGCTGATTTTATTATCGGCATAAAAAAATACTTATAGGAGAATTATTATGGCTGTTACAAAACAAGACGTTCTTGAGTTTATCTCAAACCTTTCTGTCCTCGAGCTTTCTGAGCTTGTAAAAGAATTCGAAGAAAAATTCGGAGTATCTGCTCAACCGGTAGCGGTTGCAGGCGGCGCAGTTGCTGCTGTTGAAGTTGAAGAAAAAACTGAATTTGATGTTATCTTAAAAGACGCTGGTGAGAAGAAAATCAACGTTATTAAAGTAGTACGCGCAATGACAGGTCTTGGTCTCAAAGAGGCTAAAGATGCTGTTGATAACGCTCCTACAACTATCAAAGAAGGTATCTCTAAAACCGATGCTGAAGCAGCTAAAAAAGAGCTTGAAGAAGCTGGTGCTGTGGTCGAAGTCAAATAATTATTTGATGATTGGAGGCACTCGCCTCCATTATGCGGGCGCTTTTCCGAATTGATTTTTTCATTTCGGAAGAGTGCCCATCCGTCGTTATAGGGTTGGGGATGCTCAACTTTTAGACTTTACACTTTATATCCCGTTCTTGGGATCAAAATTTCGATTGAGGTAGCCTAATGTTAAATACTCTTCACTCTGGAAACCGCTTGCGCGTTGATTTCGCGAAAACCCCACAACAAATTGAAGTTCCAAATCTTTTACAACTTCAACAAAGTTCATACGAATCATTTTTGATGTTAGATCAAAAAGATCGTTCTAAAAGTGGTATTGAGCGTGTATTTCAATCAGTTTTCCCTATTCATGACACTCAAAACCGTCTCTCTTTAGAGTACCTAGGTTCTGAAGTCGGTCGTCCTAAGTATACCGTGCGTGAATGTATGGAACGCGGATTAACCTACTCAGTATCCCTTCGTATGAAAACACGTCTCATGATTTGGGATCGTGACGAAAACACCAAAGAAAAAATGGGTGTAAAAGACATTAAAGAACAAACAATTTTTATTCGTGATATTCCTCTTATGACAGAACGTACATCATTTGTTATCAATGGTGTTGAGCGTGTTGTTGTGAATCAGCTTCACCGTAGTCCTGGGGTTATTTTTAAAGAAGAAGAATCAAGTACTGCTGGCAGTAAAATGATTTTTACTGGTCAAATTATCCCTGACCGCGGTTCATGGCTTTATTTTGAGTACGATCCAAAAGATATTTTGTACATGCGTATCAATAAACGCCGTAAAGTTCCTGTCACTATTATGTTCCGTGCATTGGGTTACAGTAAACAAGATATTTTAAAAATGTTCTATCCTTTGCAAAAAATTCGCGTTGAAGACAATCGCTATTTGATGGACTTTGATCCTGAACACTTTGCAGGTCGTTTGGGTTATGATCTGATTGATGCTGATGGCAAGCTTCTTGCTGCAGCAGGTAAACGTCTCTCTGCTAAAAAAGCGGAAAAAATGATTGCTGAGGGTGTTAAAGCTATACAGTATCCTATCGAAACACTTATTGAGCGTCATTTGGCTGAGCCAATCATTGATGCCGCTACGGGTGAAGTGATGTTTGATACAATGACACAATTGGACGAAACCAAGCTCAAGAAAATGATTGAAACTGGTGTTGTTGAATTTGTTATTGCAAATGACTTGGCTGAGGGGCATGACAGCTCTATCATCAACGCATTTATGGCGGATGTTGATTCATTAAAATTATTGAAACAAACTGAAAATATTGAAGATGAAAACGATCTTGCAGCAATCCGTATCTATAAAGTTATGCGTCCCGGTGAGCCAGTTACCAAAGATGCGGCTAAAGTATTTGTAAATCAACTCTTTTTTGATCCTGAGCGTTATGATTTGACACGCGTAGGTCGTATGAAAATGAATCACAAATTGGGTCTTAATATTCCTGAATATGTGACTGTTTTGACTAATGAAGATATTATCAATACGGTTAAATACGTTATTAAAGTTAAAAATGGCCAAGGTCATATCGATGACCGTGACCACTTGGGTAACCGTCGTATCCGCTCAATCGGTGAGCTGTTGGGTAATGAGTTACACAACGGTCTTGTTAAGATGCAAAAAGCGATCAAAGACAAACTTTCAACCATGAGCGGACCAACGACTGAGTTGATGCCACACGATTTGGTAAACTCAAAAATGATTACTTCTACTATTATGGAGTTTTTCAGCGGCGGGCAATTATCACAATTTATGGACCAAACAAATCCTCTGTCGGAAGTTACGCACAAGCGTCGTCTTTCTGCACTCGGAGAAGGTGGTTTGGTTAAAGAACGTGCAGGTTTTGAAGTACGTGACGTTCACCCGACTCACTATGGCCGTATTTGTCCGATTGAAACTCCTGAGGGACAAAACATTGGTTTGATCAATACGTTGGCAACCTATTCAAAAGTTAATGAACACGGCTTTATTGAAGCACCGTATAACGTTGTTAAAGACGGTATTGTTACGGATGAAGTGGTTTATTTAACGGCGACACAAGAAGAGGGAAAAATCATTGCAGCAGCATCAAGCCGCTTGGGTGAAAACGGAACATTCCTCGATGATTTAGTTGAAATTCGCCAAGACGGTGAAATTATGCTTAAATCACCTCGTGATTGTGAATTGCGTGACTTGACTCCTCATATGGTTGTCGGTGTTGCGGCAAGCTTGATTCCATTCTTGGAACACGATGACGCGAACCGCGCATTGATGGGTTCAAATATGCAGCGTCAAGCTGTTCCATTGCTTCGTCCACAAGCACCTATGGTCGGAACTGGAGTTGAAAAACTCGTAGCTCGCGATTCATGGGAATGTGCAAAAGCAGAGCGTAGCGGAGTTGTTGAAAAAGTTGATTCTAAACATATTTATGTAATGGGTGAAGACGAAGATGGTACATTTATCGATTACTATCCATTAGAGAAAAACCTTAGAACGAATCAGAATACAACCTTTTTACAAAAGCCTATCGTAAAACAAGGGCAAAGCGTTACTAAAGGGCAAATTATTGCGGATGGCCCAAATATGGATCAAGGCGAGTTGGCTCTTGGTATCAATACTTTGGTCGCGTTTATGCCATGGAACGGATACAACTTCGAAGATGCGATCGTTATGTCTGAGCGTATGATTCGTGAAGATGCCTTTACTTCTGTCCATATCTATGAAAAAGAAGCAGAAGCACGCGAATTGAAGCACGGTGTTGAAGAAATCACTCGTGATATTCCTAATGTTCGTGATGATGAACTTTCTCATCTTGATGACAGCGGTATCGTTAAAATCGGTACATTTGTTCAAGGCGGAATGATCTTAGTTGGTAAAGTTTCTCCAAAAGGTGAAGTTAAACCAACTCCAGAAGAGCGTTTATTACGTGCAATTTTTGGAGAAAAAGCTGGTCACGTTGTTAATAAATCACTTTATTGTGCTGCAAGTATGGAAGGTGTTGTTGTTGATGTTAAAGTCTTTACGAAAAAAGGTTATGACAAAGATCCACGCACTCTTGAACTTGAAAAAGCTGAACGTGATGAATTAGAGCGCGAACACTACGACAGACTTTTGATGATTGACAAAGAAGAGATGTTACGTATCGCTTCATTGCTTACAAAGCACCCTTTACAAAGTGATGTAAGTGTTAATGGCAATGAGTACAAAGCAGGGTCATTCGTAAATTCTGATGATCTTAAAGAGGTTAACCGTTTTGCTATGAATACTGTCGTTAAAGCATTTGCTGATGATATTCAAGAAAAATACAACCAGACCAAAAATCACTTCCAAAAAGAGAAGAAAAAATTCCGTGATGAGCACGAAGAAAAACTTTCTATCTTGGAAAAAGATGACATTCTTCCAAACGGTGTTGTTAAGTTTGTAAAAGTGTATATCGCGACGAAGCGTAAGCTTAAAGTCGGAGATAAAATGGCAGGTCGTCACGGAAACAAAGGTATCGTTTCGATCATTGTTCCTCAAGTCGATATGCCGTACATGGCAAATGGACGTACTGTTGACGTATGTTTGAATCCACTAGGGGTTCCATCACGTATGAACGTTGGACAAATTTTGGAAATGCACTTGGGTATGGTCGGGCGTGAGCTTGGTTTCCAAATTCAAGAGATTTTTGACGCAAAACAAAAAGAATTCATTGCTGAACTTAGAGCAAAAATGATCTCTTTTGCGGACGTTGCAAGTCTTATGGATGCTGCAACAACGATTGCTGCAATGGACGATAAGACATTCCTTGGGTATGCACAAGATTGGGCAAAAGGGGTTAAGTTTGCAACTCCGATTTTCGAAGGAGTTACTGAAGCTGAATTTGGAAAATTGTTTGAGTTGGCAAAACTTGATAACGATGGAAAAATGGAGCTTTATGATGGTAAAACCGGTGATAAGCTTAAAGAGCGTGTAAACGTTGGTTACATGTACATCCTCAAACTTCATCACTTGGTTGATGAAAAAGTGCATGCACGTTCAACTGGGCCTTACTCTCTTGTTACTCAACAACCGGTCGGTGGTAAAGCACTCTTCGGCGGACAGCGTTTTGGAGAGATGGAAGTATGGGCACTTGAAGCATATGGTGCTTCTGCTGTTCTTAAAGAGATGTTGACGATTAAATCGGATGACGTCGATGGACGTGTTCGTGCCTATAAAGCGATTACAAAAGGTGAAAGCGTTCCGCCATCAGGTATTCCTGAAACGTTGTTCGTATTAACCAAAGAGCTTCAAGCACTTGCGCTTGATATTGAGATTTTTGACGAGGTGGATGACAATGAGTAAATTAGTACCGATTGCTGTAACAGAAGAAAAGCGTCCTACGGATATTAAACAATTGCAATTTCGCCTTGCAAGTCCTGAGAGAATTCTCTCATGGAGTCACGGTGAAGTAAAAAAACCTGAAACAATCAACTATCGTACTCTCAAGCCTGAGCGTGACGGTTTGTTCTGTGCTAAAATTTTCGGACCAGTTCGTGATTACGAATGTTTGTGCGGAAAATACAAAAAAATGCGTTATAAAGGCGTTATTTGTGAGAAATGTGGCGTTGAAGTCACTTCTTCAAAAGTTCGTCGTAACCGTATGGGTCACATTGATCTGGTTACTCCTGTAGCTCACATTTGGTACGTCAGTTCACTTCCAAGTCGTATTGGAACATTGCTTGGCGTTAAAATGAAAGACCTTGAACGTGTATTGTATTATGAAGCGTACATTGTAAAGAGTGGTGGGGAAGCATGTTATGACGGTGGTCAAACTTCTCCAGTTCTTAAATACGATGTTTTGAATGAAGAGCAATATCGTACTCTTGTTCAGCGTTATGGAGAGAGCGGATTTTCAGCAGAAATGGGTGGACAAGCAGTTCGTGATCTTTTGGACGACCTTGATCTTGTTGATCTCTTTTCAGCACTAAAAGAAGAAGTTCAAAAAACCAATTCAGAAGCAAAACGTAAAACAATTATTAAACGTCTTAAAGTTATTGAATCCTTTTTGAATTCCGGTAACAATCCTGCGTGGATGATGCTTACTGCACTTCCTGTATTGCCTCCTGAACTTCGTCCATTGGTCAGTTTGGATGGCGGAAAATTCGCGGTATCGGATGTCAATGACCTTTATCGACGTGTTATTAACCGTAACCAACGTTTGAAACGTCTTATCGAGCTTGAAGCACCAGAAATTATTGTTCGCAATGAAAAACGTATGTTACAAGAAGCGGTAGATGCATTGTTTGATAATGGTCGTCGCGCCAATGCGGTTAAAGGGGCAAACAAACGTCCATTGAAATCACTTTCTGAGATTATCAAAGGTAAACAAGGACGTTTCCGTCAGAATCTTCTCGGTAAACGTGTTGACTTCTCGGGTCGTTCTGTTATTGTTGTCGGACCAACATTGCGTATGGATCAGTGCGGATTGCCTAAATTGATGGCATTGGAACTTTTCAAACCTCATTTGATTGCAAAACTCGAAGATAAAGGGTATGCAACCACCGTGAAAGCGGCTAAAAAAATGATCGATGAGAAAACGAACGAAGTATGGGAGTGTTTGGCTGAAATCGTTGATGGGTATCCTATCATGCTTAACCGTGCACCGACGCTTCACAAACTTTCAATTCAAGCGTTTCACCCGAAACTGATTGATGGTAAAGCTATTCAATTGCACCCTCTTGTTTGTGCTGCATTTAATGCGGACTTTGACGGTGACCAAATGGCGGTTCACATTCCATTGAGTGCTGAAGCAATTGCTGAGTGTAAAGTATTGATGCTTTCTTCAATGAACATCCTGCTTCCAGCATCAGGTAAAGCGATTGCAACACCATCACAAGATATGGTCTTGGGTCTTTATTATCTATCATTGGGTAAAAATGATGTTAAGGGATCAAACAAACTTTTCAGCTGTGTCGATGAAGTTATGATTGCTTTAGAGCATAATGCACTTGACTTGCACGCAAAAGTCCGTACACGTGTTGATGGACGTATGATTCATACAACAGCAGGGAAAATGATTTTAAAATCTATTCTTCCTGAGTTCGTTCCGGTTGAGCTTTGGAATGTTGTGATGAAAAAGAAAAACATCAATGCGATCGTTGACTATGTCAATAAGCATGGTGGTATTGCAGTAACAGCAGGTTTCTTGGATAATCTTAAAGATTTAGGTTTCAAATACGCGACTCAATCGGGTGTTTCTATCTCTATTGCGGATATTATTATCCCTAAAGAAAAAGAAGCGTTGATTATCTCGTCAAAAAACAAAGTCAAAGAGATCCAAAAACAGTTCGAAGCAGGTCTATTGACGGAGCAAGAGCGTTACAATAAAATCATTGACGTTTGGACGGATACCAACAATACCGTTGCAGGCGGGATGATGGATTTGGTCAAAAGTGATAAAGACGGATTTAACTCTATCTTTATGATGGCAGACTCTGGAGCGCGTGGTTCTGCAGCTCAGATTCGTCAGCTTGCAGGTATGCGTGGTTTGATGGCGAAACCGGACGGTTCGATTATTGAAACCCCGATTATCTCCAACTTTAAAGAAGGACTTAACGTCCTTGAGTACTTTATTTCTACCCACGGTGCTCGTAAAGGTCTTGCGGATACGGCACTTAAAACAGCGAATGCGGGTTATTTGACACGTAAATTGGTTGACGTTGCTCAAAACGTGAAAATCGTTGAGCACGATTGTGGAACGCACGAAGGGATTGAACTTACCGATATCTCTGTTGGTAATGAACTCATCGAGCCGTTGGAAGACCGTATTTACGGACGCGTATTGGCTGAAGATGCTATCGATCCGATTACGAATGAAATTCTCTACTCTGAGGGGACATTGATCGATGAGATCAAAGCTTCAAAAGTAGTAGAAGCCGGTATTAGAGCGGTTCATATTCGTACTCCGACAACGTGTAAATCCGTTGATGGTGTATGTGCGCTTTGTTATGGTCTTAATCTTGGAAGCGGTGGAATCGTTCAGCGCGGTGAAGCGGTTGGTATTATTGCAGCACAATCCATCGGGGAACCAGGAACGCAGTTGACACTTCGTACCTTCCACGTTGGGGGAACGGCATCAAGTACACGTGAAGAGCGTCAAGTCGTTGCAACCAAAGAAGGCTTCATCCGTTATTACAACATGAAAACCTATCTCTCAAAAGAGGGAAAACAAATTGTTGCAAACCGTCGTAATGCTGCGATTCTTTTAGTAGAACCAAAAATTAAAGCACCATTTACGGGTGTTATTGATATTCAAACCATTCACGATGAAGTCATCGTAAGTGTTAAAAGCGAATCTCAAACACAGCGTTACACACTTCGTAAAAATGAAGTGGCTAAACCTAATGAACTTGCAGGTGTTAGCGGTAAAATCGAAGGGAAGTTTTATCTTCCATACGAAAACGGTTCAATCGTAAAAGAAGACGAGTCAATCGTTGAAACCATTAAAGACGGATGGAATGTACCAAATCGTATCCCATACGCATCTGAAATTCAAGTCAAAGACGGTGCTCCGGTTACTCAAAAAATCTTTGCAAAAGAAAAAGGGACCGTTAAATATTACCTACTAAAAGGGGATTATTTAGAGCGTCACCATGAGATTGCAAAAGGATACAGCGTTGAAGTAAAAGGGCTATTTGCCGTTGTTGCGGACAGTGATGACCGTGAAGCAATTCGTCACTACATTGCTCGCGGATCGGTTATTGAAGTAAATGATGATGAAGTGGTTGGTGCTGATACTCTAATCGCGAAACCACTAAAAGAAGAGTCAATCGTTATCGCAGAATGGGATCCGTATTCAAATCCGATTATTTCCGAAACTGACGGTGTGATCACTTTTGAAGATATTATTCCAGGTATTACGGCGTCAGAGCAATTTGACGAATTAACAGGTAAAACACGTTTGATGATCAACGAGTATGTTGCTCCTGAATATAAACCGGCAATTGTATTGGCTGCTCATGATGGAAGTATCATTCGCTACCAAGTTGAACCAAAAACAGCGATTTTTGCACAAGACAGAGCGGACGTTAAAGTCGCTGATATTTTGGCAAGAACGCCAAAAGCACTTCAAAAATCACGCGATATTACCGGGGGTCTACCACGTGTATCCGAGTTATTTGAAGCACGTAAACCTAAAGAGATCGCATTGATCGCAGAACTTGACGGGGTAGTGAGCTTCGGTAAACCGCTTCGTGGTAAAGAACGTATCTTGATCACGTCTGAAAATGGCATGGTCAAAGAGTACTTTGTCGATAAAAACCTTACTGCAATGGTTCACACGGGTGAGTTTGTTCACGCCGGTGAGCGTTTGACAGACGGTGTTCTTAGTTCACATGAGATTTTACGTATCTTAGGGGTTAAAGCGCTTTATAACTATTTGGTCAGCGAAGTACAGCAAGTATATCGTCGTCAAGGGGTTAATATCGCAGACAAACACATCGAAGTTATCTTTACTCAGATGTTGCGTCAGATCAAAATCCTTCGTTCAGGTGATACAAAATTCATTGAAGGCGATGTTGTTTCTAAAGTACAGTTCAAAATTGAAAATGAGAAAATTCTTCGTCTTGGCGGAGAACCGGCTATTGCTGAGCCATACCTTGTAGGTATTACTCGTGCAGCCGTCAGTGCAGACTCGATTATCTCAGCTGCATCATTCCAAGACACGACTAAAGTCTTGACTGAAGCAGCCGTAGCAGCAAAAATCGATGACTTGACCGATCTTAAAGAGAATGTCATCATTGGTCGTACCATTCCTGTAGGAACCGGTATCTATAAAAACCAAACGATTATGTTCAACGAATAGACGTTTTGCCTCTCTTGAGGCAGATGTTTATCCTACTCTTACCTTCTCCTCAATTTAAACCTTCCTTAAAATAAGCTATATTTAATCAATAATCGGGTAATATTTCGCGTTTATTAGTCCCCTACGGGTGGATCTAAAATTCTACTGGAACATTTCAAAACAAGGAGATTGTATGCCAACAATCAACCAGCTTATTCGTAAAGAGCGACAAGCGGTCGTGAAAAAATCAAAATCACCCGCTTTGGTGTCATGTCCACAACGTCGTGGAGTATGTACTCGTGTTTATACTACAACCCCTAAAAAACCTAACTCGGCTCTTCGTAAAGTTGCTAAAGTTCGTTTGACTTCAGGGTTTGAAGTTATTAGTTATATCGGTGGTGAGGGTCACAACTTGCAAGAGCACTCAATCGTTCTTGTTCGTGGCGGTCGCGTAAAAGACTTACCAGGGGTAAAATACCATATCGTACGTGGTGCTCTTGATACTGCGGGTGTTAAAGACCGTAAAGTATCTCGTTCTAAATACGGAACGAAAAAAGCTAAGGTTAAGAAATAATCATCTAACCCAACAAGATTCGGTTTCAGTGACCGTTTTTTGAGTAAATTTTAAAAATTGAAGGAAACATTATGAGAAGAAGAAAAGCGCCCGTCCGCGAAATCATGCCTGACCCAGTTCATGGTTCAAAAGTTTTGACGAAGTTCATTAACAAACTTATGTGGGATGGCAAAAAAAGCACCGCAGAAAAAATTATGTACAGTGCTTTAGACATTATTGCAGCACGTGGTGAAAAAACAGGTATCGAAGTATTTAATGCTGCGATTGATAATATCAAACCTGTAATCGAAGTGAAAAGCCGCCGTGTGGGTGGAGCGACCTACCAAGTTCCAGTAGAAGTACGCCCTGTTCGTCAGCTTTCATTGGCTATCCGTTGGTTAACGGATGCATCACGTAAACGTAATGAGCGCACTATGGCTGAGCGTTTAGCAAATGAATTGTTTGATGCTGCCAACGATAAAGGTTCATCATTCAAACGTAAAGAAGATACTTACCGTATGGCTGAAGCAAATAAAGCGTTTGCTCACTATCGCTGGTAATAGTCATTCCGGTTTGAAGGCAATAGGGATTTTTATCCCTATTGCTATGCTAGCCGCTTGGGCTACTAAAGCTTACCTCTTAACGAGGTAGAATTTTGTAACCCTTTAATAACCCAAGCGGGTTATTATTCTCCCTATTAAAAACCACTTTTTAAGGCTATTATCATGGCAAGATCCCACAAACTAGAAGACGTTAGAAATATCGGTATTGCTGCGCACATTGACGCGGGTAAAACAACCACTACAGAACGTATTTTGTTCTACACAGGTGTTTCACACAAGATTGGTGAGGTTCACGAAGGTGCTGCCACTATGGACTGGATGGAGCAAGAGCAAGAACGTGGTATCACGATTACTTCTGCTGCAACGACATGTGAATGGCGTGACACTCAAATTAACATCATCGACACTCCGGGCCACGTTGACTTCACTATTGAAGTTGAGCGTTCTATGCGTGTTCTTGATGGTGCAGTTGCTGTATTTTGTGCAGTAGGCGGTGTTCAGCCACAATCTGAGACGGTATGGCGTCAAGCAAATCGTTATGGCGTACCTCGTATGGTTTTCGTTAATAAAATGGACCGTACCGGTGCTGATTTTTATAACGTTGAAGAACAAATTCGTCTTCGTCTTAAAGCAAATCCAATTGCTATTCAACTTCCAATTGGCGCTGAAGACGGTTTCAAAGGTATTGTTGACCTTGTTAAGATGAAAGCAATCCTTTGGGATGAAGATGCTGCAATGGGTTCTAGTTACCATGAAGAAGAGATTCCTGCAGATATGGTTGAACTTTCTAATAAATACCGTGCACAAATGATGGAAGCAGCTGCTGAAGGCGACGATACTTTGATGGAGAAATTCTTCGAAGAGGGTGAGCTTAGCAACGAAGAAATTATGCGCGGGATCAAAGCTGGATGTCTTAAAATGGAAATCATTCCAATGACATGTGGTACTGCGTTTAAAAACAAAGGGGTTCAGACTCTTTTGGATGCGGTAATCGATTATCTTCCATCTCCTCTTGAAGTTGCGGCTATCAAAGGAACTATGGAAGATGACGAAGAGGTTGAAGTAGCAGTTGAATCAACGGATGATGCTCCTTTCGCTGGTCTTGCGTTCAAAATTATGACCGATCCATTCGTTGGACAACTTACTTTCGTACGTGTTTACCGTGGAGTTCTTGAATCAGGTACCTACGCTTACAATACCATCAAAGGTAAAAAAGAGCGTATCGGACGTATCGTAAAAATGCACGCGAACAAACGTGAAGAGATTAAATCACTTTATGCTGGTGAAATCGGTGCGGTTGTTGGTCTCAAAGATACAACAACTGGGGATACTCTATGTGACGAGCGTGAGCGTTTAGTTCTTGAGCGTATGCACTTCCCTGAGCCAGTTATCTCGGTTGCGGTTGAGCCAAAAACTAAACCTGACCAAGAAAAAATGGGTATTGCACTTGCAAAACTTGCAGCTGAAGATCCATCTTTCCGTGTTCATACTGACGAAGAAACAGGTCAAACGATTATTTCAGGAATGGGTGAACTTCACCTTGAAATTCTTGTTGACCGAATGTTTCGTGAGTTCAAAGTTGAAGCAGAAGTAGGTGCTCCACAAGTTGCTTACCGTGAGTCAATTCGTGCGGAAGTAAAACAAGAGTACAAATACGCAAAACAATCAGGTGGACGCGGACAATTCGGTCACGTTTATTTGATCGTTAAGCCAGGTGAGCCAGGTACTGGTTATACCTTTAACAATGACATCAAAGGTGGGGTTATTCCAAAAGAATATATTCCTGCTGTTGAAAAAGGGTGTAAAGAAGCAATGGCTAAAGGTGTCTTGGCAGGTTATCCTATCGAAGATATCGAAGTTACATTGTATGACGGTTCATACCATGAGGTTGACTCCTCTGAGATGGCGTTTAAACTCGCTGCATCTATGGGATTCAAAGAGGCTTGCCGTAAAGCAAACCCTGCAATCCTAGAGCCTATGATGAAAGTTGAAGTAGAAGTACCTGAAAACTTCATGGGTGACGTTATCGGTGACCTTAACCGTCGTCGTGGACAAGTTAACAACATGGGTGACCGTTCAGGTAACAAAATTGTTGATGCGTTCGTTCCACTTTCTGAAATGTTTGGTTACTCAACTGACCTTCGTTCAGCAACTCAAGGACGTGCAAGCTACTCTATGGAATTCGATCACTATGCAGAAGTTCCACGTAACGTTGCAGAAGAAATTATCAAAAAGCGTAACAGCTAAGTTAATTCTTCTTCCCCTTTTGGGGAATCTGCATCTCTTTCTTCTTCTTCTTTGATATCACACATAATTCATTCTTCCTTTCAGTATATTTTTAATCATTACACTCTGGCGTTTATTATCAGTTAATCTAAATACTAAATTATTCTTGTATCATTGTATATCTAACATTAGGAGAATATATATGAGAGAATTTTCACCATCATTTCGGATTTGGCATTGGTTGCAGGCATTGGTAGTAATTGGTTTATTTATTACAGTGGTGTTGCGAGAAAGTGTTATGGATAAGCACCATATAGGGAAAATAGTTCAAGAACAGCTGGTAACCATCGGGACAATTATTACCAATGAGCAGGCGGTAGTGATAGGAAAAGCAGTTCGCTCTCCTATGTGGGATTGGCATATTTATTTTGGATTTGCAATTACTGCGCTGTTAATATTTCGTTTGTTAATGATTGCAAAAAATGGATTTGGATTGGATGATAATCCGAAAATGCAAATTGTCTACAAGCTCTATAAAGCTGTCTATGTGATGCTGTTGGTTATGTCTATCAGCGGTCTTAGCCTGTATTTTAAACTTGCAGGTGAGATGAAAGAGACGGTTGAAGGGGTTCATTTTTACGTGGGTTGGGCTATTTTTGCTTTCGTCGTTGTTCATGTAATCGGAGTTATTCATGCCGAGAGAACCGATCAAAAAGGCATTATTTCTCGAATGATTAGCGGGAAGTAGAAAGTAAATTCCATAAGGGAGTTTCGTCTTCTTCAGGTCGCCCTTGAAGCATATAGGAAGGGTCATAGGATGCTTTGTATTCCAAGCTTTGGCATCCTTTGACATAATAGCCAAGATAAATCCATTTAAGACCCAAACGCTTTGCGAGAAGAATTTGTTCGAGCAGGGTATATTTACCCAATGAAAGGTTCGGAGATTGGGGATCGTAATAACAATACAATGCGGATATCCCCTCTTCTAAAATATCAATAAGATCAACGGCAATGAGTTTTTCTCCTTCAAAATAGAGGACTTCGTACCCAAAATCTCCATGACCGTTTACGAAAGAGGCTTGATAGTTGTTTGGATCAATTTTAGGTGCGTCCCAGTTGCGTGTTTGATGTTTATGGGCGTGATAACGGTAAAAAAGTTCTAAATGTTCACCGCTTATAGTCGGGTGTCGGACAAATGTGGTGAGATGACTATTTTTACGTAAAATACGTCGTTCAGATTTACTAAATACATAGTTTTCTACGTCGATTTTAAGACTTTCACATGCCGTGCATGCAGTACAGATAGGTCGGAAGTACATCGACCCAAAACGTCTCCATCCACGAAGAATTAAGGATTCGCATTGGTCTTTGCTGGATTCTTGTATTACTTTATAATGAATGGTTTGGGAATTTCCGCTGATGTAAGAGCACGGCTCGTGGAGAGCGCACTCTTTTAAAATAATGTTTTGGTTATTCGTCGTCATCTTTTCGGTTAAGGGCAATAAGGACACCTTCAATCATTTCGTCAATGTCGCCATCAAGGATGGTGCTGATATTGGAGTAGGGGATTCCTGAACGGGTATCTTTGACTTGCTGATACGGTGCGAGAACGTACGAGCGGATTTGATGACCCCAGCCGTTCTCACTTTTTTCGACCCCGTCAACAGCCGCTTTTTGTTTAGCGAGTTCGAGATCATAGATACGGGATTTTAACATTTTAAACGCGGTTGCTTTATTTTTATGTTGGCTACGGTCATTTTGACACTGCACTACGATACCCGTTGGGATGTGGGTAATACGAATCGCTGATTCGGTCTTGTTGACGTGTTGACCGCCTGCTCCTGATGCACGATAGGTATCGATACGAATGTCACGGTCTTCGATTTCAACGTCGATGTCGTCATCCAGTTCTGGAGAGACAAGAACAGAGGTAAAGCTAGTATGACGTTTGGCGGCGGAATCATACGGGCTGATACGAACAAGGCGGTGAATCCCGTTTTCATTTTTGAGATAGCCGTAAACATTTACACCCTTGATAAGGATAGCTGCGTCTTTGATTCCTGCTTCTTCACCCGATTGATAGTCGAGCATTTCAATGGTAAAATCGTGTCGTTCTGCCCAGCGTGTGTACATACGTAACAGCATAGAAGCCCAGTCTTGAGATTCTGTCCCTCCTGCTCCCGGATGGATGGTGACGATGGCATTGTGACCGTCATGCTCACCGCTGAGTAGTACTTCAACCTCCATAAGCTTCACTTCATGTTCGAGTTTTAATGCATCCTCAAATAAGGATTCAATGGTCTCTTCATCGTTTTCTTCTTTTGCCATTTCGTACAAATCTACCGCATCGCCAAGAATATTATAGGTTCTGTTGTATTTGTTTAGACGACGTTCAAGTTGTGTTTTTTCTTTTTGAACAATTCCTGCATTCATGGCATCATTCCAAAAGCCATCGGAGTTTTCCAGATCGGTAATTTCTCCCAATCGGGCATTAATATCTTGAGGACGTACAACATCCGTGATATTTTGCATTTTAGTTGTCAATGTTTTTAATAATTCTGTATATTCGTAGTGATCCATAAAGGAATATCCTCTAACTGTATTATAATTGCGATTATAGTATAAATCCCCTGCATAAAGGCTAAAGCAATGATAATCGCACGTACACACAAAGAATTACGAGAGGTTTTGGATCATGTATCGGGATCAATCGGTTTTGTTCCAACAATGGGGGCATTGCACAGCGGTCATCGCACTCTTATTGATTCTGCTCGTAAAGATAATAAGTACGTTGTTGTATCGATTTATGTGAATCCGACACAGTTTTTAGCAGGGGAAGATTTGAGTCAATATCCCCGTCGAGAGGAAGCGGATTTTAAAATTTGTGAACTAAGCGGGGTGGATGTGTTATTTTATCCCGAGACAATGTATGAAAAGGATGAAGTGAGTATCAAAGCTCCGGATGTGCGCGGGTTTATTCTCGAGGGGAGTTCTCGTCCCGGACATTTTGACGGGATGCTTACGGTTGTGATGAAATTATTAAATGCTGTTCGTCCGACACGTGCTTATTTCGGAAAAAAAGATGCCCAACAGCTTTTTTTGATCACTCAAATGGTCAATAATTTAGTGATGAATGTTGAGATTGTGCCGGAAGAGACCGTGCGCGAAAAAGACGGACTTGCTCTTTCAAGCCGTAATGTGTACTTGACTGATATACAGCGGAAAGAGGCGTTAAAACTCTCTTCTTCGCTCAAAGAGGCAACGAAGATGGTGATGCAAGGGAATCTTCAAAGCCTTGAAATTTCTCAGGCTATGCTTGCTGTTTTAGACCCTCTTGAAGTTGAATATGTCGCGATAGTGAATCGTCGTTTTGAATCCATTCCCGAAGTGATACTTGGTGATACGATTGTTTTGGTTGCTGCGCGTGTAGGAACAACGCGACTGATTGATAATGTGTGGATGTAAGTAATTAGTGAACCGTTGCAACCGGATGTTCTGCGGCGGCAGCAGCAACCGCAACAGGGTCAAGAGTGAGGTATTTTTCCTCAACCATCATATCTACAATGGCTTTGAAAACGGGGACAGCGGTGATAGAAGCAAAATAAACGGTTCGTGGATTAATGACGAAAATACCAATCGTATAGGCACGTTTTTTATCATTGGCGAATCCTACGAATGACGTATGATAGCTGTTGATGTAGCCGCCCCCTTTGGCGATGTGTGCGGTTCCTGTTTTTCCGCCTATTTCAAGTCCGGGAGTTTTTGTTCCAATTCCGGTTCCTACATTGACTGTCTTGATTAATATTTGCTTCATTCGTTCCGCTGTTGCGGGAGAGATAACTTGAGTAGGTTCGATAACTTCCATGGGCATACTTCTGCCATTATCATCGATTAGGGTATCAACCACCATAGGGTTAACAATACGACCGCTATTATTGAAAACGTTGAAGGCTTTAAGGATTTGCATCGCATTGGCGCGCATCCCGTAACCGTATGCTGTAATCGCTTTGTAGAGATAATTGTTTAGCTGCGTGGAGCTTGGGATGGAGCCTCGTTTTTCATACGGTAAATCCGCACCGCTAAAATGAGTAAATCCAAAACGGCTCAATCCTTCGGTAAATTCGCTTCCGTTGAGTTTTTGGGCAAGCTGGGCGATACCGATATTGGATGAGTGGACGATGACATCTTCGGCACTGATCATACTAAAAGCGTGTTCATCGACAATCGTTTTACGTCCCATGGTATAGCGTCCGTTATGTCCATTAACCATATCGTAGGGATTGATAAGATGGCGATCGAGCAATAAAGCAAAAATGATAGGTTTGATAACGGATCCCGGTTCATAACTGTATTCGATAGCATTGGTGTTGAGTGAGGGATAATCTTCTTTGCGAATTTTACTTGGATCAAAACGGTTTGAGCTTGCCAGAGTAAGAATTTTCCCTGATTTTGCATCCATAACCGTGGCAATTATCTCATCGGCTTGGAGTTCATCTTTGATTCGACTGGTAATTGCTTCCGCCCGTGCTTGAAGGGAAATCGGGATATTAAGCTTGAGACTGAAGCCATTGATCTGAGGTTTGATAGAGCTTTGTTTATTGAGAATGAGATAGCCGTTGACATCGCGCATCGCTCGTTGAGTTTTATTTTGCTGAGGATTAAGCTCTTGGTCGAAATATTTTTCGAGTCCTTTGATACCGTAAATACGAGTGTATCCATTCTCTTCCATTTTACGAGGATATCCAATAAGCGGTGTAAGTAAATCTTGGTAGGGGTACTCGCGTGCTTCACCGCTTTCAATAATGTTCAGTCCTTGCAGTACACGTTGACCGTTTGGAAGTTCATATTCGATAAAAACTTTTAGTTTACGCAGTTCAAATGCAAGCGTTTTAAGATACATCGCTTCTTTGGGTCCGATGTGATAACTAAGGGTTACGGAACCGCGTCTTGTGTGGAGACGTTGACGAATTTCACTCGCATCAATGCCGCTGTAAATACTAAAAAGCTGAACAAAGAGTTCTTCTTTGTCTTTATCAATGTTTCGGGTATTTACGACCGCTTTGTAAAGTTTTTGGGTCGTGGCGATATGAAAACCATCGGCACTGATAATGGTTCCGCGTTGCGCTTTGGAGTTTTCTTCGGAGTAGATGGAGGGTATATCGCGATCATGGACGGCAGTGTAAAACATGACCGCCAAGAATATTCCAAAGCCCAAAAGCAATACGGCGAAAAGAGCAAGAATTTTCTGGGATTTATTTGAGTTTTGCATTAATAATTAGACGACCGCATTACATTTGCGTACGTGTAATTTCTTTGTAAGCATTGAGTGCTTTATTACGTACTTCGAGCATTAGTTTCATACTGATTTCTGCTTTATCGATCGCGATAGCGGCTTGGTGAAGGTCTTTGACTGAACCTGTGGCAATGTCGCTCATAGCATGTTCACTCTCTACTTGCATATCATTGACATTACCCAATGCATTGCGAAGCTCTTGGGCAAAGTCGGTTTTGCTGCTCTCAGTGTTTCCTATACTCTTTGATCTGAGCAAATCGGAGGTTGAGAGAGATTTAATCGCTTGAATATCAGCCATTATAATTTATCCTTATGATTGCAGGATGCTGATCGCACCGCTGGCTATATTTTTTGCACTTTCAAATGCGGCTACGTTAGCTTGATAAGAGCGAGTTGCCTCTACTAAATCGGCCATTTCGACGACAGGATTAATGTTGGGGTAGGCAACATAACCTTTGGCATCGGCATCGGGATGTGACGGGTCGTATTTCATGTTAGGTGCTTTATCATCACGTACCAGTTTATCTACAACGACACTCATGATGGCAGGACTAGGTTTCATCCCTGACAATCCTTCTTTAAGAGGATCGGAATAGCCTAGTTGATTAGTACTTCGTTCTAACGCCTGGTTATAGACACTGTTAAAATCAATCGCTTTAAAAACAACCTCTTGACGACGATACGGTCCACCCTCATCGGTTCGGGTTGTTTGGGCGTTAGCAATATTGGAACTTATAACATTTACACGGACACGTTGAGCGGATAAACCGTAACCGCTAATATCAAAACTGTCTAAAAATGCCATGGATTATCCTTTAAGAGGTTTTACTACTTGCGTCAATAACGCTTTTGAAAATCATAGAGTCTTTTTTGATGGCGGCAGTAAGAGCATTAAACATGGTCGAATTTTTAGCCATCTCTGAACTTTCTACGTCCAAATCAACACTGTTCCCGTCATTGCGAGCCATGTGACCATCACGAAAAAAAGTGGTTGCTTTGGTGTCACTTACACTGCTAAAACCGCCTAAGTGTTTTCCTGATGTTTGCGTCATTTGAAGCGTATTGCTTTTGTCTGCATACAGTTGGGCACTTTTTTGTGCCAATGCTTCTTCAAAACGGACATCACGAGGACGATAATTTGGGGTATCTGCATTGGCGATATTGCTTGCAATCATGTCTTGACGCGCAGCACGATAGTCCATTGCTTCTTTCATCAGCTCATGCGCTCGTGAAATATTCAATCCCATAATTATCCTCCTTTGTTGTTTCATCATCTCAGAATGTCAGAGCGTTATTTATTATCAAGCAAAATCTATTCCGCTTTCATTTTATGGACACTTTAACGTACTTCGATATACTTATGGCTAATTATATACTAAACTACAAGTAAAGTTTATCATGCCTGACAAAAAATTATTTCTTTTAACGACTGCACTGATTACGATAGGTATTATATGCTCGTATACCCTTTCTTCGTATACGGTTATCTTTTTTGAATATAACAATTTTCACTTTGTGGCGCGTGAGCTTTTTATCGCGATTGTTTCGATTTTATTGATGTGGACGATTGCTCAGCAAAACCCTGATAAATGGCTTCATAAGTTGGGATTGACTCTGTTTTGGGGCAGCATCATTGTAATGCTTGTCATGCCGTTTCTCCCCGCATTTTTGGTCAGTGAAGTGGGCGGAGCGAAACGGTGGATAAAAATTGCAGGTTTTTCGGTAGCTCCGGTAGAGTTCTTTAAAATCGGTTTTGTTTATTTTCTAGCATGGAGTTTTTCGCGAAAGCTGGGTCACCATGGAGGCATGGGGGTGAGAGAAGAGTTTAAGCGCTTTTGGCCCTATGCCGCACTCTTCGTTCTTGTTATGTTTTTGATAGCTGTGGTTCAAAATGATTTAGGTCAGGTCGTTGTATTGTCGTTGACATTGGCATTTATGCTCTTTTTTGCGGGGAGCAGTTTTAGCTTTTTTCTTACTCTTATCACAAGTGCAGTTGGTTTTTTCCTTCTCTTTATTGCTATGGCACCCCATCGAATCGATCGTATTTTGTCATGGTGGGCATCGGCACAAAGTACTATTTTGGCTTTTTTCCCTGAATCGATTGCAAAGCATTTACGTATTGCCAGTCAAGAAGAAGCCTATCAAATCGGGCACTCTATGAATGCGATTCACAACGGAGGAATTTGGGGAACAGGTTTGGGAAACGGTACGTTTAAACTTGGATTTTTGAGTGAAGTTCACACCGATTTTGTCCTTGCCGGTATTGCCGAAGAGTTTGGTTTTATCGGGGTGCTTTTTGTAACTCTTTTATTCATTGCTATTTTGCATCGCCTGTTTAAAATCGCCAATCGCTCAACCGATGATACCTATTATCTTTTTAGTTTGGGCGTTGGATTGCTCATCACGTTTGCATTTATTATTAATGCATACGGGATTAGCGGACTTACTCCGATCAAAGGTATCTCGGTTCCATTTTTGAGTTATGGAGGTTCGTCAATGTTGGCATCTTCGGTGGGAATAGGGATGGTATTGATGTTGTCTAAAAAGATTAAATACGAGTCTGGGGATAAGAAATAGCAGTGTCATTGCGGACTCGATCCGCAATCTAAGATACTGAATCAAGTTCAGGATGACGAAAGTAGGAGATTTTAATGAATATTATTTTTACCGGCGGCGGTACAGGCGGTCATCTCGTAATTGCTCTTTCATTAGCCCAAGCAGCACTTGCACGAGGTCATCGAGTTGTTTTTATCGGCTCCACTTCGGGGCAAGACCGTCAATGGTTTGGAAATAGTGCTTTATTTGAAGAGACTCACTTTTTAGACACTACAGGGGTGGTTAATAAAAAAGGATTAGGGAAACTTGTCGCTTTGTGGAAGATTTTTAAAGCCGTCTTGAAATCACGTGAAATTATTCGTGGCTTTAACGCGGATGCCGTAGTCAGTGTCGGTGGATTTTCGGCAGCTCCTGCTGCGATTGCCTCTTTGAGTTTACGTACCCCACTAACTATCCATGAGCAAAATGCCGTGACAGGTAAGCTGAACAGTTTATTACGACCTTACTCAAAAGGCTTTTACAGCTCGTACGAAGAGGCTGAAAATCATTGTGATTATCCTGTAAGCGAAATTTATTTTCAAAATGCACGTACTCGATATGAAGTAAAAACAGTCATTTTTTTGGGCGGTTCTCAAGGGGCTAAGTTTATTAATGATTTAGCACTAGAAATTGCTCCATGGCTAGACGAGCGAGGCATTCACATAATCCATCAATGCGGTGCCAAAGAAGAAGAACGAGTCCGTCATGCATATCATGCATTGAGCATTGATGTAGAAGTGTATGGATTTACTACGAACATCGCCGAGCTAATCGCACGTAGTGATTTTGCAATCAGCCGTTCGGGTGCGAGTACGTTGTGGGAGTTATGCGCTGCTCGTGTCCCTGCATTTTATATCCCGTACCCAAGCGCAGCTGCCGATCATCAGTACCATAATGCCCGTTATGTCATCGACCATAATGCGGGATGGTGTGAGCGTCAGGGTGAGGGGATGGTTGAAAAGCTTAAAGAAGCGATTATGAGTGATATTCAAATAAAAAGTGAAGCTTTAGGGAAGTTGATTGTGCCGGATGGTGCGAAGAAGATTATTGAGAAGATAGAGAATTTAAGCCAGTGCCTGCATGCCCTATAGGGCACGAGAACCTCTTTGAGGTTCCCAAGCTAGAGCTTGGGAACAAGGAAAGAATTTTTTAGAATTTATACCATGTAACTTGCTTAAGAGCGGCATTCGTATAAACAGTGTTTGCTTGAAAATCTCCTGTATTAAATACACCATCATCGTATTTTGCATCCATGTCTCGAGCAATATCTGCGGGAACAATAGCAGCAGTAGTTCTTATTGCATTTTCTGCAGAAGTGTGAGGTACCCCCATCGCAACTGATGTTACTGTATAGTCTGAACCAAATGGTGTTGTACGTGCTACGGTAGCTTGAGTTGTTGCAAGAGCATTTCCAGGAATAAAGCCTGTTGAAATTAGACTTCGGTAGAAGTCTACAGACTCTGTACCTCCAGTAATTTGTCCATTACCATTACCATTTGCTTGTGCACCACGTGTAGAACCTAGAATATCATCCCCTGGAAGTGCATTAAAACGATCTTGATAATTATACGTTGCAGCGACAAGTGAATCACTATCACTTACAAAACGTTTAATCTTTGCATTCTCAATCATAGATTGACCTTTTAAAACACCACCAATCAATAGACCAATAATTACTAGAACGATTGAAAGCTCTACGAGTGTGAAACCTTTTCTTTGTGCCATGAAGACTCCTTATATTTTGTCCATAACCATTATATCAGTTATTTTATAGTTATTTCAAATTTAAAAAGAAATTTGTGAAAAAATGATTTATTTATCTCCCATTTGTCCTATAAGATCATACAGTGGACCCATAAGCCCTACCATTACCAGTGCCATAAATCCGCCTACAAGAATTAGCATGGCAGGTTCAATTATTTTTCCGATGTTTTCGGCGTAGTAGTCTACTTTTTCATTGTAGTATTGTGCAATGAGTTCGAGCTGGCTATCAAGATTACCTGATGCTTCGCCTACTCCCATCATTCGCAGCATAAATGGGCTGAAAAGCCCTGTGCTTTTGAATGATTCGGAGAGTTGAAGACCTCGTGAGACATCTTTATGTGTAGAGATAAGAGCTTTTTGAAAGACTTCATTTTGGAGGTTGTTTTTGAGAATGTCTAGGGCATTAAAGAGAGGTATTCCTGAGACGAGAGCAAGTCTGAGATATTCAGCGATAAATGCCATATTGAATCCTGAGACAATGTGTTTGATAATGGGAATTTTAAGAATATATCGATCAGTATGAAATCGAACTTCTTGATATTTTTTATGAAGTATTTTAAAAATGATAATAGCGGCGATAAATGATCCTATCATATAGCCAATATAGTTGGTCACAAATTCAGAAAGCGCTATGACAAAGAGCGTTATAGGTGGAAGTTCAACATCCATTTCTTTGAAAAGTTGTGTCATCTGAGGTAATACATAAATCATCCATACAAGCATGGCTCCAGTGACAGTGACAAAAGAAAACATCGGATAGATGAGGGCTTGTTTAGCTTTTTTCTTTAGAGCAAGAGTACGTTTGAGAAATTCTGCTCCTCTCTCCAATGTTACTTGAAGCTGTCCTGTTTCTTCCCCAATATGGATGAGGTTGATAATGACTGCTCCGAGTGCTTTTTCGTAGGGTTTGAATGCTGCAGAGAGAGATTTTCCGCTATTGATTTCTTCGGCAACCGTGATGAGCATTTTCTTAAATTTTGGATTGTCGGCATCTTCGGCAAGGTCAATCAATCCACTGTGCAGTGGAAGTCCTGATTTGATAACAAGATGGAGGCTTTCGATGAGTTCGATAACCTCTTCGGGAGTAACATTGACTCTGGATGTTGGTAAAAAAGGTGCGAAAAAAGAAGGTAACTCACGAATGGAGAGGGGGGTAATACGGTGACGTGCGAGATTTTTGAGCAGCGTGCTTATGTTCTCCTCATCGTAGAGTCCGTAGGAACGGCGTTGTGTACTATCTATATTTTCTACCAAAAAAAGCATTAGAGTACGACCCTGTCTACTTCGCTAAACGTTGAGTGTCCTTGAAGGACTTTGATATGACCGTCATCGCGTAAGCTCAGCATTCCATTTTCACGTGCGGTTTTTTGTATCGCTTGTGAGGTCGCTCCTTCTACGATGAGCGATTCGATCTCTTCGTTGACTTCGAGTATCTCGATAATGGCAACACGACCTGAATAACCTGTGTTTTGACACCGTTCACACCCTTTGGCTTCAAAAATTTGGTGGGTTGGGTAGGTTTGCAAAAGAAGAGGATGGACACCGTGACGCAGTAGGTCTTCTTCTAGTATTTCTTTGGAGACTTTGCAATAGGGGCAGAGTTTACGCACCAAGCGTTGAGCGATAATGGCAAGCAATCCTGACCCGATGAGATAAGGGGGGATACCTAAATCACCTAGTCGGGGAATGGTTCCTACCGCATCATTAGTGTGGAGCGTTGAGAGGACGAGGTGACCTGTGATGGAGGCTCGGATAGCGAGTTCGGCGGTTTCGGCATCACGGATTTCCCCTACGAGCATAACGTCTGGGTCTTGACGCATAAAGGAGCGCAATGCAGTATCAAACATATATCCTGCTTTGCGATTGACTTGAGTTTGTTTGACAAAACTAAAGCGGTATTCGATAGGATCTTCGATGGTTAGGACATTTTTTTCGAGAGGATTGATTTTGCGCAATGCAGAATACAGGGTCGTAGTTTTACCGCTTCCCGTAGGACCTACTACGAGGATAACACCATAAGGTTTGCTGAAATAGTGTTCGATTTTAGAAATATTAGAAGGAGAAAATCCTAGATGAGCGAGTGAAAACATAGAGCTATTTCGCCCCAGCAGACGCATAACGATATTTTCACCAAAATTGGTGGGCATAGAAGAGACACGAAGGTCGAATTTATCATGCAAAAATTCGTAAGTAAACGCTCCGTCTTGAGGTTTGCGCTGTTCGGAGATATCGAGTTCACTGATGATTTTTATCCGCGCAACGATTTGTCCGTGCAAGTCGATAGGGATAGAATAATAGTGACGCATAACTCCATCGATACGATAAAAGACGTGAGTAGCAGCCCCCTCAGGGGTGATGTGGATGTCGGTGGTGCGGTCTTTGATCGCGTTGTTAATAATCAAATCAACCAAACGAACAATATCAATAGGGAAATGTTCAGCTGCTCTTTTCGCCAAGGCACGGATTTCAACTTCGATGGGGTTAGAGAGTTGATGATAGTAGATTTGTGCGTATCGTGAAATTTTGCTTTTATCCGCGATGACAAAACGGATTTGTTTTCGGGTCTCTTTGCGCAAGTAGTCGAGGGTCATAAGATCGTTGACGTCTTGGGTGGCGATAGTGAGAACATCTCCATCAACGTAGAGGGGGAGGATAAAGCGTACCTGAGCCATATTTTCAGGAACGAGAGCCAAGGCTTCGAGAGTTGGGGTGATAGAGTCGAGATCGACGAAATCGAGATTGTTTTGAATCGCGGTAGCTTCAGCGATTTCATTGGCGGTGATAAAATCGAGTTCTTGGAGGATTTCCCCCAAGAATTTCGGATTAACTTTTTGAACATCCAGTGCAACTTCGATTTGCTCATCACTGATGAAACCGAGTTCTTTGAGGAGTTGTCCTATGGGTTTTGGTGGGTGCATAGATTTTCCTTTTTAGCTACCATTGGAATCAACGGTTAAAATAAAGCTACGTGTTCGAGTTTGTCCTGCACTAGTGACGACTATATCTATTACAGATGATGTGGCAATAATTGGAGAGCCATTATAGGTACCATTTCCTGCAATATTTGTAAAAGTAACGCCATTAATCGTGGTTGTAGCAGCTCCATTGTAGGTGTATGCGTACGTTCCATTACCACCGCTTGAAGCAATTGTTCCTGAATAGGATACCCCTTGTGTCGCTATTGGCAATCGTGAATTTAGGATTTGTAATTCATTTTGTTGGCAATTTATATTGCTTTGAAGTTGTGCGCGAGTAATCGATAAAAAATGATCGTCATACTCAGATGTTGCAGGATCGCTATCGTGATCTCTCTGATTAAATAAGGGGGTATCTAATCCTAAGGTAGTATGGGCAATGCTGTAATCTTTACCACGACTAACGAGGATGAAGGCAATATCGGTTTGAATAAAATCACCTGATGTGGTGGAGAGAGTAGAAGCTGGACGGCAAGGGTCGGTGAGAAGTGCTGCATCCGGTCGATATAATATAGTATTTCCCCAAGAATCTCGCTCAAGGGCAGTGGAATTTAAGTCTGCAAGTGTTGCTGGGAGAGTATTGGTGTTTAAAGCATATCCGTAAATTGCCTCTTTGAGTGCATCAAGCTGCTGTTTGGTTTCAAGAACTTTTGCACGGTCTCTCATCATTCGTAATCCTTGCATGCTTCCCCCTATGAGAAGCCCAATAATAACCATAACAATGGATAACTCTACAAGTGTAAACCCTTTTTTCATTGGATGCTCCTTAGGATTTGGATACGTGATTGCGATGCGATTCGCAAGGGCTCGAAATTAGAACCCAGCTGCGAGAGCTGAGTATAGAGATAGAGTGCTTTTTCTTTGTCTCCTAGCATATCGGCATTTCGGGCGTAGGCATAGAGGATATGGGGATCATTGGGTGCGGTATCGTATGCCATTTTATAAAAAGCGTATGCACGTTTTGGGTCATTTTCTTTTTCGAAAAAGTAACCGCAGAGCATGGCAAGTTTACCGCTTTTGTCGTAGATCAAATGCGCAGAGAGGGTATTGTACAAATCACTTCGTCCGGCTTCGAGTGCTCCTACGCCATACGCATAGAGATAATCATTTATCCCTCGTTTTCCTTCGATTTTTTTTTCGAGCAGGCTGGAAGAACCCTCACGACCGTAGAGATAGGCTAGATTTATGAGGATTTGGCGATCTTTCATACCGGAGGCTACCATCATTTCATAATAGATAGTGGCTTGGGTGTAATCGTGTTGTTGATGAGCTTTTGAGGCATCTATGATGAGTCGTGTTTGGTCGTGCCGGTTGAGGGGAGGTGTGGAAGTTTGAAGCGATGGAGGCTTTATGCCGGTCGATGATATGCGTGTCGGTAGTTGGGATGAAGGAGGCTTTTGGCTAAAAATTGTATTTTTGATAGGCATATTAGCAGGATCGGGATAGAGGAGAAGCGCGTCGTTGAATTTTGCTTTTTTAAAATCATTGATAATCCATGCCGGAATTTTAGGATACGCTTTGTTTTGATAGCGTGTGGCGTAGTAATCTCCGCTTTGATAGATACCGGTGTATTGTTTATGATATTCGGGAATGTTTTTGAGAGAGTGTACTGCCGATTCGAATGATTTTGAGGAGTGAATTTGAAGTGATTGCAGCGGTGTGGAAGCTTTGACCCTTGTTGGTGTTGCTCCAAACGAGAGCTCGTCAGCCCCCAGTGACGCTATTAGGAAAAGAGATAAGAGAGTGATTCTTCTCATTATTCGACCAAATTGAGTTTAAGCAAAATAACGAGTTCGCGTTTTTCATCTTTTTTGTTTGTTTGAGAAAAGAGAGCACCTAAGTAGGGGATTTCACCGAGTAAAGGGATGCTTGAACGTTCATCTTTTTTGACGTTGTTGATAAGTCCTCCAATGAGGACAAGATCATTGTCACGGGCATAGATGATGGTTCCGGCTTCTTTGATGTTGATAATCGGTGCGGTGGCAACCGTTCCTGTCGTAGTTGTGCCACCGGTACTCGTGAAGCCTTCGAGGGTTTTTTCCCCTTCGATACTGGAGGTGACAGGGATGATATTGAGGATGATTTGCCCCTCTTCAGTGATTTTTGGAGTGACTCCTAACGAAAGACCATCGAGAACATCGCGGCGGGTATATTCATAGATTGCCGGAGTATAAATAGTACCAATAGAAGTACCAGGAGTTACTTCTAAATCCCAAAAAGGGACGAGTTTTCCGGAGGTGATGAGTGCTGATTGACCACTGGAAACCTTGATACGAGGATTAGAGAGGGTTTGGATGTCTCCTGCGGTATCGAGAGCGGTAACAATGGCATTGAGATGTTTGTCACTGTAAGCGAGTACTCCACCTTTTTTGAAGTTTTCCAGTCCTAATGCTTGTCCAAATGAAAAATCTCCAATAGCTCCAGGCAGTGTAGCCCAGTCGACTCCCAGTTGATGGGTATCATTGAGGACTACTTCAAGAATTTTTGCCTCGATGAGTACTTGGCGTGAGGCACTTTTTTTGATTTTTTTGAGCATATCATCGATGCTGTCAAGAACCGATTTTTTATCAGTAACGACGAGGATTCCAGTAAATTTATTGAGGGTAAATTTACCATTTGGGCTAATCGATTCTTTTATATTGGCTTCAAGCTGTTTGTAAAAATCATTGGCTTCGGCAGGATTTTTATAGTTGAGAGCAAATTTACCGCTGATTGCAGTAGAGGCACTTCCTGCTGTTCCTAGTATATCTCCGCCGAGTGTCGAATCAAAAGAGCTTTGGGTGTGAATATAGGGAATAGAAAAAGTACGTTGTGTATATTGTTTGATATAGAGCATATTGCCCTTAAGTGTATAGGAACATCCCGAGAGATCCATGACGGTATCGAGAGCATCTTCGGTCGAGGCTTTGTCCAGTGTTAAAGTAATGGTGGTATTGGCATCAACATCGCTGTCGATGATGAGATTTAATCCGGTGCTTTGGGAAATCAGATACAGTACTTGGCGCAGGTTGGCATTTTCAGCGGAGAGAGAGATGGTCTTTCCGCTAAAGGGAGAGATATCTTGATAGACATTTGGCAAGACCATCGGTGGAGGAGGAGTATTTTTATTTTGGTCGTTAAATTTTTTTATTTCTCCTGATGCGGTTGCATTACGAGTTTGCTCACTCAGTAACTTTGGATGAGTCGCAGGGGAGGCTGTGTAGCATCCTGTGAAGATCAGCGCTAAAAATAATGATGCGATTAATGAAATAGTTTTACCCATTGAGAGCCCTTTGCGGTTTGGATGTGTATTTTTGAGGATTCAACTTCGAGCAATTTTACCCCATTGCTGCTTTGACCAACGTGGTAGATTTGGTTGTTGATAACGGCTATGTTTTGATCTGGCAGTACCATCTGAACACTCCATGATGGTGTTGTTGATGTGGGAGCGGTGATATTTCCCTCGCCAAATTGAAGGAGCGGGGGAGGTGCCTTTAGTCCTAAATTTCCCTGACTTTGGGTATCAGAAGCGGTTGATTGAGGTGAATATGGTTGATAAAGGCGTTCGCTGATCCAAAATCGGTTTTTATTGCGTAAATCGATTTTTTTTAAAAGGGATACATATTCTTCTTTATTTCCTGTAATAAAACTGTACGCTTCTCTTTTTTCATCTAAGCTGGAAGTTTTTTGTTGTTGTACGGGTTCAAAAAAGTAGTCCAACCCTTCAACGAGTGTATCTGCCGCAAAAAACCATATTCCTGCTGCAAGTATTAAGGGTGAAGAGAGAATGAGAAGTGATTTATTGTCCAGATGCATTTATGTCTCCTTGCATCGGTTGGATAATGGTTAATACACCACTGATTGTTCCCTCTTTTGAAGAAATATTTTGGATTTGTAAAAATCCTTTTTCGTAATGAAGAGCTAGGAATCGATCAATGGCATCTTGATTTTTAGGGATAAATGAAAAACCGATATCCATTTTAGCGGAGGTGTCGTAATAGATAAATTGAGAGACTTTAAAATTATAGGTATGCGTATAGCGATCGTAAAAATTGATCATATCCAGCTCAGCATTGGCTTTGGAAAGGGGCATTGTTGAAAAATTGGGAATGACGACATCACGAATCCACTGATTTGTGTATTTGATGTTTTGGAGTTCGATGATATTATCACGATATCCTTGGGTGAATTGTTCTGTCAAAGAGCGTTTGCCATCAAACCATGTGACGGAAGAAAGCAATAATATACCAAAAACAAGGAGGATAAATGTGAGAAGCCATTTGAGTATCATTGTCTCCTCCTTCTTGGTGGAGGAGATACGGGCTGTATTCCGCCTCTTTTTAGTGTAGCTTCAAAAGTTAGGGTATTGTAGTCAGTTTTATAGGTAGCGATAACTTGTGTATCTTTGATCCTCCCTGCCTCATATCGAAAGTTTTTTTCAAAGAGATAAAGCTCCATAAGTGTTTTGTATTGATGTTTAAAATCCAATGTCAGCTCTCCTCCCTCGGTAAAACTCACGGCTTGGGGCTTGATAAGTTTTAAAACATTATCAAAAAGGATCAGATCGTCGAGAAGGTGATGATGCAGGGGGGTAGAACTTTTGAGTTGAGCTATGATCTCTTGGAGTTGTTTGTCATCAAGGGTATCGGTGTTTCGAAGGGTTTGGTAGAGTCTGGATTCTACGGTGTCGTATTCGTCCAGAGAAGCTTGGTAGGAAGTGTAGGCATCATGGCTTTGAAATAATCCAAACAGCATAAATGCAAATGCAAATGCAATCGCAATCGCACTCCCTAGGTAAAACTCTCGAGCTGCTTTGACACTGTTAGGGAGAAAATTCATATTGTCATCTAAAAACAGCATACCGATTTCCAAAATACTGTTTTGTGCCAGATTGGGTTCCAATCCATCGACGATAAGGGTCGGTGCCAGTACGGTGACGCCAAGACCTGTTGAGGCGTTTAATTGCATCGGGACGATCTCACCATCGGCGATATTTCCGCAAATAGCAATAAACTCAAACTTAGCTTCACGGTATTGTTGATGCGCATACGTGACGGTGCGATTGATGTCGCTGATTTGTTCCATAATCCGTTCGGTTTCATCTTCGGATTGAATAAAACCGATACGACTAAATAAAAGTGTGCCATTGTCTACGGCTACAATGAGGTTTCTTGTTTCTTCCGTATAGACACAAAGATAACTTCGTCCTCTAAACGCGTGTTGTGCTAAAGCGAAAAGAGCATAACGTTCTACACTGATACGGCGAAGGTATTCATGCTTAGGGACGGGAGCGATAGTCGAGAGAATTTCTTTTTCATAGAGTCCTTCGTAACGATGGATGGCGCTTTCCCCCGTTGGATCGAGCGTAGTATAAAGTTTATTTAAGATAAGCGTTTCAGAAGTTATGTTATTGTCATGAATTTTGGCGAGGAGGGCACTTTGTATGGTAGCTTCGTTTTTGATAACCGAGGGAAGAAGAATGGACTCTTCGAGAATGTTGTCAGTGGAGAAAAAAAGGTATATTTTCTTTTTAGTTTTTAAGTAATTGGCGATTTCATAGGGTTCGGTGAACTGTATTTTAGAAGAAAAAACAGTCCCTTTTCTCGTCTTTTTTGCTTCAGTAATGGAAGTGAAATCATCGTGAATGTGAACAATCGTGATTGAATTCACGTGACTCCTTTAAATTTAATTAATAAAAGCAAGTATTGTACCTAATTTTGCTTGCTTACATATAACAACAAAAGCCCTTTTTGCTATAATCACGTCACTTATTGCACCAGCAAGAGCAATAGAGAAGAGAAATTTTTAGGAGTTACCACATGAAAAACATGTCCACGGGCAAATATCGCCCTTATCCTCAAGTTGATTTGCCAAATCGTATTTGGCCGACCAAAACCATCACGCACGCTCCCATTTGGTGCAGTGTCGATCTTCGCGACGGAAACCAAGCGTTGATTACTCCGATGAATTTGGATCAAAAACTCTCTCTCTTCTCGCTCTTGCTAAAACTTGGATTTAAGAATATTGAGGTGGGATTTCCTTCTGCTTCTAAGGTCGAATTTGACTTTTTGCGAACCCTTGTCGAGCAAAATTTGATTCCTGATGATGTAACGGTTCAAGTTCTTGTGCAGGCTCGTGAACACTTGATTGACAAAACATTTGAAGCATTAGCGGGCGTTAAAAAAGCGATTGTACACCTTTATAATTCTACCTCTACGGCACAGCGTAAAATCGTCTTTGGAAAAGAGCAGGACGAGATTATTGCTTTGGCGTTAGAGGGTGTCGATATGGTGAAAGCGCGCGCTCTTAAGCATGATGGCGAAATTAGCTTAGAGTATTCACCGGAGAGTTTTACGGGGACGGAGTTGGAGTATGCTGCCCGTATCTGTAATGCGGTGACAGACGCTTGGGGTATCAGTGCAACACGTAAAGTGATTATCAATTTGCCTGCAACCGTAGAAATGGCAACGCCCAACGTCTATGCCGATCAGATCGAGTGGATGAGCCGTCATCTCGACAATCGTGAGCACGTCTTGATCTCAACCCATACGCACAATGACCGTGGAACATCGGTTGCGGCGACGGAACTCGCATTACTTGCAGGAGCAGATCGTGTTGAGGGGACGTTGCTCTCCAACGGTGAGCGCACCGGAAACGTCGATATCATCACGTTGGCGCTCAATATGTTTACCCAAGGGGTCGATCCGCAGTTGGATTTCAGCGATTTAGAAACAGTCGTTCGTATCGTTGAAGAGTGTACCGACATGAAAACCCATGAGCGTCACCCATATGTCGGAGAGTTGGTTTATACCGCGTTTTCCGGATCACATCAAGATGCGATTAAAAAAGGGATGGAATATCAGCGGGGCAAAGACGATGCGTTTTGGGAAGTTCCCTATTTGCCCATCGATCCTGCGGATGTCGGACGAAATTACGAGGGGATTATCCGTATCAACTCTCAATCAGGTAAGGGTGGCGTAGCCTACGTCCTCGAAGATAAATTCGGCTATTCGCTGCCGAAGAAAATGCACCCTGAGATAGGAAAAATCGTTCAAGATGTGACAGACAAAGCAGGGCGAGAGCTCTCAAGCGAAGAGATTTTAGCTATTTTTGAGAAGACCTATTTTGGCGAACCGCATGACATTGAGTTTGTGGATTATTCGGTGATTTCAGAGAGTGCAAAAGAGCATTCGGCTAAATGTGTTCTCGAATATACGCATAACGGCAAAACGATCCGATCAGAAGGTCAAGGAAACGGTCCGATCGATGCATGCAAAAATGCTCTGATGGTCGAGTATTCACATGATTTTAAAATTCTTTCCTACAGCGAGCATTCACGCGGTGAACTTTCCAGTGCGGAAGCGGTTGCGTATATCGAGATTCAGAGTGAAAATGGGCAGAATTTTTTTGGTGTCGGGTGCGATAATGATATTACTGTTGCGTCGATTAAGGCGATGTTTAGTGCACTTAATAGAGCCTTTTCGTAAGTTTTTATTTTTACGTTTGCTTTTTAGCGAATGCTCTTTTTCATCATTCACTCGATAGCACTTCACTCACTAAGGCGGGAATCCAGCTAGACACCCGTCTTCACTGGAGTGACGACGAAGCCGAAATCCTCTCTTTTAAACCTAATTACTTTCTTTAAACTCATCTTCGCTATAATCGCGACAATTTTACCCAAATGAGAGTAACCCATGATGGACGTACGCGAAGCTTTTTTAGCCTTTTTTGAATCAAAAAACCATACCCGTGTGGCGAGTTCGCCTCTTGTTCCTGATGATGCAACGTTGTTGTTTACCAATGCTGGGATGGTTCCGTTTAAGTCTATTTTTACGGGCGATATTCCTGCTCCCTCTAATCCTAGAGCGACCAGTTCACAAACGTGTCTGCGTGCAGGCGGTAAGCACAATGACTTGGAAAACGTTGGTCATACCGCGCGTCACCATACATTTTTCGAGATGCTTGGGAACTTTAGTTTCGGGGATTATTTTAAAGAAGAGGCAATTGCCCATGCGTGGGAATTTATTACGCAAGTGATGAAACTTCCTGTGGATAAACTCTGGGTAACGGTTCATGAGTCTGACGATGAAGCGGAAGAGATGTGGAAGAAGCATATTTCTGCTGATCGTATTATGCGTCTTGGTGATAAAGACAATTTTTGGCAGATGGGCGATACGGGTCCTTGCGGTCCGTGTTCGGAGATTTTCGTCGATCAGGGAGCTGAGTATTTTAATGGATCAGAGGATTATATGGGAGGCGATGGGGATCGTTTCTTGGAAATCTGGAATCTTGTATTTATGCAGTACGAGCGCAATGCTAAGGGAGAGTTAAAGCCGTTGCCAAAACCTTCTATTGATACCGGGATGGGGTTGGAACGTGCAGTTGCAGTCCTTGAGGGGGTTCGAAGCAACTATGACTCAACCTTATTTATGCCGATTATTCGTAAAGTTGAAGCTCTGATCGGTAAGCCGTATGATTATGCCAGCGGTGCATCGTACCGTGTTATCGCCGATCATATCCGCACTGTCACCTTTCTTCTTGCGCAAGGGACAAATTTCTCGAATGAGGGGCGCGGATATGTTCTTCGCCGTATTTTGCGTCGAGCGGTACGTCACGGGTATCTCCTTGGATTTACCAAGCCGTTTATGTTTGAGATTGCGGACACCGTAGCGGAACTTATGGGGAAACAGTATCCGTATATCGTGGAAAAACTCTCGGTCTTAAAAGAGCAAATCATGCTCGAAGAAGAGCGTTTTTTCAAAACCATTGCATCGGGTATCGAGCTGTTTAATGAAGAGCTCAAAAATACCAAAGAGACGTTTAGCGGTGAAGTGGCGTTTAAACTTTATGATACGTTTGGATTCCCTCTGGATTTGACCGAAGATATGCTCAAAGAGAAAAATCTCGCACTCGATACTGATACGTTTGAAACTCTTATGAAAGAGCAGCGTGTTCGTGCGAAAGCGGCATGGAAAGGTTCGGGAGATACGGCAGTCGAGGGTGATTTTAAAACGCTTTTGGAGACGTTCGGTGTCAATACGTTCATCGGATATGCTTACACCAAGGCACCAGTAAAAATCCAAGCTTTATTGGGTGAAAATTTCGAGCGGGTTGAGCAGCTCCATGCACATCAAAAAGGGTGGGTTCTTCTCGAACAAACTCCTTTTTATGCAGAAAGCGGCGGACAATGCGGTGATAATGGGATGCTCGCAGATAAAGCCGTTGTCACTCAAACGAAAAAATTCCATGGATTAAATCTTTCGCATGTTGAGGTCAAAGAGACGATAATGGTTGGTGAAACAGTAGAAGCAGTTGTGGATGTGTCACGCAATGAAATAGCGAAACACCACTCCGCAACGCATCTTCTTCATGCGGCGTTGTACGAGTTGTTAGGGGAACATATTTCACAAGCGGGCTCTTTGGTTGAGCATAACCGATTGCGTTTTGATTTCTCTCATCCAAAAGCAATGAGTCATGAAGAGATTAGAGCAATTGAAGAGAAAGTTAATTATCATATTTTCCATGCCCTAGAGGGTGTGACGAAAGAGATGAGCATCGATGAAGCCAAAAAAAGCGGTGCAAAAGCGCAATTTGGTGAAAAATACGGCGATACCGTTCGTGTTGTCAATTTTGGGACGGCATCGGTAGAGTTTTGTGGAGGTATCCATGTCGATAACACGGCAACCATCGGAACATTTATCATCACCAAAGAAAGCGGCGTAAGTGCGGGTGTGCGACGTATCGAAGCAGTTTGCGGAAATGCGGCGTACAATGTTTTTAAAGCCAATCGCCATCTTCTCGAAGAGCTGGAAGCATCCGTAAAAAATCGAGATATATTGGCAGGAATAGAGCGCCTTAAAGAGCAAGTAAAAAGCCTTAAAACCGAAATTACCGCATTGGCTTCTTCTTCGAAAGAGGAGATCACGGTCACGATGATGGGGACTACGGCGGTTGTTGTGGCGGAACTTGGATTAGGCGATATCAAAGAGCGTATCGATGAGCTTAAGAATGGACACGAGTCGATTTGTGTAATGTTGTTCCAAGTCAAAGACGATAAAGTTCTACTTGCCAGCGGGGTCAAAAATTCCTCCGTAAAAGCGGGAGACTGGGTCAAAGCTATCGCACCGATCGTTGGCGGCGGTGGCGGAGGACGTCCGGATTTCGCTCAAGCGGGCGGAAAAGATCCTTCGAAGATAAATGAAGCACTTGAAGCTGCATTGGCATATATTACCAAGGAACTTGCGTGAAAGAATTTTTAGTCCAACTGTTTGCCGATTATCGTCTAACGATTATCTTTTTACACGTTATCAGTGCGGTTATTTGGGTCGGAGGGATGATTGCCATCCGTTTTGCCGTTCATCAATCGTGTGCGATGATTACCGATCCAAAAATTAAAATGGAGCGTGCGGCGCATACCCTTAAACGCCTTTTTACTATTGTAACGCCGTTTGCAGTTATTTTGATTATTACAGCGGTCATCATGGCAGTAGGACTAGGTTTTCGTGCTGCGGCCATGGATGCGATGGGAAATGTAATCGATGATTATGCGATGAGTTTGTATCAAACCGTTCATATCAAAGAGGCGATATGGATGATTATGGCGATTAATTTGGGCGTTATGATTTATCGACGCAATCAAGCACAAAAAGCACTTGTCAACAATGATCTAGGGCGTGCAAAAGCAATGTTGACTCCGATTGCTCAATATATGGTTCCGGTAAATATTATATTGGGTGTTATTGCCATCTTTATCGGTGTAGTTTTACGAAATGCTTATTAATTAAATGCTCCGTCTTTGTTCTTCTTCCATCACTCGAGCCGAACTTCTTTGCTCGGCTAGTATCCCCTTTTTCCAAGAGTCCATCGATTTTGATGAAGACTCGATTATCTCTTCTTGCCCTAAAAATTTTGTCTACCAAGCAACACTGGGAAAATATCGCGTCAACTATGAAAAATTCGGATGCAATGATTTTCCTTTGCTTGTAGCGGATACGGTTGTGACCGCTCAGGGTAAAATTCTTCGAAAAGCTAAAGACGAAGCAGATGCACGTGCTATTTTAGCGACGCAAAGCGGTTGTGAAGTTGCTATTCTCACCTGTATGATTTACAAAACCCCTCGTTTGGAACTGCTCGATATTTCCTCTACCCACTATTTTTTCAATCCTTTTGATCCCGATGATATTGATCGCTACATCGCAAGCGGTGAGTGGCGTGGCAAAGCGGGTGCGTGTATGGTTGAGGGATTTTGTAAACCGTATATTCGTGAGACTAGAGGATATGAAAGTACCGCTATGGGGCTTTGCATTGAAGTGCTTAAGCCTTTTCTATGATGAACAACCTTTACGCCAACGAACTCAAAGCTCTAAAACGCTCCGGACGCTATCGCGAACGTCATGTGGTGGATGCGGCTTTAATCGATATGGCATCCAATGATTACTTAGGTTTGGCGCATCATCAAGAATTGCACGATAAAGCGTGTAAAACTCTTTCACACTACGCTTATCACTCCCCAAAATCCTCAATGCTTGTCAACGGCTATCACCCTATTCATCAAAATTTTGAAATGGCACTTTATGAAGCGAACGGTTTTGAAGCGGGAATTGTGATGGGGAGCGGATTTAACGCCAACATCGGTCTTATGGAAGCGTTGGTACGCAAAGGCGATGTGCTGTTGATGGATGAAGAGTATCATGCCAGCGGTGTAATGGGAGCCAAGATGTGTGAGGGACGGGTCGAATTTTTTGCCCATAATGATGCGAGTGCATTGGAAAACGCGATTGCTAAAGCGCACGAGAAACGAATTATCGTCGCCGTTGAGGGGATTTACTCGATGGGGGGAGATCTTCTCTCGCGAGCTGTTTTAGAAGTGTGTGAACGCCATAATGTTTTGGTGATTCTCGATGAGGCACACAGCAGCGGGGTGATTGGGGAACATCTAATGGGGATTCTCGATTTTTATGAGATTTCTCCCACGAACAAGATGATAAAAATGGGGACACTGGGGAAAGCGTATGGGAGTTTTGGAGCCTACGTTCTTTCATCCGCTCATATCAGCGAATATCTCATAAATCGTGCCAAAAATGTTATTTATGCAACCGCACCCTCTTTATACGATACGGCATTGGCTCATCATGCATTAAATTACATTCAAGAAAATATTCGTGACTTAAAAGAAAAAATAAAACAGCGCCAGCGTATTATCAAAGAGATTCTTGGTATTGAGATTCAGGGGTTGATTCTTCCTGTTGAAATCGGGGATAATCATATCGTGATGGAGATTCAAGCCTCCCTCAAAGAGAAGTTTGGAATCAGTGTGGGTGCCATTCGTCAGCCGACGGTTAAGCGCTCAATTATTCGTCTGATTGCACGTATAGATATTTCAGAGGAAACTTTAAAACAGGTGTGTGAGCGTTTTAGTCACAATTGGATAAAATAGCGCGATGAAGTCTATTAATATCGATGAGTTGATTATTCGCTATGGAGAATTAACGCTTGTTGAGTGTTCTTTTGAAATTCGTACTTCACTCGCATTAGTAGGGCAAAGCGGCAGCGGTAAATCGTTGATCCTGAAAGCACTTTTGGGAATGTCGGACAGTGCCTTGGATGTTCGAATGCAAAAACGTTCTGACTTCGAGTGGGTCAGAGGGAAAAGTGTCTCTTTAGTCCCGCAAAATCCATTTACGGCACTTTCACCGCTCACAAAAATAAAAGACCAGATGTTTTATCCGCGTGAACGGGTGGTAGAGATTTTTGGGTGGCTTGAGTTGGATCTTGAATTACAAAACCGTTATCCCAGTGAGCTTTCAGGGGGTCAATTGCAGCGGGTAGTTGTAGCAATGGCACTCATGAGCGAGCCATCACTGCTTTTATTGGATGAACCAACGACGGCATTGGATCCTGAAGCAAAAAAAGTGATGAGCGCCTTACTCAAATCATTGCAAGAGAAGTTGGGATTTTCAACTCTTTTTGTAACGCACGATATGGGTGTCGCATCGGATTTATGCGAGGATATTTGCGTTCTTAAAGAGGGTAAAATCATCGAAGAGGGCACTATGAAAAACGTTTTGCAAAATCCTCAAGAGGACTATACACGCACTCTTATCGAAGCAGATTTTAAAACACGAGAATTTAGAGTTTAACACAGGACAGAGAATGAATAAAAATTTATGGATTACACTGGGAATTCTTATTATGATTCCAGTAGGCTATTTGGGATACATAATTTACAATTTTGAGTACGAAACCCAAAAGCTTATCAATTATAAGCCTCGCCTAACGACCGAAGTATATGATCGAAACGGTGAAAAAATTGCCAATTTATTTAGCGATGAACACCGCTATTATGTCTCTTTTGAAAACATTCCTACTCAACTTATCGAAGCATTGGTGGCGATCGAAGATACCGATTTTTTTGAACATCATGGGGTTAATCCGGATGCAATTATGCGCGCTATTGTCAAAGACGTATCGGCAGGAAAGCTCAAAGAGGGAGCAAGTACGATCACGCAGCAGCTCGTTAAAAATGCCCTTTTGACGCGCGATAAGAATTTTACCCGTAAGTTTAAAGAGGTATTGTACGCCATTCGTATCGAACAAGAGCTCAGTAAAGAGCAAATTATGGAGCGTTATCTTAATGAAATTTATTTGGGTCACGGTTATTATGGTATTAAAACGGCGTCCGATGGGTATTTTCATAAACAGCTTAAAGAGCTGACCCTTAAAGAGATGGCAATGCTGGTTGCCCTTCCAAAAGGACCGAACTTTTATGCACCGACGAAAAACTATGAGCTAAATCTTGGGCGTGCCAACCGTATAATCGAGCGAATGTTAACGCTTGGATGGATTGATCAAGATACGTACGATAAAGCGACGCAAGAGCGACCAAAAGTATTCAATGATACGTTGAGTAAAAATTCAGGTCCATATGTTATTGATGAGGTTATGCGACAGCTTGGTGATGCGTTTCCCGATATTCGCAGCGGCGGATACAAGATTTACACCACCATCGATATGAGACTTCAAGAAGCGGGTTATAAAGCACTCCAATCCGGACGAAATGAGATTTTGAAACGTGCCGAAGAAGCGGGTGAGCTGGATGAAAATATGCAAACTCAGCTTAATGGGGCATTGATGAGCATGGACCCTAATACGGGGGAAGTTTTGGCAATGGTTGGCGGATATGATTACTCCGTTAGTTCTTATAATCGTGTTACCCAAGCCAAGCGTCAACCGGGTTCTGCATTCAAACCGTTTATTTACCAAGTTGCACTTGATAGCGGAATGACTCCGGCAACCCTTGTTCCAGATATTGCCCGTACGTATACCTATAAAGGGGATGACGGGGAAGAGAAAGAGTGGAAACCAAAAAACTATAAAAATGAGTACAAAGGGATGGTCACTATCCGCAATGCGCTCACCTATTCACGTAACCTTGCAACCATTAATATGGTGAGCGATATGGGTTTTGGAAAAGTAGTAGAGGGACTGCATCGCTATGGGATTGTTGAAAATTTCCCCCCTGATCTTTCGATTGCTTTAGGGACAATTGCAATTTCACCGCATGATTTAGCAAAATATTATACGATGTTTGCAAGTGGCGGAGTTCAGACCAACCCTATATTAATTCGTCACGTCATTACTCCTAAAGGAGAAACGTTCCGATATGAAAATAAACGGCGTCAAGTCAATACGCGAGAACAAACCTACCTAATGACATCGATTTTACAAGATGTTGTTTCATTTGGAACCGGTACGGCAGCGCGTGTAGGAGGAGTCGAAATCGCCGGAAAAACAGGAACGACCAATAAAAATGTCGATGCATGGTTTATCGGTTATTCACCTACGGTAGAGACGGTTGTTTGGTATGGGCATGATAACAATACCCCGATGCGACGCAGTGAAACCGGTGGACGAGCGGCAGGGCAGGTATTTCGTTATTATTACGAGGATATGTTCCGTATCTATCCCAATACTAAGCGCTATTTTGATCGTCCCGCAGGCGTCTATACGGAAAATAAAAGCACAGACGGCAATGAGACGGAAAACTTTACCGATGTATCACAAACACCTGGTGTAGAAGACGATCAGGCCCCGACAACAGAAGAAAAACTGGTTTTTTAACTTACTTTCTCTTCGTTGCTTGAGTTAGGTAAAACCACAAGCTTCCACCAACAAGAAGCAGCATGACAGGGGCTAAATACGGTTTATCAGAAACCATTTTATACCCCTCGATGAGTGCTCCTCCAAAAAGATAACTTAATCCCCCAACGACTACAGCCCAGATAAAAGCTCCGATTGCATTGTAGAGACTGAATTTCAAAAAACTGTATTTACTCAAACCAATCGCAAGGGGAATCAGTGTTTTGAGACCATAAATAAACTTTTTGATAACGATAATCCATGAGCCGCGACGTTTGAGGAGGAGATGTGAAAAAGCAAGTTTTCGTTTGTGTTTGCTTAGATATTCCATCATCTCCCGTTTATGATAACGCGCCATGTAAAAAAGCAATCCATCACCGATAAAATTGGCGATAAATGCGATGGTAATGGAGAGGGTAATGTCCATTTTACCCATGAAACTCAGTACCCCTGCACCTAAGAGAGCGAGAAAACCACCGCCTAATGAGTATAAAAATAAAATAGCATAGCCGTACGTTGAGAGGTTGTTGAGCATGTCATCCATGATTTATAATTTCCTTATTTTTGCAATTTCATCGCGCAGACGTGCCGCTTCTTCGAATTCGAGTTTTTTTGCTGCTTCTTTCATTTTGAGACTGAGTTCATCAATGAGTTTCTTTCGTTCCGCTGCAGGAAGCGTTTTGGCTTTTTTGGAACGGTTGTATAAATCACCCACATCTTCGAGTTTGAGATTTTCATCCAGTGAGCGCATAGTAGTAGTTGGGACGATTCCATGAAGGATATTATGGGCTTCTTGGATTGCGCGTCGGTCATTGGTTTTTTTGATGGCACGTTCCATGGAGCCGGTGATTCTTTGAGCGTACAGAATAACACGGCCGTGCTCATTACGTGCAGCACGTCCGATGGTTTGGATAAGAGCCGTTTCTGAACGTAAAAAACCCTCTTTATCCGCATCTAAAATCGCGACCAAACTGACCTCCGGCAAATCCAATCCCTCCCGAAGAAGATTGATTCCGATAAGGACATCAAAATCCCCCACACGAAGACCGCGAATAATCTGATTGCGCTCGATGGTATCAATCTCTGAGTGCATGTATTGGACTTTGATTCCCAAATCAGCCAGATATTTAGCGAGAGCTTCTGCCATTTTTTTGGTCAATACGGTTACAAGAACACGATCCCCAAGGGCAACCGTTTTTTTGATCTCATCGTGTAAGTCTTCGACTTGGTTGGTAGATGGTTTGATGGTGATGGGGGGATCAAGTAATCCTGTCGGTCGGATGATTTGATGCGCTACTGTGGAACTTAATTCCAATTCTTGAGCTGATGGTGTTGCAGAAACGAAAAGATAGTGAGGAGATTTATCGAGGTACTCTCCGATCATAAGGGGACGGTTATCCAGTGCGCTTGGAAGACGGAATCCATAATCGACGAGAACCTCTTTTCGACTTCTATCCGCAGCAAACATCCCCCGAAACTGAGGCAAACTCACGTGTGATTCGTCAACAATGATGAGAAACTTATCATGATGAAGTGTGAAATAATCCAGCAAGGTATACGGTGCTTCTCCTGCTTTTTTATCGGTTAAAAGACGTGAATAGTTTTCGATCCCCTTACACATCCCAGTAGCTTGCAACATTTCCAGATCAAACTCACATCGTTGACGAAGCCGTTGCGCCTCGACAATTTTGCCTTGAGCTTCAAGCTCTTGAAGACGTTCTCCCAGCTCATCTTCGATACGTTTGATGGCACGTGAGAGTTTCTCAGCTCCAACAGCAAACTGGCTGGTCGCAAAGATAGTGACGGTCTCTTGTTTCTCGGTCATCGTATTGCTCAGAGGTTCAAAAAAACGTATCTGCTCCACTTCATCCCCGAAAAATTCGATACGCACCGCCTGATCCTGCCAATACGGGGGATAGATATCGATCACTTCTCCATTAACCCTGAAATCTCCGCCATCGAAATACGCATCATTACGAGAGTATCCCATCTCAACAAGACGAAGCAAAAGTTTTTTCTGATTGATCTCATCCCCAACAGCAACAATCTGCACCATTTTCTCATACTCTTCAGGATCACCCAGTCCGTAGTTGGCAGAGACAGATGCCACAACGATAACATCATCGTAGCTGAGGAGATTGGCAGAAGCGGAGAGACGTAAACGCTCCAGTTCATCGTTGATGGAGCTGTCTTTTTCGATGAACAAATCTTGACGCGGGATGTACGCTTCCGGCTGATAGTAATCATAATACGATACAAAATACTCAACATGATTATCCGGAAAGAAACTGCGGAATTCACTGTACAGTTGTGCTGCAAGAGTTTTGTTATGCGTCATGATGATGGTCGGCAGCTGAACGCTCTCGATAACCTTCGCCATAGTATACGTTTTACCGCTACCTGTTACACCTTCTAGTGTGACATAGCGTTGACCATCTTTAATACTGGAGCTTAGTGCTTCAATAGCAACAGGCTGATCACCGGCAGCTTGATACGGGGTATGGACTTTAAATATTGGCAAAATACTACCCTGAATTAATTTGGTTTATAGTGGTCGAATTATAGCGCAAATGCTGTTTTCTAAGGAGGATGACTGCCTATAGGCTGCTTGATTAAGGTGAGTTTTTAGATGAAGTTTTTGAGGAAAAGGTGTTTTATTTGGTAATGAAAAAACGAGAGGCTGAATCATCGTTTTTTAATGATACCTAATATCTAACTTTTTTTCGAATTTTTGTCGTTGCGTTTTTCTTTTAATGTTTTTGTCGGTGCTTTTTTAACTGCTTTTTTTGAATCTTGACCTTTTGCCATAATATCCCCTTTCGTTGGATTTGTTAATCACATAATCGTTCACACATAGTATACGACTTATACTTAAAAAGGCTCAATCAATAGTTTTCTCAACTGCGCGAATTCGCCAAATATGATACAAGGTATAGACTTTAAAAATTGGCAAAGAGTGTTAACCTAGTGTAAAATATGATAGAATTATAGTCAACACATCCATACGCAAGGTTAATCATGCTTTTTAATCCCACTCCGATAGAACGTCTTACTGCTCTTACAACTCAATTGATTGAAAAACACGCGGCTGAAAATGATGAGCTTAAGGTTCTCCAAGAAGAAATCGCAATGCTTCAAGCAAGTCTCAAGGGTAAAGATGATGAGCTTGCTAAGCTTGAGAACGAATTACTTGAAAAAGATATTGAGATCGAAGCCATCGTTTCTAAAATCGAAAGCTTATTGGGATAATTGTGAACGTTGCGCTCACTCTCAATGCCAAACGTTATGACATCGACGTTGAAGAGGACTTTGCAAAGTTCCTCACCAAACAAATGAGCGAAGATTTTCACATTGAGGGGAACAATGATCTCAAAACACTTCTTCATGCTTATGTTCGAAAAAGTTTTGCTCTTTATGAGCAAGAGAAACAAATTTCTGTTTTGATTGATAAATTTAAAAACCTTTAATCCTCTTCACAATCCCTCCACAATCTTTTTTTATACTGCTGATATCTAAAAAGAATCTCTTTAAGAGGTTCTTTTAAAAACAGGAGTTATCAATGAACAAGTTTTTACTTTTAGTTGCCTCTATGGCTTTGGTTGCGTCAATGGCGCATGCGGATGCTAAGACAGGTCAAAAAACCTATCTAAAATCGTTTAAAGCATCGTTTGGGATGAATGGGACGAAGTTTGCGGCGGATCATACCGTAGCCGAATGGGAAGAACTTTTTGCTGATGGTGCAAAAGGATTTATCAAAGAGTATGGAGAAAGATTCCCAAGAGCGTTACCGATACTTACTAATCCTGACATGAAAGAGAAATTGCAAGATGTCGGTGATTTTGCTAAAGAATACGGCAGTGATTCGGGAAATGTGCCGAGTTGCGGTTAATGAAAATACATTGAAAAAATAAGCACAGATGTGCGCTGGGCTTCCTGCCGAAGGCATTGTGCCCCTTGTGGGTAAAACTAAGCGTTAGCGTAGCCGAAAGGGACTTTGTTCCTTCGGCGTATAAAATAATAAAAAGGATTCAATTATGAAAACATTATTTGCACTATTAGGTCTTACTCTTATGTTAAACGCTGCGGACGGTTCTGCAGTGTTTCAAAAATGTGCCGCATGTCACGGTCAAAAAGGTGAAAAAGCAGCTCTTGGAAAATCTGAAATAATTGCTGGATGGAAAAGCGATAAAACTCTTGACGCACTTAAAGGCTATAAAGCTGGAACGCGTAATACCAAAGGTATGGGTGCGCTGATGAAAGGGCAAATGGCAGCACTCAGTGATGCGGATATGAAAGTTCTTTCAGAGTACATTGCAACGTTGAAAAAGTAATTTTCTTCTCGTCATTCCCACTTTAGTGGGAATATTCCCATCTCACACAAATTTTGGTCCCCATCTTCTCTTCCGATTCAATAGTAATATCAAAATCATACTCTTTGGCGATCATGGCAACAATGTGCAATCCTATCCCGAATCCACCCACGCTTTTATCGGCGCGGGTGTAGCGTTCAAATACACGCTCTATCATATCTTGAGAAATTCCAATGCCGTTATCTTCGATACATAGTTGGTATTCATCCAGATGTATGGTGATTTTTCCTCCCATGCGGTTGTATTTGATCGCATTAGAGAGGAGATTGTCGATGACGCGAATGGCTTTGGTTTGATCGATTATGATGAGAATATCGGGAGAGATATGCAAATCAAGATGAATCTTCTTTTGCTCGATTCGATGACGAAAATATTCAAGGCGTTCATGCAGTAAATCGCTCATATTGAGTGTTACGTTGAGTGTTGCAAGATCATGATTGAGGATGAGGTAGGTGAGATCATCATAGAGGGTGGAGATGGTGCGCGAGGCGATTTCGATGCGGTTTAGTTTTTTGAGCACGGATGGGGAAAGAGCTTCTTCTTTGAGCGTTTCGATGTTGGTGAGGATGGCACTGACGGGAGTATTGAGCTCATGGGTAGTGTCTTTGATAAAATCATCGAGTAATGCGATAGCTTCGTTCATGGGGCGTAAAAGAAGGCGTGAAAGTCCAAAGCCAATGAGAGCAAGAATCAGAAAAAGAAGTGAGCCGAAAATGAGAAAATATTGTATGGTTTGAGTTTTCCACAGTTCATCATCCGGCGTTTCAAAGACGAGATAGTATTCTCCCAAGCCATAGGGTGCGAGGGGCAAAACGAGGTGAATGTATCGTGAATCAAGATAGATATTTTCATTAAAATCTATGGAACGCTTGAGTGTATTTCCAACGAGAAGGTCTTTATCGTAGCCATATAATGCCGTTTTATACGCTAAATCACTAGGAAAAGTTTTTAAATCATGCCCATTTTCAAGCCATTTTTTCACTTTTGGCATATAGGTTTCGCTTTGAAGCTGCATTGCGAGGCGGTGAGATGAGAGCATTTGAGAGCGTTGAAACTGGTAATAGAGTGTACCGATAAGGGCTAAGATCAAGATGCTCATCACTCCATACAGTGCTAAAAAGCGTTTTAGTGTACGGTATTTAGCGGAACTGATACCCGAGGCGTTTGTGGCTGACAATACGCTCACCTCCTAATAATTTACGAAGGGTTTTGATGTAGGTACGTAGGCTTCCGTCACTTGGGGTCTCATCAAAATCCCATAGGTGTTCCATGATTACTTCGTGAATCAGAAGCTCTCCTTTATGCTGTAAAAAGAGTTTAAGAAGTTTGTGCTCTTTGAGTTGAAGATTTTGTTCCACGCCATTTATTTTTAACACTTGATTGTGCGTATCATAAGTGATACCTTCCCCTAAATCGATGGATTCACTGATAGGATGATAAAAACTGCGTTTTAAAATGGTTTGGATGCGTAATAACAGCTCTTTAAGTGCAAAAGGTTTGCGCAGATAATCATCTGCCCCACTTGCAAATCCCTCTTCAACATCGTCCATAGCGTTGCGTGAGGTGAGAAAAATGGCAGGGGTATGATTGCCCTCATGACGAGAGTTTTTGAGCAGGGAAAAACCATTCCCATTGGGAACATTGACATCCAAAAGGAGAAGATCGAATTTTTGTTCATACAAGATATCCTCAGCGCAGGAGGCATCATAGACGCAAACGACATCGTACCCCTGTTCATTTAAATATTCGCTCACACTTTCAGAGAGATTTGGGTCGTCTTCGAGAAGGAGGAGTTTGGCTTTTGTCATAATGATAGTTTACCCTAAAAAGTATAACCTATGCGCAATGCCGCTTCGTGATCGCTGGCGCTGGCGCTTAGTCCGTACCGATAATCTCCCAAAACAAACCAATGCAAGTCGAGAGGAATCATGACTCCAAATGAAAGTGTTTCAATGGGATCAACGCTTGAATAGATGCTTTGGGTATTTGTATAAGATGCACTGAGTGATTTATTCTTATTGTCCAGATACCGGATTCCGGCGTAAAATGCATTGGTATTTTGGTAGTTTAGAAGATTACCAACATCGTCATCATTCACCATTGTATAGCTATAGCCGCCAAAGAGATTAATGTTTTTATCAAGTGAGTATTGAAGAGAAAGGGAAGCCATATAATCGGCTGCTTCATTGTTGTAAAGTGTAGAATAGGTAGATAAACTAACACCTATCCCCGTTTGAATCATCAATTCTTTGGTTGGGTTAAAAAGATAAAAGAGGTTTACCTGGGTGTCATTCCATCCTTTATCGCTGTAAGTGCTGTCTTTTGATTTGAAATAAGAAGCAAGCAATTGAGCTGAAAAATTGCCATGGTAGATATCCGCTTGTATAGTAGTGTTGTAAGTTTTCGTATTTTCCAGGGTGTTTGCATTTATGCTAGAGAGGTTAAGTCCCATGATGATATCGTAAGAGGTTTGGGTGTAAAGCGATGAGGTTGTACACCCATACGCATCAGCGAGATCACTAAAAGGGGTATTAGGACACTTATCTATTGCGTCATCCACTCCATCAAGATCAGCATCATTTGCAGCATATATGGGAAGAGAAATCAATAACAAGAAGTAGAAAAATGCTTTACTGTTTTTCATTTTTAGCGTCGATTTTGAAAATTTTGCTGCGTATTGGTATTCATTTGACGCTGTGCTGAGCCGTTTCGATTCATCTGTTGCATCGGTATACCGGAGAAATTATTTTGTGAACCTTTACTCATACCCTTGCCCATACCGCCTTGGAGCTTTTGCAAAGCTTCATTTCTTTCGGTTTCATTCATCGTTGCAATCTTTGTTTTGAGTTGATTCATCAGCTCATATCGCTCATTCGCAGGTGCTTTCATGATTTGATCAATTTGGGTATCGATAATACTCTCACATTGGGCAACTGATACTAAAAGCATCAGCGTAGTTAAAAAAGGTAAAAATTTCATAGACACTCCTTTGTATTTAAATTATTATCTAGTATTACGCATTTTGAATGATTTTCTTGAGAATTCAAAATGCATAATATTAAGTATTATGATACCCTAGAAAAATTACTGATGTACTATTGTGTGTAAATCGAGGGTAAACTTTGTCCCTTGATGTAAAATACTTTTAACATAAATGGGAATTTTGAGTTCGTCACACAGTTTTTTAACGATGTGCAATCCAAGTCCCAAACCTCTTTCATGCTCTTTGTAAAAACGGTCGAATATTTTTTCAGGATTTTCAATCCCTTTGCCGTTATCATCAATATGAAGTGTTTTTGTAGCAGAATGGATGGATATCCATACGGAGCCGTTTTCTTTGTTGTATTTGCACGCATTACTCAAAAGGTTGTCCAATATTCGAGTGATAGCATCCGGATTTGTGTTGATTGAGAGGGTGGAAGGATCAAGAATAAAAGAGACAGAGGGATAAAGCTTTTGAATCGCTGTTACACGATCTTCGACTAACGTACGTAAATCGATACTCTTTTTTTGCAAGGAGTGACCTTCGAGATAACTGCGTAAATTGTCCCCCAGTGAAATCATCGTCTGAATACTTCGCTCGATACGCCGGATTTTTTTGCTTTCACTTTCGGAGACATTTAAGAGGCTGACATTTAGTCTTAGACTTGAAAGGGGCGTATTAAAATCATGAAGAATATCACGGCTAAACTCTTGAGTTAAACGCAATGCCTTTCTCAATGGATGGAGGGTATAAAATGAAAAGAGAGCAGAGATAATTGCTAAAATCAAAAGGGTCATCAAAAAAGCTTGAAGCAACGAGTTTTGTGTTTGATGCAGCCGTGCATCGAAATATTCCTGAGAAAGATGCAGTTTTAACGCATATTTACTGCTGGGAATAGAAAAAAGGGCATAGTATCCGCTCTTGTCTTGAGTGAGTACATAAAGTGTTGCCGTCTGTAAAGGTGCAAAATCAAACGTGAATTGTTGACACTTGAGATCAAAACTGCACACTTTCATCTCATTGAAAACAGCCTCTTTGAGCGCATGACGCTTTTGGGTATATTCAAACCAAAAAAGCAAGCCGCTCAAGAGAGACAAGGAGATGAAAAAAACCAAAAAACTTTTGATAAACGACTCTGTTTCAGCGTGTTTCAAGGCGATACCCCACTGCACGTATGTTTTGAATTTCCCAATTTGTCGTAGTTTTAAGCTTATTAATAGCGACACGCAGTGCACTGTCGCTTGGGTGTTCCATTAAATCAAACAGCGTCTCTTTTGTGAGCGTTCTGCCGATATTTTGGATAAAAATTCGCAACATTGGAAGCTGAACATCTCCAAGCGTGATAAGACGCCCTTCTTTATGTACTTCATTATTCTGAGGATTAAAGCTAATCTCTCCATGTTGAATAACTTTTTGAAATTGAGTAAATTTCGCATCAATGCGTACGAGTAATTCTTCAGGAAAAAACGGTTTTTTGAGATAATCGTCTGCACCCAAACGAAACCCTTTGGAAATCGACGCCATATCACTCATCGCACTGATAAAAATGACGCGGGTATTATCACCTGCTGCACGAAGCTCTTCAAGCAGCTGAAATCCATTGATCTTTGGAACGTTGATGTCCAAAATATAAAGATCATAAACCGTATCGAAGGTCGCCGCAGCAGCCTCTTCACCATCTTTGACCCAATGGACACCGTAATGAGCCTCTGTAAGCATCTCTTCAAGTGTTTCACCAAGGAGGATATCATCTTCAAGCAATAAAATCTTCAAAACTTCCTCCTTCGCGTTACGTTATATTATAGTTAATATTTTTAGAGTTGCTTGTTAAACGCCGTAAGATGACTTTCACTGCCAGCACGTAAACTTTCATAGACCGTTCGGATGTCTGAGGGCAAATTTGTGGCGCTTAAACGCACATCTATATCTTCAATGTCTTTGATCTCGATAGCCTGTCCTACTTTATAAGCTTGGGTGAGCGAGATATTGCCTTGTTGAATGAGGGTATTGTATAACGTTTGCAACTCTGGCAAAATAAATTCACCGACGGCAGTTTCATTGACGTTTGAAATATCAACACCATATTTTATACATAAATTTTCAACGGCATCAATATGCTTTTGTTCTGAAAGCTGAATATTGGCAAACGTTTTTGCTGACGGGTACTTTTGACCTAATACGTTGTAAACATCACGGGCTACTTTTTCTTCTTGATACATAAAAAGAAGACCCTCTTTAATCTCTTGCGCTAATGAGGATTCCAGTGATGCGCTCAATTCACTAACTTGTGCAGTTACATCTGCAGTATTGACGTCGGTAAGAAAGGCAGTATCATTGGCTTCAGCAGCCACTTTTATCGCAGCTGTTTGAGAACGTACTTGTCGAGCAGCAAGCAAACGAATGGTACGTGTATTCGAAGTAGATGTTGCGACCGTAGCGGATGCTGCGAGAATAGGAGATTCTGTGATAGTTGTAGCTGCAGTTAATAATTTTTCTGTATTTGCTAATGATTTAGCAATAATTTTTGCCGCATTGTGCGCTTTGGTATTATTGGCAGCAACATAGTCTACAGTACTATTAATATCAATGCCCAGTTCGGTTTGCAGATTAAGCATCGCTTGTTCAAGTGTCAATGATGTATTTAATTCCATCTCTTGTGCAACCAAGGTGCTCAAAGGAGAGATAAAGCTGCTATTCCCAGCTACTGCTTTGAAGTGCCATTTTTCACCAATTCTAGTATTCGTATCCAAGTCAATGGTGTTTTCATCCGCTTCAACGATTATTGGAAAGCCAGTTGCTTCCATGGATGAAAGCGCTAATGTATAGCGTCCGCCATTATCTGTAATCGCAAATGGTTCATCTGCGTCACAAACATCATTGAAGTTTTTATCGATACAAACTTTTGCTCCGACAAGATACCCATCCGCAACTGTTCCGCTTAGGGTTGTCGTTGTATCGGTTCCTTTGACGGTACTGGTCGTGTCATCACCTTCGCCGCATCCTGCTAATAAAACTGCAACGGATACTGCAAGTGACAGAGACGCTATTTTTTTTGAAAATTTCATGGTTTGCTCCCATTTTTTAGATAGGAAAATTTTAATATAGAAGAGTTAGTGAAGTATTAGCGCATTAGGAAAGGATCAATCCGACAACGATAAATAAAAGTAGTGCAACCGTTGCGGAGATAAGTGCATAGGGAAGTTGGGTTTTCGTATGTTCTTGGACACTGCATCCGCTTGCCATGGCAGAAATGATAGTGGTATCGGAAATAGGGGAACAGTGATCGCCAAAAACGCCTCCTGAGATAACCGCACCCATAGCCAATGCCACCGGAGCATCCAGACCCACGGCGAGAGGAACAGCGATAGGGAGCATAATACTAAATGTTCCCCAACTCGTTCCCGTAGCAAAGGCGATGATGGCACTAAGGACAAAAATCGCAGCAGGCAGATAGGCACTGGGGAGATAATCCCCGATGAAGCTAGCGAGGTAATGCCCCACTTGCATGTCTGAGCTTACACCGCCGATGGCAAATGCGAGAAGCAGTATCGAAGCAATCGGTGCCATTGATTTGGCTCCTTGGAATGCAAAGCTGATAAAGTCAGTTGTATTCATGGCATTTTTAAATCGATAATAGCCATACATCATGAGTAACGTTACTATAAGGGTATAAAAAATAGAGCTTGATCCCGACCCTTTGAGTAAATTTCCATCTCCCGTGATAAACATAAAAATCAGTACTCCGCCAATCATCCACACCATCGGCCATACGAAAAGACCAACGGAACCTTGCTCATCATCACACTCTATGGAAGGTTCAGTGATGGCAGCGTGTTTCATGGGACCAATATCGATGTTGTACCAGATGGTAAAAAAGGTGACGATGAGGGCGATGTAGGCGTAAAAATTGTAGCCGATAGCGCTGATAAGCCAGCCAGCCTCTTCTCCGGCGATAAGCCCTGCTGTGATCTGACCCCCGATGAGTCCCAAAAGCAATGCTCCCCAACCGTTGATAGCAATGATGGAGCATACGGGGGCTGAAGTAGAGTCACACACAAATGCAAGTTTCGCACGACTAATTCCATATTTATCGCAAAATGGTCGTCCGATAGCCCCTGCCACAAGGGAGGTAATGGAAGATTCTATAAAGATAATAAGCCCTGCGATAAAACTGGGCATTAAGGCACCGCGTTTAGAACTGACAAGAGAGCGTTTGGTGCTGAGCTCATGAACCAATCCATTAACTCCCCCGCTACGCTCGATAAGGCTCATAACAGATCCTACCATCAAAGCAAATGCTAAAGTTTTAAGTACCCATAACTCGCTCAAAAGTCCCCAAAATCGTTCAAAAAGATGGATGAGTATCGGGAGTGGATGAAAACCGGCAATGATGAATTCTCCAACGAGAATGGCGGCGATGAGTGCTATGAAAACTGAACGACTAAAGAGAGCAAGGACAATAGCAATAAAAGGAGGGAGCAGCCCTAGAAGACCAAATTCGATTTGGAAGTCCTTAGAGTATGACTTGCAGTCGCATTAAGCCTGCACGTCCAAACTGTTCTTCGTAATAGTCACTTCTTTTTTCATCAATGACACTGAAGCCTAATTTTTTATAAATAAGTTCTGTTTCAGCCGACCCTATCTCGATCATCGTTTGTACTTTTCGGTATCCTTTGAGTCGTGCGGTGAGCATGCTTTTACCCACCAACTCTTTGAGAATTTCAAAACTTTTATATTCAGGATCAATCACCATAAAATCACATACCCAAGTTTTATTGTCGATTTCGGGTTCACACAGTAAATAACCCGCGATTCGTTCATGATATGATTCATCAATACCGACTTCTTCAAGAGCACGTGCAAAAATATCATGGGTTGCAATACGCGGTTCGTAACCGCAAATGGTTCCAACGCTTTTGCCTCTCACTACAGCGATCATAAAGTTAGAAAAATGACAATAGCTTTTGGTAGTAGTCAATGTAAATTTTTGAAGAAATTCTAAAAGTTGTTTTTCATCATTAGTATTAAAAATATAATCGAATATTCCTACTTTTTTTCCAGAACGGGAACTTTCCAAAAGAGCTTTAGCTATAAATGGTGCGTCCGCTTCTTCGGCTTTTCGAATGGTTATGCTCATTCCCTGTACCCCCATGATTTTCATTATGCTATACTACCTAACTTTAAAACAAACTAAGTTCGAGCTGGAAATATGTCTAAATTCACTTCATTTATTTTTATTTTTATCATAACGGCATCTATATGGGGATCACAGCAGCTTGTTGTTGTGGTTTCACCTGAACTCAATTCAACGCATGGCATCTTGCAGCGGTATGAAAAAGAGGGCACTTGGAGCAAGATTGGCGAGGGGATTAGGGTAACTCTTGGGCGTAATGGACTGGGTTGGGCGCAAGAGCGTCAACCGCAAAAAAACGAAGGAGACGGGCGCAGTCCTGCCGGAGTGTTTGAGATAGGATCAACATTCGGATATGGACTCGAAACCAATTCTTCAATGCCTTATTTGTATGCGGATGAAAATTTAATTTGCGTAGACGACGTTAATGATCGCTTTTACAATAAGATGACTCTTTTAAATCCATTAAATCCTCCAAAAAGTTTTGAAAATATGCATCGTAGTGATGAGCTTTATCGTTATGGTGCAGTTATCGAGCATAACCGACTGGGTGAAAAAGGGAGAGGTTCTTGCATCTTTTTTCATCTAAATCGTCTCGATTATCGTCCAACGTCAGGATGTACCGCAATGGATGAAAAACCGCTTTTAGAGATGTTACGTTGGCTTGATCCGATTAAAAATCCGAAGCTGTTACAGATTCCAAAGAGTGATTGCAAAGAATATCAAAAAGAGTTTGCGGGGATAGAGTGTCAGTAGCCGTCACTCCCGCGTAGGCGAGGAGTGACGAGAGGTAGTAGATTAGTTGTTAATAACGTCCACTTTCGGAGTTTTAGCCGTAGATGTTGGAAGCATTGGGTAGATAACGGCTGGTTTTTTGCCTTCGAGTGATTTGAGGAAAGTTTCAATCTCAGCTGTTTCTTTATCGTTTAGATCAGCACCCAATTGAATACGACCCATTTCTTTTATCGCTTCGCTAAGGGTTGCAATTTGACCGTTATGAAAGTAAGGTGCTGTTTCGGTAATGTTACGCAATGTTGGTACACGTACCATTCCATTTGCATCGCCTTTGAAATCACCGACATTCATATGTTTATACTGAGCCGTCACGTTGAATGCATTCATCGTTCCGCCCAATGCGATGTCGTTATGACACGTTGCGCATCCTTTATCGATAAACGTTTTAAGCCCTTTTTGTTCTGGAGCTGTAAGTGCTTTTTTGTTACCGCTTAAGAACGCATCATAACGTGATGGAGTGACCAATGTACGCTCATATACAGCGATAGTGTCCGCGATTTTTTCAAAGGTAATTTTGACATCTTTGCCATACGCTTTTTGGAACATGCTAACGTATTGAGGCATAGACGTAACAACACCTGCTACATGGTCTTTTGGTGCTGCCATTTCAGGACCTGCTTGCATAGGACCCTGTGCTTGGTCTTCGAGGTGAGGGCTTCGTCCATCCCAAAATTGCTGGCTGTAAAATACTGCATTATAAACAGTAGGAGAGCTCAAATGATGCGGGTTAGCCGTCCATTTATGTCCGATTGCGGCACTCATACCATCAACACCACCGATGGCCAAGTTATGACAGGTGTTACAGCTAATGAGACCGCTTTTAGAGAGGCGAGGCTCAAAATAAAGCATTTTCCCTAGCTCAATTTTTGCTGCTGTTGTAGGATTTTTAGGATTAGAAGTGAGTTTTTCAAGTGCTTTTGCATTAGAAGGGATTGGTTTTAACCCCGCTGTTTTGGCTTCATCGGCTAATGAAGCACCAATAACCGCTGTTGCTACAAGAGCGCTAAGTAATAAGATTTTCATGAGACTCTCCTTATAATTAAAATAATCATATATTGTAGCATAGTTTAACTAACGGAGAATTATTTTCCTCTATTATCGTTCCAATTCTTGCATTACTGTTTGACGTTTGGTGTTTTCAAGCCGTTTGCATGCAACTTCAAATGCTGAAGACTCACCGATGATGGTACAGTGTTTTTTTGCCCTTGTGATAGCCGTATAGAGGAGTTTGGTATTCAGCATAATAAGGTGTGAGAAGCTCATTACCATCACGATATTTTCATACTCCATCCCTTGAACTTTATGGACACTTAGCGCATACGAGAGACTGAGTAAATCACGTACTTTTTCATAGGTATAGTGAACAATCAGCTCTTCATTGGGGTAATAAACACTGCACACTTCCTCTTCTTCATCGATTTTAAAAAGCAATCCACACATGCCGTTGAATATCCGTCGCTCCAGAGGATCGCTTTGCTCTTTGAACTCATCCGTCGTATGAGTGGGCATATTTTCATTGCGGATATGAACGACTTTATCAAAGAGACGAAATTCACCTTTATGGGTTTTTATCTTTTTTTTTGGATTGGGATTAAAATATTCTTGTAGTAGGATATTGAGATTCTCCACACCAAGTGCATGTCCTCTCATGGGAGAAATGACTTGAAAATGGTTGAGATATTCTTTGATTTTTTTGGTTTCAAGATAGGTGCGAGAAACACTTAGATGAGTGAGCGCAGCTTGTGCGATGGAAGCTAAAATGTTTTGAGTATTGGTCTGTACAACTTCGTCAAATTCGCTGCCGCTTAGGTTTTGTTTGAGAGCGTATCGGTTGGAAATATCAACAGGGGTAAAAGTAAAATCATCATAAACATCGCCATAGGCAGGAATAACTCCTTGACGTACGTCATTGGCGATGAGGGCGATAGCTTGGTCGGAGCGTTGGCGATAGATGTGGGTAAGGGTAACGGTAGGAGCGATGCCCAGAGCAATAAAATCACTCAATGGACTTCCAGCACCGATAGGGGGAAGTTGTGCGTCATCACCCACGATGATGATGGTAGCATCAGAGTCGATTTTAGAAACAAGCCGTGCAAACAGAAGGGAGTTAATCATGGAAGCTTCGTCGATAAGGACAACATTGTACGGCATCTTATCCTGACTTTCAAATTTGACCAAGAGACTTTGGATGGTGGCACTCTCATATCCGCTTCGCTCTTTAATCCGTTGAGATGCGATACCGCTTAGAGCACATGTGATGATTGTTTCTCTCGTGTAGCGCGTGTTCAACAAATCTAAAAGAGCTTTAGCCGTGGTACTTTTCCCCGTTCCGGCATAGCCTACGAGGAGCAGCAATTTGCATCCTAGATTGATCCGTTCTAAAGCACTTTTCTGTTGCTCACCCAAAGTCAGAGAATGTTCGCTTAAAAAAGACTCCAAATCACCGGTGAGACATTGGTCTGATATTTTGGTTCGTTTCCTAAAATTATCCACTAAAAATTTTTCTGCTTCATAAATGCGATCAAGTGCGAGTTTTCCACTGGATAAAACAACGATACTTCCCTCGTTGATTCTGTCCAGTAAAGCCTCTTCATAGACACCATTATTTCCTAAATTGAGCAATCCGTCGAGCTTCATAAAGAGGATATTTTTTTCGATACAGCTGTTTCCCTCTTGGTCGCAATATTCGCTGAGGGTAAATTCCATCGCCGCTTGTATACGTCTGGGATCATGATGATGGAGTTTCATGTTTAATGCAATCTCATCCGCTTTTTTAAAGCCGATACCATGTATTCGCATAAGAGTGTATGGATTTTTTTGGATGGCCTCGATGGGATTTTTGACTTCTTTCATAGCAGTTGCTATGAGACGCAGGAGGATTGGTGTAACACCAAATGGAGCTAAAAACTCTCCCAAAAGGCGCATGGAGCGAAATTGTTTCCAGCCGTTTGCCAACCGCTCCAGCCGTTTTTCATTCATTCCTTTGATTTCCAAAAGCTGCTCAATATTATTTTCTAAAATCTCAACCAGTCCCTCTTGACCATATTTTTCGATCAGCTCGGCGGTGAGTTTTTTGGTAAATCCTTTGACAACGCGGTTGAGAAAAAAGAAGAGTTCGTTTTGATTGACGGTGAGGGATTGCGCATTGAAGGTTTTGCCGTAGTTTTTATGAACTTCCCATTCACCCTTGAGAGTGATGGCGGCATCTTTGAGATTTTCTACATCACTCTCATGGTAATGAGCACTGATTTTTTCACCGCTTTTGAGAGCAGCGATAAAAAAACCGCCGTTTTCGTAGATGATTTTATCGATTTGACCGATGAGTGTTTTCATGGAAAGATTGTAGCGTTATTGTAAAAATAATAAATTTATGTGGCTCATAGACATATTTTTAATCTTTTAGGCTTTAACTCGTGCGATTCTTGCCTCTTCTTGAGATTTATACAGTTCGGCACATCCCTTTGAAAGTTCGCGAATTTTTAGAATGTAGTTAGCGCGCTCCGTTACAGAAATCGCTTTGCGTGCATCGAGGGTGTTAAATGTATGCGATGCCATCATGCACAAATCATAGGCAGGGAGAGGAAGTTCTGCATCGAGACATCGTTTACATTCAGCTGATTTAGATTCAAATTCAGCGAAAAGCATGGCGGTATCGGCGATTTCAAAATTGTATTTGCTAAACTCGATTTCACCCTCTTTGTGGATGTCACGGTACAAAGTTTTACCATACTGATTTTCGCTCCAAACGATGTCAAACACCGTATCAACCCCTTGGAGATACATTGCCAGACGTTCGGTTCCGTAAGTAATCTCAACCGCGACAGGATCGCACGCGATCCCTCCTACTTGCTGAAAATAGGTAAACTGTGTCACTTCCATCCCGTTAAGCCACACTTCCCAACCCAGACCCCACGCACCCAGTGTTGGAGATTCCCAGTTATCTTCGACAAAACGGATGTCATGTTCTTTGAGGTTGAGCCCCAGATATTCGAGACTCTTGAGATAAAGCTCTTGGATATTTTCAGGGCTTGGTTTGATAAGAGCTTGAAACTGATAGTAGCTTCCCAGACGGTTTGGATTTTCGCCATACCGTCCATCAGTCGGACGGCGACTTGGAGCGACATACGCTACTGACCACGGTTGAGAATCCAGTGATCGTAAAAAAGTAGCAGGGTGAAACGTCCCAGCACCCGCAGGTATATCATAGGGCTGGACAATCGCGCACCCTTGGTCATTCCAAAATTGTTGAAGTTTTAACAGCATATCGCCAAAAGTTATCATAAAAATTCTCCGTTAAATAGTGATGGGATTATAACTCAGTCCAACTTACAGATTATAGAGCCTATCTCGTGTCCTAGCGAGCGTGAGACGACAGAACATTTTATCTTGAGTAAAAAACAGATGTTCTTGCGTGTGGAGGGAGTCATACATTCGTAATTTCCCATCCCTTTGGCAATGATAACATCGGCAGTATCAAAGAGCTTTTTGGATTCTTCGGATGCACGTTCATAGACAAAACCGGGTGTATTGACACCGCTATCCATAAGGGTGCAAATTTGATCCATCTTGGCTTCTTGTGCTTCTTTCATCGTGATATCGTTGATGATGAAATTGCCTCGTACCATGTAGGTGATCTCTAAATGGGGGTAGAGTCTTTTTAGATGTTCGATGGCTAATGCATCAAAAAGATGTTCTCCCGTATTGTCACCGATGTAGAGCAGGGTTTTTGACTTTTGGAGTTGCTCAGCGAGCTTTGCAGAGTCATCATGAACAAATGGCGTATCAAAAACAGAGGTAATTGCACCGTGTAAATCAAACGCTACTTCTGCCGCCAAATCGATAACGTTTCCCACCACTGCTGTTTTGAGCAATGCCATAAAGGGATTATTGCTTTGTTCTATCGTCCCACGTAAAAATGGGATGTAGTGTTGAGCTTGTGTGGTTGCGTGAGTTTTTTGTTCATCATAGAGATCGATTTTTTCGGCAAAAAGCGCCATTTGTTCGTATAAAGGTGCGGCTATGACAGGCGGAGAGAGGGTGAAATCGGCAGTAGAAAGAGAGGTTTCAACAAAAGAGACAATCTTTTGAGTTAAAGCTTCATCTGCTCCAATGGCATCACAAACCCGTTGACTTTGAGCAACGATGCACCCGATACATTCATTTTGGATGGTCATGGAGCCGCGTGCTCGTCGATTACTTTTCCCCACATGAGTTTGTATTTGCGACGCATAAATTCTACCTCTTGGGCAGAAAGTTTGAGTTGTTCAGTCAAAATTGCGATGGTTTTACGATCTTCATCGTAGAGTTCTTGGAGAGAGCCAAGGGCTTCTTTAAGAAATGCATTTTCATTTTTAATCGACTCGATGGTCTCTTCTTTGGCAACGAGCACTTTTTCATGGAGATTGATGATCGTCCCTATCGTTTTTTCGACAAAACTTGCACCAATGGTAATATCAGCATGAGAAGCACTTAGCTGGGTGATAGATGCAGGAACTATGCCGCCCATCCCCTGAGCCGGATCGATGAGAACTACTCCCTCTTCAACGATGGTTGTCAGTTTCCCGCGTACAATTAGTGCTTCCACTTCTTCTGGATCCATTTGGGTTAAATCGGCATATTCATAAATACTCATCCAATGTTCGTGCATCATGTCCCCTTTTAGAGTATGGTTTCAATTTCCATCGAATCCATTTCCACTTTTTTAGCTTTGGAGATTCTGTCTTCTTGAAGTTTCATTCGAAGTTCTTCATTTTCGAGTGCCAAAATCTGCATAGCAAGATAGGCTGAATTGATAGCTCCCGCTTTACCGATAGCAACGGTTGCAACAGGCATTCCTGCTGGCATTTGAACGGTAGAGAGAAGTGCATCGATACCGCTAAGTGCTGATGCGCTCATGGGTACACCGATAACAGGTTTGATCGTTTTAGAGGCAAGAACACCTGCTAAATGGGCAGCCATACCAGCTGCTGCGATAAAGACTTGCGCCCCTTTAGCTTCTGCTGCAATAATATAATCTTTGGTACGCTCAGGGCTTCGGTGAGCCGAAGAGATGATAAGTTCATACGCAACACCGAACTCTTCAAACGTTTGTGAGCACGATTTCATCACATCAAAATCGCTTTTGCTCCCCATTATAATAGATACAAATTTCATTTTTTTCCTTTGGGTTTATTTAAATTTTCTTGTTCGTTCGTGGTGAGCTTGTCGAACCATGAATCTCACCCTTCGACAGGCTCAGGGCGAACGGCATGACTAGCCCCTTATCCCTATCCCCATATCTTCCGTCGCAGGAATACGAAAAAAGGTAAAGTGAGGCAGCGGACAAGGTAGTTTAAATCGGTTCAGATTCCCGCTGTGAACCTGATCCCACACCTTTCCATTTTCAGCAAGTAGCTGTTTAAAGATAATAATCCATTGCCCATCTCGTTTTTCGACCGTTCCGATTTCATTGTCACACGCTTCGATTAACGCATCGGATGGAGCGACGATTTCCATGATATCATTGGGAAATGTTTTGTATTTGCATTCAAAAAATTCTCCTGATTCATCGACGATTCCCGCTACTTGATGGGTTCCCATCATCATAGTAAAGTCGAGATTTTGCGTATCATGTTTCTCAAAAGGACGATTGATGAGATAGGCATCGGTAAACCCGCGATTTTGCATCGTGTTTAACTCTTTTTGATACGCTTCATCATCAAATTTCCCCTCATAATAATCATCAATAGCACGTCGATAGGTTTTAGCGGTAATTGCAGCATAATAGGGAGCTTTGGTACGTCCTTCTACTTTGACTGAATCGATCGCACCGCTTTGTAAAATTTCACTCATGTGAGACGCGAGATTAAGATCTTTGGAATTCATAATATACGTTCCGATTCCCTCATGTTCTTCGAGTTTGAATAGTGTCCCTGTCTCAGGATTGGCAGCGTACATTTCGTATGGGAAACGGCAATCATTGGCACAGCTTCCACGATTAGGGACACGACCGCTTTGAAGTGTGGAGATGAGACAGCGCCCACTGTAAGCAAAACACATAGAGCCATGAACAAACACTTCGATTTCCAAATCAGGGAGTTCGGCTTTAATCTGCACTAAATCTTTAAGAGAAATTTCCCGTGCGGCGATGATACGGCGAGCACCCATGTCATAATAAACCTGCGCATCGAGAACATTCATAACATTGGCTTGAGTTGAGAGATGCAGAGGAATTTGAGGCGCTAGCTGATGGGCGAGTTTGAGAACTCCGGGTGTAGCCACGATAAAGGCGTCAGGTTCGAGCGAAGCCATGGTTAGGATATGCTCTTTTAGCAGTTTAAGTTGAGAATTAAAAGGGAAACCATTGATAGTAACATAGACTTTTCGTCCACGCGCATGAGCATAATCAATCCCCTCTTTAAAGCTCTCTAAATCGAACTCTTTACCCGAACGGATACGAAGTGAGAAGTGGCTAACCCCGCCATATACAGCATCTGCGCCGTAATCGATGGCGATTTTGAGTTTTTCTAAATTTCCCGCAGGGGAGAGGAGTTCTACTTTTTTCAAAGACAGTTGCTCGATTCTTCTAAATTTTAGAGAATTTTAGCGAAAAAAACCTCTACTTTTGCCCAAACGAAGCAAGTAATGCTTCAATGTCATCACTACTCACAACATCTTCGGTATCCATATCTCCATGGATATGTACAGCGGAGGTAACCCGTTTAGAATCATCAATTTTTCCTGAAAAAAGATGGTTCATATATGTAGACAATGCGCGCATAACATTGATTACCCGCTCGATTTTTTGGCGGTGAATGTCTTGGTATTGCATAATATCCATGACGTTCATAATAGCATCGCCTCCATCTTGAAGGATCTGCTCCACTGCATCGAGTTTATCTTTAGCTTGCGTATTTTGAGTCAGTTGTGTCTCAAAGGCTTCCACGTGAGGAAATTTAGCGTGTAATGTTGTAAAAAGAGCAAGATTGGAATCAATAATTGCTTTGACATTCTTAATATGCTTTTCCCCATCCCCTAAATCGTTACTGATTATTTCGATGAGATCAAAAATCTCAGATGCTTTTTCTTCACTCTCTTTGGTGACATCATCGAGCTGATGAACCATTTTATTATCATCCGTCGGTGGCGGCGGAGGCCAGCTTTGCATTGCTGAAACACGATAAGCATTGGGGTTTTCAATGTCATTTAATGGCTCATCTATCTCTTCTGTGGCAGCAACGGCTTCTTCAGATTCGACGACTTCATCCATCTCTAAATCTTCATTCATAAGCGCATCAAGTTCTTCTTGTGTCATAATGGTACCTCATAAAAAATTGCACTATAATAACATTAAAATGATTATTTACAATAGGAAATACGATGAAAGTTGACATCCACAATCATACCGTGTTGTGCAATCACGCAACGGGCAGTGTAAACGAGTATGTAGAAGCTGCAATAGCGAAAGGGACAAAGTATTTCGGATTTTCAGATCATGCTCCGATGGAGTATGACCCACAGTACCGAATGGAATTTTCACAAATGCACCTGTATGAGCAATGGATTCAAGAGGCTAAAGAGAATTACCAAGATAAGATTAGCGTATTACTAGGCTATGAAGTTGATTATCTTCCGGGATATATGGATGAGAGGGTTCTAAAGCGACCTTGTGATTATTTGATTGGAAGTATCCATTTCATAGACGAATGGGGATTTGATAATCCTGAGTACATTCATCAATATGTGGGGAAGGATATGGACGTACTTTATTCTCGATATTTTGAGCTGATAGAAGAAATGGCATTGAGTGGAAAATTTGACATCGTCGGACATTTGGATTTGCTCAAAGTTTTCAAGTTTTTCCCTAAAACAGACATCCGAATTTTGGCAAAAAATGCACTAAAAGCGATTAAAAAAGCCAATATGGTCATTGAAATTAATGTCTCAGGTCTTCGAAAGCCGGTAGCTGAAGCCTATCCATCCCCATTATTACTTGAATCCATAGCCTTGTTAGATATACCGATTACGTTTAGCTCTGATGCACATCGTCCCGATCAAGTGGGGATGTTTACGGATGAAATCGAAGCATTAGCGCGATCTTTTGGCTACAGTGAGTGTGCCACATATTGCAACAGAGATAGAGCGATGATTAAATTTTAGGCACTTTACGTTTTTACAATTAATATTAATTTGCTATACTGTTTACAATTTTATTTTTGAGGTGAAATGTATGGGTAAATTTGTAAACAGTGTAGAAGAGTTTTTTACTTTTTCTAAAGAGAACGATGTTCAATTCGTAGATTTCCGTTTTACTGATATTAAAGGGACTTGGCACCACGTTACTTACCGTTACAGTGCAGTTAATGCCGGTCAATTCGAAGGCGGTTTACCATTTGATGGTTCATCAATTGATGCATGGCAGCCAATTAATAAATCAGATATGTTGCTTATCCCTGATGCTGGTTCTGCATTCATGGATCCTTTTACTGCTGATCCAACCATTATCGTTTTCTGTGATGTTTATGACATTTACAAAAAACAAGCGTATGAGAGATGCCCACGTTCAATCGCAAAAGCAGCACTTAAACATGCTGAGTCTTTAGGTATTGCTGATGCTGCTTACTTTGGTCCTGAAAATGAATTTTTTATGTTTGACTCTGTAACTTTTGTTGACAACATCAATGAAGCTGGTTATAAAGTTGATACCGAAGAGGGTGGATGGAATTCAAACAATGCATATCCGGACAATTATAATACAGGTCACAGACCAGGAACTAAAGGCGGTTACTTCCCAGTAGCACCAACAGACTCTGCTGTCGATATCCGTGCTGAAATGATGCAAGTAATGGAGCAAATTGGTCTTGAAGTAGTTCTTGGTCACCACGAAGTTGCTCAAGGGCAGCACGAAATCGGTATCGTTTTCTCTGATATCATCGGTGCAGCGGACAACGTTCAAAAATACAAATACGTTGTAAAAATGGTTGCACACCTTAATGGTAAAACGGCTACCTTTATGCCTAAGCCAATGTTTGGGGATAATGGTAACGGCATGCACGTTCACCAATCACTATGGAAAGAGGGTAAAAACCTTTTCTATAAAGAAGGTAACTACGCAAATATCTCAGAAATGGGTCTTAACTATGTTGGCGGTATCTTTAAACATGCTCGTTCGGTTGCTGCATTTACGAATCCAACAACCAACTCATACAAAAGATTACTTCCAGGATTTGAAGCACCAAGCGTATTAACATACTCTTCACAAAACCGTTCAGCATCTTGCCGTATCCCTTATGGTGCAGGTGAAAAAGCGACTCGTATTGAGATGCGTTTCCCAGACTCCACTGCATGTCCATATCTTGCATTTGCAACGATGATGATGGCTGGACTTGACGGTATTATCAACAAAGAGATCCCAATCGGTCCAATGGATGAAGATTTGTATGAACTCTCTTTAGACGAAATTCGTGAAAAAGGTATCCCTCAAATGCCTCACACACTTCGCGGTTCTTTAGAGTCACTTGTTCGTGATAATGACTTCTTGAAACCTGTATTTACAGATGAGTTCTTAGAAGCATACCGTCATTACCGCTTCGAGCGTGATGTATGGCCAGATGAAGGTCGTCCAACTGCTTACGAGTTTAAAACTACATACTCTTGCTAAAATCTTTTCTACTGTTCCCGTTTATGCGGGAATAGTAACCTCCTTTGACTAATCAAATTTATCTAAAATAATTTTCTTGAGAATTCAACTCTAAACTGTATTTCTTAAATTGTATTCATGCTTTTACTTTGCTTCATTAAGCACGTGTATTTTTGAATTCACAAGAAAATTGTGTTAGATAAACATAAGTGTAAGATCTATTGTAGATTCCCGCAAAAGCAGGAATAATGAGAGGAAGAGGTTTAGTCGATAACTTTCGGACCTGCAGCAGAATAATCAAATCCACTTGTTCCATCCGTATATTTTTTGAAGTTTTGTATAAAGAGTTTAGCTAAATTGTCACGTTGAACGAGATACGCATCACGATCCGCCCAAGCATTACGAGGATTAAGGATTACAGGATCGATCGATCCAAGTGTTTTTGGGATATGAAATCCAAAAGTGTTAGTAGTATCAAATTCAGACTGATTGATTGAACCGTCTAAAATAGCATTGATACATGCACGCGTATCTTTGATACTCATACGTTTTCCGACACCGTAAGCACCGCCTGTCCATCCTGTATTAACGAGATAGACATTAACATGATGCATATCGATTTTTTCACCTAAAAGTTTTGCATAAACCGTCGGGTGAAGAGGTAAGAACGCTTCTCCGAAACATGAACTGAATGTTGCAACAGGTTCGGTAATACCGCGTTCGGTTCCCGCAACTTTGGCGGTATAACCACTGAGGAAATAGTACATCGCTTGTTCTTTAGAGAGTTTGCTAACCGGAGGAAGTACACCAAAAGCATCAGCAGAGAGAAAAATAATATTTTGAGGATGGGCAGCTTGAAGCGAAGGCTGATGATTGTCGATGTGTTCGATTGGATACGATACGCGAGTGTTTTCAGTTTTCGAGCCATCTTCATAATTCACTAAGCCGTCTTCATCATAGACAACATTTTCTAGTAATGCACCTTTGCGGATGGCAGCGTAGATTTCAGGTTCGCTTTTAGGATCGAGATTGATCACTTTGGCGTAACATCCACCCTCGAAATTAAAGACACCCTCATCGTCCCATCCGTGTTCGTCATCACCGATGAGCGCACGCTGAGGATCAGTAGAAAGGGTAGTTTTACCTGTCCCGCTAAGACCGAAAAAGAGACAAGTATCGCCGGCAGGTCCCACGTTAGCGGAACAATGCATAGCCAGTTTCCCCTCAAGTGGAAGCCAGTAGTTCATCATTGAAAAAATTCCTTTTTTCATTTCGCCGCCGTACCACGTACCACCGATAATACAAAGATTGGCTTCGATATCAAAAAGGACAAACACTTCCGAGTTCAGTCCGTGATTTTCCCATTGGCTGTTAACCGCTTTACACGCATTAAGAACGGTAAATTGAGGTTTAAAATCATTGAGCTCTTCGGTGAGGGGGCGAATAAACATGTTTTTAACGAAATGAGACTGCCATGCGATTTCAGAAACAAAACGGATAGAACGTTTGCTCGAAGCACTGGAACCGCAAAAGACATCGGTAATATATAAGTCTTTATTAGAAAGCTGTTCACGTGCAACGATCAAGAGCTCATCGAAAACGGCTTTATCAATTTTTTTATTGACATCACCCCATGCGATGTATTGATTGGAAGGGTCGCTGTTGACAAAATATTTGTCTTTAGGACTTCGTCCGGTAAAGATTCCAGTATCGACGGTGGTTGCACCACTGCTGGTCATCGTGCATTCACCGTTACGAAGTTCATGCTCTATTAATTCATCAAAAGTTAAATTATGAAAAATATTTTGGGTGTTTTTTATCCCTAATGTCTCAATCTCTACAGTATCCATGATCTATTTCGCCTTTTAAGCTCGAATAACGAGCAACATTATGAAGCGAATTATACGCCTACAATGTTTAATCGTAATTAAAGAGAGAAAGTATGATGATTAACACAAAATATTGATATAATAAAAACCAGAAAAGTGTTGAGTTATTATAAATAATGTAAGAATGGACAGAATGAAAGTAGTGATTTTAGCAGGTGGATATGGAACCCGTATATCTGAAGAGACAGAGTTAAAACCAAAGCCGATGGTAGAAATTGGAGGAAAACCGATTCTTTGGCATATTATGAAAATGTATTCTGCACACGGTTTTAATGATTTTGTTATTTTGCTGGGATATAAAAGCTATTACATCAAAGAATATTTTGCTAATTATTTTTTGCATCAAAGTGATATTACTTTTGATATTCAGACGGGTCAAATGGAAGTTCATAATAATACCAGTGAGCCATGGAAGGTTACTTTAGTCGATACGGGACGTGATACAATGACAGGTGGACGGATCAAAAGAGCTGAAAAATATATTGGAAATGAGCCTTTTTTACTTACCTATGGTGATGGAGTTTGTGATGTTAATATTACAGATACGGTAGCCTTTCACAAAAAGAATGGCAAGACATTAACGATGACCGCTGTCCAACCCGAAGCACGATTTGGAAATTTGGAAATTTCTGAAGATATGAATATTAAAAGTTTTGTTGAAAAGCCGCTTGATGAGGGTGGCTGGATTAATGGCGGATTTTTTGTATGCGAATCAACAATATTTAAGTATTTAACTGAAAATGAAGCATGTGTTTTTGAGCAAACTGCCTTGCAAGCGATTGCAAAAGAGGGTGAGCTTTTTGCTTATAAACATCATGGTTTTTGGCAGTGTATGGATACGCTTCGAGATAACCAAAAACTGAACCAACTGTGGCATGATAATAAAGCCAAATGGAAAAACTGGTAATGGATAATCTTTTTGGTGGCGTTTACAAAGATAAAACGGTTTTACTAACGGGGCATACAGGATTCAAAGGATCATGGCTTGCATTATGGTTACATCAAATGGGAGCCAAAGTAATCGGATATTCACTTCCTGCCCCCACTGAGCCTAACCATATTTTGCTTCTAGATCTTGATATTATCTCTATCATCGGAGATATTCGAGATTTGGACGCATTAAATACTACTTTTGCAACCTACAAGCCCGACATAGTATTTCATCTTGCCGCTCAATCGCTTGTGCGCTTCTCCTATGAAGCCCCTATCGAAACCTATGAAACCAATGTCATGGGGACACTGAAGGTTTTTGAAGCGTGCCGTACACACAATGTCAAAGCCATCGTTAACATCACAAGCGATAAAGCCTATGAAAACCGCGAATGGGTATGGGGATATCGTGAAAACGATCCTATGGGAGGATATGACCCTTACAGCTCGTCTAAAGGGTGTGCCGATTTACTCGCTAATTCTTATCGAAACTCATATTTCAATCCTGTCGATTACAAAAAATCGCATAATACTCTTTTAGCATCGTGTCGCGCAGGTAACGTGATCGGTGGTGGAGACTGGGCAAAAGAGCGCCTGATGACTGATATTATGTTATCCGTTTCAAAAGGAAAAAAAGTCAGTATCCGAAATCCCAATGCTACTCGTCCATGGCAGCATGTTCTTGAACCGCTCAGTGGATATCTTGCTATCGGACAAAAACTTTTGGAAGAAAAAGTTGAATTTGGAGAAGCATGGAACTTTGGTCCCAGTGATGAGGGGAGTATTACTGTTGAAGAGGTCGTACATCATGTAAAAAAACACTGGGATAAAATCGATTATGAGATCAATCGAGATCTTCATCAATTTCATGAAGCGAATTTATTAAAACTCGATTGTTCAAAAGCCCATATTCGTTTAAAATGGAAAGATGTTTGGGATAGCGAAACTGCTTTTGAAAAAACGCTATTATGGTACAAATATTTTTATGAGAATAATGTTGCTACAACAGTACAAAATTTAGATGATTATGTTCAAAATGCACGACAAAAAAAACTATCATGGACAAGAGAGTGGTAGAGATGACACCAGCCCAGCAACTAAAAAATGAGATTCTGCAAAAGACCAAAGAGTATTATGAACTCGTACATAAACCGATGCAAGAAGCAGTATTTGTAGCGGGTAAAAGCCGTGTCAACTATGCAGGACGCGTATTTGATGAAAAAGAGATGATTAACCTCGTCGACAGCTCTCTGGATTTTTGGCTCACCTACGGAAGCTATTCTAAAACATTTGAAAAGAAACTCGCCGACTATCTTGGAGTACGATGGACATTTCTCGTTAATAGTGGCAGTTCTGCAAATCTCCTTGCATTTTATACCCTTACGTCCCCATTGCACGGTGATCGTCAAGTCAAGCGTGGAGATGAAGTAATCACCGTTGCGGCAGGTTTCCCGACCACAGTTGCCCCGATCGTGCAATACGGCGCCGTTCCGGTTTTTGTTGATATGGAACTGACCCATTTTAACATCGATGTAACACAACTCGAAAAGGCCCTTAGCCCAAAAACCAAGGTGGTCATGATCGCCCATACGCTGGGTAACCCTTTTAACCTCCGTGCGGTCAAAGAGTTTTGCGACAAACATAACCTCTGGCTTATCGAGGACAACTGCGATGCGTTAGGATCTACCTACGAGGGGAAACCGACAGGGACATGGGGAGATATCGGAACATCTAGTTTTTACCCTCCTCACCATATGACCATGGGAGAAGGGGGAGCGACCTATACGGACAATCCTCTCCTAAAAAAGATTATGCTCTCTATGCGTGACTGGGGACGCGACTGCTGGTGTGAAAGCGGTATTGATAACACTTGCGGATGCCGATTCTCTCAAAGTTTTGGAACTTTGCCAAAGGGGTATGATCACAAGTACGTCTACAGTCACTTCGGATTCAATCTCAAAGTCTCCGATATGCAAGCGGCAATCGGTGTAGCACAACTTGAAAAATTTCCGACTTTTGTTGAAAAGCGTAAAGAAAATTTTACTAAACTTTACGATGGGTTAAGTGGGATGGATGAGCTGATTCTAAATACTGCAACACCCAACAGTGATCCAAGCTGGTTTGGGTTTATGATTACATTGAAAGATACTGTAAGATTCACCCGTAATGAACTCGTAGAACATCTCGAAAATGCCAATATCCAAACACGTAATCTGTTCGCAGGAAATATGCTCCGCCATCCAATGTTTGACAGTATGGTGAGTGAGTCTGATTACCGTGTTATCGGGGAACTGGCAAATACGGATAAGATTATGAATGACAGTTTTTGGATTGGACTTTATCCGGGAATGGGCGATGATGCAATAGCGTATATGATAGAAAAAATTAGAGGGTTTATTCAAAAATGATTCGAGTAGCAGACTATATTGCCAATACTTTGGCGCAACACAATGATACGGCTAAAACGGTATTTATGGTTTCAGGTGGCGGTAATATGCATCTCATTGATGCTTTAGGAAAACACGATGGTTTAGAGTATGTGTGTAATCACCATGAGCAGGCCTGTACTTTCGCTACTGAAGGATATGCAAGGCTTTCCAATAAGATTGGTATTGCGTACGTGACAACAGGCCCAGGAGGGACGAATGCAATCACCGGAGTGTACAGTGCATGGGTTGATTCGATACCAACGCTTACCATTTCGGGGCAAGTGAAGTTTCAAACCACCATAGCATCCCAACTAGAGTTAAATTTACGACAGCTGGGTGATCAAGAGGGTAATATTATTGCTATGGTAAAGCCTATTACTAAGTACGCTGTAATGATTACGGATAAAAATAGCGTTCGATTCCATCTGGAAAAAGCGCTTTATGAAGCAAAGCATGGTCGTCCAGGACCTGTTTGGCTCGATATTCCGCTCGATATTCAAAGCGCTATGATCGAGGAATCTGATTTGGTTGGTTTTATTTCTCCACCAAAATCTGTGTATGATACTAAAATTACTGATGTAGTAGCTATGTTGCATACGGCTAAGCGTCCTGTTATCATTGCTGGAAACGGGATTGTATTGGCCAATGCGAGAGAGCAGTTTTTGGAACTGATAGAAAAATTACAAATTCCTGTCGTATCTTCGTTCGCACGTTATGACATGGTTAATGACGATCATCCTTTTGGCTTTGGACGATTTGGTACGATAGGACATCGTTCAACCAATTTTATTGTCCAAAACAGTGATTTAATTATTGCTATCGGAGCACGGTTAAATATTCGCGCTATCAGTTACAATTGGGAATATTTTGGGCGTGAAGCACAAAAAATTGTTGTTGATATTGACCCCGCTGAACTTGAGAAACATACATTATCCATTGATGTAAAAATCAATGCAGATGCTAAAATATTTATTAGTGATTTGAAAAAAGCAACTGAGCAAAATCCATTACCATCGTATGAGCCTTGGGTGCAGCGATGTCGAGTATATCGAGAGGATTTTCCAACGATTATACCAGAGCGACGAGATGTAAAAGATTTTGTGGATTCGTATTTTTTCTTTCATACTCTTTCAGATATTGTTAAAAATAATGAGGTTTTTGTTTTTGCCAATGCTACTGCTAGTGTATCATCTTATCAAAGCTTGGTAACCAAAGGTAATCAGCGCATTATAGAAAATTCTGGATGTGCAGCCATGGGGTATGATTTACCCGCTGCTATTGGTGCGTGTTTGGCAAATAATCGTCAAAGTATTGTGTGTGTAACGGGGGAAGGAAGTTTACAGATGAATCTTCAAGAGCTTCAGACAATCATCCATTATAATCTTCCAATCAAGTTATTTGTTCTGAATAATAATGGCTATTCGTCAATACGTAATACTCAAAATAATTTTTTTAATGGATTTAGAGTGGGTTCAGATATAGGTAGCGGGGTAAGCTTTCCTGATATTGGAAAAATCTCTATGGCGTATGGATTTAAAACGTTCAAAATTGAAAACCAAGATAACTTATTGGATACAATAAGTAAAATCTATAATGAAAATGAGCAGTTTATCTGTGAGGTTATGATTGATTCGACAGAGAAAATGGAACCAAAACTCTCCTCTAAAATCAAAGCTGATGGAACGATGATGTCTGCACCACTGGAAGATATGTATCCTTTTTTAGAGCGGGATGTATTTAAGCGTAATATGATTATTAAGCCGATGGGGGAATAAGTGGTAGCACTATTAGGGATAGGCGCACTAGGACAAAAACTCTATTTTCAACTCAAAAAACAAAACATTAAAGTTGATTTTTTGCTGGATAATCATAAAAACGGTACAATTTTTGATGAGATAGAAATAATTACTCCTTTACAAATCGAAGATTCTTTTAGAAGTGAAACTACTGTTATTGTAAGTACTTTTAAACAAGAATTAAGAGAGAATGAATTGAATGAACTAACAAAGCTTATTCTTTCATTAGGGTTCAAAGAAGTAGTTAATATTCAACAAGTAATTAACCAATTTAATTTGGAGTTTGACTATTTTTATATTGGAAATTTTGATAAGAAACGCGAAGAGATAGTGCAGGTTTCAAATCTATTGTTTGATGATTTGTCAACAAATATTTTTCAAGCACATATTGACTTTAGAACGGATGGTGATATTACTCTTTTGCATCGCTGTTTGAGCCAAGAAGACCAATATGTTCCCGATTTTTTTGTCCAACATCTTCATTCGCTTGAAAAATCTTTACGAGTTGTTGATTGCGGTGCTTGTTTTGGAGATTTACTTAACAGTGCGTTAGATAAATCGATTGATCTTGGTGAGTACATAGCATTTGAACCAGATGTTAGTAACAGAGAAATATTGAGCAATACTCTTCGTCAAAGAAAAATCAACTCAATTATTATGCCATTAGGCGTAGGTGATCGGGAACTGAATTTGAGATTTGCTTCGGGTGAGGGGATGGCGAGCCATTTTGATGATAATGGAACTGAGCTTATCAAAATAGTCTCTTTGGACAGTGTAATAGTAGGTGAGGTAGATTGGATTAAAATGGATATAGAAGGGTTTGAACAAGAAGCCCTTTTAGGTGCTACACGACTCATTGAAACACATAAACCCGCACTTGCTATTTCACTCTATCATAAGCCGGATGATATAATAACATTACCACTTTATTTGTCCCAATACTATTCAAAATTATACATACGTCAACATGGACGTTATGGTTTTGACTTGGTTTTATATTGTTTTAACTAAAGATGAAAGGAGAATATTATGCAAAATAAAGTAACACTTTTTGACTGCACGTTACGAGAAGCAGGTTATCAAACAGGATGGCATTTTGATAAAAAATTTGCAGTTGATATGTATAAATTTGCTCATGGAAAAGGTATTGATTATTTAGAGCTTGGTTTTTTTCACTCACAGTTAGCCGATCCTGAACGTGGAATATTTCGGTATTGTAGTGAGCAAAATGATGATTTGATTAAAATGTTTGCACCGATTAAAAACTGGACAAAGCTCTCAGCAATGCAAGATTTACAGCGACCGCTATCAACCTTATTACCTCGAAGTGACAGTGTGATTGATGCGGTCCGTTTTATTACCCGTTCCCATGAAACTGATTTAGATGTACTCGCACGGCATGTGGAAGAGGTTCAAAAGCTAGGATATGAGCTGTTTATTAATTTTACCAGTGCAGGATACAATTCAATTGAGAAAAATATCGAATTTGCCCGTTTTAGTAAGGCGCATGGCGTTGATGTAATTTATTTTGCGGATACAGAGAGTGTGTTCACCCCAGAGTATGTCAGTAACACGATGGATGCCGTTCGAGCTGAGGGAATTGAAGCTGGGATGCACTTGCATGATAAAAATGGGACAGGTGAGATGCTACTGGATGTAGCACTTGCTAAAGGGTGTCGGTATACTGACGCAACGTTATTGGGACTAGGGGGAAAATGGCACGACGGTAATATTCCACTGGAATACGTACTTAAAAAGTTTGGTATTAATGGTGGGTATGAGCTAACTCAACTTAAAACAGCGTTGGTGCAGCAGTTGATTAAATACAACGAGTTTACTACTGCCGTATTGGAAGACTAATTTATGACTGTTGCTCGTCAATGTGTTGTATGTGGCTCACATAACCTAGTAAAAGTTTCAGCTGTTTTAGCCCCTTTTTTGGCAGATCGTATCTTTGACTGGAAGCCTATGGATATTGATGAATCATTTGGTTTTCGGGATATACCAATTGGTCATGCTTATGCATTGTGTAATACGCTTTGTTGCAGTGAGTGTCAAATGCTTTTTTTGGACATGCGCTTTGATGATGATGAGATGGGACGTCTTTATAGTGGATATCGAGATGAGAACTATACCGAATTACGATCGTCGTATGAAAGTGGCTATGAGATAGTCAATCAAGTGCTCGAGGGAAAACGTTGGGATTATGTGCGACAAGTAGAGCTGTTTTTACAACCACATCTGTCGGGCGACATGCGTATTCTTGATTTCGGGGGAGATGATGGGGCAAATACCCCTTTTATTGATACTGCAGATACAGTACATATTTTTGACATTTCAGGTAAAACAACGTTGCATAATGCTGTTGCAGTAACTATTGATGAAATAAAAAAATACCAATGTGAATACTCTTTGGTGACGTGCATGCAAGTACTAGAACATGTGAGCGACCCTCATCAGATTATACAACAGCTCGTTGACCTTAGTGGTAAGCGAACTCTCATATACCTAGAAATACCGTTAGAAACATTGATGGTTAATCCTATGGAGAAGTTCTATACTAAAAAGAGACTGTGGCACGAACATATCAACTTTTTTTCACCGATGGCTCTTGAACGTCTAGCAGTCATACATGATTTGGTAATTGTGGATAAATTTCAAACAGAAGTTGGAAATGGGAAACAGATACAAGCAATTGTGTGTCGTAAAAAATAATGACTATTTTTATTACCGGTGCTAATGGTTTTATTGGCTCCCATTTAAAAGAATATTTGCAAAAAGAATACCCGCAGTATATCTTGCTTACTCCTTCACACAATGAGCTTGATTTGGTTGATGAATGCGCTGTGGATGAGTATATGTTGCATCATACGGTTGATATTATTATCCATACAGCCAACCGTGGTGGTGGTCGCGATACGATGGATATGAAAAATAGTACTGAATATAATTTACGAGTTTTTTTTAATATTACCAAGTACGAAAAAAACGTTCAAAAAATTATTAGTTTTGGAAGCGGGGCAGAATACGGAAAACATAAGCCGATTGTTGATGCTAGAGAAGAAGACTATCTCAATTCTTTTCCATTAGATGAATATGGTTTTTACAAATCGATTACGTCTCATATTATAGAAAAATCAGACCGTATGGTACAGCTAAGGATTTTTGGAGCGTACGGTAAGTATGAGAATTATCGATTTAAATTTATTTCCAATGCCATTGTGAAGAATCTCTTGCATTTACCCATCACGATTAATAAAAATGTCTATTTTGATTATATTTATATCAATGATTTGTTGCACATGATTAACTATGTCATACATCACGAGATGAAAGAAAAAATTTATAATACATCAAAAGGTACAAAAATAGATTTGATAACGTTGGCACACCATATCAATAGTATCAGCGATTACCAATCTGAGATTATAGTCATTAACGATGGATTGAATAATGAATATACTGCTAATAATCAAAAAATTGTAAACGAAATGGGAGCTTTTGAGTTTACCTCTCATGCTGAGGCAATACGGAAAATGAGGCACTATTTTCAATCACAGTTATCTATTTTGGATGTTGAAATGATTAAAAACGACCCTTATTTGCACGCAATTGATACAATATGGAAACAATAAAAAAATTGTGGCAAAAACAGATTTTTAAATTTTTACTGGTAGGTGGACTGAATACACTTTTTGGGTATTCACTGTTTGCAGTGTTGATTTATACAGGGCTACACTATACCGTGGCAGTTTTTATTGGAACAATAATCGGTGTATTATTTAATTTCAAAACGACAGGTAAGCTGGTTTTTAGGTCATATGACAACACTTTGATTTGGAAATTTTTTGGTGTGTATGGAATTATCTATCTGCTGAATATTATTGGATTGTATCTTTTGGAAAAAATCTCAATCGATATTTATGTTGCAGGGGCACTCTTGATTATCCCAATGGCATTGGTGTCCTTTGTACTCAATAAACGATTTGTATTTAAAGGGTAAAGATGAAAAAAATTAGCATTATGACGCCGTGCTTTAACGAAGAAGGGAATGTACGCGAGTTGATTGAACGGATTCGTGCAGTGATGGATGGGCAGTTTTCACATTATGAATATGAGCATTTATTGATAGACAATGCCTCGACAGACAATACAGTAGCTATTTTAAAAGAGCTTGCTCTAGAAGATAAGCGGATAAAAATCATTGTGAACTCCAGAAATTTCGGTCATATAAAATCCCCTGCTTATGGACTTTTTCAAGCCACAGGTGATGCCGTTATCTCTATGGTTTCAGATTTGCAAGATCCGCCGGAACTCATCTCTGAGCTTATTCATAAATGGGAAGCGGGGGCGGACATGGTTTTAGCAATACGTAAAAGTTCTCAAGAACACAAGGTGATGTATAAAATTCGTGAGTTGTACTATGCACTTTTACAAAAACTATCCGAAGTAAAAATCTATAAAAACTTTACTGGATTTGGGTTATATGATCGCAAAGTGGTTAATGCACTCAAATCGATTGATGATCCCTACCCTTTTTTGCGAGGGATGATCAGTGAAGTGGGGTACTCGGTTGATACGATTCAGTACGATCAGCTGATACGATTGAGGGGAGTGACAAAAAACAACTTTTATACCCTGTACGATGTTGGCGTATTAGGTATTTTGAATTATTCTAAGATTCCTCTTCGTTTAGCCATTTTTTTGGGCGCAATTATTGCCGTGTTGAGTATTATAACAGGATGTGGATATTTGATAATGAAGCTTATCTATTGGGATTCAATGTCATTGGGAGTGGCTCCGTTGTTGATTGGGGCAACTTTCGCGTTTTCTGTTCTCTTATTTTTTATCGGAATATTGGGGGAATACATCGGGATGATTTATACGCAGGTGCTCAACCGACCATTAGTTTTTGAAAAAGAGAGGATCAATTTTGATTAAGAGAGTTAGTGACTATATCTACAAAAATTTACTTAACAACCAACGGTTTCTTTTTTTAGTTTCCATATTGGCGGTTGAGCTTTATCTCTTTCCCCTCTACTTTTACGGACAGGGGGCACAGGTTCAGATTTTTGACAATCTTGATATTGTATTTCCTGGTTTAAAAATATTGACATCAAATGGATTCATCTTTGCACCATCAGATACGATTATTCCCAATATGATGGGGGGACTGCCGAGACTTGTTTATGGAACAGAATTCAATGTATATGTTTGGTTATTTTACTTCTTTACCCCTTTCGTCGCTTTTACAATCAATGAAACATTGATACACTTTGGGGCTTTTTTCAGTATGTTTGTGTTGCTAAGTCGTTATTTTGTCCCTTCTCGTCATCGATACCGATTGTTGATTATTCACAGTGCTTCTTTGATGTTTGCCCTATTGCCATTTTATACGGGGGCAGGGTTGAGTGTCCCCTCTATTCCCTTGGCGCTGTACGCTTTTTTAAATATTCGCAGCGGTGGATGGAGATGGTATGATTGGCTTATTATCGCTTTGATACCATTTTACAGCAGTTTAATACTCGTTTATTTCTTTTTTCTTTTAGTGATGAGTGCTCTATTACTTATGGATATTTTGAAAAAACGTCAAATTAATTGGTATTTTTTATTATCTCTTACCGTTATGTCTTTGGCATTTATCGTTGTCGAATATCGGTTATTTTATGATACCTTTGTTGAGCATCTCTTTGTTTCCCATCGAAAAGAATTTAGTATGTTTCAGGATAGTTCATTATTTGAAATGTACCGATCAGCACATCAAGTTTTTCTGAATGGGACGATAGATATGGATACGCGAGCTTCTGTTATCCTTATTCCTTTTATGCTTTTAGTTATCTGTACTACTTTTTTAAAGAAACGTCTATCTTGGTCTATCTCTTTAGTTATTATTAGCCTATTTTTCGTGTGGGTATCTTTTTCAGATTATGTACAATATATCACTGGAAACAAATATGCAATCCCTTTTCTAACGATTATAACGATTGTAATAATGATACTAAAAAAACAGTATAGGCTTTTTTTTGGAGCCATTTTACTCCAAATATTTTTTGCTTATTGGTATGCGTTGTGGTTTTACGAAGGAACAAGAGAGCTATCGCACTCCTTTTCAATTTTAAGAGAATTTAACTTCGCGCGCATTGCTTTACTGCAGCCTGTGATTTGGATGCTTATTACTGCTCTTGGGATGGTGATTATTGCCCGAAAAATTCGATTTTCACCATTGATTTTTGCGGGAGTTATTCTAATACAGCTTTATATGAGCTTGAATTCTAGGGAATTTTCAGCACCCAATTCACCCTTTACTTACAGAGCCTATTTTGCTGAAGATCTTTTTGCCAAGATCAAACATACGATCCCCTCTGATGCTTCCCACCGTGTTGGATGTATAGGGTTTGAGCCATCCATTGCAGTCTATAACGGTTTGTATACGATTGACGGGTACATCACGAGTTATCCTCTCGAATATAAGCATCAGTTTTACAAAATTATTGAAAAAACGCTTGCTACGGATAAAGGGAATCGTGACCTGTTTTTAGGATGGGGAAGTAAATGTTATCTTTTTGATGGAGGGGAATCCAGCCTTTATTTTCGTTCCAAGGAGAAGGTGAAAAAGTTAAACCTTAACATGGAAGCCTACTATGCAATGGGAGGACGTTATCTCATTTCAGCTCATAAGATTGAAGAGTCTCAATTGAAGAATTTGGTCTTTATACAAGAGTTTAGAGATAAGAATACCTTTTGGACGATGTATTTGTATCGGGTTGATCTTACCAAAAAATGAGAACCCTTATAGAGCGTAACGGATTTTGGTTTTTTATCAGTTTTGCGACACTGGTATTGTATCTTTTGCCACTTTTATTGTACGGCGAGAATCTTTACATTCGTATTCATGATAATCTGGATATTACCGTCCCCTCCTTGAAGATTTTAGCGCACAGTGGGATGATTTTCGCAGGTTCGATGGAGATAATCCCCAACATGATGGGGGGCTTACCTCGATTGGTTTATGGGAGTGAGTTCAATTATCTCCTTTGGCTTTTTGTCTTTTTTAAACCTTTTACCGCCATGCTCATGAACGAAGTATTGATCCATTGTGTTGCTTATGTGAGTATGCTGCTTTTTTTACGATACTTCTTGCGGGATAAAGAGGTCGATTTTAAGCCGGTGATTACCCATCTAAGCTCACTTTTATTTGCCCTCACCCCATTTTTTCCTGCTACGGGACTGGGTGTCGCATTACTCCCGTCATCTCTTTATGTACTGTTGAAAATCCGAGTGCATTCGGACACGAAGAGAGATTGGCTCATGCTGATCGTGATACCATTTTTTAGCAGTTTTGTATTGGTCTATCTTTTCTTTCTCATCTCTGTTACGGTTTTATTTTTAGCTGAGATGATTTTTCAAAAAAAGATTAATCATCGATTGTTTACGGCACTGGGGTTGATGACGATCATTTTTTTAGGAATTGAATACCGACTGGTGAATGAAATGCTCTTTGGAAGTGATTTTATTTCCCATCGAACGGAGTTTCAGCGTCAATATGTTGATTTTTGGGGTGCATATCGCGGAGCCCATAATGTTCTTTTATTCGGACAAGTTCATTCGTTAAATCTTCAATTCCCTTATCTTCTCTCCATCATCCATTTGGGATTTTTCATAGCATTACTGCGACAACGGTTGGCAATGAAAGCTTCAGTTTTTAGTATCGTTTTGTATACTGCATTACTTTTTGCGGGTCTATGGGAAAGTGTATTGATGTCAAAATACTATTTTCCTTTCTCTTTTGGAATTATCCTTTGGTTGTTATTTCGATTCAAAGAGCATCGGATTCTTTATGGGGTATGGCTATTTGTACTTATTAGCTCTTTATGGTATGGTTTTTGGTATTATGAGCCGTGGTGTAATTTTTCACAACATGTTCCTCTCTTGCAAACATTTGATTTTTCACGATTTGTATTGTTGCTCACCCCTGTATGGTATGCCTTAGTAGCCTATTCATCGGTTATTATTATCCAAAAAATACGGTTTGGAATCGTGATTGTCATCATTGTTGTCATCGCTCAATTAAATTTTGCCTTTGATTCGGCACAGTTCACTCAAAATCCCAAGGGTCTGACCTACAAAAGTTTTTACGATGAAAAACTTTTTGATGAGATTAAACTGATGATTGGTGAGAATCCTACGGCATACCGTGTAGCCAGTGTCGGGATACCCCCTGCCGTGGCACTGTATAATGGATTGTATACCCTCGATGGATATGCCGCGAATTATCCACTCTCCTATAAGCATCAGTTTGAAGCGTTGGTAGGGGAAAACTTTATCCACAATCCTAATAGTCGCCGCTTTATTCAAAATTGGGGAAGTAAATGTTACCTCATAGGAGGAAACTACGATGCAGATGAATACCACCAAGATGAGGCGATAGAGTATTTTTATATGGATTTGCCCCTTTTTTATCAGATGGGGGGTAGATATTTACTATCAGGATATAAAATTATGAATGAGAAAGAAAGTCATTTGATCCTTCTTAAAATATTCACATCAAAAGAGAGTTACTGGACGATTTATCTTTATAAAACTTATTCTTAAGCTATACTTAATGTATTATGATAAATAATATCACTAGAGTTACGAGTGTAACTACTTTTTTCTACCTATGAAGGAGTAAGCCATGAAACGTTCAGGTTTTACTATGATCGAATTGATCTTTGTTATCGTTATTCTAGGTATTTTGGCGGCAGTTGCTATTCCAAAACTTGCAGCAACGCGTGATGATGCAAAAGCATCAAAAGCAGCGACTGATTTGGCAACAATTATTGGTGATGTAGGGTCTTATTATACAGCAAAAGGAATTCTTGATTCATCTGCATCTGTAACCAATGTAACTCTTGCTACAGATGGTTGTTTCACTATGACAGCATCAGGTAGTGGTGTAACTATTGCCACTGCAAGTACAGCTGTACCTGCATGTGCTGGAGCTCATAGTATTGCGTCTAAAGCTGGCAATATCGGAAATAAAAACTTTGGTGGCTCAGGCGTAACGTACTAAATCATTGTTATTTTACGAGTTCCCAAGTTTTGGCTTGGGAGCATAGTTAACTCTTGAATTGATTTTTGGTGATTGTAGCTCAATCGTAAAATTCAGCGCAATAGGATGAAATGATGAAACGAACTGCTTTTACAATGATTGAGTTGGTTTTTGTCATTGTTATTTTAGGTATTTTGGCTGCTGTCGCAATACCAAGATTGGCTGCAACGCGTGATGATGCAGTAGCTAGTGGGACAGCACAAAATATTACGAGTGGTGCGAGTGAAATTGCGGCATATGCGACGGCTAATGGAACTGTACTCGGCGATTTGACTCAAATGTCGAATGGTATGAAAGCACTCGTGGAGACAGCAAGTGCGACCAATGATTCGAGTTTGCATAAAGTGACCGTTCCATTTGGGGCTATTTCGAGCTGTATAAGTATTCAAATAGTGACCGTTGGCGGTACCGATACCCTCACTATTACACAAGGGTCTGCTGGTAGTGATAGCGAGTGTTTAAAATTACAGCAATTGATTGATACATCCATCTATCCTATGATTTTAAGAGGCACAAATGTCGTATTATAAACGAAAAGCGTTCACAATGATCGAACTTGTCTTTGTCATCGTAGTATTAGGAATTCTAGCAGCAATAGCGATTCCAAAACTTTCATCGACTCGTGACGATGCGCAAATAGCCAAAGGCCGCAGTGATATTTCAGCAATTCGTGCAGCGATTATCAGTGAGCGTCAGGGGCGTTTGATGCAAGGTCAGTCGAATTATATTAGTCGATTAAATGTTAGTGGTACAACCACTGTTCTATTTGATGATAATGATACTAATGCTACGAATGGGACGTTGTTACAATATGGTATTACTACCCAAGATGATACAAATGGAAAATGGGACAACTCCGTAGGGGGTAGTGCGACAGCTGGTTGGACATATATCTATAAAATCAATAATGTTAATACTACATTTACCTATACTCCTGCTACTGGTAGATTTACATGTGATACTACAGATGGTACTTATGGGACTCAATGTAAATTATTGATTAACTAATTATAAAGAAAGTGTATTATTATTCCTTAGCCCTTTTGGGCTCTCCTCTTGAACCTCTTACCTATCATTCTGATATTTCTCTCCCAATTGGTCTGAAAGTTTCTCTTACTCTTAGCAATCGAGAAACAGAAGCTGTTGTCCTTTCAGAAGTAGAAAAACCTGAGTTTAAAACCAATTCTATTTTGGAAATTTTACCGTTTGTTTATTCTGAATCTCAAATCAAAACGGCTCAGTTTATGGCAGAGTATTATGGGTGTTCGGTTGGGGAGGCATTGAATTTGTTTGTGCCGTTTCATTATATTAATACGGCGACAGAACAAGTCCTGCTCGCCTACGCTAACGCTGAGTTCTCTTCGGCAGAGTGCCCACGCACGCTTACGTGCTCTTATAATTTTGTTAACATCACCCTCTCAGAATTGCAAACTAAAGCCCTCAATTTCATCCGTTCTCATCCTGTCTCTCTACTTTTCGGTGACACAGGTGCCGGTAAAAGCGAAATCTATATGAAACGTATGGATGAAGTGTTAAATGAAGGAAAAAGAGCTTTATTACTTCTCCCTGAAATCTCCCTCACTCCTCAAATGGAACTGCGTTTTAAGCACCATTTCGGAGAGTCGTTTGTGCTTTGGCACTCTAAAATGACCCCAAAACAAAAAAAGGTGACGTTGGAAAAAATCCATGACGGTTCAGCTAAAATTATCGCAGGTCCACGGTCAGCTTTGTTTTTACCTATTGTTGATTTAGGATTGATCGTGGTGGATGAAGAGCATGATGAGAGTTATAAATCTTCCTCACGTCCCCGTTACAATGCACGAGATATGGCGATTTACATAGGGTCAAATCTAAAAATTCCTGTAGTGTTAGGGAGTGCAACGCCGAGTTTGGGCAGTTACGCTAAATATCCTTTTTATCGTTTACGCGGTGGTTATTATACTTCCAAGCGTTCTTTTGTTTATGAGCCCTCCATCGAGGCATTGACTCTATTTTTGGATGAACATATTGTTTCAAATTTTACGGCAGGTCATCAGGGGATTGTTTTTATCCCTACGCGTGCGAATTTTAAAACGATGGTGTGTGATGGTTGCGGGTATGTGATCGAATGTCCGTTTTGCAGTGTCGGGATGTCTTTGCACCGTAATGCACGTGCCTTGAAATGCCATTATTGTAACTATACGGAAGTATTGCCACGAGTATGTCCAAAATGCCAAAGCGGTCATTTAAGTACGACACGGTTGGGGACGGCGGAAGCGGTGGAGCATTTTGAGAAAAATTTGGGTGAGCTGAAAATACAGCAGTTTGATCGTGATGTGATTACAACGCAAAACAAACTCACCAAAGTGCTCAAAGCGTTTAATAATCGTGAGATAGATCTGCTCGTAGGGACGCAGATGCTCTCAAAAGGGCATGATTATCATGATATTGCACTGGCAGTTGTAATGGGGATTGATAATTTGTTGGGACAAGCCGATTATCGCTCGAGGGAAAAAGCATTGTCACTCCTTGTCCAAATCGCAGGACGCAGCGGGAGAAAGAATGACTCTACTGTTATTGTACAAAGTTTTAACGAGTCATTTTTTTCTCAATATTTGGATGATTATGAGATGTTTTTAAAAGATGAGCTTAAAATCCGAGAAGGGCGGTATCCTCCGCACAAGAAATTAGCACGATTGTTGTTCGCCCATAAAAATGGAATAAAAGCAAAAAGTGAAATGGAAAAAGTGGTCGAGATTTTGAAAACAGTGCCCACCATCGAGATTGTAGGTTTTGGGGCTTCTCCCATTGAAAAAATTGCGGACAAATATCGATTTCAAATCTTGCTTCGCAGTGATAAAAGCACGGAGCTTATCCGTTCGATTAAGTTCATCAAATCACCCTTATGTGAAATCGATATGGACCCCATAGAGTTTACGTAAAATTAACATCCAACAAGCTACAATCTTCACCATGATTACACGATACCCTACCAAAAAAATTTACGTCGGAAATGTTGCCATCGGTGGTGATGCTCCGATTTCAGTACAATCAATGACCTATTCGCGTACGTCGGATGTGGCAAGCACGGTTGAGCAGATCAATCGCCTTCATTTTGCCGGATGTGACATCGTTCGTGTGGCGGTTCCTGATGAAGAGGATGCACGTGCTCTTAAAGCGATAAAAGAACAAATTTCTCTCCCTCTCGTAGCCGATATCCATTTTAATTATAAACTAGCACTTATCGCAGCTGAAGTCGTTGATTGTATCCGCTTTAATCCTGGAAATATCGGTGAAAAATCGCGTATTCGTGAGATTGTCAAAGCGTGTGGAGAGCGTCATATTCCTATACGCATCGGTGTAAATGCGGGGAGTTTGGAAAAAGAGTTCGAGCAGCGTTATGGTCAAACGGCAGAGGGGATGGTAGCCTCGGCGGAATATAACATCAAATTTCTCGAAGATTTAGGCTTTACCGACATCAAAGTTTCACTCAAAGCGAGTGATGTTCAGCGTACCGTAGAAGCGTATCGGTTGTTACGTCCGAAAAACAACTATCCGTTTCATTTGGGTGTGACGGAGGCTGGAACGATTTTTCATGCGACGATTAAAAGTGCTATCGGGCTTGGGGCATTACTCCTCGATGGTATCGGTGACACGATGCGCGTTTCGATTACGGGTGAGCTTGAAGAAGAGATCAAGGTGGGACGTGCGATTTTAAAAGACAGCGGTGTGGCACGTGAAGGTGTTAATATCATCTCATGTCCTACGTGCGGACGGATTGAAGCGGATTTGGTCAGCGCAGTTGCAGTAATCGAAGAGCGGACGAAACACATCAAAAAACCGTTGGATATTTCGGTGATGGGGTGTGTCGTTAATGCTATCGGAGAAGCCAAGCATGCTGATGTTGCAATCGCGTATGGTAAAGGCTCAGGGCTGGTAATGGTCAAGGGTGAAGTCGTCGCACGGTTGGATGAAGAAAAGCTTGTCGATAGGTTTATCGAAGAAGTAGAAAAAATGGAAGCACAGGAAGATTGATGGAAGAATCATTATATAATTTAGCTTTCGAGCGCTCTGTTTTAAGTTCCATTATTTTTGATCCTGCCCAGTTTGATGAGTTTGAAGCGGTGCTTAATGCTGAAGATTTTTATCTTGCGGCGCACCAAGAGATTTACCGCGCTATGCTCTCTCTTGCCCATCGTGATCTTCCTATCGATGAAGAGTTTATTAAAAAAGAACTCAGTGGGAAGCAAAAATTTGATGAGCGGGTGTTGGTGGAAATTCTCACCGCCAATCCAATTTCCAATACCACGGCGTACGTTCAAGAGATCAAAGATAAGGCGATTAAACGTCATCTTCTCACCCTAACCACAGAAATCAAACGGGTAACGCTCGAAGAGAATCTAAACGGCAATGATGTTGTTGATTTGGTCGAAAAAAAGCTTTATGAAATTACTCAAAATTCCCAATCCATTGATTTTAAAGACGCTCCGAAAATTACCGATGATACGATGGCGTACATCGAAGAGATGCGTGAGCGGGGTGATGCGATTTTGGTCGGTGTCGATACCGGATATGCGGAACTCAACAAAATGACAACCGGATTTGGCAAAGGGGATTTGGTCATCGTTGCAGCGCGTCCTGCGATGGGGAAAACGTCTTTCGCTCTTAACATGGTTCAAAATCTTCTCGAAAAAGGGAAAGGGGTAGCATTTTTCTCTCTGGAAATGCCTGCTGAACAGTTGATGCTCAGACTTTTGAGTGTGCAGACCTCGATACAGCTTCAACGCCTCCGCGTAGGAGATATGACTCCTGAAGAGTATAAACGTCTTAATGATGCGGTGGACAAGATGCGCCATTCTAAGCTTTTTGTAGACGATCATGGTTCGGTCAATATCCATCAGCTTCGCTCGAAATTACGTAAGCTCAAAAGCCGTCATCCAGAGATTGAACTCGCCGTCATCGACTATCTCCAAATCATGAACGGTACGGGGGGAAAAGATCGTCACTTAGAGGTCAGTGAAATCTCACGGGGACTCAAGATGCTTGCCCGTGAGCTTGAAATCCCTATTGTCGCCCTTTCTCAGCTCAACCGTAGTCTCGAATCGCGTTCGGATAAACGTCCGATGCTCAGTGATATTCGTGAATCGGGTTCTATTGAGCAGGATGCGGACATCATTCTCTTCGTTTATCGCAATGATGTGTATCTCTATAAAGAGGAAAAAGAGCGGGAAAAAGAGGCGATTTCTGCCGGGAAAGAATTTATTTCCAAATACACCGAAAAAGAAGAAGAGGAAGCAGAAATTATTATCGGGAAACAGCGTAATGGTCCGACGGGGCATATTAAACTGGTCTTTCAGAAAAAATTCACCCGCTTTGTGGATAAACCGACATTTGGTGCAGCACAAATAGTGTATGAAAGTATTGATATGAAAAGTGCCAACATGAATATGGATGATAGTATGAGCTCAGGAAATGTTTCGATGCCGATAATCTAATGTCAAAACTTGAACGCATTGATCTTTTCGATCTTAAAAGCGGTTCACTTTTTGTTCTTCTTCTCCTCTTTATTGCTTCACTTTCCCTCACGTATGAATATCACAACTACTCGCAACTAAAACATTTCGATGATCCTCTGATACGTGCAGAAGTAATCGATCAAGAGGTTCGTCTAATTTCCGATCAACCGAAAACATCGATGAAGTTACAGTTGGAGAATGGATCATTGTGCCGATGCATTATGAGCCCTTATTTACGTGATTTACGCGGGCGTGAAGTGTTGGTTGAGCTTCAAGTTAAAAATGTTACTTTTTTGGATTACCTCAGTCGTTTTAATGTCCGCGCATCCATCGTTGAGGTGTATCCACTGCTTAGTCTCAAAGAGCAATGGTATAGACATATTGCAGCTATGCATACGGATAAAATGATGCAAGAACTCTATGGTGCGTTGTTTGTGGCTACTCCAATGAGTCAAGAATTTCAGACCTTGGTTGGGGCAATGGGGTTGAGTCACATTCTCTCGATTAGCGGGTATCATTTTGGAATTTTGAGTATTATCGCATATTTTCTCCTTCGTCCGCCGTATCGATGGCTTCATAATCGTTATTTTCCTTATCGTCACGGCAATCGTGATCTTTTTCTTGTGGTGCTTGGATTGTTATTTTACTATTTGTGGGCATTGGAGTTTATTCCTCCGATGGTACGATCTTTTGGGATGATTGTTGTGGGATATTGGCTTTATGATCGCGGGATGAAGATCGTGTCGATGCAGACGTTATTTATTACCGTAGGAATATTACTGGCATTTTTTCCAAAACTTTTTTTCTCACTTGGTTTTTGGTTTTCAAGCTTCGGCGTTCTCTCTATTTTTATTTTTGTCCGCTACTACGAAGAGTGGAAGCCATGGCAAATCTTTTTGGCATTACACATTTGGTGTTATCTGGTAATGCTGCCCATTTCATTGGCGATTTTTGGGACGTTCGGATGGTGGCATATGGGTTCGATTCCGCTTGCGCTTCTTTTTAATCTCTATTACCCTGCTGTTTTAGTACTGCATCTTACACCATGGGGAGATTTTTTCGATCCGTATTTGATAGCGTTATTTGGTGCTGGGGACGTTCATAAAATAGTGATTCCGGTGTGGATTGGGTATGCGAGTATTTTTATAGCGTTAATAGCGATGCGCCAGAAGGCGGCATTTTTGGCGTTAGGTATTTTGGGTATCGGAACGCTTGGCGCTGCGATTTATCAAATAGCATAGCTTCATCCCGTAAATGACGATAATCCATGAAACGTAAATCCATAAAAAGAAAAAGATAAGAGCGGAAAGTGAGCCATACATGGTGGCATAGGTTTTGTTGTAAAAAACGTATTGGACAAAGCTGTTTTTTGCTAATCCCCAAACCAATGCGACGATAAAAGAGCTGATGGCGGCAGCTTTTGGTGAGATATCTGCATTAACAGCTATTTTATAGATAAGAAAGAAAATTCCCCAGAGCAATAAAAAAGGAAAAATAGAGAGAGCGTTTAGGGCAAAGCCTGCGATGTTCGCCTCCAAATAGGCTTTAAGACTCATGGAAGCAATCAAAACGATAGGAGTGAGGGTAATGAGGGTCCAATAAGTAGTGATTGCTTCCCAAATACCACGTTGCGGAGAGTGAAAAATTTTCTCGACAATGTGTTCGAAATTTTGAAAAAAGAGCATTGAAGAGATAATCATTGTTGAAAACCCAATAATTCCAAGTTGCACAGAGTTTTTAAAGAATGATTCCAAGTATCCGGCAATCGCTTCGGTCTGAACCGGCATAATGTTATCGAATAAAAATACCTGTATTGATGCATATTGAGCACTAAATACAGGAACATTAGCAATAAGGCTGAGGGAAATGATAAGCAAGGGAACAAGGGTAAAAATCGTGTAAAAACTAAGACTTGACGCATACACCGTAATATCACGATCAAACATCAAGAAGAAAAATGTCTTTAGATGTTTGAACATCGCTTTGAATCTCATTTTTAGTGCAGTCCCATTTTAGCAGGGTTTAAAATATTGTTAGGATCAAAAGCATTTTTAATCGATTGAAAAAGTGCCATTTCTTCAGGAGTAAATGCCATGGACATATAAGGAGCTTTAGCAAGACCGATCCCGTGTTCTCCGCTGAGTGTTCCGCCCAAATCGATAGTCGCTTGAAAGACTTCTCGAATTGCTTCATAGCCGATTTTTACTTGCTCAGGATCTTTGCCATCGACCATGACATTGGTGTGAACGTTTCCATCACCCGTATGACCGAAGCAAGGGATATTAATGTTATATTTAAGAGCGATAGCATTAAATTTTTCCAACAGTTCAGGTAATGCAGAGCGGGGAACAGTTACATCTTCATTGATTTTTTTAGAGCCATAGATTGAGAGTGATTGACTGGCATTACGTCGCGCAAACCACAAGTCGCTTGCTTCTTGTTTGTTCTGAGCGATTTTAAATTCGCCGCATCCATTTTCGCGGAATACTTTTTCGATGATAGCAAGTTGAAAATCAAGATCTTCTTCGAGGTTACCATCTACGTCGGTGACTAAAATAGCACCTGCTTCGATGGGTAATCCTTTGTGATACACTTGCTCTACGGCTCGGATGGTAAGATTGTCCAAAAACTCCATGGCAACAGGGGTGACTCCGCTTGCCATAGTTTTATAAACGGCTTCCATAGCAACGTTTACCGCCGGAAAAATTCCCATAGCAGTTTTGGTCATTTTTGGTTTAGAGAGGAGTTTTAGCGTGACTTCGGTAGTGACAGCAAGTGTCCCCTCGGAGGCGATTAAAATCCCTGCAATGTTATATCCTGCGACGTCTTTGATGGTACGTTTACCGGCTTTTATAATATCACCATTAGGTAGTACGGCACGGATGGCCATGACGTAGTCTTTGGTAATACCGTATTTTGCAGCACGCATTCCGCCTGCATTTTCGTTGACATTGCCGCCGATCGTTGAGTATTCTTGGCTTGCGGGATCAGGCGGATAGAAAAGACCGACTTCTTCTACGGCTTTTTGCAGCTCCATATTGACGACACCCGGTTGAACGATGGCAACCATATTTTGCATATCAATTTCTAAAATTTTGTTCATATGTTTTTCAAACGCCAAAACAATTCCACCCGAAGAGGGGAGAGCACCACCCGTGAATCCGCTTCCTGCTCCGCGAGGTACGATAACGATCCGGTGTTCATTACAATATTTTAATATATCGCTCACATCTTGTTCATGACGAGGGAAAAGTACGGCATCGGGTTCAAATTTTTCACGTGTTGCATCATACGAATAGGCAATAAGGTGCGCTTTATCACTGTAAACATTTTCATGACCGATAAGCGTTTGAAAATACGAGAGAGCTTCTTTTGGGAACATAATTAATCCTTGAGATCAAAGTTGCGTAATAGTGCACTTTTCTCGCCAAATTTACCTTTGTAGAGTTCATATAATTCTTTATTTTTTGGGTTGTTTAAAGCAATCTCTTGAAGATAATAAGGTTCATAAGACTCTAAATATGAGCTGCCCTCTCCCCACCATGCGGCACGGATTGTAGGTACACGAGTGTAAAAAGGGATGTTGGAATTTTTACCGGTAGAGTGGGATGCGACAGTTTGAAGCAGTGCAAAATTTTTACAGTCGAGAGTAAAGAGAGTTTCAGCACTTTGGATAAAGAGTAGACCAACAGAAGCTGAGGTACAAAAATGGCGAAAATCTTCCACTAAAGGTGTTGGATGTCCTTTGTGGGAAAGATACGTAGCATAGAGGTCAGGGTGAACCCATTCAACATTAGGGATACTTGCTGTTACTGCTGCATAGGTATCATCATTGGGGGCAATAAGCAAAGCACGACCATAATCATAGGCAATGACGACTTCATCTGCGGCTTTTGGTGTCCATGTACCGCTGGGAAGAGAATTTTGACGCAGTCCGTCGTAGGGAGAGAACTCAACGAGTGCCCGATTGGAGGAAGGATTAATCTGTATGACACGTGCATTTGAAATGATAGAACTGTGGGTAGCATCAAAATGTCGAACGACAAAACCGCTCATCCCAACTTTTAGTTCAGGCGCTTCAATAGAGCCTCTTTGCCCTTGCACGTCTAATAGCGGGGTTGAAATAGAGGATGCTTCAAGCATTCCTAGCGTGATGAGTAAAAAAAACAAAATGCGCATTAGGGTAACCTTTGTTAGGGTAAATGTGATAGATTATAGCCAATAGAGACTTTGTAAACAGTTTTTTTGCTATCATTTAAGACTATTTTTGCAAAAAAACAGCGTTTAAGGATGATGATGGGTCGAATATTTTTATTTTTATTGTTGCCCATTTTTATTTTTGCTTCACAAGTAAAACCGTTTAAGTGGAATAATGGGGAGAGTTTTCTCACCTTTTTAGAACATAAAAAACTCCCTTTGTCTCTGTATTATAATATGGACAAAGAGGATCAAAAACTTACCGAAGATATTCCCTATACTGCCAACTGTCAGATGCTGGTAAGCTCCAAAAATACCATCAAACAAATCCTTATTCCGCTCAATGATGAACTGCAGCTCCAAATTTATTTAACTCTCAAAAATCGTTATACTATGCGGGTTATTCCCATCATCAGTGAAACCTATAAAAAAGTTCTTTACACGCAAATCAGCAGTGTTCCCTATGATGATATTCTTAATGCGACAGGGTCCAAAAATTTGGCTTCTACATTTGTAAAAATGTTCAAAGGACGGGTGAATTTTAAAAAGGATCTCAAAGCGGGAGACCCTCTCGTCATTGTTTATGAGCAAAAATATCGTTTAGGAAAACTTTTTTCCATGCCTGAAGTTTCGGGTGCGATGATTGAAATCGGAGGGACACGCTACACCCTTTATCGGCATAGCGACGGACATTTTTATGATACCAAAGGGGCACAAATTGAGAAGTTTATTTTTAGACTTCCGATTCGTAATGCACGGATGACTTCGGGGTTTACGAAGCGGCGGTATCATCCGGTTTTACATCGCTATCGTGCCCATGTCGGAGTTGATTTCGGAGCTCGTCCAGGGACACAAATTTTGGCAACGGGTGAGGGGCGCGTAAGTTTTGTCGGGTATTCAAATGGATATGGAAAAACGATTAAAATACGTCATTCCAATGGATTGACCAGTCTTTATGCGCATCAGCGAGGGTTTAAAAAAGGGATTCATTCAGGTTCCAAAGTGAAGCAGGGTGAAGTGATTGGTTATGTTGGTTCAACGGGACTTTCATCGGGTTCTCATTTGCATTTTGGTATGTATGATGGGACTGCACCGATTAATCCATTGAGTGTTATGAAGAAAAAAACCGAAGGGTTCAGCGGTAAAGAACAAAGAGTCTTTGTTGCAATTCGCAGTAAATTGGATCGTATCTTTAAGGAAAAACTCCGAACCAAACCTCTCAACACTAGGGGATATGATTTCCAAGATACTTATTATGTGGATAAAGATACATTTAAAGTTGAAGTGTTTTAAGAGAGAATCTCCCAATGAAGTGGGAAGAGAGAATCCTGAAGTTTTGACGAAACGTTAGGATACCCCGAAGGGCAGGGGGATTAGAATTTGTAAGCTACTGTAGCGTAGAGACTACGTCCTGGTTCGTTGAGGACGAGGGGATCTGTTGCGCCTGTAATACCTGTAATTAACTCATTACCAATATAGCCATTGTTAACTGCATAAGTACGATTGAAAAAGTTGTTAACTCCCGTATTAAGAGAAAAACCATTTTGGAAGTCATGTCCATATTTTAGGTTTAAAATACCGTATCCAGAAATATCTTTTTCTCCATTATTTGAATCAATGGTTTGAGCTTTTGCGGCGATCAATTCGGTCATAAAATAATTAATTCCCGTATCCATGACCAGTGCAATACGCCCTTTCATTGGTGGAATTTCGGCTAAGTCTTTATCGGTTTGTACTTGTGTTGTTAGATTGTCAAGTTGATTGGTATCTTTCTTAGACCCTTTTTGGTATGCCATTCCTGATTCGATATGCCAATCGTTGCTTAAGAGGTAATCAGCTTGCAAGTCAAATCCGATGATTCTAGCATCGATATTCGCCCAAGTAGAAGTTGTAGCACTATTTTTGTATTGATAAATAAAATCTTTCAAGTCACTATAAAATGCAGTTCCTTTGACGTGAAAGTTGCCCGATGTATGTTCCGCTCCAACATCAATTTCACGGTTTTTTGTTTCGTTTAGATTACTATGTGTACCGTTTTGCCAATAAAGTTCTTTTGCATCAGGAACACGAACAGATTGACCCATTCCAGTAAAAATACTGGTTGTTGAAGAGAGATTGTATTTAGCCATAATATTAGCACTTACATCGTTATAATCTTTGTCCTTAGCAGTTGAATATCCAGTTTTGGTTTGATCAGCATCGATAGAGGTGTCATCGTAACGTATTCCTCCATTAATTTCATACTGACCTAGAGTTTTAGTGGCTTTTGCATAGAAGGCGATATTTTTCGTATCGACATCCGGTAACAAGATTGTTTTAGTTGCCGGAGCGCTGGTAGAATAACGATTACCGTCCCAGTTGCGGATACTTGTATCTAAACCAACGGATACTTTTGTTCCGGCAAGGCTAAGGGTGTTTTCGATTGAAGCCCCTTTGATAGTAGCATCAACCGGTGCAATCATTATAGGAGAAGTTGGTCCGGTTCGAGTACGGAAATAAGTTCCCATTTCATGCTTAACTTTTGAGTTGTATACTTCAATTTTTAACTCATCAGAGAAGTTAGAGAGATTGAATAGTTGATATTTTGCTTTCAACATATCAGTATCATCAATCTTGGCATCCATCGGATAGCGTGGATAAAGGACATTGTCTGCACGGTCGCCGAAATAACTCAATGTCAGTTTTTGATTATCGCTGATATTGCCTACTATTTTTGCCCAAAAATTGTTGCGATCATAAGCATCCATATCTTTGTATGCAGTTGCATATCTTTGCATACTAGCTGTTGCAGTAAGTGCATCTGTTTGTTCTGCAAGTGTTAAACCGTCTCCGTCTTTATATTGACCGCTTGTCTCACGGCTAAATCCGACAACTGCTTGAACAGTATCATTTCCACCTTCAAGAGTTGTAGAGAGTTTACGGTAATCAAAACTTCCGAGTGTTGCGGAAACTTCTCCATGAACTCCTTTTTCAGGATCTTTGGTAACGACATTGATTTTTCCGCCTAGACTTCCGAACTGAGTTACATCAAAAGGACCTTCTTGGACTTCGACGCTGGCGATTTGACTACTTGAGACGTGCATTGCAGGGGGATCCATACGGTTAGGACAGGCACCGCATACTTTTGCATCATCTATCGTTACATTGATATTATCTTTACGAAATCCGCGAAGGATAATATCGTTGCCCACACCGCTGTTACGTACCATAGTGACTTCAGGAAGAGTATTGGAGAGCATTTCTCCTAAATCGCTTTGACGTGAAAATTTAACCATTTCGTCTGAATGTACACTTTTACTGTCTGCTTTAGGTGCAGTAGCTTCAATAGTGATTTTTTGAATTGTAACGGGTTCAGAGGCAAGTGCAGCAATTGCCGCCAATGAGAGTAGAGAGATTTTTTTCATTCTTTTTCCTTAAAGATTATTTGACATCATATAATAGAAAAAAAGTGTTACATTAGTGTTAAGACGGAAGTCTTAACCCCACTTCTTCGGGAAATTGCATCGTAACACAATGAAGTGATCCATGTTGACGAATGAGGACAGAACAGTCGATAGGGATGATGTTCCGTCCGTAAAATGCGCGTTTGCAAATAGCAATTGCCTCAGCATCATGAGGATCATTATAGACAGGTAAAAGTACGGCATCATTAATAATCAAAAAATTAGCATAGGTAGCAGGAAGCCGCTCACCCTCATAAAAATGAGGTTGTGTCATTGGTAATGCAATGAGACGGAACGGCTCACCGTCTAAATCACGTAAGGATTGGAGTTCTTCTTCCATTTTTTTCAATTCGCTGTAATGCTCATCCTCTTTATCCTCACATTTCACGTACATGATGGTGTCGGTATCGATGAAACGTGCAAGGGTATCGATGTGGCTATCGGTGTCATCTCCTGCCAAATAACCGTGATTGAGCCATAAAATCTGCTCGACACCGAACTCTTTTTTTAAAATAGCTTCGGTTTGGATTTTCGTGAGATGAGGATTTCTGTTTGGATTTAAAAGACACTCTGCGGTAGTAAGCAAACTTCCGACACCGTTGGATTCGACACCTCCCCCTTCTAAAATAAGATTAATTTTTTCCATACGCGCGCCGTAAATATTTTTGATACTTTCACTCATGGCATTATCACGTGTTGCATCAAATTTTCCGCCCCAGCCTGTGAAGGAGAAATCCAGTAGCAAAGCTTCATCCTCATTTTCGTCAATAACGCATAGTGCACTGCAATCGCGCGCCCACGTGTCATCGCTTTGGTAGGAAACAAAAATGAGATTATCGTGAGAAGAAAAATAGTGTTTGACAGCATCAATATCATCACAAATGATAAGACACGGTTGATATTTAGCAATGGACGAGGCAATAGCAACAAAGCATTGACGTGCTTCTTCAAGATAATCTACCCAATCACTTTGGGGATGAGGAAAAATGAGTTGAACAAAACTTTGGAGTTCAAATTCGGCTGGGAAATAGCGCATTAATTTACCTTGTAATATAATTAGACGCCAAAGGAATTCATCCCTTTGGCTACGTTAGCCACTTGGGCTACTAAAGTTAGCCTCTGGCGAGGCAGAATTTATTGAGGCACTCATGGGAACGATAAAACTAAGCCGCGAGGCACTTAAAAATAATCTTGACATTATTGCACATCAAGTCGGTGGAAAAGATAAAATTGCAGTGGTTTTAAAAGACAACGCATATGGTCATGGAGCTGTGTTAATTGCGCAGGCAGCGCATGAGTACGGGATTACTCATGCGGTTGTGAGATTGGAGCGTGAGGCGTTAGAAATCAGCGATTTTTTTGAGGATATTTTAATTCTTTCAGATTTTCCTACGGTTGTTAATTCAAAATTTCATTATGTTATTAATTCTCTTAGCTATTTAAAAAAGTTTCCAAAAGGGACAAAAGTAGAACTTAAAATGGATACAGGCATGCACCGTAACGGTGTGAGAATGGATGAGCTCAAGAAAGCTTTTGATGCTATTGCAGCTCAGGGGCTAGAGTGTGTCGGAGTTATGAGTCATTTTAAGAGTGCCGACACTCTCAGCTCTGAGTGGTTTTGGCAGCGATATGCGTTTGATACGCTCAAAAAAGAGGCGTTAAAGCACGCTGAAAAATATAAATGGAACCTTCAATTTCACCTCTCCAATTCAGCAGGAACATTCCGCTCAAGCGAATGTTCTGATGATATGGTTCGTGTGGGGATTGCTTTGTATGGATGTTTACAAATGGATGACTCCTTGCCTCAGCCGCAGTTAAAACCGGTTTTATCGTTGTGGGGAGAGAAGATTTCTACACGCATTTTGCGAGCAGGCGAGAGAGTTGGTTATAACGGACTTTATGAGGCATCATCTGATGAGGTGGTATCGACATACGATTTGGGATACGCCAATGGACTTGACAGGCTTGCATCCAATCGATATGTGACTCCGAATGAAATTGCTTTACTGGGACGTATTTCCATGGACTGTGCTACATTCGCTGGTGATGCAGATGAACTGTTGATTTTTGATAATGCAAATGAGTACGCTAAAGCGGTAGGAACGATCGGATATGAAATATTGGCGTGTTTGGATAAAGATTTGAAGAGAGAATGGATTGATTAATTCTAAGTGCGGTTTACTGCACGTGAACCCTCTGTTGAAGAGAACACAAGCGTTAGCGTAGACAAAGGGATGGATTCCTTTGTCGTTTAAACTATGACGTGATTTTAATAATTGCCTCTGCAAAAATAGCCCCGTCAAGTCTCATATCTAGGATTTCTTCGAGATTCTCTTCATCTTCGCAATGACCCAAAACTTTGGCATCAAAGAGATAGTGCTCTGCAATTTTTTGAATTTCAGAACCATTTTTGAGATTGACAATGAGATAGGAAGCATGGAGATTTTCCGCTAAAACTGCTTGGATATTAGAGCTGACGTACAGAGCAAATCGGATAGAATTAAGATGTAGATGGGCAATAATATCAAGATTCTGCTCTTCAAAAAATAGAGCAATAACAGAGTTTGAGGGAGTATTATTAATCGCTTCGATTGAAGAGACATGATAAAAACGTTCCGAGGGGATAAGAGGATGGCCAAAAAGTATCATTGTTTTTTCTCCATACATTCAGGTGAACAGTAATATTTCCCACTGCTCATGAGTGCTTCTTTGGCTTGTATATAGACACCGCATGTTGCACAGGGAATCATTGCTTCATCCATTGAATTGTCATTTTTAGGCGAAGTAAGACTTTTCTTTTTCGCAAAAAAAACATAATACATTGTAGCGATAACACCGATAAAAAGAAGCAGTTTTAATAACATAATTTACGACTCGATTAAAAGATAGTGACGATTTTGTTTTTCGATGATTTGATAGTTTAGCAATTCGTCCACTTCATCATACACTTTTTCCCCTTTGTAAAAGAGCAAAAGAGTACCCTTTGAGCGAAAAGGTTCTGAAAGTTTGAGAAGCATCTTGGTGTCGGTCACGGCGCGCGAGGTAATAAAATCATACGATGCAGGGGGAAGTTGTTCAACACGGAGGGCTTTAACATCTACATTTGTAAGTCCCAAATCAGCTTTCACAAATTGCAAAAAACTAGCACGTTTTGCGAGAGGTTCAACGAGCGTAAAATGAGTTTGCGGCAGTGCAAAAGCCAAAATCATTCCTGGAAATCCTGCCCCTGTTCCGATATCCATAGCATTTTTGATGGGAGGTAAAAAAGTAATAGGAACAATCGCATCAACGATAAATTCATCAATTTGGGCGATATTTTTTGCCCCAGTGAGGTTATGAATTTTATTCCATTGCATTAATAATGTTTTATATACTTCAATTTTTTCAAAAAAATCATCCGGAACGTTGATGTTTTGAGTTTGGAGTAATGTTTTGAGTGATGCCAAAAGAGTTTCCTGTTATCTAAGCTAAAGTGTTAAGCCCATAGTACCAAAAAAATGCTTAGGCAATATGTTCTAAATGAGGTGTTTTCTTGGATTGATTTTTCGATTTTTCAAAGGCATAATATAAGGTGGTATAAAAAGTATTAACATCGATTGGTTTGCTGACATGACCATTCATACCTGAACTGCTTATATTGTGAATATCACTTTCAAACGTATTCCCTGTAACGGCTATAATAGGAATAAAATCTTTTTCATGATCTTGTCGTATTAACTTTGCAGCTTCAAAACCATCCATAATCGGCATTTGTATGTCCATTAAAATAACACTGATATCTGAATTGAGCTCAACGATTTCAACGGCTTCTTTTCCATTTTCAGCGGTTACTATGATGATATTTGTACCCGAGAGCAAGCCTTTGATAATAGAACGGTTAATCTCGTTGTCTTCAGCTAATAGCAAAGTTTCACCCGCAAATTTTTTTAAATTTTCTTTGAGTTTTTTACTGTTGCTTAGCTCTTGCTTTTCTTGATCCAAGTGACCATATGCTAATAAAATAGTATTAAAAATATTCAATTGATTGTATGGTTTAGAGAGGATCAATCCTCCTCTTTTTTTAGTATCTTCTCCCATCCAGATTAACTTGAGATTGTCATTTTTTATTCGATTTTGAAGTTCTTTTTTAAACTCTCCGGAGAGTGCTATACGTGCATCGATAAAGACTATATCAATAAAGTGATTTTTTAGTGCTTCTACTGCATCAACGGAGTTAGTGACCGTTTTTACCTCATAATGAAAATACTCTAATCCTCTTTTTAGTACTTCAGCACTGGTTGTATTACTATCTAAAATTAATCCATTTTTGGACATTAAGTCCGCTGTTGGAAGACGATAACGACGTTTTTCATACTCAAAATCGGAATAAAGCTTAATATCAAATGAAAAAGTACTCCCTTGATTTGGAAGACTTTCTACTTGAATACTTCCCCCCATTAAAGAGATGAGATTTTTACAAATTGCAAGTCCTAGCCCCGTACCGCCATATTTTCGTGAAATGGTTTCATCGGCCTGAACGTAGGAAGCAAATAATTTTTTTAGGGCTTCAGCTTCAATGCCAATTCCTGTATCAATAATCTCAAAATGAATTTTTAGATTTAAACGGCTAATTTGCTGAGCGCGTAAGCGAAGGATAACACTTCCGGTATCGGTAAATTTGATGGCATTATTGAGTAGGTTAACTAATATTTGGAGCAGTCTAAGAGGGTCACCGATGAGTTTATTGGGGACACTTTGATCAATGTCAAAGATTAATTCCAGTTGCTTTTCATCTGCTTTGTGGGCAATGATATTGGAAATATCATCCAGCATCGTATTAAGATCAAAAGGAATTTTTTCGATGGTTATTTTACCCGCTTCTATCTTTGAGTGATCCAGAATATCATTGACCAACGTGTGTAAAATGGAAGTTGCATCTTTTATTTTAGTAATTTGAGAACGTTGGCTTACGGTGAGTCTGGATTCTAAGATAAGATGACTGATTCCCATGATCGCATTAATTGGGGCACGAATTTCGTGATTCATCATCGCAATAAAGTCGTTTTTTGATTGCATGGCATCTTGGATTTCTGTTTTTTCTTTTAAAAGAAGTTCATTACGATTTTGTAGCTTTTTTAATTGACGCGCTTTCCACAAAAAATAGGCAAACAATACTGCGAGTATAGAGAGGAAAAACACTCTTTCATAGTTGTATGACAATGTATCTGATGCGATTTCTTCTTTTTTAGGCAGCGGTATCGCTGCAAGAGATTGAGCAGAAGGAGTTTGTTTTTTTAGATTTAAGTCATTACGGTGTCGCATTAAAAGAAATTCAATATCATTGGCAACACCACGACTTACAAAAGCATTTGGATAATAAGGAGAGAGGTCTTTTAGTACGGTTTGTGCGTCTTCGCGATTTGAAAAAGGTTCGATAGCAATAATATTATTTTTCCCTGATTTTCGGGTATGAATAATCAGTTGTTTCTCGTTGAGATAGGGCAGAAGAGCACTTTTTGGATCGGCTTTATCATGCTTGAATGCTTGCTGCGCTTCAGTTTTTGTTTTATAGGTAGTGATAACTATTTTATAGTTATCACTAAGAGCAAAGAGAGACAGCGAACAGTAATAAAGTAAAAATAGTATGCGCATATTTATCCTAATTATCTAATACATGGAGTATAACTAAAAAATGTGCTTAAAATGTGATTTAACTCTATATGATATGACCCATGCACTCTTTTTTGGTTTTTAAGTAACCTTCATTATAAGGATTAGAGTCAATAATAACAGGGATACGTTCCACTATTTCAACATCCAATCCTTCGACTACCAATACTTTAGCAGGATTATTGGTTAGGAGTTTGATTTTTGTGAGCTTAAAATCATTAAATACTTCACGAACCACATCATAGGTGCGCTCATCGGGAGCAAATCCCAGCTCTACGTTTGCTTCGATGGTATTACGTCCTTGATCTTGAAGAGCGTATGCATTGAGTTTATTGACAAGACCAATATTTCGCCCCTCTTGTGCATGATAGATGATCATGCCTCCTTCTTTTCCTATAAGCTTGAGTGCTTTGTGGAGCTGATTGTTGCAGTCGCATTTAATGCTTCCAAACGTATCCCCCGTGAGGCACTGAGAATGGATACGAACCAGTGGAGCTTCAACGGCTTCAAAGTTTTCTGTAAAAACAATAAGATGTTCTTGGCATCCTTCTTTATAAGCACGAATTTTAAAGTGCCCATATTTACTCGGAAGATTGGCAATGGCAGATTTTTCAAAAGTGGGGATAATAGTTTTCATAAAGTGCATTATAATCGTTGTTTTTTAAAAATGGGTTATTTAATTACTGATGTTACGTACATTGAAGGATTTTTTTGAAAATTCAACTCTAAACTTCATTCGTTAAAAAGCAGAAATGCTTTGACTGTACGTAATATTAGCCTATGCATTTTTGAATTTTCAAAAAAATCCTTCAATGTGCGTAAGTGCGTAACATTAATTAAATCAGCAGTACAATTCATCCATTATTTTTAGGGAGTATTACCAATGAACCGTTTTCGCCGTACACGTTCGAACTCGACTTTGCGCTCGTTAGTACGAGAAACGCATGTGAGTGTAGATGATTTTATCTATCCATTATTTGTGAGACCGGGGGAGGGGATAAAAACTGAAGTTTCCTCAATGCCGGGTGTCTATCAAATGAGTTTGGATGAAATACTCAAAGAATGCGGTGTCTTACAATCGTTAGGACTTAATTCGATACTTTTATTTGGTATTCCTGAGGTGAAAGATTCCATAGGCTCCGATGCTTTGTGCGATCACGGGATTATCGCGACAGCGGTTCGTGCCATTAAACGCTTCTTTCCTACCATGTTTGTCGTTACTGATTTGTGCTTTTGTGAATATACCGACCATGGACATTGTGGAATTCTCGATCACGTTCATGAAACGGTGGATAACGATTTAACGCTTGGCATTTCAGCGCAACAAGCGTTAGTTCATGCGCGTGCAGGTGTGGATATGATAGCACCCTCAGGAATGATGGACGGGATTATTACGACACTGCGTGATGCACTTGATACAGGCGGATACCCAAATCTTCCCATTATGGCATATTCTACTAAATTCGCTAGCGGCTATTATGGACCATTTCGTGATGTTGCGGAATCGGTTCCAAGTTTTGGCGATCGTTCAACCTATCAGATGGATCCTGCCAATCGTCGTGAGGCTATTCGAGAAAGTCTTGCAGATGAAGCGCAGGGTGCAGATATCTTGATGGTGAAGCCGGCATTAGCGTATTTGGACATCATTCGAGATATTCGTGAAGCCTCTTCATTGCCGTTAGCCGTTTATAACGTGAGCGGAGAATATGCAATGCTGAAATTCGCCGGAAAAGCAGGTCTTATTGATTATAACCGAGTGATGATGGAAACGATGATTGGGTTCAAGCGAGCGGGTGCTGACATCATTATTAGCTACCATGCTAAAGAAGTAGCACAGATTTTGAATTAATAAAATAGTTTTATGCTATGATTGTTTTTTGAATGCAGAGGAATTAAAGTGAGACATTTTTTAACGTTACGTGATTATACCAAAGAAGAAATTTTAGAAATTATCGATTTGGCATTGCTCATTAAAAGAGAACATAAAGCCAAAAAGCCGCATCCTTACTTAGCAGGGCAGACGTTGGCGATGATTTTTGAAAAAAGTTCAACACGTACTCGTGTCAGTTTTGAAGCGGGGATGTTTCAATTGGGTGGTCATGCCCTGTTTCTCTCCAACCGTGATATTCATCTAGGACGCGGAGAACCGGTAAAAGATACGGCACGTGTCATCTCTTCGATGTGTGATATGGTAATGATACGTACTTACGAACACTCTATGCTTGAAGAATTTTCCAACTATTCAAATGTTCCTGTTATCAATGGTCTGAGTGATAGTTACCATCCTGTGCAGCTTATTGCCGATTATATGACAATGGTAGAGTGTGGAGTGCATGAAAACCCTATTGTTGCGTATATCGGTGATGGAAATAATATGACTCACTCATGGTTGATGTTAGCCAGTAAGCTGGGATTTGAGCTTCGTGTTGCTACTCCAAAAGGGTATGAATGTGATCCGACCATCGTGGCAGAGGCCATGGTCTTAGCAGAAGAAAGCGGGGCAAAAATTTCATTTACTCACGATCCAAAAGTAGCCGTGTTAGGTGCTACGGTTGTAACAACCGATACGTGGATTTCGATGGGTCAAGAAGAAGAAAAAGCCAAGCGTTTAGAAGATTTTGAAGGCTATATCGTCGATACTTCTTTGATGGGATTGGCTGATCCTTATGCACTATTTTTGCATTGTTTGCCTGCTTATCGTGGAGTAGAAGTTAGCGAAGAAGTACTGGAAGGGAATCAAAGTGTTATTTTTCAAGAGGCAGAAAATCGCCTTCACGGTCAAAAAGGGTTAATGGTTTGGTTGGATAAACATCGATAAAAAGGGGTTATGATGCGTTGGTTTTTTATAGTAGGATTGATGAGTGTCTGGATGCATGCAGCTGAAGTGGTTGCTGTTGGCGATAAGTTTAAAAACTCTGACAAATGCAGAGCATGTCATAATCATATAGTGAATCAATGGGACGATTCATGGCACAGTAAATCTCACTACGAGAATGATGAGTATTTTCAAAAAACCATCGATTATATTTCTCGAAAAACGCATACCTCTGTTGGAAGTTTGAAAGTTGAGTGTGCAACGTGTCATAATCCTCGTATTTCTGTGACCAAAACCAGTGCTGAATATGAAGCACTTGCTTCTCTGAAGGCCACTGGACATACAAATGTGGATAAAGCGCTTGGAAGCGATAACATTTCCGAGGGAATCAACTGTGTTGTTTGCCATAATATTGATCAAATCCATGATGGATTGCCTGAAAATAAGCGAGGTATGGAGCGAGTAACGTGGATGAAATCAGGTATTATGAGCGGACCGTATGATGATGCTAAATCGCCCTATCATAAAGTTGAACCTCGTGAGTTTATGGACACTAATCCTGATCAGCTTTGTTTTGTGTGCCATGCGAATGATACATCCAAAGAAGGGCATCGCTTTACAAACATGAAAGCCGATTTTAAAAGTGGCGGAAAAAAATGTGTCGATTGCCATATGGGACCACGCGTTGAGGGAGTTGCCGCAACTTTGCGCAATGCAAATGGACAACAACACAAGCGATTGGTCCGTTCTCATGGATTTAAGGGGGCACATACTGAAAATATGTGGCAGGGAGCATTGGGTGTTGATGTTCGAAAAACATCGAATACATTAGAGGTAAAGTTGACAAATCCTCATCCTCACGCGCTTCCAAGCGGTTTTGGTGCGAGAGAAATTTTGATTGAAGCCAACTATATGAATGGTCAACAAGTTATTCAAACAAAAACTCTTTCATTGACGTCAAACTATGTGAGTAAGCGAGGTAAGCCTACGGTACCTCATTTGGCAGTAAAAACAGTTCAAAATATTTCGATACCGGCAGAAAGTTCTAAGTCATTTTCATTACCGCTGGTTGCAAATGCCAATCAAGTGATGATTGTTGTTTCTTATCGATTGGTTAATGATGAAGTACGAGAAATGCTAGAATTAAAAGAACCTATTTGGTCGAAGAAAATGGTGATTAAGAAGCTAAATTTAAAACTGTGAGGCTTAAGCCTCGGCAGTTTTAATTCATCTCTACTTTGATAATAAGATCGGTTCCTTCTTCTACAACATTAAATTTGTGTTTGTGACAAAAAGTATCATTCATCTCTTCCGCCCATTCTCCGGCTTCTGACAATGCGTCATCTTTATTATCAAAACTTTTAACTGAGGGCATCCCGCTTCGTTTAAAACAGCCACACTCTTTTTCCATACGTACATTAAACATAAGACATTCTCCTAAATAATTTTTGCAAGTATAATCTTCAAAGTTTAAAATTTTTAGAATGAAATATAAACAATTTGAAACTAAAGATTAACTTTAGCTTTTATTACAATGGGTTTGTCAGGAGTAATTATGCTTTGGTGAGTTATAATTCGCTCGAAATTTTTGGGTGCCTTCGTAAAGCTTTAATAAGACTGAAGCTTTACTAAGGTACCTTCCATGGTAGAGAGAGCAATCTTTCGAAAATTTGTCGTCCAAGAGGACAATATTTAACGTCATCGTCACACAGCATAGTAACATGGGCTTTTTAGGAAATATTTTCGCTTTTAGTGAAAAACGGATTCCTTTTTTTGTTGGCGCGGCGTACACACAAAAGGTAGAAATATGAATAACGTAGAAACAGAACTCGTAGTAGTCGATCAAGATCTTCCAACATTTGCTGATTTCGGTCTTCGCAAAGAGATTATGCAAAGCATCGAATATGCAGGTTTTAAAAATCCTAGTCCAATCCAGTCAATGGTAATCCCTGTAATTATGGAAGGGCGCGACGTTGTTGGTCAAGCTCACACCGGTACGGGTAAAACAGCAGCATTTGGACTTCCAGCACTTAATAAAATGCATTTAAAGGGTGGTATTGAAATCCTTATCATCACTCCAACGCGTGAGCTTGCTAACCAAGTAAGTGATGAGATTTTTAAATATGGTAAACATCTTGGTGCTCGCACGGTTACTATTTATGGTGGCAGTTCATACAATCGTCAATTGGATTTGATCGATCGCGGTGCGCAAGTAATCATTGCAACTCCAGGACGTTTATTGGATATGCTTAGCCGTGATATGCTAAAAGGCTTTTCTCCTTCAACGGTTATTCTGGATGAAGCAGATGAAATGCTTGATATGGGCTTTTTGGATGATATTAATGAAATTTTCAGTTATCTTCCAACTGAGCGTCAAACATTGTTGTTTTCAGCAACGATGCCGCAGCCAATCAAACAACTTGCAGAGCGTATCTTGGTAAATCCATTTTTTGCGTCTATCACAAAATCTGAAACAACCAATACAGATATTACACAACAGTATTATGTTATCGAAGAATCTGAGCGTGATGATGCCATTATCCGTTTGATGGATGCTGAAGATGCTAAAAAAACCGTTGTTTTCTGTCGTACGAAAAAAGAAGTTGATCGTCTTTCAAATGTATTGTCAGCAGCAGGTTATTCGGCTAAAGGACTTCATGGAGATATGGAGCAGCGTCAACGTGAGAGCGTTATCAAGGGTGTTAAATCCGATGCTTTCGATGTATTGATTGCAACCGACGTAGCAGCTCGCGGTTTGCATATTGATGGCATTACTCACGTATTTAACTATCATATTCCTTTTGATCCTGAGAGTTATGTTCACCGTATCGGTCGTACAGGACGTGCGGGTAAAAAAGGTGTGGCGATTACTTTGGTAACGCCGCTTGAGTTCAAAGAGCTTCAGCGTATCCGTGCAAAAGTAGGAACTACTATGGAGCATGCATATATCCCAAGTAAAATGGACGTTAAAAATTCTCAAGTTAATCGTCTTCTTGCAGAGATTGAAAAGCAACATATTTATGATGAGGCACATAAAGTTTTAGATGCACTCAAGCAAGATTTCGACCAAGAACAAATCGCTTATAAACTTATTTCAGTTCTTATGGAGCGTAATACCGTTCAAGGACCAAATCAAATTGGTATCGCAGCAGAGCGCTTGGATAAAATCTTGAGTAATCTTGAGAGTCGTGGCGGAAGCGGAGGCGGTAATCGTCGTCCTAGCGGCGGCGGATACCGTGGTAACAACAATCGTGGCGGAAGCAGCGGTGGTGGATACCGTGGAAATAATGACCGTAACGCTAGCGGCGGCGGAGAGCGTAGCTCTTCAGGCGGCGGATACCGTGGTAACAATGATCGTAATGCTAGCGGCGGCGGAGAGCGTAGTTCTGCTGGCGGTGAACGTGGAGATCGTTCACGCAGCTTTAGCGGTCAAAATCGTTCAGATAGCAGACCAAGAAGTTAAGTCACTCGTCATACCGTACTTGATACGGTATCCATTTTTAATCTATGGATTCCGTGTCGTAGCACGGAATGGCAGTTTAGCTGAAGTTCAAAACTAACTTTTCTTTTAATTCTTTTAAAAATGGCTCCAATGGAGTTTTCAATATAAACCCCTCTCTTTGTTTAACTCCCCACATCGGTTCTGGAAAATAACTATCATCACTAAAACGTGCCATTATATGCCAATGAACTCGCGGGAGCATATTGCCAAACGAAGCTATATTGATTTTATCCGGTTTGAAATACTCTAACATCTCTTTTTCGATAAAATCCAAACACTTCCAAATCATCTCTTTTTCAGGGCTTGAACACTGTGAAAATTCTTTGTGGGGTGTATGGGTAAAGATTTTAAGCCAAGGGATTTCAGTGTCGTGAAGTTCGATGTAAATGAGGGAATTGGAAAAAATCATAGTGTATCCTAAAATTCTGCCTCATAAGAGGCAAGCTTTAGTGCCTAAGCGGCTAGCGTAGTCAAAGGGATTTATTCCTTTGACGTTACAATAGTAGTACCTTTTCCAGCAAAAGGAACGAGGGCACTGCCCCATGTCAAACCACCACCAAAAGCGTCTAGAAGCATCAAGTCACCCTCTTGTAGGCGTCCTGATTCATAGATGTCATTGATTGCCATTGGAATGGATGCGCCAGAGGTGTTACCGTATTTTTCGACGGTAAGGACAACTTGAGCCTCATCTAGGTTTAGTGCATCACCAACCGCTTTGATAATACGGTAATTGGCTTGATGGGGAATGAAATGTTTGATAGCTGATGAGGCAATGTTATTTTCTTCTAAAATAGCTACAACATCGCTTGTCAGAGTACGAACCGCGACTTTGAACGTTTCATTCCCTTTCATCTTCATAAAGCATCCTGCTTTTTCACGATCCGCTTCATCGTGAACTGATCCGCTTCCTCCATTTGGAGTCATCAATAGATCAGCATAGGCGCCATCAGATCCTGTATGAACGTCAATAATTGCTTCGGATTGGGTAGTGGTCGCACTGATAATTGCTGCGCCTGCACCGTCACCAAAAAGGATGCACGTTCCACGATCGGTGTAATCAGTTATCGCACTAAGTTTTTCAGCTCCGATAATAAGAACATTTTTTTTCATTCCCGATTCAATAAATGCTTTAGCTACACTGAGTGCATAAACAAATCCGGTACATGCTGCAGAAATATCGTACGCCATTACTTTTTGGAGACCAAGTTTATCGGCAATAATAGTAGCTGTCGAGGGCATACAAAAATAATCAGGTGAAATGGTTGCACAAATGACCATATCGATTTCGCTTTTATCGATACCAGCGCGATCTATGGCAAGCTTTGCAGCATTGACACCCATGTCACTGGTTGTTTCTGATTCTGCGGCAATATGGCGTTCTTTTATTCCTGTTCGCTTAAAGATCCATTCATCACTCGTATCAACCATACGTTCAAGATCTGCATTGGAGAGAATTTTTGTGGGGACATAAGCTCCAATAGAGCGGAAGGCTGCATACATGGTGTACCTTTGTGTCAGGCTAGTTTAGTTTTTAAGTTCTTCAAGACGATTTTCTATGTGTACATTTACACCTGTATCGACGTAGCGAATTGCTTGGAAAATTGCATTTTTAATGGCTTTAGGATTGCTTTTGCCGTGACTTACAATCGCACATCCTTTAATTCCAACGAGAGGTGCTCCGCCAATTTCAGCGTAATCAATCTCTTTTTTCAATAAATGAAATACTTTACGCATGAGCAATGCTCCGGTAATTGCAATAGGTGATTTGCGAATATACTCTTTGATAAAATAGCTGATCGTAGAGGCTACACCCTCAGAGGCTTTGAGAACTAAATTGCCGATAAATCCATCACAAATGATAACATCACAAGAGCCGTCAAAGATATTGTTACCTTCGACATTCCCGATAAATCCTTGTTGACCTTCAAGCAATTTGAATGCTTCTTTGGTGATTTCATTTCCCTTGGAAGCTTCTTCGCCGTTAGCAAGCAAGCCGACACGCGGATTAGCTATTTTGAACATGTCTTGAGCGTAATAGTATCCCATAATTCCAAATTGAGAAAGGTGCTCAGCCTTGCAGTCAACATTAGCTCCGGCATCCATCAAGATACTGCGTTTTCCGCTTTTTGTTGGCATGGAGGTCACTAACGCCGGACGTAAAACATTTTTTAGCCGTCCTAGGCGTAAAGTAGCAAGCGTCATAGTTGCACCGCTATGTCCCGCACTTACAACACCGTCAGCTTGACCGTTTCGAACCAGTTCTACGGCTTTGTAGATAGAGCTGTCTTGACGCTTGAGCGCATCTGTAGCTGCATCACCCATATCGATAACATCATTTGCTTCGATAATTAAAATCTTGTCTTTATAGCCCTTGGGTAGCAAAGACAAAATTTCATCTTTTTTGCCAACCAAAATTGCTTCGAACTTTTTCTCTTTAAGAGCTTCTATGGTTCCTTTAACAATTGGTTCAGGACCGAAGTCCCCACCCATTGCATCAATAGCAATTCTGATCATCAATTACTTATACTCACCGGTAACTGGGTTAGCGTAATGAGACAATTTATACGTGCCGTCTTTGTCTTTAACTGGACGAGCAAGTGAAACTTTATAGTGAGTTCTGCGTTTTGCTGCGCGAGTATGACTCACTCTTCTTTTAGGTACTGCCATTTTATAGCCTTTTCTATATTAAATTTAGAACTCTTGTTCTACTGTTTTGCCTTCGCAGTGCGAACAGCAAAAATAATCGCTTTTAATGAGCTCAACTTCAGAGCTTAAAAGCTCTTCCATGTCAATCATTGGTGTTGTGATTTCTACAATATCAAGCTCATCTTCGTTGTCACTTATGATACCGTCTGAAAGATAAAAAAATAGTTCTTCATTAAGGACTCTTTCAATGTTTTCAGCGCATAAATCACAAGGCATTGAGATGCTTCCTGTTATTGTACCGTTTAACTGTGCAATTTTACCTTTTTTATGAACTAAAGTTCCTTTAAAAAAGACATTTTCCACGACAACGTCAAACTCTAAGGGGATAGAGTTTAAGTGTTTAAATGGAATTAAATTCACTTAGGAAATCTCGCGTCCTGAAAAGAAAAACGCAATTTCATTTTTAGCGTTTTCAACTGAATCACTACCGTGAACAGCATTTGCATCAATGTTTTCAGCGAAATCAGCACGGATAGTACCAGCTTCTGCTTCTTTAGGGTTAGTAGCACCCATTAAATCACGATTTCGTAGAACTGCGTTTTCGCCTTCAAGAACCGTAATAACAACAGGACCGCTTACCATAAAATCAACAAGGTCGTTGAAGAAAGGGCGAGCAGCGTGTACTGCGTAGAATGCTTCAGCGTCTTGACGGCTAAGCTGAACTTTTTTGGTAGCTGCGATTTTAAGACCATCTGTCTCAAAACGATCCAAAATTTTTCCAATGACACCTTTTGCTACGGCGTCAGGCTTGATGATTGACAATGTTTGTTCCATCAATGCTCCTGTTTTATGTAAATAATAGAGCGGGATTATAGCGAAATAATAATTTGAGTAATATTAAAGAAGAAGAAAAAGGTGAAAGAAAGATTTTTGAAGGGAATTACCCTTCAAAAATGATTTAATCTACGACGTTTGCTTTACTTGAACGCATTTCAGCGCTGATATCATCACGGTGTGCTGGACTTTCGCCAATTTCATCCCATGTAATACAACCCTCAGTCGGACAAGCAGTCGCACATGCAGGAACATCGTGGTGACCTACACATTCGACACATTTGTCGCCATAAACGTAGTAAACTTCTTCACCCGTCGGGTTATCATCCTCGTCTACGATTGCTTCTACAGGACACTCGTCGATACAAGCGCCACAGTTAATACAGGTGTCGTTAATAACTACTGCCATAGGTTCTCCTAAATTATAAATATGGGTAACTATAACAGAAGAATTTTAAAGGTAGCTAAAAAAAGAAAAGTTTTAGTGGATTTTCAAGTGCGGGTGTTACCTCTTGTCATCCCCGATTAAATGTGGAATGACAAAGAGAAAAGATTAAAGTCCTAGGTAGGCTCGAATGGCGTCTACTTTATCGGTTTTTTCCCAGGTAAATTCAGGAAGTTCGCGTCCAAAATGCCCATATGCAGCAGTCTTGCGATAGATTGGGCGCAATAAGTCAAGTGATTCGATAATACCGCGAGGGGTAAGATCAAACAGCTCGTTTACGCACGCTTCAATTTTTTCTTCGGCAACGACAGCGGTGCCGTGAGTGTTAACCATGATCGAGATGGGTTTTACTACTCCGATTGCGTACGATACTTGGATAGTAGCGCGATCACACGCACCTGAAGCAACAAGATTTTTAGCCACATGGCGAGCGGCGTATGCAGCCGAACGATCCACTTTGGTTGGATCTTTACCGCTAAACGCTCCGCCTCCGTGAGGACATGCTCCGCCGTAGGTGTCGACAATGATTTTTCGTCCCGTAAGTCCCGCATCCCCTTGAGGACCGCCGATAACAAATTTACCGGTTGGATTGATGTGATAAACAATATTTTCACCTCTTAGTTCCTTAGGAATAACGTACTCGATGACTTCTTTGATAACATCTGCATGCAATTTTTCTTGAGAAATTTCAGGGGCGTGTTGCGTGGAGACAACTACGGTTTCAACGGATACGGGTTTGTCATCGACGTATTTGATACTCACTTGGGTCTTTCCATCGGGACGAAGGTAAGGGATAATACCCTCTTTACGCACTTGCGCTAATCGCTCTGCAAGACGGTGTGATAGGTGGATAGGCAATGGCATAAGGACTTCTGTTTCACGGCATGCGTAACCAAACATCAATCCTTGATCTCCTGCACCGATTTCGCCGCCTGCTTGGTCAACCCCTTGGTTAATGTCGGGAGATTGCTCACCGATACCGTTGAGGACTGCACATGAGCGGTAATCAAATCCGTAAGTCGCATCAGTATAGCCGATTTCACGAACGACTTGGCGGGCAATTTCTTGCATTGGGGCATACGCGGTTGTTTTAAGCTCACCGGCAATAACACAAAATCCATTGGAAACAAGCGTTTCACAAGCCACACGCGCTTTGGTATCATGTTCGATGATGTAATCTAAAATAGCATCACTGATTTGATCTGCCATCTTATCGGGATGTCCCTCGGTGACGGATTCAGAAGTGAAGATGTACTCTTTTGGCATAACAATCCTTGGTGGATAAAATATTGAAAAGTTTTCTAATTACGCGGATTATACCAAATTGATTTTTAAGAAATCTCTTTCCCAAAAAAAATCGATCCAATCCGTAGCTTCGTGTAAGAAAAAATCAGGTTGGACGAGGGCAGTGGGCTTGGTAAAAAGTGAGGCAGTCTTAAAAACAATATCAGGATTATTTCTTTGTAAAACTGGTAAAAGAGCATGAAGTGTTTGCCCGCTGTCAACAATATCATCAACTATTAAAATACGTCTAGAGGGTGAAAATATTGATTCACCTAGGATGGTTAGTGCTGTACGCTGTTCATCTCCATCATAACTTTCACATCGAATACTTTGAAGATTTCGTACATCCAAATGCATGCATAATGCATGTGCGAGAGTCATTCCTCCTCGCGCAACGGCTAAAATGGTATCGGGTTGAAAGGTTTCACAGAGAGACCCAAGACGAGGAACATCAGTTTTAAATTGGTTAAAATCATAGTATGTCATCTCAAAATCATACCCTAAGTGCATTTACGCTATAATGAAACACTTATTTAAAAAGGCAATTAATGCAAAAATTAGCCATTATCGGTAAACCAAACGTTGGCAAAAGTTCTTTGTTTAACCGTTTACTGAAACAGCGTGACGCGATTACCTCTGAACAAGCAGGTACAACGCGAGATGTCAAAAAACGTGTCGCCGTAGTCGTCGATAAACAAGTCGAAATTCTCGACACAGGCGGATTGGACGAGGGGTGCGAACTTTTCGACCGAATCAAAGAAAAATCGCTCGAAGCAGCACATAAAGCGGACATTATCCTCTTTATGGTGGACGGTAAAAGTTTGCCTGAAGAGGATGATAAAAAACTCTTTTATGAGCTTGAAGCGATGGGAAAATCGATTGCTTTAGTCGTCAATAAAATTGACAATGACAAGATGCAAGAGAAGCTGTGGGAATATTATGAGTTTGGTACGAATAATATTTTCGGTATTTCTGTTTCGCATAACCGTTCCATTTTACCTTTGTTAAATTGGGTGGCTTCGGTACTTCCTGAATCCGCAATCGTTCAGCCAGAACCTGAAGCGGGTGAAGAGGGAGACGACGATCAAATGGATGGTTTTGATTCGTTTGTCGAATCGTATGACGAAGAGTCAGATGACGATGATATGGACGACGAAGATGACGATGGAGAGGTAAGCGGTGATCTTGCAGAGATGGAAGAGGCGTTCAAGGGGCTTGTAAAAGAGTATGAACCTGGCAATGCTGATAAAATGAAAGTGGCTATCATCGGTCGTGTTAACGTCGGAAAGAGTTCACTTCTTAATGCGCTTTTGGGTGAAGAGCGTTCCGTTGTAAGTTCGGTAGCGGGGACAACGATTGACCCTATCGATGAAGAGGTTGAGTATCAAGATAAAAAAATCACTTTTATCGATACTGCAGGAATTCGTAAGCGCGGCAAGATTTTAGGAATTGAAAAATACGCACTTATGCGTACCGAAGAGATGCTAGAAAATGCCGATATCGCTTTGCTCGTTCTTGATGCGTCACAACCGTTTATGGATTTGGATGAGAAAATCGCCGGATTTGTCGATAAAAATCGTCTTGCGTGTCTTATCGTCCTAAATAAATGGGATATGGCGCCTAAAGAAGATTATGAAAAGATCATCCTTGAAGTACGAGATCGCTTTAAGTTTTTGAGCTATGCTCCGATCATTACGATTTCGGCGCAAAGCAAACAGCGTGTACACCGAATTTTCGATATGTTGCTCAAAATTAATGAAAACTACTCGCAGCGTATTTCGACGAGCAAGCTCAATGAGGTAATCCAAGCAGCAATGCGTAAGCATATCTTGCCAAGTATCAACGGTATGAATATCCGTTTGTATTTCGCAACACAGTACGATATTCGTCCTCCGCGTATTGCATTGATTATGAACAAGCCTCAAGGGTTACACTTTAGTTATCGCCGTTATTTGACGAATCAGATGCGAGAGCAGTTTGATTTCGAGGGGACGCCGGTACTCTTTAAAGCAAAAAGTAAAAACGTGTCTAAAAAACCACAAACGCATAAGAAAAGAGCGATGTGGTAAATCATCAATAAACGTAGTTGGGCTTTCCTGCCGAAGGACATTGTGCCCCCTGCGGGTAAACTCAGTGTTAGCGTAGCCAGGGGGATTTAATTCCCATGGTGTATTAAAAAATCAAAACGGTTTTACAATCACCAGGGCAACTATGCCGATGAGTAAAAGCGTCGGTACTTCGTTATACATTCTAAAAAACTTCCCACTTTTATAAGCAGTATTTTCTTTTAGTTTCAGACGGTAGTGTCCGAGTGAGAAAAAATAGGCGATCAAAATAGTTACGAGCGTCATTTTAGCGTGCATCCATCCTCCCATTTGAAATACATTCATTCCATAATGGGCGGTAGACATTGCAATCAATGCGATACCTGATAACAACGTTGCCCAAAATGCGGGAACGCCGATGTATTTATAAATCTTCATCTCCATTACTTCAACGACTTCTAAAAATCCGTTGTTTTGATTGTTTTCAACGTGATAAACAAACAGACGGGGAAGATAAAAGAGTACCGCAAACCACGACACCATTGAAATAATATGAAACCAAAGCATCCAGTTGTACATGAGTTATATCCTATATAGTAAAGTAGCGAAGAGTAGCGAAAAAAGAATTAGGCTGTGGTAAAGAAAAGAGGGTGGTTTTAAAGATGTTTACGCACCCAAGCAATGATTTGGGAGGCTGGGAGTGCACCGCTAAACTGATCAACGATTCGGTTGTTTTTAAAGGCGATAACGGTGGGAATGGAGCGGATACCAAAACGTGAGCCTAGTTGTTGAACCTCTTCGGTATTAATCTTAATAAATTGAGCTTTGAGTGGGAAACTTCGTGCTGCTTCTTCGAACGAGGGAGCCATACTTTTACACGGTCCGCACCATGGTGCCCAAAAATCGGCAATAATCAAACGTTCATCGTTCAGCATCAGTCGATCAAACGAAGCTATATCAACAGAGAGCGGTTTGGTGTCAAGTAAAGAGCCTTTACAGTGACCGCAAGCAGCTTTTGCGTAAGACTCTTTGATGGGGATTGCATTCACGCCCCTGCAATGGGGGCATACAACGTTAATTTTCTTCATGAGAACCTCAAAAAATGTCCCTTCAAGGGACAAGCTTTAGTGCCATAGCGGCGAGCGTAGCCTAAAGGATGCATTCTTTAGGCGTTCTATTCAACAGTCTCTTCTTCTGGTACTTCAATATCGCGAAGTGAAGTGGCGTGATGATCTTTCATTTTATCGTGCAATCGTCCTAATGCTTTGTTCGCGCGATCAATGGCTAAGTCAATGGCAGCATCAATTTGTGTGTCACTGTCGGTGATAATAACCGGTTGCGCGTGAGCGATGTGGATGTCAAACTCTACTTCAACGCTTTGTTTTTCTTTTTTGATGTTTACATTAACGGTCGTAATGTCGAGGTGGTAACGTCGGAAATTTTCAATGGCTGCGGCAATATGATCGTTTAAGTGAGGAGTGAGGGTAATCTCTTTGGAGTGAATTTGAACATTCATGGTAAATCCTTTTACAATTGATATGATAGTAATTTAGCACACTTTTTCTTAAGAGGAAGCTTAAGTCACTATTTGGTAGAATTATCCTTATTCAAGGAGTTACAGTGCGCGTTTTAACAGGAATTCAGCCATCAGGCGATTTGCATATCGGAAATTATTTTGGCTCCATCCTTCCCATGATCCAATCGCAAGGCGAGCATGAAGTATTTGCGTTTATTGCTAATTATCATGCGATGTCCTCACTCAGTGACGGCGGGCGTTTGAGTCATCTTACGATGCAAGCGGCTACGGACTTTTTGTCTTTGGGGATGGACCCTGCTAAAAGTACCTTTTGGGTGCAATCGGATGTAAAAGAGGTTTTAGAACTTTATTGGGTGCTCTCAGGATTTACGCCGATGGGATTACTCGAACGTGCACACAGTTACAAAGATAAAACTGCTCGCGGAATTGCTTCCAATCACAGCCTTTTTTCGTATCCTGTATTGATGGCGGCGGATATTTTGCTTTTTGGCTCGCAAGTCGTTCCTGTGGGAAAAGATCAGATTCAGCACGTTGAGATCGCGCGGGATATTGCGACTAAATTTAACAACCAGTATGGTGATATTTTCACCATTCCTGAATTTCGAGTCGATGAAAACGTGGCTACTGTCCCCGGAACGGATGGGCAAAAGATGTCAAAGAGTTATGGCAATACCATCACTATTTTTGGTGAAGAGAAATCGCAGCTCAAAACCGTCAAAAAGATTGTGACCGAAGTGATCGGGGTGGAAGAGCCCAAAGAGTTTGAGAATTGCAATGTTTATAATATTGTCAAACTCTTTTTGGATGATAATGAACGTGTCGCGTTGCAAGATCGTTATACGCGCGGCGGTGAAGGGCATGGACATTTCAAGCTTTATCTTGCTGAAGTATTGTGGGAGTATTTCCGTCCTTATCGTGAGAAGCGTTCATATTATGAAGCGAATCAAGATGAAGTGAGAGAGATTTTAAAAAACGGTGCGTTAAAAGCGAGTGCTATTGCGCAACCGATTATCGAAAAAGTACGTTCAGTTACGGGGATTAAGTATTAAAATTAGGTATAAATATAAGCGCGGTATACTGTGCGTGGGCTTCCTGCCGAGGGAAACTTAGCGTTAGCGTAGCCAACGGGATTTTATTCCGATGGCGTTAATAAAGGAAACAAATGAAGAATTACATTATCAAACAAATTGCCGATTCAGCGGCAACAAAACAAGCTATTTTAGAAAATGAAGCACTTTTAGATACGATCGTTACGGTGGCACAAGAGTGCGTTGAGGTGTATCGAAAAGGGAAAAAAACCATGTTGGCGGGTAATGGCGGTTCTGCTGCGGATGCACAGCATATCGCAGCAGAACTGGTAGGGCGTTATGGGTTTGATCGTCCCTCTATCCCTTCGTTGGCGTTGACAACCGACACGTCTAATCTTACGGCGATTGGCAATGACTATGGGTATGACAAAGTATTTTCCCGTCAGTTAGAGGGGATGGGACAAGAGGGGGATTTGTTTATCGGTATTTCTACTTCGGGCAATTCTCAAAATATTATCAACGCTTTCGAGTCGGCAAAAGACAAAGATATTATGACGGTAGCGCTTGTCGGACGAGATGGGGGAAAAATGGCTGCGATGGCGGATTACGCAATCATCATTCCCTCAAACGATACACCTCGTATTCAAGAATCTCATATCCTCATCGGGCATATCCTTTGTGACATTATCGAAAAAGAGTTATTTGGTGGAGGGGTGGCATGATAAGACTTTATCATGCTTCTGCCTCTTTGGAGGCAATCTTCAGTGCCATAGCGGCAAGCGTAGCTGAGCTGGGCTTTGCCCAGTCGGCGTTCAAAAAATAATGCCTAAAGCCCTTTTTTTAGACCGCGACGGCGTCGTTAATGTCGAGAAAAATTATCTCCATAAGATCGAAGAATTTGAACTTGTTGAGGGGATAGTAGAAGTATGCCGTGCGTATCAAGACGGCGGCTATCTCATCATCATCGTCACCAACCAGTCGGGAATATCGCGCGGGTATTACAGTGAAGAAGATTTTGCGCAACTGAGCCAATGGATGGTGGAGCATTTTAAGACTCTTGGAATTACCATCACCCATATTTATCATTGCCCGCATCATGAGAGTATTGATGGTGTGTGTGAATGTCGAAAACCTGAACCCGGAATGTTTATAAGTGCGCAAAAAGAGTACGATTTAGATATGGCACACTCGGTTATGATTGGTGATAATGAGCGGGACATCGAAGCGGCACAACGTGCAGGAGTGGGGATGAACATTCTCTTATCGACGGATGAAAGCCAATCCAAAGCGAATCGTATAATACAGACACTTAGGGAGCTTGTTTAAATGCTTATCCTAAATACGGGCGGAACTTTTAACAAACGATACAATCCTCTAACTGGAGAACTTTTTGTTCCGACAGATAATCTTGCCCTTGAAGAAATACTTCAATCGTTGGTTATAGAGATTGATGTTCAGGGGATACTTTATAAAGACTCTTTGGAAATGGACGATACGGATCGATCATTATTGGCGGATACGATAGCTAAGAGCGATGAAAAAGTTATTATCGTGGTTCATGGTACGGATACAATGGATTTAAGTGCTGAGTTTATTGCAGGATTAGCCTTGCAAAAAACCGTTGTTTTTACGGGTGCAATGATCCCTTTTTCTATAAATTCCATCGAAGCGACAGCCAATCTTGCTATGGCGATAGGGTTTGCATGTCGATCATGCAGCGGAGTCTATATCGTGATGCAGGGGATTTACGGACAATACAATTACGTACGAAAAAATCGAGAATACGGGAAATTTGAATATGTCTAAAGTGAAATGCGACCATTGCCATTTGGAATTTAGTGATTCGGTGATGATTCATGATGGAGAGTATCGCTTTTGCTGTAATGGATGTCGGGGTATTTTTCATCTTCTTAAAGACGAAGGGCTGGAGAGTTTTTATTCCAAGATGGGAGAGACTACTTTAGCACCTCCAACAGAACAATTTGAGGCGAGTTCCAATTTTGACACACCCGCTTTTCATGAGCGTTTTGTCACGCAAGATTCGCAAGGGTTATCTCAAGTTTCTCTCGTTATCGAAGGGATTCACTGTGCTGCATGTGTGTGGCTCAATGAAAAAGCGCTCCATAAGATGGATGGTGTTATTGAAGCGAATATCAACTATACCAACAACAAAGCCCGTATCACATGGGATGCCAGTGTACTTAATCTCTCTGCCATCATCGATATGATTCGCGCCATCGGTTATAACGCATTTCCGTATGATGCGTCGTTTCAAGAAGTACGTGCGAACAAAGAGCGCAAAGAGTATTATCTGCGTATGGCGGTCGCGACGTTTGCCGCGATGAACATGATGTGGATTGCGGTTGCACAATATGCAGGATATTTTACAGGGATCACGCAAGATATTAAGACGATTCTCAATATCGCCGAGTGGTTTTTGGCAACACCGGTACTTTTTTACAGCGGATGGGTTTTTTACCGTGGGGCGTATTATGGATTGCGAAATCGTGCGGTCACGATGGATTTACTCGTGGTCACGGGATCGAGTCTGGCGTATCTTTACTCTATTTATATTACCGTATTTGAAAAAGGGGAAGCCTATTTTGATTCGGTAGCGATGATTATCACCTTTGTACTGTTTGGAAAATTTTTAGAGGTGTTGAGCCGTAAAAATGCTGCGGATACTTTGGATGTGATGAGTAAACATATCCCATCAGAAGTAAGCATTGTTGAGGGCGATAGTGTTCGCGATGTGAATGTTAATGAGGTTAGAGTCGGGGATATTATACGAATTCGAAGCGGAGAGAGAGCGGCTATTGATGGTGAAGTCATCACAGGCGAGGGAAATTTCGATGAGTCTAATCTCACCGGAGAATCGGAACCGATTTTTAAACGACCAAGCGACTTAATTATTAGCGGTACGACAAGCATTGATGCCCTTCTTCATTATCGTGCCACAAAAGATTTTGCCCATTCAACCCTTTCTCATTTAGTAAACTTGCTTGAAAATGCGTTGAGCCATAAGCCCAACATCGAGCAGTTGGCAAATCGTTTGTCACAGCATTTTTCCTCAACCATTTTATTTTTGGCAATCGGAACATTTTGGTTTTGGTACTTTTGGCCGCACAGTTTTGATCGCTCTTTGATGGTGGGGATTTCGGTGATTATTATCGCGTGTCCGTGTGCTCTTGCGCTTGCGACTCCGGTTGCAACTTTGGTAGGACTTGCACTTGGGGCGAAGCGAGGGATACTGTTTAAATCAGCGGCACAAATCGAGACGATGGCGAAAACATCGATGGTGGTACTGGATAAGACAGGGACGATTACGCAAGGTCGTCCGGAAGTCGTGTATGCGACGATTCACGAAACATTTGATAACTCCATTCTTTATTCACTGGCAAAAGCTTCTAAACACCCAATCAGTCGGGGTATTTGTGAATATTTAGAGCGAGGGGATGAGCACTTAGAACAGATTTCTCTTGATGATTTACACGAAATTCCCGCACGAGGTATCGTTGCTCGCCATGAGGGGATGATGATTGTAGGGGGAAATGCCCTTTTAATGAAGGACAGCTCGATAGTGACAGAATCAGTAAGTGATAAAAGCCTTTTTTATTACGCAGTTAACGGGGTACTTGTAGCGACCTATGAACTTCGTGACGGTCCGAAAGAAAAAGCACTGGAATCGATTGCTGCATTGAAAAAATTTGGATTACGAGTTGTGATGCTCACCGGAGATCATGAGCGTGCGGCGATGCGTGTGGCAAATGAAGTTGGGATTGATGAGGTTCATGCACATTTAAGCCCTGAACAAAAAGCAGCATTTATTGAGAACGCTCACAGTGAGGGGCATGTTGTTGTCATGGCAGGTGATGGTGTCAATGATTTACTGGCGTTAGCGCGCGCAGACATCGGTATTTCTATGGGAAGCGGAAGCGATATTGCTATCGAAGTGAGTGATGTAGTGCTTTTAAATAATTCATTGACGTCGCTGGCAGAAGCGTTTGCTATTAGTAGACGTACGTATGGGCTTATCAAGCAAAATTTGGGGATTTCGTTGGTCTACAACTCGATTACGATTCCTCTGGCGATGATGGGGTATGTGATACCGTTGATGGCAGCGATTTCGATGTCGTTTAGTTCTCTTCTCGTGGTGGGTAACTCGATGCGAAGCCGTTGGATGTATAAATAAGGAGTCAATTATGGACAGTTGGGTAGTAGCGATGATGTTGGGGGCTTCTTTATTTTTAGGGGCGCTTGCATTAGCTGCATTTTTATGGGGTATTAAAAACGGTCAGTTTGATGATGAAAAAAAGATGATGTCACAAGTCCATTTTGATGATGAAGCAGAACTCAATGATTTAGCCGATCAACAGAAAAAACGCGAAGAGTTAAAAAAGAAAGTGTATAAACCGGAATAATTAAATCAAGAAATTTAAAAAGCAGTGAAAGATAAATAAAGCGTGGTTTACTACGCGCGAGCTTCCCGCTGAGGGAAACTTAGCGTTAGCGTAGCCAAAGGGATAAATTCCTTTGGCGTATCAGGAATTATTTAATTCCTGCAATGTATGTTGCAACTGCTTTGATGTCAGCGTCAGACATAGTTGCCACTTGACCTTTCATCAATGCGCCCATACCAGCTTTGTTCAAAGAACCGGCTTTATAGCCTTTCAAAGAAGCTTCAACAGCTGATGCTGATTGACCTTTTACGATTGCTGATTTACCAAGAGCCGCTTTTTCGAAGCTAGCACCATGACATGCAGCACATTTAGCAGAAAGAGCTTTTCCGTCTGCTGCCATCATTGATACGCCAGCGAATAACATTGCAAGAGCAATTTTTTTCATTTGTTTCTCCATATAAAAATTTCCTCAACATTATAATGGTATCAATCTTAAATCACACTAACTTTTTCATCCTTTAAAGCAAGCTTTGTTACAATGTGCTACTTATATTAGCAAGGATGACGAATGCGCTACAGTGATGTTGATTTTAATAACAAAACCATTCTTATTACAGGGGGAGCAGGTTTTATCGGCTCCAATCTTGCTTTTTATTTTCAAGAAAATTATCCTCAAGCTCGTGTTGTTGTGTTGGATCTATTTCGCTCCAATCTCACCCTTTCGAATGGAAATCTTAAAAGTTTCGGTCATTTTAAAAATCTACTCGGGTTTCACGGTGACGTGATCAGCGGAGATATAAATGATAAAATGCTTATATTGAAACTTTCTGCTTTGTATAAATTTGATTATATCTATCACGAAGCGGCGATTTCCGATACGACGGCACTTGAACAGGATTTAATGATTCAAACCAACGTCAATGCATTTGTTGATTTGCTTAACATTGCAGTAGCTCACAGTGCAAATATGATTTACGCTTCATCGGGCGCAACGTATGGCGATGCCCCATCACCACAGCGTGTAGGGTGTGAAGCACCGCAAAACGTGTACGGTTTTTCGAAGCTTATGATGGATCATACCGCACGTCGATACGCTCAAAAACATCCCAATATCAGTATCGTAGGATTACGCTATTTTAATGTTTATGGTCCAAGAGAGTTTTTCAAAAATAAAACCTCATCCATGGTCGTACAGTTTGGTCATCAGCTTCTTGCACTTAAAAATCCGAAACTTTTTGTTGACTCGGATAAAATTTTGCGTGATTTCATTTATATCGAAGACATCATTCAAGCAAATATTTTGGCGGCATCTCCAAAAGAGTCGGGTGTTTTTAATGTAGGTACCGGCAAAGCACGATCGTTTCAATCGATGGTGGATATTTTGCAAGCTGAACTTGGTACATCATTGGAGTGTGAGTATGTTCCTAACCCTTATATCGGGCGGTATCAGTTCCATACCGAAGCCGATATTCAAAGCACCCATGATGTTTTAGGATATTCTCCGCGTTTTGAGTTTGAAGAGGGGATTGCTGCGTACGTTCCTGAGATCCAACGGCTCTTTGTTGAGGAGCTTTCATGATGCATCTTCGAGCGTCTCATCCGCGTATTTTAGTGATCGGTGATTTGATGATCGATCATTATCTGTGGGGAGGATGTGAGCGTATCTCTCCTGAAGCGCCCGTCCAAGTGGTTGATATTTCACGTGAAACGACGGTTTTAGGCGGTGCTGGGAACGTTATCAATAATCTTGTGGCTTTGGGTTCAAATGTCTGTGTCGCAGGGGTGATCGGAAACGATGAAAGTGGTGAAGAGCTGCGAACAATGTTAGAAAAACTAGGAGTGTCGTGCGAAGGATTAGTCGTTCAAAAGGATCGCAAAACCTCTAAAAAAAGTCGTATTGTGGCTTCCAATCAACAAATTCTCCGTTATGACCGTGAATCTAAAGAGTCAATTTCTAACGAGTCAACCCAAGCGGTAATAGCGTATGCTTCACAGGTGATGAGTGAGTGTGATGTGGTAATTCTCTCCGATTATGGCAAAGGGGTCATTACTGATTCGCTCGCACAGGGAATCATACGTAGTGCACGAACGTTGGGCAAAAAAGTGCTTGTCGATCCCAAAGGGAAAGATTATACCAAATACCGTGGCGCCTATTTACTCACACCCAATAAAAAAGAGGCATCAGAAGCTACGGGAATTACGATTAATAATGAATCGTCATTACGTGCGGCATTGTTACAACTCAAAGATACGTGTGATTTAGAGTGTTCGATGATTACCCTCTCTGAAGATGGTATTGCAATCGATGATGGTTTAATGCGCCGTTTTCCAACAGTGGCTCGTGAGGTTTTTGATGTGACGGGTGCTGGAGATACGGTTATTGCGTCACTTTCTTTTGCTCTGAGTTGCGGGATGAGTATCGATGAGTCGGCGAAGTTTTCCAATCGTGCCGCCGCCGTGGTCGTGGGTAAAATAGGTTCGGCTACCGTAACGCTCGAAGAGATTGAAGAATACGAAGCAACGCTTCACCAAAGCGATTCGCGAGCACATCTTAAATCTTTCGGTGAGATTGCTGAGATTGTGCAACGCCTTAAAGCTAAAAATAAACGGATTGTCTTTACAAACGGATGTTTTGATATTCTCCACGTCGGACATGTCAAATATCTTCAAGAGGCAAAAAGTTATGGGGATGTGCTAATCGTTGGACTCAACACGGATGCATCGGTGCGTGTACTCAAAGGTCCGACTCGTCCCGTGAACACCGAAGAAGATCGTGCCTATATTTTAGGTGCATTGGAAGCGGTCGATTATGTTGTCCTCTTTAGTGATGAAACACCGTATGAATTGATTAAAAGTATTGCTCCGGATATTCTCGTCAAAGGTGGCGATTATGAGGGAAAATCGGTAGTTGGAGCGGAATTTGCTAGAGAGCTTAGACTGGTGCAGTTTGTTGACGGAAAAAGTACAACAGCAACTATTGCACGAATAAATGAAGGATTAACATGCTAAAAAAGATTATTTTAACGACTTTGATGGGGACAAGCGTATTTGCAGCGCATCAAATTGAAGTGAACGTGAACGATAAAGATGTCGAAGGACAAATCCGTTTGGACATGGGACGAATGGGGAGTATGGAAAACACCTATTTAGGTGCTCGTTTTTTGAATGGAGATAACAATAATAGCCAAACGATCAGCAATCCAGATCCGCTTATGGAAGTATCGTTTATGGTCATGAGAGACGTTCGGGGAGTTCAGGGATTAAAGTTTGGGCTTGGAATCAAGGGTGAATATACGAAAGTCGATGGAAATATTTATGCAGCGATTCCGTTGGGCATGGAAGCAGAATTACAACTTCCGTTAAATGCACCGTTCCCATTATATGTTGGCGGAGCATTGTATTATGCTCCTTCGGCATTGACGTTTAAAGACGGTGACAGTTATACGGAAACACGAATCCATATCGATGCTGAACCGATTGATAACGCTCGCATTGAAATAGGGTATCGAAAGGTTGATACCGATTTAAAAACAGCTAATGTCACTTATAATGATTCGTGGTATTTTGGATTTAGATTAGAGTTTTAAACTATTTATTGTGAATAGCAAAGGGACATATTCCTTTGGCTACGCTAGATACTTAGGCTACTAAAACTTGCCTTTATCGAGGCAGATTTTTTTAGTTGCCTCAATAACTTCTTGAGCGGTGATACTCTTCATGCACTCATGATGTCCCAGCGGACATTCTCGCTTCATGCACGGTGCACACTCCATATCATGTCGGACAATCACACTTTTTTCATTCATCCATTGAGATGTTTCCAAATGGCGGGTCGGACCGAAAATCGCAACCGTAGGAACTTGATAAGCAGCCGCTGCATGCATTGGACCGCTGTCATTGGTGACAAACAAATCAAGTCCCCCAATCCTCGCACACAGCTCTTGAACCGATGTCTTTCCTGCCAGATTCGTAACATTTACCCCATTTAGACGTGCTTCAATGTCATTTGCCATTTCCACTTCATTGGGACCTCCGAATAAAACAATCTCATAGGAGTCACTAAAGGCACGGGCTACTTCGGCAAATTTTTCAGGATACCACCGTTTGGCACTTCCATATGTTGCTCCTGGATTAATCCCCAATGTGGGCCGCTCAAAGACGTGAGGTTTGATATGAAGTTTTAGATGTCCGATTTCGAGTGGTTTTTCACTTAGACTTTGGGCAATGTCACGGTATTGCTCTACAAGATGGCTTGGATGTACAGGTTTGATGGCATGCGTTAAAAGAAAACGAGAGTGCCAGCTTGCTCGTCCTGAGGTGATGGGTGTACCACTCCAATGCAGCAAAAGTGAAGAGTGGAGCTGATTTCGAAACGTGATTGCCATATCGTGCACCCCAAGCTCTTTTGCAAAGCGGTAGGTATTGAGAAAGCGATTGCCTTCTTTTTTCGTCTCATCTACATAAGAACGGACACATTGCGGATGATGTTTAAGCGCTTCGATGCTCACATACGAGCCTACGAATGTAAGTTGTGCATCGGGATACATAATGCAGAGCGCTTCAATAGCAGGGGTTGCCATGATGGCATCACCCAGCCAGTTGGGGAGAATGATGAGAATTTTCACGACACAGCCTTATAGGTATAAATGGGAAATGAGTTGAGGTTCCATGTAATATGCAAATTGCCTCTGGGGGTAGAGCAGATGAGAAGATACTTCTGTGCTTTTTTGCGGAATCGTAAAAAGTGTGCGTCGTTCATGTGAGACAGCATGATTTTATACGCATCAAAAGCACTTCGTTTACGAATTCCTTCACGGTTATCGATTAGTCCATAGCCTGGAGCAATGAGCTGATGCCAATAGAGACAGCTTACTTTTTGAGAGGCAAAGGCTTCGAGATAATAGCGCACCATAAACGCGGCATAATCCTCTTCACTCACACACTCATGCTCGCTGGTGGGAGCATAGGGGGCAGTGTTTTTGATCGGCCAGTTGGTTTCGGTGATGATAAGCTCATTGGATGTTTTTGGGCTTATAGTCAGCAGGGAGTAGAGGAGATTGATCTTATTCATGAGATTAAATCCCATTTGGGTATTTTCAGGAGCTCCGCGTCTGTCAACATAGAGGAGACTTCCAAGTGCATCAAAATGAACAGATTGAAAATTAAAAAGAGTATGAGCGGTGAAGTGAAGCTCAAAATCGATGACGTTAGAGCCGATGAGTTTTAGATTCGGAAATCGCTTTTTTTTGAGTTCATAGGCGATGGCATAAAATGTCAGGTATTCGTTGACACTAAAAAATCCCCATTTGGCACGGTTGATTGTAGAACCGATAATGTAAGTAGAACAAACCTCTTCGAGTGCTTCAAAAATTTGGATGAAATGGTCTTTCGTCAGAGTAGGGGAAGTGATGTGCTCACGGTCTTGCAGTAAAGCGACAGTGACATGTTTATTTTTAAATGTCTTTATAAATGCAACATATTCATCCAGTCGATCCATCTCCCACAGCGGAATACGAATCAGGAGTTTTTGGATCCCAAGTTCATCGACCAGATAAGGGGTAGTGTTAGGTTCTTTATCCAAATTCACCCCCACACCGAAAAAATGCTCTCCGGAAATAGCACGCCGTGGCATGAAGGGCATAAGTATTAAGGCAATAGGAAGTGTAAGCAATGCAATAAAAAATGTTTTGATAAGTGAGGGGAGAGCACTGCGCCTCATGGTACGTTTAAGTGCTTTATCTTTGATGATGGCGGGCTGGTCGGAATAGTGATCCCAAGCAAATGGTTCTTTCATGGTGAGATTATAGCGATATTGGGTAAAATATACTTATGCTATACACCGAAACGAATGCATCCGTTTCGGTGGCAGGGACATCTGTCCCTACAACCCCCTAAAGCTTCAAAAACAAAAGTTTTTGAGAATTGAAAGGCTTATAATGAATATATTGGTAGTGCGTAATGACAAACTAGGCGATTTTATCACGGCACTGCCAACACTGTATGTCCTTAAGCACCATAACCCGCAAAACCGAATCATCGCACTTGTAGCTCCCCTAAACCGTAAACTCGCCAAATCATGTGATTTTATCGATGAGGTGATTGTTGATAGTGGCGAAGATATTTTAGCACTTGCATTGAAACTGAAACACGCCCATATCGATGCTTCAATCACCCTTTTTTCGAATACACGTGTCGCACTTGCTCAATTTATTGCCCGTATTCCCATCCGAATCGCCCCTGCCACCAAAATCGCTCAGATTTTTTACAATCGCCGTATCACGCAACGTCGCAGCGAAGTAAAAATGGCAGAGTTTGAATACAACCTCGAACTCACAAAAGCTCTTTTTAAAGATATAAATCTCGATTTCCCAAAACCTCTTTTGCATTTTAATGAGGATATTTTCAAAGCATTTTGTAAAGAATATGCTATTACTAAACCCGTCATCGCGTTCCATCCCGGTTTTGGAGGCTCATCGGACGCCAACTGGACGCTTCGTGAATACATCGAGTTGGTATGGATTGCACAAGAGGATGAAAATATTGATGTTGTAATGACGTTTGGTCCTGATGAAGAAAAACTATACGAAGAAGCCAAAGAGCTATTGGGTGAAAGCCCAGTTATCCTCTATCGTTCTCGCGGAAGTGTGGTTGATTTCGCAGCGTTGCTTGGTGGGTTCAAGCTATTTGTCAGCACCTCGACGGGGACGTATCATTTGGCAAGTGCAGCAGGATGTGAAACATTTACTTTTTTTGGAGATTCACGGTTTGCCTCTGCATTACGATGGAAAAGTATCGGAGAGGAAAAGAAACAACAGCATTTCATGATTCCCCTAAATCCTGCAGGACGCGCAGAGATGTTCGAGAGCGTTAAACAGGAGTTGAAAAATCGCCTTTTAGTACTTTCTTAAGCTTTTTCTTGAAATTCTTGACCCGCTTATTGGCATCATTATGCCGTTTCATTTCGGCGATGGTGACTGCGACATTAAAACCGCTCAACCTTGCATATTCCCGTCCCATAATCTCCAGTTCATTATCACTTGCCCATAATTTATTAAAGTTTTCACAACCCTGCAGAGGGTTGATTTCTCGAAATTCCATTCGATTGATGTCAACAATGCTAAATTGATACCCACTCTCTGTTCGTTTAATCAGAATATTACCGGGAGAATAGTCGAGATGCCATACTCCATTTTGATGTAAACCATAGGTATAAGCAGCAAAAGCAGTGAAAATGGCTTCTCGATCTTCGAGCGGTTCGAGCAGGGGTGTACGGATGGTGAAATCGTAGTCGAAAAATTCTGAGATAAAATAACTTTCTTCTAAAAGACCCGATTCGAAAAATTCGATCAAAGCAATTGGTTCGGGTGTAGAGATGTTTAACTCTTTCAAGCGAAGCGCATTATGGTACGATTTAAAAGCTTTGCTTTTTCGAAAAAAAGTATACACGATACGATTAAGCAGATGAGGGACTTTAAACGATTTAACCACCGTTTTGATCCCCTCTATCTCAATAATTTTTAGCTCATTGCGTGCTTTGTGGATAGAGTGATTATCAGTAGCAAAGATTTTTTGGATTGATTCAAAGGAGGGCTTTAAAAATTGATAGCGATCTTGAGATTCGTATTGAATAGTCATAAGTAAAAAATTGTCCTTAAGAGCGTGTATGTTATGATACACAAAAGTGAGTTGATTGATTCTGAAAGGCGAGAGATGCGTATTTCGATTGTTATAATTGTAAAAAATGGTGTAGCAACGATTTCTAAATGCCTTGATAGTTTGCGTACGTTTAGTGACGTTGTAGTTTTTGATAACGGCTCAACCGATGACACGGCAGCGATTGCGTCATCGTATCCTAACGTCAACCTCGTTCAAGGGGAATTTACAGGTTTCGGTCCGACCAAAAATACGGCGGCTGGTTTTGCTAAAAACGATTGGATACTCTCACTGGATGCGGATGAGATTTTAAATGAAGCTATTGTTCAAGAGATTATGGGATTAGAATTGGAGCTTGAGAGCGTTTATTCCCTTTTACGTAAAAATTTTTACAAGACGACTGAAATCGCACATTGCTGGGGAGCGGATGAAATCGTTCGTATTTATAATCGCAGAACCACTAGCTATAATGAAAATTACGTGCATGAGCATATCCTAACCGATGGGTTGAAGATTGAAAAACTCACAAACAGCTTCAGCCATTATCCTTATCCTAGTATTACAGAATTTATCTTAAAAGCCGACCGCTACTCAACTCTTTTTGCAACCGATAATGTCGGTAAAAAATCGTCATCTCCTGTCAAAGCATTTTTTAACGGACTTTACTCATTTTTTCGAACCTATATCCTCAAACGGGGATTTTTAGACGGATATGCAGGACTCATTATCGCCTTTTCCCACATGGTGACGAATTTTTATAAATACATCAAACTGTATGAGATGAATTTGGAGCAAAAACGTGGCAACTAAAATATGTGAACTGTGCCTCTCTCCTGATCTGGGCGGATTAGAGCTGTATATGATGCGCGCTTCTCATTATTTGGGCGAGGAGTGTATCAGCGTCATTAATGAAAAAGGGAAATTGAAAAGTTATTATGAAGATACCCCTTATCGCTATATGACGTTAAAACGGCGCAATGTTTTTCTCTCATGGCTTGGTGCGAGAGAACTTGCCCGTATCATTGATGATGAAGCCATCGACGTTCTCCATTTGCATTGGACGAAAGATTTGCCGCTTGCAGTGATGGCTAAACTAATATCTAAGCGTAAACCCAGTGTTGTACAATCACGCCACATGAGAATGACCCGTTTCAAAGACGATTTTTATCACCGATTTTTGTATCGTAACTTGAACATGATATTAGCTGTGACGCAACAGGTAAAAGAACAGATCGAAAAATTTATCCCCGAGTTAATCCGTCCCAAAACAGAAGTCCTTTATATCGGTGCCCAACAACCCACTATGATTACAGACGAAGAGAAGCAAGCTCATCGGGAAAAACTGGTTTTAAATGAATCATTTACTGTCGGGATAATCGGGCGGATCGAACCTCAAAAAGGACAACATATCGTCCTTGAAGCGGTGAAAAAACTACAGGGCAGGGGAATTGACGCAAAAGCACTCGTCATCGGAGCGGCAATGGAAGAATCCTATTTCCAAAAACTTCAAAATGATTACGGTCACGTGGGAATTTTTACAGGCTTCACAACGCAAGCGCAAACGATGATGCAGCTGTGTGATGTTATGGTGCTGGCGACGGAAAACGAAACGTTCGGATTAGTCCTGATCGAAGCGATGATGTGCGGCGTGTGTGTCGTCGCCAGTGACAGCGGCGGACCGTTAGAGATTATCGATGATGGAGTCAATGGATTATTGTTTAAAACGTTTGATAGCGATGATTTGACGATGAAATTGGTATTGTTGCAAAAAGAGAGCGGTTCGCGAGAAAAATACGCAAAGGCGGGAAAACAAAAAGTGATGGACGTGTTTGAGAGTTACAAGCAGTTTGAAGTCTTAAAACAAATGCTTTTTTGGGAGCGTTAGAAATTTTATTATCACTTATTATCAATATGGTTTAAGATTTTTAATTTTTTTAACTGATCATCAATATTATCAGCGGTCAATATCATTCCAAAAGTAGTATTGAGATCGTTAGTGTTTTTAGACATTAATTTTTTTACAATTAAGGTATTGGTTGCAGGATAAGGATGATTAGAATCGGAAAAATTTTCATAGTAATTCATTGTAACAGGATTAATGTACATAAAGTGATATACCCTGCCATAGATGCTAACTAGCTCTCTGAGCCAATCTTCATAGTAAGGATAATGTCCAACTTGTATCATTGTTTTCATTAAAGGTAAAGAAACGGGTGTCGTATAGAGAATAAACTGCTGATTGGAATATTTTTTTTTCAGATCTTGCATTATAGAATGAAATTCAGGATCTGGTTGGCTGAGATGTCCACTCTTGGCATATTCTAAAACACTGTATTGTGTTTCATTAAGTTTATCAGGTGTATTTTTTGGGCGTATTTTGATGTTATCGCTATTGTAATAGGCTACATTTGGTGCCAAAGTAAAAGTGTTTCTAAAACTTCTGACACTAATTGTTAAAGAATCATAGCTTAGTAGCGTTTTCCAGCGATAAATGGGCGATTTAGTATTGTTTATAATTTCTTTTGAACGACTATAGTGGGAATCTTTATTCGTCAAATAACTACTAAAATCAGCACCTATGATAATAGTTTTTATGGGTTGATGTAAATCATTAATAGCAAAGTCTATAAAAATATCATACTCTTTTGGCCATATGCCAGAAACAGCATAATTAAAAACGCGTTTCGGCTCAAAATCATGGTAATTTGTATAAGTGGTACGACTGCTGCCTATTAAAAGGGTATCGTAGTTTTCTTGGGAAAAGTAAATTTTATACGATTTTTGTTGTCTTTCATTGAATTCTTTTTGAAATTGATTGAAGTGATGCTGCTGATTAAAACACCAAAACGGATCCATTATATAGTTAAAAGAGCCAATAAAAATCAATATAAAAATCAATAAAAATAAAGACTTTTTAATCCATTGTTTCATCATTTACAACCTAAAAATTAAAATATAAAAATTCACTAATAAGTATCAAATTTAGAATGCCTGTAAGTGAAAAAATTAAAAATAAGATAGAGTAGTACCAGTTTGGTTTAAATTCACTAAGTATTGAATTAGTATTTTTTAATAGTAATACAACAATGAAAGCTCCCATTATCCAGAAAGTAGTTTGGTCTTTTCCATGAATATTTTCAAAGACTTGCCCACCTATGAAATTATTGTGAAGGATGGAAAATTTATCAATATATTTTTGTGGAA
>JAZDQA010000012.1:0-190882 GCA_043797085.1 Pseudomonadota bacterium | reverse complement strand
TAGCGCACCATCTTTTCCTGTGAGAGCTTTGCCCTCACGAATTTGTTGCAATATTGCCTGTGTATCTAGTGTTAGTTCCATGTGTCTGTCCTTGAGTAGTTGATATTCTACTGGATTGACACAGAATTTCTAACGCTCCCAATTATTATAAAATCCCAACTTTTATATTCATTCCTTATTTTATTATTTTTGGAATAATCATAATGTTTTTAGAATACTTTGCTTTGTTTGGCTTTACAGCTGCCATGGTTGCTTTTTTTAGCGATTTATCAATTAATTTTTTTCTCGTATTTTGTATCGGTATCTTACTAATTACAGCAGTATGCTATCTTTTAGAATTAGCTATAGTTAAGTTTATTCCAATTCAAGAAATGCTTCATTATGAAACCAACTGAATATTCCTACGACTTCCAAATATGGTGATATTAGATTTACAGCAAAACAAATTGATGATTTTGCACGTTCAATTATTTTAGGAAGTTAGTTATGAATAGCATGATAATCAAAAAAATAATGCTAATTTTTGTAGACGAAATCTATATAGAAAACAAAAAATATAAATTTCCATGTTGTGCGAAACTGCTGATATATGTAATTAATACATTTTTTGCAATGGGTGGTTTCATCTTGGTTGGAATGTTAATTCACTCTTTATGTAGAAATTGTGATTCTTTTGTATGGATTTTATTCTTTATTCTTCTTTTTAATATTTTATTTGTTGCACTGATACCGCTTAAAGAGCTAAAATAAAATCTCACCATCCACGGCTGTCAACGGCGGAGTTAAAATGGGCAGATTTTCATAAAGAATACTACTTTTATCTATATTTTTACCCCGCCCATCTATGTTTATGCGAAAGGAATAGAATCCCTTTCGCTTCGCTAGCCGCTTGGGCTGCTAAAGCTTGCCTCTGTAGAGGCAGAATTAATTTGCTCATTTTTTTACGTTAATTTTACACTTCTCCTTTACAATACTCCTTGAAATAAATATAACTAGGAGAGCCAATGCGAAAAGTGATAGTACTTGGAATCGCGACCTTTTTAGGTGCTGCTGATTTATCGCAGGTGATTGAAGCGCCAGATGCGACTGCAATTTTACTTAAAGATGCACTTCCTGCACCTAAATTGTATTCAATGCCGCAAGGGTGTATTACGGAAGATCTTGGTGCGATTGCACGGGGAAAATACATTTTCCATAATCTTAATGGAAAAGATGCAAAAGAGAATCCGCCTGAAGGGCTTAGCCGTAAAATGGCTGATGGGAAAAGTGAGAAACAATACGGTAATTGTGTCGCTTGTCACAATATCGAAGGGGCAAAAGGGTACGGTAATATCGGACCGGATTTGAGTAACTATAAATCTCTTTTTGTTGACAGCGGGGTACGAAACGGTCAGTTTGTGTACCAAAAGATTGCTGATCCCCGTATGGATAATCCACAAACACACATGACGGTCAATTTGGCAAATGGACTCTTTAATGAGCGTGAAGTATGTGATTTGGCATCGTATGTCATGTCTAAAAAATAAATTCAAGGAGAAAAGATGGAACGTAGATCATTTTTAAAAAGTTTTGGAGCAGTAGCAGCATGTGCAACACTGCTTCCTAGTATCGCAAGTGCAGCGGATGAAGCCAAAAAGGTTACAGGTCCTAATGAGATGAGTGTTGAAACGGCAATTTCGGCTATTACCGGCGGAAAAGCGGTAACTCCATCATCAAAAGTGTCTTTATCCGCTCCTGAAATTGCGGAAAATGGTGCAGTTGTTCCGATCAAAGTAACCGTTGCAAGCCCAATGACGGATAAAGATTATGTTAAAGCGATCCATGTATTGGCGACAAAAAATAATAATGTCCGATGCGCAAACGTCTATTTGACTCCTGCTAACGGAGAAGCTTCTTTTGGAACGCGTATCAAACTGGGCGGAACACAAGATGTTTTGGCGATTGCTGAGATGAGCGACGGAACATTCCTAAGCGGCAAGCAAAACGTTAAAGTAACTATCGGTGGATGTGGTTAAGTTCTATTTTGAACGTCAACGGAGCTATACCCTAAAGGGCACGTGAGCCCCGCCGGCTACGCTAGCCGCTAAGGCACTAAAGCTTGCCTCTGTCGAGGCAGATTATTAATGAAAATAAAAGAAGGATTTATTATGGCAGAGATGAAAACATTGATCAAGATCAAACCAAAAGATTACAAAGCAGGCGATGTCGTCAAAATCGACTTTATGGCAATGCACCCTATGGAATCGGGAATGCGTAAAGACAAAGATACCGGAGCAATTATTCCGGCACATTACATCAATGAAGTTAGTTTTTCATTCAACGATAAATTGGTGACTAAGATGGTAACGTGGGAATCCCTTTCGGTAAATCCTGTTTTAAGCATCAGTTTTAAAGTCCCTTCTGCCGGAGCGTTAAAAGTTCTAGCAAAAGACAACAAAGGTCAAAGTGTAGAGAGTACTGTAGCCATTACTCCAAAAGGATAAGTCATGCGTAATCTTTCTATTTGTGCTGCATTACTTTCCGTGGCTCTTTGTGGCATGTTAAGTGCGGATGAAAAACTGAGTATGAGTGATGCTGATAAGGCAATGTACGCTGAAATGGTTGAAAATAATCCGGCTGCTATGGATGTGGCAGAGGGTGAAGAGATGTTCAACTCTCTAATCGGTCAAGAAGCCTATGCAAAGGTACTTGGGGTTAGCGTAAAAGATCTGCCAGAAACTATTGCCGGGTTTCCTCGTATGCTGACAGCCACACCTAAATATGATTTTACGTTTCCAAAGACGATGCGCAAAGTCGTGACGTTATCTCAATCCTTGCAAATGGCATTGGCGGATCGTGATAAAAAGGTTTTTAAGCTTAAAGACAAAGAGATGATTAATATGACAGCGTATGTGAAATCACTCGCAAATGATCTTAAAACGAACATTGACGTCAAAGCAAACAAGCAAATGCAAGAGATGTACGCATTGGGTCAATCAGTATTCGAAGAGCGTCGCGGCGGACGCGGACTTTCGTGCAACAGTTGTCACAGCGAAGATGTAGTAGGTATGCGTCTTCGTATGCAGCCTCTTCCTGATTTGGGAGCGAAAGAGACTGCAGCTGCGGGAACATGGCCGGCATATCGTATGACGCAAAGTGCGATGGTGACATTGGACAAGCGTATGCAGCAATGTATGAAAAATGCTCTATTGGCTGAACTGCCGTTGGGCTCTAAAGAGATGGTTGCACTTGAAGTCTATGTAACCAATAAAACCAAAGGAAACGCGATTCAAATCCCTGGATTGAAGCGCTAAGGAAAATCAGATGGATGTATCACGAAGAGACTTTTTTCACATTGCGGCTGCTTTAGGGATTGGATTACCAACCCTTGCAACTGCTGCACCAAAACGCCTCGATCAAGTAGGCTTGCAAGACATTTACGGATTTAATGCCAGAGGTAATGTGACGCTGTTACATATCTGTGACATGCACGCTCACATCAAGCCTCTCTACTGGCGTGAGCCTTCGACCTTGATTTCGGCTCCAAACCTTACAGGAACTCCAGGGTTTTTGTGCGGTGAGTCGTTTTTGAAACACTACGGAATGAAGGGCAAGACTCTTGATGCGTATTTCGACACGTTTATGAACTTTGATGCATTGGCACACAAGTTCGGAAAAATGGGGGGAATCGCTCACATGAAAACCCTCATCAACCACGTCAAAAAAGAGCGCGGTGCGGACAATGTATTGCTTCTGGATTCAGGAGACACATGGCAGGGTACCGGTGTTGCACTAAAAACCAAGGGTGAAGCGATCGTCCAAGCTCAAAACTATTTGGGCGTTGACGTTATGGTCGGTCACTGGGAATTTACCTACGGCAAGCAACGGGTAAAAGAGCTGATCGAAATGCTCAAAGGGAAATTTATTTCTCAAAATATTGTCGGCGATGATTCGTTTGCCGATGATTATGAGGAATTGATTTTTGAACCGTATACGATTATGGAACGAGGCGGTGCGAAGATCGGGATTATCGGTCAATCGTTTCCGTTTACCTCCACGGCAAATCCAAAAGAGTTTACCCAAGGGTGGAGTTTTGGATTGCGTCTTGATACGCTTCAAACGTACGTGGATAAATTGCGTAAAGAAGAAAAAGTCGATTGTGTGGTTCTTTTATCGCACGACGGTTTCAGCGTTGACCAAGAAGTTGCGCGTCAGGTCAAGGGGATCGATTTTATCCTAAGCGGTCACACGCATGATCCGTCACCGCAACCGACCGTCATCAACGGTACGGTCATCATTATCGCAGGAAGCCATGGCAAATACGTCGGGCGCTTGGATATTGATATCAAGAACCATAAAGTAAAAGGATATGAGTACAAACTCATCCCAGTAGCTGCCAATCTTATCCCTGCTGATCCAGAAGGGGTAGAGCTTGTCAATTCTCTTTATGCACCGCATGAAAAAGAGTTCAGTGAAATACTCGGTGTGACAAAAAACATCTTGTACAAACGCGATACCTTCCATTCCCCGTTTGATGAGTTGATCAACGACTCGATTATGGATGCGATGGATTCGGATATTTCGTTTACGCCAGGTTACCGTTGGGGAACCACGGTTCTTGGCGGAGAAGCCATCACTATGGATGATGTCTATGGGATGACGGCGATTACCTATCCGAATGTTTATACGTTTGAAATGGGCGGATTACAGATACGAAATGTTCTTGAAGACATTGCTGATAATGTCTTTAATGCAAATCCTCTCTACCAGCAAGGTGGCGATATGAGCCGTCTTGGTGGTGTGACCTATGATATCAAAATCGGTGCTCCAAGCGGGAAACGTATTACGAATATCATGGTAAAAGGGAAACCTTTGGATGACCGTAAGGTCTATAAAGTGTCATCATGGGGCGGAAACTTGCAAAATGCAGGAACCAACCTGAATGATCAATTGACCCGTCCGGTTTATGATATCGCTGCCAACTACATACGTAAACAAAAAAATGTAGACATCAGCGGTAACAGCAATGTCAATATCTTAGATTACGATTGCGGTTGCCCTCGCAAGGGCTCAAAAAGCTGCTAAAACAGTTTTTAATTTATCTTAAGGAGTTAGAATGAAATTAGTAAATCTTAGCATCGCAGCAGCAGCAGCATGTTTGTTCGCAACCTCGGCGCATGCGCTTAAAAGTGAAGATCGTATTATTAAGGGAAATTATCAAGTAGAGTACACAAAAGCACCGGGCGATGTAAATTCATTCGCTGAGATGTTTAGTGAGGGTGAAGTGTACGGACGCCTACGTTCGAATGCTTTTTTGTGGGATTGGAATAACGAAAATGCTGCTGTTCAAGATAATGACATGTGGGGCTTGGGTGGCAGCTTAGTAGCAAAAACCGGTTTTTATCATGGTTTTGGTGCAACGATTGGCTTTTATGGAACAACTCAAGTTTTAGACGATAATACAATTCCAGGTAGTGTAACCAACTTTGGTAAAGCGGGTAAAGACACGTATCACACCCGCCGTGATGGTACTGAAGGTGGCATGGGTAACTTTGCCGAAGCCTACTTGGAATATAAAAACGGTAAAACGGATGTAAAAGTGGGGCGTCAAATGATCGACAGTATCATGTTGGCATCGAATGATACTAAAATGATTCCGAATACTTTTGAAGCAGCCGTGGTTGAAAACAAAGACATAGCTAATACGACTTTACGTGCCGGTTATATTATGTCTCAAAAGCTTCGTGACCACCAATCGTTTCACAGTATTATCGCATTCGATTCAGTCTCAAAAGTTGAAGGCAATGACGATTCTGGTGTTCATAAAGGGCTTTCGACGGCTAATATCCGCACTAGAGGCAACGGTGATATTGATCCTGAAATGGTATTGATTACAGCTCAAAATACCTCTATACCGAATTTGAAATTGAATGCAGAGTATGTAGGAGTTGACGGTTTTGTAAATACTGCGATTGCCGAAGCTAACTATAAAATCAAATTGAGCGATGCATGGACATTGACACCGGGTGTACGTTATTTATCTCAAATGGATGATGGTGCCGGATATATTGGGGGTGCAGCACTTAGTAATAAGCTACAAAATGCAACAACATCTGGAATCACTGGCTATAAAGATGTAAGAAATGTAGACGGTAGCATCATAATGGCACGTTTAGTAGCAGCTAGCGGACCGCTAGAGCTTTCAACCGGTTACTCAAAAGTTTCCGATGATGCGGATATCATCGCACCATGGCGCGGATTCCCTACGGGTGGATATACTCGTTCAATGGCACAAGTTGACTGGATCGCTAATACCAAAAACTGGGCTGTAAAAGCGGTTTATGATTTTGGAAAAGCGGGTATGGTATCAGGATTCAAAGTAGCGGCTGATTATGAAAATATGAACTTTGATGATGCTAAAGCATTTACTTCAGGTTTCACTGACCGTAATATTTTCCATGTCGATGCATGGAAAACATTTAAAGCAGTTCCTAACACTGAATTTAAACTCCGTTTTGCAACCGTTAATGCAGATCCCGCATATACCAGTGCAACAGTACAATCGACTGTAGATAATAACTCCTACAACGAATACCGTTTCGAAATTAACTATCTCTTCTAAAGGATAAAACATGCGTTGGATGTTGCCATTACTACTCTCACTCACAACATTGAGTGCGTACGATTTCGCACTCACACCCAAGCGCGTTACCCCTGAGGTAACCTGTTTTTTCGGTGAACCTGCTGTGATGAATACGACGAATAACGGCAACATGGTCAACACGTGCTATATCGATACCAAAAAGAGCTATGTCGTTATCGACAGCGGTTCTTCGTACGCGTATGCCCACTCGGCATACAAAGTGATGCAAAAAATAAAAGCTTTACCCGTAGAGCTTGTGATAAACACCCATGTCCATGATGATCATTGGCTGGGTAATGGCTTTTTCGCTCAAATAGGAGTTAAGGTTTTGGGTTCGGATGACTTTGTTCATAATGCCAGCATTGATTCTCCTTCCCGAATCCAAACCCATATCTCCCCAGAAGCGTACGCGCTGACCGTTCCGACCCGTCCTAGTGAAATGATAAACTCGGATAAAACTCTGAAAATCGGAGATCAAGAACTGCAATTACGTCTTATGAAGAAAAAAGCCCACAGCGATAAAGACATGGTGATATTTTTACCCAAATCTAAAACCCTTTTTGCGGCAGATTTAGTGTTTAATGACCGCGTTCCCTCTCTGGCAGGTGGAGATATTAACGGTTGGATTGATGCACTCGATGAGCTAAAAAAATTGAATGCAACGACGATTATTGGCGGGCATGGGTATCGTACCGATAAAAAAGCGGCAGATATGACCTATAATTATCTCACAGATATGCGATCCCAAGTTCGTGCGGCGATTGCTGATGGGATAGGTATCGAGGAGACGGTCAAAAAAGTGACAATGCCTCAATACAAATCGCTGAAAATGTATGAAACCCTTCACCGAGGGAATGTTGAAGCATCTTATCGTATGTTGGAGTGGGAATGATTAAAAAACTTTTTATAGCAGCTTTATTTTATTTTGCTGCTCACGCTGAAACGCAGTTCGCTCAACCCGTACCCTCGATCGACAATCCGCGTCAGGTCGTTTTTTGTATTACAGAGGGGGATGATGAATCGATCAACCACGTCTTAAGTTCTGCAAACAATGTCCTCAAATATTATGGTCCTGAGAAAGTAGAAATGGAAATCGTTGCCTATTATCATGGGATACGAGCCTTGTTGAAAAGTGAAAAAAAGATTGCTGTTCGGGTAAACGCATTGATGCAGTATGATGTAAAATTTGTCGCATGCGGAAATACGATGGAGACAAAAAAGATCAAACCCTCACAGCTCATAGAGGGAAGTGAAATCGTCACAGCAGGGATTGTGGAGATGTTAGAACGTGTAAAATCCGGCTGGATTTACATCAAACCTTAAAAAAACAAAAGGAGTCAAGATGAAAAAAATAGTGTTCTTCGTATGGATGATGTTGGGAATGGTCACATTACATGCTGCAGGAGATTTACATCTGTTCAGTGTCCCCAATGCGGATGGTAAAGTCAATGCAACGATGATCGAAAAAGCGCTCGAAGCCAATGGATTTTATATCTCTGCCAATTCTGAGATGAACGGTCCATTTATGAAACAATTTGAGCAAAGTGATTTTACGGCATTTAACTTGCTGACCGTATTTCACATTAAACATGCAGCATCATTGGTTAAATCCCATCCCGATGCAGGGATATTTGTCCCGATGGGTGTCGGTATCTATCAGCGCAAAGGTGAAAGTGAACTTCATGTATCGGTTTTGACTTCAAAAGCACAGGAGAAGATTGCGGGGTTTAAAGCAGCTCAATTTGCCTTGATTGAAAAAGCGGTATTGGCGACATTCAAAAAGGCACTCCCAAAGGCCAAACACACCTTTAGTGAAACGTCTCTTCCAAAAGAGGGAGCATTGCTAAGTCGATTTGTCCGTCCCTCAGATAACGAAAGCTGGAAAAAAGATAAGGAAGAGGTTGAAATGATAATTGAAGACGGGCTAAAACCTGCCGGATTTGTTATGTCAAACTTTACCGATTATCAGTTTATGCTGAGTGATAAAGGACAAGTAAGCCCTTTTGATTTTTACGATACGTACTCGATTTGCAAATTAAAAGTGATTTATACGGTAGCTAAAACGCGTCCGGAAGCCGCAGCATTTGCACCATGTACCCTTATGGTCTACAAGAAAAAAGGTGTCAATGAAATTGTTATGGGATTCCCTGCCGTGTACAACTGGATGAGCAGCGCGAAATTAAGTGATCCTGAGGGAAAACAAGTGTTGCTTCAGGCGCAAAAAGATTTTGAAGAAGTGTTAAAAGCCGCAACAGAGTAATTAGGTATAATCGCAAATATTTTTTTGCGAAGAGGATTCCATTGCAAGCGCTTATCGATTCTGCTCATCACATCGTCCTCGTAGCCCATGAGCATCCCGATGCAGATTCGCTTGGGTCTGCTTGTGCATTTTATTCCTATCTCTTACGATCCAAAACGAAAGTGACACTTTTTTGTGTTACCCCATCTGTGGATAAAAATCTCTCTTTTCTTCCGTGGTTTGGTGAAATAACGTCGAAATTTCCTTCTGATGCTGATTTGGCGATTAGCTTTGACTGTGGCAGTTATGGCAGGCTTGGTATTGAGTATGAAGGTGAGTTGATAAATTTTGATCACCATATTAGTAATGAAAATTATGGAACATATAATTGTGTTGATACCAAAGCCTTGAGTACGACACAAGTACTTTATGAGTGGTTCGTTACCAATACAGTCAAAATCAATGGTAAAATGGCAAATGCGCTTTATGCAGGGTTGCTTGATGATACCCACTGTTTTAGTGATTCAAGCTGTACTGGTGCAGTATTTAACATGGCACATTCGTTAATACAAGCGGGTGCTAACCATGCTTTGTGTGTGGATGCACTGTTTCACAGTCATTCTTTGTCCTCCTTTAGACTAAAAGGGGAGATGTTGAAGCGGATGAGAATACTTCACGATGGTCGCGTGGCGGTGTTTGAAGTGGATCAAGCACTTTTTGCAAGTTCAGGTGCCATCTTGCGGGATTGTAAAGCAGTTGTCGATGAAGCATTGAGTCTTAAAACGGTTCAAATCGCACTTTTAGTGGTAGAACTAAAGAGTGGCGGTGTCAAAGTTTCTTTGCGCAGTGATGGAACTATTAATGCTGCCGAACTGTTACACTCTTATGGCGGAGGCGGACATAAAATCCGTGCAGGTGCTCGAATAGTAGAGGGTTCCCGTGAGTCAGTAATTAACAATTTAATGGATTCAATAAAAATAGCACTTGAGCCTACTGCTGAAGTAAACATAGCGTTAGCGTAGTTTGTTGGGACAAGTTCCAATAAGCGTTTAAAATAATAAAATATTACGGAGGTGTTAGTGTGAGAAGACGAGGAAATGGTTCAGGAATAGCAGGATTAATTTTGGGTGCGGTAGCGATTGGTGCCATTGGATTTATGGCATTTTCGCCACTTTTTGAGCGTGAAGATCCAAAATTAACGATCAGTAAAGATGCTTACTGGAATTTTCAAGACCCGATCAATGTTGATGTTGAAGACAGCAGCGGTTTGAAATCGTTTACGGCTACTATCGTAGGTCCTCATGATGAGTGGGTGGTCGTCGATGAGGCTGTACCTTCTAAAGTTACTAAAAAAAGTTTTCAAGTTCTTCCTCCTAAGGGTAAACGAAACGCTGAAGCGCAAAGTGTTGTATTGAAAATCGAAGCAACCGACAACAGCCTTTGGGGATTGTTTTTGGGTAACACCGTTAAAAAAGAGGTTACATTAGTAATCGACCAGCGTCGTCCGGTTCTTTCCGTTATTGCAAGCTCCTATAAAATCCAAAAGGGTGGTTCTGCTATCGTCATTTTTAAAGCGGAAGATGCGCAAATGGAGAGCTTGAAAATCGAGACAACCATTGGTAAAACATTCATTGCGCAGCCTTTTTATAAAAAAGGGTATTACGCCTCCTTGCTCGCATGGCCGGTTCAAAGTGAGAGCTTTAGTGCAACGGTGGTAGCTCGTGATAAAGCAGGAAATGAGACGAGAGGAACTGTCCCTCTACGATTAAAAGATCATGCATATAAAGTTTCGAATATTGAGTTGAGCGACGCTTTCTTGGAAGGTAAAATTGCTGAACTTGCAAACGTGTATGAGCAAACTGTAGGGGTAAATGACCGACTTGAACAGTTTCGTATCATTAACGAAAAAGTCCGTGACGATAATGAAAAAGTTATTCATACCATTACGTCAAAAGTATCAAATACTTTGATTAACGACTTTAAACCCATCCCTTTTTATCCTTTGGTAAACGGTCAAAAAGTAGCAGACTTTGGAGATCACCGTATATATAGCTACAAAGGACAAAAAAACGTTTCTCAAGCGTACCACATGGGGCTTGATTTGGCGAGTGTTCAGATGGGTGCTATTACGAGTTCCAATGCGGGCAAGGTCGTTTTCTCTCAACCTAACGGCATTTATGGAAATCTCCCTATTATTGATCATGGATTTGGTCTTTACACCCTTTATGGTCACTGTTCTGACGTCCATGTTCATGAAAATGACAGTGTTGCCGCAGCACAAGTGATTGCTAAAACGGGTATGAGCGGTTATGCGATGGGAGATCATCTCCATTTTGGTATCTTAGTTCAGGGAATCGAAGTACGTCCGGAAGAGTGGATGGACAGTAAATGGATTCAAGACAACATTGCGAGTGTCATCGATACGGCAAAAATGTTTATCGATCAACAGTAAAAACAGTTATAATGGGAAATAATTCTCCAGCATGAGGAAACGGCAGTTATGAAACGACAAACAACAATCGGTAAAAAAGTTGAGCTGGTAGGGATCGGGCTGCATAAAGGTGTTCCGGTTCATCTGCGTCTTGAGCCGATGGAGAGCAACAGCGGAATTGTTTTTTTTAGAAGCGATGCCGGTGTCTCGATTCCATTGACGCCTGAGAGTGTTGTGGATACTAAAATGGCAACCGTTATTGGAAAAGACGGGGTGACTATTTCCACGATTGAGCACATGCTTTCTGCTATTTACGCGTATGGGATTGATAATCTTCGTGTTATTGTGGATGCGGATGAGGTTCCTGTTATGGATGGCTCCTCTATGAGCTTTTGTATGCTTTTAGATGAAGCAGGAATTGTGGAGCTCGATACGCCCAAGAAAATCATGCGCATTAAAAAAGAGGTTGAAGTCCGAGAGGGTGACAAGTATGTCAAGCTCTCTCCCTCAAATGATCTAAGCTACGATTTTACCATCAAATTTGCCCACCCTGTGATTGATAAACAAACGTATGTTCTGAACTTTACCAAAGAAAATTACAAAAAAGAGATTGCCAGAGCTCGAACTTTCGGTTTTGTCCATGAAGTGCAGTATCTGCGTTCAAAAGGGCTTGCTCTGGGTGGAAGTTTAGAAAATGCTGTAGTTTTGGACGATAAAAAAGTTCTTAATCCTGAGGGGTTACGTTTCACAGATGAGTTTGTTCGTCATAAAATTCTCGATGCTATCGGGGATATGTCGTTGATCGGGATGAACTTTATCGGAAATTATGAAGCTTTTGCGGGAAGTCATGATCTCAATCATAAGCTGACGATGGAACTGTTAAAAGATCCTGCCAATTATGAGATTGTCGAACTCGTCACCGCAGAGTCAAAAGAGTTGGCAAAAGCGTATGCATGATGCCGTTGTCATCGCATTGGGAAGTCCTGTTTTAGTTGGGATTTACGATGAATCAGGAAAACTAATCGAAGCCATCAAAAGTGACAAGATGGGATCCGATGCGTTGAGTGAGATTTTTGAGGATTTATTGAGTCGGTATTCGTTTCGTTATTTGATGTATGCGAATGGTCCGGGAAGTTTTATGGGGATAAAAGTGACCTATCTCTTTTTAAAAACCCTCAGTATCGTCAAAAAAATTCCACTCTTGGCAGCGGATGGGTTCTTTTTCAATGAAAATCACCCCATCAAAGCAGTAGGAAAGCTCTATTTCGTTAAAAATAGTAATATGATTTCGACGACGCCACTGGAGCAGCCAGTTTTGAAAGGCTTTGAGCTTCCAAATGTCATAAATGTTGAAAATTTTAATACCGATAACGCCCCGCATTATAGAATAGATGCGCTTTAGGGGGTTGTACGGGTGAAAAGCGTAAAAAAAGCCAACTTCTTGACTTTTTTAGCTTTGGAACCCATGCCGATGTACGAAGTACCGGCTGGGCGTCCCTGCCACTAAAACGGACGGGTTCGTTTTGGTGTATAACATCAAAATCACAAGGAAGAATGTGTTTGTAAGTGTACCTGCGACCAGTGCCAATTTAGGGCCCGGTTTTGACTCATTAGGATTAGCCGTTGATTTGCGTAACCGTGTTGAGCTTGTCCCATCACGATTTTTTACCGTTTCGATCAAAGGGGAGGGGGAAAATAATCCTCGTCTCAAAGGAAATAATCTGTTTGTGAGTATTTTCAATGAACATTATCGCCGTTTGACGCAAAAACGACAAAATTTTAAATTTACGTTTTACAATCAAATACCGATGTCTCGCGGACTGGGAAGCTCTTCAGCCGTCATCGTCAGTGCGATTAGTTGTGCGCATGAAGCAGCAGGGGTAAAAGTCTCTAAGCGCCGTATCCTTAACTACGCCTTGGTGTATGAAACACATCCTGATAACATTACTCCAGCAGTTATGGGGGGATTTAATTCGGCGATGGTAGAGAAACAAAAAGTATTTTCTCAGCAAAAGCACATGCCCGATTATCTCAAAGCCGTTGTGGTTATCCCCAACAAGCCTATCTCCACAGCAAAATCGCGAACAACCCTTCCACGCTCATACAGCAAGGAAAATGCGGTATTCAACTTGTCGCATACGGCAGTAACGGTTGGGGCGTTTTATAACGAAGATTGGGAGATGCTGCGTCTGGCTACTCAAGATCGTTTTCATCAGAGATTGCGCATGAAAATGTTGCCTGAGCTGTTCGATGTGCAACGAATTGCGTACGAAAACGGTGCACTAATGAGTACATTGTCGGGAAGCGGATCAACATTCTTTAACATGGTGTACGATCAAGATGCCGCATCGATGGCAGATAAATTTATCAATGCGTTTCCGGATTTTGAAGTAAAAATATTAAACTTTGACAATGACGGTCTTGTTGTTGAACGATAAGTAAAGAAAGAATTAGGTATAATGGCGCAAAATAGTAGTCATCCCGTACGCATGTGTATTGTTTGTCGTGAACGATTCGCGCAATCGACGTTAATACGACTCCAATGCCGTGAAGGCAATTTGGAAATCTATCACGGGATGGGGCGAAGTTTTTATCTGTGTTTTGCGTGCATGGATCATAAAAAAACTTCGGGGCAACTCGCCCGCCACTGCAAGAGCAACACCCCAGTACAGCTCATGAATCGTTTAAAGGAGATCGTTGTTAATGATGGATAAAGTAAGAGTTCATGAAATAGCCAAGGAACTTGGAATCAATTCTAAAGAGGTAGTGGATAAAGCTGCCGTGATGGGATTGAATGTAAAAACCGCTTCGAGTACAGTATCAATGGAAGAAGCTGAAAAAATCATGAACTACATCATGAGTGGTGCAGCTCATGAGGTGAGTACTCCAAAGGTCTCAATTCCTGAATCAACGGTTGAAGCAGCAGTTGTTGTTGCTCCTGTTGCGGTTAGCGAAGCAGTGAGTGCTCCTGAAGCGGCTCCTGTTGAAGTGAAAACACCTGAAGTTGTGCCTGAAATTGAAATTCCAAAGCGTTCAGGTTTGAAAATTGTCAAAAAAGCACGTCCTGTTGAGGTAGTTGCTGCTCCTGTACGTTATGAGAATGTCAATATTTCTCAATACGGCAAAGTAAGTGCTGAAGTACAGCGTGAGTTGGAAGCCAAAAAAGCCAAAAAACTTCATACAAGCGGACCAACACAAAGAAAAGAACAAGGTACTCGCCTTGATATTTTTGATGGTGGAATGTCTGACATTTCGATGGATTATGAAGACGAGCAAGTTGTTCTTCTCGACTTTAGTGACCTCAATGCAACCATGCCTCCAGAAGAAGTACAAAAGCCAAAAGTTGCAAAACCTCTTGGTCGTAACAGCGGTAAAAAACAAGGGGCAAATCGTGGTAAATCACGTCAAGTTTCTCGTGAATCCCGTAAAAAATACGCCAAAGATTCAAAAGAAGATGAAGTAATTACGCACGTTGAAATTGCTGAAGATGTTCGTGTCTATGAATTTGCTGAAAAAGTGGGACAAAGTATCTCTGCGGTTATTAAAGTTCTTTTTGATCTTGGAATGATGGTAACTAAAAATGACTTCCTTGGCAAAGACGAAATCGAAATTCTTGCAAATGAATTTGGGGTAGAAGTAACGACAATCGATCCTAAGGATGCATTCAGTCTTGAAGCAGCGTATGACGAAGAGCATGAAGGTAGCGAGGGAACGGTTGAGCGTCCTCCGGTTATTACGATTATGGGTCACGTTGACCACGGTAAAACATCTCTTTTGGATGCCATCCGTAGTGCAAAAGTAGCGCATGGTGAAGCAGGCGGAATTACTCAGCATATTGGTGCGTATTCGGTAGAGCAAAAAGGTAAACTCGTGACATTCTTGGATACTCCGGGACACGAAGCCTTTAGTGCGATGCGTTCACGCGGTGCACAGCTTACGGATATTATTGTTATTGTAGTTGCCGCTGATGATGGTGTTAAACCACAAACACGCGAATCCGTTCAGCATGCCAAAGATGCAAAAGTTCCTGTTATTGTAGCTATCAATAAAATGGACAAACCGGGTGCTAATCCGGATATGGTTAAAGCGCAAATGGCAGAGCTTGGTCTCAATCCTGTAGAGTGGGGCGGAGATGTTGAGTTTGTTGGTGTTTCTGCTAAGGCTCTGACGGGTATTGACGAGCTGTTAGAAGCGATTTTGGTACAAGCTGAAGTGTTAGAGCTTACTGCAAATCCTGATGTTATGGCAAAAGCGGTTGTTGTAGAGAGTACACTTGAAAAAGGACGTGGACCGGTTGCTACGGTTATTGTACAAAACGGAACGCTTCGTGTTGGTGATAACATCGTGTGCGGTGGTGCATACGGACGTGTTCGTGCATTGATCAACGATCGTAAAGTACAACTTCAGGAAATCGGACCAAGTCAAACAGCGGTTGTTGTCGGACTTAGTGATGTTCCGCCATCGGGTGAAGTGATGATGGTTATGGAAAGCGATAAAGAAGCACGTGAGGTAGCACAAAAACGTGCTGAATACGATCGCCATCGTGAACTTTCATTAAGCACAAAAGCATCGTTTGATGACTTAACGTCGTTGATTGCTGAAGGGCGTGTTAAAGCGCTTAAAGTGGTTCTTAAAACAGACGTTCACGGATCATTGGAAGCGATTAAATCGGCTCTTGCAGATCTTCGTAATGAAGAAGTTAAAGTTGAAGTGATCTCTAGCGGAGTGGGCGGTATTACCGAGAATGATGTTAGTTTGGTAAACAACAGCGAAAACTGTGTCTTACTAGGCTTTAATGTTCGTCCTACGGGCAATGTAAGTGCAGCAGCAAAACAAATGGGTATTGAAATCAAAACTTACTCTATCATTTATCAGCTTATCGACGATGTCAAATTGTTGTTAGGCGGTATGATGGCTCCTCAGTTCCGTGAAGAGAACACAGGCCAGGCTGAAGTGCGCGATACCTTCCCAATGCCAAAAGGTGCAGGAACAATCGCCGGTTGTGTCGTTGTTGACGGTAAGCTTGTTCGTGGTGGTATGGTTCGTGTTATCCGTGACGGTGTCGTTATCCATGAAGGTGATTTGACTTCTCTGCGACGTTTCAAAGACGATGTAAAAGAAGTTGGTAAAGGGTTTGACTGTGGTGTTGTTCTGAACGGTTATACTGATGTTAAAGTTGGTGACGTTGTTGAAACCTTCAAAAAAATTGAGAAAAAAGTAACTCTGTGACTCCGGCTCAGATAAAAATAAAACGGACAGAATCGATGCTTAAAGAGCTGATTCCTGAAGCTATTTCAGGTCTCGCTGATGCACGTGTTCGCGAAGTCGATGTAATCGATGTAAAATGTTCACGAGGACGCAGCGATGCAAAAGTCTATCTTGACCCTCATCATTATACTCCTCAAGAACAGGCTGCATTTATGAAATTACTTGAGAAAGTGCGCCCTATTATCGAAGAACACTGCATGAAAGATCAAGGATGGTTTCGATCTCCACGTTTAACATTTGTCTTCGATGATACGTTAGAACGAAGTAAAAATATCGAAGCTTTATTTGCAAAAATTGCCAAGGAGAAAAAAGATGAGTCTTGAACGTGATATCAAAAAAATGGTTGAGTCCATCGGTCTTTCTCTTTATGACACACAAATTTTAAATGAAAATGAGAATACCATTTACCGAGTCAGTGTAACTGCACCGGGTGGAGTTACTTTGGATCAATGTGCCGAAGTAACGCATTTGATCAATCCGCTTCTTGATGTAACTCCTGCGATGAGCGGTGAATACAGACTTGAAGTGAGCTCTCCTGGTATTGAACGCCGTCTTAAAACGTTAGAACATTTTGCTCAGTCAGTTGGGGAAAAAGTAGCGCTTTCTACGGTAAACAAAGAAAAAGTTGAAGGAGAAATCCTCAGCGTTATCGGAGATGAGATTACCATTTCAACCAAAGAAGAGGGCGAGCAAAAAGTCCCTTTTCGTTCTGTAAGCAAGGCAAAAACCTACTTCGAGTGGTGATGAAAACCTCTCAAACTCCTATGAACCTCGCCATCAATGCGGCGTGGGACTATCAACTCTTAACTTTTCCTAATCCTGCTGTTGGTGCTGTGTGTATTGGTGCTCATGGAGAAATTCTCTCTATTGGTGCTCATAAAAAAGCAGGCGGTCCTCATGCCGAGGTGTACGCGCTTCGTGATGCGTATGTCGCTTTAAGCGGTGATACGTCAATTGCTTTGTGCGACGATTCCGCACACATCCACACTTATCTACGAGAACATCATAACAATCTTTTTCAAAACATCTCCATGGCGGTAACGCTAGAACCCTGCGCTCACAGCGGTAAAACACCTTCATGTGCGTTACTGATTCGTGATTTGGGGATAAAAACTCTTTTTATTTCGTGCAAAGACTCCAATCCCATTGCTGCAAATGGTATGAGTATCTTAGAAGATGCAGGGGTAACGTGTACTTTTGGGATTATGGAAGAAGAGGGAACTAAATTGCTTGAACCCTTTTTACAATGGCAAAATAATCCTTTTGTCTTTTTCAAATGGGCACAACGGCTTGATGGAACTGTAAACAATGGAATCATCAGCTCTCAAACATCTCGAAAACACGTTCATGCCCTGCGCAATGTATGTGATTTGATTGTTATCGGAGGACGTACGGTGCGAGAAGATCGTCCTACACTCGATGCCCGTTTGGTGGATGGAAAAGCTCCTGATGTATTGATTTATTCACACGATCTGGATTTTGATATGACTATTGCTCTTTTTTCCATCCCAAATCGTCGCGTATTTATCGAGTCATCATTGGAAAAGATAAAAGAGTATTCTTTGGTGATGATTGAGGGCGGGGCTAGTATGTTAGAAGCGACAGAGGATGTATGTGACTGGTATTCATGTTACATTGCACCCATAATTGGTGGTGGAAGTGTGAGTATGGGGGCTGTTACAGAGAGTTTTGAGGTACTGCACGCTAAAATAAACGAAGATATTATCCTTTGGATGAGAAAGAAATAGGAAAATAAAATTTAACAAGCACATATGTGCGCACGAGCCTCCTGCTGAAGGAAGCTTAGCGCTAGCGTAGACAACAAGACGCGTTTTGTTGTCGTTTAAAGGAAAATAAGTGACCAAACAAGAAAAAATTGTATCCATGTTTAATGATATTGCTCCGACGTATGATCGAGCCAATCGTGTTTTGAGTATGGGTGTTGATACAATTTGGAGAAAAAAAGCGTGTAATCTTGCTTTTGGTTATTGTGATGACAATGCGCTTTCTATTGTTGATGTTGCCTGCGGTACCGGTGATATGATGGGATATTGGAAACGTATAGCAGATGAAAACAGTATTCTTATTGATGAGATCATCGGTATTGACCCTTCAGAGGGGATGGTGGGTGTCGGACGTGAAAAGTTCCCGCAAATGTCCTTTTACATTGCCCCTGCAACACAGCTACCTAGAGAGAGCACTTCTGCTGATATTATCAGTATCTCTTACGGTATTCGCAATGTTATGGAGCGTCAAGCAGCCCTTATTGAATTTAACCGTGTACTTAAAACGGGTGGATTGGTTGTTATCCTCGAATTTATGAAAAATGAAAATCCTTCTGCTTTGGGAAAAGTGCGTGATTGGTACATGAACAATGTTCTTCCGCGTATTGGAGGATTGATTTCCAACAATTACGAAGCGTATCGCTATCTTCCAGATTCCATTGAAGGTTTTTTAACGGTTGGAAAAATGGAAGCAGAGCTTGAAGAAGCAGGATTTGAGATGTTGTATACTAAAAGCTTTTCGATGGATATTTCGACGTTGATGATCGCCCGTAAAAAGTAACTTTATGGCATCAACACTCAGCGTTTCAACTCTTAATGAGCAAATCAAAACGTTGCTTGAGACGACGTTTGAATTTGTAAGCGTTGAGGGTGAGCTTTCTCGCGTTACCAAACACGGCAGCGGTCATATCTACTTCACCCTCAAAGATGCCAACTCTTCGATAAAGTGTGTCATGTTCCGAGGTAATGCTGCGCGGTTAAAGTTTTCTCTTGATGAGGGTGCACATGTGGTGATTCATGGTGCGTTGAGTCTTTATACCCCGCGAGGTGAGTATCAGATCAACTGTGTCAGTGCTGAGCCTTACGGGGCGGGGGCATTAGCAGTAGCCTTCGAGCAACTCAAAAAAAAGCTCGAAGCAAAAGGCTATTTTGACCCAACGCACAAAAAACCATTTCCTAAATTCCCCCAAATAATTGCTTTAGTAACCTCCGCAACGGGTGCAGCATTGCAAGACATGCAACGAGTTGCTGCTCAACGATGGCCATTGGTAAAGTTAATAGTGATTGACGTGTTGGTGCAAGGTTCAACGGCTGCTTTGATGATCGCGGATGCTCTTAGGTTTTCGGATACATTAGGGTGCGATGCGGTAGTAGTAGGACGCGGCGGCGGAAGTGTTGAAGATTTATGGGCGTTTAACAAAGAGGTCGTTGCCGATGCACTTTTTGCAATGACTACTCCGGTTGTTTCGGCTGTTGGGCATGAGATTGATTGGGTCATCAGTGATTATGTAGCCGATCTTCGTGCTCCCACCCCCAGTGCCGCAATGCAGATGATTTTACCTGATAGGAATGAGTTGATGCAAAGCATTGATGAGATGCGTTATGGTGCCTATGGGATGATCTCACAACGATTAGAGCGCAAACGTGAACAGCTCACTTCTATGCAAGAGGCGTTTAAACGTCATGGAGTAGAACAGCGATTAGTGCATCAAAAAGAGCAGTTACAAGAGCTTCGAGAGAGACTAAATGGACAAATAAGAGTGATTTTAGAAGCTAAGTTTCGTGAACTCTCTCCTCTGGGAGAACGTTTATCGCAAACCATAGAAAGTTTTATCCGCCAAAAGCAAAACACACTGTCTCAAATGACTCAAGCCTATGAATCACAACATCCAAAGCATAAAAACAAACGAGGCTTTGCACAGATAACACGTGAGGGGAAAGTGATTGATTTGGATGTACTGAATGTCGGGGATCGGTTTGAGGCGATGAATGATACAACTTCAGTGACGTCAGAGGTGGTTAAAATAACGAAGATGTAACCCTTATTTAAGAGTTACAGGTGGAAAGTACATGTGGGCAAGCGTTGCCCCTTCAGCCGCAAATTTCTTGAAAAATTTATCCATAGGATCTTCTTTGTTCCATGTTGGATCGGTCACTTTGGTGAGTGCTTCAAGGCGTTTTTTCGCATCAAACTCTACTCCGAGAGAATCAACGAGCTTGACCTCTTTGGCTTGAGCAGCGGTGAAGACATGCGCATCTGCATAGTCGTTGCTGCGGTTTAAATCGAGTTTGCGTGCACGGGCAACGTCTCCGACAAATAGAGTATAGGTGCCGTTAATGATTTTTTCAAGTTCTGCTCGTTCTACATTGCTCCATTGACGTTCCATTGTCCCTACTTGTTTGTAGGTTCCTGCGTGAACGACTTGGGTTTTGACTCCCACTTTTGCCATTAGTTCGGAGAGATCAGCACCTTCCATAATAACACCGATTGAGCCGATCATACTTCCGGGATTGGCTACGATCTCGCTTCCCCAAATGGCGGAGTAATAACCTCCGCTTGCCATGATACCTGCAGCGTAAACAACAACAGGTTTGGTTTCTCTCAGACGTTTTACCGCATACGCAATTTCAACCGAAGGGGCAACGGCTCCACCGGGAGAATCGATGCTAAACAAAACCCCTTTTACCTCTTTGTTTTCTCTTGCTTCATCGAGTTGCTCAACAATAGAGGTTGCATCTATGATGGGACCAACAAGCGATATTTTTTGAAGATTGTAAGAGGTGAGTCCTTCTTCGCTTGAGGGAAGTATGAGCCATAGTACGAACAATACGAGAAGTGTTGCTTTGAAATGATTTTGGATAAAACGTAATCCATTTGCAAGACATGAGCCTATTTTTTTAATCCATTCCATCATTGATTATCCTTTTACTTTTTGTCCGACAATATAAACCGATTCGATTTGCAGCGGTTGCAGCAGCAGATGAATCGGCAGTTGATCGTTGATTTCATAATTCACTCGAGCAACGAGTAAATCCGCATCATAAGAAGGTGCGATTGTACCACAGTTTAATCCTAATGCATCCGCTGCATCGACCGTGACGCTTTTCCAAAGAGCGGTGGCGAGTTCCAATAAACTGAGATTATGATGCATAAATAGGGCAGCTTTCATCTCTTCCAATAAATTCAGAGTGTAGTTGGAGCTTAGACCATCGGTTCCGCAGACCCAACGAATATTTTTGGAATCCAATTCTTTCAAATCGAGTGCTCCATTACCGAGAAGTCGGTTGGAAATAGGGCAGTGGATGATGGTGTGATTTCCTTCTTTTATCGCGATGCGCTCATTTTCTTTGGCGTGAATGACATGGGTAAACAGAGTCGGTACTTCTTTGAAAAGCTGTAAAAACTCTTCTACGGTATTGGCGGCTTTATGTTGTTTGAGAAAGTTTTGGAAAAAAGGTTGAAAGTCTCCATTGTTGTTGTCAAGCCACTCTCGTTCTGCGGAACTTTCCAGTAAATGTGCTGTGACGCGAAGAGCTTTTTCTTGCGCGTATTTGAGCGCTTTTTGGATGAGTATGCGATGAACGGAGTAGGGGGAATGGATGGCGATTGAGGGATAAAATCCTTCTCTTTTTACGGTTTGTGAGGCAAACAAGCGCTCTTGAAAATCGCCGTATAAAGCATCCGCCATGAGGGGATCAGAGCCTATGAGTTCATTGAAATAAACGACTTTTTGAGGTGTTTTAGCGCAAGCATCTAAATCAAAACCATACGAACTCACCGCCCCAAACGCAGTGATGCCATTGTCCAGCATCATTTGTGTAGCATGTTCCATACATTCACTATCACAGCTGTTAATCAGTTCATCACGATTTGCGATAACACTGGAAAGCCATGGCATAAATTCACCATACGTAAGCGTTGAACGGTTGGCACTGAATTCGAGATGAACGTGCGCATTGATAAGACCGCTCATAATCACTGAACCCTCGCCCAGTTCTTGGCATTGCGTACCGTATTGTTCTCTAAGGTGGTTGTTAGGGGCTACTGCAATAATGGTTTTGTCAAAAACGATTCCGTGATCACGGTAAATGCTATCAGGGGTAAAAATAGTGTCGGCGAGAAGTATCTGCAAAAGAGAACCTTTGAAAATTTTAATAACAGTATAGCAGAACCTTTTTAATCATAATTTGCTATAATCTAAACAATTAACGCATAGTTTTCAGGAGCCAAGAGTGAAGATATTAGTCGCAGATGATTCAAAATTGGCGCGATTGTCCCTTATTAAAATTATTAAGGGACTTGAACCTCATTGTGAGATTATTGAGGCTGAAAATGGTTTAATCGCGGTCGAACAATATAAAGAAAATTCTCCTTCAATCGTTTTTTTGGATTTGACGATGCCTGTGATGGACGGGTATGAAGCATTGGAAAAAATCATTGCAATGAATTCAAAAGCTCAAGTAGTTGTAGTAACAGCGGATATTCAAAGTCAGGCACAGGCGCAGGTTATAGCGTTGGGTGCAAAGACGGTGATTCCAAAGCCTATCAGCAGTGAAAAAATGCAAACTGTTTTAGAACAGCTTGTATTCTGAATAAAGGACATAAGTGCTGAAAAAAGTTGAATTTAGCGGGGATCATTTGGATGTCCTTCGAGAGCTTATGAACATTGCTGTGGGAAATGCCACGGCGAGTATCGCTGATTTGTTACGAGCGTTTGGAACAATGCATATCCCTAAAATCGCCATCAGCGATATTAAGGGATTGAAGCAGTACATGCATGAAACTATCCCAAACGAAAGCAGTCACTATGTGACTAAACAGCTTTTCGGGGGTCCGTTTGGGGGAGAGTTTATTTTTGTTATTACGGACGAAGTGGCGATTAATTTGGGAAATCATCTTTATGATGTTGAGGCTCCAAATGATGCGGATATTTACGATGCAGTGATTGAACTGACCAATATTTTAAGTGCTACCATGATAAGCAGGTTGACGGAAGAGTTGAATGTAAAGGTTCAGTTTTTTCTCCCTTCAACGGAGATTATCGCAGGGAATGATTTGATTTATTTGGAAGAGACGGTTGAATATTCACAGATTATTATTATCAGTACGCAAATGGAATTTCAAAATCAAAACATCAACGGGCACATTTTTATTCTGGCTAAGGATGCCATGATCCAAAGTCTCAAAGACCTTATTGACCAAAAACTTGAAGAATTGTATGCATGAAAAAACCGGTTGATTACCCCAATATTTTACTTGATGCGCTAGAACATGGGATCATGATCGTTGACGAAGAGTTTAACATTATGTACTGGAATCAATGGCTGGAAATCAATACCGGTCATGCTTATAGCAATATAGTGGGAAAATCACTCTTAACGTTTTATCCAAAGATCGATTATCGGACGCTTCAGCGAAAAATTCGAACAACCCTGAGACTCAATTCTCCTACTTTTTACGATGCCTCATTGAATAATCGATTTATCCCCATCCCTCGAAACAAAATCAGCAGCTCTCTTTTAAGTACAATGCAGCTGCAAGTCACGATTTCCCCCTATATTATCGATCAAGGGATGGTGATGATTGCGGTGTATGACATTAGTGATCTTCATGAATTGAAGCTGACTTTGCAAAAGCAGATGGAGAAAATAGCGCATCTTAATAGTGAGCTTCAACACGATAAGCAAATTATCGATGATAATTTATTGATTGTAAAAACAGACGGGGAGTTTCATATTATAGAAGTTTCAAAAGCTTTTAATTCCTTTTTTGGATTTGCGGAAAATGAGCTTATGGATTGGCCGTTACAGGTGATTTGTTCGGATAAAATATCGGTTTCAGAATATATACAGATGAAAAATACCCTTCAAAAGGCACAGCGTTGGAGTGGTGAAATAGAAATTGTTTCAAAAAACGGACAAGCATTGTGGGTGGATGCCGTGGTCACGCCATGGCTTGAGGATTCGGGAGTGTTGAACAGTTACACGGCTATTTATCATGATATAACCGATAAAAAACGACTGGAGCTTTTGGCGACAACGGATTCTCTCACCAAGCTTTATAATCGGTATAAATTTGATGAGATCTTTAACATTATGTTGATGCGAGAACATTGGAAAACAGATGATTCATTTGCCATTGTTATGGCGGATATTGATCATTTTAAACAAGTCAATGATATTTATGGGCATCCAAGAGGGGATGAGGTATTAGTGGAAATAGCCAAGGTACTCTCTCAAACCCTACAAAACGGAGATGTAATCGCTCGATGGGGAGGAGAAGAATTTATCTTTTTATTATCTCATGTGAATGCAAACAAAGCCATTTATGTAGCAGAAAAACTAAGAATGACTGTCGAGAAGCTTAGGTTATTTGTAGACGTTAAATTATCATTCGGAGTGAGCTTGTTTGTTGCAGGCGATACGCATGCAACGCTTTTAAACCGCGCAGATACGGCTTTGTACAAAGCAAAGAAAAATGGTAGAAACCGAGTTGAAATACTCTAATAAAAGTTCCTTATAATCTACTACCGCGTATAATCTAGCCTTAAAAGTAAAATTCAAGGTTTTTGTATGAAGATAGCGGTAATTCAAGGTCCAAATCTCAATATGTTAGGTGTGCGTGACACTCAAGTGTACGGTCCGATGCGTTTAGAACAAATTCATGCGCAAATGAAAGATTTTGCAGGGCAAAACGGAATCGAAATTGATTTTTATCAAAGCAATTTGGAAGGCGAAATTGTTGATAAAATTCAAGAGTGTTATGGAGATGCAGATGGGATCATCATTAATCCTGCTGCCTACACGCATACTTCGATTGCGATTCGTGATGCGATCAGTGCGGTTAATATCCCAACCATTGAAGTTCATATCAGCAACATCTATCGTCGCGAAGAGTTTCGTCAAAAAAGTATGACCGCGCCTGCATGTACGTCATCCATTATCGGTTTTGGACCGTTTGGTTATCATTTGGCAATGGTAGGTATGATGCAGATTTTGAGTGAAATTCAAGCAATGCAACGTGCTCAACAAGAAGCAACTCAAGAATAAATATGTTTTTAACGCGAATAGTGGATAAGAAACATTCGATTTATGTAAGTCGAACTTTCCCTTCCAAGGTGCGAGTCGAAAATAAACACCGATTTTCCGTTATTTTGGGAGTGGGTGGAAATGTTGGCGATGTCAGACGGCGTATGGAACATTTGTGGATTTATTTGGGAAAACTGTCTCAACTTAAACGCATTCAAAGCGGAGTAATTTTAAAAAATCCTCCGTTTGGATATACTCAACAAGATGATTTTTATAACACAGTGATTGAGATTTCAACATCACTTTCTCCTCGAGTTTTTTTACGATTGCTGTGGAGAATTGAAAAGCGTTTTGGGCGGGTTCGTAGTTTTACGAATGCTCCAAGAACACTTGATTTAGATGTGATATTTTACGGTGATAAGACTTTGAATTATCCAGAGCTTAGTGTTCCTCACCCCCATTGGAAAGAGCGATCCAGCGTGGTGATACCATTGCGAAGCATGGCTCGAAACACGATACGGAGACAATATGAAAATCTTAACGTTTAGCGGTTCCACTCCAGCGGAGGCATTGAAAAAAGCACAGCTTGAAGTCGGCGAAGATGCAATGCTAATCGAAACACGTGAGATTCAAAAAAAATCACTTGGAAAAACAGCTCTGTATGAAATCGTGGTAGGGGTTGAAGAGAATGCCATGCCGCGCAGTTCTCAACGTCAACCAGAGCCTTTGACCAAGCAGCGGCCTTTAGCCCAAAAAAGCAATGATGTTTTGTACAATATATCCGAAGCTGCAAAGCAAATCTCTAAAATTGCAGAAGTAACGGAAGTAGATCGTCCCTCCAAGCTTACTCCTGTTGTGCAAAGTGAAGATCTCAAAAAAATTAAAGATGAGATAGAAAAACTCGGTGATAAGGTCAAGCTGATTCAAAATATGTTTTGGAATGAAAAATCACCTAAAAATAGCCTTCCCATCCCTCCTGAGTTTGCTGAGATTTATCGTCTTGCACAACAAAGTGGTATGAATCAAGAACATTTAGATGAAATCATGCAGCTTACATTGGAGCATATGCCCTCCAAAATGCGTGAAAATTCTGAAACCGTCAAGCGTTATTTTCAAACTTTATTGCGTAAAATGATTCCCGTTAGATTAGAGAGTGCTCCTAAAATGGGCGCTAAAAAAGTGGTGATGCTTGTAGGTCCTACGGGAGTGGGAAAAACAACGTCCATTGCAAAATTGGCCGCGAGATACTCCTACTTTTTAGAGAAAAAATACAAAGTAGGATTGGTCGTATTGGACACTTACCGTATCGGAGCCGTTGAGCAGTTGATGCAATACGCACGGATGATGAAGCTGGGGATTGAGACTGTGGTTGATCCTCCTGAATTTTCAACTGCATTGAATTCGCTTCAATACAGCGATTATATTTTGATCGATACCATGGGTAGCTCACCTTATGACAAGGGTAAAATCGAAAAAATTTATGAGTGCTTGCGCTCCAACACAACCGATTACAGCGTCGATGTGATTCTTGTTTTGCCAAGTTCGATCAAATATGAAGATTTAAAATCAACGTATGAGAATTTTGCCCCTTTGGGCATTGATACGATGATGTTTACAAAGCTCGATGAAACACGAGGGTTTGGTAATATCTTTTCTCTCGTTTATGAAACGAAAGTTCCCATTAGTTACTTTTCAATCGGACAAGAGGTTCCGGAAGATCTGGTGGTTTCCAGCAGCGATTTTTTGATTGATTGTTTGTTAAACGGATTTCGCAAGGGTGAAAACTTATGAGTCATCAAGCCACAAAGCTCGAAGCACTGGTAAAGCATAATGGACATGTCACGTCAAAAAAAACCCGTTTTATTGCAATCACAAGCGGGAAAGGCGGCGTGGGAAAAAGTACTATTAGCTCCAATATGGCGCATATTATGGCAAAAAATGGGCTCAAGGTAGGGATTTTTGACGCAGACATAGGGCTTGCCAATCTCGATGTGATGTTCAACGTCAAGATTAAAAAAAATATTTTACATGTACTTCGCGGAGAAGCTACAGTTGAGGAGATCTTGGTTCCGATTGAAAATAATCTTGTTTTAATCCCAGGAGAAAGTGGTGAAGAGATCTTTAAGTATGCCTCATCGGGATTGTTTGAACGCTTTATGGATGAAGCGCATGTGTTGGATGATTTGGATGTGATGATTATCGATACGGGAGCAGGTATCGGCGAGCATATCCAACTTTTTTTACGTGCATGCGATGATGTAATTGTGGTAACTGTTCCTGATCCTGCGGCTATTACAGATGCCTATGCGACCATAAAAGTCACTTCACGTCTTCGCAATGATATTAGCGTTATCATGAATCAAGTTCGCAGTGAAAAAGAGGCGTCAGCCTTGTTTGAAAAAATTCAAAAAGTTGCCCTTGCAAACATCGGGGAGCAATTACGACTGAATTTTTTAGGACAAATCACCTCGGATCCAAAAGTTTCTATGAGTGTTAAAAAAAGGGCATTGTACAGTCGTGAATTTCCGACTTCGACTCCTGCGGTTGAGTTGGAAATGATTGTGAAAAAAATTGCAAAAAAATTGGAACGAAATGTGCTCGTTAGTCCACAGGAGAGTGGACTCGGCGGCTTCTTTAAGCGCCTAATGGAACACTTTTGATATTCCTACAAGGCACATAATGCGCGGTTCGAACTTTGTCTCTTTTTTAACAGTTCAAGGGTTCCTCTTGGGTGTTGTGTTTGGGATAGTACAATCGACCTCTGCTGAAAATTTTTTGGGATTGGTGCTTTTAATTACCACATTTTTTTATCTGTTCGCCCATGTGTGTGTCGGGTTTTATTTTCAAACATTGGGTGTTAAAGTTCATCCGTTTCCTAAGCATTCGCATGAGAAAAGTTTGGACAATTATGTTCGTGAAATTAATCGTCGTGAGCAGTTTATTGATGCCTATTACGTCCATAAATCTGAATTGCTCAGCGAAGATGAGAAGGTGAGTCAATGAGTGGTGCAGGTGTATATTGTCAAGAGCTGAAGCATAAAGAAGATCAACTTGCATTGCAATATCTTCCTGCAGTCAAGGCAATGTCGTTTAGGCTAAAAGAACGGTTACCCAGTTCCATTGATTACATGGATTTGTCTGCTATTGGTACGGAAGAACTCGTAAAACTTGCACGGCGTTACGATGAAGCACAAAATGATTCCTTTTGGGGATATGCTAAAACGAGAGTGTATGGAGCGATGTTGGATTATCTTCGTTCACTGGATGTTGTGAGTCGTGCCAGTAGACGTCTTATCAAAGAAATCGATGTTGTGATTGAACATCACTTGCTTCAGCACGACAGTGAACCGACCAATAAAGAGTTAGCCGTAATATTGGGAATTGATGAAGAAAAAGTTCATGAAGCTCGTATCGCTTCGGATATTTATACCGTTTTACCACTGGATGATCAGTTAGGCAATGAGTGCGAAGGCGGAACGCTTGAACGCATGGAGCACGAAGAGTTAGTAGATGTCATAAGAGATGTTCTAATGGGCTTTGATGAACGCGAGCAAATGATTATTCAGCTCTATTATTTCGAGGAATTAACGTTGAAAGAGATTAGCGAGATTATCAATATCACAGAATCACGTATTTCGCAGATTCACAAATCGGTCATTCGACGTATTAAAGAAACGGTAAGGGGGTAAAAGATGGCTGATATTTTATCCCAAGAAGAAATAGATGCTCTGTTGGACGTTGTGGATGATGAAGGTGAGGTATCACTGGATGGTGAAGAGGAAAATTTATTTGCTAATCGCCAAATAACACTCTATGATTTTAAGCGTCCAAATCGTGTTTCCAAAGAGCAATTACGGGCATTTAGAGGGATACATGATAAGATGGCGCGTTCTATCTCATCTCAAATATCGTCTATTATGCGCTCCATTGTTGAGATACAGCTTCACTCCGTCGATCAGATGACGTACGGGGAGTTCTTGATGTCACTGCCTAATCCGACGAGCTTTAATGTCTTTTCGATGAAGCCGCTCGAAGGTAACGGTGTTTTAGAGATTAATCCGTCCATCGCTTTTCCGATGTTGGATCGTATTTTAGGGGGCAAGGGCGAGCCTTTTGAAGCAAATCGAGAGTTTTCCGATATTGAGCTTTCGCTGTTTGAAACCATTTTGCGCGTCATGATGGCAACTTTACGGGAAGCGTGGGGTCCCGTAACGGAGCTTTATCCGCAAATCGAGTCCAAAGAATCGAGTCCGAATGTGGTTCAAATCGTCGCACAAAATGAGATTGTTGTCATGGTCGTTATGGAGATTATTATCGGGCACAGTTCGGGGATGATGAATATATGCTATCCGGTTATTGCTCTGGAGCCAATATTGCCCAAGCTTGCCAGTCGCGATTTGATGCTCAATGAGACAAGTTCGAAAAAAAGCCGTAATCAAGAACTTCAAGTCCTACTTGGCGGTGCCCATGTCAATGTGGACGTAAATCTCGGATATGCAGAGTTAAGCCTGCATGAACTGCTAGACATTGAAGAGGGTGATATTTTACGTCTTAACCTTCCTGCAAATGATGTAGTGAGTGTCAGTGTTGATGGAAAAGAGCGTTTTGTAGCACAAATGGGATTGCGGCGTTTTCGAAAATCGGTTCAAATTACCGAAGTGATCGATACAGAAAAAGATGCAGTTAAGCGTGCACTTAAAGAGTTTGAAACCAAACGTAAAGAGCGTATTATTGGTGCAAAAGAGATAATAAGAACTCCCGATGAGTTTGATGAGGATGAAAGATGAGTAATTTTACCGGGTTATTTTCTACCGAAACAACAGCAACGATTGAAGGATTAACAGGTCAAGCTCCTACGGTTACGTTTAAAGATGCTGAAACCATTTCGATCGTAAGCAATGTTATTCCTCCGATTGCCTCAGTACAGTTGAGCTTTAGCGGAGCAGCATCTGGACGTGCTGTCATTATGCTTCCGCCAATGCTGGCTACTGCGCTTGGCGATATGATGCTTGGCGGTGAGGGTGAGGGCAAAGAGGATATGAATGACGATGATCTCGATGCACTCAAGGAGATTATTTCAAATATTACGGGAGCCATGAGCACGACATTGGGCTCACAAAAAGAACTTCCAAAATTTTCGATTAAGACAGAAAGTGCAATTTTTATTGGTGAGAGTGAAGAAATTAATCTTGATCCGTATGCAAAGATGTATGTTTTTTCTTTTGTTTTGGGCAGTATCAATTCTTTAGTGATGTTTGCAGTGGATTCCTCGATTGTAAATGCTTTAGAGGGATCAAACAGCATTGCGAATGAGGATAAAAGCGATAGAGACTCTGTTTTTGGTAATCATGAAGGACAAAACAAAGGGCGCAAGCTTGATGAGGGCGAGATGAAAAATATCGGTCTCATTATGGATGTTAAGCTTCCTGTCCGTGTTCGTATCGGTAAGAAAAAAATGTTGCTTAAAGATGTTTTGAGTATGGACATTGGGTCTGTTATTGAACTCAATCAATTGGCAAATGATCCACTCGATATTTTAGTCGATGACCATGTAATCGCTCAAGGTGAAGTCGTTATTGTTGATGGTAACTTTGGAGTACAAATTACCTCAATTGGGACAAAGCGCGATCGTTTGACGAAGCTAAAAGGGTAACAAATGTCCAATGGTCGAAGGAAAAAAAAAGAGTATCCCAGCAGCCGCTATGTCAAAGATATTAAGTCTGCTGGGTCGTGGAGCATTTTTAAAATTATTTCCGATTTCGTTCAAGGGTTTGATGAATTAGGAGATTTAGGTCCATCCGTAACCATTTTTGGAAGTGCACGCGTGAATGAAAATCATCCGTATTATCAACAAGCGATGCAACTCTCCGATATGCTTGGAGCTAAAGGTTATAATGTCATCACAGGCGGCGGTCCAGGAGTTATGGAAGCTGCCAATCGAGGTGCATTTAAACATGAAGCAGTAGAATCCATAGGATTAAACGTCGAACTTCCCTCAGAGCAGAAGCCAAACCAATATATCACGAAAGGGCGAAGCTTTGACTACTTTTTCTCACGAAAAGTGATGCTGGTTAAATACTCGATGGCATACGTCATTTTTCCCGGCGGTTTTGGAACGCTTGATGAGATGTTCGAAGCATTAACGTTAATTCAAACACGAAAAGTATGGGGAGTTCGTCTTTTTGTTATCGGGACAGAATTTTATGCACCGCTTATGGAATTTATACGGACAAAAGTTTTGGCTGAGGGAATGATCGACGAAGATGATATAGATTTTATTACACTCAGTGATGATCTTGATTTCGTGCTTACAGAAATTGATAAATCATTGAAAGCACAAATGGCGGATTTAGAAAAAGAGGGATTGGACAATACAAAATATTATCAGGCTCTTTCTGCTTATGTGAATGATCGATCCAATGTGGACGAAGGAAGTATTTAATGAGACAAAAAGTAGTCATCGGGATGAGCGGAGGAGTAGATTCTACCGTTTCGACATTATTGTTAAAAGAGCAAGGCTACGAGGTAGAAGGGGTGTATATGAAGCTCCATTCGAAACCGGGCTATCATGAAATCCATCAAGCCCGCGCGCAAAAAGCCGCTGATTTTGCAGGGGTAAAACTTCATATCCTTGATTTGCAAGAAAAATTCAATGAAAAAGTTTTTACCCCTTTTATTGAAACGTATAAAGAGGGAAAAACTCCTAATCCGTGTGCATTGTGTAACCGTAATATTAAATTTGGGGCAATGGTAGAGTTTGCGGATTCTTTGGGGGCAGATTTTATAGCAACAGGACACTATATTCGCCATAACGGACAATATCTCCAGATGGCAGAAGACGATACAAAAGATCAAAGCTATTTTCTTTTTTACATCGACCCCGCATTGGTTCCCCGTCTCCTTTTCCCTCTGGGTGAAAAGCATAAAACAGATATAAAAGCGTATGCTGCCGGTATTTCAGGATTAGAATCGTTTGCTTCGCAAGGAGAATCCAGTGAGATTTGTTTTGTGGAAACGACCTATGCAGATGTGTTAAAGCCGTATGTCAATGTGGATGTTGAGGGTGATGTTCTAAATCTTGAGGGTAAAGTGGTCGGTAAGCATAAAGGCTACATGCACTATACCATCGGAAAACGTAAAGGATTTAGTGTTCACGGTGCGCATGATCCTCATTTCGTTGTAGAAATCAGACCCGATACCAATCAAATCGTAGTAGGTCCTCGTGAAGCATTAGAGTGCCATCGTGTCGTGCTGGAAAATGTCAATATGTTTGATGATCGCGTCAGTTTTGAATGCGATGTGAAACTTCGCTATCGAACTACTGCAGTGCGATGTTATGTTGTCATTGATGGCAATCATGCTACGGTAGAGTTGCATGAACCCGTACTGGGTGTTGCCTCCGGTCAAGCGGGTGTCTTTTATGATGGGGACACGCTTCTCGGCGGTGGGTGGATTGTTTGATCGGGTCTAAAAAACGTATTATCGCCGCAGGAATTATCGGCAACGTCATCGAGTATTACGATTTTGCCCTTATCGGTTTTTTAGCGGTGATGATGGGGAAGCTCTTTTTCCCATCAGATGACCCTTTTCTATCCTTGCTAGGTTCTTTTGGAGCGTTTGCGGCAGGTATGATTATGCGCCCTGTTGGGGCTGCTATTTTTGGTCATATCGGGGATAGAGTAGGGCGACGTTATGCTCTTATGGCATCGCTGATGTTGATGGCACTGCCGACATTTCTGATCGGATTTTTACCGACATACGCGCAAATAGGGATAATGGCACCAATATTACTGGTATTACTACGTATGATTCAAGGTCTCTCTGTGGGAGGAGAATACGCAAGTTCCATCGTCTATCTCGTAGAACAATCCAGTCCCAATCGCCAAAATCTTTACGGATCATTCGTATCTGTCGGTGCAAAAATCGGGATGGCGCTGGGTTCGGCACTGTGTGGCGGATTGCTTTGGTATTTGGGTGAGGATTCAATGGGTGAGTGGGGATGGAGAATTCCGTTTATCTTGAGTATTTTCATTGCGGCAGCAGGGTTGTATTTACGAAGAAACCTCACGGATAACTATCAGGCGCATGAGGATAAAACGATTCCGTTGGTAGCAATTTTCAAAGAGCACAAAAAGATTTTCGGACAATTTCTCATCGTTGCTTCTGTGATTTGGATGTTTTATTACACGTTGTTTATTTATCTTCCTATTTGGCTTGAAGCAAGTGCGGGATTGACCAAACCACAAGCCGGAAATATCAATACCATTTCCATTATCCTAGGGGTGATTTTCATCCCTTTGATGGCGATGGTTGCGGATAAATTCGGTTCGATTCGAGTGATGAGAACAGCAGCATTTGTAAGTGCTGTTACCATCTATCCGTTGATGTATGCGATGATGCATGGGGGATATTACGGTGCTCTTGGTGCGGTAATGGCAATGGTGATTTTGCTGTGTGCTTATCAAGCACCGATCTTTTCAGCCGTCGTTCATGCGCTTGAGTACCACGGATACCGAGCCTCGTTTACCGCTTTGATTTTAGGCAGTGCAGCAGGACTTGTTGGTGGAATTACTCCGGCATTGATGACCTCTTTAGTAAAAGTCAGTTCAAACGCGTATGCTCCTGCCTATTTGCTTATTTTGGCTTCATTGATAGCGCTTGCTACTTTGGGACGGATCAAAAGCAAGTAAAACTACTGCGTCACATTCCCCTCATCCTGCATAAAGACAGAGGATTCTACGGGGTTTTCAGTTGCGGAAGACTCGCTGTTTTCTGTGGGTGTATCACTTGTGGACGTATCAAATAATGACTCTATAGAAGCATTCATTTCAGTTGTTGCGGGTAGATCCTCTTCTTTTACGGGTGTCATAACCTCTTTATAAATGGATTGGATGACACCTCTGCGCTTCATGGTTTTTAGAATGATACGAGCACGGTTTTTGACGTATTTTTGGTTTCCTGTCGGATTGTATTTAATAGGATTTGGCAAGACGGCAGCGAGTCTTGAAGCTTCGTTGGCTGTGAGGTTTTTGGCACTTTTGTGGTAATAATGACGAGAGGCTGCTTCGATACCGAATATTCCATCACCCCACTCAGCGACGTTGAGATAAATCTCTAAAATACGGCGTTTGGAGAGTGTTTTTTCGATCCGCCATGTGAGAATTGCCTCTTTGATTTTTCGTACAGGATTTTTACTCGGTGAGAGGTAGAGATTTTTCGAGAGTTGTTGGCTGATGGTGCTTCCGCCGGCTAAGGTTTTTTTCTTGATACTGCGCTCGATAGCGTTTTCCATCCCTTTGACGTCAAAACCGTCGTGTTTCCAAAATCCGTCATCTTCTCCAATAAGAACTGCTTTGATAATGTTGGGAGAGATTTTATCCATACTGACCCATTTGTGGGTGAGGTGCATATCTCGATTTTCATCTGCCCACTGGTTTTCTCGATATTCCATAAAAGCAGTCGGTATGGGACGCTCATTTTTTAGAGCGGCAATATTGGGATAAACAGCATAGCGCCCGATGTCGAGTGCTCCAAGTACGAAAAGAATGAGGACTATTTTCCAAAATTTATTCATTTTATTTCCAGTTTCGGCAAGTGCCATTGTTTGGTATAGGCTAAAAGGCGCAGTGTAATCGCGAGGGTGGCGATGATGGCGACACTTGCGGTATTGAGATTCCAAAGAGCATTGGAAATGATGAGCAAGATCGCAACGATAAGGGCTATGGAGCCGTAAAAATCGCTGATGAGAACGGAAGGTACTTGATTAATCATCGTATCGCGCAATACACCTCCGCCGACAGCCGTTAAAAAGCTGAGTATTATGACCCCAAAAAAGTTAAACTGGGCGTCAATCGCGAGCAGTGCTCCAGTGATACTAAATGCTACTAGACCGATAGTGTCACTGATGACAAAAAGCCATTGGCGTTCTAGCTCCTCACGCAAATTATTACGAAACATAAAAGCAATCGTAATGGTGGCAAAGACGGTAATGGCAGGGTAGTATTCATTAAACGCAAACGGAGTACGATCCAAAATAACATCACGAACTACCCCACCGCCAAGGGCTGTGATGGAAGCCGAGATGATGAGTCCCAATAAATCAAGTTTATGACGTACCCCGATCAAAAATCCGCTTAAAGCAAATGCAATGATTCCGAGAATATCAGCGACAACAACGAGATTAAATTCAAACATTCGGGGCGCGGTAGTTTTCTTTAAAGCTCACATAGCGGCGTGCAGAGGCATAAAGTTCAGCAACTTCTTCATCGGTGAGTTCTCTCACCACTTTCGCAGGGCTTCCCATGATGAGTGAGCGTGGAGGAAAGATTTTATTTTTAGTGACCAATGCACCTGCACCGACGATGGATTCCTTGCCAATGACAGCCCCATCGAGGATAGTGGCACTCATTCCGATTAAACACGCATCTTCGATCGTACAGCCGTGGAGCATAACACGATGACCGACGGTGACATCGTTGCCGATTATGGTAGGATACCCGTCACTCATATCATCACGTTTGTGGTGGGTGACGTGAACCATGCTCAAATCTTGGATGTTACTGCGATCACCGATTTTGATAAAATGGACATCCCCGCGTACAACACATCCAAACCAAATACTTACATCCTCACCCATTTCAACGCGACCAATTACATCGGCAGAGGGGGCAATCCAAACCCGTTCTTTGAGGGTTGGCGTATAGTTGAGATAATTTCCGAGCATAGACGTTCCTTGTGGGTCAACTTTCTCTAAACAAGCGTGACGTGAGTTGCTGCATGTAATTGGGAGATTGTTTTTTGGCGGAATTATATACTTTATTGGTTGTGCTTTCAACAATTTGGTGTGAGTTGATGGCATTATTGCTTTCGTGAGCAATTTTGGTATACGTTCCATCACTTTGAAGCTCATGCGCCAAAGCATTATCTGAAATCTGCAATTGTAAAATTTGAAGAAGTTTACCCGAAGCCTCTTCCCCTGCAATCGGAGTAAGCAGTTCGATACGACGCAAAAGGTTACGAGGCATCCAATCGGCACTGGAAATGTACGTTTGCGGAGCAGAGTGTTTAAAATAAAAAATCCGAGCATGCTCAAGATATTTTCCGATGATGGAGATAACGCGAATGTTTTCACTGATTCCCTCAACTCCAGGACGCAAACAGCACACTCCTCGAATAATAAGCTGGATTTTAACACCCGCTTGAGATGCTTTATACAAAGCTTTAATAATATCGTCATCGACAAGTGCGTTCATCTTAGCGATGATAACACCTTCACCTCCCATGCGGGTTTCGTTATGGATAAGAGAGAGAATTTTTGGTTTAATCTGTGTTGGAGCCATATATAGCTCGTTTAGTTTCCCTTTTTTACTAAAGCCCGTGAGAAAGTGAAAAAAGCGAGTCATATCGTTGGTGATAGCATCGTTGGATGTCATGTAGCTAATATCGGTATAGATAGTAGCAGTGGAAGGATTGTAATTACCTGTAGCAAGGTGACCGTATTGTTTAAGTTTTCCACCAACACGACGGGTGATGAGGGCAGCTTTGGCGTGAACTTTAAACCCTGAGATACCATAAATAACATGCGCTCCGGCACTTTCAAGTGCTTTTGCCCAAATGAGGTTGTTCTCTTCATCAAAACGGGCTTTGAGCTCCACCATAACCGTTACTTGTTTGCCCGATTCGGCTGCGGCAATGAGGGATTGGACGATAACGGATTTAGATCCTGAACGATAAAGCGTCATACGAATGGAGACAACATCGGGATCTTTTGCTGCCGTTTGGATTAGGCGAACAACAGGTTCAAAACTCTCAAAAGGGTGAAAGATAACCAAGTCTTGTTTGTCCAAAATGGAGTAAAGATTTTCATCCGAATTAAGAGGAGGGAGATTTCGAGGTTTAAAACTGGGGCTCGTAAGATGGGCAAAATCTTTATTTCCAACTACTTGCCAGAGTGCTCCGAGATTGAGATAGGTTTGAAAACGGTAAATATCATCTTTGAAAACATTGGCGTGACGGTTAAAGAAATTTAATAGGTCATCATCGGCGTGATTGCTCAGTTCCAGTCGAACCAATTCCCCTTTTTTACGTAGCTTCAGCCCCTCTTCGAGCATCTCCATAAAGTCATCGGCTTCCTCCTCTTCGATGGCGATGTCAGCATTACGGGTGACACGGAATGCCGAAAATTTGATGAGCTCATATCCGGGAAAAAGATCATCGATGTGTTCGGCAACAACGCTTCCGATCGGGACATAAATACGGTTGTCGATGTCCACAAAACGCGGTAATACTCGTGGTATACGGATCAGTCCATAGCGTTCGATTGCTGTATCATCTTTGTCTCTGAGTTTGACAATTTGCCCAAATCCGAGGTTGTTGAGATGAGGAAACGGATGAGTCGCATCGATGGCGATAGGAACAATAACCGAATAGATATTTTCATGAAAATAACGATCCAAATACTGCTGCTCTTGTTGCGTTACCTCTTTGTAGGATTTGAAAAAAATCCCCTCTTTTTCAAGAGATTGCATTATTCCCAGTAAGCACTTCTCGACCTCTTGTTGCTCGGTATGGAGATATGTCCGTATTTCACGAAGCTGATGAAGAGGAGTAAATCGATCGGCACCGGAGACGTTGACACCCGCACTAAAGAGCTTTTTGAGTCCTGCAACGCGAATCATGTAAAATTCATCAAGATTGGTTCCGTAAATTGCAAGAAATTTCAAGCGTTCAAGTAACGGTAAGGATTCGTCTTGTGCTTGCCCTAAAACACGGGTATTAAAATGAAGCCATGAAAGTTCACGGTTGATATAAAGGGCTGGATCTTTTAAATTACTGTGCATGCTGTGTACCTATTATTATGTTGTTGCGATTATAGTATACTTTGATTACAAAAAGGAGTTCTATGAGTATATTTGCCATTATTATGTTGGGTGCAACCGTATTTTTTGCTTACCAGATTTATCGTCACGTTCAAACATTGGAAGATCCTGCCCCAAAAAATGAAGCGTCAGAACCGATTTCGACCAAGGATGTTTTGATAGATAACTCAGCGGATTTAATCGTAGAAGCTGATGAAGCGTACAGTGAGGGAGATTTTGAGCGTGCGTTGGAGAAACTTAACCGCGCGAATACCCAATTTCCAAATAACACTGAAATTCTTAACAAACGTGCCTTTATCAATGGCAAGATGGGAAATACAGAAGAAGCAATTTCTCTCTACAGCCGTTCCTTGGAACTTGATGCGACGGATGACTTAACTCATTTAGCCATAGCATCCATATATAAAGCCCAAGGTGATTTTGAACACGCACAAGAACACTATGAAAAAGCACTTGCCATAGATACAAAATACGCAGTAACCTACTATAACTATGGAAATCTCTTTAATGACAAAGGAAACGTTGAGAGAGCAGAGCAGATGTATTTGAAAGCACTTGCTTTACAAGAAGATTTTAAAGAAGCACGCGAAGCGCTGGAGCAATTAAAGGAGGCTAAGTGAATCAAAACCAAGCCCGCTTGGCGGTATTGATCGATGCGGATAATTCTCAGCCCTCTATCATTGCCGGCTTACTCGATGAAATCGCGGGACACGGCGTAGCGAGTGTCAAACGTATTTATGGGGATTGGACAGACGTAAAGCTCAAGGGGTGGAAAAATGTGTTGCTTGAACACGGACTTCATCCGATGCAGCAATTCGCCTACACAACAGGGAAAAACGCGACGGATAGCGCCATGATCATCGATGCAATGGATTTACTGTATACGAAAAATTTTGACGGTTTTTGCATTGTTTCCAGTGACAGTGACTTTACGAGGCTTGCCAGCCGTATTCGGGAATCTGGGATTAAAGTGTACGGCTTTGGTGAGCAAAAAACACCTAAATCGTTTATCGGTGCGTGTGATAAATTTATCTATACCGAAAATCTCCGTCGTTCTTCTGCCACAACTGCTCCGATCGCTCCCTCTACCGTCAAGCACGATACAAAAGCCCTTTTAGAATTGGTACGTAATGCGGTTGAAGATACAACAAACGAAGCAGGGTGGTCGTATATGGGGGCAATAGGACAAAACTTGATCAACAAATCTCCCGAATTTGACCCACGCAGTTTTGGATACAAAAAATTGGTCGATTTGATCGAAGGATTAGGAGAGTTTGAGTTCAAATATTCCGATCCACTTTCTGGCTCTCAGTCCATTCATGTGAGAGTAAAGCGCAAGAAAAGGAGTTATGAAAAATGACGGTACGAGAAATCTACACCTTTTTAGATGAACTTTCCCCTTTTGCACTTCAAGAAAGTTGGGATAATTCAGGACTGTTGGTCGGTGATTTTACTCAGGAGATTTCGACGGTCGTTCTTTCGATTGATTTGGATGAAGGATTGCTTGAATCTCTTCCAGATAATGCGTTGCTTATCACTCATCATCCCCTTATCTTCGGAGGACTCAAGCAGTTACAATTTAACCAATATCCCGCCAAACTTCTCGCCCCGATGATTCGTAAAAATATTTCCAACATCGCCATGCACACAAACTTTGATCAGACCCATCTCAACGAATACGTTGCGACAAAAGTATTAGGGTATGAGATCATTGCCAAAGAGGGATTTGTCGCCTATTTAGGAGTGGATGAACCGTTTGAACTTTTTGCATCTAAAATCAAAAAAGCGATGGGGCTTGACCATATTCGAAGCGTACAGTGTCATGATCATATCCGTTCGTGTGCTTTGGTAACCGGTTCCGGTGCATCATTAATGCGAAATATCCAAGCAGATTGTTTTTTAACCGGAGACATAAAATACCATGATGCGATGGAAGCAAAAGCCCTTGAATTGTCGATGCTGGACATTGGTCATTATGAAAGTGAATGCTATTTTGGAGAGATATTGGCAACACACTTGGAAAAATTAGGTTTGAGTGTTATAATTTCACCATCAAAAAACCCATTCTCTTACCATTGAGATGAAGCACCCCCAAAAAGGCACATTATGAACAAACATTTAGAGCAGCTAATCGACTTGTCGTTGATTGACAAAGAGATCGATGCGTTCGAGCCACAAATTGACGAAGCAAACCTTCAGTACGACGCTCTTTTAGCCACAAAAACAGCTTTGGTAAATGAGATTTCAACCCTCTCTAATGAGATCAAAGATGAGCAAGTCAAGAAGCAAAAAAATGAGCTTCACCTTGCAGAACTTTCTGCAAAATTGGAAGACAACAGCAAAAAAAGCGCTGAAATCAAAACCGAACGCGAGATGAAATCACTTCAACTTGAAGAAGAAATTGCAAAAGAGCAAGTTAATTTTGCCAATGAAGAGATTGGACGTTTGGAAAAACTTATCGATCACAAAAAAGCAAAAATCGAAGAACTTGAGACAAAAGCATCCGAAGTAGAAGGGAAACTTTCTGGAGTAAAAGCGGATGTTGATGTCAAATTGGCACGAATTGATGAAGAACGTAAAGTAATATTTGCTAAAAAAGAGATTCTTGTTGGTGCAATGAATCAAAAAGGGCTCTCTTTTTATCAAAAAATTCGTCGTTGGGCGAAAAACACGACAGCCGTACCGGTTCGTAATCAAGCGTGTATGGGATGCTACATGGCGTTGAGTGACAAAGTGTATTCCGAAGTCATCAAAGGTGAAGAGATTACAATGTGCCCACACTGTGGACGTCTTTTGTATCTTGAGCCTGTTACTGAAGAGATGGGTGCGTAAATCTTTTCGTGAAGGTGTTTGACCTTTTTTATACCTTATTAGCCACCGTTCTTTTTATGGTGGCTCTTCCTTTTATTATTTTTCTATCCTTTAAAAAAAAATACCGTTCTTCTATCCCCTCTCGCTTTTTTTTCTATAACAATCGTCCCTTCAAAGATCATGATATTTGGTTTCATGTTTGCTCTTTAGGAGAAGCCAAAGCTATCGCCCCGATAGTAGAGCGCTTAAAAGGGCTTAAAATCGCTATCAGTGTCATTACCCACACCGGATACGAAGCTGCATCCAAATACACCGCAGAGGTACGTTATCTCCCTTTTGAGCCATGGTTATGGTTTTGGATACGTACTCCTAAAACCGTCGTCATCTTAGAAGCAGAGTTTTGGTATCTTTTATTTAGTATTTGTACCCTCCGAGGCGCACGGGTCATTGCCCTCAATGCCCGTATCAGTGATCGAAGTTTTCCAAAATACTATAAAATGCGATGGTTTTATGCGAGATTATTTGAAAAATGCGACCGTATTTTATGTCAAAGCAGTGAGGATATGGCGCGTTTCATTGCGTTGGGTGCTCACAATGTCGAAGTGGTCGGAAACATCAAGCTGGCGCAAAAGATCGAAGCAACCAAAGAGTATCCGAAACCCGATGGATTATTGATTGTTGCGGGAAGTACCCATGAGGGGGAAGAGGAGGGAATTGTACGGGGCTTTATGGAGTACCGCGTTAGAAATCCTCATGTAAAACTCCTCATCGTCCCCCGCCATCCCGAACGTTTTACTAAAGTAGCAGAATTAATTACACGAATTGCTCCAAATAATAGTTTTTCACGCTGGAGCCAAACTCAAACGATGGATGCCGATATTACCCTCATCGATGCCATGGGTGAACTTAACAACCTCTATGCCATCAGTGACATAGCGATTTTGGGAGGAGCATTTTCCCCCATCGGTGGACATAATCCCCTAGAACCTGCTCATTTTGGATGCAAGATTATTACGGGTAAACAGATATTTTTACAGCGTGAGTTATTTAAATACGTGTCTCATGTTCAGTTTGTGGATGTAGAGGAGATTACTGAAGCCCTGTATATTGCCGAAACATTACCACCATCACAGGTAAATGCAACCATTGATTTGGATAGGGTGATGGAGTGTTTACGCTCAACTGTTAGAGTTAAAGCGTGATAGTGCTATAATTCCAAAAATAAACGGATTGAAAATCAACCTGAGGACGATAAAATGGAAAAACCAAAAGCATACAAGCTCTTAGCAGCACAAGAGGGAATCAGCAATTCCGAAGCAAAATCACTAATTGACCGTGGATTGGTCTATGTGGGTAATTCCAAGGTGTTGATCGCGCGGGGTGAAATCAGTGCTAAAACCACTTTTATCGTTCAAAAGGTAGAAAAAGCTCACCCGATATACGAAGATGACAATCTGATTGTCATTGATAAGCCTGCCTTTGTCAACTCCGATGAGATTGAGCGACAATTTAAAGGTTCACAGCTTCTTCACAGACTTGACCGTGAAACAAGTGGCGTCTTGATGTTGGTTAAAAATGAGGAATACCGCCTCAAAGCTATCGGCGAGTTTAAAAAAGATAACGTCTATAAAGAGTATGTCGCATGGGTAGATGGTATCATAAGTGAGCCGTTTGTCATCGACCAGCCTCTTATTACGGAGAAAAAAGGGAACAAGGCGTATACGAAAGTAGCCAAAAACGGTAAGCCCGCGATTACCGAAGTAACCCCTCTGGAAGTATCAGGAAAAAAGACGAAAGTTCAACTGATTATCCATCATGGACGAACGCACCAAATCCGTGCACACATGAAATACGCGCTTCATCCGATAGTAGGCGATGAGAGCTACGGTGGACGTCAGGCGAAGCGCGTTATGTTACACGCTAAAAAAGTGGAGATTCTGGGATTGACATTTATAGCGTCAGAGCCTAAAATATTTGGACATTTCGGTAGTTGAGGTTAAATTTTTTGACTTTTATCTGCCTTGAAAAGGCAAGCTTTAGTGCCATAGCGGCTAGCGTAGACGTTGGAGCTTTGCTCTAACGGCGTTCAAAATAAAAAGCGTAGCTAAAGGCAACTTTAGCTATAATGCGAAACTTTTTATACCCTGTAACCGTACTATTTAGGAGTTCAAGTGTTTGATACGCTCACCGAATCATTTACATCTGCCATACGCAAGATTCGTTTTCATGACGATGAAAAAGCACTCACCAAGGCATTGGGCGAGCTTAAGAAAGCGTTATTAAAAGCAGATGTTCATCACAAAGTGGTGAAAGATCTTATTGATTCGGTTGAACTTCAAGTAAAACAAAACGGTATCGGTAAAGATCAATTTCTAGATGCGCTTCGAAGTTCATTGTATGAGCTTTTGAAGGTCAAGGGAAATTCGGGCTTCGTATACGCACCACAATCGCCTACGGTTATTTTGATGACCGGCTTGCAAGGTTCAGGGAAAACAACCACGACGGGTAAGCTTGCAAATTACCTCAAGATTCGTCAAAAGAAAAGGGTCTTGGTTGTTGCGGCAGACTTACAGCGTCTTGCGGCGGTAGAGCAGCTTCGTCAAGTGTGCGCAGGGATTGAAGTTGAGCTTTACAGCGATGAAACAACCAAAAACCCAGCTGACGTAGTCAAGGGTGCTATTGCCTATGCTCAAAAACTTCTTGTTGATGTTGTGTTGATTGACACGGCAGGACGTTTAGCGATTGATGATGCCCTTATGGATGAGTTAGCTGAGGTCAAGCGTGCTGCAAGCCCTCATGAAATTTTCTATGTTGCCGATTCGTTAGCAGGTCAAGATGCGGTGCGTACTGCGGATTTGTTTAACCAAAAAATCGGTATCGATGGAGTCATCCTCACCAAATACGATGGAGATTCTAAGGGTGGTGTTGCACTGGGTATCGCCTCTCAGATTCAAGTGCCGTTACGCTTTATCGGTGCAGGTGAGAAGATGGAAGATTTGGAAATCTTCTTACCCGACCGTATCGTCAACCGCCTTATGGGGCTTGGGGATATTGAAGGGCTTGCGGAAAAAACGGCTTCAATCATCGATGAAAAAAAAGCAAAACAGCTCACCAAAAAGATCAAAAAAGGGGAGTTCAATTTTAATGACTTCCTAGAGCAAATGGAAAGCCTCAAAAAAATGGGGAGCATGAAATCCATTATGGGAATGATTCCCGGGATGGGTGGCATGGCATCGGCGCTCAAAGATTTTGATCTGGAAAACTCAGGCGAGTTGAAACGGATTAAAGCATTGGTCTCATCGATGACGATGAAAGAACGTGAAGATCCTGAATTGCTGAACAATAGCCGAAAAGCACGTTTGGCTATGGGATGCGGTTTGAATATCGTAGATGTTAACCGTATTCTGAAGCAGTTTAAAAATGCTTCTAAAATGGCAAAAAGATTTTCTGGTAAACAGGGGATGAAAGATTTGCAAAGCATGATGGGGCAAATGCAAGGTCAGCGGATTCCACGCTAAACGTTAAGCAGGAGATTTTTCGAAATCTCTGACTTAGCGTTCTAGTCATTTTGTGGTTTTTTTTTGCTTTTATGGGCAAAACACTCTTCAAAGTAACTGTGCGCAAAATATTATTTAAAAGGATCTAAAATGGCAACAGTCATTCGTCTAACCCGTATGGGTCGTAAAAAACAACCTTTCTACCGTATCGCAGTAACAGACAGCCGTAAGCGTCGTGATGGTGGTTGGATTGAATTGATCGGTTATTATAACCCAATGACTGACCCTATTACGGTTAAAGTTGATGAAGAGCGTCTTACGTATTGGATGAGCGTTGGTGCTCAAATGTCAGATCGCGTTAAAAAAATTACAGGTAAATAAGTATGATTGCTGACTTCGTCGCTGGTTTTGCCAAGCTAGTTGCCACCTATCCTGAGGATGTTCGAGTGGAATTTTACGAGCGCGATGAAGTAACAGAAATTTTATTGTACGCTAATCAAGCCGATGTAGGTAAGCTCATCGGTAAAGAGGGAAAGATGATCGGTGCGATCAAAACTGTCATTTCTGGTTGTAAGGCCAAAGATGGAAAGAGTTATCGTATCAATGTCGAACCGCTTTCGTAATTCTCCTAATCCTGATCTTCTACATGTCGCCACACTGGGTCGCGTAGTAGGACTTAAGGGCGATATAAAACTCAATCTTCATACGGATTTTCCGGAACAATTTGCCAAAGGTGCAGCCTTTGATTTAGAAAACGGTAAAACCATAACTCTCCAAAGTTATAACCCTGATCGAGAGCTTGCGCATATTGTGGGATACGATATCCCCGAAACGGCAAAAGCTCTGACTAATGCAAAGCTATTTACCACACATGAAGCAACTCGTGATCGTTGTAAGCTTGCTGAGGGGGAGTTCTTTTGGTTTGATTTACCGGGACTTAATGTCTTTGAAGGTGAAAAACTTTTGGGAACCGTTATTGAAGTTGAGCGGATTGGACCACAGGATTACCTGTTTATTAAGACGGATAATGCTTTGGTTTTACAAGAGTTTCCTGCTACGTTTCTAATCCCTTATATTGATCGTTTTGTACTAAAAATTGATTTAGAGATGAAGAAAATAAGTGTAGACGGTGGTGTCGATTTACTTGAGGCATCATAAATGCGATTCACGTATGTTACCCTTTTCTCTAATCTGATAGAAGGTTATTTTCAAGATTCTATTTTGAAGCGCGCCATTGAATCAGGAAAGTTTGAAGTAGCGTATCTCAATCCTAGAGATTACAGTGCATCAAAACACTCCAAGGTTGATGATACGGCAGTAGGTGGAGGTGCTGGGATGGTTATGACCCCTCAGCCTCTTTTTGATGCGCTTAATACGTTGGATGACGATGCGTATATCATTTTTGCAGCACCCGTTGGGAAGCAATTTACCCAAAACGATGCCAAGCGTCTTGCTTTGAGAGAGCATGTTGTTTTTGTTAGCGGACGGTACGAGGGAATCGATGAACGTGTGATTGAATCCTTTGCGGATGAAGTGTTTAGTATCGGTGATTATGTTCTCACCGGTGGTGAACTTCCATCGCTTGTTATGAGCGATGCTATTGTTAGAAATATTGACGGCGTTCTTGGAAACAGTGAATCACTTGAATATGAAAGCTTTGAAACGCCACTTTTAGAAGCACCTTCTTTTGGAAAACCAGCTATTTATGAGCAAATGGGTGTTCCATCAGAATATTTAAAGGGAAATCACAGTAAAATTCTAGCACTAAAATTAGCTATGTCTGAATGTAAAACAAAATATTTCAGACCTGAACAGCTACTAAAGCATAAAATAAGGACTTCTTATGAAAAATAAATACATTGCTAGCTTCGAGCAAGCACAAATCGCTGGGAAAGATATTCCTTTATTCCGTGCAGGCGATACACTTCGTCTTGCTGTTAGCATTACAGAGGGTGAAAAAACTCGTGTGCAAAGTTATGAGGGTGTATGTATCTCTATTCGTGGAGAAGGCACTGGCCGTACTATTACTGTTCGTAAAATCGGAGCAAATGCTATCGGTATCGAGCGTGTATTCCCAATCTACAGCGATAGCTTAGAAAAAATCGAAGTACTTCGCCGTGGTCGTGTTCGTCGTGCGAAATTGTTCTATCTTCGTGACCTTGCTGGTAAAAAAGCACGTATCAAAGAAATTCGTCGCCCTAAGACAAGTAACGTTTAAAACTAAAACGAATATCTTCCCCAAAATTACCCGCATCTTACGGATGCGGGAAAACATTTATCTTATTCTTGTTTTATTTTCCAAATCACTGCACCAATGAGCAATATAGCAAAAATAATCATACTTTCAAGCGCATATACGGTTCCAAAGCTTATGTCCTGAAATGGCAATCCACCTGTATTCATTCCGAAAAAACCAACCGCAAGATTAAGAGGTAAAAAAATGACCGAAACAATCGTGAGGACGTAGATACTGCGATTCATCCGATCGTTGGATCGAAGGTTATAGTAGCGGTATAAATCATCGAGCTGGTTATTAGCAGAAATTGTGGAACGAAGCGTTCGCTCGAGATGCTCATGAAGATCATTGAATTCATTCTCTAACGATTCTTCTGTGAGTTTTGATTTTATGATAAATTGTCCTAAGGTGTCCACTGCTTTTACAATAACTCGCTCAGAACGTGAAAGCTCTTTTTTAAGGGTATGCCATCGATCCATAAGAGCACTATTGTGTTTTTTATACAACCCCTCTTCAAGAAAAGCAATTTTCTCTTGAGCCATGTCCATATCCTCCATTAGGGCATCAATCTTTGTATCTAAAAAATGATACAAATCTTTCATCCCTTCGGAGTAATTAATGAAAGAATTGGTTTTTTTATCGTAATAGCAGACTCCCTTTGGACTAATGACAAAACCATAAGAGAGAAACTTTCCTTTGGCTTCCCAAAATTCCGGTAATCGCAGAGAGAGGATACTCGATTTGCCCTCCCATAATTCGGGTAATCTAAGGATCAATATTTGGTAATCACTAAAGCTTTCGTAAACAGAAGGATGGATTGGATTTTGAAGATCTTTGAAGTGCAGATCATGCAGGGTGACGCCGTTCATTGTGACCATGTGCTATTCTCCTTTGAGTGCTCGTTCCATATCCCGCTTAAGACTTTTTTCTTTTAAGTCCTCTCGTTTGTCGTAGAGTTTTTTTCCTTTTGCAATAGCAACTTGCATTTTAAAAATATTTCGATCATTGAGATAGATGCTGAGTGGAACAAGTGTGAAGCCTTCTTTTTCGACTGCTTTGAACATCTTGTCAATTTGTTTTTTGTGCAAAAGGAGTTTTCGGCTTCCCCGTTCTTCATGCGCATAAAAATGGTGCGTTGTCGCGAGTACACCGATATGGACATTAAATAAAAAGGCTTCCCCTCGAACGATTTTAATAAACCCCTCTTTGAGGTTGACCCGTCCTGCCCGCAGTGCTTTGACTTCAGAGCCGTGAAGGACAAGACCTGCTTCGAATTTCTCTTCGATGTGGTAGTCAAAAAAGGCTTTTTTATTGGTGGCTATGTTTTCGCCCATGATTATCTATCCTTTAGTCTAAAAAAACTGCTGCCGCTGCCGCTGAAAAACCATCCCTCTTTTTCGGTAAGTTCAGGATAACATCCAAGTGCTGCACCATAAAGGTCATTTGCCTCTTTGGCATTCATTGAGGCTAGAATATCCAAAGAAGGTGTTGATTCAAGACGGATTGCTTCCTCGGTACTGATGGGAGCATAGAGATGGTCACGATAGTAGCGATAAACCGCAGGGGTACTGATTTGGATGGGCGGGGTAATCGTTTCAAAATCAATGAGTTTCTCGTTATACGGCTGAACAATCTCTCCGATTCCGCTGACGTTGGCACTCTCGTAGCCATAAACGAAAAAGGGGACATCGGCACCTACGGCGGAGCCGATTTCGGAGAGTTCTTCGATGCTTAATCCCAGATGGAGAGTGTCATTGCACAGATGAAGATAGGTGGCGGCATCAGAACTTCCACCGCCTAACCCTGCATACGAAGGAATTTGCTTATCAACGCATACGGCATTCTCTTCCATTAGGGTTGATAGCGCATTTGAGCGTGTATAGGTAAGGAGGTGTTTATAAGCTTTGTAAATGGTGTTAGAATGTATCTCACAGTCAAAATTTCCTCTGATTTCAAATTCAGGGGTTAATTTCGGTTCAAACCACAGGGTGTCAAAAAGAGAGGATACTCGCATAAATCGTGAGGTGATCGTGTGGTAGTTTCCTCGTATCCCTGTGATTTTTAAAAAAATATTGACCTTTGCAAAGGCTTTGTAGCGTGTCATAGTTTGAATTTTTTGGCAAGTTGATGTAAAAGTGATTCATCATGCTCAATGGAAGCTGCTTTGTTCGAATCTTCCACTGCACGGATGAGTTCACTTCGCAGTACTCGAATATGAGCAGGAGCATCAATACCGAGTTTAACGACTCCTTTATCAATGGCGACTACTTTGATCATTATTGAATCCCCAATAAGGATGGATTCATCAAGTTTTCGTGAAAGTATTAGCATGCCTCAACCTTATTGAGAATATAGTGAACCTTATCATCGGCAATCTCAACAATGGAGATTGTTTCATCGTTATCAATCCAGTAGGTTCCATTTTCGTTTATCTCAAAAAGTGATCGCTCTAATGGTTGACCTAAAAGAATGGTTTCTTTTGTGCCATTATACCGATTTTTAGGGATTCCAAGTCCTGTTTTTATGTCGATTGCATTTTCATTATCGAATACAAACTGTCCTTCACTCAAACGTTCTAATGCGCTAAGTGAGCCTGAGCATCCAAGAGCATCTGCAACCATTTCACCCAATGAACGAATATAGCTCCCCTCCGAAACGCTTGCTTCGAAGGTGACAAAGGGGTGACAATAGTGGAGCATTTTTATTTCATGAATTGTGGATGTAATGGTTTTTAGCTCCACATCAATACCGGCTCTTGCAAATTCGTAGGCACGTCTTCCATTAAGCCGTTTTGCACTGAATTTGGGTGGAAGGTAGCTGAGTTCTCCTTGAAGTGAGGCAATAACAGTTTCTATTTTTTCAACAGGAAAAGCTTCGAGCGTTTCAATCTCTTCTACCCCTTCAATATCCAATGTTGGGGAATATGCACCCAGCCACAGCGTTGCACGATAGCGCTTGGGAGTTTTGTTTAAAAAACGAAAGAGGCGACCGTGATTGCCAAAAGCGACAATTAAAACCCCTTTTGCAAAAGGGTCGAGTGTTCCTGAAAATCCTGCTTTTTTGACTCCATACCGACGTTTTAGCCGCCCTAAAAAATGGTTAGAACTTATCCCTGCGGGCTTATAGGCTACAAAAAGACGATTCAATTAAAGTTTCTCTACGAAGGAGGCGAGAATATCACGTTTGTTGCCGCCGAAGTTGATGAGAAGTTTAAACTCGCGCCCTGATTTGCTCACGCCCTCGACTCGTCCGGCACCGAATATTTTATGGCGCACTAAATCTCCTTTTTTGTAAGCAGTATTTTTTTCTAAAATAAGTGAGCCCTCGCATAAACCTGCCTCATTGATAAAACGGCTTTTTTGCAGTTCTGTGCGACGACCTTTGTAGAAACGGCTGTTGACACTTGATAAAGTGAGATTGCTCTTAGCGCGGGTAAAAGCAACATATCCAAGGCGACGTTCCTCTTCCAAATCACTTCCATCTCCGATTAGAGGTAAAAACCCCTCTTCCATTCCAATGACAAAAAGGTGCTCAAATTCCAATCCTTTTGAAGCGTGAATACTCATAATATAGATGCTCTCCCCTTCGACTTGATCTTGGTCGCTTTGGAGGGTAATGTCATTTAGAAATTCGGCGAGTGAGGTCTCAGGGTTTTGTTTGACATAATCGCGAAACAGTCCATAAAATTCATCCACATTGGAAATTTTATCGGCTTCATCGGGGAGCCCTTTGAGTGTTTCTTTGATTTTGAAACGATTTTCAAGCTGATCGATAAATTGGTAAATAGCTTCTTCGGCAATATCTCGTAATTCGACGATTTCTCGGATAAAGTTACGTAATTCACCGACACTTTTTTTGCGTGCTAACCCTTCGAGTTCACCATCAGATAAGGTGTCAATAAATTCAAACATCGATTTACTCGCAGCCATTGCGGAGAGTTCGAGTTTTTCGATGGTTGCTTTTCCTAACCCTCGTTTAGGCTTGTTGATAATACGTTTGAGGGAAAAGTTATCATGAACATTGGTGATAACACGCAAATAACTGATCAAGTCTTTGACTTCGGCACGGTCATAAAAGCGTAATCCACCTACGAGCTTGTAGGCAACTCCGGCACGGTTTAGACCCTCTTCGAGAGAACGACTAAGGGCATTGATCCGGTACAGTACCGCAATTTCATTAGCGCGTACGCCACTGTCTAAGAGACGGCGAATCTCTTTGGCTACTTTTTGAGATTCTTCGCTCTCGTCATGTGCACTAAGGATTTTGACATCTTCCCCACCGGTTTTAGTAGCAATAAGCGTTTTACCTAATCGGGATCGATTATGCTCGATGAGTGAATTGGCAACAGTAAGAATGGCTTGCGTGGAACGGTAGTTATGTTCAAGTTTTACGATGGTGGTATTGGGAAAGTCTTGGTCAAACTCCAAAATATTACGCACGTGTGCCCCGCGCCATCCATAAATACTTTGATCATCATCCCCAACTACACAGAGATTATTGTGGGTAGAGCAGAGTTTTTGCAGTAACCGCAGTTGCAGTTCATTGGTATCTTGGTACTCATCGATCATAATGTAGCGGTATTTTTCACTGGTTTGAGTGCAAAGTTCATCGTTTTCATCAAGCAGTTTATAGGTAAGACATAGCAGATCATCAAAGTCTACTAAATTGTTATCGAGTAAATAGGCTTGGTACTCTTCGTAAATTTTAGCGATATGTTTGTAGTTGGTAAGTTCAGCTTGTGCATAAGCCTCTTGCGGAGCAATTAATGAGTTTTTATAACGAGAAATTTCACTGGCAACAAGTGCGGTGGGTAGATCTGCATTGATTTTTTTGAGAATCTTTTTTTTGTCATCACTGTCAATTACGACAAAGCTATTGCTTCGTCCCAGTAGATGAATATGAAATTTTAAAAACAATAAGCCGAATTTATGAAAGGTACACAGTAATGGCGGATAGCTTTTTTGAGAGATAAGCCCCATTGCGCGCTCACGCATCTCTTTGGCCGCCTTGTTAGTGAACGTCAGGGTGAGGGTTTGGCTGGAGGGAACACCTACGGAATCGAGTAGGTAAGCGAGACGCGAGGTAATGGTTTTAGTTTTTCCGCTTCCTGCGCCTGCTAGGATGAGTAAAGGACCATCAATCGTCTCAACCGCCGATCGTTGAGCATCATTGAGACTATCAAAAATTTTATCCATATCCGAGAGAGCCTTCATTGCATTAGATGTTTTATTATAGCTCAATTTCGCTCGAAGTGTGAAAAAATAGCAACAGCTTGCAAAGGTCATAATTCTAGGTTATAATACTGTCATATATTTTACTTATAGGAATTATTATGTTAAAAGACTTTGCGAAACTCTTGACCTTCTTAACGGTGGTCAAAGAAAAAAGCTTTTCAAAAGCATCTGCTAAGCTTGGAATTTCCCAACCTGCGGTAACGCAACAGATCAAATTTATTGAAGATTATCTTGATACACGTATTGTTGAGCGGAAAAAAAATGGGATTAAGCTTACAAAAGAGGGTGAGGATCTTTATCGAATTGCCATTAGACTTGAAAAAGCTATTCTCAGCAGTGAAAAAGATTTACTGAAAATTATCAATAAAGAATTCACCTTTATTGTAGGGGCCTCATACGCCATTGGAAACTATGTTCTTCCAATGTATCTCGCGGCTTTAAAAGATAAAATCAACAATGAAGTTCATATTCGTGTTGCCCTTTCGGAAGATATTATCGATCAGTTGATGGATAAAAAAATCGATATTGCGCTGATTGAGTCGCCTGTAATGAAAGAGGGTATTATTTACCGTGAATGGGAAGAAGATGAATTGGTTATTTTTTCCAATCAACCTATTCCTAAGCAGCTTCGTAAAGAGGATTTATATAAATTCGATTGGATTTGCCGTGATGAAAACTCGCATACTCGCAAGCTGACAGCGGAAGTTTTTGAAGAGATCGGTGTCGAGTGCTCCAGTTTTAGCGTAATCGGTGTAGTAGCAAGTTCTACGGCGATCAAAGAGACGATCCTTCGCTCTCCTAAAAATGCTGAACGTCCTGTTGTGTCGGTCATTTCTCGCCATGTTATTCAAGATGAAGTGGAAGAGGGGAAATTATTTGAAGCGCGAATCAAAAACTTTAAAATCAAACGCAAGTTTTACATCGCTTACAGCAAAGAGCGCAAGCATGATGCCTTTATTGATAACGTTGTAACGTATTTATTGGGCTTAAAGCTCTAACTACTTTTTCGGTGTCTCTTTTAAAAATTTCTGATTTTCAGGATTTGAGAGAAAGGCACTCATGGAATTTTGAACCCCTTCATTTTTTTCACTGTTTGCTGGCATTATTCGCTCATGTGGAAGTGCCAAATTAACAAATGCCGGAGTATCATCGATGATTACTTGCACGATGGACAGCAAAGGGACGCTTACAAAACTGCCAATGTTTTCCTGCCCAAACCCTGCTTCAAAAATTAAAACGTCATTGTCGATACGAGCACTTTCAAAAGTGTATCCTGCAAGAAAAAAGAGTGTCATGGATCTAAACTCATCGGCAATAGGTTTAGGGAGGACAGGGTCAAAGCTAACCGATTCGATTTTGCATAAAATCCCGAAATTTTGTTCATTTTCAAACAGATAGATGAGCATATCACGAACATGATTTTCCATGAGTCGGGCAAACGAAGAGCTTTTTATAATATCGTATAGCATGTTGATAAAACCTAATGAGTAGTTAAATTCTGCCTCCGAGGAGACAAGCTTCAGTGCCATAGCGGCAAGCGCAGCTACGCTGGGTTTTACTCCGCGTAGCGTTCAAATTTAAAGTATTATACCATTTTCCATCTCAACGAAGCCTGTCATTGCATTCATCAGGGCGATTTTTGGTGCGTTAAGTGCATCTAAAATACTTATATTGGCAGGAATTATTTTCCCCTCATCAATTAGTCGTGAACGTGTCGTCCCTTTCAGTAGAGGTATTTCAGGAGTCAGCCATTGATTGTTAATAAAAAGAGCGATATTTGCAATTGTAGTATCCGTAATGCATCCATTTTTTACAATCAGTATATCATCGCATCCCTCTCGTAACTCAAAAAGGGTGTTTAAATCATTACGATTGGCATATTTGGATGAATATTCTATGGTGTTGTCTTGAATCAAACGCAGTGTGGTGATTTTTTTTGGAGTGTAGGGATGGTATTCAATACTGCAGTGTAAATCATCATATAAGAAACGACATCGATACAGAGTCTCATCCAGCGGTGTTATAAGTTCTGAGAGATTATAGTGTACCGTGAGATTAAACTTTTGTAACGTTAAATCCAACCGCCGTTGATGATAAGAGAGATGATGGGCAACTCCCTCATCGCACAAGATGGTCTCCAAAAACAGTTTAGACTTCAAACAGTGCTGTGCTTAAGTAACGTTCTGCGGTGTCACAAAGGATGGTAACTACGGTTTTGCCTTTGTTTTCAGGGCGAGAAGCTACTGCAATAGCGGCGCAAACATTCGCACCAGCAGAGATGCCTACGAGAATTCCTTCTTCGCGAGCAAGTTTTTTAGAGGTTGCGATAGCATCTTCATTACTGACGGTAATGACTTCATTGTAGAGAGAGGTATTAAGTATATCAGGGATAAAACCTGCCCCTATCCCTTGGATTTTATGCGGACCTGCTTTGCCTCCTGAGAGGATACATGAATCTTTCGGCTCTACCGCGATAATTTGAATATTGGGTAAAACTGCTCGCAGTGCTTCGCCTGTTCCCGTGATGGTTCCACCCGTTCCCACTGCAGCGACAAAAATATCTACCTTCCCATCCGTATCGCGTAAGATTTCTTGGGCTGTTGTCTCTCGATGAATCTGAGGATTGGCAGGATTGGAAAATTGTTGTAAAACAATGGAATTTGGAGTATTTTGATTGAGATTATTGGCTTCATCGATTGCCCCTTTCATCCCTTGAGACGCGGGTGTCAAAACGAGGTTGGCTCCAAGGGCGTAAAGCAGATTACGTCGTTCAATGCTCATAGACTCCGGCATAGTGAGGGTGAGATTAAGTCCTAAAGCGGCACAAATGGAAGCCAGAGCAATGCCTGTATTACCGCTGGTAGGTTCTATAATCAGGGTCTCTTTAGTAATTTTACCTTCATCCATTGCCGTTTTAATCATATTGAATCCAATACGATCTTTAACGGAACTGGTAGGATTCATAAATTCACATTTGCCTAAAATTGTTGCGCCTGAAGTTTTAGAAGGAACATTAAGATGTACAAGGGGGGTATTTCCGATAAGTTCAGTGATGTTGGCGGCGATATTCATGAATTCCCCATTTTTTTTCTTATTATAAACGAAATAAAGAAAAAACAAAAGAATAAACAGCATAACATTGAGGTTTTATAGTTTAATATTAGGTTAGGTATAATTTTCATAATAAAATTCATTATTTGGGGTATTCGATGGAGCACAAAACGATCAATAAAATTTTGATTGCAAACCGTGGTGAGATTGCATTGCGTATTATTCGTGCATGTAAAGAACTTGGTAAAAAAAGTGTCGTTGTTTTTTCTGAAGCAGATGTAAACGGCGTCTGGGTTCGTAAAGCAGATGAGTGTTATCCGATTATGGGTGATCCAATCGCCGCCTATTTGGACTATGAACGTATTATTTCTTTGGCTAAAAAAGCAGATTGTGATGCGATTCATCCTGGATATGGCTTTCTCTCCGAGAGTGCTGAATTCGCGCAAGCATGTGCGGATAACGGAATTATTTTCATCGGACCAAAAGCGGATCATATTGCCCTTTTTGGTGATAAAATGGCCTCAAAAGTAGCTATGCGTGCCGTAGGTGTTCCTATGCTTCCGGGTACGGACGAGCCGATTGACAACATCAATGAAGCAGAAAAAATTGCAACAGAGATAGGTTTCCCTGTTATTATTAAAGCGGCTTTCGGCGGAGGCGGACGCGGTATGCGTATCGTTGAGAAAGCGGAAGATTTTAAAGAGATGTATGAGTCTGCGACCAATGAAGCATTACGATTTTTCAATCGTGGTGAAACATTTATTGAAAAATATCTCAAAAATCCTCGTCATATTGAAATCCAAATTGTTGCTGATAAATACGGTAACGTTGTCCACTTGGGCGATCGTGACTGTTCCATTCAGCGTCGTCACCAAAAGGTAATCGAAATTGCTCCATCCCCGTTGTTAAATGAAACAACTCGTCGTGAGCTCTACCGTATTTCGACCAAAGCGATGTTCAAACTTGGATATGAAAGTGTCGGTACGATCGAATATCTAGTAGACCAAGATGACAATATTTATTTCATCGAAATGAATACCCGTGTTCAAGTTGAGCATCCGGTTACCGAAGCAATTTCAGGAATCGATTTGATCCAACGTATGATTCAAATTGCTGAGGGTGATCAACTTATTTTCTTGCAAGAAGAGATTAAATTCCGTGGATATGCTATTGAATTCCGTATTAATGCTGAAAATCCAAAACTTGGATTTGTACCGTCACCGGGTCTTATTACGAACTATCTAGCTCCAGGTGGTCCAGGTGTGCGTTTGGACAGTATGGCATATACCAACTATCAAATTCCATCAAACTATGATTCTATGATCGGAAAGCTTATCGTTTCAGCATTGACATGGGAAGACGTTGTACGTAAAGCACGACGTGCACTGGATGAATTTATCATCGAGGGTGTACCTACCAATATTTCACTTCACCGTCAAATTGTTCGTGATCCAGATTTTATAGCCGGAAACTTGGATACAGGTTATTTGGATACTAAATTGAGTACTTTTAATCTCGATGCTATCCACAATATGGATGATGAAGAGACAAAGATGAAACAAATCGAGCAAATCATTGCTGCGATTAATGCTAAAAATTTAACAGTACGACACTAAAAGACTATTCCGCTTCCTCCGCCATTGGCGGAATGAAACACCATCGAATTATTTTTTCGTGCATAAAATCGGATTAAGAGATTTTGCAATGTAGGTTCGATAGAAGGTTTAAACCATCCGTTGTTACTGGTTGCGATGAGATAGCGAGCGTCGGGAGTGTAAAGTTCCTCGCGTGTGGCTTCGTAACAGATAGCATTACGAAATTTCACCCCTTTTATACTAAAATCGGTTGGCTTATCTGCCGTAACGAAATCCGATCCTCCCCCAAAAATTTGACGATTTACCCACACTTTTAAAAACGACGGCAGAGGTATGTATTCTCCAAAAGGGACAAGAATCATTTTTTTGGCTACCGTGATTTTGCCATGATCAAAAAGATACGACACATTGTAGTTGAGATTTTTTTCATCGTGGAGTGTTCCTGTGAGAATAGCAATAGAGGCAGATTTTTTTTGCAGTTCTTTCATTAACATCGGAGCATGATTCATATAGAGGGTAAACGCGGCTTCGGGTAAAACGACTAGATCATATTTCTGAGCTATTGCTTCATCGATAAGATCCAGATTATTATTAATGGTATCTTCGAGAATAAATCCCTGCCATTTTAAATCCTGCGGAATGTCGGTTGAGATGAGTTTGATTTTCAGTGGTGGCGGTGGAGGCGGAGTATATTTTGGTTGCATGGTCAAGGGGAGCAATAGCAGAGGCAGAAGCTTTTTCTGTCGGTAAAACCATGATGTGGAGGCTAAAAGTGCTAAGACTAAGGCAAATTGCCATTTTTCAAAACCGAGATAACTTTCTACAAAAATAAGTTCAGGCTGCATCCAGTTAAAATCCATTGGCCATACATAGGTTAATCCAAAGAGTATAAGTGCTCGAAGCCATGGATTGCTCGTTAGTCCAAGTGTTCCATAATAAAGAGCATAGACACCGCCAAAACCAAGAGCTATTAGCCATGTAGCCCATCCAAACCCATAATATTGAAAACTGAAACCAATCCAGTAGCACCAAAGAAGACCAATCCAAAATCCTGCTATGGGAAGTGCAATGCGCGGAGCATGCAGCAGGCCATAAAGTGCTCCAAGCGCCATAAGCGTGTTGATGAATTTAATCGTCATGTGAAAGTGTTCAAAATAGATAAAAGCACTAAAGCCAAGTGCAATCAGCAGCGGAGTGACGAGTAGGTTATAGGGGACAGTAATCGGTAATTTCATGGGCGAATTATAGCGATGTTAATCTCTTTTGAGTATAATGCACCAACTTTTATACATCCAAGGATCTTCATGGAAATAGTAACTCAATTACTCCCTTTTGTCTTTTTGATTGCGATTATGTACTTCGTCATCATTCGTCCACAACAACAGCAAGCAAAGAAACATGCTGAAATGCTTAGTGCCCTTACCAAGGGAGATAAAGTGGTTACGAATGGCGGTTTGATCGTTGAAATTAAAAAAGTCGAAGAGACCTTTTTTGCAGTGAAATTCAATAATGACGTAGAGGGGCGTTTAGTCAAAGACGCTGTTGCGCGAAAGTACGAGGATGAAGCTTAATTATCGCGTCGTTATTCTGATACTGGCAACCATTTTTGGGCTCGTATTTTCAATCCCTACATTTAATCAAAATTCTGATGGCAAAAAAATCACTCTAGGGCTTGATTTGCAAGGCGGATTGCACATGCTGCTTGGGGTTAAAACCGAAGAAGCTGTAACATCTCAACTTAAATCGATCGCATCAGGAATGAAGCATTTTTCGGAACGTAACGATATTTTGTTGGACAGTTTAAGTGTTCAAAATGATACGGTTGTCTTTGAGCTTTTAGACAATGACGATGCAACGGTATTGGATGAACACCTTAAAACACTTCAAGGGACAGTAGTTCATGCGAGTGAAGGGAAATATTCCCTTGTCTTAACGCAAGAAGAAGTTGCAAAATTAAAACTGCAAGCCGTTGATCAGGCAATTGAGACGATTCGTAATCGACTGGACCAGTTCGGACTCTCAGAACCGACGGTCGCCAAGCAAGGGATTGATAAAATTTTGGTCGAACTCCCGGGTATTAAAACTGCCGAAGAAGAGCAGCGTGCCCGTGAGTTAATTTCTCGTGCTGCGAAGCTTGAGCTGATGGCAGTCGATGAAGATCGCGCTATGCGAGTAATGGAAATGAGCGAGGCTGAGGCAAGCAGTTATGGGGATAAGATTCTTGATGATGCACTTCAGCCTAAAATGAAACATTTAGTGCATGAGATTGCAATTTTAGATGGAACCATGCTCACCGATGCTCAAGTGGGATACGATCAAAATAATAATCCCGTGATTAACTTTACACTCAATTCCCAAGGGGCACAAGTCTTCGGTGATTTCACGGGCAAAAGTGTCGGTAAACGGCTGGCGATTGTTCTCGATGGCAAAGTCTATTCTGCTCCGGTAATCAATGAGCGCATTGGTGGCGGTTCAGGTCAAATCAGCGGTAATTATACTACTGCCGAAGCGAATGATTTAGCAATTGCTCTTCGTTCAGGGGCGCTGTTGGCACCGATTTATATGATGGAAAAACGCTCTGTAGGACCAAGCCTTGGTGCGGACAGTATTAAGGCGAGTATGATCGCGCTGCTTTCGGGTTTTGGAGCGGTTGTTTTGTTTATGATGGTCTATTATCGACGTGCAGGAGTGATTGCTAATATCGCCTTGGTGGTGAATATCTTGCTCATCATTGCAGTTATGGCACTTTTTGGAGCGACATTAACGTTGCCGGGGATGGCGGGAATCGTCCTCACTGTCGGTATGGCGGTTGATTCCAATGTCATTATCAACGAACGGATACGAGAGATTCTAGCCGAAGGTTCATCTGTGAAACGGGCTATTGAAGTAGGATATGAAAATGCGATGCGAGCCATAACGGATTCAAATATCACTACCTTAATCGCGGCAGTTGCTTTGTATGTTTATGGAACGGGAGCGATTAAAGGATTTGCTATCACCATTAGCATCGGAATTATCGCTTCCATGATTACGGCTATTTTAGGGACGCATGGTATTTATATGATGCTGCAAGATCGTATTGAAAAATCAAAAGACACCGCCAAATGGTTTGGCGTGAAACGGAGTGTGTGATGGAATTATTTCGTTATTCTAAGCCAATTCCGCTTATGAAGAAGTCCAAAATTGCAATGGGCATTTCGATGTTTATGGTCATTGCATCGTTGGTTATTATTTTTACCAAAGGGCTGAATTTCGGGATCGATTTTGCCGGCGGTACCATTATTCAAGTAAAATATGAAAGTGCCGCTCCTATCGATACAATGCGTCAGAAACTTAGCGCGAATCCTATGTTTGAAGGTTCGAGCATCAATGAATTCGGTTCGCCTGATGAAGTAGTGATTCGTCTGAAAAACAGTTCAGAAAGTGTTACTCGAGATATTGGAGACGTTACTCGTGAACAGTTGTCCGGAACGGGAACTTTTGAAATTCGCCGTGTTGACATTGTTGGAGCCAAAGTAGGAAGCGAGCTGCGTGAAAAAGGCATTTTGGCATTAACCTTTGCTATTGTCGGTATTTTAATCTATGTAGCATTTCGCTTTGAATGGCGTTTTGCTGTGGCATCGGTTTTAGCCCTTGCTCATGACCTTACCATCGCAGTAGGAGCTATTTCACTTTTACAGTTGGATGTTAATCTTGATGTTATTGCAGCATTGCTAACCATATTAGGGTATTCGATTAACGATACCATTATTGTATTTGACCGAATACGTGAAGAGATTACGGAATCATCGGCAGGCAGTGTGGATGAGATTATCGATGATTCGGTTACCCGAACGCTTTCTCGTACCGTACTAACGTCATTGACCGTATTTATTGTTTTGGTGACGTTGTTTGCCTTTGGCGGAGAGATTATCCATACGTTTGCAACGACATTGTTAGTGGGTGTTGTTGTAGGGACATACAGTTCAATTTTTGTTGCTTCTCCGTTGTTGGAAATCCTTGGATTTGATTTGAAAAAATATCGGACTAAACTTTCGGAAAAAGCGATAAGAGAAATCGAAAAAGAGAAAATGCGTGCTCAATTCGAGCAAGGCATCGTGTAAAAGTATCAGGAGTCTTATTTGAATTATTCCCCGTCTGTCATTGAAGCCAAGTGGCAAAAATTTTGGGCTGAAAACAAAAGTTTTGAGCCCAGTGAAGATTTTTCGAAAACCAAAAAATACATCTTAAGCATGTTTCCTTTCCCCAGTGGACGACTCCATATGGGGCATGTACGAAACTATACCCTCAGTGATACCTTCGCCCGCTATTATCGCCAACAAGGTTTTAATGTTCTCCATCCTATCGGTTTTGACAGTTTTGGTATGCCCGCTGAAAATGCGGCGATTAAAAACGGTTCGCATCCAAAAACATGGACGTACGATAACATCGATTACATGAAAAAAGAGTTTGCCTCTTTGGGCTTTTCGTTTTCAAAAGATCGCGAACTTGCAACCAGTGATGAACTGTATACGAAGTTTGAACAGGGCTTTATCATCGATATGTATGAAAAAGGGTTACTCTATCGTAAAAAAGGGATGCTCAACTGGTGCCCTCATGATTTGACGGTATTGGCGAACGAACAAGTCGTTGACGGATGCTGTTGGAGATGTGATACTCCTATTGTCAAAAAAGATATGAATCAGTATTATTTTAAGATTACCCAATACGGCGATGAGCTGTTAGATGATCTGAAAAAACTTGAGGGCGGCTGGCCTAAACAAGTTTTAACGATGCAGGAAAACTGGATCGGAAAATCGAACGGTTTGGCATTTGATCTCTTTTTTGATGACGAAAGCAAGGAAAAATTAAACTCGACTTTTCAAAGTTTTGATGTTTTTACCACCCGTCCTGATACGATTTACGGTATTTCGTATACGGCATTAGCGCCTGAGCATCCTATCGTTTCTTATATGATTGAAAATACTCTATTGAGCGATGATGTAGTTTCTCAAATTAAAGAGATGAAAAACAGTTCATCTATCGATCGCCAAAAAGAGAAATCAGGTGTTGCATTAGGCTTAAATGTTCTCCATCCATTGACTGGGGAAAGTGTTCCTGTGTGGATTGCCAATTTTGTATTGATGGATTACGGCAGCGGTGCAGTTATGGCGGTTCCGGCACACGATGATCGTGATTTTGATTTTGCGAAAAAATACGATTTGCCGATTCATGCTGTCATTAAACCATTAGAGGGTGAGTTGGATTTAACGAAAGCCTATACCGATGCAGGGATTATGTTTAACTCAAGCTCCTTCGATGGATTAAACTCTAAAGAGGCACAATCAAAAGTAATTGACTATTTTGAAGCCCAAAAAATCGGACAAAAAACGACAAACTACAAACTCAAAGACTGGGGTGTCTCACGCCAACGCTATTGGGGTGCTCCAATCCCTTTTGTTCACTGTGACGATTGCGGTTTAGTGATGGAGAAAAAAGAGAACCTTCCGATTGCTCTTCCTCACGATATTGAGATTACCGGTGAGGGAAATCCGCTCGAAAAACATCCGACGTGGAAGCACTGCAAATGCCCGCAATGTGGTAAAGATGCGATTCGTGAAACCGATACGATGGATACATTTGTCGAATCGAGCTGGTATTTTTTACGTTTTTGTGCCTCACCCGCTAACTGGGAAAAGGAAGCATTTTCAAGCGAACAGATCAAATACTGGATGGGTGTGGACCATTACATCGGTGGGATTGAACATGCGATTTTGCATTTGCTTTATGCGCGATTTTTTACCAAAGTATTCAGAGATTTGGGATACGTGGAGTTTGATGAGCCGTTTGAGAAACTGTTAACGCAGGGGATGGTTCTAAAAGACGGGGCAAAAATGTCCAAGTCCAAAGGAAATACCGTCGATCCCGATGCAATCATCGAAAAATACGGAGCGGATACTGCTCGATTATTTATATTATTTGCCGCTCCTCCTACCCAAGAGTTAGAGTGGAATGACAGTGCAGTTGAGGGGGCATTTCGTTTTCTAAAACGGTTTGCGGATCGCAGTTCGTATGTAAACAAAAGCAATAAACTTCCAGTGATAGATCATTCAAGTCTCTCTAAAGAAGAGAAAAATGCCCGTAAAAAAGTCTATGAAGCACTCAAACGTGCCCAAGACGTTTACAATGAACGCTATACCTTCAATACCATGATTGCCGGAGTTATGGAAGCGATGAATGCCCTTAACGAGCAAACCAATCGGGATGTATGGAGCGAGGGGTATTGGATTCTTAGTTCTGTGATGGAACCGATCGTTCCTCATATTTGTTGGGAACTTTCTCATACTCTTTTTGGCGGAAAAAATCTTTCTCCTCAGCATGTGCTTGAAGAGGTCTTTGAAGTGGATGCGCTTGTATTGGGTGTTTCTGTAAACGGAAAAAATCGTGCCACGATCGAAGTAGGGGTCAATACTACTGATGAAGAGATTATTGCAATAGCAAAAGCTTCTGTTGAAAAATGGCTAGAAGATAAAGAGATAGTAAAATCGATTGTTGTCCCCGGAAAACTCGTCAATCTCGTTATAAAAGGTTAGGGATGAAATTTCTACTCTCATGCGCAGTTCTCTTTTTGATGACAGGATGCGGTTACTCGCCTGCCAGTCATTATGCCAAAAATATTGTTGGGGAGAGTGTCAGCACTGAGGTAGTTATCTCAATGGAAGATCCTCAAAATACGGTCATTATCAAAGACGCTGTTGATACGGCGATTATTACCAAATTTCGCACTGCATTGGTGGGCAAAAACAGTTCACAAACGCATTTGAAGTTTCGGATAGCATCGGTTGGATTTTTTCCATTGCGCTATGACACAAATGGATATATAATAACGTATCGAACGAGGGTTTCTATGAATGTTGAGAGAGTTTCGAAAGCTTCAAAGGGACATTATTCGGTATCAGGTGTGTATGATTTTGACATAGAGCCCAATGCGATTATCTCTGATCAGTCTCGTTTTGAAGCGATACGACAAAGTTCACAAAAAGCAATTGATGTGTTTATCGCTCAAGTCGCAGCGCAAGGCTCAAACCTTCCAAAGGAGTAACAGTGACAATCAATCAAATTGTACGTAATACGGTAGAACGGCTTAAAGCTGAAGGTAAAGTATGGACACCGGATGTGTATGCTCAAACGTTTTGTATGGAAGCAAAAAAAGCGGGCGTGCAAGTAGAAGACTGTGGCGGTATTGATCGATTCACCCCTTTATTGGATAAAAAGACCTTGGAAGAAGTGAAGCAATACCGTGTCAGAACAACTGCAGAATTGATCCGTTTTTTAATCTCTAAAATGAGTCGTCTAAATCCCACGGAAGCCTCACAGTTAGTGGATATTTTAAGTGCACTTTCACGTGCGATGGCTCAGAGTATTGATATTCTTCATAATCCGGATGCATCGGTTTTGGCAAAAAAGACCGTTACAATTTTAGATGCACAAGGGGGGAAAACCCAGCTTGAATTACTGAAGCAAGCATGGGAAAATTTCTTGAGTGTGTATGATGATACTTTTTTGATGAAACTCTCTTCTTTTGGGGATGTAGATCGAGCTAATCTCAAAAAAACGGTTGAAGGTTTAGAGCAAGCTCAAGCGAGTTCTCCTTCAAGCGATTACACTAAAATAGCCTCATTCCTTATTTTAGGACTCTCTCCTTCGATTGCTCCGAAGATGGATGATGGACTTGCTGCATTAGCGAGCAAAGTATATGACAATCCTGAACTTATAGCTCATGATGAATTCGAGAATGAGATTAAAACAGCGATTGCAATGCGTATTGCATTGGATAAAAAAAGTGTGAATGAGATGATTCGTTCTTTAGATACTTTGTTAGGCAAACTCTCTGCACAGCTTATTAATTTGATTGAACGCAGTGATATGTCAAGTGTTGAAATTAAAGAAATAAAAAAAGATTTAGAAAGTTTAGGATCAGAAAAAGCAAGTGATTTTAAAACAGCGCACAAGCGACTGTATACCATTGCAAGTGCGTTAGAAGAAAAAGTTGAAGGATTAAGTAAAGATTTAAAATTTCATAATGAACAAGTGATTCAAATGGGGTCTAAAATTACAGCACTCGAAGAGGAATTAGCTCAAGCGACATACGCTTCACGAGAGGACTTTTTGACCAAGCTTTATAATAAACGGGCTCTTGATGAGTTTATGGGGCATAAAGAGGCTGAATTTGAACGTCATGGTCGAACGTATTGCATTGTGATGTTTGATTTAGATCATTTCAAGCAAGTCAACGACACATATGGGCATGAAGCGGGAGATATGGTTCTGCGTGCATTTGCTCGTATTCTCAAAGATGAAGCACGTACCAATGATATAGTAGGACGATATGGCGGAGAAGAATTTCTTGTTATATTGGGGGATACTACAGTTGATGGGGCAAAAATATTTGCTAATAAAGTACGTGAACATGTCGAAGAAGCTCATTTTATGTATCAAGATAAGCGAATTAAGCTCAGTGTTAGCGCAGGTATCGCACAGCGTGACCAATATTCATCACTTGGAAATACTATCGTTGGTGCGGATGAGCAGCTTTATACAGCAAAGAAAAAAGGGCGTAATCGCGTAGAGCCTGCATGACATTAGTTCAATTCCTTGGCTCTAAGCCTCTTTTTTATGATGTTATTGATTATGCACGGTTTCCAGCAGCGTATGAGAGTATCCGATCTTTTTTAGCCATTCCAAAAATTATTCATGTTGTGGGTACGAATGGCAAGGGAAGTACCGGTCGTTTTTTAGCGACAGCCTTGCATCGTGCAGGAAAAAAAACAGGACATTATACCTCTCCTCATATCGTGCGTTTTAATGAGCGGATATGGATGAATGGTTCTGAGATTTCGGATGAATCACTTGAGAATGCACATCAAAAGCTCCTAAGCATGCTCACGTCTAAATGTGCAGATTCTCTTAGTTATTTTGAATATACGACACTTCTTGCGATGGTGGTATTTGAAGAGTGTGACTACGTCGTTCTCGAAGCCGGACTTGGTGGCGAATTCGATGCAACCAATGTTTTTGATAAAATCTTGAGTATTTTTACCCCCATTGATTTTGATCACAGTGCCTTTTTGGGGAACACCATAGAGTCTATTGCCGCAACAAAATTACGAAGTATGCAAAGTGTAGCGTTGATGGGTAAGCAGCCGTATATCGAAACCAAAATTATTGCTCGTCAAATCGCGAATGAGAAAAAAACCGAGATTAAATGCATTGATGGGATGGCAACTTCTGAAATCAAGGAACGCGCATTGCAAATTGCCATAAAAAATGGTCTCAGTGATTATTTACGCGATAATTTGGAACTGGCAATGTCAGCTTTTGAAATTTTGGGTTACACAGCGCAAAAGGAGCTGTTTGATCAAAATGCACTTTTTGGACGACTGACTAAAATCAAGGATAATATTACCCTTGATGTCGGGCATAATGCCCTTGCTGCACGTGCAATTGCCGAAGCGTTTAGCGGTCAAAAAGTAACGCTTATCTATAATACCTATGCGGATAAAGATTACAAAGAGATTCTAACCATTTTAATGCCGATCATTGAGCTGGTTGAAATCATTGAAGTGGATGAAGCTCGTATCGTAGAGAGAGAGTTATTGGAATCTATATTGAGAGAATTAGGAATAGACTATAGTCTATTTAACGAAATAAAAGAAAAAAATAAATATTTAGTCTTTGGTTCATTCAGTGTTGCCGAAGCATTTTTAAAGAGGATGAAAAGCCATTAATGTCACAACCACGATTTTATGAGTATCTAAAAAATAACCCCAAAAAACGATGCGATATACTCGTGTGTGAAGATGCTAAAGAAGCGAGTGAACTTGCGGATGTGGCAAAGTATTTGGAGATAGAAACTCTCGTTTTTCCTGATTTTAGAGCCTCCTATATGGATGACTTGCGCCCCTTTCATGAAGAGTTGTTTGCGCTGTTTGCCGCATTGCGCACCTATTATACTTCTGCGAAAAAACCGCTTATCATCTCACCTTTGAAAACATTGCTCTATCCTCTTCCAAACGCTTCTTTACTTCAAAGTATGACCATCGAATTTGCTTCCAGAATAGACCTAAAAAGTGTCAAAGAAACGCTTTTACGCTGGGGGTATACGTTTGTCGATATGGTGGAGATGGAGGGTGAGGTATCCCATCGAGGCGACATTCTCGATATTTTTATCCCCAATACCGAAAATCCTTATCGTATCAGTTTGTTTGATGATGAGATCGAAGAGATAAAAGCATTTGACGTTGAGACACAACGAACGCAAAAAGAAGAGCTCGCTTCCATCGAGGTAACCAGTGCCTTTTTCTCACTGGATGAAGAACAGGGAAAACGGTTTGATAAGGCTATTTCAAATGCGCAAAGCGACAGTTTTGTCAAAGATATGGCATCTCTTGGATTTTGGGTTTTGGGAGAAGAGGGGACTGATTTTACTCAGGGTAAATCACTTTTGCGTCTTCACGAAATGAAATCGCTGTTGGATGAGTCGTATGGATTGGATTTTCCACTTATTTTGCGTACGCATTTAGAAACTGACATTATCGCTGATGCAGTGCGTTATAAATCCCTGATAGCTCCTAATTTTCAAACATTGCAAAGCGTTCATAAAAACAAAAAATTCACCCTTATTGTCGCCAGTGATACACAGCTTAAATCAGCAGGAATTTTTGACACTAAAGATTTAACGATTAAAACTTCAGGAATTGTCCTTAATCTGATCAGTTCGGATGAGGTGATAATCTCACTTAACCGACATGAGAAAAAGCGTCGTCGCCGTAAAACGTCTATTCTTCTTGATGATTTAAAAGTAGGGGACTATGTTGTCCACGAAGAGTATGGAGTCGGGATATTTGAGGGGATTGAGCAAGCTGAAATTCTCGGTGGGATTAAAGATCTTGTTGTTATCAAATACATGGGGGACGATAAGCTCCTCCTTCCTGTCGAAAATCTCGATACGATTGATCGCTATATTGCCTCAGGGTCCTTGCCGGTGCTTGATAGACTGGGCAAAGGAAGTTTCGGAAAACTCAAAGAATCGGTCAAGGCGCGACTTTTTGAAATCGCTTCTGAAATTGTGGGAATCGCGGCAAGTCGTGCCCTCATAAAAGCCCCTAGATTGAATGTCGATGCGGGTGAGTTGAAGCGCTTTCAAGCAGGTGCAGGATTTGACTATACCGCAGATCAGTCCAGTGCGATTAGTTCTATTATAAACGATATATCCTCAGGACAGATCATGGATCGGTTATTAAGCGGGGACGTTGGATTTGGAAAAACAGAGGTAGCGATGAATGCTATTTTTGCGGCAGCTCGCGGTGGATACCAGTCCCTTCTTGTTGTCCCTACAACCCTTCTTAGTTCACAGCATTTTAAATCCTTGCAAGAGCGTTTAGGTGCATTTGGTCTGCGTGTTGCCAAGCTTGATCGCTTTGTCAGTGCCAAAGAAAAAACCGCTACTTTAAAAGCTTTGTCAAGCGGAGAGATAGATTGTGTGGTTGGAACCCATGCGCTGTTTGGGGTGAGTTGTTTGAAGCTTGGGTTGGTTATCATCGATGAAGAGCACAAGTTTGGGGTCAAACAAAAAGAGAAGCTCAAATCACTCTATGAAAACGTCCATCTCCTCTCCATGAGTGCGACCCCGATTCCACGAAGTTTGAATCAAGCTATGAGTTCGATTAAGACAATGTCAGAACTTTTAACTCCTCCAAGCGAGAGGTTAGGGGTGCGTACATTTGTGAAAAATTACGATGAGAAGCTTATCAAAGAGGTCATTTTACGTGAGCTTCGTCGTGGCGGGCAACTTTTTTATGTCCATAACTCGATTGACTCGATGATTATTAAATCTGGAGAGCTCAAAGCGATCTTGCCAAATTTACGTATTTTGATCCTTCATTCACAAATCGGTGCAACAAAAACAGAAGAGGAGTTAGCGAAGTTTGCCAATAGGGAGTATGATGTATTGCTTGCGACGTCGATTATCGAATCGGGCATCCATATGCCTACGGTTAATACGATGATTATCGACGGGGCGGATCGTTTTGGGATGGCAGATTTACATCAGCTTCGCGGACGTGTTGGACGCGGGCATATCGAGGGGTATGCGTACTTTATCGTTGATGACAAAGACCATTTGACCGAAGAGGCAAAAAAACGGCTTGTAGCACTCGAATCAAACTCATTTTTGGGAAGCGGTTCGATGTTGGCGTATCATGATCTTGAAATCCGCGGCGGTGGAAATCTTGTCGGTGATGCTCAAAGCGGTCATATTAAAAACATCGGTTATTCCCTCTACCTGCGGATGCTGGAAGATGCGATTAAAATTCTCACGAATCAAACGACTGCTGTGCGTGCCAAAGTGGATATTAAGCTCACGATCAGTGCCTTTATTAGTGATGATGTAGTTCATGAGGATCGTTTGCGGCTTGAACTCTATCGTCGCCTAAGTCATTGCGAAGCACCCAGTGAAGTGTATGAGATACTCGAAGAGGTCGAAGACCGTTTCGGTAAGCCTGACATTGCGACAAAGCAGTTTTTTGAGATTATGGTCATGAAGCTGTTGTGTATCGAGAAAAAAATTAAAACAGTGAGTAATTACAATCAAAACATTGGTATCGAATATTTAAATGGTTCAAAAGAGAGTTTGCAGAGTAAAAGCAAAGATGATGATGATTTGATTGCTACGGTATTACACTATTTACGAACTGCTAAGCCAAAGGTTCTCTGATGAGTTTTTGTTCTTTTTATGATGCACAAGTCTGCCGTTCTTGCTCTTGGATTGACTTTTTTTATGCGGAGCAGTTAAAACAAAAAAGTGTGCTTTTACATGAGTTACTTTTTAAATTTGCTCCTAAAGAATATCTGAAACCCTCTCCCAGTCCATTAAAAGGATTTCGAAACAAGGCCAAGATGGTAGCAATCCCTAGTCGTGATGGTGTAGTGCTTGGACTATCAGAAGACGTAAGCTTGATTCAATGTCCGCTGTATGATGCCTCGATGCAGCATGTACTGGAAACTACACAAGTATGGTTGCGTAGTTTGGGTATCAAAGCTTATGATGTGAGATTGAAAAAGGGTGAACTAAAATACGTTTTATTGACGCGAAGTAGACAGAATAATTCTATGATGCTCCGCTTTGTTTTACGTTCACATGGAGTGATTTCACGGCTTCAAAATGGTTTGAGTGGATTGATTGCACAGTGTCCTGAGCTAAAAGTTGTTACTGCAAATATTCAACCGATTCATATGGCAATTTTAGAGGGTGAGGAAGAGATTTTTTTGACGGAGAGTACTCGTCTCGAAGAGCGGCTAAACGGTATCCCTCTTTTTATACGACCTAAAAGTTTTTTTCAAACCAATACCGATGTCGCGGCTAAGTTGTATAAAACGGCGTCAGAATGGGTAGGGGAAAGTAAACCGAAAGTGATCTGGGACCTTTTTTGCGGTGTCGGAGGATTCGCCCTTCATTGTGCGGCAGCTGATCGAGAAATTGTCGGAATAGAAATCGAGAGTGAAGCCATTGCCTGTGCTCGTGATTCGGCTGCATTAATCGGCTTCGATAACCTTCGCTTTGAGGCAATGGATACGGCAAGTTTTACCGCTGTGTCAGGAAAAAATGTGGATATCGTCATTGTAAATCCTCCGCGCAGAGGCTTGGGGGAACAATTATGCAAATGGCTTGAGAGAAGTGCTCCGAAACGGATTATTTATTCAAGCTGTAATGCAACGAGCTTGGCAAAAGATTTGGATTATTTATCTTTGTACAGCGTTAAAAAAGTGCAATTGTTTGATATGTTTCCCCATACGGAACATTATGAGACGTTAGTGGAGTTAGTAAGAGTTTAGTAGATGTCTCCGTGACAATCACGCTGTGACAAATACAACCGCACATCAAACTCAAGCTGATGATATGAGGGTTCAATATGGGTGCAGAGTTTATAAAACGCTTTATTATGATCTTTTTCTTTGAGATGGGCAAGTTCATGGATGACGATCATTCGTAAAAACGGTTCAGGCACTTTTTTAAAAAGATGAGAGATTCGAATCTCATTTTTGGATTTGAGTTTACCGCCTTGGACGCGAGATATAAAAGTATGCGTTCCCAATGCCGATTGCAAATCTCGAATTTTGGTATCGTAGAGGACTTTTGAGATGGGAGAGCTGTTGCGTAAATGGTTGTTTTTTAAATCAATAACATAATCATAGAGACTCTTATCGGTGGTATAACTGTGCGTATCGGGATAGCGATTGAGAAGATATTCACCGAGTTTATTTTGGTGCAGTAAAGATTCTATTTGAGTTTTAATGGCTTGATTGTAACCGTTGATGTACTTTAACATACGTAATGATACACTTTCATTATTAATATACGAGGCAATAGTAGTGAAAATAGCATTTATAGGGGATGTCGTCGGTCGTCCTGGACGCGTGATGATTAAAGAACACGTTAGAAAACTTAGACGTGAGTACGGAATAGATTTTGTCATTGCCAACTACGAAAATGCCTCCCACGGTTTTGGTTTAACGTTAAAAAATGCCCAAGAGCTTTTTGATTGCGGTATCGATGTGATGACCGGCGGAAATCATACATGGGATAAAAAAGATATACTCCCTCTCCTTGAATCACTTCCTTTGCTTCGCCCTCACAATTATCCAGCAGGTGTACCTGGAAGCGGATGCCGAGTGTTTGATGTAGCAGGTGAAAAGCTTGCCGTACTTAATATCATGGGGCATTATGGGATGCCGTATGTCGATAATGCTTTTCGATGCGCTCGTGATACTGTAGCGCAACTTAAAGAAGAAGGAATTAACCATATCTTCCTTGATTTTCACGCAGAGGCCTCGAGTGAAAAGCGTGCCATGATGATTTTGCTTCAAGGCGAAGCAAGCGGCATCATCGGAACCCATACCCATGTAGGAAGTGATGATTTTCAAATTTCAAAAGGTACAGCGTATCTTACAGATATGGGTTTGAGCGGATGTCGAGACAATGTTATCGGAATGGATGCTAAAGTGCCTTTGGAACGATTTATTACCGGTATGGCCGGACGTTTTGAAGTACCGGAAAAATGCCGTAAAATTCTCCAAATCGCTATCATGACACTCGAAGAGGGCAAATGCACCGAAGCGTTTAAACTCAAAATATTTGATGACGGACGTGTGTTTAGAACCGATGCGTGGATTGAGGAGTAATGATTTTTCCGTTCGCCCTGCGCCTGTCGAAGGGTAATCAGTTCATGGTTCGACAGGCTCACCACGAACGGACAGGTATCTAATAAAGGAGCTTTTTTGCATTTAACCGATTCCTATGAACTCTACACCGCCCTTGATCGTCTTAACCTCCTCGAACACACACAACCCCTTTGGTGGCCGCAACACGGCACTTTTGAAGTGGTTGTGGGTGCCATCCTCACCCAAAACACCCAATGGAGCAGAGTTGTTACCTCGTTAGAGAACCTCTCACACTCAGGATACCTTAGCTTAGAAGCACTGCGCCACATAGACCCAGAAATACTGATGGAGCTAATCCGCCCCAGCGGACTGATAAAAGCAAAAGCCAAAAATATCATTTTACTCTGCAACGCTATTAGCGAAAGTTTTGGTTCGTTTGAAGAATTTTCTTTAGAGGTTGATCGAGAGTGGTTATTGGCGCAAAAGGGGATCGGTCCTGAGAGTGCCGATGCGATACTCTGTTATGCGTGCTTGCGAGATGCGATGGTAGTGGACAGTTACACCGCACGGCTTCTGAGAGCGTTCGGGTATGAGTTCGAGGGGTATGATGAGCTTCAAGAATGGTGTGAACGGGGGATTCGTGAGCACTTCGATGAATCAATCCTGCAACAGACGTTTGCGCGGTTTCATGGGATGATTGTGGAGTATGTGAAGGGGAATAGTAAGGGGAAAGTAGTTGAAATTACTACACTATTAAATAGCCTTTAAGATTAAAAGAATAGATTAAATTTCTCCCCACATTCCTCGTCCTGAAAAATCTCCCCAGAATCCTGAAGAATCAATCAAATTATTTTTTTTTAATTCTTCAGCTAATTTTGTTGCAATATCAAAAATCGTGTTACTAAAATCATCAATAACTTCACTGAAATTTAATAGGCTCATAAAATCAATATTTAAATCATATTTATGGGAGTATCTTTCTTGCAAGGCTTTCATCAATGCAATGTAAGCACTATCCGTATGAAAAAGCTTTCTACCTATTTCTAATTTTATTGATGCAGTATCTAAGCATGAACCATGAGATAATAAATGTCTTACAGTGTAGAACTTATCAATAAAATCTAAATCATTTTTTTTCATATTAAGGACATCAGTGATTTTTTTGTGAAAAAGCTTTTGAAAGTACTTTTTGAAGTCAGCAAATGAACTTATTCGTAATATTTGTTGTTGATATTCTTCGATAATATTTTTTATATGCTCAGGAAGTGCTGTTGTTTTTCCAATTTTTCTAAGTAGAATATTTTCTAAAAACCCTTCAAAAAAACTTGTTGTGTTTAGGATAATTGAAGCATTTAACGCCATTACTATTTGCCTTTTCGACTCATAGTCATCCATGTTTTTTGCATCTTCTCCTTTAATGCTAAAAGCATGCTCATCATTCCCAAATGACATATATATATCAGGGCGTAAAGTACGTAATACTTCTACATGACGTTTAAATAATAAAAATGTACAATATTCTTCTTGTTCTATGTTACTGAGATTCATCATATACCTTTGAAGAGAATAAGTGGAAATTATTTTATCTGACTTTTTCCAAAATTGACTAAAACACCTCTTTAACCCGTCCCACTTCTCCGCTCATCAACCGTACTTTAATCCCATGCGGATGGTTCGGTGATTTGGTGAGGATGTCACGGACAACTCCCTCTGTCAATATCCCTGTACTTTGATCCTCTTTGAGGACAATGCTCACCCGTTTGCCTGACATAATATTTTTTCGTTCTTTGCCGTCCATAGTTGATCCTTTTTCTTGTGGATGCAATGATAGCGGATAGAATCGTATTTGCATACCTAACGTCAAGTATAAACCAAAGGGGACTTATGACGATTGACGTCAATTTATGCAATGCTGATGAAGATTTTTTCGATAATTTGGATGAGATTATAGAAGATACGATGGTGCAGATGTTTATCCTCCATCCCAAAACGATTTCCGAGATAGAGCAAACCCAAAAAATCGCGGATGAATATGAGAGTATCTTTTACTCTGTGCCGTTGCATTTACGGGATAAAGCGGATGGAAAGTGTGTTGCATTTTCGATTGTGAGTGATGAGGATAGTGTCACGATGAGTGATAAACCGATTGTCATCGATGAAGCGTATCTCAATGAGACGCTGATTGATTCTTTGGGTGAGTGCAGAGGGATTATCCTCAATGCTACGCGTGAGCATGAAAATCTCCCTAACTTTTACCTCGCGATGGGGATGGGAAATATCGGAGCGTTTGATACAGAGGTGTTAGCGCAGATGAGTATGGATAGGATCGTTCTCCAAAGCACCTATCCCAATCATGGGTTTGAGGAGATCATGGAGTGTGTCAAAGTGATTTCCAATGCGATGTTTCGACCAGAGCAGAGTATTATCGCCCGTGCGACGAAAAGTTCACTTGAATTGTTCGGATTCCGTAAGAGCTGAATTACAGTTTTTGTATTAATCCGATCAATTATTGAGAGATCAAGATAAAAAATAGATTTCGTAACATTTCAGATTTTTCATTGTAAATTCATAATGTCCATCTATAATTCAAACGAAATAGGGGGCTTTATGCAAAAAACATTATTACTTTTAACCGCGTCTGTGACATTCGCACTGGGAAGCGAGCAATTAATGCTTTCGCCTAATAAAACGTATGTACTCGATTTCTTTGCTTCATGGTGTTCGTCATGTGAGAAAGAGATACCGATCCTTTCCAAAATAGAACCGAAGCTCAAAAGTCGAAATATTGAAGTGATTGGTATCGATGTCGATAAAAATCCAAATGATGCTAAAAAGTTTCAGCAAAAACTAAAAAAATATTTCACATTTTATGTGGTTGATGACAGTTCAAATAAAATCATTTCTCAATACAAACCAATGGGGATGCCAGCGATTTATATTGTTAAAAATGGACAAAACTGTGGCAAGATTTTTGGAGCAGTCCCCGATTTAGAAATTAAAATAGAAGAACAGCTTCGGTTATGTGAGGGAAAATAATGAAACGATTGATAATGTTGGTGCCGCTCCTTTTGTTGAGCGGGTGTGTTAAAGAGGTTCAACCTTGGGAAAAATCGATATTGGCGAAAGAGACGATGAAAGAGGGTGGGATCAATAAACTCACTAAAAAATACGATGATCATATTCATTACTCAAAAGAAGCCACCAAAGGGGGCGGTAGTATCGGCGGAGGAGGTTGCGGATGCAATTGAGTAAATTATCTTTTATTGCAAGTTTAGCGATTGTCAGTATGAACGTTTCGGCGCAAGATTATGTCAACGTACAGATTTTGCATTACAGTGAAAATGACTCCAGAGTGAGTGTTATAGCACCATCGATAGAGGTTAACAAAGATTTCGGTACCGATTATACTCTGAATGTGGATATTGTCACTGATAGCGTTAGTGGAGCAAGCCCTACTTATTATGATGCAACAAGTGGGGCATCATCGTATAGCAGAGGTACAAGTACGAATATTAAAAAAGGGAATGTCGCGTTTGAGGAGCAGCGTAACGCTGGAAACGCCAATTTGACGACACGGTTTAAAAATCGGGATGAATTGCAAATTGGATTCAGCTCCAGCAGTGAGCATGATTTTGATTCATTGGAATTCAGTACGTCATATCTCCATTATTTGGATGACTCCCATAATCAAAGTATATTATTCGGAGGCTCATACCAAAATAATGAAATAACTATTCAATGTAACCAACACACTGCATGTGACGTTTCTAGTGGTGCAAGTGCAAAAATGACAAGCAGTGTAATTAATGCTCAAGTTGGATTTATACAAGTGATTGATACTTCAAGTATCGCTAATATCGGGGTGTTTTACAGTAATGAATCGGGTTTTTTAAGTAGCCCGTATCATAATATTATTCGAAATACTAATGTAGTTACTAATGAACTAAAGCCCGATGCAAAAGCGGGTTACGGAATTAAATTGGGCTATCAAAAAGCTTTTGATGATCGATTCTCTTCGCAATTGAGTTATAGATTTTACAATGATGATTGGGATATTACCTCACATACGGTCGATTCTCTTCTCTATTATGAAGTGGGAAGTGATATTATTCTGAGTGGTGGTATCCGCTATTATACGCAAACGAAAGCTAATTTTTATGGGGAGAGCTTTAGCAATGAAAAATTTGCTTCCAGTGATGAACGGGTGAATGCATTTAATGCCATAACTTATAAAATGGGTATCGATTACAAAATTAACGATAAATTGAACTATAATTTTGGTGCCAACTTGTATGAACAAAGTACCGGATTGAAAGCACTCTATTTTACGACAGGATTAAAATATAAATTTTAATGAAAAATATTTTTCACTTTGAAGCGATGACGACTCCATGCGAGGTCGTCATTTATTTACCCAATAAAGAAGAAGCTGCTAAGGTTGCCAAAGAGATTTTAATCATGACTAAGGCTTTGGAAAAAAAATACAACTATTTTGATGAAATGTCGGTTGTCTCACAAATCAATTCCAGAGAACTTCAGGTCATTGATATGCAAACCAAAGATCTTTTACAAAGAGCCAAATCATTTTATACCCAGACAAACGGCTTATTCGATATCACAGTGGCAACTTTAAAACCAATGTTTAAACTCGATACATTGGATGAGGTTCAATCGTATAAAGAGTGCTATACCCCTTATGTCGGATGTGACCATTTTGAGATTAAAAAAGGGAAAATAGTTTTTGACAATCCTTTTACCAAGATCGACTTAGGGGGATTGGTGAAAGAATATGCGGTGGATAAAGCGGTTGAAATTCTAAAAAAAAGGAAAATAAAGAGTGCCCTTGTCAATTTTGGGGGTGATTTATATGCTTTAGGGAAAAAGCCCGATGGTGAGGCGTTTAAAATAGGGATAAAAAATCCTATTAACCCCGCAGTAAATCTCATGTATGTCGATCTTTGTGATGCCGCCTTAACCACATCAGCAGATTATGAGAGACATTACCGGATTCAAGAGCGTCAATTTTCCCACATTATCAGTAAACAAGAACAATCTCGAAAACTCCTTTCCGCAACCGTCATTTCCCACTCTGCCGTTATTAGCGGCGTTTTTTCGACAGCATTAATGATAGAATCTTCGCTAAAAATCCCTTATCAAACGTTCACCATTACCGATACGTTGGATGTCGTGACACGCAATGTTGTAAGTATTCGTTAGGGGTGCGAAGCGTGTTATAATACTATCAATGAAAACAATTTTTTTTAAAAGCGCACTGTTTGGCAATTTTAGTGTGATAGAGTATTTAGCTCTTACGCCACAACATATCGAAGCTATGGATGGAATGTGGGATAAACAAAACCACTTTGTTGCATTTTTTGTTTTATTTATTTTAATCAGTTTTGCGTACAATCATTTTTCAGAAGTCAAAAAAATTGCTCTATTGTTGCTCGTTGGTTTTCAAATTGAAGTAACGCAGTATTTTATACCGGGACGTTTTTTTTCAACTTTGGATATCGTGGCGGACAGTATAGGTATTCTTATTGGAGTTGTTCTATGGCGGGGTATGCGTTCATCACGCTGGGGTATTAAAAGACCTCTTTAACGCGACCAACTTCACCACTCATTAAGCGTACTTTGATGCCGTGCGGATGAGAAGAGGAGTTAGTAAGAAGATCACGTACAATTCCTTCAGTAAGTTTTCCCGAAGATTGATCTTGCTTTAGGACTATGGTGACGCGTTTACCGGATTGTATATTCTTACGCTCATTCCCGTTCATACAGTTCCCTTAGTCTCTTAGATTGAGCCATGATGGAGGATTATCGAAACAAAGTTCACTTTGATTCCAGTCATTTTTTTCTCCGTGACGTGCATGAAGTTTTCCATCGATATGAATATATTGTAGACCTGTAACGGTGCTAGTGAGTTTTTTACCTTTTGAAAGGGCATCTAAAACGGCTTCTCTGCTTTCCATTTGGTGATCCTTAGTGATCGTGAATAGGGTTGGTAGATATATTGAAAAGTGGGTGAATAGTTCTTTGTGGAGCGACGAATGAAACGATTGTTAATGAATGAGTAGAAGATATTGAGCAGAAAACCTGCTCAATAAGAAGAAATTACAGTGCTGTAACGTTTTCTGCTTGTGGACCTTTTTCGCCTTGACCAACAGTATAAGATACTTTTTGACCTTCTTCAAGTGAAACACGACCATAACCAGTACGGTTAATTTGACGAAAGTGAACAAACAAATCTTTGTCTCCGTTATCTTGTTGGATAAATCCAAAACCTTTTTCGCCATTGAACCATTTTACTGTTCCGTTGATTACATCTGCCATAGTAGACCTTTTTGTTAAAAAATACACCCCGTTGCCGTGGTGGTCGAAAATATAAAGTGGAGTATTCTTAGAGCGGGCCGTACTGTTAACAAAAGGTCTTCAATAGAGAGCTAGCCAAAGATGAAACTCTAAATCATCTTTCAATAGCTGAAGTATAGCTGAAAAAAAGTAAAAAAGCAATAAAGTATTTTAAACTTAACGCTTTAATCGGATAAACTCGTAAAAAAATTGGATATATAGTATGGATCATGTTACAAAAGAAGAAGCAATTAGAGGAGCATTTTTCGGTGCTTTAGTGGGTGATGCCCTTTGTCTTGGAAGTCATTACGAGTATGATGCACAGAAGATTTTTAGAGCGTATGGGGATAAACCTATTGAGAAGTTTATGTCACCCGGAGAAATGATGGGTGGTCAAACACATGGTATTGGTTGGGGTGAGCGTAACTACCATCCGGGGAAAAGTGCGGGAGGTACTACCGATTATGGTGATTACAATGTCGTTGTTTTAGAACATTTGAGTTCTACTGCGGTACCGCCAAGAGCTTTTGATGTGAGTACCATGATTGGGCATTGGATGAATCGTCTTGAAAACGGATGGGGCTCATGGATTTGTACCATGACCAAAGAAACGTATGCCCAAGTACGACAGGGTGTCCCGGTAGAGCGTTTAGGGGGAATTTCGAATGCAATGGCGATTCGTCATGTTGCGGCTCATGGTTATTATGAAAACGAAGAAGAGCTGGCGAATGTTGCTCGAGCATGTATGTTTACTCATAAAAACAGTGAAGCGCTAGGCGGTGGAGAATTTTTTGCTCGGGTTACGCATCGTGTTATAAACGGGTTGTCTCCTCAAGAAGCTATTGAAATGGTTGCCATACAGATGGGCGGTTTTGTGGAGCGTAAAGTAGCGCAGGCGATTGCAAAATTTACGGAAGCAACTGATCCTGAGTCGCCATTGTCGCTTGAACCTTTCGTAGATGATCTGGCATTGACCAGTATGGCACGATTGTGGGATATTGGACGCTCTGAGCCAATAAAAGTAGGTAAAGCGAGCCCGACGGAGGGTACACTTCCGGGAGCGGTTTATTTTATTCTCAAGTATGCCAATGAAGCAGAGGGTTTAAAAAAAGCATTACAAGCGAATGCAATGGTCGGAGGCGATAATGCTTCTCGTGCTATTGCCATCGGGATGGTCTTAGGTGCGTCCAAAGGCGTTAATGCGATTCCCTCTGAGTGGAAAGAGACATTGGATCAGTGGCAATATTGTGAAAATTTGCTTAATACACTTCCATTATTAAAAAGCTAGGTGGACATGATGAAAGAAACAAATATTTACGAAACGGATGAATTGGTCTCTCAATATTGTGATTTTCAATATGGAGATGACTATTTTGGTGTTGAAAACTTTGCTAAAGTATGTGCGCAAAAAGCCATTGGGTATTCTAAAAATACGCAACAAAGCAAGGCATTAGATCTAGGATGTGCAACAGGGCGAGCATCTTTTGAGCTGGCACTGGAGTTTGATCATGTGGATGGTGTTGACTATTCTCAGGCGTTTATAGATGCGGCAGCAGAGCTTCAAAAAAATGGTCGAATAATGTATGCGCAAAATACAGAAGGTGATCTTAAAAATCAAATACTTGTTGATATGACAATGTATAGCTTCCGAGATGCGTGTGTCAAAGTGAAATTTTCTCAAGGAGATGCGTGCGCTTTGGCTGAAACGTTTAGCGGCTATGATTTGGTTATGGCTACCAATCTTATCGACCGATTGTATCAGCCAAAATTGTTTTTATCAACCATTCATGAACGGATTAATGATAATGGAATTTTGGTACTGACTTCACCTTATACATGGAAAGAAGAATACACAGCAAAAAAGTTTTGGATAGGCGGTTATGTGGATGAAAAGGGAAAAGAAGTCTCGACTTTAGAAGGATTAACAGAACTATTAGAAAGCCATTTTGAGCTTATCGCAACTGAAGATGTCCCGTTCGTTATTCGCGAAACCGCACGTAAGTTTCAACATACGATTTCACAAATGTCGGTGTGGAAAAAACGATAAAATCGAGGTTATACCTTCGATTGCACCGTAATCTTGGTTGCTTCAAAGAGTTCAGCGGCTTTGGCAATCATGGGTTCTTTTAGGACGTCTGAACCGTCAAATTCTTTTACACTGACTTCATCGCATTGACTGACACAGCTTCCGACGCTAATTTCCACATCTTCTACCATAGAAGCTGGTTCTATGACAGGTTCAGGGATTGGCTCAATGATAGGGTCAGGTGTTGGCTCTGGAGCTTCTGCGACTGCTTCTTTGCTGCATCCTTGAGATTTTATCACCGTGTCGATCCCGTAGATTTCACGGACAAATTGGCGGATAATGGAATATCCGTGTTTTAGTAGCTCTCTATCATTTCCCTCAGCACAACTTTCCCATGTTAAGGTATTATCGGAAAACGAAACAAATGTGATATTGTTCTCAAAGCATCGCGAAAGAGTGGCATCACGGTCACGGATTTTGGCGCATAAGTGATCAAAAGGGGAGACTTCGGACGCGGTTACTGTGATTTTTTGAACAGGTTGAGGAGCTGTTGCTATCGGTGTTGTAGTGGGAACTGAATGCAGCGGTGTGCGTGATTCGAGGGACTCGATCATTTCATCGATCTCTTTGATCTTCAGTGCTTCAATCATCTTAAATAAGATGAGTCCTATGACAAAACCGCCATCCGCATTGATGGCGAAGAGGGTTTTAGCATCACTGAGAATTCGAAAAAATCGTTCAATAACCAGAGAACTAAAGCGATGATCTCCCTCATAAAGCTTTTCTTTGAGAAAAGCGATGAGTTCATCGACCACCATTTCGGCTTCATAGGCTTCGAGCTCTTTGAGCATACCGATAAGTGAATTACGGTCTTTGGCGAAAATGGCGTCAAAGAGGAGCGAGATATATTCAGGATCAAGAAGTCCCAGCATATCAGTAACCGTTTTTACGTCAACAAAACCTTTGGAATAGATGATTGCCTGATCAAGAAGTGTAAGCGTGTCTCGTAGGCTTCCTGACCCGCTTCGTGCCAGAATATCGAGGGACTCTGGCTGAAACTCAATATTTTCAAGGTGGAGGATGTGGCTGAGGTGATGAACAATATTCGGATGACTGATACGTTTAAAACGAAAATGCTGTGTTCGGCTCAGAATGGTAGGCGGGAGTTTGAGCGGATCGGTCGTTGCCAGAATAAACTTGACATATTCAGGCGGTTCTTCAAGCGTTTTAAGAAGAGCATTATGCGCTTCTTTCGTGAGCATGTGTACTTCGTCAATGATGAAGATTTTAAATGCCCCTGCTGCCGGACGGTATTTGGTGTTTTCGATGAGGTCACGGATGTCATCGATTTTACGACTGGATGCAGCGTCCATTTCGATGATATCAATATGACGACCTTCGTTCGCCATCACACAGTGAGAACAGACATCACACGGTGCGGAAGTTGGACCGTTTTCGCACATGAGTGATTTAGCAAAAATCCGTGCAGTAGAGGTTTTTCCTGATCCGCGAAGCCCTGAAAAAAGATACGCATGAGAGAGACGTTTAGAGTCCAGAGCGAGGCTGAGAGTTTGAGAGATACTCTCTTGTCCGATAAGCTCTTCGAATCGTTTTGGGCGGTATTTTAATGCTAATACTTCGGAACGTTCAGCCATTACTTTTCCTTTATAATTGTAGCCATTCTTTGGCGGTACGTCGAAGTCCCTCTGGATTTTCAGAGGCGAAAAATTTCAGTTCTGTATGCTCAAACCGTTTCGTAAAATCGTAATGCGCTTCTAAATACTCGACGATTGCTTCTCCTGAGTGGATCAAGGTACTTTTTCCCTCGAAGTAGGACTCTATGGCATTGGCGATAAGGGGAAAATGGGTACATCCGAGGATAATCGCATCCGGAGCTTCTGTCAAATTGCCAAAATAATGGTTCAAAGTACTTTGGAGGACTTCTCCTTCATACAATCCCTCTTCGACGATGGGGACAAGTAGCCCTGTGGCAATGGCACTTAGATTTTGATAGCCAAGAGCATTGAGCCCTTTTGTGTAAGCACCTGATTTTACTGTGGCTTTGGTCCCTAGAATAAGAATGTTGGCATTCGTATCAGGGATGGCATTTTTGAGGGCTAAGACTCCCGGTTCCACAACGCCGATAACATCATGATCACTGTGAAGACGCATCTCATCCAGAGCATAGGCACTGACGGTATTGCATGCGGTGATAAGTAAATCGATCTCGAAGTTTTTAAAAAATTCGATTGCTTCGAGAGAATAGCGGATAATGGTATTTTGATCTTTGACCCCATAAGGGACACGGGCGGTATCACCAAAATAGATGATCTCTTCAAAAAGATGGTGTTCCAATAGGGATTTGACGACGCTTAAGCCTCCAACCCCGCTATCGAAAACACCGACGCGCATTATTTACCCGACTCGTTCATACTGTCAAGAAATTCAGTATTGCTTTTACTCTTTAGCATGGTGCTGTAGAGGAAACGCAATGCTTCAACTTCGTCTTCTTGTTTGTGCAGCATAGAACGCAATACAAATACTTTTTGCAAGACATCGGCACCTAAAAGAAGTTCTTCTTTACGTGTACCTGATTTGAGAATATCAATAGCAGGATAGATTCGACGTTCTGAAATCTTACGGCTGAGTACGACTTCGGAGTTACCGGTTCCTTTGAACTCTTCGAAAATGACTTCGTCCATTTTACTTCCTGTTTCGACCAGTGCAGTAGCGATGATGGTTAAACTTCCGCCGTTTTCGATGTTACGTGCTGCTCCAAAGAAACGTTTTGGCTTGTGCAATGCGTTGGCATCGACTCCCCCTGAAAGGACTTTTCCTGAGCTTGGAGTAACGGTATTGTACGCACGGGCAAGACGGGTGATGGAGTCGAGCAAGATAACGACATCTTTGCCAAGCTCTACACGACGTTTTGCACGCTCGATGACCATTTCAGCGACTTTGACATGGTTTTTAGCAGGCTCATCAAACGTAGAACTGTAAACTTCGCCTTTGACGGAGCGTTCCATATCGGTAACTTCTTCAGGACGCTCATCGACGAGCAATACCATGAGTTCTGCTTCGGGATGATTGGTGGTGATACCGTGAGCAATCTCTTTTAAAAGTTCTGTTTTTCCTGAGCGTGGAGGAGCGACAACGAGACCACGTTGCCCTTTACCAACCGGACAAAACAGATCCATCATCCGACCTGTTAGATGCGTTGGCAGATACTCAAGTTTGAGCTGTTCGAGGGCATAAAGAGGGGTAAGATTTTCAAATAACGGACGTTTTTTAGACTCTTCAGGCGGAAGGTAGTTGATCGCTTCGACTTTTAGAAGGGCGTAATAGCGCTCTTGATCTTTTGGTGCGCGTACTTGACCTGTAACGATGTCACCATTACGCAGTGCAAAACGGCGGATTTGGGTACTGGAAACGTATGCATCGTGCATTGAATCGCTGAAACCTTGGTCGACAGCACGTAAGAAACCGTAACCGTCTTGCATGATTTCCAAAATACCCGTAAAGAGGATGAATCCGCCTTGCTGTACTTGGGTTTTAAGGATTTCAAAGATGAGGTCTTGACGTTTTAGCTCGTTAGGATCTTCGACGTTGAGAGAGGTTGCGATCTCTAGGAGGGTTTCAAGTGTTTTTGTTCTAAGGGCTTCAATCGTGAACCCTTCTACTGGGGTATGCGTACGGTTTTTGGTGTTGTTTCGAGGAGTAGGGGTTTTTGCGTTTTCGCTCATTATGAAAGAAGCCTTAGGGTATGTTAATTTTGTGCAATAGAAGAAAGTTGTAGATTGCTTGAGAGTCTTTTTGGTTAGTGACATTATAATCAATGGTGGATGGGTTGTCAAGTTTGAGGAAAATATGGGATAATACAACCAAAAAAAGGATGATAATGATACACCGAAAATTAAACTCTATTGAATCGATGCCACAAAAAGCAGGATCTGGTGTAAGCATGCAGATGCTTCTTTCGTTGCAAGAAGTTCCCAATTTTGCCATGCGCTGTTTCACGATCGATGCGGGCGGTTTTATGCCTCATCATACAAATACGGTGGAACATGAGCAGTATATTCTCTCAGGTAAGGCAAATGTGAAGTGTGGAGATGTGACATTTGAAGCGGTTGCAGGGGATATTCTTTTTATTCCAGCGGGCGTGGCGCACAGTTATGAGACGGTTGGGGAGGAAGCATATGTGTTTTTGTGTCTGATTCCCAAAGGGGAAGATTGCATAGAAATAGTCGGGTGCTAATCGAAGCTCCCGCCCTCATAAAGCCATCGCCCGTCTTCTTTTAAAAATCGGCTTTTCTCTTTGAGAGAGCCGCTGTCCAAGATTGCGTCAAACGTTACGTAAGCGACCGTTTCACCATCAATAAATTCGTTGATCTTTAATCCTAAGAATTGAGTATTGTCACAAAAGTCTAAAATATTTTCTTTCCATAGTGCTGTTTCATCCGTGTAATCAGGATTATTGGGATGGGTTGTTTTTAGGATATAGTCCGCCAGAGACAAAGAATAAGCACTGTAGCGAGAGCGCATAAGTTTGAGGGCATTTGAGGGGAATATCCCTTTATGATAGGGCTGACAGCACTTTTTGTATTTTTCACCGCTGTGACAAGGGCATTGGGCATTGGGAGATATTTTCATGGAAAAATATTACACCATGACATATTTTTTTCGCCTTAGGTGGTGGTTGGCTATAATCACATCATGATATATGAAATAACAACCCTAATCGCCACCCTAACTGCCGGAACGTTCGCGTGGATGTGGAATCAATCCCGCCAGGAATACGCTTTGTTGGAATCACGTGCATTGCAGATTCAAGAGATGTTCAATCAAGAACATCAATCCCGCATGGAATCTCAATTAAAACTTGAAGCCAAGAACAATGATTATCACGCACTTGAGCGTGATTTTGCTGTACTGCATACGCGTCACGAAGAATCGGCTCGCTCGTATGAAGAGAAATTGCGGCTCCTCGATGAAGCCAAAATGCAGATGAAAGGACAGTTTGAACATTTGGCAACCCAAATTTTTGACCAAAAAGCGAAAACCTTTGATGAAGCGCACACGAAAGGGCTCGATTTATTGCTCAAGCCATTCCGTGAACAGATCACTAATTTTGCCACTCAGAGCAAAGAGCAGTTTATCCACGATGCCAAAGAGCGTCAGAGTATCAAAGATGAAATCCTTCGTCTAAAATCCCTCAATGAACGCCTCAGTGAAGATGCAATCAATCTCACCAATGCCCTTAAGGGAGAGAATAAAACCCAAGGAAACTGGGGTGAAATTGTACTGGAACGAATTTTAGAAGATTCAGGATTGCGAGAAGGGCATGAGTACGAAACCCAAAATACGTACAGTGATGAAGAGGGGAAAAAGTTCCGTCCTGACGTGATCGTCCATCTTCCTCAAAACAAAGACATTATTATCGACTCAAAAGTTTCATTGGTTGCCTACGATGCATTTATCCGCGCCGACAATGATGAAGATCGTGCTCATGCGTTGAAACAGCATCTTCTCTCAATCCATGCCCATATAAAAGGTTTGAGTTCAAAGAGGTATGAACAGCTCAGCGGTGTTCGGACTCTCGATTTTGTTCTTCTTTTTATGCCGATAGAGGGGGCATTTCTTTTGGCATTAGAGCAGGATAATACCTTTTTCAAAACGGCATACGAGCAAAATATTGTCGTTGTCTCTCCATCCACTCTTCTCGTAACTCTGCGCACGATAGAACATATCTGGAGAAGCGAGTATCAAGAACGCAATGCCAAAGCGATTGCCGAATCTGCCGAAGCGCTGTATGATAAATTGGTGGGATTTGTGGAAGACATGGAAAAGATCGGTGAGCAAATCGGTCGTACTCAAAAAAGTTATGAAGGTGCTATGACAAAATTATCAGGAAAAGGCAGTCTTATCCGTCGTGTTGAAGCGATGCGAAAGCTGGGGTTGAAGCCTAAAAAGATGCTTCCGTCGTCACTCACAGATAGTGAGGAAGAAGAAATTTTATAAATGCGGAATCTTCACTTTTGAATTGAGCAACGCTCCGATGATAACCATTAGCGCAAGCACTCCGATCCATCCGATAAATCCTGATCCCAGCCACACAAGCCAGAGTAAAATCGCTCCAAGGGGTGTTGGAACTCCTGTAAAATGTTTCGCAACTTCTCCGGCATCCGTTTGAATGTTAAACTGAATCAAACGGCGTAATCCACTGATGACGTAGTAGATCGAAGCGATTGAAGTGATGATCAGGGGGAGCCCTGTGAGATCGGTATAAACAGCTTGAAAGATAAAAAATACAGGCACGAGGACAAAACTGAGAAAATCGGCGAATGAGTCGAGCTGAACCCCGAATTCATTAGATAAGCCATATTTTCGGGCAATTTTTCCATCAATAATATCGAATGCTCCTCCTGCCCAAGCAAGAGCCGATGCGAGGATAAAGTGTTCTTGCGTAATGAAATACGCGGCAAGAAGCCCGCACGTTACATTTGCCATTGTCACTAAATTGGCGAGGTTAAAGTGACTGGTAGAGCGCCATAAAAATTGCATTAGATTCCTATTTAGTGAGAGATTGATATCGTTATTATAACAAGTGCTTACAAAAATTGAAGAGTAATGGTATATCGCGAAGCGTACTGGGTGATTTCATACGTGTAATTGAGTTCTTCACTGAGTCTTTTTAGCATCTTATGTCCGATTTTGGAGCTAAATAGATATTTTTCATCGCCAGCATTGTTGGCTATTGTAATGGATCGCTCATTTTGATTAATCTCTATATCAATTTGGCTGTTTTCTGTCGCGTAGGTCATAGCATTTTCTATCAAAGCGGTTAGAACTTTAGTCAGTAGTTTTTCAGGAGCAGTAAGGGTAAAGTTTTGAGCAGGCAGCTGAAGGATCAGTTTTCTTCGTTTTGCGAGGATATCAACTTTTTGAACAATATTACGCAAGGTTGTATTCATGCTTAGTGAGACAGGATCTTCATAGTCGGAACTTTCTAAGAAAAGAACATTTTTTAGTTCAGCTGTTAAACGCTCGATATCATGTCCCAAATCAACGACAAATTTGTTTTTATCATATCCTTTGCTGTTCTCGTATGCATCCAGTCGTGAACGCATTAATGCAAGCGGAGTTTTTAACTCATGCGCTGCTTCTTTAAATAATTCTCCTTCTTTGGTGCGAAAAGCTTCTAGTCGGCGGATGAGTGTATTAAACGCCGTTACAACCTCTTGGATTTCTCGGTCAGAGTTGTCGAGTGAGAATTTATCCCCGGTTTTCCAATCACGCGTTTTTTGTGCGAGAATTCCCAAGGGTTTCATGTAATAATCGAGTAAAAAAAGACTGATTATTAGGACAGCTAACAGTGAAAAAAGGTACCGTATGAGAAGTTTTTGAGAGTATTTGTTTACGGAGAGTTGAAGTTTTGAGTCGTCACTTATCGCATTAAGATAGAGAGAGTCTTGAAGTTTGACATAGACGCTTATCTCATTTTTTTCTTTAAGATAAGGTGTTTTGGAAACCAAAAAACGTAAATGGCTTGCTTCGGAATTACTAATGATCATTTGATTATGGGGTATGGCATACAAAAAGGTCAAATCACTTTTTAACGTCAAAGGATGGCTAATGTATTCATCGTTGCTTTCATAGAGAAGATGCTGCAGCGTTTTTTCTAAATCGTCTATTTTTTCTCCGTGTATCGTTTGGGTTGCGACCATCCAGTTGAGACTAAAAGCAATGGCTATCAGCAGTGAGAAGAGAGAGACTATTTTAATCTTGAGTGATCCATTCGCGCTAAATTTCAATCACATATCCTCGTGTTTTGATGGTTTTTATGATGGTAGCGGAAAGTTTTTTACGTAATCTGCTTACGAGCTCATCGATAGTGTTTGGGGTAACGTTTTGAGGATTGTCATAGAGTGCGTCCATGATCTCATCACGGGATGCGACAGTACCGCGAGATAAAAGATAAAAGAAGAGGGCATGCTCGTTTTTAGAGAGCGAAATTTGGGTTCCTTCATTGCGAATACTTTGAGTTGAGGGATCGATTTCAAATACTTCTATGGTGAGAATTTTGGGTGAAAAACGACGACCCAGTGAGAGGATACGGGCGCGCAGTTCTTTGATATCGAACGGTTTTTCGAGATAATCATCCGCACCCATTTCGAACCCTTCTACTTTATCATCTACACTGGAGAGTGCGCTGAGAAGTAAAATGGGCTGTTGAGGATTTTTTTGTTTTGCATAGGTAATAAGGGAGAGGGATTGATCGACCCCGTGAAAGGTGCGATCTAGGATGATTGCTTGGTAATGAAATGCGTCCAAATAGCTTTTGGCCTCAGATACATCCGAAGCGGTATCGATAAACCACCCATTTCCCTCCAGTGAGAGTCGTAACAGTTCTAATAATTCTATTTCATCATCAACAATCAAGATACGCATTTACAGTTCTTTTACCTCATCTATGAATATCTTAATCGTTTTGTCTTTTAGTTCCTCTTTGATTGCGGCAGCCAAGACGATTGCTTCAGCTTTTTGCAGATACAGACGAAACAATCCAAAATCCCGTCTGGCACTTACTTGTTCTTCAGAACTTACCAAAAAGGCTCCTGCACCGTAGCGTTTACAAGGAGAAAAATAAAAATCATCATATCCTTCTTCCAATAATAAATCAACTAAGGTGTCTTTATTCGCGATATCAAAGTAAATATCCATTCTATTCAAGTTCATTTTTTACCTCGATTATAGATCATTTTAAACGCAGGTGGTAGGATTAGAAGAGTAAGAATCGTCGATGTGACCAATCCTCCTAGCACAACGATTGCGAGCGGTTTTTGGATTTCGCTTCCGACTCCGGTTGCAAATAGCAACGGAAGCAATCCAAGTGCCGCGATAAACGCCGTCATCAATACAGGACGAAGTCGTCTGCGTGCTCCTTCACCAACTGCTTCATCGATGGTATAGCCATTGGCCAGCAGGGTGTTGAAGTAGCTCACCATGACGATACCGTTAAGTACTGCAATACCAAAGAGGGCAATAAAGCCTACCGATGCAGGGACAGAAAGGTATTCTCCGCTGATAAACAAAGATATGATTCCCCCTGTAATCGCAAAAGGGATATTGAGCAAAATGAGCAGTGTGTTGCTCACTGAGCGGAACGTGAAAAAGAGAATAAAGAAAATCACCACGATACTGACAGGAACCACCGCCATTAAGCGTGCCGAAGAGCGCTGCTGATTTTCAAACTGTCCTCCATAAGTGATGTGATACCCATCTGGAAGTTTAATATCATTGTTTATTTTTTGTTTTGCTTCTTCCACAAACCCGACTAAATCTCGATTTTCAACATTTGATCGCACAACACTGAGTCGTTCATTATTTTCGCGAATGACTTGTACGGGTCCTTCGTTTTGGGTAATCGTTGCGATACTAGCGATGGGGACACTCCCACCTTCCATAAGTGGGATCTCAAGAGCGCTAAATTTATCAAAATTTTTTGCTATGTCACTCTCCAAGCGGATCATAACAGGAGTTCGGATATTCCCCTCCGGTAAAGTATCGACGATAATGCCCTCCAGCGAAGCTTTTAGAAATTGTTGTAATTCACCGCTGCTTACCCCTGTGTTCGCAGTTGCAAAACGATCAGGCGTTACGGTGAGATAGTTGATCCCAGTATTAAGGGTAACGATAACTTCACTGGAGCCTGAAATCCCCTCTAAAATTTTCCCTACCTGTGAACTGAGAACATTTAACGTGTTGATGTCGGTACCAAAAATTTTGATCGCCAAATCTCCGCGAGAGCCTGTGAGCATCTCAGAGATACGCATATCGATGGGTTGAGTGAAACTAAACCCAACCCCAGCAAAAGGTTTGAGGGCTGTTGTGATGTTTTGGAGGATTTCTTCTTTAGAAGCGGCTTTCCACTCATCTTTAGGTTTGAGGATCAAAAAGGTATCGGTTTGGTTGAGCATCATGGGATCCAAGCCCATTTCATCGGATCCTGTACGGGCAACGATGGTTTTAATCTCAGGAATATTTTTGATTAACTCTTTTTGGATGGCGAGATTGAGTTCTTTGGACGCTTCGAGAGAGATAGAGGGTATGGGCTCTACGGCTAGGATAATATCACCCTCATCGAGTGTGGGCATAAATGTTTTACCTACGAGTGTGTAGAGTGAAAAACTAAGTATTAGAAAAATAATGGCTCCGGTAAAAAGTGTTTTAGTGCGATTGAGGGCAAAAGACAGGAGGGGTTTGTACAGACGAGCAAAAAACAGATCCAACTTAGTCTCATGATGAGGAGTGGATTTGAGCAATAGTGATGCGACAACCGGAATGACGGTCAAAGAGAGGACAAGAGAGCCCAAAAGCGCAAAGACAATTGTCATGGCAACAGGAGCAAAAAGTTTCCCTTCCAACCCTTCGAGGGAAAGAAGAGGTAAAAAGACAACAGAAATAATGAGGAGACCGCTGAATACCGAGAGGCTCACCTCTTTGCTAGCTCGGTAAACGAGATGAAGTTTCGGAAGTTTTTGATTTTTTTCACCCAGTGCTGCAAAGGTGTTTTCCACAACAACAACAGCGGAATCGACGAGAATTCCCACGGCAATGGCTAACCCTCCCAAGCTCATGAGATTTGCAGTAATTCCCGTGGCTTGCATGAGGATAAAGGCTATTGAAATGGCCAATGGCAATATCACAGCTACGCTGATCGCCGCACGAGCATCTCCTAAAAAGAGGAGCAAGAGCATGATGACCAGTACAACAGCTTCGGTGAGTGCTTTAGAGACAGTATCGACCGCTTTTTGGGTGAGTTCACTGCGATCATAAAAAGGGACAATCGTTACCCCTTTTGGAAGCGTTGGTGCAAGGATGGCAAGACGCTCTTTAATCTCAATAATACTCTCTTTGGCATTCGCTCCTCGCAACGCCATAACAAGACCCTCGGTTGCTTCGCCAATACCGTCTTTGGTTACAAATCCCATGCGGGTGCGAGATTCTTCGTTAATGGCACAAAAATCGCTGATACGTATCGGTCCATTGTGTGAATGGATGGTAATGTTTCCGATTTCATCTTTGTTCTTGACGCCGCTTTGGACTTTGACCAAATAGCCTTCATCGCCTTTATCCAGTCTCCCCGCTCCGTCGTTTTTGAGGTTTTCGCTTAAAGCCTGTTCGAGTGTAGAGATGGTAATCCCAAGTCGTCCCATGGCGCTTATATCGGGAACGAGGGTGATGGTACGTGCTTCACCGCCCAGAGCATTGATGTCCGCAACTCCCTTTGCTCCTCGCAGGGCAGGACGGATAGTAAAATCAAGTAATTCGCGCTTGGCTTGCTGAGAGATATCTCCCTCGATGGTGAACATAAAAATTTCTCCCAATGGAGTCGTGATGGGTGCCATGCCCCCGTTGACCCCTTTTGGAAGGGCGCTCATTGCTCCTGAAAGTTTTTCAGAAACTTGAGCACGGGCGCGATAGACATCGGTTCCATCTTTAAAATCGATAGTAATGTCTGCAATGCCGTATTTAGAGGTGCTTTTAAGCATGGTTTGGTTTTCCAGACCCATGAGCTCAGCTTCCAGTGGGCGTACTACGCGTAATTCTACCTCCTCGGGAGACATCCCAGGAGCTTTTAGAATGATTTTTACCTGCGTCGAAGAGATGTCAGGAAACGCATCGATAGGAATTTTAAGAAACGAATAGACCCCGCCTATGAGTATCCCCATTGCCATGAGTAAAATAACAATCCGCTGTTTGAGTGAAAACTCAATAATTGAGCTTAACATTATTCAAACCCCAATCCGCTCATCGCGCCTTTGAGAATGATGAGACCACTGATGGCTACTTTGGTATTCGTGTCAATCCCTTTTTGGCGTACCAATACCCCCTCTTTGCTACGTGTCGTGATGAGAAGTTCTTGCGCTCTAAAGCCGGTAGAATTACGGATAAAACAGATGGTTTTTCCGCCAAACTGCACGAGAGCACGGGAAGGAATCAGGATAGAAGTAGTAGGTTTGGAAGCAGAGACTAGCACACCGACGGTTGTTCCTGCGCGTAATTGTGTGTCACGAACGCGCGCAATGGCAACGGCAGAGTTTGTCGAACCGCTGATGGAAGGGGAGACAGAGATTATTGTGCCGATGGGGTGAGTATTATCTTTGGAGAGGACAGTATCTCCCTTGGAAATCGATGTTATGAGGCTAGGAGAGATATTGATCATAGCAATCATTGCGCTAGGATCTGAAATTCTAAAATAAGGTTGATACGGGGTGATTTTTTCGGCAACCGCCATTGGAGCATCTGTTACAATCCCGCTTTTTTGAGCGATTACGTTCATAGTACCGTTCGTATTTGCGCGAACTCCTGCGATGCTAAATTGACTCTCCAACGTAGAAATACGAGAACGCAATTGAGAGGCTTCGAGCGCACTGGTTTGGTAATCGCGATACGAAATAATCCCATCTTTGTAGAGTGCTGCATCTTTTACGGCGTTGTTTTGCAGCGCCTTATAGCGATTGCGTAGCTCTTTTAGTTCAAAACTGTTTGCCATCAGTGCAGGAGAGGCGATTGAACATAATGTTTGTCCTTTTTGGACGCGATCCCCTTGGCGAACATTGAGAGAAATTACCGATGCTTCTTGATCTAAAAAATAGCTTTTGGATTTATCTTCGTCATAATCTATTTTGGCGATCAGCGGTCCAATAAGTGCTGTGTTACTGATGTTGAGATTAGCGGTCGCAATCCCAAGCTTTTTCATTTGTGCATCACTAATCGTGATTTGCGCCACCGCAGCCGTTGTTAGTGCCAATAATAGTAATAGTGATTTCATTTCCAAATTCTCCCTAATTTTTCTTCCATCGCGCTCATTTCTTGAATGTATTCGCGTTTAAGTTCTACTGAGCGAAGACGTGCATCGTAATAGCTGTTTTTGGTCGCTAAATATTCAAACTGACTGACCACTCCCCCCTCATACCCTTTTTGTGCCATTTCCATCAGAGTTTTTTGGTGCTTTTGTCCCAATAAGGTCTCATTAAACCGCTTTTCTCTCGTTTCTAAATGTTCCAAAAGAGTGTGAATATTCATCTTCAATTTTTGGTGCGTTATTTCACGACGATGGATCAGTGCGCTCTTTTCGCTCATAAATGCCGCAATTTTTCGGTCGTTTTTTTCACCCCATATTAATGGAACGCTGAGTCGAAAATCGATGCTGTTTTGAGTCGGTTCATGTGTCGCACCTGCACCTAAACTTATAGATTCGCTCCCTTGGTAGCGGGCACTTTTTATCTCGGCATCCAAAGCAGCAATCTGAGAGCTCATGGCTTGAAGTATACCGGCATTGTTAATACGATCCTCTGTAGCGTTGTCATCTGAAATAAAGGCAAAGTTCAGATCATCGACAACGATCTCTTCGTGTAGCATTGTCGCTTCTTGCAGTCCATGATGGGCGTGTTCTAGCTCCATTTCTCCCATGGCACGTTGCGAAGCAGCACTGTACACTTCACTCATCAATCGGGAAAGTTCCATTTGTGACATCCGACCGGCATTCACTTTTTTTTGCCCTATGCCGTACGCTTCTTTTGCAGAGGCTTCTTTTTCACTTAAAATTCCAATTTTCTCTTGCTCGATCAGGGTAATGAGCCAATCACGCTTAAGTGCTACTTGTATCAGCCCTTGCTGCCGTTGGATTTCTTGATGAAGGGTTTTGCCCTTTTGGTCATATTGATGGGATTGTGCCTCCAAAAAGAGAGGTTTTTTGAGTTGAAGATTGACCATACCTCCATACATCATCCCGCTATCACGGGAATCTTTCCCTTTAACACCGCTTGCGCTTCCCTCAAGGAAAAGTGGTTCGTAGGCGAGGGCTGATGCTTTTTCATGGGTATTGGAGAGGATACGACCATTGGTTCCAATGATCTCACCCGAAGCTTTATAAGCGTGATCGCATAGCTCGTTAAAACTCATAGCATTTCCCATCAACGGAACTAAGACTAAGAGATATTTCCATTGGCACTTCATTATAGAGGCTTCGTTTTTAAGATTGATCCGTTCGTAGGATCCACATAAAGAACAAAACGTTGGGCACTTTTGTCGGAAGTATGTACTTGATATACCAATTCGGAAGTAATATCACGAAGCTGTATTTTCTGAATAATATATCCCTGCGAGGAGAGAAGCTCTTTGATCTGAGCGTCACTCATTTTGGCTAAAGAGCGGTAATATTGTGCCTCTTCAATCTTTTGTGCCGGATGATTTTTATGATTTCCAAACGCATATTTGAGATGTTCACGCGCCCCGATAGTCACTGAGGAACCCATGCTTGCATGCAGTGAGAGAGAAAATAGGATTAAAAACAGGGTTTTCATACTGTACCTTTATGTATAATAATGTCGAAGTATAGAGATTTTGAATGAGAAAATCTTGAGATACAGTCGTGATAATTGAAATCTATTATCATTATTAAGCATATTGTAAGACAATACCTATTATTATTTCTTTACTTAATTAATAATAGAAATCAAAATTGAAAATAAAACGCTATGAAGGAGAATATTATGACGCTTTTAAGCGCCTGCACAAAAGGCGGTATGGCTACTGTAGTAAAAATAAATGCTACGGGAGCGCTCAAACAACGGCTCATATCCTTTGGATTGATGAAAGGTGCTGAAGTCGTGATGCTTGAATGCGGAATGACTAAAAGTACCTTTGAAGTAAAAATAGGCAATGTCAGTATTGCACTGCGTCGTGAAGAAGCTGAACTGATCGAGGTATCCGATGTCCGCTAAACAAATCACCGTTGCTCTTGTTGGGCAGCCCAATGTCGGTAAAAGTATGCTCATCAACTCGATCGGCAATGCCCGTTTACACGTCGGGAACTTTACGGGAGTGACGGTCGAGAAGACGGTCGTCACGTTTGAGTATAACGATTATGAATTCAGTGTTGTCGATCTTCCTGGAACGTATGCGTTTACCGATTATTCAATCGAAGAGCGGGTAACACACGATTATCTGACGCAAGAACATTATGATTTGATTATCAATGTACTTGATTCGACCAATATGGAAAAAAACCTCCAGCTGACCGCTGAACTCATGACGATGAGCAAAAAAATGGTACTTGCTCTCAATATGTCGGATGAAGCAGACAAAGAGGGGATAGAGATTAACGCCGCATACCTTTCTCAGCTTTTAGGAATTCCGTGTGTTCGTGTATCAGCGGCGGCTAAGACCGGACTTGAAGAGTTGATGAATGCTGTCATTAAAACGCACGAAGCCGATTTTCAAGAGCAAAAATTGATCTTTAGCGAAGCGGTCGAAGAAGAGATTGATATGATCACCGATTATCTGAACCGACATAAGTTTAAAGCATCGATCAGTAACCGTAATATTGCCATTAATTTGCTCCAAAAAGAGAAAAAAACCTATCGGGTACTGCATGATAATCCGATTTGGACGGAGCTGCAACCAATGCTGATCGAAGCAGATCGGCATGTATTGCTCCATCACGATACCGATGACATGAAAGAGGCACTGGCGGAAGAGTATTTCTCGTTTAATCGCGGTATTATCGCAGAAGCGGTAAAAGTCAAACCAAAAGTACAACTCAAAAAAACGACAACCGAAAAGATTGATAGTGTCCTTATCCATCCGATTGCGGGTATTCCGATTTTTCTCTTTTTTATGTGGGGATTGTTTCAGCTCACCTTTGAGATCGGCTCTATTCCGATGGATTGGATCGATGCGTTTTTCGGATGGTTCGGAGAAGTGATTGGTTCGACAATCTCAAACGATGAAATCCGCTCTCTGATTGTTGATGGGGTAATTTCTGGGGTGGGGGCGGTTGTTCTCTTTGTCCCCAATATCGTGATTTTATTTGTTGGAATTGCCTTGCTTGAATCGACGGGGTATATGTCGCGTGTTGCGTTTTTACTGGATGGTTTTTTCCATAAATTCGGTCTCCATGGGCAATCGTTTATCCCTCTCGTTTCAGGATTCGGGTGCTCTATCCCCGCTTATATGTCGGCTAGGATTTTGAAAAATGACCGTGACCGTCTCCTTACCCTTTTTGTCATCGGGTTTATGAGCTGCGGTGCAAGATTGCCCGTTTACGTTCTTTTTACGGGGGCATTTTTTGGTTCTGATATGGCGGGGAATGTGTTGTTCGGGATCTATATTCTCGGTGCGATGATCGGGTTGGTTGCGGCAAAAGTGCTCAAAATGACTGCTTTCAAAGGTGCCGATGAGCCGTTCGTTATGGAAATGCCCAAATACCGTCTCCCTTCGATGAAGCTGATTTGGCATACCGTCGTGATTAAAACGATGATGTACGTGAAAAAAGCGGGAACGTTTATCGCACTTGCGTCCATGCTGGTATGGTTTTTAAGTGCGTATCCTAAAAACGGCGCACTGGATACACTTTATGCAACTAAAATCGAAGCGGCAACCTCGCAAGAGGAAGCAAAAACACTCGAAAACAAGCTTGCCGAAGCACAACTGGAGCAAAGCTTTCTAGGAGTGATCGGTCATACGATTCAGCCGGTATTTGAACCGCTTGGATTTGATTGGAAAATGGCAGTGGCTCTCCAAACAGGATTAGCGGCCAAAGAGGTTGTCGTTTCGACGATGGGGGTTTTGTATTCACTGGGAAGCGATGCCGGCGAAGAGGATCATTCGCTTATCACAGCGATCAGTTCTCAAATACCGTTGGCTTCGGCAGTAGCATTTATCGTTGTTATTATGACCTATTTACCATGTTTGGCGGCATCGGTCGTCTTCACCCGCGAAGCAGGAGGGATTAAATATTTTTTCTATCTCTTTGCTTTTACGACGATAGTCGCGTATTTACTCGCGTATATAGCGTATCATTTGACGTTGTGGGTGAGTTAGGAAAAATGGATTATTGTCAAAAAAGGGGAGGAAATGGTTGATATGAAAAACATGTATGAGCAAATGAAAAACTTGTCTGTTTTGTTTGTTGAAGATGATGCTTTAGTGCGGATACGGACGGTTGAAATACTCGAAGAATATTTTTACCGTGTTGATTTTGCAACGGATGGTGTTGATGCTCTTGAAAAATTCAAACACCACCATGAAGTAAAAAATACTTACTACGATTTAGTGATCTCTGATATTCAAATGCCTCGAATGGATGGAGTCCAACTCACAACACATTTGTATGCTTTGCGTAAAGATCAACCCATCGTTATCATCTCAGCGCATACTGAAGTCGAATATCTTATTCGACTGATTAATCTCGGAGTGGCTCAGTTCATCACGAAGCCGATTCAATACCAACAAATGCTAGACACACTCTATTCGGTCTCTTCTAAAATAAATTCAGTACCTAAAATTCCTACAAAGCCATCCCCTATTATTGCATTAGATGAACACATTTTCTGGGATAAAGAGAAGAATTTGCTTTTTTGTGATGAGGTAGCTATTTCCTTGACTAAATATGAAATCTATTTAATGAAAGTTTTAATATTGAAATTTGAGCAAGTCTGCAGTAGTGATGACATACTAAACCACTTTTTTCTTAATGATATCGATATAAGTTCTGAAAGTCTCAGAGGAATGATGATGCGTTTGCGCAAAAAGCTTCCGGAAAATGCCCTCACGAGTATCTATGGTTTAGGGTATCGCCTCTCGGGAGTCTAAGGGAAGAGTAATGGTAAATAACGTCCCATTCTCGACATTTGAAGCCATGATTTCTCCTCCCATCTTCGTGTGTATAATCGCATGTGAGATGTATAAACCGATTCCGCTCCCGTGACCATTTTCTTTCGTCGTAAAATAAGGCTCGAAAATTTTATCAATAATATTTGACGCAATACCTCCGCCATTATCTCTGAGTGTAATCACGGCATCGGTTTGATTCGCACGCAGCTGAATGTGCATGAGAGGATTTGTTGGATTGTTTTCTTGCAGTGCATCGCGGGCATTTTGGAGCAGGTTGATGATCACTTGTTTAAACTCACTGGGTGAACCCATAACCATCAACGGCGCATGAGAATAGTCTGTCTCGATCGTGATTGAATTGGCGTTAAACATTCCGGATAAAAGACGAAGCGATTCTTCGATTGGTTCGTTAAGATCAAAAGGGATATTTTGCCTATCCGGCTTGACAAAATTGCGAAAATCGTCAATGGTTTGAGACATAAAAAGAATTTGTTCCATCGAATCTTCAGACATTTTACGGATATAGTTTTCATCCACTTTCCCTTTTGGATACGCAAATTGGGCATGTTGGATAATGACTCCGAGCAAATTGAGAGGTTGCCGCCATTGATGGGCGATATTGTCGATCATCTCACCCATGGCTGCGAGTTTGGATTGCTGAAACAGCATCGCTTTTTGATATTCTAGTTCACTTTCACTGGCACTCAGGGCGCTTTGTAATCGCTGTTTTTGTAAAGCAGAACGATTGAGTTCATCAATAAATCTCTTTTTGTTGCGATAATCGATAAAAAACATCAGTAACGCCAAAATAAATAAGTAGGCAGATAATGGGATGATGAGGTAGCCGATGGAGAGATAGAGATGATATTGCCACGCTAGGGCGGTGATAATCCCTGCCAATAAAGAGACGGCAAAATAGGAAATAACAACACTTAGATACTGTTTTCGGATCATTTGCATTAAGAGCAATACGCCAATAATAAAGGAAAGAATAATATTAAGAGGTTGGTAGAGAGAGGGCTGAACTCCCAAATCACCGTTCAAAATATTTTCAACCATAGTCGCATGGATATAGACACCCGAACGAACCGAACCGTCACTCATCGTATACATACTATCCAAACCAAGAGCCGTAGAACCGATGAAGACGTATTTTCCTTTTAATCTCTCACGGTTCACGCTGCCGTTTAATACATCGACTGCCGAAATTTTTTCATATCGATCAAAGGGATAAAAGGAGAGCAAAGCATTACTGTAGTGGTCAACAAAGAAATGATGACTGTTAAGATTTAGTGCCATCCCACCTAAAAAAGGGGAAGCTGTATCAAAGTAAATTCCTTTATTCGCTGTAGCCGCCAGACCCAGTGAAGGAATCCATACATCCTCATGGTTCATGACCAACGCTAAACGCCGCAGTATCCCATCCCCATCTGCCGTTGCATGAATATGCCCGATTCCCTGTGAACGCTGCTGAAAACGGGGCAAACTGCACACCAAATGCTCCAATGGAGTCAGCTTTGCATCTCGAAGGTGACTTTCGTAGGTTACAGTATTCGGGAGCAGGCATACACCGCTTTGTCTTTGGGTATTAGAAAATACGGGTAAGATCATCGGGGATCGCTGTAGGGCATCGGATAAAACCCCATCGTTGTCTTGTAGGGGTTTGGGGAGTCCGTCAATGGTTATCTTTATTCCTAAAACGTCGTGATAGAAGCTTTGAAGTACAATGGGAGACGTTCGATCCTCTTCAGAAAAAACCATATCCAGTACGATAGCCGATGGAGTAGAATCCGCAATGGTATCGATGAGCTTTGCCGTGATAACTCGAGGCCACGGCCATTGACCCAATGCTTTTAAACTTTTATCGTCGATTTCCACAACCACCGTTGATTTGGGAGTGTGAGACGAGGGAAGGGTGTGGGTTAAACGGTCGTAAAGTTTGTAATCGAGATAGGGGAGTAAGGGGGCTTTCCACCAGAAAAGGTAAAAAAGGATCGTCAAAATCAACGATCCTGTAATTAATAGCGTGTTTTTTTTCATAAAATCAGCGTACAATCACTTCGACACGACGATTTTGAGGCTCGGATACACCATCTTCTGTTGGGATTATAGGATCATTTTCTCCATACGAGGTGACGGAACTGCGCTCTAATGTCACATTGCGCTCCACGAGATATTTTTCGACCATTCGGGCTCGCTCCAAGGCAAGTTGGTAATTTTTATCAGCATCACCGGCACGGTCCGAATGACCGATAATATCAATCGCCGCAGGGTCACGTGACGAAATTAACCGGATCAATTCTTCCACTTGATTTTTAGAAGACTCCGTCAAATCGGCTGTTCCATCTTCAAAATGAAAGAGCATAGAGATCGATTTTGTCGGGAGAATCGTGAGCTGTTGGGCATATTTTTCATTTATTACCTCTGGATTTGCTTTTTCAACCAGAGAGGGCTTTTTGTCTTGAGCCACCAATGTAGTGTAGGTATAGGGCTGATCGACAACAACACTTCCTGCATCGGTTTTGACAACAACGGCATTGTGGGAAGATTCGTTGTCCAGTAAAATAACGGTCGTTTTAGGTTCGTGGGTGAGCAGAGGAAGGGCTAAAATGATTCCAGCCCAAATGAGTAGCGGTTCCATGATTATTCAGCCTCCACGATAAATTTTGTACCACGAATTCCGATGATCCCTTGCGGTGCTTTGATGGACACTTTTTCAGGGGCTAACTTGCCGATTTTTCCGGATTCAAAAACAATGCTTCCTTTTGGAAGTGTCACATCAAAACGGAAATCGTTTTGAGACGGCGCAAAGAGATAATCATCAATAATAAAAAGAGTTTGGGCTCCTACGGCAATACGGGTTCCGTCGTTAAATGAGATACCTATGGTTGAATTTTTAGCCGTTTGTATGCTGTCCCCGCTAAAAAGATACTCCCCTTTTTGAATGACGTGAGAGATATTGTCGTGCTTTACGGTCGCATTGCCTTGAATGCTTTTGATAAAAGCTATAGAATCGCTACCCCATGCAAAAAGTACAAATCCCATCATGATAATAAGTGATTTCACCAGTATCCTTTTTCTGTGTAATAAAACAAATTCTAGCGTATTTTCGCTTATGTCAGGAAACTATTAACTGTTCGTGGGTTACAATAACGGTATGAATAAAATATTAATGATAGAAGATGATCTCGAGCTCGCTGAGATTTTAACTGAATTTTTAGAGCAATTTGACTTCGATGTAACGACGGAAGATGATCCGTTTAAGGCACTTAGTATCCTCAAACTTGAAAAGTTTGATGTGGTAATTTTGGATTTGACGTTGCCTGGTATGGATGGCTTGGAGGTATGTGAAGCGATTCGCGCACGCCAAAATATCCCGATTATCATCTCATCAGCACGTTCGGATGTGACAGATAAGATTAACGCGTTGGAATTGGGAGCTGATGATTATCTTCCCAAGCCCTACGACCCGCGAGAACTCGAAGCGCGTATACACTCAGTATTGCGGCGTTACGATGCAGCATCTCAGGCAGCAGCAGAGAATGAGAGTGATTTTAACCTCAACGAATCTGCTATGCAGATCAGTTACAAGGGAAGAACTTTGGACTTTACGAATGCAGAATATGGCATTCTCGCTCACATGATTAAAAAGCAGGGAATGGTGGTGTCACGCGAAGATTTGATTCACAATGTAAGCGCCATCAATGAAGACTCTTCGAACAAAAGCATCGATGTCATGATGGGACGCATCCGTAACAAACTTGGAGATAAAGCTCTGATCGAATCGATTCGCGGTATCGGGTATAAACTTCTAAAATGATTATTAGACGTAATGCCGTCTTGCTAACGGTTTTGTTTGCTCTTGCCGTTACAGTAGGGAGTGTTAGTACCACTTTCTATCAGCTTTACAAAACCAACCGAGCTAAGCATATTGATAATCTCTTTAACAAATATTCGCTTATCTCTCAAATTTACAGCAGCTATTTACTCAAACAGATTTCAGTACCTATTTTAGAAGCCAATCTTGCAGTCTATGATTTGTATGTTGTTTATGATAGTGAGTATGAAAAAATTACGCAAAACTCAACGGTACTGAAAACCCAAGGGAATGAAATATCGCAATCCATCTCTTTTGATGCTCCGTATAATGATTTGATCGTAACACAGATGCATGCAAAAATGCTTGAATACGAAGGAAAAATATATTTTTGGATTCAATCCGATCACTATTCGATTCTTTTGGAAGACAGCAAAGTGCAGGGGTACAGTCCGTCGTATTTATTGTATGCGTATGGAACCATTTTAGTGATTTTACTTTTTTCTTTTGGATTGATTATTATTCGTATTGCACCGCTTCGACGTTTACGTCGACAAATTGCCCGTTTTGGAGAGGGAGATATGGGGGTACGATTTCATGCAAACGGTGAAGATGAGATTGCATTGATCGCAAACGAGCTCGAAACAGCACAAAGCAAAATCCGCTCTCTTATCGAATCCCGAACACTTTTTTTACGCAATATTATGCATGAGCTAAAAACACCGATTGCCAAAGGTCGTATTGTTACCACGATGATTGAGGATGAAAAACAGCGGGGACGATTTGTCAGTATTTTTGAGAGACTTGAGGGGCTGATCGGGGAGTTTGCTCTTATCGAAGAGATCAGCTCCGGCTCTCAGCATTTAGAGAAAAAAGAGTACCGCCTGATCGACATCATCGATGGTGCGATTGACAGTGCAATGGTAGAATACGATTCGGTAGATTCCAATATTGATGCTTCAGTAAAAATGGTGGTTGATTATCGGTTATTTGTGACGGCTGTGAAAAATCTTATAGATAATGCCATTAAATATTCTCCTGAGAAAAAAATGTCGATTTTTATGGAAAATGATGAAATAATTTTTGCCAATCTCGGTGAGCCGCTTAAAAAACCTCTTGCCCACTACATCGAACCCTTTACCAAAGAACAGCCAACCAAAGACAGTTTTGGCTTAGGACTTTATATCGTTGATGCGATTTTGAGAGAACATGCCTATGTGTTGGCATACGAGCGACGCAAAAATTTAAACTGTTTTATTTTTGTCCCCATAAAACCAAAAAGGAAATAAATAGTGAAAGAAATATTAATAACAAACGACGACGGATACGAATCTGAAGGATTGTTGGCGCTTATCGATGCATTAAAAGATTTTGGGCATATAACGATCGTTGCTCCTTCAACGGAAAAATCGGCATGCGGGCACTCTCTTACTCTTACGCGACCGCTTTCTTTCATCAGTGTTGGGGATGATTTCTACAAACTTGACGACGGAACGCCAAGCGATTGTATTTATTTGGCTCTAAATTCACTGTTTGAGGTCAAAAAGCCCGATCTTGTGATTAGCGGAATCAACAAAGGCTCAAACATGGGGGAAGACATCACCTATTCAGGGACAGCGGCGGCAGCGATGGAAGGAGTTTTGCAGGGTATTCCCTCTATTGCAATCTCTCAAGTCATGGATTTTACCCAACCCGTAGGGGATTTTGAGTTGGCTAAAATGGCTATTCGAGCGTTGGTTGAAAAGATTTTTGCAGGCGAATTTCCTCTCAAAGAACGAGAGTTTTTAAACGTTAATATCCCATGGGATGTGAAAGAATTGAAATTTTGTCCAACCTATGCGGGATATAGATATTATGCTAACGATGCCCATTTGCACCGTAATCCCAGAGGTCTTGAGTATTACTGGTTAGGACTGCATCCTCTCGAATACAAAGCACGCTCTAATCGTGAAGGGCACTGTGATTTTGAAGCGATTGAGAACAAGATGGTCTCAGTAAGCCCGATCAAATTGGATTTAACCGCGTACAAATCGATGAAAACATTACGAGAGTGGCTGTGAGAAACGCCCGAACCAAACTCGTTTTTGGTGAAGAGACGTATGAAAAACTTCAAAATGCCAAAATCCTTCTTTTGGGAGTGGGCGGGGTAGGAAGTTTTTGTCTGGATTGTCTTTATCGTTCAGGGGTGCGCGACATCACTATTATCGATTTTGACCGCTACGATGCGAGCAACCAAAACCGTCAGATGCACTCAGAGATGCACGAAGGAGAACTAAAAGTCGATGCGTTAAAGAGTCATTATCCCGAAGTGATTGCGTTGGCACAAAAAATTACTCCTGACTGGGTCGAAACCTATGATTTTGAACCTTACGATCTGATTCTCGATGCTATCGATGATATGTGGGCAAAAATTGCTCTTATTCAAAAATGCCACCTAAAACTCATTTGTTCCGTAGGCTCCGCCAAACGGCTAGATCCCACCAAAATCGAAGTGCGCTCCATCTGGAAAACCGAAGGTGACCCTTTTGCTTCCAAACTCCGAAACGAGTTGCGTAAACGAAAGTTTAATGGTGATTTTAGCTGTATTTGCAGCAGTGAACTCCCTCGTATCAAAGAAAAAGGGAGTTTTGTTGCCGTAACGGGTGCGTTTGGATTGTCAATGTGCTCGTTGGCGTTACGTCGAATTACAAAGCTTTAGTTTCTCCGCGCTATAATGCATAAAAGTATTAATTTTCTGGAGAAAACAGTGCAACAAAAAGAGCCTATGACAAAATACGGATTTCAGCGATTATCCGATGAGCTAAATACCCTCAAAAACATCGACCTGCCTGAAGTGAATGCAGAGATTGACCGTGCCAAAGAGTATGGAGATCTAAAAGAAAATTCTGAATACCATGCAGCGCGTGAAAAACAGGCGTTTATCGGTACTCGTATTGCAGAACTGGGTGCTGTTATCTCTATCGCTCAGATTGTTGATCCAAGCGAGTTGGAGCATGCCCGCGTGAGTTTTGGCTCGACGGTGGTGTTGTGTGATCTTGATACCGACGAAGAGGTGACCTATACCATAGTAGGCGGATGCGAGAGCAATCCTTCAAACGGACTTATATCGTTTAATTCTCCATTGGCCAAACAGCTTTTGGGACGTGAAGAGGGTGATGATATTAATGCAAAACTCCCCGGCGGTGTCAAAAAATTCGAGGTCTTAGAGGTTAAATATCAGGAGATCGTATTTGAAACGCATTAACGTCGGTATTATCGGGGTCAGTGGCTATACAGGCTTAGAGCTCGTTAAAATGCTCCTTAACCATCCATTGTTTAGCCTGGTGTATTGTGCAAATACGGAGGGTGAAACAAGCTTGAGTGATCTTCATCCTGCCCTTTTTGGTGTGTGTGATTTGGGTGTTGAGAAGGTTGATTTAGATCGCGCAGCGCAGATGTGTGAACTTATATTTTTAGCTCTTCCCCATAAAACCGCGATGAATACCGCCAAAGGTTTATTGGATCGTGGTGTAAAAATCGTCGATCTTTCTGCTGATTATCGTTTAAATCGTGAAAATTACGAAGCATTTTATTGTGAGCATGAAGATATTGAAAACCTTGAACACGCGATCTACTCCATTCCGGAGCTTCATGGGCGTATCGCGCAAGGGTCTCGCTTGGTTGCCAATCCGGGATGTCATGTGACCGCAACCTTGATGGCACTGGCACCTTTTTTAAATCACATTGATACGACACAACCTATTTTTATTGATTCTAAAACCGGTGTTTCGGGTGCAGGTAAATCACCTACGTCAGGTGTTCATTATGTGAGCGTCAATGATAATATCAACTGCTACAATATCATAAAACACCGTCATGCCATTGAGATAGAACAACATGCGAGCCTCCTGTGCGGCAGTGATGTCAAAGTGACTTTTATACCCTCTCTCGTCCCCATGACTCGCGGAATGTTGGCGTGTGTCTATGCTACGTTAAAATCGGACGTTCAAACCAATGAGTGCATGGAAAAGTTTTATGAAGGGCAGCCTTTTGTCCGCGTTCGCACTGCTCCGCCTCACACGAAAATGACAGCAGGAACGAATTTCGCGGATGTGTATGCCACCCGTAATGGCAATGCACTCGTAGCAATGTGTGCAATCGATAACCTCATGCGCGGAGCCAGTTCACAAGCTCTCGTTAACGCCAACATTATGATGGGACTGGATGAATCGCTTGGAATTCCTGTGATTGCGTATGTCCCTTAAAAAACTTCACGAGGGGGCTATTTTTGTAGCTGACTCTCATTATGCACCGTGGAGAATCCCTTTTATTGATTTTTTACGTGCAGTAGAAAATGAGACCGTTAAAACTACACAGCTTATTTTGATGGGAGACAATTGTGACCTTCTTTTTGGTCCTGTCAGTGAAACCGTTCTTTTAAATCAAGAGCTTATTACTCTTCTTAACGCGCTTTCAAAAAAAATAGAAATACTCTATTTAGAAGGGAATCACGATTTTAGACTTTCTCCCGTATTTCCGAATATTATTATTGTCCCGCGTAATCACCAGCCCTTTATGATGGTGTACGGTTCTCAAAAAATTGCTTTATTGCACGGTGATCTTGGAGTTACGTGGGGGTATGAAGTCTATACTGCACTCATTCGTAATCGGCCGCTTCTGTATGGGCTTAATCTCATTAATAATATTTTTGGCGGTATTATTATCAAGTGGCTTAGTCGAGACATGCAAGGTAAAAATCATTGTAAAAAAATTGAAAACTTTGAGACAATTGCCCATCGGCATAGCGGGGAAAAATGGATTAATAAATGCGATATTGTGATTGAAGGACATTATCACCAAAACAAATCATTTGACTTTGAAACGTATCGTTATTGCAACTTGGGTGCTTTTGCTTGTAATGAAAGATATTATGTTGTAAAATCATCGCAGAACCAACTCATTTTAGATGAAGCACTATTTAGCAAGGAGCCCGAATGAAGGGACACAAAGATATTCTGAAGGTCGGTACCAATGAAATGGAATTGGTCGATTTTAGAATTTTTAAGCGTGAAGGTGATGAAATCTATGAAGGAATTTATGGAATTAACGTTGCCAAAGTTCGTGAAATAATTCGTCTTCCGATATTAACAGAATTACCGGGTACACCGCCATTTATAGAAGGAATATTTGATCTTCGAGGAGTCGTTATTCCCGTTGTCAATCTCGCTAAATGGATGGGGATTGATGCACCTGAAGAGATGGAACGGGAAGCTCGCGTCATTATTACGGAGTTTAATAATATTCTTATCGGCTTCGTAGTGCATGAAGCAAAACGTATTCGACGGATCAACTGGAAGGACATAGAGCCTGCCTCCTTTTTGGATAATAGTACGGATGGATCAAAAATAACGGGTGTAACCCGCATTGAAGATGATAATGTACTGTTGATTTTGGACTTGGAGAGTGTTGTCCAACAGCTTGGATTGTATCAGCCCAGCCATGCAACAATGAATGAGCATAATAGTAATTTTGACGGTTATGTTTTGCTTTTAGATGACAGCTCAACGGCCCGCCATATTATCAAAGACGCGTTAGAAAAAATGGGCTTTAATGTTATTGAGGGAAGTGACGGTGAACAGGGGTTGAAAATTTTGGAAGATCTTTATGAAGCGTATGGCGATACTCTTTCGTCACAATTGCGTCTTATTGCCTCCGATATTGAGATGCCGCGTATGGATGGCTTTCATTTTGCCGCAAGAGTAAAAGAGGATCCACGATTTAAGATGATCCCTATTGTGTTCAACTCCTCAATCAGTGATCATTTTAGTGAAATGAGGGGTAAAGAAGCAGGTGCTGAGGCCTATTTGGTCAAATTTGACGCAAATATATTTTATGATGAAGTTGCGCGTGTCGTGCAGGCAGATATTTTAGGGGTAAAACATGGATGAATTTGAAGAGATATTACAAGATTTTTTAATTGAGGCATTCGAGCTGATTGAACAGCTTGACCAAGATTTAGTAGAATTGGAAACGCGTCCGGATGATTTGGAGCTACTTAATCGTATTTTCCGCGTAGCGCATACGATCAAAGGTGCAAGTTCATTCCTGAATTTCGATGTATTAACTCATTTAACGCATCACATGGAAAATTTGCTGAACATGGCACGACACGGCGATCTTGTTATTGATGCCAATGTTATGGACGTTATTCTTGAATCCATTGATTTGATGAAAGCTCTTTTAGTTCGTATCCGCGACCACGGGCAAGATTCCGGACTGGATGTTTCAGAGTCTGTTGCGAGATTGAATGTTGTGGCAAACGGTGAGTCTGAACCTGCGCCGATCGAAATAGCAATCTCAGTTATTCAAGAGCCTGTTGCCGTAAAAATTGTTGAAGAAGAAATAGATTATTCTACGATGAGCGATGCCGAAGTCGAAGCAGAGATAGAGCGGCTTTTAGCGCAAAAGCAAGCGGAAGCTATTGCCAAGCGTGCTGCTGCTCCGATTGCCGGTACTGAAGTAGCTGAGCCTGATTATGCGAATATGAGCGATGCGGAAGTAGAAGCTGAGATCGAGCGATTACTGCTCGAAAAACAATCTGAAGATGCCGCGAAACGTGCACAGAAAAGTCAAAATGCAGCGCAGCAAGAAGCGGTCGCATCAAGTGCGCCTGTTGTTATCTCAACTCCTGCAACATCGGTAGCCAAAGCTGCTCCCTCTACACCGGCACCAAGACGCAGCGAAGTAAAAGAAGAAGGAGATTCTAAAGGCGGCGGAGTTGAGCAAACGATTCGTGTCGATGTCAAACGTCTTGATCACCTCATGAATCTTATCGGAGAACTCGTACTGGGTAAAAATCGGTTGATTAAAATCAATGATGACGTAGAAGAACGTTATGAAGGAGAAGCCTTTTTAGAGGAGCTTAACCAAGTTGTATCCATCGTCTCTCTTGTCACAACCGATTTGCAAATAGCCGTTATGAAAACCAGAATGCTTCCAATCGGAAAAGTATTCAATAAATTCCCTCGTATGATTCGTGACTTGTCACGTGAGCTCAACAAAAAGATTGAACTGGAAATCGCAGGAGAAGATACAGAACTTGATAAATCCATTGTTGAAGAAATCGGTGATCCGTTGGTACACATCATCCGAAATTCATGCGATCATGGGATAGAAGTAGGGGATGTTCGTATGGCTTCGGGTAAATCTGAAGTAGGAACAATACAGCTCAAAGCGTATCATGAGGGCAATCATATCGTTATCCAGATTATCGATGACGGAAAAGGTCTTGATGCGGAGATGCTCAAGCAAAAGTCAATAGAAAAAGGGATTATTACCGAAAAAGAAGCGGATGCCATGAGCGAAAAAGAAGCTTTTGGTCTTATTTTCCGTCCAGGTTTTTCAACCGCTGCCCAAGTAACGAGTGTTTCAGGACGCGGTGTGGGTATGGACGTGGTAAAAACCAATATCGAAAAACTCAACGGTATGATTGATATTGATTCTGAAGTGGGTCGCGGAACGTCGATGAAACTCAAAATCCCATTGACCCTTGCGATTATTCAAGCGTTATTGGTCGGAGTCCAAGAAGAGTATTATGCTATTCCGTTGGCATCCGTACTTGAGACCGTTCGTATCAGTAAAGATGAAATTTATACCGTAGAAAACCGTTCGGTTATGCGTCTTCGTGATGAAGTTCTTTCTTTGGTCCACATCGGAGATATTTTTGAAGTAGAGCGTGTATTCGATAGCAGTGAGCACGCATATGTCGTGGTACTAGGACTTGCAGAGAGTAAAATCGGTCTTATCGTTGATACGCTCATCGGGCAAGAAGAGATTGTTATCAAATCTTTGGGTGAGTATCTAAAAGGAATCGAAGGAATAGCCGGGGCAACCATTCGAGGTGATGGCGGAGTAACGTTGATTGTCGATGTCGCCGCGCTTATGCAGATGGCGAAATCGGTCAAATCCACCATCGGAAGCGAGAGTGGAGAGTCGAAAAAAATAGGTGTCAAAAACTCTGCAAGCGATTATTGTGTCATGATTGTAGATGATTCAAAAACCGATCGTACTATTATGCGTAAATCACTTGAACCGCTTGGAGTGACACTTGTCGAAGCTGTTGACGGCGTCGAAGCGTTGAATATTTTGAAGCAGGGTGACCATTATTTTGATGCAATGCTGATTGATATTGAGATGCCGCGTATGGATGGCTACACGCTTGCTTCTGAGATTAAAAAGTACAATAAGTATAAAAACCTTCCTCTTATTGCGGTAACCTCACGAGCAGGTAAAGCCGATCGTATGCGCGGCGTGGAATCAGGGATGATCGAGTACATTACTAAACCGTATTCTCCTGAGTATCTGATGAACGTGGTCAAGCGTAATATTAAATTCAATGAGGGGTTATAATCATGAGCGAAAAATTACAACAAATCATTAATAGACAAAATCAAGCCCTTCTAGGCGATGATCAGAAAGTCGATGAAGTGATTCAATTGGTGGGCTTTATTGTTGGGGAAGAGGAATTTTCGATACCCATTTTGAGCATTCAAGAGATTATTAAACCCATAGGCTGGACCCGTGTACCGCAAATTCCAGCGTACATTTTGGGTGTATTTAATCTGCGAGGATCGGTTATTCCGTTGATTGATTTACGCGCTCGTTTTGGGTTGCCGTTACAAAAACATACGGATGAGACTCGTTTTATCGTGATGAAAAACGGCGATGACGTTGCAGGCTTTGTCATCGACAGACTTACTGAGGCGATTCGTATGCCAAAGCGTGATATTGGACCGGCACCCGATACGATTTCTGAAAGTGAAACAATGATCGATGGCGTTGGCAAACAAGCTGATCGTATTGTCACGATCTTGAAAGTTCATAAATTATTGGAAAGAAATTTTTAAATTTGAACGAAACGCACTATCAAGCCAGACGGCAAAAATTATTAGCCAGCATAGAAGAGGGGATTGCTATCCTCTCCTCATCTCCCCTTAAAATACGTTCCAACGATACGGAATACCCTTACCGACAAAACAGCGATTTTTATTACCTTACCGGATTTGAAGAAGCCAATGCTCTTCTTGTGTTGGTAAAAACAAAAGAGATTGAACGCAGTATTTTGTTTGTCGAACCACACAGTAATGAGTTTGCATTATGGAACGGTGCGCGTCTTGGTGTTGAGGGTGCAATGAAGCGTTTTGAAGTTGATGAAGTCCATAGTATTCTTGAATATCCTAATCACATCAAAGAAATTTTACGTGAACACATTGCCCTTTATTTTGATTTTCACGATGACTCAAATCATTTGAAACTGGCGCAACAAAGTGCAAAAGAGTTACGAGAATCTCGAGGGGTAAAGCGATACATCCGAAGTTTCCATGACGTAACGCATTGGACACGTTCCATGCGATTGATCAAATCATCCGAAGAGATAGATCAAATTCGTTATGCGATATCCTTGACCGCATTGGCACATCATGAAGCGATGAAGCAGTGTCAAAATGGACTGCGAGAGTTTGAATTACAAGCATGTATGAGCTATATATTTCTCTCCAATGGCGCAATGAATGAAGCATACGGTGCGATTGTAGCGGGTGGGAACAATGCCAACACCTTACATTACATTGATAACCGTGATGTGTTAAAAGAGGGTGATTTGGTACTTATCGATGCGGCGTGCGAATGGGAACTCTACGCCAGTGACATTACCCGTACCTTTCCAGTCAATGGAAAATTCACCGAAGCACAACGCGCCGTATATGAAAAAGTACTCGACGTACAGTTACGCGTTATCGAAGCGATGAAACCCGATGTCAAGCGAGATTGGCTTCAGAGCTATAGTGAAGAGTTACTGTGCCAAGCTCTTATAGATTTAGGAATTTTAAACGGCGAAGTAAGTACCCTCCTTGAAGCAAAAGCCCATAAAAAATACGCTCCGCATGGAATCGGTCACTGGATGGGGCTTGATGTTCATGATCCGTGTCCGTATGTGGATGACGATGGTCAGAGCTTGGCATTTAAAGCGGGAATGGTGATGACCATCGAACCTGGGATTTATATCAAAGCAGAAGATGAGAGTGTACCCCTAAAATACCGAGGTATCGGTATCCGTATCGAAGATGATATTCTCATTACCGAAAGCGGATGTGAAAATCTTTCGGCGATGATTGCAAAAATGGTCGAGGAAATTGAAGAAATGTGTAAGAGTTAGCTATTATAGCTATAACTCCACCCGCTCAAACCGTCCTTTGCCTCTTTAAACCCCTCTGATTCTCCCAAAAAATCTATAATATGCAGTAAAGTCCACGGAATGGTATTTGCCTCAGCGGGATCGATTATATGACGTGGCATTGGCGTTTCTTGAGATGTTGTAGCAAATGCGACACGCTCCAGATTACTTAATACATGGCTGGTTTTTGTAATAGCGTATTGTTGACAAAATTTTGCTAATAACGCCCCTTTGATCTCTTCGGGAATCGAATCCGAGGTATTTAAAAAAATACTAAAATGCAACGGCAGTTCAGGAGCGGCCATCATTGAAGGGGCTGCCATAATGATGTATTCAACGTTTTCGAGATGCTTTTCAATCTCATTTTTTGATAGATAGGTATGGATATTGAGAGGTTTTGCTTCAAACATTGTTCATGTTCCCATTTAAAATTTTAGTAATAAGATCCGAGATACCAATATGAAGATTGTAGTTACGGATCGGAAAATCGATTGATTCATCTTCTAAATTGATCGTATATCCACTTAAATATTTCCCTAAAATCTCTAAGTCGATGGGTTGATAGGTTTGGGCAGTGATTTTGGTACGGACTAATTTTCCTTGGTCGTTACTTTTTGCGAGGGTAAATGCGAGTGTTTTAAGACTCATCAAATCGCACCAACGCAAGAATAATGCCGGTGTTAACGTCTCATGGGTATTTCCTTCCGGATCAAAGAGAAGTTTTTGTTCTCGTAGAGGAATGAGAACACTTAAAATAGCTTCCACAAAAGGGAGCGTTTTTTGTCTCCAAAAAGGAGCTTCATCGCTTCGTTCTAAAGTTGCAGAAATAGCACCTAAAATAGCTGCCAAATTGCCTGATTTTAGTAAAGTTGTCATGGAGTTTAAAATCATTGTTTCCTCCTAAATTTTTGCAACTGTAACCTTTTTTGGATAATAGCTCTATTATAAGATTATTGTACACACAACCTTACAGTAAAAGTGTAATTATTGAATGAAAAGATCAAATAATTGTTTTGCAAGTACAATTATTTGTTGATGTTACGCATTTTAATTGATTTAAGCTTTAAAAAGTCGTATTTTTCTTTCGTCATTCCCGCGAAAGCGCTCAAAGTGTCCTTTGCGTGTGATGGGAAACAAATTTACCGGGTAAGATCAGTTAGTAAAGTAAAAGCAGTACATCTGGCTCAAGTATCTAACTCGAAGGAGACGATCATGAACCGAAGAAATTTTCTATATTCATTTTCTTTTACGGCGGCGGCAATTATTATTGGAGGATGTGATAAAGACTCAAAAAATAATGGCGATACAGCGGGAAAATTAAATGAAAGTCAAAAATTACCGTCAAAACTTTCAAAAAATGAAACAGCCGATATGTTCAAACCTTTTACGCAAGAGTTAAAAATTCCAAAAGAGATTAATTTTGAAACTATCGCAAAAGGAAAATTCAATGCACAAAAAAGTCTAGTTGCTATCTACAAAGATAAAAAAACAGAAGTTTTAACATTTCAAGGAGACTTACCTAATCCTACTATTCGTATAAAAAAAGGGGATAAGTTTGAACTTGATTTTACAAACAGTCTTGAAAAAGCAACTATTATTCATTGGCATGGATTAATCGTACCCGAAGAGATGGACGGACACCCAAAAGATGCTATCAGCACTCAAGAAACAAAAGAGTACAGGTATAAAATTAACCAAAAAGCGGGGACATTTTGGTACCATACTCACCCTCACGGTAGAACGGGAGAGGAGATATATTATGGACTGTCAGGTCTTTATATCGTAGAAGATGAAGATGAAAAAAAGTTAAATCTTCCCTCAGGTGAATTTGAACTACCGCTTATCATGCAAGATAGGAGATTTGATAAAAAAGCAAATCTTATCTATAAAGAAACAGAACTGGATAATAATGGAGTCTTAGGTGACGTTATTTTGGTAAATTCTACACCTTTCCCCTACAAAAACGTAAAGAATACAAAGTATCGACTCAGAATCCTTAACAGTTCCAGTGCGAGAACGTACAGACTTGCATTTGAAGGAATTGAGAGTTTTGCACTCATTGGAACCGACGGTGGACTGCTTGAAAAACCAATAATTGTAAAAGATATAGTGATTGCGGTTGCAGAGCGCATAGATATAATCATAGATTTTAAAGATAAAAAAATCGGTGATACCGTAACACTAAAAACGCTCGGATTCAAAGAAGCCAGTAATTTTGCAACAAATCAAAAATATCCGAGTTTAGATGCCAAAATGGATATTATGAAGTTTAAAGTTACACAACTATCAACAAGCAGCTCTGCACAGCTTCCAAGAAAGCTTTCAAGTATCCCAAGAATGAAAGAATCTGATGCTTCTAAAACTAGGAGCGTTACAATGGAGATTATAGAGGGCGGTATGTGGACTTTAAACAAAAAACCTTATGATATGGAGAGGATTGATGATCGAATAAAGCTAGGCTCAACAGAAATTTGGGAGCTTAAAAACACCGCGCACATGGCACACCCGTTTCACATACATGGGGTACATTTTCAAATACTGGATAGAACAAGAAAAATAGATTTTCCCACAGACAAAGGATGGAAAGATACTGTGCTTGTTATGCCCGTAGAAACAGTTCGTATTATAGTAAAATTCACAATGCCCGGACTATTTGTTTACCACTGTCATATTCTTGAACACGAAGATCATGCTATGATGGCAAACTTTTTAGTGGAGTAAAAACTTCTCTAAAAAATAAATAAAGGATAAGCTTATGGATAAAGGTTGGATGACAAATGCAATTTCGTTAGGGTTGGTAGGAGGCTCATACACATTTAGCGGTATAGGTGCGGATATGATGCGAAGTGCAGGGCTTTTTGCTCTCTCGGGTGCAGTGACCAATCAGCTCGCGATTCACATGCTTTTTGAAAAAGTACCGTTTTTGTATGGATCAGGGATCATTCTTGATCGTTTTGAATCGATTCGGGAAGCATTGAAAACGCTTATTATGGAACAATTTTTTACCCCTGAAAAGATTGAAAGCTTTGTCGCTTCGCAAGAGCGCACCATCGATTTAGCCCCGATTATTGAAGTAACCGATTTTACTCCGGCTTACAACGCATTGGTACGAAGCGTGATGGATTCGGCTTTGGGCTCAATGTTGGGTATGTTTGGGGGAGAATCCGTTATTGCAAAACTCAAAGAGCCATTTTTGGAAAAAATCAAACTCTCAACGATTGAAATAGCGCAAAGTGAATCATTTATTAATGCATTAAATACCCATCTGCATCAAGGTGCCGGACATTTAACCGATACCATTGGGGAGATTGTTGAAACACGTCTAGCGGAACTTACTCCGATCATGGTAAAAGAGATGTTGCATGGGCTGATGAAAGAGCATTTGGGATGGCTTGTTGTGTGGGGTGGAGTGTTTGGCGGGGCGATAGGTATCGCGTCAGTTTTTTTAATCTAAATAATTTCACTCAAAAGACTTGACAGAAAGTGACTCAATGTATTATAATTATCTTGTTTAAGGACTGAGCTCTCCATATGAGGACATTGTGCCCCTTGCGGGTAGAACTTAGCGTTAGCGTAGTCAAAGGGGGACTTAGTTCCCTTTGCGTTTATTTAAATAAAAGGAATTTATTATGCAAAATATTTTTGAAAAACTAACTCACCAAATGACCGAGATGATTGATGCATCCATCTCTTTAGCATTACTCAATAGAAACAGTGAAGCAGAGCCAATTCATTTTTTATGGGCATTGCTTGCTAATAGCAATTCACCGCTCAATCAAGCATTGATGAAAATGAATGTAGATAAAACAGCCATTGAATTGGATGTAAAAAGTGTGGCAAATAAACTGGCCAGTGTTTCGAGTGTCACGAAAGAAAGTATCCGTCTATCACGTAATTTTGCACACGCATTAGAGCGCGCTAATGCTGAAATGGCCGTCAATGGCGATGCGTTTATCGCGATTGACACTTTTTTAGTAGGGAATCTTAGTCATCCTCCATTTAAAGATATTTTAGGAAAATATGTTGATGTCTTTGAGTTACGTAAAACCCTTGAAGCCATGCGATCAGGACAAAAAATAGAGTCTCAAAGTGCGGATGAAAATCTCGAATCTCTTGCTAAATATGGGATAGATTTAACCAAACTGGCAGTGGAGGGGAAACTCTCTCCTGTTATCGGTCGCGATGAAGAGATTAGTCGAATGATGCAAATCTTGATTCGTAAAACGAAAAATAACCCTATACTTTTAGGGGAACCGGGAGTAGGAAAGACGGCTTTGGTAGAAGGACTTGCTCAGCGAATTATCTCCAAAGAAGTGCCGCTTAGTTTACAGAATAAAAGAGTGGTTGCGTTGGATATGAGCGCACTTATTGCAGGGGCAAAATATCGTGGTGAGTTTGAAGACCGTCTAAAAGCCGTTATTGATGAGGTGAAAAAGAGTGCCAATGTCATTCTTTTTATTGATGAAATTCACACCATTGTAGGGGCAGGGGCAGCCGAGGGGTCGATGGATGCTGCTAATATTCTCAAACCTGCACTTGCACGAGGAGAACTTCATACGATAGGGGCAACAACACTTAAAGAATATCGTAAGTATTTTGAAAAAGATGCGGCACTTCAACGCCGTTTTCAACCCGTTCACGTCGAAGAGCCCAGTGTCAATCAGACGTTGCAAATTTTACGGGGACTTAAAGAGCGTTTGGAAGCGCATCACAGTATTACAATTACCGATTCAGCATTGGTTGCAGCAGCGAAATTATCGGATCGATACATCAATGATCGATTTTTACCGGATAAAGCAATTGATTTGATCGATGAAGCCGCAGCAGAATTACGCATGCAAATCGAATCGGAGCCCAATGCTCTAGCATCTGTCAAGCGCCGTATGACCCAGTTGCAAGTCGAAAATGAAGCACTAAAAATGGAAGAGAGTGTGGCAAATACTAAACGGCTTGAAGAGATTGTTCGAGAGCTTGCCGACGTGAGCGAAGAGCGTCGAAGTCTTGAAGCTCAATTTAGCCATGAAAAAGCAGAATTTGATCGCGTTTCAAAAATCAAGCGTGAAATCGAATTCAAACGCCGTGAAGCTGAAACTGCACAACAAAGTGGGGATTTTAGTAAAGTTGCTGAGATTACTCATGGGCAGATTCCTAAATTGCTTAATGACGAAAAAGAGCTGCAAGAAAAATGGAAAATGATGCAAGCTCAGGGGACACTCCTTAAAAACAGTGTAGATGAAGCATCGATTGCTGGGATTGTCAGCCGTTGGACGAAAATTCCTGTAAACAAGATGTTACAAGGGGAAAAAGAGAAAATTCTTCACATCGAAGATGAGCTTAACCGTGATGTTGTAGGGCAGGAAAAAGCAACGCATGCAGTAGCACGTGCTATCAAGCGAAATAAAGCAGGTCTTTCAGATAAAAGTCGTCCTATCGGGTCATTTTTATTCTTAGGACCTACGGGTGTTGGGAAAACACAAACAGCAAAAACGTTGGCAAAATTTCTTTTTGACAGCAGTGAGTCGATGATTCGTATTGATATGTCGGAGTATATGGAAAAACATGCCGTGTCACGCCTCGTCGGTGCGCCTCCTGGATATGTCGGGTTTGATGAGGGAGGACAGCTTACCGAAGCGGTACGTCGTAAACCGTACAGCGTTATTTTGTTTGATGAGGTCGAAAAAGCGCATCCCGATGTTTTCAATGTGTTGCTTCAGGTGCTCGATGATGGACGTTTGACGGACAATAAAGGAGTGGTCGTTGATTTCACTAATACCATCATCATTTTGACCTCTAACATCGCCAGTGACAAGATTATGGCACATCATGGGGAGAGCGGTTTGGAAGAGTTGGTGCTGGGTGACCTTAAACTTCACTTTAAACCGGAATTTTTGAACCGTTTGGATGATGTCGTTGTGTTTAATCCATTGGGAGAAGCGCAAATTTTGAGCATTGTCGATCTTTTCTTTGCAGACATTGCGGCAAAAGTAGTAGAGCGTGATATTACCTTAACGTTAAGTGATGCAGCGAAGCATTATGTTGCAGAAGCCGGATTTGATCCAGTTTACGGAGCACGACCTCTTAAGCGGGCATTGTATGAGATTGTCGAAGATCGTTTGGCTGATTTGATTCTAGGTGGTGAAGTAACGGAGGGATCATCGGTTGCTTTTGATGCAATAGATGGTGAGATAACGGTGAATGTGGCATAATTGCACTATGCAAAAAATTATTTTATTTATTATTTTTATTTTTGGAATACACGCGTTCGGATGTACAGGCGATTGTATGACCTGTCATCCCGCACTATTGAAGACGATTAATACCGATCTACGACATAAGCCGATGCAAACGTGTATTAAATGCCACAGTGCTGATCCAGCTAAAATGGCGGACTGTGGAAGCGACTGTTTCGCGTGTCATCCGATAGCTAAAATCGAGGGATCACGGGTAGCAGAACATGCAGTTATCCGCGAATGCCGTGATTGCCACATGAAACTCAAAACCAAAGTCGAACTTGATGTTTCTCCGAAAGGGCAGTCAGTTATGCCCACCCTCCGAGACTTTTTGAAGCCTTAAGCGTAAATTGGTTCTAAAATCATATCAAACCCGTCGATGATTTTTTGAAGAAGTTTTTGGGCTTCATCGAGCATTTTTTCGGTTGTTTTGAGAGGTTTAATGGCATTGTCAAAAACATCAACTAGCCCTTTTTTCGCATAATCTTTAACCTTTTCATCACTCTTTTTCAAATCGCCAATCAGTTTCGTTACATCTGAAGCTACTTTATTGATCGGAGAAGTTGAATCTTGCTCTTCTAGTTCTTTCATAAATTTATTAATGTATGGTTGAGCTTTTTTCATAAAAGCATCGATTTCTTTTTGGTCTTGCTCACTTATACCGTTGCTGTCAAGCTGAAAAGAAAATGCTTGTACCGATGAAAACGAAAAATTTGTTTCTTTTGAATGATCGTCTTGACGTGATGAGAGTGAAAGTTCTTGGGTATTTTCAAAATTAAGTGACAATGTGTCACCACTGCTGGTTTTCATATCAATTGAAAGTTCATGAGAACGATACGCATTTAGTGATGTTGAAGAGATCATTGTGGACCTTTAATAGAGTGATTATGAGGTAGTATATTAACAATATCGGCACTTTTTGAGTGAAGATGTAATAAGCTTGTATGAAGCTAATAGCAGTTTAAGTAAGATTTAGCTAACATTGCGAGCTAAAAATACACAAAGGGAATGTCTATGAAAAGAACATACCAACCGCATAATACGCCACGTAAACGTACACATGGTTTTCGTGCACGTATGGCGACTAAAAATGGCCGTCGAGTATTGAACGCTCGTCGTTCAAAAGGTAGAAAGCGATTGGCTGTATAAGCAGTCCATCGATGTTGAAGCTCAACTCGGAGTTTCAGCGAGTTTATAAGCGCGGGAAAAGTGCTCATAGCACTTCTATTGCGTTATTTTATCTCCCCATTGAGGGAGAAAAAAAAGTCGGATATACTGCCAGTAAAAAGGTAGGTAATGCCGTTATACGTAACCATTGTAAGAGACGCCTTCGGGCTTTGATGCGTGAATATTCAGATCAACTTTGTGATGGATTGTATGTGTGGGTAGCAAAATTGCCACTCCACAGCAATGAGTTTTCGGACGTGCAACGAGATTTTAAATACGTTTTAAAGCGGGTAAATGCCATTTTAGTGAGTGATAATGATAAGAAAACTTTTTCTTAAGCTCCTTTGGCTTTATCGGCACTCTTTTTCTTTGGTGACCCGTGGTTCGTGTCGTCACTACCCTTCCTGTTCAGAATATGCTCTTTGGCAGTTCGAAACAAACTCCCTTCATAAAGCTTTTGGTACAACATTTTTACGCATTTGTAGATGCAATCAACTCTTCCGTGGCGGGATTGATTATCCAATTATTTCAAAACCAAGTATAAATCCATCCAATCTCTCACTAATTACGGTAAAATATTGGTACGTTCCTTATAAACAGAATTATTTTCTGATTAAAAATTTTAGATACAAAGGGTCCAAGTGTTAGAAAAATTGTCTCCAAATCAGCGTTTGTTGCTTGCCGTCGCGCTTTCGTTCGCGTTCTTTATCGGCTATACAACACTCTTTCCTCCCCAAGCGCCTAACAGTGCAGATACTAATAAATCGGTTCAAACGACTTCCGCAACATCAGCAGCGGTTACACAAGACAGTACGACGCAGGGTGTTGTAAATGCTACTGATAGCAATAAAAGTGATTTCTCAACCGTTAAAACGGTAACCAGTGATACTTTGACAACGATTAATTCTAAAGAATTTACTCTAAAAGTTGACACATTAGGGCGTATCTCTTCGGTTGTTCTAAAAAATACAAAACATGACAGTAAAGATGGAAAATTGGCCGAATTGATTCCGGTTGAGGGTGCTAAACCATTGCAAATGCGTTTCGCTGATGAAACAGTTGATGCACTTGCACAAAAAACTCCTTACAGCAGCAACGTCGATGATATTGTATTAGGTGAAAATGGTAAAGCAGAAGTTACATTTACGCAAATTTTGCCAAATTTGACAGTAACAAAAAAAGTGACTTTCTTCGCGGATGCTCATTATGAAACAAAGATTATCCTTTCAGAAGATAAAAAATACTTCTTATATCTAGGTCAGCACCCTACTATCAATGATCAAATGATGACAGTTATCGGCGGCATGGTTTATGCAGGCGACAACCTTACCACTATCTTTGAAGACGGTGATGTTGAAGGGCGTGAAATTTTCAGTGATGTTCATCTTGTCTCAGCATTTGATCAGTACTATGCAACGATATTGTATGGTTTTGATAAATCAACGCAAGTTATCGTAGAGCGTGATATGAATGACAATCCTGTGAGTTATTTAGAAGGTACTCAAGCGTTTGCCTTCAAAGGATACATTGGACCAAAAGAGTACAAAGCACTCAATACTATCGATCCGGTTCTTGTTAATGCCATCGAATTTGGCTTTTTTACGTTTGTAGCATCACCAATCTTTAAAGTCTTGATGTGGTTGCATAGTATTTTTGGTAACTGGGGATGGTCTATTATTGCCCTTACCGCATTGATTCGTATGGTTCTCTACCCATTGACGCAAAAGGGTATGGTCTCGATGCAAAAGATCAAAGAGATTGCTCCTCGTATCAAAGAAGTTCAAGAGAAATACAAGGGTGATCCGCAGCGTATGAATGCAGCGGTGATGGAAATGTACAAAAAACACGGTGCTAATCCATTGGGCGGATGTTTACCATTATTGCTCCAAATCCCGGTATTCTTCGCGATTTATCGTGTATTACTTAATGCAGTAGAGCTTCAAGGGGCTGAGTGGATCCTTTGGGTAACCGATTTGTCCCGTATGGATCCGTATTACATCTTACCGATCTTGATGGGTGCTACGATGTACTATCAGCAAAAAATTACCCCAAGTAATTTTACCGATCCATTACAAGAAAAGATTTTTAAATTTTTACCGATTATTTTCACGTTCTTTTTCTTCACATTCCCAGCAGGGCTTGTGTTGTACTGGTTCATCAATAACATATTCTCGATTGCACAGCAATATTTAGTAAATAAGCAGTTTGAAGGTGCTCGCTTAGCTCGTCACGAGGCGCATCTTGCGGAGAAACACCATGAAAAAGATTGAAGCTGATACACTAGAGCTTGCTTACGCACAAGCAGCGAGTGTATTCGGATGTTCGGTTACACAATTACAAGTTGAAATTATCCAATTCCCTAGTAAAGGGATGTTGGGTCTTTTCAAAAAGCCGGCTATTATTGTTGCCCACCTTCCTTTTGCCTCTACACCAATAAGTGTTCCTCCTGTTGTCAACAATATTTCTGTCGATTTTCCTGTTGAAGTCGTTGATGATATATCGATGGATGAAGTTCACAGTGAAGAAGAATCCATTGAAGACGATAGCAGTTTAGATGAGCGAAACGAAGAACTGTTTATGGTTCACGATGACGAAGAAGATGAAGAACATTACGACGATTACGCTATGGATGTTGCATACGATGAAATGCCCATCGATGATTGTGCGCTCGACGTAAAAGCGAAGATCAACGACCTGTTTAAGTCAACATGTTTTGATCTTAACGAAATAGAAGTCAGTGTTTATGATGAACATACTCTCTTGGTTGAACTAAGCGGTGCAGATTCGGCACTGATGATCGGCAAAGAGGGGTATCGCTATAAAGCACTTTCGTATATGCTGTTTAACTGGATTAATGCAACCTATGGATTGCAGTTGCGTCTTGAGATTGCAGAGTTTTTGAAAAACCAAGAAGAGTCGATAGAGCGCTATTTGGTAGGTGTCTGTGAAAATATTGAGCGTGACGGACGCGCTCAAACCAAAGTTTTAGATGGCGTGTTGGTTCAAATCGCCCTCACACAGCTTCGAAGCCGTTACCCTGATCGTTATGTAGCGATTCGTTCAAGCCGTGATGGTGGTAAATTTATCATCATCAACAGTTACCACGAGTATTAATGTACCACACCATAGCTGCCATTGCCACCGCGCATGGCATTGGTTCCATTAGTATTGTTCGCCTTAGCGGAAAAGATGCTCTCTCTATCGCCCTTAAACTCTCCCAAAAAAAAGAATTAATTCCCCGATACGCTACCTTGACATCTCTTTATGACAGTAATGAACTTCTTATCGACGAAGCTATCGTCATCTATTTTCAAAACCCCAAAAGTTTTACAGGGGAAGAGGTTGTCGAGTTTCAATGCCACGGCGGGATGATTGTTGCTCAAAGTGTTTTACGTGCATGTGTGGATGCAGGGGCACGTTTGGCACAGCCGGGAGAATTCAGTAAAAGAGCCTTTTTGAACGGTCGTTTGGATTTGACTCAAGCTGAAGCAATCGCATCACTCATTGAAGCAAAGAGTGATGACGCAGCCCGTATCCTCGCCCGTCAAATGAAGGGAGAATTACGTGAGTACGTTGAGGGTATCCGTGATTCTTTGCTAGAGATTTTGGCGTATTCTGAAGTTGTTATCGATTATGCCGAAGAGGATTTACCCGGTGATGTTGTAGATCAGATTGTGGGCAAACTCGAAAAAATCAAAAATGAGCTCTCCCGTACCCTCGAATCCAGTCGCAGACGCAGCGGTTTGATGCAAGGGTATCGAGTTGCTATCATCGGAAAACCTAATGTTGGAAAAAGCTCTCTTTTAAATTCCCTCCTTGATTATGAACGTGCGATAGTCAGTGAGATTGCAGGGACGACGCGCGACACGATTGAAGAGCAGGTGCGTATCGGTACACATCTGATTCGTCTTGTCGATACAGCAGGAATTCGCAATGCACATGATGAGATTGAGCGCATCGGTATTGAGCGCTCCATTGCAGCGATTGACAATGCGGATATGGTGATTGCGTTGTTTGATTCCAGCCGAGAGATGGATGATGAAGACAATGCTATTATTGACTTAATCGAGCAGTATTCGCAAGTCAAACCTTTTATCTGTATTCTCAACAAAGTTGATTTACCCAAAGTATTTCCCGATGAAAATTTGAAAAAATACTCTCCCATAGAACTTAGTTGCAAAGAGGATACAAATATTCTGATCGGTGCATTGAGCAATGTGATGGACCATGATAACGACTCTGAGGAGATGATGCTCATTTCACAGCGTCAAATCAGTGCAACCTCAGATACCCTTCATGCGATTGATGAAGCCTATGAGCCATTGCAAAGCGGTGAATTAGAGTTATTCTCTTTTCATATCAATCAAGCCATCCGTTCACTCTCTTCGATTACTCGACCTTATGAACTCGATGAGATGTTTGATAAAATGTTCGGTCAATTTTGTCTGGGGAAATGATGGGTGCAATAATTGCGATTGACTTAGGATTAAAACGCATTGGATTAGCATTAAATGCGGGAGCAGGGATTGTTACACCGCTTCTTGCAATTGAGCGTAAAAACCGTAACCAAGCTGCCAATGACGTTAAAAAAGTGTTGAACGAATACGAGGCTGAGACAGTCGTGGTCGGTATCCCCATGGGAAGCACGACAGAAGACGAGATGCGCCGTAGGGTTGCGCACTTTATGAATCTCGTCGAATTTACAGGCGAAATTGTCTATCAAGATGAATCCTACAGTTCGCAAGAAGCCGAAGCGATGATGAAAGGCGAAATCCGCTATAAACGGGACGGACGTATCGACTCTCTTTCGGCGAAGATTATTTTAGAGCGGTATATGACTCAGCTTAAAAAATAATCTTTAGCTTCCTCTTCATCGTCACTCAACGTGGTAAAATCTTCATCATTGGCTATTTTATCTTTAATGACACTAGCACAATACTCAAATCCAAGTTTTTGTGCAGCTTTCATATCAAACAAAAATCCAAGCCCGCTGAACTGATAAGGTTCTTCTTGCTCAATACACAGTAGTACCCCTTCGCTTTGTTCTTCAAAAATATCGACGATATCACGGTATTGAATATTGAATTCTGTCGCATGCCACCCGATTGTTTCGAGATCTTTATCGGAAAATTCAGCAATTCCATCCCCAGACGTATCATCATACAATGCGCGAAGACGGTTGAATCCGATGATATTTTGCCAAGCACCTGATGCTTTAATAAGGATTCGATCCTCATCTTCTACGACACGGTATTCTTTACCTAGTGTTTCACCTATAGGACGGGCTAAATTTGTACTCATTAGTGAGGCGACAGGAATGGAGCCCTCATAAATGGAGATAAGAGTTAAAGGAAAAGGTTCAAAAACTATCTCACCTTTATAGGTAATTGCAAATTTTTTATGCGAATTAAGTGCATGCATAAAATCTTCACGAGGTACGACGATGATTTCTTTAAATAGGTTGAATTTTTTCATAAAATGCCTTGAATTTTGAATGAATTGTATCATGCAATTTGTCGTATGGGCTAAAGAGAAAATTTAGCTTTCACTTATAAGGGGTTACTAAACTTTCTTTATGCAAAAGTGGGGTATAATTCGCGAAATTTTGAAGCCCACAGTGCTTACTCTAAGGATATTCTTATGGCATTAAACGTCTACTACGATAAAGATTGTAATATCGAACTCATCAAAAGCAAAATCGTCGCAATGATCGGTTTTGGCTCACAAGGTCACGCACACGCAGAAAACCTACGTGATAGCGGTGTAGAAGTAGTAGTCGGTCTTCGTAAAAGCGGTAGCTCATGGGCAAAAGCAGAAGCTAAAGGCTTTAAAGTTATGACGGTTGCAGAAGCATCTGCATACGCTGACTTTGTTATGATTCTTCTTCCGGACGAAAACCAAGCAGAAATCTATGCAAACGAAATCGCTCCTAACCTAAAATCCGGTGCAACTATCGCATTTGGTCACGGTTTCAGTATCCATTACGGACGAGTTAAGCCTGCATCTGACATCAATGTTACGATGATTGCTCCAAAAGCACCAGGTCACACAGTTCGTTCTGAATTTGTTCGCGGCGGCGGGATTCCTGACCTTATCGCGGTTGGACAAAACCCAAGCGGTACTACTAAAGAATTGGCTCTCTCTTACGCATCGGCTATCGGTGGCGGACGTACGGCTATCATCGAAACCACATTCAAAGACGAAACAGAAACAGACCTTTTCGGAGAACAAGCGGTTCTTTGCGGTGGTGCAGTTTCTTTGGTACAAGCAGGATTTGAAACGTTGACGGAAGCGGGTTACGCTCCTGAATTGGCATACTTCGAGTGTCTTCACGAATTGAAGCTTATCGTTGACTTGATGTTCGAGGGCGGAATCGCGGATATGCGTTACTCTATCTCTAACACAGCAGAATACGGTGACTATGTCAGCGGTAAACGTGTTATCAATGCGGAATCAAAAGCGGCGATGAAAGAGATTTTAAAAGAGATTCAAGACGGTCGTTTTGCAAAAGACTTCATCCTTGAAGGTCAAGCGGGATACCCACGTATGAATGCTGAGCGTACCAACGCAAAAGCGTCATTGATCGAGCGTACAGGCGTAAGCTTACGTGCGATGATGCCGTGGATTTCTAAAAACAAAATCGTTAATCAATCTACAAATTAATAGTATTTTCCAAAACACCCTTTGGGGTGTACCTTTCATTCAAAAGTCCTTTTGATGCATAAGCGCACTTCTCCTTTTCGTTCTCTTTTTTCTTTAAAACATATTGCTATTTTCTTATTATTACTTTTGATGATTTCTACTTCCATACTTATTGGCTATTTTATTGGTTTTAATCAAGCAGAAGAGGAGACAGACCGACAACGAGAACAGACTCAGTTGCTTATGGGACAAATCAAAGAGATTGCTAAAGTCGATACGAAGGACTTAACAAAAGCGGATGAAGAAAATCGTGAGACGGAGCATCTAAAAGAAGCACTTAATGAGCTTCTTGCACGCGAATCTATCCACGCAAATCATGAATATGCTCCAAAAGATAAAAAAGCGACACCGCCTCCTAGTGAGCTTAGGGTTTACCGACCTGCGACAAATGGCAATGCAAAACTGGTTATTATCATGGATGACGTATCGTATGCTCATGATGTTAAATCTATACGTTCCGTTGGATTACCACTCGTTATGTCGTTTTTACCTCCAAGCTCTCGTCATAATGAATCCGCAACGTTAGCGCAAGGGGTGAATGGGTATATGGTACATTTACCGCTTGAAGCAGTTGATTTTAACGATGAAGAGCAGGTGACATTGAGGGTAACCGATTCGAAAGAGACAATAACCGCTCAAATTCAGAAAATTAAAAAACTTTATCCGGAAGTTCATTATATTAACAATCATACCGGTTCAAAATTTACTGCAGATGAAGATGCAATGGATCGGTTGGTATCGGTTATGAGAGAAAATGGGCTTATTTTTGTTGATAGTCGAACGACAGCGCAGAGCAAAGTAAAAGTGATTGATACGAAATACGGTATGCGTTATTTAGGACGGGATGTATTTTTGGATCATCAAGACGGGGTTAAAAATATCAAAAAACAAATACGTGAAGCAGTTGCGATTGCCAAACGCAATGGAAGCGCTATCGCCATCGGACACCCACGCCCTGATACACTGCAAGCACTCAAAGAATCGAAAGAGGTTTTGAGTGAAGTGATGCTCGTAGGAATAGATAAAATATAACAAACTGTCATATTTTTATGTTATTTGAATCCCATTTAGTACAATGAGGCTGAAAAATAAGTACTGGATAACGATATGACAATAAATCTCCCTTTTAAAATCAATGAGCTTGATTGTATGAAAAAATATCCTGAATCTCTTTATTATAAGGGCTCTCTCGATCTTCTTTGTCGTCCCAAAATCTCCATCGTTGGAACGCGTCGCCCAAATCCCTACACGCGGGCGCTTACACTGGAACTTTCTAAAAAACTCTCCCTTGCCGGTATGGTTATCGTGAGCGGTGCAGCTGCTGGTGTGGATACTCTGGCGCATCAAGGTGCAGGAATGCGCAATACCATCGCTGTGTTACCGTGTGGTATTGATATTCGCTACCCCAAAGCTAACCGTGAGCTGATTGAATCTATTGAAAAGAATGGCTTAACGCTTTCTCAATTTGAGCCTGATTTTATGGCGAGAGAGTGGAGCTTTGTAGTGCGTAATGAGATTGTTGTAGCATTGGGTGAGTGTCTCATCGTTGCGGAAGCTGATATCGGAAGCGGTAGTATGCGCTCGGTGGAATTTGCACTGGAAATGGGTAAGCAAATTTATGTTTTACCGCATCGTATACGTGAGAGCGAGGGAACGCATAGGCTTCTGACGCAAGGCAGGGCAACGGCGATTGAAGAGATTGACAGTTTTGTTGCCATGATTACTTCATCCGCTCTAAATACCATAAATGACTCACCCTTTATATCTTATTGCAGAACGATGCCGACGTATGAAGAGGTGATTGCCCGATTTCCGAGTGAAATATTTGAAGCAGAGCTTGGGGGGATAATAGAAGTACGAAACGGTAGAGTACTGGTAGTTTAATAGAAAATTTGCCTCGTTAGAAGCAAATTTTAATGCGCTGAATCTGCCTCGTATCCATAATGTTTTACGAGATAGTTGGTGATGGTATGCTGGTCTTCTTTGGAGATAGGAGCCTTGAATTCATTGACCATTTTTTGTACGGTCCCTTTCCAGTAAGGTCTGCTTTTTTTACCTTGGTTAAGAACGTATCCCCATGAGTGACAGATGAGGCAGTATTGCTGTGCTACTTCATCGTGATCGCCTTTTACCATAGGATAATCGACGTAAGGCATTTCGATTGGTTTGGCAACTTGAGCAAAAAGTGTTGTGGCACCTAGGATAAGTGCCGTTAAAAATATTTTTTTCATTTTTGCTCCTTAGACGATTTTAACGTTGACGACATCAACAGCATTGTATTGGTATCCGCCTGCATTCCAGCCGATTTCGTCTACTTGAGGTTGAATATTTCCGATGCGATTGATCGCACGCGCCATAATGGAAAAGTCACCTTTGATTTTGGCATCCCATTCATAGGTCCACATTCTAAAGGCATATTTACCGTTTTCAGCAGAGAGTTTAGCAGCGCTCCAGCTTTTTCCGCCATCCAGAGAAATCATCACCTCTTTGATCCCTTTTCCTTGGTCAAAAGCGACTCCCGTGATTTTAACTTTTGACCCTTTTTTGATAGCTGTGTCGGATGAAGGGTAGCCGATGACCGATTTTACTTTCATGCTCGCAATGGGTTTTCGTTTGTATTCAAAATCGCTTCCTGAAACAACACATTCGCAATCGTTATCCGGAACAGTGTAGGCAACATCCATAAAAAAGCTTTTTTGATAGGTCTCTAAAACAGTGATTTCGGTGAGCATTTTAACCCAACTGTCGGCAAAATGTCCTGGAATAACCAATCGCAACGGAAAACCGTTTAGATAAGGAAGATCCTCCCCGTTCATCGAGTAGGCAACAATTATTTGATCTTCGAGAGCTTCTGCAATCGCCATTTCTCGGAAAAAATCAGGGGTTTCTTCCATAGCAGGTTTTTCTAGGCCGTTGAGTCCGACCCACTTGGCACTTTCTTTGACCCCTGCATGCTCCAAGAGGTCTTTTAGACGAACCCCTTTCCACACTGCACATCCCATAGCTCCGTGATCCCATTGTACCCCATGAGTTGCTGGACCTACATTTTTATAGTATTTACGGCTGTTCCCTCCGCATTGAAGTACTGCGGTAATTTCTGCTGGTTCAAATTTGGATTTTAAATCATCGACACTAAGAGAAAGCGGCGTATTGACGGCACCTTTAACTTCAAGACGAAAAGTGTTTAAATCAATAAAAGTCGGGATATCAGGAAGATGCCAACGGACGAAAAATTCATCATTGGGAGTAATCGGCTGCATAAAAATTTCACGCCCTTTGGCAGATTTAAGCAACGGTGGACGATCAGAGACGGCAATCATCGGTTTTTTCTCTGGAAATGCGATGATAGGTGGTTTGTATTCTTGCGGAATTGAAATAGGTTGAGTGGGCATTGCTTTCCCTAGAAGGCTTGTAGCCCCCAAGAGTAAACCGGCGCCTAAAAAATGTCTGCGGTTAAGAGTTTTCATATGTATGCCTTACGGTTATTGTAATCTAATTGTAACATAACGTGGAATGATTTAGAGTATAAGCATCGCATCGCCATACGAAAAGAAGCGGTATTTTTGTGCAATCGCTTCATCATAGATACGGTGCATCTCTTCCAGACCTACAAAAGAGGCAACCAGCATTAGTAAAGTGGATTGCGGAAGATGAAAGTTGGTTAAAAGATGATTTACACGTAAAGGTGGGTTGTTGGGATGCAAAAAGAGATTTGCCTCACCGTGAAGTTCTTGGGTACGAGCATGGTATTCAATGGTTCTTGTTGATGTCGTTCCGATGCACAGAAGGGGGATTTCTTGTTGGATAAGTGTATGTGCTTGGTCGGTGATATTAAAATACTCCGAGTGCATCGGATGATCGGTGATGTGAGCGCATTCGACAGGTTTGAAGGTTCCGGAACCTACGTGCAAGGTGACGAAAGCATGCGGGCGTGAATGACAAACGGCTTCAAAAAGCTCATCGGTAAAATGCAGTGAGGCAGTGGGAGCAGCAACAGCCCCCTCGTGTACAGCAAAAACACTTTGATATTCACGCTCATCTTCGGAGTTGTCTTCACGACCTAGATATGGGGGGAGGGGGATATGCCCAATGCGTTCGAGTATCGGGAGAAGCTCTTCAAAACGTAAAAGTGTCCCCTCTTTGGTGAACTGTACTTCGCGAGATCCGTCTTCATGGAGAGCGGTTACCGTTGCGGTAAGGTTATCGTCAAAAAGAAGGAGTGTTTGTTCTTTAACACGCCCTTTGATATACACATTGAGAGTATGGGCATCGAGGGGACGGTTTATGAGCAGTTCGATAGCTCCGCCACTGACTTTTTTACCGTACAGTCGTGCTTTTATCACTTTGGTATCGTTAAAAATAAGAGCACACTCTTTAGGCAAAAATTGTTCTAATTGGTCAAAACGGGCATGAGTAATGGAACAACCGCTTCGTTTGTAAACAAGAAGTCGTGCATGATCTCTGGGGTGGACGGGATGTGTGGCTATGAGCTCACTTGGAAGTGAGTATTCATAACTGGAGGTTAACAGAGGGTCTTTAATCAATCGTCTCTTCTTCATCTTCGTAATTTGATTCAGGCTCTTCTTTGGGCGCAGGATTGACGGCGCGGACTATAAGAATAGAAATCCCATAGAGAAAAATCAAAGGCAATGCCATTAGGATTTGAGAAATGACATCAGGAGGCGTTAAAATCGCAGAAAGAATAAAGATTAAAACGATGGCGTAGCGAAAGAAACTTTTCATCATTTTGTCATCGACGAGTCCTAGGAGGGCAAGAAAATAACAAACAACCGGAAGCTCAAATGCAAGCCCGAAACCAAATAAGATTTTGGTGAAAAATTCAACGTACTCTCCGATATTGTACATCGGAACAAAAGAGGCACTTCCGAATTCGATGAAAAAAGCAAATCCGATAGGGGTGACAAAATAGTAGGCGAATGCTGAACCCATCAGGAACATTGCGGTTCCACCTACGACGATGGGAATCATCATTTTTTTCTCATTGGTATACAAACCCGGAGCGATAAAAAGCCATACTTGAGACAGTATAACGGGAAGTGCTGCGAGAAGTCCTGCGAAAAAGGAAACTTTCATCGCGACAAAAAATGCTTCCGATAGCTCTCGGGTGACAATCATTCCCATGGCTGCTTTACGGGAGATCTTTGATGTAGCGGTAAGTGCGTCAACAAGAGGGGCGGTAATCCATGCAAGTATTGCATCGTGAAAATTCCACATAATGATGGACATAACAATGACTGCAACGACGCTGATACCCAGTCGTTTGCGCAGTTCAACTAAATGAGGGCGTAAATCATCAAACATTAAACATTCTTTTCGAGGGATTTGGTTTCAACAGATTGAGTCTCTTTTGCTTTTGGAGCGAAGGTAATAACTTCGGCTTCTTTAGGAGCGGAGGGGGCTTGGGGTGTAATGGTATTAAGATCAAGATCATTTTTCATCGATTGAACTTCACTCCCGATTTCAGTGATATTGGTCATCCGTTCGAGCTCTGAACTTGCATCCGTAAGTTCTTTTTTGTAGTTGAGAGCTTCTTGTTTCATTTCAGAAAAATTCATCTCCTCTTCGATGCTTGCACGGGCTGAATTAACCGTTCCTTTGACGCTGCGAAAAAACTTGGCAATATCCACCATAGTACCCGGAAGCTTGTCCGGTCCTAAAAAGAGAACTGCAATGATAACAATAAGTAGAATTTCGCCGATGCCCATACCAAACATATTATTTGCCTAATGCTAAAGATAAAGCAATTTTAGCAAAAAAAGATTTAATAACCCTCAACTCTCAATGCAATTTCATCCGCAAGGAGAAAATTAGGGTTAAAGTAGCGCCCATCGTGATGACTTAGCATCTTCTCGTCGCAAAGTAGTTGAGCGGTTTTGAGTTGATTTTTAGTGAGGATTTTTTCATCCACCCCAATGTAGCTGCGAAATCCTAAAAAAAGTTTTTCAGATTTAAGCGCTTTTTCATCGAGGAACTCTTCGCTGATTTCGAGCGGATGTTCTATGTAATAGTCAATATCCACAGAAGGATAAAATCGACAGTTGTTTAAAAACCCAACAGCACCGGCCCCTAGACCGATGTAGTTTTTCCCCTCCCAGTATCCAAGGTTATGAATCGATTTATTTTTACCGAAGTTTGAAATTTCGTATTGCTCAAATCCTTGAGAGGCAATTTTTTCAAAAAGCCATTGGGTCAGTTCCAGTTCTTCTCGTGCGAGTTGTGGAGTTTTTTCAAAGGCAGTATGCTCTTCGATGGTGAGAGAATAGAGGCTGATATGATCGATGGGAAGAGAAAAAGCATGGGTAATATCATTTTGCAAAAGTTCTTTCGTATCACCTGCCACTCCATAAATAAGATCAACCGATAGGTGTTTAAATCCAATTTTTTGAGCATTATGAATAGCATTGAGTGCATGAGATGTGTTATGAGCACGTCCTAAGATTTTAAGTTTTTTATCATTAAAACTCTGTACTCCAAAGCTGATTCGGTTGACACCAAGTTCATACATCCCCTCTAGCCACTCGAATGTTGCGCTGTTGGGATTGGCTTCAGAGGTAATCTCAGCATTGGGAGCTAAAAAAGGGCGAATAGTATTGAAAATTTCTGTATACAGACTCGGATCGACTGTTGAGGGAGTTCCGCCGCCGATAAAGACGGTTTCGATTCTATTTATCTCGCTGACACTAAAACGTTTGAGTTCGAAATCGAGTTGAACACTAAGAGCCTGCATGTAGTGCTCACGCTGTGAAAATTTATCAACATAGGAGTTGAAGGCACAATAAGAGCATTTGCTGTCGCAAAAAGGGATATGAATGTATAAAAGCATACGGGATTATAGTATTTTTAATGGCGAATAGTTTACAATACGCGACAAAATTAACTAAAAAGATCATCCATTATGAGTCAAGCAAAATTTTATCGCCCCAATGTTGCTGCGGTAATCGTTTCCCATGAGTATCCTGATAAAAAAGAAATTTTTATTGCTGAACGTAATGATATGAACAATGTTTGGCAGTTTCCTCAAGGGGGAATCGATGAGGGCGAATCGGCTGAAGAAGCACTTTTTCGTGAGCTAAAAGAAGAAATAGGGACTAAGAAAGTCGAAATAATCGCGGAATATCCTGACTGGATCGCCTATGATTTTCCTTCGCATGTTGCGGCAAAAATGACACCGTTTGCTGGACAAAAGCAACGTTACTATCTCGTGCGTCTTAAAGAGGGGGCAAAGATTGATTTAGATACCAAGCATCCGGAATTTAAACAATACCGTTTTGTCAGAATGGATGATCTATTTGAAAACATTGCCCATTTTAAAAAACCGATCTATGAACAAGTCATTTTACATTTTAAAGCGGAGGGATATTTGTAATGGTAATCGTACAAAAATTCGGCGGGACAAGCGTTGGCGATTTGGAGCGTATCCAAAATGTTGCCATGCGTGTTGCTAAAACACTAAAAGAAGGTCACCAAGTCGTCGCGGTAGTCTCAGCTATGAGCGGTGAGACGAATAAGCTGATTGCGTATGCTGAACATTATACTGCCAGCCCTGAACGAAGCGAAGTGGATATGCTTTTAAGCTCAGGCGAGCGTGTAACGGCAGCATTGCTTTCCATCGCTCTTAATGCGATGGGGCATCCCGCTGTATCTATGAGCGGTCGTCGTGCAGGTATCGTGACGGATAATGTCCACACCAAAGCACGCATCGAGAGTATTGATCCTTCGTTGATGCGCGAACAGCTGGCACTGGGCAAGGTCGTCGTTGTCGCAGGATTTCAAGGGGTCAGTGAAGATGGTCAAGTAACGACATTGGGACGTGGCGGATCGGATCTCTCTGCAGTTGCGCTAGCTGGAGCATTGGAAGCGGATTTATGTGAAATTTACACCGATGTCGATGGGATCTATACTACCGATCCGCGTATCGAGCCAAAAGCCAAGAAGATGGATAAAATCAGTTATGACGAGATGTTAGAACTGGCATCACTTGGGGCAAAAGTCCTTCAAAATCGTTCGGTTGAGCTTGCAAAAAAACTCAATGTTAACCTCGTAACCCGCTCCAGTTTCACCGATGCTGAGGGGACACTTATTACAAAGGAAGAGAATATTATGGAAAAACCACTCGTTAGCGGCATTGCGCTGGATAAAAATCAAGCTCGTGTATCGTTGAGCGGTGTTATTGACCGTCCGGGAATTGCGTCGGATATTTTTACCCGTTTGGCAGACAACAGTGTTAACATTGATATGATTATTCAAACGCTTGGGCATGATGGGAAAACCAGTCTTGATTTTACTGTCCCTAAAACAGAATTATTGGATGCTAAAAACATTGTTGAACAGTTTGTGGGTGAAGGTGAGATTAGCGAAGCCAGTTACGATGAAAATATTTGTAAAGTATCCATCGTCGGTGTGGGAATGAAATCACATACCGGTGTTGCGGCAAAAGCGTTTCAAACCATGGCACGTGAAAACATCAACATTATGATGATTTCAACCTCTGAGATCAAAGTGTCGATGGTCGTTGCTGAAAAATACGCCGAACTATCGGTTCGCTCACTTCACAGTGCCTATTCGTTGGATCAGTAATGCGTCAATTTGACCAGTGGACTCTCGATGCGGTACGCGCTGAGGGGGCATCAATGAGCTGGTTTGAAGAACAACGCTATGAGTGGATTCCCCAAATTGTGAATGTCATGGATCAAATCATGCAAGGACACACGATTGTTGTTGTGACCGATCATGAACGACGATGGTTTTCACACTATATTACTGAATCAATCAACAAACGCACCAAAGAGCGTCCTATGATTCCAATCGTCTCTTTAGAAGCGCTGCATCCGCATTTAAATTTGATGCGAGACGCTGAGTCGATCGATATGCTCAATGATATGCTGGATCTCTCTTATAATGGAAAATATTTCTTTTGGTACATTGGAAAAGGGGGCGATGAACGTCGTGCTGACATCGTCAAGCGTTCCAACGGTGCATTCATTTGGATGATGGATGAAAATTATCCCAATTCTTTGTTACTTAGATCGTATGATTCACACATTGACATCAAGCTTCTTCAGCTTTATCGGCTTCTTGACCGCACGTTAGCCGGTGTATTATTTGGGGAGATAGATGTTCACGCTTGAGCGAGGAGGTATCATTATCACCCAGCGATTTGAAGAAAAATCACTGGAAATCGAGCAAACCTTATTGCCTTTGCGAAGTGTCTGTTTTATCTGTGAAGATTTTAAAATTGAAGACGCTAAAGAAGTGATTGCCGAAGCGTATAAAAGTGAAGAAAATACTAAAACGCTTATTATTGGAGCAAAAAGTTTCACCGTTCCTGCCCAAAATGCTTTGCTGAAAATCCTCGAAGAACCCCCTAGAAATATTGTCTTTATTTTAATGGCTTCTAATAAAAGTACATTTTTACCAACGGTTCGCTCTCGAATGTCACTGCAAGTCGAGCAAGAGGATAAAAACCATAAGCCCATTTCTTTGGTACTGCGCCAACTGGATATTTCAGAGATGTTTAGATGGGTAAAAGAGCACGATAAGCTCAAAAAACATGAAGCAAAAGAGTTGATTGAAAACCTTTTTCATCATGCTGTGTATGAAGAACGGTACAGTTTATCCTCCGTACAAATAGAGGGATTTGAAAAAGCATTTCGACTTATCGAGCTCAATGGACGGATACAAAGCATTCTGATTATGCTGTTGATGAATTTTCTCAAAGAAGCCAAGCGTGCACGTTGAACATCTCTCTTCTTCCTTTAATCTTAAAAAAATGCTTAAAGAGCTTGGTGTTGATGGTGGAGGGGTCACTATTTTGAGTGACAAAGGGCAAATACATCTGATTGCCATCAAAAATTTGCATGTAGGCGCTGCCAATATTCTCAAGCAAGATGCTTTGAGTATTGGGGCAGATTTAGCTGTCCCAAAAGGGACTGTAACTGCATCAACTCCTCATGTGAATGCACTGTTAATCGCCAATGAGAGACAATTAAAAGAGTTGGTGCAAAAAGAGAAAGCTCAACCCTTTGGTCTCAAAAGTGTTTCACAGGAATTGGCGCGTTTTTGTGGAATGCATTTCCCTCAAAAAGTCGAGGTTATGGGTATTATCAATGCCAATGATGACAGCTTTTACGCGTTAAGTCGATTTAAAGAGTCAAGCGCGGTAGAAAAAATCGAAGAGATGATAGTTCAGGGTGCAGACATTATCGACATCGGAGGCGTTTCGAGCCGTCCGGGAAGCGTTGGGATCAGCGCTAAAGAAGAATTGACCCGAGTAAAGCCTATTATTGATCTGCTTTACCATGAAAAAACGTATAAAAGAATTCGTTTGAGTTTGGACAGTTATACTCCAAAAGTGATTGCGTATGCACTTGAGAGAGGATTTCATATTATTAATGATATTACAGGCCTAGTCAATGATGAGGTTGCAAAACTCTGCGCTGCACATAAGGCTGCCGTAGTCATTATGCATGCACTTGGGGATCCTCATGCTATGCAAAGTAACCCGCAATATACTTCCATACTTCATGAAGTGGAGAATTTTTTTGTTGAACGTTTAGAAAAAGCAGATAAATTTGGAATTTCTGATGTGATTTTAGATTGCGGTATCGGTTTTGGAAAACGGCTAGACGATAATTTGGAATTGATACGCCATCAAAAACATTTTTTGGCTTTTGGGAAACCGTTATTGGTAGGTGCGAGCCGTAAATCAATGATTGATTCTGTTTCACCCTCAAACAGCGAAAATCGTCTCGGCGGAACGTTGGCTATCCATCTTAAAGCGATTGAAGAGGGCGCTTCTATTGTTCGTGTCCATGATGTCAAAGAGCATGTTCAAGCCATTGCTTTATGGCAAGAATTGAGAGATTAGCGGTATGAGCACAACGGTTGTTATTATTACCTTATCACTTCTCGTGATGTTTTCTCCTTTCTTGTCGAGAGTCACAAAAATCCCGGTAGTCGTCGTTGAAATATTACTGGGGAGTGTAGCCGCTTATTTTGGATTTTTAGTTGAAAATGAACTTTTTAAAATTATTGCAAAAGTAGGATTTTTATATTTGATGTTCTTGGCTGGGATGGAAGTCAATCTTAAAGAATTCGGATTTGCCAAATCATCTCTTTTGCGCCGAACTATTATTTATTTTGCTATGCTCTATGGATGTTCGCTTGCCTTGTTTTTCTATTTTGATTTGAGTGCCGTTTATTTGGTCGCTTTTCCGATCTTTTCACTGGGTATGCTGATGGCACTGGTAAAGGAGTACGGTAAAAATCAGCCATGGCTTGCCTTGGCTCTCAATATCGGGATTATCGGGGAATTGGTGAGCATTATGGCACTTACAATTCTTAGCGGTGGGTTGGAATACGGATATAACCGTGAATTTGCCTTTACACTGGGGGGATTATTTGCATTTATGATCGGATTTGTCCTTTTTTTCAAAGGGATTCGAATTCTTTTTTGGTGGTATCCGGGACTAAAGACGCTGATTATGCCTCATGACGATGGAAAAGATCAGGATGTACGCTTTTCAATGGCGCTTATGTTTATGATGGTTGCCGTGATGCTTTATCTTAAAATTGATGTTGTTTTAGGCGCTTTCTTGGCAGGGACGTTTGTTGCAACCTATTTTAAGCATAAAAAAGAACTTCCTGAAAAGCTTTCTTCGTTTGGTTTTGGATTTTTAGTCCCAATCTTTTTTATACATGTTGGATCTACATTGGCACTAGAAGCATTTGCTGACCCTAAAATTTTGATGGCAGCATTTTTTATTGCCAGTGCTATTATCGGTATTCGATTACTGAGCTCTTTTGTCGCGTACAGTGGCTATTTGGGAATTAAAAATACCATACTTTTTTCACTAAGCGATTCAATGCCGTTAACGTTTACCGTAGCGATAGCGACACTTGGATACAGCGCACATGCAATTTCTCATGAAGAATACAATGCTTTTATTGTTGCCAGTATGGGTAGCGGTATTTTTTTGATGATTCTGATCAAAATTCTTTACAATTTTTTCTATCCTGATAAAGAGAAAAAATCATAGTTTTCAGCAAAAACAAGGTACAATCGACCGATTATGAGTTATAGAAACAATAAAAATAAAATTAGTTTAGCGGAGAAGGAGTTCCTTTGGATTTAACGGTTATTTTAGGTCTGCTGATAGCGGTCGCTTCTATTAGTACAGGTGATATTATTGACGGTGGAAATCCTCTGCACATTATCCATTTAGCGTCTCTTATTGTTATTTTCCCCACTACTATGGCTGCAGCAGCAGTTGCAACGGATGGAGAATTTGTAAAAGGTGCTTTCAAAAATCTTGGCATGGTGTTTAAAAAATCTCCTGTGAATCTGGAAGAACGGATCAAAGAGATTGTTGATTTGGCGTTGATGGCTCGTCGTGACGGACTCCTTTCGTTAGAAAAAAAAGTTGCAGAACTTGACAATGCGTTTTTAAAGCAAGGCTTGAGTATGGCGGTTGATGGGAATGAAATCGAAACCATCGAAGCAACGCTTGAAGCGGTAATTGAAGAGACTGAGCACTATTATCATGGGTGTGGACACTATTGGATTCTTGCCGGGGAAACTTCGCCGGTTATGGGACTTATCGGAGCGGTTTTGGGTCTTATTTTGGCACTTCAAAAACTTGATAATCCAGCGGAAATGGCACAGGGTATTGCAGGAGCGTTTACAGCAACGGTAACAGGGATTTTTTCATCCTACGTTTTGCTTGGACCATGGGGGCGAAAAATGATTGCAAAATCCCATCATATTGTTAAAGAACAAAAAGTAATGCTTATTGGAATTATCGGAATTGTTCATGGCGACAATCCTAGAACACTTGAAGCTAAATTGCTTAACTATCTCTCTCCTGCGGAAGAGAAGCATAGCCAATTCACGTAATGAGACATTAAAATGGGAAAAAAGAAAGCAAAAGCATGTCCTCAATGTGAAGTATGTGAAAAATGGGCGGTACCGACGGCAGACTTCTTTAGTCTTCTGTTGGCGCTTTTCATTGCTTTGTATGCATTAGCGTCAGTCAATAAAGAAAAAATGCGTGCCGTTAAAGAAGAATTTGTAAAAATATACGATTATGCTCCTGCACCGCAGGAGATTAGTCCCGTTCTCCCTATGGATCCTGCTACGCCTGAAACGCCATCCGAGCAAAGCAGCGGTCAGATGCCGGTTGCAGATGGCGGAGCAGTACTGGAGAGTAACCCCAGTCAAAGTGATGGAAAAACCGAAGCCAGCAGTACGGAAGATGAGCAGATGCAGAATGTTTCAGTAGGTGAGGGTGCATTGGATCAGAGTATGGACGGAACGTTGCTTAAATTGCCGGCAACCATACCCTTTAGAGGCTCGAATGCTACGTTAGACGATGAAGAGATGCATCGCTTCGTAAAAAGAGTGGCAGATATTATCAAAACACTCCCTCCGACGGTTGATATTTCAGTGCGTGGTTATACCGACAATCAGATTCTTCCGAAAGGTTCTGCATATCGCGATAACTTGGATCTATCGAGTGCTCGTGCTGCAACAGTAGTGAGAGAATTGATTAAAAATGGAGTAAGTGCGGAACGAATATCAAGCGCAGGATTTGGAGCAGCTAAACCGCTCGCAACGAACAGCACCGAAGCTAATCGAGCTAAAAATCGACGTGTTGAGTTCTATATGTTTGTGTCCAATGATAAAAAGCTTGATCAAGGGACGCAAAAGAGCGTTTTAGACTCCTTAGCAAAACTCCCTAAATAATTAGGGAAGCAATGTGGCTTTGATTATTTTTTGCGTTTGAATTGGTCGATCACCATTTTGCTGACCATTGGTTTGGATGTTATTAAGTTTGTTGAGGGTATCTGAACCTTTAATTACTTTACCAAAAATAGTGTGATAGCCATTGAGCCATGGTGTGGGTGCAGTCGTGATAAAAAACTGACTTCCATTCGTACGAGGTCCTGCATTTGCCATGGCTAAGATTCCCGCTTGATTAAAGACTACCCCTGATTTGAATTCATCTTTAAACGGTTTTTTCCAGATTGATTCGCCGCCTGCACCGGTTCCGGTAGGATCCCCCCCCTGAACCATGAAATTTTTGATAATACGGTGAAAAGTGAGACCGTTATAGTAGCCATTTTTTATGTGTGTTTTGAAGTTTTCAACCGCGAGAGGGGCAACATCTTCATAAAGTTCAAGCGTTAAATCACCTTGGGTTGTTTGAAGTAGGACCGTTGGATGAGCAGCAAGTGCAAAGCTATAAGATAGCAGCAAAGAGAGTAGAAGACGCATGGTTATTCCTTTTGTGTATGGTTTAAGATAACGTGTGAAGATCTTCAGAAATTATAGTGACGCTCTCTGATGCCCGGCTTAACGCAAGAGGATAAAGGTGGTTATTGGGGTCAATATTAATGAGATAGCAATGGGAAACACTAAGAGAGCTGATAAACTCCAAGGTCGATAGCGTGATAAATTCAAGGCTTTTGTATTGTAAGCTAAACGATGTATTGAGTATACGTGATTCAAGATGCAAATATTCATCGATAGCATTTTTATATTCATCTAAAAGTTCTTCATTGGGAAGAATAATCATAACAGGGGAAGCAGAGAGAAGATCCAAGTGGTTCCTTAATCCGGATAAGAGGGTATAAAGTGCCCCTTTGGTGTGAGAAAAATGTACGAACTGAATCGAAGGATTTCGATAAATATGCTTTAATGTTTGTTGTGGGGTATTTTCTTCGAGTATAGAACCGCTTAGAATAATGAATTTTTCTTTTGAACTTGCAGTGAGATCAAGAAAAGAGGAAATATCCAACAGCTGTACATCATCACATACAATATGAGTCATATCGCTTGGAAACTCATTGGTATCAATAGGGGTATAGAGTTGATTTGGACTTAAAAATTGAAGTCGTGAAAAATCAAGGTGTACGACGGCAAAATCAGCCAAGGCTATAAGCTCTTGACGAAGTGTTTCCCCGTTAAGAAGTGTTGGGGTAATAATCATAATTTTGGCACGGGAATCTTCAAGAAGTATTTGAAGTATTTTTCGGACAAGAACCGTACTTTTACCACTGGCACAAGCCCCTCCAAGCACAAGAGGAGATTGGGTAAGGGGAGCGTCTATAAATATTTGCTGATCATCGTCTAAAAAGGCTCCAAAAGGCTCTGTAGCTGTTGGTAGCAATAAGGTATGGGCTCGAAGTGATCCGATTAGCTTTAGCTTTGAATAGGGTGTCTTCTGATAGGTTCCCAGTGACACAAGTTTATTTTGAATACTTTGAATAGTATCATCACAAAATAGTAACCTTTCTTTAGGAAGCAGTTTGTGAAAAGAGGGATCAAGGGCATCAAATTCTGCTTCACTGAGATATTCCATCCAAAAAAATCGCTCAATTGGGGTGGAGTCAAAAGATAAAATATCTTCAAGTTTCTGATGGAGTATTTTTTCTGTTGATTCAAGGCGGGTAGTAGATGTTTTTTTACTTTTTCGTGAAGAACGCTCAACACTCGCACCTTTTAAATCTGAGTTTTTCCATGATATTTTTTCACCTAGATAAAGACCATAATGGGGTAAAAAAATTAATAAATCAACGAAGAGTGAAGTGTTGTGATGAAAGAGCGTGAAATCTTTAAGTAATACTCCATTAGCATCAAGGATAGAATCCTCAAGTATTTTTTGTGACGCACTTTGTTTTTCTTGTTCAGATAGATTAGTCTTTTCATTGATTTTAATAGGTTTCGACGGAAATAGGTATGATAAAAATGAAAACAACACGATAGTAATCCTCTCCAACGATGAATGATAAGGTGACAATTATAACGTATTAAGTGGATAAATAAGGGAAATATATTAGTAAGCTTCGAGGAAGACCCTCGAAGAATTTGGAAGAACTATTTTGCAGCTGCAACGCTGTCTTTAAGACTTTTACCTGGTTTGAATTTAGGAACCATTTTGTCTGCAGTAGTGTAAGTTTTATCAGTACCCGGTACTTTACCGCTTTTACCTTTTTGAAGTGATGCAGCAAAGTTGCCGAAGCCTACCAATGAAACTTCTTCTTTAGCAACAAGAGCTTCTGTAACCGCTTCTGTGAATGCTTTGATAGCTGTTTCAGCTTCTACTTTAGTTTTGTAACCGCCATTTTTTTGTACCAACTCAACGAATTGTGCTTTATTCATTTAATTCCTTTAGATAAAGATCTATGAAACTCGCTAAAACTTCCTGATTTACGAGAAAAAAGAGAGCCCTGCGTTTCCGACGGAAATACTTTAATATCTCTTAGCTTAAATTTTTCTTGTTTTTTCTGTTTTTTGTGAATTCTTTTGGAAAAAGGTGTTTTTTAGAGTGTTTTTGATCTTTTCTCGGAGTGGTGTTCGAATATTAAATGCCCTCATGCGGGTTTTTAGATGCAAGATGAAGTACGAATGATAGTGCGATAATTTGTATTTAAGTACGAAAGGCTGCGTTGAGGATATGGATAAAAAAACATCGTCTAAACCGTGGCGTTCTTGTTCACTTAACGTACTCATGACTTTTTCCCTAATTTATTAATTTTTCGGACTACCCGTATAATCTCATCATCTTCAAGCATCCCAAGCATCTCTAAAATAGCTTTGGCGGCTTGCGGCTTTGCGTTTCCAAGCCGCCAATCTTGATAGGAACGCATAGAAATTCCCAGCCTTTGAGCCATTTCTTTTTGAGAAATTTTTTTCCCGTTGCTTTGCGCTTCGACAGCGTTGTGAAGAAGATTAAAAAGGTCATTCATTTCCATTACCCTATTGTAAACTTTATTTATTAAATTAAACATAAAAAATGTATAAAATAAGCTATTAAATACTCTTTTTAATCATTATTGAGAAGATAATACCATTTTTAATATCGGTTATATACAAATTTTATTTACTATACTTCATAATATGATTATATATATACAGAAAAACGTATAAAATTCATGTGAAATTTATCACATGAATGAAGGATTATAATATTTGAGATTCCCGCGAAGGCGGAAATTCGTTTAAAATAAAAAATTTAAAGAAGTGATTTAGAAATTAAGAAGGGTTAGAGAAGGTCAGTATAATCGTATTTTGAAAGATCGACGTAGAATTCACTCTCTTTTTGAATAATACGGACATCACTTCCATATCGATCAGAAAAACGACTCCGTATTGCTTTGCGCCCTTCGCTTCCTATTCCAATAAATTTTAAATAACGCTTGAGTTCAATAAGCCCGCTAGAACTAAATGGAATTGTATTAGATACGGTCGCATCAACATCATGTATGGTACTGTTTTGTGAGAGCATAAGCTTGCTGCTTAGTACTTCAAGGATATTTTTGAGCTGTTCATCTTTAGCCGTGTAAATTTCTTCGATTCGATTACGTTCAGCGATAAGCATCTGCTCTTTATCATGTACAAGGGAGTCGATTTTCGCTTCAAGTTCTTTGACTTTGAGTTTGAGGTGATTATTTTCTTTTTGGTAGAGGGCTATAATCATCCCGACATTTGTTTTAGTTGCGACAGAAGGGGTTGCCGTGCTTGAATGTGTATTTTGTGCAGCATGAATTTCACGTTCTTTTTCTTCACTCAAAGCACTTCTTGGGACAATGATGTAGGTAATTCCCCCCTCGATAATATAGTTGAGACGTTTAGATTTCAACTTATTTTGGATCATCTCTTTGGACATTTTAAATGTTTTGGCGTATTCATCGATGCTAAAACGCATTTATTCTCCTTTTTGGGGTAAGTAACCAATCAGATTTTGGAGGGGGAATTATTCCCCCTTGTCGCATCCAAATGAGGTATCCGCTGTGTTGTATGTTGTGTTTGTCGCTAAACGTGTGAAGTGAACTGTGTTTGAATTCACATTTCGTCAGTAACTCGGCGAAATCACTATGATCATCTAAAAATCCCTGTAAGGACTTATATGCAGTTTCGGAAATGAAAACCGTGCTGACGATCAAATTTTTTATTTCACCATACCGTGCGCATTCGTTCAATCCATCTCCGACAAAGTTGTCATGACCTAAAATATCCTCAAAACGGTAGACATTTCCGGTATGTACCGCAACACGCAATCCTTGAAAATAAGGGTATTCACGAGCAATAAAATCAGAAAAGTGATTAAAAGATAAACCAAGAATGGAACCAAATCCCCGTAGACTTGGGTGTAAAATACAATAAAAACCATCCCCTGTCGGAATAATTCCTTGCAACATTTTTTCCAAGGGAATACCTGAATTTTTGAGCATCTTGTGGATCATTTTTTTGTAGCTCTGGGAAAGATAACTAATAAGTTCGAGTTGCTTAGGCATACTAAGAAGTGAAAAATCAATAATATCAACCAGAACAATATCGGTTTCGATGGGTCTTGTGTTCATATGTGTGTTGTTTCCAAATCAATGAATATAGCGCTCATTTTATAAGAAAGCACCTCTAAAATCCCTGAGATTGATTTCACAGTAGTAAAAATATGCTAATATCCTTAAAAATTACACATTTTACGGAGAAAAAAAGTATGCAAAAGCGGACCAAAATAGTAGCAACCGTAGGACCGTCTTCAGACAGTGTGGAAATGTTATCGGCAATGATACGAGCAGGTGTTAATGTATTTCGTCTAAATTTTTCACACGGAACGCACGATTATCATTCAAAGGTTTTAGCGAGCATTCGCAGTGCAATGAATAAAACAGGGCTGATTGTCGGTGTTTTACAAGATATTAGCGGTCCAAAAATGCGAATTGGAATGTTAAAAGAAGAATTTCATCTTCACTCGAAGGATAGGCTCGATTTTTATCGCAATACGATTGAGGGTGAGCGTATAGGTGAGCATCACTATCGGGTATCTATCAATCAAAGCAATATTTTAGATTTACTCAATATTGGGGATTCCATCTATTTGCATGATGGAAATATCAGAGCCCGTATCGTGGCATGTGAAGAGAAATTTGTTCAAGCAGAAATTCTTAATAATGGAAAATTAAGTTCGCAGAAAGGGATGAACTTTCCCAATACTCGATTGGGTATTGATGTTCTGACCCCTAAAGATCGAGAAGATATGGCATGGGGAGTTGCCAATGGGGTTGATTTTATGGCAATTTCTTTTGTCCAAAATGGATCGGATATGATACGGGCACGTGAAATTGTTCATGCTTACGGTGGAAATGTGCAACTGTTTGCTAAGATTGAAAAATTTGATGCGGTTGAAAATATTGATGATATTTTAGAACATTCAGATGGATTAATGGTTGCGCGAGGTGATTTAGGGATCGAAGTTCCGTATTATCAAGTACCGACGATTCAAAAAATGTTAATACGTAAAGCAAACGAGCACTCAAAACCGGTGATTACGGCAACCCAAATGCTTCTTTCAATGACGCAGCATGAGACGGCAACCCGCGCTGAGATCAGCGATGTTGCGAATGCTGTTTTGGATGGTACAGATGCTGTAATGCTCTCAGAAGAATCGGCAGTAGGGGATAATCCGATTTTAGCGGTAGAAACAATGGTCAATACCATACAATCGATTGAGGAAATTTATCCTTTTGATAAATTTTTAGAATTTACACCCCATGATCCGATGGATATTATTAATGAATCAGCCGTGCGATTGGGCGATGCGCTTCATGCCGTCGGGATTATTGCCATGACAACATCGGGACAATCGGCAAAAAAACTTGCCCGTTATCGCCCTGAGATGACGATTTATGCCGCTACTCATGATGAGCGGGTGGCGCGACTATTAACCTTGGTATGGGGAGTAATTCCAGCATACTTAACCAAAAAAGCAAAACTCGAAGAGATGCTAAGTGATATTATTAGCCGTGGATTGGCACGTAATATTATTGATAAAACCCAGACCTATATTTTTACGGCAGGGGATCCTGTCGGGGTTCAAGGGACAACGAATCTTATTCGTATTTTAAGAGAACATGAGATCAGTTTCTTTGGCGCATCTAAAGCTCCAGCTTCAAAATCGAAAAAAAATCATGAGATTGTTCCCTCGTTGTTTTAACTGACTTTACGTATATTGAGTGATTTTCTTGAAAATTCAAAAATGTATACGCTAAATGACGTAAAGCAAAAGCACCACCATCTCTTAACAAATGGAGCTTAGAGTTGAATTCTCAAGAAAATCACTCAATATGCATATGTGCGTAAGGTCAGTTTTTAGCTATAATGGCATTTATGAAAACCGATACACTTTTTACTAAACCAATTTCCAAACAATTTGAATTTGATGCCGATGTTGCAGCTGTTTTTGATGATATGCTGAGTCGTTCTGTCCCTTTTTACAAAGAATCCCAACAATTGACCGCTCGATTTTGTTTAAATGCACTTATCGACGGGGGAAGAATTATTGATTTAGGATGCTCGACAGCGTCATTACTTCTTCAAATTGAGAGAGGTATGGACTCATCAGAGAAGTGTGAGCTGATCGGAATTGATAATTCCCCTGCAATGATTGAACATGCACACAAAAAACTCGAAGTGTATCAATCAAAGATTCATCTTGTCGAAGGGGATATTTTAGACTATCCATTTGGCATAACACGAGCTATTGTATGCAATTATACTTTGCAGTTTGTCCGCCCGATGATGAGAGAAAAATTGGTTCAAAAAATATATGACTCACTTGAAGAAGGGGGAGTTTTTATTTTCAGCGAAAAAGTACTGAGCGAGAACAGTATGCTTAATAAGCAGCTTATTGATTGCTATTATGATTATAAAAAAGTTCAAGGTTACAGTGAATACGAAATTGTCCAAAAGCGTGAAGCTTTAGAAAATGTGCTGATACCGTATACGGTAGAAGAAAACAGTGCAATGGTCAAGAAAAGTGGATTTACCAGCTGTGACGTGTTGTTTCAGTGGGCAAATTTTGCTACTTTTATTGCGTGTAAATAACCCTTTTTACCAAACTTTAGGTGAGATATCAGAACTTGACGGGGAGAAAGTTTTTTTAACATCGGTGTAGTCGAGTAGATTGTCGGGGCATTTTTTGTGATAATACCCTTGCGAATCATAAAACTCTTCGCAATTACTGTAATAACGCATACTGATACCGCGCTCATTGAAACATCCCGAAAACATTATCACTGCGAATAACCAAAGAAGTATAAGTTTTATCATGAGAGATTGTATCTTATCTGGGTTTAAAGCTTTCCTTGGTTTTACAGTAATTTTGTAAAAAACATGTATCGTCACATTTCGGATTTTTCGCGGTACAGATATAACGACCGAAGAGTACCATTCCCTGATGGAGCTGATGCAATTGTGTTTTGAATTTTTTGACCAAGGTGGCTTCCGTAGCGGCAGGGGTTAGGTCATCACTCAGACCCAGTCTGTGGCTGACACGAAATACATGGGTATCTACCGCCATGAGATTGGCTTGGGTGTATTCGATCAAGACGACATGCGCTGTTTTTTGTCCAACTCCTGCGAGGGTTATAAGCTCTTTTTCATCCAAAGGGATTTCTCCTCCGTAGACATCAACGATACGCTTTGCCATTGCGATAAGATTGATTGCTTTATTGTTAAAAAACGAACAGCTTTGAATGAGGCTTTTAATGTGAGCCAAATCAGCATTGGCTAGAGCTTGCGGCGTTGGATATGCCTTGAAAAGCTCAGGTGTTATCAAGTTGACGCGCTTATCGGTGCATTGTGCGGAGAGGGCTACGGCAATGACCAATTCATAGGCATTTTGGTAAGTGAGTTCGGTTACGGCATCACGGTATTTTTCCAATAAGATCTGTTTGATTTCTTCAATCTCTTTTTTGGTTGCTTTTTTCACGGGAAGGTTTAATCCATTTTTTTTTTGCTATTGTATCACCAATTTTTACACACTGAGAGTGCTAAAATAGATTAAAATGTTTATTAATAAAGAACGTGAGAGAATTTTGTGTTACAATAAACAAAAAACGACTATAAATTCGTAAACAGGAGCTTCTATTGGAACTTAAAAAGTGGATAATGAATCTTTTTAAAAAGCATAGTGATGAAGAAGGAATCGATTATAATATTGACAAAGAGCTTTTTTATAAAGTCTTAGATACTGATCCCAGTGCAATTTTATTTTTTACGAAAGAGAATGGATGGATTGGAGCTAATAAGGCTTTTTTTAAGCTGGTTCCGGTGAAGACGATTGAAGAACTTCGTACAAAACATGAGAGTATACGTGAACTTTTTAGTGATGAAGACGAAGAAGTATTTACGGAATACGATAAAAGCTGGCTCGATTATATTCGTACCCACTGTCCCAGTGGATATGGGCTTGGTATTACAGATTCCCAAGGAAAACGCCGTGCTATGTTAGCAACCTCAACTATGTTGCGTCAGGGTTCAAGCGATTTGTATCTTTTAAGATTGGAAGATAAAACACATGTTGTGGCACTAAAAAAAGAAGTTGTGCAGGTTGAAGCTCTTAAAACAAAATTTTTAGCCAATATTGGGCATGAATTTAGAACACCAATGAATGGAATTTTGGGATTTGTTGACCTTTTGGCTAAAACGTCTCCATCGGATACGCAGTTGGAATACATTCATTCGGTTCAAGGTTCTGCTCGAAATTTAATGTCCAATATCGAAAATTTGCTTGATCTGGCACAGATGCAAACAGGGCGTTTAAGTATCAGCAAGATTGATTTTAATATTATCGCTGAAATGGAAGAGTTTGCCATTGGCTGTGTCTCTCTTGGTAATGACAAAGGGGTGGGTGTGGTAATTTTTATCGACCCTAAGCTTCCAACGCATCTTACGGGCGATATTCGAAAAATCAAGCAGGCACTTAGCAATCTTTATAATAATGCTTTGAAATTTACGGCACCGCAGGGGCGTATTACCATTGAAATTAAACTTCTGAAACGTAATACTACGGGCAGCAGTAACATTGGATTTAGTGTTAAAGATACCGGTAAGGGGATTAGTAAAGGGGATCTTGGTTTTATTACACGACCTTTTGTTTCCGGTGACCATGCAGATAATCGCCTTGGTGTTGGATTGAGCCTTTCTCATGGATTGATTAATTTGATGGGCGGTGAGTTAAAAATTGCGAGTGAAGAGGGGAGAGGATCTTCGTTTAGTTTTGCATTAACGCTTGAAGGTTCTTCTGATCAGGCAATGAGAATGATTAATGATCATAGTGCAAAAGTGGTTTTATTGGATGAAAAACGTATTGATGACGCTAATCATTTGACCAATTATCTACGCAGTTTTGGGATAAGTGTCACAAAAACACATTTGATTGATGAAAATATTTTTAACAATACGGACGTTGTCTATTTTATTGCTTCACAAGAAAAAAGTGAATGGATTTTAAAGCTCTCATCACTGAAACGGACATGTAAAACAGTTCTTTTGTTGGAACAGCACGAGCGATTATTGGCGCGGACCTTGCATGTCATCGATTATGGTTTGTCTAAGCCTTTATTACCGACAAGCTTGCTCTCCAATTTGGTAGATGTTTTACACCTTGACAAGAAAGAAGTTCCTGTGATTGCTCAATTGCAACGAGGGATTCATGCGTTGGTTGTTGAAGACAATTTGATCAATCAGCGGCTGATCAAACTTTTACTCAAAGAGTACGGATTAAGTGTCGTTACGACATCAAATGGTGATGAAGCGGTGGAAGCATGTCGAAATCAACGTTTTGATATTATTTTTATGGATATTGATATGCCGATTAAAGACGGAATTTTAGCGACACAAGAGATAAAAGCAGAAGAAGGTGCATCAAGCAGCGGGCGAATGCCGATTATTGCATTAACGGCTTTGGCGATGGAAGGAGATCGTGAATATATTCTTGAAAAAGGGTTGGATGATTATCTTTCTAAACCGCTTACTCGTGAAAAGTTAGAATATATTCTTCAAAAATATTTACACGTAGCAAAGTGAGGTTATTTTGATATGAACTACACGAGTCTATTTGAACATACATTTTCTCGCGAACTAGGCATGCTCACATCCTGTGCATCAACGCATGGTGATCCTTTTTTGTATACTAATCTTACAGGTGAAATTGGTGGTAGCAACCAACTTTTACTCAGTTTTTTTGGGATTGATGAGATAGCTTCACTCCTTCCTTTGAAGTTTTGGTTGCATCCTCAAGGGGTAGAATTATCTTATATCCTTTCCAATTCTGGAGAGTATCGCGGTAAAGCCAGCACAAAGTCAAAAACGTATGAGGTTGTGATTCGCACAGAAGTGATTGTTCTTGGAGATGAATTTGTTGTAGCCATAGTACTTCGAGATACTACAGCACTGGAGCGGGCTTTGCTCGCAGAGCGTTATTTTGAGCGATTTAAAAAGAAACTTTTAACCAATATATCACACGAGTTTCGAACGCCTATGAATGCTATTATCGGTTTTGTTGATTTATTACGTTCCAGTCCGCTTAGTTCGTGGCAACAAGAATACATCGATATGGCAGGTAAAAGCGCCTCTTCCATGATGCGAAACATTGAAAATCTTTTGGAGTTGATGCAAGTTGAAGGTGGCGGTATCCAGCCGAACCTGAACCCATTTAAACCTTTTGAGGTGTATGAAAATTTTTCAATGCAATTTACGGAGATGCTCGATGCAAAAGAAATACGCTGGAGTGTTTTAATTGATCCTAGATTACCGTTAGAGATCAAGGGTGATCAGGACAAGATTTTGACCATTCTTCGAAACTTAGTTCAAAATGCTATCAAATTTACTCCCATATCCGGTCAAGTTTTGCTTGAAATTTTAATCGTAAAACAAGAACAAAACAAAGTTGAAGTGGAATATGCCGTCAGTGATACGGGTGTTGGTATTGAAAGTGGACGTATGATAACTTTGTTGCGACCCTTTTCGTCAGCATGGGAGAATCAACGTCATGGACAAGACGGTATGGGAGTAGGTCTATCATTGAGTCATAAATACATCGATATGATGGATTCGCATTTAATGCTGGCTTCTGAAGTGGGGAGAGGATCACGCTTTTCATTCCGTATTTCCCATGAAGTTGATGACTATACACATTTGGGTACTATCGAAGCTAAAACGATTGCTTTTTATTCCCATGAGCCTCATTCGACGCAGAGTGTTTTGTTGGAAAAATATCTGGATCTGCTCAAATTGAAAGTCATTCCTGTTTCCTCATTGGTGAATCCAGAGCTTAACTTCTGTGATGTATTGCTGATTGATGTCCCTCATCTTTCCGTATCACAAGCAGAGTCTCTCAAAGCAACGTATCCACATTTGCAAATAGTGGCAGTTTTGGATGCGCAATCAAAAGAAAAAGGGGTATATCTACGTAAAACAGTTGAATCAATTATTATGACACCTCTTTTACCGAGTACCTTGCATAAAATATTCTCTATGTTAGGAAAAACAGTTTCACAAGAAGAGCCTTATGCACAAACAACAGAGCGCAAGCCTGAAGCTACCATAGAAAATGCAAAAATTTTGGTTGCTGAAGATAATCCGATTAACCTAAAATTACTGGAAACAATTTTACAGCAGCATAATTTTAAGGTTACTGCCGTAGATAATGGACAAAAAGCAGTCGATGCGTATCTAGCAGAGTCCTTTGATCTGGTATTAATGGACATTGATATGCCTGTAATGGATGGATTAACGGCAAACAGACTGATTAAAGAGATTGATAAGCGTGATAAACGAGGATTTACTCCGGTAATTGCTCTAACTGCCCATGCTTTGATTGGAGATCGTGAACGTATTATTCGTGCAGGTTTGGATGCTCACCTTGCAAAGCCAATCGATAAAAACTTTTTATTACAGACGATTGATCGCTATTTAGAGCTTGCCTATGAGAGTCGAAAAGAATTAAGTGTTTAACATTGATTAATTTGTATACGATATTCTTTTATTTGTATTATAATTCGCTCAATCGAAGATTAAACAAGGACAACAATGAGACGACAGTTTGGCGTATGGGTATTAGGGGTTTTATTAAGTGCAACAATTGCCAATGCAGCAGTTCTAGCGACGGTTAATGGTGATGCTATTACATCGGATGAAGTCAATCGTGTACTTATGGAGGGGACGCAAGGGCGTTTCGATTCTCTACCTGCAGATAAACAAAATGAACTTCGTCAACGTATCATTGAAGGGATGGTTGCTCAGCAATTAGTATTTGATGATGCCCAAAAAACAGGAATCTTAGAATCTAAAGAGTATAAGAGTGAATACCAAAAGCTTGCAGAGCGTATGAAAATGCAGCTTGCAGCAAAAGTATGGGAGCAACAGCAGTTTGATGCTATCAAGGTAGATGCCAAAGAGGTAAAAGCTTATTACGATGCCAATGTTGATGAGTTTGTAGACAAAGAAAAAGTACACGCACGTCATATTTTGGTTAAAACTGCTGATGATGCGGAAGCAGTGATCAAAAGCATGAGAGGTTTTGGCGGTGATAAGCTCAAAGCAGAATTTATAGCTCAGGCAAAATCAAAATCAACAGGACCAAGTGCAGCTAAAGGGGGAGATTTAGGATACTTCCCTCGCGGTCAGATGGTTCCATCTTTTAATGATGCTGTCTTCGCTATGAAAGAAGGAACAATTTCATCGGATCCGGTACAAAGCCAATTTGGATTCCATGTTATCTATCTAGAAGATAAAATGCCAGCAAAAAAGATGAGTTTTGATGAGGTTAAAAACTTTATCGAACAACGTCTAAAAATGGATAAATTTAAAGTTCATATGGATAAAAAGATGTCTGCGCTAAAATCAAAAGCAAAAATTACCTATTCTAAATAATATTACAATTCCATTCACAGTTATATCCTCGTCATACTCTATAGGGCACAAGAACCTCAAAGAGGTTCCGTGCTCTGACACGGAATTCATCCCTTTTCATTTTTCCTCTTAAGAAGGCAGTATAATAAACTATAAGAGGCGGACGGTTTAGTAAATTTTTTTAATATTAGGCTTTTTTTGGAGTTTTTTGGTACAAGTTGCACCAGCCTTCGGCTTTTATTTTTCCTCCTACCAGTTTACATTCGTTTGTAGCTGCTAGAAAATGGAGGCAATCTTTGCATTTTTTGCCGTTGGAGGGCTTTTCCTGATATTTTACGGACACTTTAGTCACTTTAGCATGTAATGGAGAAGTCAAAAAAGTGACTGCACCGATTGCCAACATATGTTTGAAAAAGCTTCTGCGGGATAATGCTGTTGTCATTTTATATCCTTTTCACAAATATCCTCATCTGTTAAGATATTGTTTGATTAAATCATACAGCTATATCTATTTATATAGAATTATTTTTAATACGTAATGAATTTTTTTCATCACTTTAACGTTTTATATTTTGGAATTGGATGAGACAGGATATCTTGCAGTTTATTATACTGTCTTCTTGAATGGTGATGTAATTATACGAGTGAAAGAAAGATGGATCCCGTATCTACCCCCTTAAAGGGCACGTGAAGTACGGGACCTCAAAGAGGTTCTTGGGTAGGACGAGAAGGGAATAAGGTTAATTTCTATCGATCGCATTTAAGTCATTAAACGCTACTTTTACACGATTTATTAATGTTTTTTGTCCAGCTTGCAACCATTTACGAGGGTCATAATACTTTTTATTCGGTTTGTCTTCCCCTTCAGGATTTCCGATTTGTCCTTGGAGATAATCTTTATATTTCTCATAATAATCTTTGACCCCTTCCCATGTTGCCCATTGGGTATCGGTATCAATGTTCATTTTAATAACACCGTAGCTAATGGCTTCACGAATCTCTTCGAGTGTTGAGCCTGACCCGCCGTGAAAGACGAAATTAACAGGCTTAGGAGCTGTATTGAATTTTTCTTGGATGTATTTTTGAGAGTTATCGAGGATGATTGGCGTGAGGACGACATTTCCCGGTTTATAGACGCCGTGAACGTTACCGAAAGATGCCGCAATCGTGAAATTTTTACTGACCGCCATGAGTTTTTCGTAGGCGTAGGCAACATCTTCAGGTTGGGTGTACAAAAGTGAATTATCGATATTACTATTGTCTACGCCATCTTCTTCCCCGCCGGTAACGCCCAATTCGATCTCCAGTGTCATTCCGATTTTAGCCATTCGTTCCATATAGCGTACGCAGGTGGCAACATTTTCTTCCAAACTCTCTTCCGAGAGATCAAGCATGTGAGAGCTAAAGAGGGGTTTGCCATATTGAGCGAAGTGTTTTTCACCTGCATCCAACAAGGCATCAATCCATGGAAGAAGATGACGAGCAGCATGATCGGTATGCAATACTACAGGAATCCCGTATGCTTCTGCCATCATATGAACATGCAATGCGCCACTGATTGCACCAACAATCGCTGCTTTTTCATTTTCGTTACTAAGCCCTTTTCCTGCATAGTAGCTTGCCCCACCATTGGAAAACTGAATGACTACTGGAGAATTGACTATTTTGGCAGCTTCAAGAACCGCGTTGATTGAATCGGTTCCGACAACATTAACAGCAGGAAGAGCAAAGCCTTCTTGTTTGGCAATGGCAAAAAGAGTATATAAATCTTCGCCGAATACGACACCTGGTTTGATTGAGTCTAAAATACGCATGGACATGATTACTCCGTACTGAATAAAAATAATCTTTATTATAGCAGACCTTGCGACTATATGCTCTTTAGATGTGCTAAAATGAGAGGATTAGAATTTATAGAATGATGTTAAAAGGGTTAGTGGAGAGTGCTAAAATCTATTATTTTTTTACTGTGCAGCATTATCCTTGTCCGCGGAGAAAATTTACTGCCATTTTACGCACTTGCTCAACCGCTTGAAAAAGATTCACGTCGATTGATTCAGTTAAATGAAGCATTTTTAGAGACAGAAGAACCAAAAATTATTGCAAATTATTGCAAAGATGTTCAGGAGACATTACTTTTGGGGGAGTCATTACGAGAGCCTTCTAAAAAAGATAAAGGTAAATTAAATACATATCTACAGCAACTACGTTCATTATCATCACGTCAAGAGGTTATTTATCAACTGTATCGAAAATCATTACTGGATTCGATTGAGACGAAGGATAAACAAAAATTCGAGCACTTGGCATCGATCGAATTGGAACCTCTGCATCAGCCGCGTGTCCGTTCAGAGGCGATAGCTTTTTATCAAAAAAACTTTTCTGATCACTCGATTAAAAATTTGGATTCTTTGTGCAAGGAACAAGCCTTAGAAGCTAAAAGTATACAGTTTTCAATGGAACAAGAGCAGGCGTATGAGGAGCATTTGAGAATTTTAAAGCGTTCAGAAGTGAAAGGGATTAAGCGAACCGCTAAAATAGGTTCAAGAAACAGTGTTATTGTTGTAGGCGAGCGCAATGCCAAAGGTGAAATGGTATTTGAAGCAGAAAATCTTAACCCTTATTTGGTGACACTGTCATTGGATTTTGAAAAACTGACCAATTTAAAAGCCAATCATTCGCTTCCATTATACATTGAGCTTCCAGGGCGCACTAAAAAAGAGATTTTGACTCTTAGTCCTATTGTAAAATCATCACTAACAGATTATCAATCTTCCTACGGTTGGGTAAAGGGTTCGGCTTTTGCCCAGCATGATGATTCTTATGTTTATAGGCTTCCCTTTGCTACTGGAACAAACGTGCGGGTATCACAAGGATATAATGGAGGCTTATCGCATAAAGGATTGTCAGCTTACGCGATTGATTTTTCTCTTCCTATTGGGACACCTATCTATGCAGCGCGTGAAGGAGATGTTGTCGGCGTGGATGTAAGCAATAATTTTGGAGGACCGTCACCGCAGTACCGCACGTTTATGAACTATGTCAACATTCGGCATAGCGATGGAACGCTGGGAAATTATTATCACCTTAAATTAGGAGGCTCAGCGGTTAAAATTGGAGATGTAGTGAAAAAAGGGCAGTTGATTGCGTATTCTGGAAATACAGGGTATACCACAGCCCCGCATTTGCATTTTAGTGTCAGCAAGGTTGATCCTGTATCGATGCGTCGACCGATGAATCTGCCCATTAAAATACAAACACTGCAAGGAATTGTGAGCTATCCGCATGAAGGTGAACATTATACGGTACAATAAGATTTAGAAGTTAAATTTTACGCTACAAAAAATCGGAGTATATAGAATGCTTAACACAGTTAAATCAAAAGTAATTTTTTCCATATTAGTCTTTAGTGTTTTGGGAGTAGGGGCTATTTATGGCTATTTAAGCCTAACATTCAACGATTTTTCCAATGCAACTGCCAAGCGTTCTTTGGGTATGTTAAGCCAATCAATTTTTCAAACATTAACACAAAGTATGTTGGCAGGTGATCCGAAAGTTGTTGCTGAAACAATTGAAGCGGCTAAGGGGATTGAGGGCATTACTGATATTAAAATTGAACGCTCTAAGGCCGTAAATGAGTTATTTGGTTCTCATGGAACTTCAAGTGATGATGTGCTTATTAAAAAAGTCTTCGAAACTAAAAAGTCCGAGGTTGTAGAAAATCAAGAGTCAGGGCACACTATTCGACTTCTTCAGCCTCTGATTGCGGAAGATAAATGTCTTGCTTGTCATACGAATGTTCAAGCAGGAGATACTCTTGGTGTTATGGACTTGGTTATTTCGTTAGAAAAAAATGATGAAGCAATTGATAAAACACAAAATATTTTGTTGATGGCATTAGGGATTGGGGTCATCGCTTTTGTTCTAGTATTAAATCTCTTTTTTGGTCGAGAAGTAATAATCCCGCTTTATGGCTTGCGTACTCGTATTGCTGAATTGGTCAGCGGAGACAAAGATTTAACCAAACGACTCGAAGTGACGAAAAAAGATGAGTTTGCCGAAGCTGCAATATCCGTTAATAACTTTGTAGAGATGATTCAAGAAACCATTAATGAGGTAAAGTCATTAGGAAAGCAAAATGTAATGATTGCTTCGACGATTACTCAAGCAACGCAAAATATTTTATCAGGAGTGGAAAAAGAGCGATCGATTGTTGAAGCAACAACCCAAAAAAGTCATTCAATCAAAGAGATACTCTCTGCTGCAATGGTAATATCAGAACAGACACAAAGAAACATTTCTAATTCTAATGATGAGCTTTTAAGTGCAAAAGATGCATTGGATCGTCTTGTTAATGAAGTAGAAGGCTACATAGAAACAGAAAATGATATGTCGGCCCGATTGGTAGGTCTGCGTCAAGATGCTCAACAAGTTAAAAGTGTTCTTGGTGTGATTAAAGAGATAGCTGATCAAACCAATCTTTTGGCGTTGAATGCGGCGATCGAAGCAGCACGTGCCGGTGAGCATGGACGAGGGTTTGCAGTAGTTGCTGATGAGGTGCGCAAACTTGCTGAGCGAACGCAAAAAAGTCTGACAGAAATTGAAGTCAATGTTGGGACGATTGTTCAATCCATCAATGATGTAAGTGATACGATTGCTGAAAATGCGACCAATATGAATGGATTGACAACAATATCACTGGAAGTGGAAGCAAAGATTTCGACAACCTCTCAAGAGATGGAAAATTCAGTCGTAATTGCTAAAAAATCGTATAAAGATTCGATAGAAATGGTGGAAAATATTGAATGGATCATTGAAAAAATATCACAGATTAATGATGTTTCACAATCCAATCAAAAAAGTGTTGAAAATATCGAGGGAGATTCTGAAAAGCTTTTGCGTGTTGCTCAATCATTGCAAGCACGCATTAATGAGTTTAAAAGCTAAATGCACTAAGTTAATTTTTGATATGATTACACCCTTATAATTTAAATTTTTGGTATGTCATGAAAAATATTGTGTTAATCGGATTTATGGGAGTTGGCAAGGGATCAATTGCGCGGGCGATGGTGAAGCATACGGCGATGATGGCACTGGATACGGATGACATTATTGAGAGTATTGAAAATCGCTCCGTCAAAACAATTTTTGCTACGGATGGCGAAGAATATTTCCGTAACCTGGAGCGTAAGATAGCGCGCTGGCTAAAGAAAAAAGTGACGGGGACGATCATCTCTACCGGTGGCGGTTTTTTCAAAGTTCCGGCATTAAAAAAAGTAGGGACAATCGTTTTATTAAATGCCCCTTTTGAGACGATTTACGAGCGTATCGTGGCTCATCCAGATGCGGCAAAAAAGTTTAAAAAACGCCCTTTATTTAAAGACATTGAAAAAGCACGTGCATTGTATGAAGAGAGACTCCCGCAGTATTTAAACGTTGCGGATATTGTGATTGATGTGAGTGATAAAACAGTGGATGCGATTGCAAAAGAGATCATAAAAAAAGGTAAAAAACGATGAAAACGGTATTGATATTTCTTCTAACACTTTCTACGCTTTTTGGTGGAGGGATCAAATGGGAAAAAGATTATGCAACAGCACTCAAGCAAGCCAAAGCACTGCATAAACCAATGATGTTTATTATTTCAAATCATAATTGCCGTTATTGTGTTCAGCTGGAATCAACAACACTCAAAGATCCAAAAGTGATTCAAAAAATTAATACCAATTATGTAGCAGCTATTGTGTATGTGGATGAAAATCCTCTATTCCCTCGTGAACTTTATGTGGGAGGCACTCCTGCAACATGGTTTATCAAAGGAAATGCTGAACCAATGTTTGAGCCGCTGATGGGTGCTATTGATGCAACAAGCTTTCTTAAAGCACTTGACATTGTCAGCAGTGAACACGCTAAATTATCAGTGAAAAAGTAAAAGAGGATAGATTATGGTTAATATTCGAACAAATGACACTAATTTTCAAACGGTTTTTGATGAACTTTTAAATCGTGGAAAGATGGATATGGAACATGTTTCCACTATCGTTAAAACGATTATTGATGAAATCCGTATCGATAAAGATAGTGCATTGATGACACACATTGCAAAGTTTGATCGTTGGACACCTGTAAGCGGGTCTGAATTGAAAATCCATTCAGAGGATATGAAAACAGCATACGACGAACTTGAACCTAGATTAAAATCGGCACTTCATTTGGCGTACGATCGTATCCGTGCCTATCATGAAAAACAGCTTCCTCGCAGTTGGTTTGATACGGAAGCGAACGGGACGATCTTGGGGCAAAAAGTGACTGCGGTTGATTGTGCCGGACTGTATATTCCGGGAGGAAAAGCAGCGTATCCCAGTTCACTTCTTATGAATGTTATTCCTGCTCAGGTTGCAGGGGTAGAGCGCATCATCGTTTGTACTCCAACTCCGGATAATGAACCCAATGCCCTTTTGCTGGCAGCGTGCCATTTGTGCGGTGTAACCGAAGTGTTTAAAGTCGGTGGTGCCAGTGCGATTGCGGCAATGGCGTACGGAACACAAAGTATTCCTAAAGTGGATGTGATTACGGGTCCGGGAAATATTTTTGTAGCCACGGCAAAAAAAATGGTGTTTGGTGAAGTAAATATCGATATGATCGCAGGTCCCAGTGAGATTGGGGTTTTAGCGGATGATTCAGCTAATCCTGAACATATAGCCATTGACTTACTATCACAAGCAGAACACGATGAAATGGCAAGCTCCATCTTGATAACTCCATCCCAAGCATTTGCAGATGCGTGTGCCCTTGAAATTGAAAGATGGCTGAAAAAGCTTCCTCGTGAAGAGATTGCACGAAAATCAATCGAAGAGCGTGCCGCAATTATCGTTACCGAGTCGATGGAAGAAGCGGTCAAACTGATGAATTGCATTGCACCTGAGCACTTAGAAGTAGCAACGAATAATCCGTTTGAGCTTTTGGCGTCTATCAAACATGCAGGAGCGATCTTTTTAGGTCATAACACCCCTGAAGCAATCGGTGATTATGTGGCAGGACCTAACCATACGTTACCCACAGGGGGAACAGCAAAATTCTATTCTCCTTTGGGAGTTGAGAACTTTATGAAAAAATCTTCTATTATCGCTTTTTCAAAACAAGCAATCAATGAGATTGGTGAAGCGTGTGCCTTGATTGCTCATACTGAAGGTTTGGGTGCTCACGAAGCATCGGTTCGTTGTCGACTAAGTTAATCTAATACACTGTAGGAACAAATGTCCCTTGCAACCCCCAAAACAAGCGAAGCGCTCCTGTAGGGATGTTTCCTGAAAAGCTACCCGTATCTTTCGGATACGGGAGAAGCTAAATCAAATTCTTCAATTGTTATTTTTATTCCCCTGTGCGGGAAAAATCTCCAAACGGTTACATATCAAAAAGTTATAGCAAAAAGGTGTTGCCTTTTAGTTTCGGTTAAAGCATATTTAGCTAATATCAGCACAGCAGAAATGCCATTATAAGCCTATTATAATGACAATAGATAATTATTATTCTATTAAGAAATAGGAATTCAAGGAGAATATATGCAACTAGGTTTCTTGGTAGACCTTCACCTGTGTATGGGGTGCAAGGGCTGTGAAATTGCCTGTAAAGTGGAAAATGAGGTTCCTCTTTCTACGTGGCGTCTTCGGGTAAAATATGTCGATGTTGGAACGTTTCCTGAGACAAAACGTACGTTTACTCCACTTCGCTGTAATCATTGTGCCAATGCACCGTGTGAACGTATTTGTCCAGTCAGTGCGCTTCATTACCTTGAAAATGGTATTGTCAACATTGACAAAGATCGTTGTATCGGGTGCGCAGGATGTATTATGGCATGTCCATACGGTGCGATTTATATCGACCCTCAAACACAAACAGCGGATAAGTGTACCTATTGTGCACACCGTGTCGCAAGTTCTATGATGCCATCGTGTGTTGTTGCGTGTCCTGTTGAAGCGAATATTTTTGGAGATTTGGATGATCCGATGTCGAACATCAGTAAATACATTCAACAGCATCAAGGCAATGTTCAAGTACGTAAGCCGGAAAAAGGGACTGAGCCTCATCACTACTATGTCGGTGGCGGAAATGTGACGTTGAATCCATTGGCATCATTCAGAGCTGAAGGACATTCTCTCTTTAACAATCTTACACATCTACCAGTAGGAGGGCACCACTAATGGCACATGAAATCATTGCTGCAACAAATGCAATAGTAACGCTTGACGTTGCTCTTCCGGGTATCGTATGGGGTTGGATTATTACCATGAATATGTGGGCAAAAAGTATCGGTACCGGTATTATTTTTCTTACTTTTTTCTTGTTGAAAAAATATCCGAAAGAGACAGGGTTTATTCGATTTCCAGCTGTAATGGTTTCAATCGTCACTATTCACTTGTTCTTATTTTTTACGGTTATTGATTTACACCAGATGTTCCGTTTTTGGCATATCTTTTTCCACCCGCATATGACGTCGGCAATTACGATCGGTGCATGGATGGCAACCGGTTTTGTCGGATTGCTTTTGGGTATGGCGTATGCGATTTACATGAAAAAAGACGAAGCATTGTATGACAGATTGTTGGGCTATACCGTATTGTTAGCGGTTCCAGTAACGCTTTATACCGCAGGTTTGATGGCACAATCAACCGCGCGTGAGCTATGGCAAATGCCTACAGAATCAGCGCAAATGATTTTGGCGGCGCTTCTTGCAGGAACGGCTACGATGCTTTTGCTTGGCGGGAATAAATTTAGTGATAGTATCAAAAAAGATTTAGCCGTTATTTTAGGTCTTAGTGCTGCTGCGGCCTTTATTTTATATATGGCAGAGCTTATTTTTGGTCCAATGAAAGCAGAAGAGGTTGCTGCAGTTCTTGAGTATATCAAGGGTGGTGAATACACTATTATGTTCTGGATCGGACAAGTGTTAGCGTTTATTGTTCCTATGATCTTAGTATGGGTAAGTATTAAAAAAGAGTCGTATTATTTGTTGAAAATCGCTGCTGTGTCAGCGTTAATCGGATTATGGATTAGCAAGCACGTATGGTTAGTTATCCCACAATTGTTAAGCATGAGCTAAAGAGGTAAATGATGTATTTAGAAAGCAGAAGAACATTTTTAAAAGGTGCCGCATTTACCGTTGCCGGTGCTGCAATCGCCAAAGGCGTTTTTTCAACGGATGCAGTTGCTGAGTCGTTAGAAAAAAGTAAATTTACCAATATACCTGATAGCCTCTCTTTTTACCCTCCATTGGATCAGTGGAGTGGATTCCAAGAGCTTGACGGTACAGACTGGAAACGTGGCGGTATCGATCGTCACGGTGTAAGAAGCGAAGAAAATCCGGATGGTATTTTAGTCAATGATTATATGCTTATCCCTACAGCGTGTTCAAACTGTGAAGCGGCATGCGGACTCACTGCATGGATCGACAAAAAAACATTTACGGTCAAAAAATACATGGGTAATCCATTGCATCCGGGCTCTCGCGGTCGTAACTGTGCAAAAGGTTACGCAGTGCAGTCGCAGATGTACGATCCTGACCGTATTCCGTTCCCGCTTAAGCGTGCTCCAGGTTCAAAACGCGGTGAGGGTAAATGGATTCGTACTACATGGGATGAAGCGATGTCAACCATCGGTAAAAAGATGGCGGATACGATTCGTAAAGGGGACCTCCTTTCTCGCAAATCAGTCATGTACCATGTCGGTCGTCCGAATGAGAATGGTTTCGTGCCTCAGATTTGGGAAACATTGGGTCTTGATTCGTACAACTCTCATACGAATATTTGTTCATCAAACGGACGTACTCCGACCATTTGGACGGCAAATGATGACCGTACCAGTCCCGATTGGGCAAATGCAAAACTTATTTTCTTGAACTCTTCTCATGCAGCCGATGCCGGACACTATTTTCAACAATCTGCAAGTTTTATCGCGGACGCTCGTAAAAAAGGTGCAAAATTAGTTGTTATGGATCCTCGTATGTCAAATTCCGCGGGGATGTCTGACCTTTGGATTGCTCCATGGCCGGGAACGGAAGCAGCGATTTATCTTTATCTTGCAAACCGTATCTTGAATGAGAATATGACCGATAAAAAGTTTGTCAAAAAATGGTTCAACTGGGAAACCTTGATGAACGATCAAGTACATCTTGATTTTATGCTTGAAAAAGGTCAAATAACGAAAGCTCCTGCAGGCAAGGGTTTTGATGATTATATAGAGCTTCTTAAAGATATGTATGCTCCGTACACACTCGAATATGCAGTTAAAGAAACGCATGTCCCTGCGTATAAACTCGAAAAACTTTATGAGATGTTTATCTGGGCAGGTGACGCCATCTCTACGTATATCTGGCGTGCAGCAGCAGCGGGTAACCGTGGTGCATGGATGGGTGGACGTGCCGCGTATTTCTGTATCGGGCTTCGTGGTGCTATCGGAACAGAGGGCGGAACATTCTTCCATCACTGGCATGTTATTTCTGTCTCCGGTAAAGGGGGAAGTTCTACAGTCGGTCAAGGTATATCGGGTGCAGATGTACCAAAAGTACAAGCGTGGAATGAGCTTACTTGGCCACCTGAATGGCCGTTGTCTACGTATGAAATGTCGTATTTATTACCGCATCTATTGACAGACAAAGAGTGGCAGAAAAAATGGAATGACCGTGGATTGACAGTACCAAGCAAGCTTGCAGTGTACATTCCTCGTATGTACAATCCGGTTTGGATTAATCCGGATGGTTTCCGATGGTTGGAAGTGTTGAAAAACGAGGAGATCATGGAGCTTACCATGAACCTTTCTCCTGTATGGTCAGAAACCAACTGGTATATGGACTATGTTCTTCCCGTAGGTCTTGCGGGTGAACGTCACGATCAGCACTCCGAAGCTACTATGCCGGCACGTTGGACATCGTTCCGTCAACCGGTACTTCGTGTTGCACTCGAAAAATCAGGCTGGAAAGCTAAAAATCCTGCGCGTGCAACGTTGGAAGCACACATTAAAGCTGGTCTCGGCGAAGTTTGGGAAGAGAATGAATTTTGGTTTGATATGTGTGTCAATTATATTGATCCAGATGGAAGCCTTGGCATCAAAAAAATGTGGGAAAGCAAGCGTAATCCAGGTAAACCGGTAACGATTGCTGAATGGTACGATGCAGCGTTTGGAGACAACTTGCCAAAACTCAAAGAGACGGCAACCAATGACCCGCGTTACATAAACGAGGAGTTCCCGGTTTATTCCTATCTTCGCGATCATGGTACATGGTTAGAAGAGGAGAAAATTTTTAATGCGCAAGAACGTGAACTTAAATTTGAAGACGGTGAAGTTATCTCTCACGGGCATAAATTTGATGCGAGCTCAATGAGCGTTGGGGCAGCTGGTGTTATTTCGGCAGTTGATCATCACGGCAAAGAGAAAAAAATAGGTATTGAGATCGACGGCAAGAAAATGGAAGGGTTTGCAACGCTGACTAAAAAGCTTGAGTTCTTTACCCAATGGGCTACAGATTGGAAGTGGAGAGAGTACGCTATGCCATACTATCCTCGTAATGATAAAGAAAAAGAGGAAATGATTCACATCGTATCGCATGTTAATCATATCTATATGAAAGAGGAAAATGCGTTTGCTTTAAATACTGTATTCCGTTTGCCGTATAACATTCATACCCGTTCAGCTAACTCGAAACACTTGATGGAAATCAGTCAAAATCATGACCCGATTTGGATCAGTACGGGTGATGCTAAGCGTCTCGGATTTAAACGTGGTGATGCTATGCGTGTTAAAATCGTCGATACTGTTTCTGGTTTAGAGAGCGGTCATTTCGTTGCAATGGCTGTACCTACTGAAGGCGTTCTTCCGGGAACACTGGCTTGTTCACACCACGGCGGACGCTGGAAGCTTACCAATGCAGTGACGATTCCAAATGGAGTGACTGATGGTAAAGTAGCACCAGGTGTTGCACCTCGTGATTTGACGAATAAAGAATTCCTAAAAGAATCTCCGGCAAACGCAGGACGTGTAGGTGGACAATCTATTATTGATAATTACGAAGGGACGACCGGCTTAAACAGCTTTGGCGTTCCTGTTGCTGAGATCCAAATGGATGGAAAAGTCGGTAAACTCAAATACGTAGAGGGAATTAAACCTTTCCACACCGAGCGTTTTGCGGATTATAACCGTGATTCTGGCAATATTTGGTGGGATGGATTGAGCGGTTCATGGCAAAATGCCGTTGCGGCTCCTCATCCGGATCCTGTTTCGGGTATGCACTGCTGGCATCACAAGGTTATTTTAGAGCCTGCACAAGCAGGGGATAAAATCGGAGATATTTTTGTAAATTACGATAATAACCTAAAAGTCTATCAAGCATGGAGAGATCAACTGAGTCGTGGATTGGATTCCAATTCAAAACTTCGCAGACCTCGTCATATCAAACGTCCTTGGGTTAATCTTGACCCATCGGTGTACGATGTTACTATCAAGCCTTAAGGCTTGATAGAGACTGTTCTTAACAATCTTCTCTCATCTGATTTTCAGTCAGATAAGCTACAATCCCAACAACTTTACTAAGGCTCAAAAATTATGGACGAACTTATTTCACGCTCGAATATTTATGCACTTCTCTCACGTATACTGCTTCAAGAATTGGACCGTGAAATTTTAGAGTCGATTATCAGCGATAAAACTATTCTCGAGTTTTTGCCCCATTGGAATGAGTGGGAAGAGCGTACTACAGTGGAACCACAGAAATTATTGGAGGAATATCTCAATCCTGATTTTACGAACCTCTCATTATTGCATTTGGTTCCTTATGAGACATTTTATACCCGTGAAGATCAGATGATCGAAACGGGCGGAGCAAATCCGGTTACCGATATTTACAGCGCATACGATTTTATTGTTGATTACGGGGTGGCTCGTGTCGTCTCTTCCGATCATATCGGGGTTGAGTTAGAGTTTATGCACCATTTATGTCAAGCACAGATCAAAGCAACGCAAGAAGGTGATACTGAATCCGTTGCGGATTTTCAAAGTGCTCAGCACGAATTTCTAAACACCCATCTTTTGAAATGGGCACCGATGTATTTGATCAATATGAAATATGAGTCACGCACGCCGCTTTATTATGATGCAGCAGAGATGGCGCTGGAGTTTATCCTCACTGATAATGAACTTTTGTCAAAAGCAGTATCTGTATCCGTATGAGTCTTTTGATTTTATCCCCGCAAGCATGCGTCAGGGCATTGAGTGTCAATTCACAGTGCAATCATTGTGAACTCTCTTGCCCGACAGCGGCTATCGAAATCACAGAGCGTCTTCCCTCGATCAATCAAGCACTTTGTGTAGGATGTGCGGGATGTGTTGCCGTGTGTCCCACTGAAGCATTGGCTTTGGATGATTTCAATCCTACCGATTTTTTCTTTGCTTTTATGGCGGATGAGGAGAAGGTTGTTTCGTGTCAGAAGAATGTCCCGTGTATTGCGGCACTTAGCAGTGAACATCTTATTTCATTGGCACAAATGAAAAAAGGGTTAGTGTGCGATGTCGGGCATTGTGCCCAGTGTGATATAGGGGAACGTACGCTTGAGAAGTTCATACCAAGAATCGAAGATGCGAATTATCTGCTCGAAGCGATAGAACGCCATGAACGTATTGAGCTGTTACCTATTACCTACCAAAATCCTGATGAAAAGCCGGAAGTTCAAAGACGTGATTTTTTTAAGACTTTTCATCTGCGAGGAATTGGAAAAATTCGGCATGATTTTGAAAAAGAGGTGCAAAGCACAACTGATGAATTTGTGAAGTACACCATTGATAATTCTCACACAGCAGGGTTAAGAGCCAAAAAAATAACCAATCGACGAAAGCTCTTTTTTACGGTATTGAAAAAAACTGAAATACCAACTGTTTTTCATGTTGTTGATGCCTCTAAGATACCGTTCACCTCTCAAAAACTTATGGATGAGTCATTGTGCAGTGCGTGTGAAATGTGTTATCGTGTTTGTCCGACAGGTGCATTGACATCCGATATGCGCAATTCTAAAATCGATTTTGATCCCTTTTTGTGTGTTAAATGCCATCTGTGTCATGATGTGTGTGAGAGTGATGCGATTACCCTTTCATCGTCGTATAATCTCAAGGAATGGTATGTACCGACGGTTCAAAATCTCGTCATGTATTCCGTTCGACGATGCGATGAGTGTGACGCACTTTTTAGTTCCAGTTTGGGTGAAAAAGTTTGCCGTCGTTGCCGCCTCGAAGAGGAAGAAGCCAAAGAGTTATGGGGGTTAATATGATGAATAACGATAATAGTATTACAGTTGAAACAAAGTTATTTGGTTTTATTGCTGAAGAGGCACACAGTAATCGTTTTTCGGTAACCGTGAATAAATTGTTTAAATCAAGCGGTTCGAATTCGATGGTGATACCGATGAACATTCGTCCGGATGATGTAGCGTTTACGATTTCTCAGATGCGAAGTTCGAAGCTCAACGGTGCATTGATATCGAGTGAATATCAAGAAGAGGCGTTTGGCTTACTTGATAGTATGTCTAATGCAGTGAAAGAGAGTCGATATTGCGATTTTATCCGTATTGAAAATGGAAAACTTCTTGGTGAATTGATTGCACCCGCAGCATTGGAAAAATTTGCTGAAACGTTTGAAGATGATATTGCATTGAATGCACTGAGCCACTATTTTTATGAATTAATTACAGGAGAAACGAAATGAATAAAGCAGATTTGAGTGATTTAAAAGCAGAGTTTGATGCCTTTGTTCGTGGAAAATGCGATACTGAAAGTTGCAGTACGAATGAAACGAATGAAAATGATCCGGACGATTTGCCGGTTCCTGGATTTGTCGATGATTTGACCGATAAACTGCTTGCCCCTTATCATAGCGGTGTTTATTTTTCACGCTTAGATATTAAGCGGGTGGCGGAAGCAATCGATGAGTCTATTCCGATCAAAGAGCGTAAAAAAATGATTCGGGCACTGTTTCGTCATACCACCAAGCAATCGTATTTACGAAGTGCATTTGATGAGTTTAACCGTCACTTTGGAGGGCGGATTTTGATTTATACCGAGTTATCTGAAGCATTTCCGGCATCAAAACACTTTTTTGACGAGAACATTGCTAAAATCAAAAAGATGCAAAAAATGCTCGATCAAATGGCAGAGGATTTTGAAGAGATTGAAGCTACCGATGAACCGATGATGATTTAAATCATCGGAATTATTTTTAGTATTCCCTGCCACACGATGGCGGTGGTGATTCCTGCGGCGAACCCTGCGAGGATATCATCACCCATAACGCCCCATCCCCCTTTTGCCTCACGATCGATTCTTCCGATAAGGGAAGGTTTTTTGATGTCGTAAAGGCGAAAGAAAATAAAGCTCAGTACAATTTGTAGGGCTATTCCATTGCTCATAACACCTAAATCACCCAAGCCAAACGCTATCCCCGGTGCGATAGCTAATGCTATCCACATCCCAACTAGTTCATCGATGACAATTTTTTGATTGTCGTGAATACCGCTAGAAGCTTCATAGGTATCGATCCCTTTGATGGCAATGAGGGTGATGAGAATAGAGAGCATAAAAAGGGTTTGAGAGCCAAAAAACATCAAAATCGCAACACCAAAAGGGAGTGATACCAACGTTCCGACGGTTCCGGGTGCTTTGGGTGAATGACCGCTTTTGAAGAGTGTGAGAAAAAGCCAGTTTAGTTTCATAATGGTTCCTAGGTTAGGGAAGTAGTTTGGTAGAGATTCATTAGCTCGACGTAAAAATCTTTTTCGCTGTGTTCTTCAAGCAGCCCGTTTGTCGGCATAATGTCATAATAAAGCTTGGCTAGATTTTTAAATCGGTTTGGATGAAGCGTTGAGACGATTAGAGAAGAAATTTCTTTTCGAACCAAGACGGCAGGGGGGAGAAGTCCTTGTTTCATAAGCTCCAATATTGATTCGGAATTGTAAGAAATATGGTGATGATGTCCATGCGGGCAGGTTTGGATACTAACGAGCGTTTTGCACAGATTGCAATAAACGTATTCACTGGCGATACACACTTCGATGTCAATACCGACCAGACGATCAACAACCGATTTATTGGCATTACGATCGTAATACATACCGATACCGGCATGATTTTGCCCAATCATAAGACGATCACACCCATAATTTTTAGCAACAATGGCATCGAGTATGACTTCATTGCTCCCCGCAAAAATATAGCTGTTTTCCAGTGGAACAACAATCACGCGACTTTGTGGCAGGTAATGGGTGATAAAAAATTCTAGTACTTCATGTCGAAGTTCGTAAGTAAGATCACTGCTTGCGTAGGGTTTGAAGAGAAAAATAACGACTAAATCACTCCTGTCCAAGCTCTGACGAATGAGACGCTCGTGAGCACGGTGAAGAGGGTTGGCTGCCATGAAAATAGCGGTTGTGTGTTTAGCTGAAATTTGTTCTTGAGCTTTTGTGATTTTTGATTGGATTGCTTCGATGGGGGAAAGGTCTACCGAATATTCCCCGCAAAGCGCATATTTTCCTAGTCGTTTGTAGGTGGCACTTACGCCAGGATGAGCAAGATCTTCAGTGCCGTAAATTTGTTTTAGGCGTTCGATGGGGTTGATAGGAAAAACTTCATCAACACATATCTCTCCGACTATTGCATTATCGCATACCAAATTAAGAATTTCTCCCTTTTTGGTACTAAGTAAAATAGTTTCATTGGTCTTACCATTGGGCGAAAGAATGAGTGGGAATGGAAACGTTGTTCCATTAAAAAGCCCACTTTGAAGTACTTCCATGCATTGGTGTGCGTTCATGAGTTGTGTGACAGGAGAGAGCATTCCCGATTTTAGAAGGGTGAGTGCGCTTAATGCTTCTTGGTCAATATAAAGAGCTCTATTTTTTCTTGATGATGCCATACTTCTTTCTCTTTTCCCATAAGCTTTTGCGTGAAATACCTAATTTTTTGGAGAGTTCCGTATCCGGAAAACGGTTTTGAAAATTGGTCATAATGTATTTGACGTAATCTTCAATGGGTAAAATCTCCCCTTGATCAAAAAGTTGACTTTCACTTTCAATCTCAATGATACGGAAGGGGACATTTTCAACATGATCCGTGCTGGAAATAATACATGAACTTTTTTCAATTAGTTCAAAAAATGTTTTATGATCACTTTTTTTGAGATTTTGAAAATCGGTAATATATAGGATATTCGTATTGGAAAAAAGTTCAATTTCATGGAGTGCTTTAGGCGAACTAAGAGAAATAAATTGAAGATTTTTCCGATGATGTTCAGCATATCCAAACGCAAAGGCATCGGAATATTTTTGATAACCGCTGCAAATCATGAGGGGAAGTTCTGTTTTATCAAAATCTTCATCAATTTTCACACTTGTAAAGCTATGAGCTAAATAACGCTCATAGGTCTGATTCTGGCGGCGAAGCCGTTCGTGATTTTGAAAATGTTGAATTTTTCGGATAAGTTCTTCAATCATAAATGGTTTGAGAATATAATCCTTCGCTCCTGCCGCAAGGGGTTTTGAAACGGTATCATTGCTGACGTACGACACCATCAAAATAACAACAGCATCCTTGTACGCTTCGATAACCGGATAAATGTCTTGACCGCTAATGTTTGTTGAGAGGAGAATGACATCGTAAGGTGTCCCCTTGAGAGCCTCTTTTGTTGAGCTGCTAATATCACAATTGTGATTGAGATCGCTGAGTTTAGAAGCGATACTTTGTGCGAGATAAATCTCATTTTCGATAATTAAGACGTTCATCCGTTTTTCCAATCAAAATAGTATAACGAAGTGGTTGCAAGAACACCTACCCCTTCTTTTCGTCCGATAAAACCGAGATGTTCGGTTGTGGTGGCTTTAATGTTCAGTCGCGAGAGCGGCAGGTGCAGTAATGCACTTAATGTCCGGCGCATTTGCTCTTTGTAGGAAGAAATTTTTGGTGTTTGGGCAATAATCGTAATATCTGCATGCAAGATGACAAAACCAAATTGATGCAGTTTTAAAACACATTGCGCAAGCAATTCTTTAGAGTCCGCATTTTTATAGCTGTTGTCTGTATCAGGGAAAAGCATCCCGATATCTCCTAGACATGCAGCCCCCAGCAGCGCATCAATAAGAGCATGAATGGCAACATCCCCATCACTGTGGGCTAGAAATCCAAACGGACTCTCGATTTCTACTCCAGCAAGCACCATAGGTTTCCCCTCTTCAAATCCATGCACATCAAAACCATTGCCGGTAAAAATAGCGGTTGAAGGAGATTTTAGACACTGGAGCGCGGAGAGATCGCTGACATGGGTTATTTTATCGGCTAGAATGTCTCCTTCAACGAGATGACGTGTTCCGCCGAAAGCTACAATCGCGCTGCTCTCATCGGTGTATTCGACGGATGTTTCTAATGCTTGTATAAGTATAGATGTTTTGGAAAGCTGCGGTGTTTGAATTCGTTTTACCTGCTCACGATTTATTGTCTCATCATTATAGAGTATGGTGTCATTGACACTCAGCGCCGGAACGATGCAATCGGCGAGTTTTTTTGCATTGATAAGACGCTGTATGAGTTCAAAACTAACGCATGAACGTGCAATATCGCTAACCAACACATGGGACGTTTCAACGTGCTTCATTGCATTGAGCAACGAGTGTTGACGGCTATCTCCTCCGGCAACAATCGTATGATCGCATATACTTTGCATAAATGAAAGTTCATCTGGATGCCCAACTACGATTACTTTTGCAAAAGATTCCAGATGAGTGATACGGTTAGTAACATAAAGCCACAGCGGATCGTGATCAATTCGAAGCCACTGTTTTTTGACAGGGACTTTAAAACGGCTTGAATTACCTGCTGCGAGTAGAATAAGTGTCAAATCAGACAATTTATATCCTGTTTTATAGGTAGTGTTACGAAAGTATACACATAAAAAGCTGTTTTTTATCTTGTTTGTGATAAATTCTACTCAAAATCATTGAGAAATAAAGAGCATCTAAAAATAATGTTTCCCTAAACATTCTTGAAATTTTTAATATAAATTGAAACCGATACGACCCTTTTAGGGGGTCTTCTTTATAAGTCCAGTATCGCTTTACGCAAAGTCCAAGGAGTAAGAGTATGAGAACAAAATGGGTCGATGAACGAAAGAATGATGCCGTTTGTACTCAGATGTATTATGCCAAGCAAGGCATTATCACAGAAGAGATGAAGTACATAGCGGTAATAGAAGATTTGGATGCCGAACTCGTTCGCAGTGAAGTAGCGCGTGGTCGTTTAATAATCCCTGCCAATATCAATCACAAAAATTTAGAGCCAATGGCAATCGGAATTGCCGCTCGCTGTAAGATCAATGCGAATATTGGTTCTTCTGCCATTGCGAGTGATGTGCAAGGGGAAATTGAAAAAATTCAAGTTTCTCAGCATTATAAAGCGGATACGGCAATGGATCTTTCAACAGGCGGAGATTTGGATGAGATTCGTCGTGCGGTAATCGCGAACTCTAAAATCCCAATCGGAACGGTTCCTATCTATCAAATTTTGCACGACGTTAATAATAAAATCGAAGATATGAGTATCGAAAAAATGCTTGAAGTATTAGAGCGTCAAGCACAGCAAGGGGTGAGTTATTTCACCATTCATGCAGGCTTTTTACTTTCGACCATGCCAAAAGTGGCGAAACGTAAAATGGGAATCGTCAGCCGCGGCGGATCATTGATGGCGGCATGGATGATGCACTATCATCGTGAAAATCCTTTTTATACCGCATACGATGAGATTTTAGACATTTGTGCCCGTTATGATGTTTCTCTTTCTCTTGGAGATTCTCTTCGTCCGGGATGTTTGGCGGATGCGAGCGATGAAGCACAACTTGGTGAGCTTAAAGTACTGGGAGAATTGACACTACGTGCATGGGAGAAAAACGTTCAGGTGATGATCGAGGGACCAGGACACGTCCCTCTCAATCAAATCGAACGTAACATGAAAATTCAGCGTGAATATTGTCATGAAGCACCATTTTATATTCTTGGACCGCTTGTAACCGATATCGCAGCAGGATATGACCATATCAGCTCCGCTATCGGCGCAGCAGTAGGCGGATGGCATGGTGCGTCAATGTTGTGTTACGTTACTCCTAAAGAACATCTAGGACTACCAAATGCGGAAGACGTTCGCAATGGTATCATCGCGTACAAAATCGCAGCACACGCAGCAGATATCGCACGCGGTCGCAAAGGTGCACGGGATGTGGATGATGCGATGAGCGATGCCCGTTATGCATTTGATTGGAACCGTCAGTTTGAACTCGCATTGGACTCTGAACGTGCGCGTGAATACCATGATGAGACATTGCCTCAAGATGTTTTCAAAGATGCAGAGTTTTGTTCCATGTGCGGACCAAAGTTTTGCAGTTACAAAATTACCCAGCAGATTATGGACAATCCAGAATCAATGGCGTGGATTGCAGCAGAAGAAAATAAAGCGGCTACGGCTAGTTAGTGTCATTCCCGCGAAGGCGGGAATCTAGCTTTTTTAAGATGAATCCCCGGGTCAAGCCCGAGGATGACGAGAATATTATTGATACTAAATTAAGGAGAAAAATATGACAGAAGAAATTGTTAAATCAGCATTATCCAAAGTTACATACCCAGGGTTTACGAAAGACATCGTAGCGTTTGGTTTTGTTAAAGAGATTAAGATTGAGGGAAAAAATGTCAGCGTTCTTGTTGATATTACCTCTAGTGCGCCGGAAGTGGCTCATCAAATCACGACCGAAGCTACCGATGAGTTAAAACTTGCAGGTTTCAGCGATATAGTCATCAATGTACAAGCACCGAAAATGCCACGTGAAAGTTCTTCTAAGGGGAAAAATATTGCTCCTCAAGTAAAAAATTTCATCATGGTAAGTTCTGGCAAGGGTGGTGTTGGTAAATCAACAACTTCGGTCAATCTAGCAGTTGCCCTTGCAATGCAAGGAAAAAAAGTTGGGTTGTTGGACGCTGATATTTATGGACCGAATATTCCTCGCATGATGGGTATTGACGGAATCAAGCCTGAAGTAGTGGGGAACAAAGTTCTTCCGATCAAAGCGTACGGTGTAGAAGTTATGTCTATGGGTTCGTTGATGGAAGAGGGGCAGTCGCTCATTTGGCGCGGTGCTATGATTATGAAAGCAATCGAGCAGTTCTTGCGCGACATCTTGTGGTCAGATTTGGATTGTTTAGTCATCGATATGCCTCCGGGTACGGGTGATGCACAGCTTACATTGGCACAAAGTGTTCCTGTTACTGTGGGTGTTACGGTGACAACTCCTCAAATGGTAGCACTGGATGATTCACGCCGAAGCTTGGATATGTTTAAAAAACTGCATATCCCTATCGCCGGCGTTATTGAAAATATGTCTGGCTTTATCGCTCCGGATACGGGTGTTGAGTATGACATCTTCGGTAAAGGAACTTCTGAAGCGATGGCTAAGCAATTTGATACGACGATCTTGGCACAAATTCCTATCGAGCCAGCCATTCGTACAGGTGGCGATGAAGGAAAACCTGTAACGTATTGTGTTCCGACATCTGAAACCGCAAAACGTTATATGAAAGCAGCCCAAGAGCTATGGGCAACGATTGAAAAAATCAACGAAGAGGGTGGTGTTGATAACCAAGCCATTCAACCCAACACTCCTCCGGGTGTATCTGCGTGTTCAACGGCAGCAGCTCCTGCACCCAAAGCCTCAAGCGGTGAAAGCTGCGGAACTGGTTGCGGTTGCCACTAAGCTTTTACCCAAAATTTATTCTAAAACGTTTATAATCTACCCTTCTTAATGAAGGGTATTTTCAATGCATTTAAAGACAAAAATTTCTCTCCTTTTATTTTCTTCTCTCTTTATTCTATTCTCTGCTATTTTTTTGAACACCATTGCTGATTTGCGAAACGCTTCAGCTGTTAGTGCCAAGATGCAAGCGTTATCAGCGGCTAAGGTTATTGAAGCAGGGCTCACGGCACATATGATTTCAGGGACAATGAATCAGCGGGATGAATTTTTAAAACAAATATCATCTTTGGAAATAATGAAGCGTCTATGGGTCGTTCGTTCGCAAAAAGTGTCTCATCAATATGGGAAAGGGGTGTTTTCACAAGATGCTCAAGATGGCATTGATAAATCAGTTTTATTAAGCGGTGAAGCAGTTATAGAGACGAAAGGCAGTATTTTAGAAGATGCAACCGTTCGTCTATCGATTCCCTACAAAGCAACTTCAGGAGAGAAGATTGATTGCCTTAGCTGTCATGATGTTAAAGCGGGAGATACGTTGGGGGTTATTTCACTTGAAATGCAAACCAATGATTTAAAAGCACTTAATTATCGCAATATTCTCATTACGGCAATTCTCTTGGTTCTTTTCTTTGCATTACTGGCATATTTTCTCTACAGTAAAGTGCTCATCTATTTTGATCGTTTTGATGCAATGGGTGAATGTGCTCGTGCGGTGGAGGAGGGAGATTATCATGCACGTATTTCAGATGAGCTCTCTGCTGACAAAGATGCTGCTTCGTTGAATCGATTGGTCGAAAAATTTCAAACATTGCTTGAGACGATGAGAGAGAATTTGTCAGGACTTATTCGTCTTGATACGACAAAGGATCCTCTGATAGCTCTAAGTGAGGGGTCGGCACGCCTTAGTGAGATAAATAATTTTTCTCAAACACTTCAAAAAGATGTCAATACACAAGAAGTGTATAAACATATCGCATCTCATTTTTGTGAAAAATTTGACATTAATGATGTGAATATTATTGCCTATGATCCACTTTTGCAGGAGAGTGTAATTGTCCATGAAACCAAACAAATAATGTGTGATGCATTAAGCGGGTGCAGAGCCGCACGAACAGGTGAAATTGTTGATTCATCACAGCCTGATGGAATTTGCCCTAAAATGATTATCCCAAATGAACACTATATTTGTTTTCCCTGCGTGATCACACCTACATCAACACTGGTCGTTTCTACCGTAAGCGACAAAAAAAATCTTCTAAATTCAGTCCGTTATAATAAACATATTGTTGCTGAAACCATGCAAGGTGTACGTCAAGATATTGCATACCACCAGATGTCTGAAGGTATAAAATCATTGGAACGTATGGATACTGTTAGTGGGCTGTTTAACCAACGATATTTTGAAGAACGTATGTTCCAGATTGTAAAAGAGTCTAAGCGAGCAGCAATCCCTTATGGTGTTTTAGTGATGAATGTCGATCGATTTTCTGAGATCAATAATGTTTTTGGGGTGAAAACCGGAGATAAAACATTGGCACTTATAGGACGATCTTTACTTGATTCTTTACGCGAAAGTGATTTAATCGTTCGCACATCTTCAGATGAGTTTGTTGTTTTACTGTATGATTGTAATCCCGACAACGTGGCGAGTGTGGGTGAAAAAGTACGTTCATTGTTTGCAAATAAAAAGCTAAAAACGCATCCAGGAGGACTCATCGTAACAATGAGTATCGGGAGTTCAATATTTCCTCGCCAGCATAAAGAGATAGCCCAATGTGTTCACTATGCACGTTTAGCGATGAGGGAAGCAAAAAGAGATGGCGGGAATATGAGTGTCAAGTTTCATACGCGGCTGTTAGAAGTGTAACTATGAAATTTAGAGTAAGGAAGAGGAGGGTCTTAATAGCTATTGCTATTAAAACTGATCTCCGCTTTTAAACATCTTTGGTTCAAATTCTATGGCCTGATTGCGTCCAGAATTTTTCGCTTCATAAAGAGCGATATCTGCGAACTTAATAACTTTCCAAATAGAGTCGGCATCGGCTGGGAAGTGTGCTACTCCAACGCTCAATGTTTTTTCTACCGTATCATTTCCAAAGTGATATTTTTTTGCCGCAAACTGAGTACGAATTTTTTGGGCAACAATCATAGCTCCTTCTCTTGTTGTATTGTGCAAGAAAACAAGGAACTCTTCCCCGCCATAACGAATAGGAAGATCAGCTTTACGAACGGTTGACTGTAAAATCTCAGCGAGTGATTTAATAACAATGTCCCCTGAATCATGCCCATACGTATCATTAACCATTTTGAAATAGTCAATATCAATCATAAGTATGGAATATGAAATATTGGATCGAAGCGCTTGTTCTGCACTTTTATCGATAAATTCTTCCATAAAACGACGATTGTAGAGTTTTGTTGCACCATCACGCAAAGACGAGTCTCGCAGTTTATCTGTCAGCGTACGACTCTCTATGACAGCCTTTGCTGCTTCAAAATAGTTTTTAATGCTAGGTAGAAACTGGTTGAAGAGTTCTATCGAATGTTTGTCTTTAGTAGAATAAGACAAGGTAAGAGCTAAATCGTCATTGATATTAAAAGGGACACATGTATATTCTTTATCATGAACAGAACAATTTCGGCAAACATCTGTAAAATCGGTAGAGTAGACATCGCTAAGGGTTCGATAAGCACGACACTCTGTTGCATCTTGATCAACGATTGGCGCACAAAAACTTGAATGATCAGTAATAAAGATTAGCCGACGAGTATTGCTTATTTTATCTACTTCATAAAATGCAAAGTGATCAAAATGGAATTTTTCTTTTAGAATATAAATAAAGCGGTTGTAAATTTCATCTTTAGAATTGTCCAGCTCAATAGTTTTTTTGAATTTATAGACATCGGAGAGTTCTCTAATAATTGTTCCTGCGGTATTTAGAGGATCACTACATGAAATATTAGAACGGGACATAAAAGTTCCTAAATCATGTTTTATTCCACCAAATGTCTCATCCATTTTTTCAAATAAGGTATTCATTTGCTCAGCAACTTCATTTCCTCCATCTTTGAGCGTTGTGGAAAATCGGAACGAAAAGTCTCCGGTTCGCGCTCGCTTTATTCCTTGTTGAAGATTTTCAAAGAGTTTCATATAGGGTTTAAAATAGTGGTGAGTGACCCAAAGAGCAATAAATATAAAGAGGACATTAATAGCGAAAATTTTTGCAATCGTCAGCGCGCCGGTTTGGCGAATGTCATTGATGTTAAATTCCATACTGATAGCACCTAGAACATCCCCTTCTTTTGCATTATGGCAGCTTAAACAGTTTGGACTTCCGTAAGCAGTCGCAATATAGGGAATGGTAACACGCAAAACAGCAGTTTGAGAATCTTCATGAACTTGACTAATGATTTTCCCTTCTTTGAGTACTTTTTGATCGATTCCATCTCGAGGACGTTCGCTTTGCAATCCTCCGCCATGCTGCGCTATAACGTTATCCGCACGTACAATCCAGAGTGCTTGCACCCCCTCGATGTTCGCAATGTTTGAGAGAAAAAATTCTCGCTTATCCATAATACCATTGACCATATGTGCGGTGAGTCCATCACGAACGATTTTAGCCGTCATTTTTGATTTTTCAAGGGCATTATTGTACCCATACTCACGAAAGTTGAGAGCAACATTGGTAATCGTAGCAATAGCTAAACCAATGAGCATAAGGGCAACAATAAAAAGGATTCTTCGATTAGTATTCATGGGGTAACCTATTTATAAATTTTTTTAAATTTTTAACATAAACACATTACTTTAGCTAAATATGAATTAAAAGAATTTTAAATAAGACAAAGGTGGTAAAGCGTTACTCAACAGTAACACTTTTAGCAAGATTTCGAGGCATATCAACATCGTTTCCTAGCCGAACTGCAATCTCCATTGAGAGAAGTTGCAGCACCACCATCATTTCAAAAAACTCGAGCATATAATCTTCATGAACGTGTGTTCGGATATGATCATCCGCTTTGTCAAAGTCAAGGGGACTAATGGAGCAGATTGTTGAATCGCGAGCACTCAACTCTTCTACATTGCTTTTCGTTTTATCGTAAAGCTTATGCTCTGGAAGCAAGGCAATAGTAAAGAGTTCCGGATCAGCCAATGCGATAGGACCGTGCTTCATCTCTCCGCTTGGATACCCTTCTGCATGAAGGTAGCTAATTTCTTTGAGCTTTAGTGCCCCCTCTAGAGCGAGAGGAAAGAACACATCTCGTCCGATAAAGAAAAAACCGTGTCCGTGCAGGTAGCGTTTTGAGATACGACGAAGCTGTTCATGTATGGTATTGTCAACGGTTACAACAGAAGGAAGTGTTCGTAAAAGCTTGATTTGACGAGCAATTTCATTTTTTTGAAGGGTTGAGCGCTCACTTGCGAGATGGAGGCTAAGCATCCATAAAACGCTTACTTGAGTTGCGAAAGCCTTAGTCGAAGCAACCCCTTTTTCGATTCCTGCACGAGTCAGGATACTGGCATCCGCTAAACGTACCATAGAGGAGTTGTCGACGTTACAGATAACGAGAGTTTTAAGTCCCGCTTTTTTTGCCATTTTAAGTGATTCGAGTGTATCGGCAGTTTCACCGCTTTGACTGATAACGACAAAAAGGGTATCTGGTGTGAGAAGAGGTTCACGGTATCGAAATTCACTGGCAATTTCTACCGAGGTTTGAATTTTTGCGTGACGCTCTAGTAAATAGGTCGCAACCAATGCTGCATGATAGCTCGTACCGCAAGCACACAGTTTAATAGAGTGTATACCATCAAAAAGTTTAGAATCAAGTTCTTCAAAATAAACGGTCTCATCGTGCAATCGACCCATAAGTGTATCGGCTAAAACCGTACCTTGTTCATAAATCTCTTTTTCCATAAAAAAGCGATAGCCATCTTTTTGAGCAGAGAGTTTATTTTCACTTAGAGGGGCAAAACATAGATCAACCGGATTGTTATTTTTATCGTAAAGAGAAATTTTATCGGCTGTCGCTGTCCCATAATAGCCATCTTCGAGGTAGATGACTTCGTGACATTTTCCGATAAGTGCTGCATCAGATGAACCAAAAAGAGTTTCATTCTCTTGGTTTCGTCCAACAATCATAGGTGAACCGTGTTTGGCAAAGAAGATTGTGTCATTAACAGAGGCGGTAACGAGTAAAATCGCATACGCTCCTTCAAGTTCTTCGAGTGTTTTTGTGAATGCTTCAAAAGGACTAGCGGCAGTTTTGAGATGGTATTCAAAGAGATGAACGATGACTTCCGTGTCGGTTTGACTAATAAAATGTGCTCCGTGTGATATGAGCTTACTTTTGAGTTCTTGGTAATTTTCGATAATTCCATTATGAACCACATAGGAACTAGAGCCTACATGGGGGTGAGCATTGAGTTCAGTTGGTTTGCCGTGTGTTGCCCAGCGAGTATGTCCGATGCCGACTGAAAAGCCGGTACTTTCAAATTTCTGTGCTTTTTCTTCAAGATTGATAAGTTTTCCAACGGCTTTGAAAAGAGAGAACTGGTGGTTTTGCAAAACAGCAATTCCTGCTGAATCGTAACCACGGTATTCGAGTTCACGAAGCCCGTCTATGAGTATTTCTTTTATGGGTTTAGTTCCGATGTATCCTACGATTCCACACATAATTTACTCCTCTGTTAATTTAGCAATAATTTCTTGAACATTATCGCACATCCTATTTTGTTTTTCGATTAAGAAGTGATCGCGGACTCTATTTTTATCGGTATGAATCTTGGCAGTTGCGATATTGATATTAGCTTCATCACAAAGTTGGACAAAATATGCAAGCAATCCGCGTTGGTTTGTGGTATTGAGATTGAATTGAGCATAATGGATGGAATGGTCACAATCGAGGGTAATTTCCTGTCTTTTAATGATAGGCTTTGGAAGGTCAAGTTTTTTGGACATATCAAACGCCTCTTCCACAATTATTTCGATTTGTTCCATCGTACCCTCACGAGGTCGTTGCAAAAACTCGATTTTGAAATATTTGATTCCATCAAAAAGGGTGAAAATATCCATCGATGCTACATCCAGATAGCTGAGTTTTCCGAGTAAATAGCCTAGATTTAGAGGAATACGACGGAAAATATGGATAATCAAACCACCATCAATATTGAGTCCATAGGTGAAGGTCTGGCATTCAAACGCTTCTTTAGAGAGTGCTATGATTTCATCAGGTGTGTGTTTAAAAAAGAAAAGATTGGATTCTATGGAGAGAATTTTCTTTTGCTCTATTTTACTTAATAAAGCAAAATTACTATCAGCCAATAGTCGTTTCTCTTTATTTTGACGTTTAATCGCATCGGTTAATCGGTCATTTTGAGAAGAAATTTCCAGTGAAGCTTCATAAAGTTCATGAAGCAAATTAGCACCAAAACTCGTATAGGTTCCTGCACCTACTCCATTGATATCGGCATAGGTGAGAATATAGAGAAGTTTAAGGTTTTCAGGTGTTTTGATTTTAGACATAAATTGATAGAGTGTTTTTTCACTGTAAAGATTTTCACGGTAGGCAACGTTGCTCATCGTGACATGGTGACGGACGAGCAGCGCGGCACGCTCATGCGTGGAAGCAGGTAGTTTAAGACTTTTGATAAACGGAACAATAAGTTTTGTCCCCACTTCGCTGTGATCTTGTTTACGTCCTTTGCCTGTATCATGTAACAAAATAACGGATTTAAGAAGTATCTTGTCATTAAGAGAAAGAGGATTATAGAGTGCTTCAACATAAGGGTCTTTAATGTTTTCAAGCGCTTCAATGCATTTAATGGAGTGCAAATCAACCGGATAATGATGATAGCCATCAAACTGAGGAAGATGAAGCACTTTTTTAAAGGCTCCTATGAGATGATGGAGAATGCCGGCATCGTAAAACAGTTTGAGAATGACATAGAGATGATTACGTTCAAAAAGTTTACGTAAATGAATATGCGTTTTGGCTTTTAGCGGATGTTTTATGGTGACATAGGTAAAGTGAAAAAGTACACTTTCATCAAATTTCCACGGTTTGTCTTCGAGAGTAGTTAAAAGCTCGAGAAGAGAATCGATGTTTGGGGTAGGAAGATTGTATGAACTGTAGAGGGTGTCCTCAAAAGCGTAAAATCCTTTACAAAGCCTTCCTGATCGCAGCTTTGCGGTTTTAGTAATGTCTGTGAGATAGTGTCTCGCCATTTTTTTGACATAAATTTGGGTAAAGTTATTGATACGCCATTGCGCTTCGAGGAGCTTGGTGACCAGTCGGCGTTCATCGGTAAATCCTAGCATTCGTGCAATACTTGGCATGAAATCAAGGACTAATTGGTCTTGCTGCTTATTGGCAAGCAGATGAAGCGCACTTCGAACCCGAAAGAGCAACTCTAACGCGATACGATATTCACGATAATGTTCTTCGCTAAAAAGAGTTCCGATAAGTTCACGAAGGGTTGTTACCCCATAAAGCGTTTTGGCAATCCAATACAGCAATTGCGAATCCCGTAATCCTCCTACCCCTTCTTTGATATTAGGCTGCATGGAAAAAGCATATTTAGTGCGACGAATTTGAGCTTCATTGATTTTTGCCAAAACGAATTTTTTAGGATCATCGTGACGGATGAGGGTAAGACGATTTTGAGTAGCATTCCAGGTAAAAGGGGAACCGATGATGAGCCGTGATTCCATCATTGCGGTTTTTATAGTTAAGTCCTCTCTTGAAGCGGATAGTAAATCACTCACTTCATGGACACGATGACCCAGCTTTAACCCAGAATCCCATGCCAAATAGAGGAATTTTTCGATGATAGCCGCCGTGTTGTATCCTTCATTCTTTTCATACACAATCATGAGATCGATGTCGCTATGAACACAAAGCTGTTCACGTCCATAGCTTCCAAGGGCGATAAGGGCGATGGGGATATTTCCCCTCATAGGAAGATAATTACCAAACATTCGGCGTAAAAGTGTTTTGTACATAAGAGAGATAATCGAATCAAGAGCTTTGGTATGCGTGACCAAAAAATCTTTCCCCTGATTGCGCTCGAAAAGGGTTAAAAGAGAATTTTTATAATCATTAATGTGCGATTTAAAAAGCTTTGAAAGCGCAAAATCGCTGGCATTGGATTCGATGAGGTCTTCGAGTTGTTCGGTGATAGTCATTGGGGCTGCTTTTTTAGGATATTGTATCTTAAATCGGTATTATTGGAGAAAAATGCAGGTGAAAAAATAAGCAAAAATATTGTCTTATTCTGTAACACTTAATAAAGCTAGAAATTCATTTGACGTGACAACATCGATTCCGCAGCGATTCAGGCATGCACTGATTTAGGCACTAAAATACTAACTCCGATCCATTACGGCATCTTCAAACTCTCCGATGAACGAATCCTTGGAGTAGTTTGAAAGATTAGTGAGCGAGAAAACTCCTATTTACGATAAAAGTGCTCCAAATCGGAGAGATTTATCGTTTTAACGAAATATCCACACTCAAATCGACCTGATCGCGTACGCTCAAAAATAGTAATTTAGGCGGTTTGATCCCAAAATCGGTCATCTTGAGAACGCTGGTAGCTTGAATACGCACTTGTGAACTCTCTTCGGTAATTCTTCCCTCAAAACTGATCGGCTTGGTCACACCGTGCAAATTCATCGTCCCTTTGAGGAGATAATTATCTTCCCCTTTGGCGACAACCTCTTTGATTTCAAATACCGCTTTAGGAAATAAAGAAGACTCCAAAGCTTCTTGCATATCAGCATCTCGTCTTTTGTTATCGCTAATCAGATCGCTCATCGATATTTCAATAGACCCTTTTAATGTTAATGGAGTGGACTCCATAGATAAATGGGATGTTGCTCTCTTGGCAACCGGATCAATCTTCTTATCCAAAGCCATTTCCGTATGGGCTTTGATAGCTCCCGATTCAAACGACAGATTTCCTGCAAAAACAGCAGCGGTCAATGCAACGGCTGCTAAGCTTAATTTCAACATCATGACATCCTCCTAAAATAAAATGGATAGGCTAGACTAAACAAACCTAATGCCGCAACCACAATCCAAAGCTGATAATAAAGGGCAACGGTGGTATTGACAGCCGACCATTGCGCTTCCAATCACACAAAACATTATTCATCTGGATCAATGTTTGAAACAATAATATATTATAGTACGAAAGGATAACAGAGGTGTAATGAAAGAAATTTGTAAAGGATTGTTTACGATGAGTTTTAAAAAAAATAGCTTAATTTAATACCCCTCTTTCTTCTTTCGCTATAATGCGCAAAATAAATAATAAAAGATTTTTCATGACGATTATCGAAAAAGTAAAACAGAGTATTCGCCTTGAGTTTGATGAAGCGGTTGCTTTGTACGATTTAGACCTTTTTACTCTTGGTGAGCTTGCGGATGAAAAGCGACGTGCTTTGCATGGCAAACAAACATTTTTCAATATCAACCGTCATATTAATCCGACCAACGTTTGTAAAGATGTCTGCAAATTTTGTGCCTACAGCGCCAGCCGTAAAAATCCTAATCCCTACACGATGAGTCACGAAGAGATTGTGGCAATCACCGATGATATTGTCGCGCGGGGTATTTCGGAAGTGCATATCGTCTCAGCACATAATCCTGATACGGGCTTGGAGTGGTATCTCGAAGTATTCCGCAAGATTAAAGAGGCGCATCCGCAGCTGCATATCAAAGCACTAACAGCAGCCGAAGTTCATTTTTTGGCAGAAGAATACAACAAAAGTTACGATGAAATTTTAGATTTGATGGTGGCAAATGGTGTTGATTCGATGCCGGGTGGCGGAGCAGAAATTTTTGATGAAAAAGTACGCGATTTCATCTGCAAAGGGAAAGTAAATTCCCAGCAGTGGCTTGAAATTCATCGTAAATGGCATGAGCGCGGGATGAAATCCAATGTCACAATGCTATTCGGTCATGTCGAAGAGCGCTCTCATCGGATTGACCACATGATGCGAATTCGTGATTTGCAGGATGTTACGGGAGGGTTTAACTGTTTTATTCCTCTCGTGTATCAAAGTGAAAACAATTTTTTGAACGTTAAAGAGTTTATCACCGCGCATGAAATTCTCAAGACGATGGCAATCAGTCGAATAGTATTGGACAATGTTCCCAATCTTAAAGCCTATTGGGTCACTTCTACGGTGAATTTAGCATTGGTAGCTCAAGAATTCGGTGCCAATGACTTGGACGGCACAATCGAAAAAGAATCCATAAATTCAGCAGCAGGGGCTAAAAGTGCTCATGGTGTGAAATTGGATGAGTATGTTGCTTTAATAAAGAATAGTGGATTTGAGCCGATTGAACGTGATAGCTTGTATAATGTTATCAAAGCGTGGTAGGAGAAAAATATGATAGTAATGATTGATAATTATGACAGTTTTACTTATAACATTGTTCAGTATTGTCTCGAATTGGGAGCTGATCTGAAAATTATCCGTAACGATGAGATGAGTATTGAGGAGATCGAGGCACTTCATCCCGAAAAACTTATCATCTCTCCGGGACCTGCAACTCCGGACGATGCGGGTATTACTCTCGAAGCCATCCGTTATTTTGCCGATAAAATTCCTATTTTAGGAATTTGTTTGGGGCATCAGAGTATTGCGCAGGTGTTTGGCGGTAATGTCGTACGAGCCAATCGGATGATGCACGGCAAAACATCACGGATGATTCGCGAGGGAGATACGGCTATTTTTAATAAATTGCCGGAGATGTTTATCGCAACGCGTTATCATTCACTGATTGTAGAGCAAAAGAATCTTCCCAGTGAGATTATTCCAACGGCGTACAGCGAAGATGATCATGAAATTATGGCATTGCAAATCAAAGACAAGCCTATCTATGGCGTTCAATTTCACCCTGAATCGATTATGAGTGAATACGGGCACGAAATATTGGATAATTTTCTAAAATTATGAGAGAACATAAGGTTTTTGCACTCTTTTTAGGGATTAATTTCCTTATTTTAGTGGCACAGATCCAAGGGCTTTCGATTAGCTTTTATGAAGCCAATATTCTTTATGGTGACAGCTCACTCTTAAAAAGCTTCAGTACCTTCTTTTTAAATATTTTTGGCTCCAACGATTATGCGTTGCGTATTCCTATGATTGTAATACATCTTATATCTACAATACTTTTGTATCTCATTTCAAGCTATTATGTATCCCGTCCAAATGATAAGCTTTGGATCGTTTTTATCTATCTTCTTCTTCCTGGAATCACCAGTTCTGCACTGCTTGTCAATGTCGCGGGATTAAAAATAGTGACACTTTTTGCCTTTGTGTACATGTATTTGAGATTTAATAATTGGTCATTGATACTTTTGCCTCTTTTTATGATGCTCGATGTGACGGCTATTTTTCTCTATTTTTCCATTACATTGTTTGGCATTAGCCGTAAGCAATGGCTTACAGCAGGCGTTTCCTTGGGACTCTTGATCTTAGCTGTCCTCTTTTTTGGAGTAGATTTAAGCGGGAGACCTCAAGGGCGATTTTTGGATGCTTTGGGAATCTATTCGGCTATTTTTTCTCCCGTGGTTTTTATGTATCTCTTTTATGTCCTGTATCGACGGTATATGTCACATGAGCGGGATTTGGTATGGATGATAGCATCGAGTATGTTTGTCATTTCATTATTATTATCGTTCCGTCAAAAAGTGAATATTCAAGATTTCGCACCCTATTTGATGGTAGCACTTCCACTCGCAGCACAAACGTTTTTTCATACCTATCGGGTTAGGTTACCCATTTTTAGACGACGTTATCGACTTTTGTTTTACAGTGCCTTTACTCTTTTGGTTGTAAATGCTCTGGCCGTATTCTTTAACCAATGGCTATATCAATGGATAAAAAATCCTAAAGATCACTTTTCTTATTCAATGCATATTGCCAAAGAATTAGCCCATGAACTAAAGTACAATCAAATTTCCTGCGTAAATGCTGATGATGAAAAAATGCAGCTTAGACTTCGTTTTTATGGAATCACAGAGTGCAAAGCGACTCTCTTAAGTGAAAAGAGAAATAGAAAAGCAAAAAAAGTTACAATAAGTTACATTAATATTCCTATCTATACAGCTTATGTTACAAAAGTAAACAAATAATACAATTATTACCTTCAAAATGAAACTCTGTGAGTATTTCTGTAGCTCATATTGGTTATAATTTGCCAAAAGATTTTTCGAAGGAGTTGCAATGGCTCAAAGAGCGATTCGTGAATACGACGGTAAAGCAATTTTCTCAAAGCATTGGGAAAAATACTTCAGCGGTTTCCATTATGGTTTTAAATCGGTAATGGTAACTAACGGTGATGAGCTTCGTGCGAAAGCACAAGAGCATGGTTTTGAATGGTTGAAACAAGAAGCCTTGGTTGCAAAACCGGATATGCTTTTTGGTAAACGCGGTAAAAATGACTTAGTTTTGTTTCGAACCAACAAGCCGGGTGATGTCACTCTTGAAGAAGCTGCAACGTGGATTGATGCGAAAATTGCAAATGAGACCGTTCTTCTTACGGGACAAAAAGGGACATTGACTCATTTTATCGTTGAGCCATTCACTCCTCACTCACAAGATCAAGAATATTACATTTCAGCAACCACGGTTGGTGAAGACGATGTACTTTATCTATCGGCTGAGGGCGGTATGGAAGTAGAAGAGGGATGGGAAGAGAAAGTCAATGAAGTGACTATTCCTATTACTATGGATGATGCTTCTATTGCTCATTTGATCCGCGCTAACGTTCCTGCTGGAATTCCTACGGAAAACAAAGAACGTTTTATTGCTTTTGCAGAACAGTTCTATAAATTTTATCGCGATCAAAACTTCGCATACCTAGAAATCAATCCAATCGTTATGGTTGGAAATGATATGCACATTCTTGACCTCGTTGCACGACTTGATGATACAGCAGGATTTATGATGGCGGATGCATGGTGTGGAGCAGAGTTTCCAACAGCGTTTGGTATGGAAGATCAATCTCCGGAAGAAAAAGCGATTGCTGAAGCAGACTCAAAGTCGGGTGCTTCATTAAAATTGACCATCCTTAACCCAATGGGTCGTATTTGGACGATGGTTGCAGGTGGTGGTGCATCAGTTGTATATGCAGATACTATTGCAGATTTATCAGGTAATGTTGCTGACCTTGCTAACTACGGTGAGTATTCAGGTGGACCAACAACGGGTGAAACTAAATTTTATGCTGAAACCGTTCTTGATTTGATGACACGTCACAAAGACCCAAAAGGGCGTGACAAAATCCTTATCATCGGTGGAGCAATTGCGAACTTTACAGACGTTGCAAAAACCTTTACCGGTATTATCCAAGCGTTTGAAACGTATGCTGAACGTATGAAAGCACACAATACACGTATCTATGTACGCCGTGGCGGACCAAACTATGAAAAAGGTTTGAAGGATATTAAAGAGGCAGCAGACCGTTTGGGTCTTTATATCGAAGTTTATGGGCCAGAAACGCATGTCACTGACATCGTCCGTATGGCTCTTGAGAAGTAAGGAGAAAAATATGGGTGCTTTATTTACCAAAGATACACAAGCGATTTTTTGGAACAACAACGCAAGCGCAATTCAACGCATGTTGGATTATGACTATGTTATCAATCGCGTCAAACCTTCGGTTGCTGCAATCGTTGCACCAACTTCAGGTAATAAATTTGAGAAATTTTTCTATGGTGCTGATGAGATTATGGTTCCAGTTTTCCGTAATACGGCAGAAGCTGCAGCAGCGTTTCCAAAAGCCGATGTTTTATTGAACTTTGCTTCATTTCGTACTGCGTACGATGTAACGATGGAAGCGATTACAATCAAAGGTCAATTCAAAACCGTCATGGTAACGGCTGAAGGTATCCCTGAGCGTCTTGCACGTAAAATGAACCAAGCGGCTCGTGATGCAGGTGTCGTAGTTATCGGACCAGCAACGGTCGGCGGTATTGCTCCAGGCGGATTTAAAATCGCTAACGTCGGCGGAACCATCGAAAACATCATTAACTCTAAATTACACCGTGCCGGTTCATGTGGACTCGTAACCCGTTCGGGCGGTTTGTTCAATGAGCTTTCAAACATTATCGCTATTAATGCTGATGGTATTGCTGAGGGTGTAGCGATCGGTGGAGACCGTTTCGTTGGATCAGTATTTATCGATAATCTTCTTCGCATGGAGAGCAATCCAGAAGTTAAATACATGGTATTGCTAGGCGAAGTAGGGGGTACTGAAGAGTACAAAGTCATCGAAGCCGTCAAGTCAGGTTTGATCAAAAAACCGATTATCGCTTGGTGTATCGGTACGATTGCAAAACATTTCAGTTCAGGTGTTCAATTCGGTCACGCTGGAGCTAGCGCAAATGCGGATGCAGAAACAGCGGCATTCAAAAATACTGCTATGGCAGAAGCCGGAATGTTTGTTCCTGCAAGCTTCAATGACCTTCCAAAAACAATTTCAGATGTATATACAAAACTTCGTAATGAAGGTATCGTCACAGAAATAGTAGAACCAGAATTAAAAACAGTACCAAAAGTACGTCGTAAAAAAGAGTTCATTTGTACAATTTCTGATGACCGTGGTGATGAAGCAACCTACGCTGGTTACCCAATCAGCTCAGTTGCAACTCCGGAAACTGGATTTGGTATCGGTGATGTTATTTCACTTCTTTGGTTCAAAAAACGTTATCCAAAATGGGCAACAGATTATCTTGAAACTGTTATCAAAACCGTTGCCGATCACGGTCCAGCAGTTTCAGGTGCACACAATGCAAAAGTTACTGCTCGTGCAGGAAAAGACGTTATCAGTTCTCTCGTAACAGGACTCTTGACTATCGGACCACGTTTTGGTGGTGCGATTGATGATGCTGCACGTTATTTCAAATATGCAAATGATCGTGGTATGACTCCTGCTGAGTTCATCGATTATATGAAAAAAGAAGGAAAAACGATTTCTGGTATTGGTCACCGTATCAAATCGGTTCGTAACCCTGACCTTCGTGTATCCGGTTTGAAAAAATACGCTGCAGAGCACTTCCCGGCAACTCCGTTGCTTGATTTTGCTCTTGAAGTTGAAAAATTGACAACCTCTAAAAAAGATAATCTTATCTTGAATGTTGATGGTACTATCGGTATCTTGATGGTTGATATGTGGCGCGCACTTGGTTATTCTGAATCTGATATCGACGGCTTCATTGAAGCTGGTGCTCTAAACGCATTCTTCGTTGTCGGCCGCTCTATCGGTTTCATCGGTCATATCTTAGATGAAAAACGTCTTGGAATGCCGATGTATCGTCACCCAACAGACGATATTCTTTACAATGTCGAAATGGCAGACGAGATTTAATAGTACCCTTTTGTGTATTTTCGTGATTCCCGCGAAGGCGGGAATCCATCCCCTTTTCTTTTATCCTCTTTTTTTTGATACTTTTGTTATAATCACCGCTAATACAATTATGGTTTATAGGTGAATTATTATGAAACGTTTTGCTTTTACAATGCTCGAATTGGTCTTTGTTATTATAGTAATAGGTATTTTAGCTGTCCTAGCCATGCCAAACTTCAATCGTCATCCATTACAAGAAGCAGCGGAACAAGTGGCTGGTCATATTCGTTATACGCAACATTTAGCCATGGTTGATGATAAGTTTGATCCAACCGATCCGTTATGGTTTCGTGAAAATTGGCAAATAGAATTTACATCAACAGCTTCAAATGTATTTTATAAAATCTATTCGGATACAGATCAAGAGGGAAATGCAGATAATAATGAATTGGCTCTTGATCCTTTAACGGGTGATAAATTATATGTTGACACAATAAACCATACAAGCAATAGGACTAATTTGAAGGATAAGTTCGGAATTACGGCGGTCGCTTTTTCTTCAACATGTAATACAGGTAAAGAATTATCTTTTGATTCATTAGGTAGATCGTATGATTATGTATCAGAATCAGAACCGGATGCGAATAATATTTATGAACATCTATTGACTCAGGACTGCAATATAACATTAACACATTCAGATGGTATAGCTGTTATTACTATTCGCCCAGAAACTGGCTACGTATCGGTTACCTACTAAAATAAAAAGTGAATGTTTTTCTCATTCTCAAAATTCTTTTCCAAAACCCTTGACATTCATCACGAAATCCCCTATAATTCCCGTCCACAAACACTGGGAAGCCATTAAAAGCCAACTAGATTTGAGTTTGAGATCATTGAAAACTAAGCAGAAGTGACGGTCAGG
>JAZDQA010000011.1:0-230609 GCA_043797085.1 Pseudomonadota bacterium | reverse complement strand
GCAACGACGCTTAGGGTGTCACCGTCAAGATCGGTGTCGTTGGCATCAAGCTCAATCGCAGAGGTGAACAGTGTATCTTCGGTGGCGTTGATCGCATCGTTCACCGCAACCGGTGCATCGTTCACCGCTGCAACGGTGATATCGAGAGTACTGGTGCTGCCGGTGTTGACGGTGTAAGTCGCTTGAGGGACCATTCCGTTGTAGTTGGCGACTGGTGTAAAGATGTAGTCTCCGTTGGCTGCAAAGCTAAGTGTTCCCACTCCGGTGATGGTCGCCGTTTGCCCTGCTGTGTAGACGGTGGCATCTCCTGCAACTTTGAAGCTCGTAACGCTGAGGGTGTTATCAACATCACTGTCGTTGGCAAGGACGTTTCCGCTCACTACGGTATCTTCGGTAACAGTTTTATTATCCGGTGCCATCACGGAGGCATCATCAACATTATTCTCACGCAATGTAATCGTCGCGTCGGTGGCATTGTTCGCCGCGTCTTTGACGGTGATGACGTAGTTGCCGCTGTTTGGAGCGTTTTCGAAATCGTTCGCCGCAGAAGCCGCGCCCGCAACAGTCAGCATGATGGCGCCGCTGCTATCGATTTGATAGAAACCGTCCGCTGAGAGGTTGGTTCCCGTTGCTTTGAAGCTGTAGCCGGTCACTGCAACGTTGTCGCTTGCCACGACGGTCGCGATGGTGGCACCCGCTGCGGTGTTTTCCGCATAGTCGAAGATTTGATTCGCGATCACCGGCGCTGCCGTATCTACCGTAACACTACGGACTGCCATCGTATCAATACTATTACCAATAGTATCAAATGAAGTCACTTTTACATCAATATTGTTATCTGCTATAAGATCAGTCGTGAGAATATTTACGCTGTAGGTGCCGCCCGCTTGGACGGTAGTGGTATAGTCGTGTCCGTTGACGGTGACCGTGACTTGATCACCGGTTTTGATATCGCCACCCGTTGCTGTTCCGCTGATGAGGGTATTGGCTTGACCCGCTTCGGTTGCGTTGATGATGTCATCTCCAGAAATGCTACTGATCGTGAGAGTTCCAGTGGTAGCAGATGTATCAATAACTACCGGTCGAAAAAAAGTATCAACCGTATTTTGATTTTTTCCCAAGTTTTCTGGAAAAATATCCAAAAGCGTTCTTACATCTTTGATAGTCCCCGTTCGATCAGCGAATACAACAGCAGTTGAATTTTCACTCATAACGACTTCATTACCTGCCGCAGTTTCTTTGTCATTATTTTTTTCATCTACTAAGGTAGGGTCAATAGCATTAAGAGCACTTTTGAGAGAATCTGTATGAACAACAGTATCTTCACTGGAAAAAATCCCTTTGAGTAAAGAGGTGTCAAAATTAAGGGCATTATTTCCAGCAAGGGTAATATCGGCAACACCGTCATGGATCATATCAATAATAATTTTTGCATTTTTTATATTCGCTTGATCACCATAAACCAATTCACCCTCAAGAATAGAATCTCCTATTTTTAACTGGCGGATATGTCCTCTTAAATCTTTAACAAAAAATGTTCCGTTCTCAACCGATTTTACATACCCAATAATCTGTGCCATAGTAAATCCTCTAATATAAATAATTCTTCTATTCTAACACAATTGTGACAACAATACTATTGGACTAAGGTACTAAACGAGAAGCCTAGTATCATATTTATATCACGAAAAAGTATAGATTATGAATGAAGGAGGAGAGAAAGGGCTAGACGGTCTTTGACTGCGAGTTTTTCATAGATTGCAGAGCAGTGTGCTTTGATGGTACGAACGGTAATCTTCAATGCTTCAGACACCTCATTATGCGTTAATCCTTGTGCTAGCAAAAGGGCAACTTCTCTTTCGCGAACTGATAACTTATCCAAAGCTTTATGCTCATTAATAGCCTTGGGTTGAACCTCGCTTAAGCGGGTAATAAGGGCAGCAATAAAATCCGGATACAACCAAATTTTTCCCTCTTCTATTGCTTGATATGCTGATTGTAAATGTGATTCATGCATCATCGCATTACCATATCCTTTTACACCCTCATTCAGCAATAGTTGTGCCCTATTAAAATCAGGAACCATGGAAAAAATCATCAATCTGCATGAATTACGTCCAAGAGTTTGATATAATTCATTCTCTTCCATAGTCGTATCATGCCAAAAAACAATCCCTTCGTTAGGTCTATTAAGTTCGCTAATGCTTGATAATTTTATGGGGTGATATTTTTTTAATGCTTTAACCCAATGCTCCAAAATATAGTCAACTGAACTCACAAGATAAAGTTTCATTATCGCTCCGAAAAGGTATATTGCTTAGCTTTAAGCAAAGGTTTGAGAATATATTCTAAAACAGTTTTCTGCCCCGTAATAACATCAACATTGACCATCATACCTGGAATAATTTTAAGAGGTTTCTCTTTAGTGCCCAAATATTTTTGATTGGTTTGAACACGAACAATGTAATAAACATTCTCTTTTTCATCGGTTTCCGTATCAGGACTAATCGTCGATACAACTCCATCGAGTGAACCGTATACAGAAAAATCATATGCAGTAACTTTGACTACTGCTTTTTGACCAGGATAAATAAAGGCAATATCAGCAGGCTTTACTTTGGCTTCAATAAGCAGTCCCCCCTCAGTTGGAACAATCTCGATGAGATTATCTCCCGGCTTAATGACCCCGCCTACAGTATTAACATACAATTTTTGAACAATTCCATTGATCGGAGATTTAATGACAGTTCGTGTCACTTGATCTGCGAGTGCAGAACTCTCAGCTCCTACACGCTGCAATTCTGTAGCAACTTCATTCAGTTCAAGACGTGCTTTTGTGACATATTCAGAACGTGCTTCACGCGTTTTGCTTGTGATTTCATTGATGGCAGAACGAAGCCTTGGAATAGATGCCTTTACGCTATTATAGCGCTCGCTGACATCACTGAGTTCTCGCTTTAATTTTAAAAATTCCACGCGTGGCTTAATCCCCTCTGCTACCATTGGCTCAGAAATAGCCACCTCTTCACGAATAAGGTCAAGCGCATGTTTTTGCTCACTGATGTGCCCTTGAGCTTCGATAAGCTCACCTTGTTTTTGTTGATATAAATCTCTTAAAGAAGCAATTTGAGATTCTAGTCTTTCCTTATTTGAAATAAACAAACTGCGTTCTTGCATAATCTGCATCGGTATATCACGCATATCAAAAGCGCTTGGAGAAAACGCTCCGCCAGTAGACTCAGCGCGTAAACGGACAATTCGTGCACGTAATTCACTTGATTTATACTGCGAACTTTCATACGTAGAAGAGGATTTTATATTATCTACTTTTAGTAAAATATCATCCGTTTTGACTTTTTGCCCCTCTTTAACCATAATCGCACTAACAATTCCACCCTCCAGATGCTGAATCATTTGATTTTCACCACCAGGAATAACCTTACCATCTCCCCTTACGAGCTCATCAATAGGTGCTAACGCTGCCCACAAGAAAAAAGCAAATACCGTCACCATCCAAAAAATAAACACTAAACGTAACTTATGCGGTGTATCTTCTAAAACGGCTGCAGATATACTTCGCATAAATTGATAATCATTAGCATCAAAATTAAACTTTTTTTTAGGACTCATACTTGACCTCCAGAAAGCTTCGCGATGACACTGTCACGAGGTCCATCCAAATAAATCACACCCTCATTCATTACGATAATTCTATCTACCAACGGTAAAATAGTATTTTTTTGTGTAATAATAATGGCTGTTTTATCCACTAAATACGTTTGTAAATTAGCAATCAATCGGTTCTCACTAAGCTGATCCATGGCATTTGTCGGCTCATCCATAATGACGATTGGTGATTCCAGCAATAAGGCGCGAGCAATCCCTATGCTTTGACGTTGACCGCCTGAAAGTCCCATACCACGCTCACCGATAGGCATTTCATACCCCAATGGATGACGGCGTATAAACTCATCTGAGCCTGAAATAACCGATGCACGAATCATCTGTTCATCGGACACTCGTGTATTTCTATACGCAATATTGTCTTTTGCATTTCCCTTGAAAAGATTAATATCTTGAGAAACATAACTGATATTTTTACGCAAATCAGCAGGATCAATCTGATTGATATCAATACCATCAAGTAAAATCGAACCGCTCTGAGGCTGATATAAATTAAGCAGAAGCTTGGCTATCGTGCTTTTTCCAGAACCGATACGACCAATAATGGCTACTTTTTCACCCGCTTTAATCGAAAAAGAGAGATTTTTCAAAGCACTAAACTGGGAATCCTCATAGCCAAAATTGACTCCTTGAAACTCAATATCACCTTTTAGTTCAGAACGGGCCACAAACTTCTTTCCATGCGGTCGTTCCATCGGCTGTGAAATAATCGTATCAATAACATCATAAGCCGATTTTGCATCTGAATAGTTTGAAATCAGAGAAGCCACCTGTCCCATCGGGGCAACTGTTCGACCTGCCAACGTCATGATAGCAATTAACCCACCCATGCTCAACTCATGTTCACCAATCATGTAAACACCGGCAATAACGGTTATAACCGTCGTTAATTGCGTGAGGTAGCCTGTAATGGTTGAGATTGATGTTGAGATAAGACGTGATTTTAAACTTTTTTGGGCAATTTCTCCCGTGGCTTCTTCCCATTGCCATTGCATCTGTCCCATTGTCCCTAAGGTTTTCAATGTTTCGATATTTTGTAATGCTTCAATAAGAATAGAACTTTTGGCAGCGGATGCTTTATGACTTTGCTCAATGCTTTCTCGCAAGGGATTGCGCATAAAGAGCGCGTATGCGGCGATAAGTACCATAATCGTAATCGGGACAATAACAAGCCAACCACCGATATACCCTATGACCACTAAAAATAAAATGGCAAAAGGAAAATCTACTAATGCCGTGAGTGTTGCATTGGTTAAAAACGAACGTATCGAATCAAAGTCTTTCAAATTACTGGCAAATGATCCAACCGATTTTGGATGTGATGACATCTTGAGATCTAAGACTTTTTCAAAAATAATAGAAGACATAATAACATCGCTCTTTTTACCCGCACTCTCTAACAACATTGCTCGGGTAAATTTTAAAAACGTATCAAGTAAATAAATAATCAATACACCTGCAGCAAATACCCACAACGTTTCAGTAGCATTATTAGGAATAACACGATCATAAACACTCATTGTAAATAATGGAGTTGCCAAGACAAATAAATTTACAAGTACCGTAGCATAAATAACATCACGATAAATATTTTTAGAAAGCTTTAATGTGTCCCAAAACCAATGTTTATGCTTAACATTGAGGGTCAGAGAGTCATTTTCATCATACACGAACGGTCTTTTGATCAAAAATCCATACCCAGTATATTCTTTTTCCAAAACTTCAATAGGGACATTTTCTTCTATAGCTTCTTCAGCAGGCAATATTATCTTACATGTTTTTAAGTCTGGAGAAAATGAATCCAAAATACAAGCACTGTTATTTTCCAAAAGCAGTATCATTGGTAATTGTAAGGGAGAAATTTCATGCAAACTGCGATGAAGTAAAGTACTTTTCAATCCAGCACGACTTGCTGCACGAGCAAAAAGACCTTTGGATGACTTTAAATTAAAAAGATGAAGGGCTCCTCCAAACGGAGATACAGGAAGACCAGCCATAAGGACTTCTGCACTGTAAGGTTTATGGTAGATATGAGTGAATAGAACCAAACATTGCAATAAAGGATCAACACCAAATGCCGCTCCTTCTGGATCGCTGATTCTGGTCTGCTCATTATTATTCATTTATTATTACCCTAATCAAAAAAATTATTTACCTATAATATCTGAATTTTACTTTTCAATTTCTCTTTTGTATTTATCTATTTTTCTATCTGCAAAAATAAGGTTTTCAATACGCTCATTATTATCCAGTCGATTATCCAATGATTTCAAGCCAATGCGTGCAATCAACGAACTCTCTTGGGTTCCAAGAATCGATGGAACCATCGTCCCCATCGAATCTAAAATTCGATAATGGGCAAGCATCAAATCATTTTCAGCACGAATTATTTGTGTTTGTGCAGAGACATGGTCACTTTGAGCTGTAAGTAAGTCAAGCAATGTACGTCGACCTAAATCATACTCTTTTTGATACAGTTCTAATGTTCTTTTACTTGAAATCTCATAGCGCTTAAGATGAACTATTTGATCCTCTAAATTTTTCTTAGCAGACCATGAAAGCGATCCTTGCTCGTCTAATTTGCGAAAATTATCTCTTCTGATTTCAGATTCTTGATTAATTTTACTCAAACTTTTGTGGCTTTGAGACTCATCAGCTCCACCACGGTACAAATTATAATTAAGAGTTAATCCAGCCTTAAAACGATCATCGTTACCAGCTATTCCACCAATATTATTTGCCCAGCTCTGTCGCGCAAAGATATCGATAGTAGGATAATATCCTTTTTGTGCAACCTGTTTTTGAGCTTGAGCTGCTTTAATATTGTAATCGTTCACTAAAATAGAAGGATTATGAAGCTGTGCATATTCCCTCATCTCTTCGAGTGTATCTGGTAATTCTCCTGAAAAATAGAGCACTTCTAGCTCTGAAGCAGCAATATGTTTTCCATAAATGCGTTCTAAATTAAAAAGTGCATCATCGAGATTATTCTGAGCGACGACAAAATTTGATTTAGCTAGAGAAAGAGAGGTATCAGCTTTTTCAACCTCTGAACGCGTTGTTAGACCCGCATTAAAAAGTTTTTCTACTTTAATCGTAATGTCATCATTGTATTTTACATTGGACTGCGCTATAAACATAATATCACGTGTCTTAAGAGCGTTTATATACGCTGTCGTAAAGTTAAAAGCAACGTCATTAGCGTTTTCAACATAATTGTATGCTGCAGCTAAAATACGGGCTTTATTATAATCGGATTCATACGTTGTTCCGAAACCATTAAAAAGATTTTGTGTCAGCTGTAATGAATGTTCATATCCATTTAATGAAATACTATTAAAGCTTGTACTGGGAGAATTTGTTTTCTCACGTCCAATGGTTCCACTATAATCAAGCGTTGGAAGATACTGCGCCTCAGTCGTTCGTAAATCTTCTAAGGTAGCACGATAGTTGTGAAGACGCTCTTGTATAATTGGATTGCTGCTAAGAACTTCATCCAGCCCCTCTTCTAAGGAAATTGCATTTAGTGCAGAGATTGCACACATGGAAAAGGTCGCGGCAAGTACCCATCTGTTTTTCATCCGTATAGCCTTTTTATTCAAAAGATTTACAAATCGTAAAACTATGTGCCGATTGTTGGTAAATCATGTTTTAATTTTATTTATTAAATGACATTATACATAAAAATAGTAATTGAAATGTGACAATTGAACAACAATTCATCACTATAATTTTAATTCAGTCTAAGTTTAGCATAAAAATTTCATAAATATTATAGATTATTTTATGTTAGACTCGTCATAATGCTGTTTTCATAACCAAATATTAGGAATATTTATGTCTAATTTCGCTGCTTCTAAGATTCCTGCACTCGCATATCTTATTACTGTTGCTCTATCCCTCTCAAGCTATGCTATAGACCAGCAATGCATAACACGTCACGAAACATGTCCGGAGCATTTTAAAAAAACAACCTTTGCAACAAGCTACCAAAAGATAATCAAAGATAAACCTGTCATTCAAGTTGCTCCAATAGTTTCTCCAGTTATTGCATCTGATGATGACGACCAAGATGGAATAAAAAATACCTTAGATCAATGTCCACAAACACCAAAAGGATACAAAGTTGATTCAAACGGATGTCCAAAAAGTATTACACTTCATATCAATTTCCCTTTTGCTTCCAATCTCCTCCCCGCCTCTTCTGCAAAAGATGTAGAAACATTAACAACATTCTTACAAGAAAATCCAGCTTCTACTATTACTATCATTGGACATACGGATGTCATTGGAATTGATGAACGTAATCAACCACGTTCAGAAGCTAGAGCAAAAGCTTTAAGTGATAAATTAATTTCAAATGGAATCGATGCAAACCGTATTATAACATCAGGAGAAGGGTCAAAAAAACCAATTGCCTCTAATATAACAGATAGCGGACGCGCTCAAAATCGCCGTATTGAAATTCAAATTAAATAAGAGGGAAACGCCTCTTTCAATTTCTGATAAATCCGCTCAAAATCAGTAGAATAAACTCTCGTTTGAGCGATAGATGTAATAAAATTCGTATCTCTCTCCCATCGCGGAACAAGATGCAGATGAATGTGTTCTGCTATTCCAGCTCCCCCTGCTTTTCCCAAATTCATCCCGATATTTACCCCGTGTGCGCCCAAAGACTCTTTAAGCATTCTAACGCCTCGTTGCGCCAATGCAGTCATATGTAGCCACGTAGCAGGATCAAGTGATTCAAGAGCATCTGTGTGATGATGAGGAATAATCATAAAATGTCCGGGAGTATAGGGATAGCGGTTCATCACCATAAAGCAGTGCTCATCACGGTATAACACGTGATGTTCACAATCGAGATCAGGATTTTGCGTGATATGACAAAAAACACACCCTATATCTTTTGCTCCCGCTACGTACTCATTGCGCCATGGAGCGTATAAAGTATTTTCCATTATTTCCTCCATTGTAAAGAGATTAAAGTTTAATTTTTTCTCCCATATCCGAAAGATATGGGTAGCTTCAGGGGGTTGTAGGGATATTTGTCCCTGCCATTAAAACGGATGCATTCGTTTTAATGTATACCATCAAATAAAATTCGGTGCATCGTTAGCAAAGAGAATAATATCTCCCGCACGTGTCACTTCACCCAGAGTCTTAACCATTTGAGTTTTATCACTTAACATTATCACCTCAGGGACTCTCAACTCTTTTTCAAACTGTACCGCATTAAGAGCACCTGTAATAATCGCAATATCAAATACCTGATTGATAGCCTCAATAAGCTGGGAGTTAAGTTCATCTGTACTCTCTACCAATCCCGGAGTAACAATTACTTTGCGACCTGCATGAAGCGAACACAAACGCACTCCCTCAAGCATTCCGTCAATATTACCGTTGTATCCGTCATCGAGGATGATTTTTCCACCTGCATCAATGCGTTCTAAGCGATGCTCAACACTTTTGAGATTTTTAACCGCTTCGATCATTTCATCGCTGCTCATTCCCAATTCATCCGCGATTAACAGTGCTGCATTGATATTCATCGTTTGAAATCCACCCAGCACTGAAGTATGAAAATGATAAGACTGATTCCCCAACAACAAATCAAAATCCGTTCCCGCTAGTGTTGCATTAAGATTTAAAATTCCATCCCCAAAGAAAGTTACTTTTTCGTGTGGCACATCCGTAACTGAAGTATGAATAAAGGCGCGTTTGAGTCGATTAGAGTGGATTATCTCGAGTTTTGTCTGTTGGATACGCTCTAAGGTTTTAAAATATTCCAAATGCTGAGGTCCAACTTTTCCCACGACCACGATTTGAGGATTAAGGAGCTGTGTAATCGCATAAATATCACCGATTTCACGCGCTCCTGCTTCACAAATATAGACTTGAGTATTCGCGGGAAGTGATTCATTGACATCACGAATAATGCCCCCCAAGGTATTGACACTGCGCGGAGTTGCGTAGACGTTAAATTTTGAGGCAAGTATCTGTGCAATAAAGTTTTTCATAGACGTTTTGCCATAACTTCCCGTTACGCATATAATAGTGAGTTCCGGCATGGACGCTATTTTTTTCTTCGCTTCTCGTTTGTACGCTTCGAATAAGAACTTTTCAGTTACCCACGAGAACACATACGCTAAGAATAAAGGGAAAAAGACACTGTACGTCTGAGAAATACCTTTTAAGGTACACAGTATGTTTAAAAAGAGGGTAATCGAGAAAAGGAGAATTAAAAATCGCTTCACACGCCATGTCATGACAAGCTTTTTATCGAGTTTAATATGCCATAGAACTAATAAGGGGAGATAAGCAACCAAAACAAATGGCGCATACGTCCCTAAAACGTAATAAAGAATAAAAGGGATGACAAAATAAATGGCATGCCACCACGATTTATGATGACGTAGCACCACCCGCTCGATACGATAATCGTACCATTGAAGATTGGTAATCAAATACCACCCCAATGCCATGACAAAAATGATGTTGCTTACAAAAGCAATTAACTGCATATTATCCATTATCTATTTTCTCCTATACTTTTCTCAATCTCATCTGTAATCCGTTGTCCCTCTTTAAAAAGAAAATAGTGATCCCCTTCATACGCCACCAATCGTGAATCATTAATCAGTGTCTGTATCACTTCACCCGTCCATAATGGCGTTGCCGTGTCCGTTGTTCCAAAACATAAAAGAGCTTTATTTTTGAATGCTTTAAAATAGTCACTAAAATCTTCGTTAACGACATTTTTGAACGTTTGATACATCGACTCGGACATTCCTGCTGCATCGGGAGAAACGAAAAAACGACGTAACGATGTAAGTCCTGTAAATTTTAAAATTTTAAAGAGAGCGATTTTGACACGGACTTTAAACGGTTTCGGAACTAAAATCCCAGCAGATGCAACTAAAACTAAAAGATCTGGGTTAAGAAGTGTAGCAACTTTTCCACCAAATGAATGTCCTAAAACAATCTCTTTAGAAGCACCTATCTCATGTAAAAGAAGTTCCATAATAACGGCGTAATCTTGTGTCGTGAGGGAAACATCGCAACTGCTCGACCCAAATCCGGGCATATCGATATAAATGTGGCGAAAATCAGGGAGAGTACGTCCAAAGGCTTGCTTCATCAACGCTTTCGAAGAACCCCATCCGTGCAAAAAGACAATATCTCTCTTCTGCGTAGGATTGAGAATTTCATAGCTAATGGCAAATCCATTGCCCTTATAGAGAAAGGATTTTACTGCCACGTTTATTTGCCTTTGGCTTGCGAAATGGAGTGAATATAATCGTATTGAACTCGAATCTCTTTTTTAGAAGGAAGAGAGGCTAAAAGTTTTGTGATGGAAGCGCTAAAATCTTCAAAGAGATAGTTTGCCATCGAACCTGGAATCGGATTGACCTCATTGAGATACACTTCACCCTCAATTTCAAAGAAATCACAACGAATCAGTGCTCCCTCAAACAACGGTGTATAAATCGTTTTGAATGCGGTTTGAAGCTGTTGAACGAGAGCGTCAGGAATCGATGCTTCAGCTACGGTACTGGAACGAGAAAAATCGAGATATTTTTTCTCAAAATCCAAAAATTCCGCTTTTTGAGGCTCTTCAACGATGGAGTAGGTAATCTCACCGCGCGCACTGAAACCGGCAAGATTGTACTCTTTTACCCCGCTGATAAACGGCTCGATCAGCATTACCTCATCAAATTCAAATCCGACATCCAAAGCATAGTCAAGCTCACTTGCTTCACGAACAATACTGACTCCAATAGAGCTTCCTAAACGTGCAGGTTTCACAATAAACGGATAGGGTGTGGTAATAGAGTTACGAGTGGCTTGTGTGATTGCTTCAAAGGGAAGTGTTTTAATCCCTAACGAGTTAGCAAGCCATTTGGTGTAATGTTTGTCAAAACTGAACATTGACGCTTCTTTACGGGGACCGATAAATGAGATGCCATAAAAATCAAGCAATGCCGCGATAGTACCATCTTCACCGTCTCCGCCATGAATAAGATTCAAAATCGGCATGGTGTGCATTTTGGAACCGAACATTCCTCGCTGCTCAAATCCACCTTTAACAAGAGAGATTTGAGGCATTTTAAGATGTTCTCCGCGAGAGAACGTAATCGCTTTCATCTTGGAGCCTTCCACGAGATAAAAACGGTGATCTTGGTCGCAGAAGATAAAACTTAAATCAAATCCTTTGAGTTTCCCTTTTACCGTAATGGCACTGACAATACTGATTTCGTGCTCAAAACTGGCACCTCCGAATAAAATGGCTAATTTCATTATGCATAATCCTTATTAAAATTTTTGTAGTTGTTTTAACGCTTCTTTGACAAGCGTGGGGGTATCGGTTGCGCTACATTTACTAAGAGCGGTAACTATCTGCTCTTTTTTAAATCCGAGTGACTCTAGCGCCATTAACGCCTCACTTGAAGCACTGCTGACGAAGGATTCCCCCTGAAGCAAAATTGCATCAAACCCTGCAAGTTCAACCATAATCCGCGCTGCACTTTTAGGTCCGATTCCCGGAACTTTTTTCAAAGCATTCACATCTTTAGATGAAATAATACCCGCAAACTGCTCCGGCGTAAAGGTGGAACAAATAGCGAGAGCCGCTTTTGGACCGATTCCGTTGATTTTAAGCATCCCCTCAAAGAGCGTTTTTTCACTTTTTTGAGAAAATCCATACAATTGTTGAGCATCCTCACGAATAATATGACTGATATGAAGCTTTACATTTTCTTTATTTAACGTTGAAAAGGTATGCAAACTGATAAACACTTCATAAATAACCCCATTGACCTCTAAATGAAGTTTACTTGGCTCTTTATGATCGATATTTCCGATTAGTCCTACTATCATTTACTCAAAACCTTAATCGTAAATTCACCATCTTTATCTTCGTGCAATCCCAAAATATTTTCATCACTGTTATCCGCTGGAAAATAAGTTACATCTATAAGCGGCTCAATCAATTTGAAAACAACTTCATTATAGTTACGCCAGCGATCATGATTAATAATACGTGCTTCGAAAATTTCATTTTGCAATGATTTATAATGGTTACTAATAAGGGCAAGATACGATTCTTTTTCAGCAAATTCATCATGTAATGCTTCAAGCTTGCGTCTAAACTGCAAAAACTGCTGATATTTTTGAGCATATACGGAAGGGGGAACAATATTATTTCGCTTGTAGTGAAGTAATTTTTGCTTAATATCCTCATATGCGCTCTTGTTCTCTTTCATCGTCTGCTCATATTCTAAAAGCTCTTTTTCAACGCTATCAAGTACTTTTTTGGCTTCTTTTATTTTTATTTTTTCCGCATCTAAAATATCACGTGATTCATTCAAGAGAGGATCGATCGTTAAAACATTTTCCCCTCCCTGAAGCTTTTTAATTTCAATGCTTCTAGAAGCAGTCAATTTCGTATGTGATCCCAATAATTCAATAAAAATCTCTTTCGCACGTACTTTTCCACCGACAGCTTGGGTAATAAAAACCCGATCCCCTTCAACCTCACCATGCTCAAGTCGGGTGATATGAATCTCTTTTCCGTACGCTTTGCCTTTGTGAATATTAATCGATAATTCATCCGCAATAACGGTGGCACTGCTATGAACTTGTCCCTCAATCGTTGCTTTATGTGCAGTAATCTTGGCTTCTGCCCCTACATTTCCTTCGATATTGATGACATTTACCGTTACTGCCATTCCAGTACCTATTGCATCTTTGAGGGAGTCTTTTTCCTTGACATTAATGGATACATCCGCATCAAGTTCGGTATCAATGGATCCAGTAGAGCGAAAACTAATCTCACTTACATCCATTTCGCTCTTGATATCATATATCCCGCCCTCAAATGTCACATATCCTCCAACACATGCATAAAACCCTACGGTTTTTTCGCTCTCTTCACGTCTGATTTTCTCAGTGGTGGTAAAAGTAGGCTCATTGCGAATAACGGGTTCTTTAGGAATAATGACTTCACCTCGAACATTGCGACCTACTGTTCCCTTAATCGGTTTAATGTATTCAATCAATAAATCATCTTTCACTACGCTTACGATATAGCCGCGCTTAGCGTAATTCACCCTGCCCTCTTCATCCATATCTTGATGTTTTTTATCATAATGTAATATGAGCTTATCATCAATTGTCAAAATAGGCTCGAAGCCTTCCGCAACAATATAACGCTCTTGGATTTCAAATTTATACGTTCCATTGATTCTTATTTTTGCAATAATCTCAAACAAATTGGAAAGCATCATTGAATCAAACATACCGATAAATAAATTAGCTCTGAGCTTTTTCTTTTTGATGTGTTCAAAAAAAGCACTCTCAAAAGTTTCATCGTAAGTCGCTGAACTTCCTGCTTTGATCGTCAAATAAATTTTACACAGTGTCCCATTTCCGGCAATAGAAAGGTCCAGTGAATCCAAAGGACCGGCTTGTGTTATACTAAAAATTTCTACTTCATAAATTTGTTTGAGTTCAAATTTCGGATTTAGGTACATCTCTTCGCTAATATCCTCAATCTCCTGAGCATCGACTTCTATCCAATCGTCACCATCCGTGAGAAGACGGATAAAAGTTTGCGTATCCAAGAGTCTGAAATCAAGCGATTTAATGGATACTTTATGATTCGCAGCGACACTCATCAACTCTTTGGCAACATTACTCGTCCGAACAACAATGGAAGGTATCTGAGATGAAACATTGGACAATTCGGTTTTTTTTGCAAACAATGCCATCTAAGCCCCCCATTTAAATAATTAGCTATTTTAATCACATATCGGTTAAACTTACGTAAATTTTAAAAAACGGTCTTCTAATCTATGTTTAAATCCGTATTTTCCAACTCTTTTGGTATCCTCATCTCACGTGTCTCAGGTTTAGGCAGAGATATTTTGATGACCTCTGTTTTGGGTGCGAATATGTGGAGCGATATTTTTTTAATGGCGTTTAAATTCCCGAATCTCTTTCGCCGTATCTTCGCAGAGGGTTCGTTTACCCAAAGTTTCATGCCCTCGTACATCGCCTCCAATCAAAAAAGTGTCTTTGCCGTAGCCATATTTATCCGTTTTATGGCGTTTATCGTTTTCCTCTCATTTTTAGTCACCCTATTCCCTGAATTTTTTACGAAACTTTTAGCGTGGGATTGGGGTCAGGATCTCATTAGCAAAACGGCACCCCTTACAATGATTAATTTCTGGTACTTGGATCTTATCTTTATCGTCACCTTTTTAGGGACGCTGCTGCAACACAAAGAACATTTTTTTACGACCGCTTTTTCGACCGTTTGGCTCAATATTGCCATGATTACAGCTTTGCTTCTTTTTAGTAAAAGCGATCCGAAAACCATCGTTTACGCTCTGAGTTTTTCGATTCTCATTGGCGGGTTATTTCAAGTTGCTACCCATCTTTATGTGATTCGTCAAAAAGGGCTGTTAAAAATTCTCATCGGAGGATGGAAACACCGTAAAACCAAAGATGTAAAAGTCGAAGAGTCTAAATTCAAATCCCTCTTTTTTCCTTCACTTTTGGGGAACTCTACGGCACAGATTGCCTCATTTATTGACACCAGTTTGGCTTCATTTTTAGCTGCTGGCTCTGTCTCGTATCTTTTTTATGCCAACCGTGTGTTTCAGCTCCCGTTTGCCATCATCGCTCTTGCCATCACCACCGCCTTGTTTCCCACTATCGCCAAAGCAATCAAAAATGAAAACCTGACCCTCGCCTATAAAAATCTACACAAATCGTTTTGGCTACTGAGTGCTTTGTTAGGGCTATCCGTTTTGGGGGGAATGCTTTTAGCGGAACCTATCATCTGGCTGTTATTTGAGAGAGGCAATTTCACGATACAAGACACGCACAATACGGCAGATGTTTTAATAATGTATATGGTCGGACTGATCCCTTTTGGATTGGCAAAGCTTTTTTCTTTGTATTTATACGCCATGCACAAGCACCTTAAAGCAGCCAAAATAGCCGGAGTATCTCTTATCATTAACGTCATTTTTTCTCTGCTTCTCATGAATCCTATGGGAGCGGCCGGATTAGCCTTGGCAGGGAGTATCGGCGGGGCAGTACAGCTTATTCTAACCGCCAGAGAAATAGGATGGGGAATCGTATTGAATCTGCTAAAAACCAGATACAGTTTCTATTTTATCCTTGGAGTAGGCACTTTTGGGGTATTATTTTACAATCTAAATCATTTTTTACTGAACCTAATACGATAAAAGAGAGCCTATGTTTATTTATGACAGCGTGAAAAAAACAAAACTAGAATTTAAATCACTTATTGAAGGCAAAGTTTCGCTTTATGTTTGCGGACCAACTGTTTATGATGACGCTCATTTAGGACACGCTAAAAGTGCACTGGTATTCGATCTCTTACGACGTGTATTAGAAGCAGATGGATATGAAGTGACGTATGCACGCAACATTACCGATATTGACGATAAAATCATCAACAAAGCACTGGAACTGGGTGTAACGACCAATGAGATTGCCACTGTCTATACTGCCGCCTACCATCGAGATATGAATGCCATAGGAATTCGTCCTCCGACACTTGAGCCAAAAGCGACCGAATCCATCGACGCAATGGCTGAGATGATCCAAAAACTCCTTGATAAAAAACATGCCTATATTATCAGCAATGGTGACATCTATTTTGATACCGCCAGCGATAAAAACTACCTCAGTCTCTCCAACCGCCAAAGCAATGAAAATGTCAGCCGTGTCGAAAAAGTGAGCGAAAAACGTTCCGAAGCCGATTTTGCTTTATGGAAAGCGGTTCATGATGAAAGTGTCGCATTTGACTCTCCGTTTGGGCGTGGTCGTCCGGGATGGCATCTAGAGTGTTCGGCGATGATTGAGCGGTATGTACGTCAGGGTGAAGGGCAATACGCCATAGATATACATGGCGGTGGCGCCGACCTACTCTTTCCTCATCATGAAAATGAAGCAGCCCAAACACGCTGTGCTACGAACCATGAACTCGCAGCCTACTGGATGCACAACGGTTTTGTCACCATTGACGGTGAGAAAATGTCCAAAAGTTTAGGAAACAGTTTCTTCCTCAAAGATGCTCTAAAAGTCTACGACGGTGAAGTGCTCCGTTTTTATCTCACCAGCACCCATTACCGAGGTGATTTTAATTTTAATGAAGAAGACCTCATAGCCTCCAAAAAAAGGCTCGATCGCCTCTACCGTCTTAAAAAAAGACTTTTTAGTCTGGATGCCCCTGAAATCAAAACCGATTTCAACGCCGCTCTTTTAGAAGTTTTGAATGATGATTTGAACGTTTCAAAAGCGTATGCACTCATTGATGAACTCATATCAACTGCCAACGATACGCTTGATACCAATCCTAAAGACAAAGGATATCGTCAATCGCTCCTCTCATCCTTATCTTTCATTGAGACTGTATTGGGATTTGGAGGGCAAAATCCTTTTGAATATTTTCAATTTGGATTAGGTGAAGCGGTTAAAATAAAAATTAACAATCTTGTTACTCAACGTAATATTGCCAAAAAAGAAAAAGATTTCGCAACGTCGGATGCAATTCGTGATGAGCTTGCCGCATTAGGAATATCCATTATGGATACGCCTCAGGGAACCTTTTGGGAGAGTCGAGATTGAAATTTCAAGATACTTATAAACGCTACTGGCCTTATATCAAAGGCTACAAATTTCAATATTTTATGGTTCTGATCGGGATAGTCCTGACCGTTACTGCAACCGCCGGAACAGCCCATATTATGCAACCGCTTATGGACAATATGTTCATTAAGAAAGAACCCGGAATGCTCTACATTATCCCGGCTTTGTTAATAGGGATTTATACGCTAAAGTCCATTGGACGCTACATTCAGTCTATTTTTACCACGTACATCGGAATGCATATTGTTTCCCGTCTTCGTGAAGATTTGCTCTCTAAAATGGTCTATATGGACATGCAGTTTCTCTACATTAACCGAAGCGGTGAGCTTATCTCACGCATTACCAATGACATCGCACGGGTACAGTACTTTGTCTCCAAAATGCTCCCTGAATTGGTGCAGGAAAGTTTCACCGTTATCGCCTTGGTCGCTTACGTCATATATCTCAATGCAACGTTGGCATTTTGGGCACTCTTTGTCATGCCTGTTGTCGTGTTTCCTCTCATTAAAATCACTCGACGGCTCAAAAAACTCTCTCACCGTTCTCAAGAAAAGAATGCTGATCTCATGACCCGTCTCACCGAAGTTTTCAATAACAGTGAAATCATCAAAGCTAATGCAACCGAAGACTACGAAATGCGACGATTCAAAGATGAAAATGATCATTTTTTTAAACTCAACATGAAAGCAACCTATACCGGTGAACTGGTATCGCCGATCATGGAGATGATAGCTTCCATAGGTCTTGCCGCTGTGATCTTTATCGGCGGGCAACAGGTTTATTCGGGTGCTATGAGTGTTGGAGAATTTACCGCTTTTTTAACGGCTATTGGTTTGGTCTTTCAACCTCTTCGCCGTGTCAGTGCTATCTACAGTAAAATCCAAGATGCCCAAGCTGCCAGTGAACGAGTATTTCACATTTTCGATTTGGATAACTCCATTAAAGACGGTCCTGTTTCCCTAAGCGAACCCATCACTCAGGTAGATTTCGACAATGTCACCCTCAATTTTGGCGAAAAAGCCGCTTTGTCCAATCTAAATTTAACCATTTCAAAAGGACAGACCATTGCCCTCATCGGTCAAAGCGGTGGAGGCAAAAGCTCTCTTATCAACCTTCTTTTACGCTTTTATGACCCTGATGAAGGAAATATACGTATTAACAACCAAAATCTTAAAAATTACACTCAAAACTCTCTTCGTCATCAAATTGCAGCCGTTTCTCAACGCGTGTATATCTTCCAAGACACATTAGCCGCCAATGTTGCCTACGGTGCCGAAGTGGACGAAGAACAAGTACTCAATGCTTTAAAGATCGCAGATGCCCTCGATTTCGTCAATGAACTTCCCGATGGAATTCATACCGTGATGCAAGAGTTTGGTGTCAATCTTTCAGGTGGTCAGCGTCAACGCATCGCAATAGCCCGTGCCGTCTATAAACATGCTTCATTGCTTATTTTAGACGAAGCCACAAGCGCACTCGATAATGAAAGTGAAAAACGAATCCAAAGTGCCCTAGAGAGTTACGCCAAAGATAAAATCACCATTATTATCGCCCACAGACTCAGCACGATTGAACATGCCGATGTCATTTTATACTTTGATTCAGGAGAGATTATCGCACGAGGCTCACACCTTCAACTGTTAGAAACATCTGAAAATTACCGCCGACTCGCAGGAAAAATGGAAGCTTCATCGTAGAGAACACTGGAATCTAAATGAAGTCTAACCTTTTTTTGAGTATAATCACTATTATTTACTCTTTTGTTAGGTAGGGGCACAATGTTCGATTACGAAACGTTAAAACCATGGTTATTTAAATTTCAACCCGAAACGGCTCATACTCTAGGGGAACTTGTATTACGGGGAGCGAGCTATTGTCCTCCTCTTTTTAACCCTATGATTGCCAGAAACTTTATTTCTCATCCTTCTCTTACCCAAGAGCTTTTCGGACGTACTTTTCTTAATCCCGTTGGTTTGGCGGCTGGATTTGATAAAAATGCCACGATGATTCCGGCATCTCTTGCTCTAGGCTTTGGATACAGTGAAATCGGTACTCTTACTCCTAAGCCTCAAGAGGGGAATCCTCGTCCTCGTCTTTGGAGACACATCGAAGAAGAATCAATCCAAAATGCTATGGGTTTCAATAACGATGGACTATTTCGTATCAGCCACCGCCTCAAAAATATTTACCCATTCAGCGCCCCCATCGGTGTTAATATCGGTAAAAATAAAACAACGTCCGAAGAAAATGCTCTAAAAGATTACACAACCCTTATCAAAGCATTGCATGAGTACGCTGATTATATGGTGATTAATATCTCTTCACCTAATACGCCGGGACTTCGTGACTTACAGAATGAAGCCTTTATTTCTCAACTTTTTACAGAAGCCAAAGCCATCACGTCCAAACCGATTTTACTTAAAATCGCTCCGGATATGTCCGAAGACCAGGCCGTCAGTCTATGTGCTCATGCAGTGGAAAGTGGTGCGGATGGGATCATTGCCACCAATACTACCATTGACTATTCTCTCGTAAGTGATCCTGAAGAGATTGGGGGATTGAGCGGAGAAGTACTGAGAGAACGCAGTTTTTATATTTTTGACGCCATCGCGCGAGAACTTTTTGGAAAAGCCACCCTCATCAGCGTAGGCGGTATCAGTACACCCGAAGAAGCCTATCGCCGAATCCGTGCAGGGGCTTCATTGATTCAGCTTTATACTTCCCTGATTTTCAAAGGACCTGAAGTAGTCGAAGAGATCAACAACGGTCTTATCGCCCTTATCGCGAACGATGGCTACACTTCAATCTCAGAAGCTATAGGTGCTGATCGAGCATGAAATCGCTCGCTGTACTATTTTTTACACTAGGAACCCTTATGGCCTCATCATTGCCTCACTATGAAACGAAAACACTGACAAACGGACTGCAAGTCGTCGCTATTCCTATGGAAAACAACTCCAATGTTATTTCAACTGATATTTTTTACAAAGTAGGAAGCCGAAACGAAGTAATGGGCAAAAGCGGGATAGCCCACATGCTTGAGCACATGAATTTCAAATCCACCAAAAACCTCAAAGCAGGCGAATTTGATGAAGAGGTTAAAAGTATCGGAGGCATGAACAATGCTTCCACCGGATTTGACCATACTCACTATTACATCAAATCCAGCAGTGAAAATATGGAAAAGTCTATGACTCTTTTCGCGGAACTGATGCAAAATCTAAACCTAAAAGATGAAGAATTTCAGCCAGAGCGTAACGTTGTTGCTGAAGAGCGCCGATGGAGAACGGATAACAATCCGATGGGGTATTTGTATTTCCGTCTTTTTAACAGCGCCTACGTCTATCACCCATATCACTGGACACCGATTGGATTTATGAACGATATTCAAACATGGACGTTAGAAGACATTCAAAAGTTTCATGCGACCTATTATCAGCCAAAAAATGCAATTTTAGTCGTAACAGGTGATATTAAAGCAGCAGATGTCTTTAAAGAAGCCCAAAAACATTTCGGCGCGATTGCCAATACCGTTGATATTCCTACGGTCAAAACCATCGAACCTGAACAAGACGGTGCACGCCGTGTCGAAGTTCACAAAGAGAGCGAAGTAGAGATGATTGCTATCTCATTCCCTATTCCGAATTTTCAGCATGCAGACCAACCGAAACTTTCAGCCATCAGCGAGTTGCTAAGTTCCGGCAAAAGCTCACGATTGTACCGCACCCTCGTAGATGAAAAACGACTGGTCAACCAAATCCATGCGTACAATATGGAGACCATCGATCCGGGTGTATTTTTATTTTTAGCGATTGCCAACAAAGGGGTAACAGCTGAAAAAATCGAAAAAGAAATTTGGAAAGAGATCGCAAAGCTTCAAAAAAACGGGGTAAAACAAAGCGAGCTGGATAAAATCAAAATCAGTACGAAATCTGATTTTATCTATTCACTTGAAAGTTCTACCTCCGTAGCAGAACTTTTTGGAGGCTACTTGGCACGCGGAGACCTTGCCCCATTGGAGCGGTATGAAGATTCCATCAAAGCCCTTACCTCCAAAGATATTCAAGAGATGGCAAAACGTTATTTTAACCCTGCTGCATCCACAACCATTATTTTACGAAAAGGTGAAAAATGAACATCGTAACCGGTTCAACAACCGCACTTATAACGCCATTTAAAAATGGAAAATTAGACGAACAAAAATATGCAGACTTAATCAAAAGACAAATCAACAATGGTATTGATGCCGTTTGTCCCGTCGGAACAACCGGAGAGAGTGCAACACTAACCTACGACGAAGACAGACGATGCATTGAAATTGCCGTCGAAGTCTGTCGTGGAACGCGAACAAAAGTTTTAGCCGGTGCAGGAAGCAACTCGACTGCAGAAGCAATAGAAGCAGCCAAAACAGCACAAGAATGTGGTGTTGATGCCATCTTTTCTGTTGCTCCGTATTACAACAAACCTTCGCAGGAAGGACTTTATCAGCACTATAAAGCCATTGCGCTCTCTGTTCCTGAAGTTCCCTTTATGCTTTACAACGTCCCTGGAAGAACCGTGGTTGATATCAGCGCCGATACCGTTATACGACTCTTTGATGATGTGGAAAACATTTACGGCATCAAAGAAGCAACCGGCAGTATAGAGCGTACCATCGAGCTGCTTTCACGACGACCAGAACTCAAAGTATTTTCAGGAGATGATGCGATTGATTACGCAATACTCGCCTGCGGAGGTGCGGGTATCACGTCAGTGACGTCCAATCTATTACCTGATTTAAAAAGTCAGTTGGTTGCCAAAGCATTAGCAGGTGATTTTAAAGGTTCAAAAACGATTAATGACACCCTTTTTCCTATCAATAAAGCCCTCTTTTTGGAATCCAATCCCGTTATGATCAAAGCCGCTATGTACATTGCAGGGCTTATTGACACATTGGAATATCGCCTTCCTCTCGTTGCACCAAGCGCAGCCAACCTAAAAACGATCGAAGAGATCATGAAAAATTACACCATTCAAGGAGCATAAATGACGAATATGAAAGGCAAAACACTGGTAATTACCGGAGCCACAAAAGGAATCGGTCAAGCCATTGCTGAAAAATTTGCACAAAATGGTGTTAACATCGCATTTACATACAACAGCAATGCAGAAGTAGCCGGTGTCTTAGTACAAGAGCTCGAAGCAAAATATGGGATCAAAGCACGTGCTTATCCTCTCAATATTTTGGAAACAGACGAATTTAAACCTCTCTTCGAAGCCATCGATGCAGATTTCGATCGTGTAGACTTTTTTGTCAGCAATGCAATGATTTATGGTCGTCCGGTTGTCGGGGGATACGGTAAATTTATGCGTCTTAAACCACGTGGACTGAACAATATTTACACTGCAACTGTAAACGCTTTTGTAGTAGGTACACAAGAAGCGGCTAAACGTATGGAAAAAGTAGGCGGCGGTGCAGTCGTCACCATGTCCAGTACAGGCAATCTCATCTACATCGAAAACTACGCAGGTCATGGAACCAACAAAGCAGCCGTTGAAGCAATGAGCCGTTATGCTGCTGTCGAACTTGGAGAAATGAATATTCGAGTCAATGCCGTTTCAGGCGGTCCAATCGATACCGATGCCCTCAAAGCATTCACCAACTACGAAGAGGTCAAAGCTGAGACTATCCGACGTTCGGCAATGAACCGAATGGGTTCTCCTAATGATATTGCAGGAGCCGTTTATTTTCTTTGTACCGAAGAAGCAAGCTGGATTACAGGTCAAACAATCGTCGTCGATGGTGGAACTACTTTTAGATAATTTATACGCCATCGGAACTCGTCCCGATAGCTACGTTAACGCTGTGTTTTACCCGCAGGGGGCACAATGTCTACAGTAGAAAGCTCACGGCGCTTGCGCCTCTCTATAAAATCATACACATATTGGAAACTTAGTGTTTAATATCCCTAATACTTTAGCATTTTCGCGCTTCCTAATCGCTCCCGTGATGTTTTGGGTTATTCTTAACCCACAACTTTTTACCGATCAGGGTTACCACATATCTTGGAGTTACTATACTGCCGCATTGCTTTTTGTCATTGCCAGTGTGACTGACTTTTTTGATGGATACATTGCTCGTGAACTCGATCAAATTACTATCGTCGGGCAAATACTCGATCCTCTTGCGGATAAGATGCTCACACTGGCTGCTTTTTTAGGACTGATGATGAGCGGTGAGGCATCTGCTTGGGCGATTTATCTCATTATTGTACGTGAGTTGTTTATCACAAGTCTTCGAACACTCTCAATCTCCATCGGAATAGATGTCAGTGCCTCTCTTATGGGTAAAATAAAAACAGTAATGCAAATGATTGCTATTGGCTTTTTATTGATGCATTGGCAAGGTGGTGCATACTTGTTATGGGCAGCGGTTGCGATTACGCTTTACTCAGGCGGTGAATATTTGGTAGGATTTTCAAAAGCTTATAAGGAGAAAAAATGAGTTGGATGGTTGCACTCTTAGTTTTATCCCTTCTTATTTTTCTCCACGAGTTAGGACACTACAGCGCCGCACGTTTTTTTGGTGTCTACGTCGAAGTATTCAGCATCGGATTTGGGAAAAAACTAGCCTCATTTAAAGCGTTTGGAACTCAATGGCAAATTTCCGCGATTCCACTAGGCGGCTATGTGAAAATGAAAGGGCAAGATGACCTTGACCCAACCGCTATTAGCAGTGACAACGACAGCTATAACTCCAAAAAACCGTGGCAAAGAATCATCATCCTCCTCGCAGGTCCACTGGCAAATTTTCTCACTGCATGGGTACTTTTTTACGCGATTGCTTTGGGAGGTCCTCATGCACTCTCACCTGTGATAGGAGCGGTATTAAAAGATTCTCCTGCACAACAAGCGGGACTCCAAAGCAATGATAAAATCCTCTCCATCAACGGTACCGCGATTACTCAATGGGATGAAATCTCTGATGCCATCAAATCCTCAACTGGAACTCTGACATTCGCCGTTGAGCGCAATGAAACACAGCTTTTCATCCCTCTCACCCCTCGCATCACGGAAGCCACGAATATTTTTAAAGAGAAAATTCAACAACGGATGGTAGGAATAGGCGCATCAGGTGCTACACATACGCTCCATCTTAGTTTTAGTGAGACACTAGAGTATGCTTCAATGCAAACCTACGAAACCTCTTTTCTTATTTTTCAAAGTGTTCAAAAACTTCTCACAGGAGTCGTTCCTGCCAAAGAAGTTGGTGGTGTCGTGAGTATCGTTCAAATTACTGCTGATGCTACGGCGTATGGATGGATGTCTCTGTTCTTCTTTGCTGCCCTCATCTCGGTAAACCTCGGCGTTCTTAACCTCCTCCCCATCCCTGCTTTGGATGGTGGGCATATCATGTTTAACCTCTATGAGATGATACGTCATAAAGCACCCAGCGAAGAAGTTATCACAAAACTCACGATTGGCGGATGGGTTTTGTTGATGGGACTTATGGTTTTAGGACTTTATAATGATATTACAAGGCTAACGCAATGACAACTTTAGAGCAAAAACTGCATTTTGACACAATCATTGAGCGAATCGAAAAAGCACGATTACATGTCAGCGATCACCATATTGTCAAAATCGTAGCTGCAAGTAAGTATGTAGGAAGTGAGGAAATACAATCCCTTTACAACATCGGTCAGCGCGCTTTTGGAGAAAATAAAGTTCAAGATATGGCAATAAAAGTAAATGCTCTTGAGGATTTACCGATTGAGTGGCATTTCATCGGAACACTTCAAAAAAATAAGATTAATCAGCTTCTCGCTCTTAACCCCTATATGATTCACTCTATCGATTCTCTGGAATTGGCAACCGCATTGAATGAACGGCTGATACGTGAAGGGAAAACACTCCGAGCACTTGTTCAGGTTAATTCCGCCTTCGAAGAGAGTAAATCAGGTTTCCATCCGTATGAGTTTTTAGAAAACTATGCCCAAATAAGCTCTGAGTGCAAAAATATTCAACTCATGGGAATTATGAGTATCGGTGCACACAGCGATGAAACAAAAGTTATCCAAAAAAGTTTTGAAATCACCCATTCGTTGTTTGAAAAAATTCCCAATGCAACCGTATGTTCTATGGGGATGAGCGGGGATTTTGAGCTCGCGATAGAGTGTGGTTCAAATCTTGTCAGATTGGGTTCAATCCTTTTTAAATAGCTGTCGTTTTTGAACGTTTATAAAAAAATGTGATACTTTTACGATATAATTATTACCATAAATATTAAGTTTGGGGTAGTTTTTGAATAAGATTCGAATACGGGCAACATTATATGCTATGGGGATTGTTCTTGCCCTTATTGCCTATTTTGTTTACTCCATCCTCCAAGATAAAAAACGAGTTTTAGAAGAAAAAACTCACTCTCACCGAGAACTTCTGAAAAACGCTTTTGAACTTTCCATGCTTGATACCGAAAAAGGGCTCAATCACTACGCTTGTAAAATGCTCAGCGATCATCGTATCGTCGATGCGTTTGAGGCGGGTGATCGTAACGCACTCTATGCCCTTGCCCTTCCCTATTTTAACGAAGCACACACACGTGGAGAAGCAGATTTAAGTGGTTTCATCCGCGCAGATGGCGTTCATTTTCTTCGCTTGCAAGATCCGAAAAAATTTGGAGATAACATATCCAAAAAACGACCAATCATTGCGCAAGCAATCCAATCACGCCGTCCAATAACCTCTCTGGATGTAACCATTTACAATATCTCTCTTATAAGTATCTTACCCATTTTTAAAGAGGGAAAATTTATAGGGATACTCCAAGTAGCCGCCAATATCAACCGTATACAAGATCGTCTCAACGCCCATTCTGGAATAAAATCGGCATTGGCTTTTGACAGTAAAATTCTTAGCGATGTCCTCCCCTCAAAAACAAAGCTAAAACATTATGAAAACTACTCAATTATCTCTTCCAATGACCCTTTGTTTGAACATTTACCGAGCAAGTATGCGTTTGATTATTCCATTCGTCATACGATAGGAGAAACCACCTACATCATTGCCTCTCGAGAGTTACGTACTTATTCGAATAAATCTATTGCACGGATAGTCTGCGCCCTTGATATTACGAATGATGAAGTAACTTATACGAAGGAAATAAGCAATTTACTTCTTGCCAGTGCTACAATGCTTATTCTTCTTGGTCTCATTTTACACATTGGATTTAAATCCCTCATACGACGAATAAACCGTAAATCTGCTAAACTTAATGAACAACTGCGTCAACAGCTCTATACCGACTCACTGACGAAATTACCAAACCGAAAAGCCCTGATTGAAAACATACACGACCAAAAACACCTCGGTATTCTCCTCATTAATATTGATAATTTTAAAGAAATCAATGATTTATACGGTCACGGAATAGGAGACAAGCTTTTACAAGCCGTTGGAGAATCAATCCAAAAAATTGCGGTAACGTATACCCTTTTTCTTTATAAAATGCCCTCAGATGAATACGCACTGTTACTTAATGATAATCTAAATACCAAAACATTTGATCAAATGTGTCACGCTATTCTTCACTCTCTTAACGAAACCTATTATGAAATTGACGGGATTACTATTTTGGCAACCGTTAGTATTGGAGCCGACTTCTGTCTCGAATCCCAATGTGATTTGATTGGACGTGCTGATATGGCACTCAAAACAGCCAAAAAACAGAGTTTGTCGTTCTTAAAATACAATGAATCTCTCCTTATCAAAGAGGAGTATCTCAACAATATTTTATGGAGTAAAAAACTCAAAGACGCCATAGATGATCAGCGTTTTGTTCTCTATTATCAAGGTATTCACGATACAACCACGCAAGATATTTATGAATATGAAGCACTCATACGCCTTATCGACACCGATGGCTCGATCATCCCTCCGAATACTTTTTTAGAGATTGCTAAAAAATCGCGCCTCTATCCTCACATTACGAAATTTGTTATTCGCACGATTTTCGAACAACTTCGTACGACATCGCATCGTTATTCGATCAATCTCTCCATTGCTGACATTTTAAATTCGGAAATGAAAACGATGCTCTATTCCTTTTTAAGGGAATCCGATGTCGGAAATCGGCTTATTTTTGAAATCTTAGAGAGTGAAGGTATTGAAAATCATACTGAGGTTACGAACTTTATCACTCATGTCAAATCCTTTGGATGTCGTATCGCCATCGATGATTTCGGAACGGGATACTCCAACTTTGCTCACATATTACGACTGAATGTTGACTTCATCAAAATTGATGCATCTCTCATTAAAAATCTTGATGTGGATCTAAGCGCACAGGATATTGTTCGTACCATTGTTGAATTCGCTCATCGTCTTAACATCAAAACCGTTGCGGAATTCGTTCATTCACAAGATGTGTATGATGAATGCCAAGATTTAGGCATTGATTACGTGCAAGGGTACCATTTAAGCAAACCAAAACCCCTTTAAGCAAGTGTAATAACGAATCCTTTTCCTTCTCCCTCAAAAAGGGCTATATTGCCGCCATGGGCTTTTGAAATCTCTTTTGATAGAACCAAGCCTAATCCATTGCCTCGCTCTTTAGTACTTTTAAACGCCTCAAAAAGCCATTTTTCATTTTCTATGGGAATACCTGAATCCGTAATCACAAAGTGATGTTTTTCTTGCGCATACGAATAAGTCATAACAACTTGACCCTCTTCTTCCTCATCCAGTTCAATCGCATCAATGGCATTAAAAACAAAATTACTAAACAGCATCACTAAAAGGTCCAGATCTCCACTAAGCACAAAATTCTCTTCAGGAAATATAAACTCAATTTTTTTAGCGTAACTATAATAGCCAATAGCATGATGAAGTTCACGGACAATACTTTCCCATGACAAAACGCTTTTCTGCGCCTGTACCCCCTTAGAAAACATTAGGGTAGCTTTGATGATTCGCTCAATGCGATAGAGTGATTTTTGTATTTCAGTGACGATTGGTTTGTTTTCTTCTTGAACTCTTTTCATCAACGTCGAAGTAAGCAAGGCAATAGCACCAATAGGGTTGCGTATCTCATGAGAGAGATGCGCTGCCATCTGTCCCATGGTTGCAAGGTTTTCTTTTCGCTTCTGCTCTGTTATATCGGTTGCGCTTAGGAGATGCTTCTCATTATGATGTGTCGATTTGATGAGATAGGAGCGTTCATCAAAATTCACTTCATAATCTTCTTCACCGTATCTCAATATATCAAACAGCTGTTCAAGGACTTTTGCTTGTGAATTTTGTAAAAAAATCTTTCCATCTTCTTCCACAATCCAAATCGCATTGGGTAAAAATTCGATTACCTGCTCTATGGTTAGCTGAAGATGGTTGTAAGAGTGACGTAATGCCACATACTCCTCTTCAACCCGATATGTCTGATCGATAAGGGCTTTGAGCTCTTCTGGTGAAACCATCTCAGCCATTAATACTCACCAATGCTCAAAAGAATCTGCTTCAAACCGTATGCATCACTAACTCCCGCCAACTCTCGAATCGAATGCATCGCAAGGGTCGGTACACCCACATCAATCGTCTCAACGCCAAGCCTTGTTGCCGTAATGGGACCAATGGTTGAACCGCATCCCATATCACTGCGGGTCACAAATGTCTGTGTTGCTACTTCTATAGCCTGCGCACACTGTACAAAACGTCCTTGAGTACGAGAGCTGGTTGCATAACGCTGATTGGAGTTGATTTTGATCGCCACTCCACGATTGAGAAGCGGTGCATGCTCACTCTCATGTTTGGAGGGGAAATTTGGATGCTGAGCATGAGCATTGTCACACGATACCATGAGCGATTGACGCATTAATACAGAGAAATTCTCCCCTGCGATACGGCGTAAAACCTCTTCTAAAAACGTCCCCCCTGCCCCGACATGCGAATCACTTCCCACCTCTTCATGATCCATACACGCCAAAATCATTGGATTTTTGCACTCCACCAATGCACTTAATCCGACATAGCAGCTTAAGAGATTATCCAACCGTGCTGAACTGATAAATTCTTCTTTAATCCCGATCAATGACCCTTTTTGAACGTCATAAAAACTAAGCTCATGAGCGAGCAGTTTTCCGTCACTCACACCCGCTTCCTCCATAATCCAGGATGAAAAATCGAAATCCTCACCGCAAGAAATCATCGGGACAATATCTGTTTGGGCATTAATCGAATGCGATGAATTTGCATCGCGGTCAAGATGAATCGCAAGCGATGAAATAATCCCTATCGGGCGTTTGAAGTCAATTAATTTTTCGCAACGCTTTTTAGTCACATCCAAATAAACAATCCGTCCCGCGAGACTCAGATCACGATCAAACCAGGGGTTCAGCAACACTCCGCCATACGGTTCAACCCCAAGCCTCACGGTTCCGGCACTTTTCGTGACAGGGTTGGGTTTAAGACGCAAATTCGGAGAATCGGTATGCGCTCCCACGATAGTGTATCCTTTTTCAGCCGAAGGAGGATAGGTAAAGGCGATGATAGAAGAATCATTACGGATAACGTAATAGCCTTTTTCTTCTTCCAAATTCCAATGCTCACACTCATCGAGCTTATGAAACCCTTGTGCGTCCAAAACTTTTGCCATCTGCTCCACAGCGTGAAATGGTGTTGGGGAAGCATCGATAAATTGGATTAGTTCTTCGTTAAATTGTCGCATAATTACTTCTTTTTAGTAAACTTCTTTTCGGTGAGCGATACGAATTAAGGTAATAACCAAAATATTATTTTCCTTTAAATAGACAATCCGATAATCTCCCGCTCGTTTACGGAATTTCCCTTTATGATTGCCTTTTAATGCTTTATCGCTTGTAAAAACTCCACTTTCGAGATCTTTAATCTTCATCCAAACAAGTTTTTGATCTTCAGAGCCGATTGCTTCGAGTTCTTTAAAAACAGTCTTTGGAATGATAACTTTATACATTCAATCCCAGCTTGAGAGCAACTTCTTCGAGAGTATACACTTCGCTTTTTCCACTTTTAATGTCATCGATGCGCTTATCACTAATTATCTCATCGAGAGTATCAAAGTAAGCACTCACCGCTTTTTCAATCAAATAAGTACGTGACCGATCCAACTCTTGAGCATACTGATCCAAATCAGCAAGTAACGATTCATCCATACGCAAATTAATAGCTTTTTTCATAACACTCTCCATGTAAATCTTTGTATCTACATTATACTACAAAATTATTTCAACTCACCCCAGTGATTGCTAATTCTTTTTTTTTACGCCACTTGTAGTTTTTTAATCTTTTGAATTGATTCATATTCTTGCATATAGGCTTGATACAAATCAAAATTATCCTGTAGTGTCATCCAAAATTGTGGTGTTGTACCAAAATATTCGGAGAGTTTAAGTGCCATTACCGCACTAATGCCCCGTTTTTGGTTGTAAAGTTCGCTTAGAGTCTTGATCCCTACGCCGAGATCTTCCGCCATACGTGCTTGCGTAAGCCCAAGCGGTTCAGCAAATTCGAGTTTGAGGATGATACCCGGATGGGTGGATGGTCGGATTTCTTTCATCGTTTTTCCTTTTATTCGTCATTCCCGACTTGATCGGGAATCCAGCTATTCTCACTCCCATGAGTGTATATAGTATAAGTATGCATTCCAAACGAGGACGTTAGGAACGAGGGGAATATTTTTATATTCATTTTTTTATATCCTCTATCCATCTTAAACCTATTGCACCATTACGCTCGCACATTTGAACTTGATAATTTTCATCAATTGAATTATAAAACTTTTCTATCACATCTACATATCTAATATCCCCATCCGGTGCACGGACGCCAAGAATATAGGAAGTATATTCATGACCTTTTTGATAATATTTATTCGTAGTTTTTGAAGTAACAGTACCAATATAAAGTGACGGGACGGTTTTATCAGCATAAATATCAATTGCTTTGACAGACATGTAAATATAAACCACTATCGCACCAGCATAGCCAAGCATATTAAGTGTATCAGGTTTGATTTTAAAATAGACGATAAGAGACAGTATGATTGCTATAGTGATAGTAATTGAAAGGAATCGGTTATAATCTATGATTGTATAAGGATGTGTAGCAATGAATAATGGGCTAAAAGTTAATAAAATTACTACACCTATACGAAGATTATGCCAGTTAAATTTTGCTTTCATCCAATGAAATAAAAAATTCCATACATCATATCCCTTCTCTTTTTTTAGAGAGGTGGCGATGGATTGAGTGACTTTATTATCTTGAACTGTTGGTGTAGAAAAATATCCGATTAAAAAAAATATTAAAAAAATCAGTAATAAAAATAACGGGATAATCAGCCAAACCATTAATATTCCTTATTTGCTATTTCAACTCACCCCAGTGATTGCCAACGTGCATTGATGTTTTTAGCGGGATTTTTAACTGCATGATTTTTTCCATCATCTCTACAAACTCTGCTGCCAATACTTCTGCAACGTCCTCATCGGCTTCAAAAATCAATTCATCGTGAATTTGCAAGAGCATTCGGGCACGCAGTCCCTCTTCACGGATACGTTTATCAATTGCATTCATGGAAAGCTTGATGAGATCCGAGGCAGAGCCTTGGAATACTGCATTGACCGCCTCGCGCTCGTAGGCGGCTTTTAGCATTGGCGTAGCGGTAGCAAAATCAAAATAGCGACGGCGCCCAAGAAGTGTTTCAACGTATCCCATCTCTTTCGCCTGCTCTACAATAGCGGAAAAATATCCTTTGACGCTGGGGAAGGTTTCAAAATATTTTTCAATAATCTCTTTTGCCTCTTTGGTACTGATTCCCAACGTATCGGAGAGCTTTTTCGCCCCCATCCCGTAGAGTAATCCGAAATTGACTGTCTTGGCAATATTGCGTTTGGATGCAGCATCAACTTCCCCAAAAAGAGAAATAGCAGTTTGCGTATGAATATCGAGATTATTATTGAACGCATCGACTAAGACTTTATCTTCGGTAAAATGAGCCAATAGTCTTAATTCCATCTGCGAATAGTCAATTCCGATCAGTTTTTTCCCCTCAGGCGCGACGAATGCTTCACGAATTCTCATTCCAAGAGCTGTTTTGACGGGAATGTTTTGAAGGTTTGGATTTTTAGAACTAAGCCGTCCTGTTGCCGTACCCGTTTGGACGAACGAGGTATAAATACGTGAGTGTTTATCTACCTTTGCAAGGGCGATGAGAGGTTCAATGTAGGTTGAATACAGTTTGTGATACTCACGATACTGCAATAGTAATGAAACAACTTCATGCTCATGACGCAGTCCCTCAAGAACGGATTCATCCGTACTGTAACCTGTTTTGGTTTTTTTCCCGTGAGGAAGCCCCAGTGTTTCAAATAAAATCACCCCTAATTGCTTGGGAGAATTGAGATTAAAAACGGTTTGGCACATTGCATGAATTTTCTCTGTCAATGTAGAGAGTTCATTGGAAACTTCGATTTTAAACGTTTCGAGAACACCAATATCTACCGCAATCCCTGCTTTTTCCATCCCTAGCAACGTCTCAATAAAAGGAAATTCAACATTAAACGCTTCATCTAAAGCAGTATTTCCCCCTTTGAGGAGTAATTGCTCCCTCAACACTTCATAAAGACGATAGGTAATATAGGCATCTTCTCCGGCGTATTTACACGCATCTTCGATGGCAACGGAAGAAAAATTTTCTCCGCGTTTTACGGTATCTTTGAAATGAATCATCTCGTGGTTCAGCAATGAAAGACTAAGATTATCCATAGAAAGAGAGCGATTTGAATCACTAAGCCATCCCATAATAATCGTATCCGCATAAAGTGGAAGCCTCTCAACACCTAAAAATCGAGTCACAAAATGGAGGTCAAACTTGAGATTATGTCCGATAACTTTGCCGTTAAAAATTGCTTGTATCGCAGCTTTTGCAGCTTCTTTGGAAACTTGTTCTCCAACCCCCAGATAGTTATGACTTAAGGGAACGTAATAACCGCTTTCTCCATCCATACTAAAACTAAATCCGACCAATGAATCGATATGAGGATTAAGCCCCGTTGTTTCCGTATCAAACGCCACAATCGTCTCTGAGGTTAGGGTAGAAACCAAAGCATTAAGAGCTTCATCCGTATCGATTAGAATACTGCATCCATTGGGAGAATCACATTGCGGGAGATCATTTATAATTTTTATCGGTGTTTTGTCTAAAGGCTGCGTCTCTTCAAATAATGCTTTAGCTTTCAATGTTCGCAAAACGGCATTCATCTCATAATGAACCAATTCATCGTAAATAGGATGAAAAGGGTTATTAAAGTGCATTGCATAGTCATTAAAATCAAGAGATTCAAAAACATCACCGCGTAATTTCACAAGCTCACGTGATCGGAAGGCATCCTCACGATACGTTTCCAGCAAGCCGCGAATACGTACAGGCATAACCTCATCAAGTCGCTCGTAAATCGTATCTAAAGTTCCAAACTGTACCAAAAGCTTTTCCGCCGTTACTTTTCCAATCCCTTTCACTCCCGGAACATTATCTGCGGTATCACCGATAAGTGCTTGATAGTCGATAAATTGAGACGGATGAACCCCATATTTTTCAAAACAATGGGTTTCATTGAGGACTTTTTTGGTGATTGCATCGACTAAAACTACTTTATCATCTTCAATGAGCTGATACAAATCCTTATCGTGAGAAACAACACGGACATTAATCCCCTGGTCTTTTGCATGATGAACCACTGAAGCAATCATATCATCCGCTTCATATCCGCTCAAAAGAAGAGATTTATACCCCATCTTTTCAATCCAACTGATAGCGATAGGGAGTTGTTGAATCAGTTCTTCAGGTGCAGGAGAGCGATTGGCTTTATAATTGGGATCAATTTCAGCACGAAAACTTGGTCCCTTGGCATCAAGGGCAAAAATGAGATAATCACTGCTGTGATCTTTGTGAAGCGAAGCAATAAAATTAATGAAACCGGTCAAAAGACCCGTCGGAAAACCGTGCTTATTTCTAAGCGGAGGAAGGGCATAAAATGAGCGGAAAAAAAATCCAAAGGTATCAATAATGGTAACGGTTTTTTCTTCCATTAATTAACTGTTTTGTTCCAAAATAGCATCAATTGCTTTTTGCAATGCAACGGTATTTAAACCTGCCGCTTCGGCTTTTTTAAGCCCTTGAATAATTGCTCTCTCCGATAAAGGATCATTAATCGGCATAATGGTTTTGATAACACTAAGTACCATTGAAAGTTCTTTGAGCTCATCGGGTGCATTTTCAGGAGCTTCCGAGTATTCAATCATTGAAACAAATTCTTTATCAAAATTCCAGTGGGTAAAAATAGCCGCTGCAACCTCTGCTGTCGTTGCTTCCACATAACTGCGCTCAACGCTGGATATATCAATCGCCACTTCAATATCCGATTTAAAACTCGTCACAACATCTTCTTGAATAATATCACTGGCAATAACAATCTTACCCGTCTCTTGCAAGAAAGCTGCAAGAAAAAGTTTGTCTGCTTTTGCACGATCGATTTGGCTGTACCATTTTTGTGCTAAAACTGCCTGCATGGATGAAATCTCAGCAAAACGGTCTGAACTAATCCCGTATGGCTCCATATCAACATTCAGCAACTTTCGCACCGAATTACCCAAACCGATAGAACGGGTCATACTCATCCCAAAAAGAGAAACCGCTTGAGCAACACTGCTGATTTCACGACGAAGACTGTAAAGAGGGGAATTTGCCGCTTTGAGCAAATTGGCTACAATCATCGGGTCATGGTCAACTGTTTTTACTAAATCACTAATCGATGAATTAGGATCATTGCACACTCGCTGCATATCAATAACCGTTTTTGGAAGCGGTGGCAAAGACTTAATACTATTAATCATCGAACTTTTCATTACATATTCCTCACTAAAACCTATTGTTTGTATTATACCCTGACCTTACGCACATTGAGTGATTTTTTTTGAAAATTCAAAGACTCACGTGCTAAATTATCTAAAATAAAAGTACCACTGCTTCTTAAAGAATGAAGTTTAGAGTTGAATTTACAAAAAAATTACTCAATGTGCGTAACAATCAGTTATACCTTAGAAGTATGGTTCTTAAGTTCAATTGCTAAATATTTTCCGGTAAAACTTCCTGTCTCTTCCCAATGTTTTGCAACACTTTCTGGATCACCTTGTGCAACGAGTAATCCGCCGCCTGAACCACCTTCAGGTCCTAAATCGAGTATATAATCCGCATTTTTTATCATATCAAGATTATGCTCTATTACCAAGACGGAATTACCCAGTTCAACAAAATTATGAAGCACTCTCGTAAGTCGATTTACGTCATCAAAGTGCAATCCTGTGGTAGGTTCATCGAGGATATATAGCGTCCTTCCCGTATCACGGCGACTGAGCTCTTTGGCGAGTTTAATGCGCTGTGCTTCCCCGCCTGAGAGGGTTACGGCATTTTGACCTAAAGTAATATAGTCCAATCCCACATCGCTCAGCGTCTGTAAAATCACTTTAATCTTCGGAATGGGAGCAAAAAATTCTAGCGCTTCGCCGACACTCATATTGAGGACATCGGAAATCGTTTTTCCTTTATACTCGACTTGCAAGGTTTGGAGATTGTAACGGCTGCCGTGACATGAATCACATTTGACCATAATATCGGGCAAAAAGTGCATTTCAATCTTGATTTCACCCTCACCTTGACACTTCTCACAACGACCGCCTTTGACGTTAAAGCTAAAACGAGATGCCGTGTATCCGCGAATTTGAGATTCTTTCGTTTTTGTAAAAAGATTACGGATTTCGTCCATTACACCCGTATAAGTAGCTGGATTAGAACGGGGGGTTCGCCCGATTGGGCTTTGATCGAGATAGATGACTTTGTCGAGTTTTTCAAGCCCTTCAACTTCAACTCCTGCGACACGGTTCACTTTTCGGGCATGATTGAGAATCTCGCGACTCACGGGAAGAAGCGTTTGTAAAATCAATGAACTTTTACCGCTTCCGCTCACTCCTGTTACACACACAAAATTATTGAGAGGGATAGAGACGCTTAAATCGTTAATATTATTGAGTGTAACATTTTTAATGTGCATCCACTCTTTTTGCTCTCGTCGGTAAAAATATTCAATTTTTTTGCGTCCTGAAAGATATTGTGCGGTCAGAGTATCGCTCTTTTTCATCTCTTCCAATGTTCCTGCAAAAACAACATTTCCACCGAATTTCCCAGCGCCAGGACCAATATCAACAATGTAGTCTGCATGCTCAATCGTCTCTTTATCGTGTTCAACAACGATAACCGTATTTCCCTTTTCCTGCAAAGAACGAAGAGTACGGATAAGTTTTAAGGTATCTCGCTCATGCAAACCGATACTGGGTTCATCGAGGACATACATCACCCCCGTCAAACCACTTCCGATTTGGCTGGCAATACGGATACGCTGCGCTTCTCCGCCGCTGATAGTACGGGCATCACGGCTAAGGGAGAGATACCCCAACCCTACATCGTAGAGGAAAAAGAGACGTTCACGGATTTCATTTAAAATAGAAGCCCCAATCATTGCATTTTGCTCACTAAGATTTTCAAATGTTTTGGGATCAGTAAACCATGCGTATGAATCTTTGAGCGGCATAGAGATGACGTCACCGATTCCAAGACCAGCTACTTTAACCGCCAACGACTCCCGCTTTAGACGATGAGAATTACAAATATTACACGGCTTTTCAGACATATAATCGGCAAGGTCTTTCTCATCTTTGAAAATATCGTAAGCGATGCGGACAATCCCAGGCCACGTTCGTTTGATAGGATGATCTTGCCATTTGAACTCAATATCCTCAACCGAGCCGTGCAAAATCGCCTTTTTTTGATGCTCTTCAAGCGTATAAAAAGGCTGTGTGATGTTAATACCCGTTGTAGCACAAAATGCTTTCAAAAACGTAAAATAATACCCTTTATTGAATCCGTAAACAATCTTCACAGCCCCCTTTTCAATCGGGAGTTCGGAGTCAATAATCTTGTCGTAATCGAGAGAATATCGAATACCTAGTCCATCACATTCAGTGCATGCTCCCTTGGGAGAGTTAAATGAAAAAGACAATGGCTCAAGAGGGTCAAAACTTACTTTGCAGTCAAAACATGCACTGTGCTCACTGTAATGAATCAGTTTTTCGTGCAGCCCTACTTCTTCGGAATTTTGAATCTCGATCTCTACTTCACCGTAACTCTCTTTAAGCGCTTTCTCAACATCTTGAGCCACACGGTCATGGTTGTCTTCTTTAACAACCAAACGGTCAATCACAACTTTTATTGAGTGCTTTTTCGTTTTTGAAAGCTCAATCTCCTCATCCAAACGCACCATAACACCATCAATCATGGCACGAACATATCCCTTATGACGCAATGACTCCAGAATGTCGGCAAATGATCCTTTTTTCTCACGTACCAACGGGGCTAAAATAACGATTTTAGAGTTTTCAGGAAGCTTGAGCACCTGATCGATGATGTCTTGTGCCGACATCTTCGTAATCTTATTTCCGCATAAATGGCAATGCTGAATACCAATACGCGCATACAACAATCTCAAATAGTCATAAATTTCGGTAATGGTTCCTACGGTTGAGCGAGGATTTTTAGAGGTTGTTTTTTGATCGATTGCAATGGCAGGAGTCAGCCCTTCGATCTTGTCAACATCGGGCTTTCCGACACGATCCAAAAACTGCCGTGCATAGGAAGATAACGATTCGATATAGCGGCGTTGCCCTTCGGCATAGAGGGTATCAAACGCCAACGTCGATTTTCCACTTCCGCTGATTCCCGTACAAACGACCAGCTTATTTTTTGGAATCTCAAGAGAAATATTTTTAAGGTTGTGCTCTCTGGCACCAATAATTTTAATTTTATCCATAATTAACCTATCCCGCAATGAGTTTGTAAGCCGTTAGGCTGAAAATAAAAATATAAAAAACAACCAAAATCTGTTTATAGTGGGTCACTTTCACACGATTAAGCAACCAAATTCCTAAAACAATTCCGGCTAATGAGCTAAGCGCCATGATGAACCCCGCATGGAGATTAACAAATCCTAGCCAACAAAGAGTAACAAATGCTGAAATCGACGTAAACATGACAAAAAACAGTCCCACTGCAGAGGCTTTTTTGAGTGGAAATCCCATAAAGCTAACCAATATTGGTGTCATCAAAATCGAGCCACCCACACCAAGCATCCCAGAAAAAACCCCTATACTGCCACCGATAGCACTATAAAGCGGTCGATTAACCACTTCTAATCGTTTTGGGACGGGATTAGACATAGCCAAACGCACCAACGTAAAAGCAACGATGGAAAGAAAAAACCATTCTAAAACACTCGAAGAGAGCACTTTAACCAGCATTGCTCCGATTATCGCTCCGATTATCCCCCCAAAACCAAAATACTTTACTTCTCTCATCACGTACGTTTGCTTTTTTTGATGGATATAAGCCGCCATCAAAGAACCTGCAACCATTTGCATCATAGAAATTCCGATTGCTTCTTTAATCCCAAATCCGAGATAAAGCAGTAACGGAACACTGACAGTTCCGCCTCCTATTCCAAAAAATCCGGAAAGCGTCCCTACAATAACACCAAGCAGTGATAGTTCAATTGTCATATATAACACTTTATTTTTCTAAATACTTCGCGATTATACTCACTTAATCTCTATTCTTTCCTTGTAAATTTACGCTATAATCAATAATAATTTACAATACATAATTACTGATGAGGTACCTATGCTGTCATCTATCATCAAAGCGGCTGAAAATTTCTGTATCCATCAAATCCGTCTGCCCTATCGTATTGAACCTCTGTCCCAAAAAAAGAGAACGCTTATTGCTTATCTTGATATAGAAGATAGTAATGGAGAGAAACATCGTGCCTATATAGGGTGTGATAATATTCTTCTGCAATGCATTACTGAAATTTTTTTAGGCGAAGAAATACACGATCAGGAGACACTGCTGGACATGCTGCTTGAAACAACCAATATGATTGTAGGAAATGCCAAGGTACTTTATGAAGAATCTTTCCATACTCCTTTTACGATTTCAACACCTCATTTTCAAGCCAATGACCATTTCACACTTGACGCAGAGGGTTCTCATGCCTTCCATGTTGCCAATGGTGAAATGATCATTGCGTTAAAGGCATTATAATTATGGCTGATTTAGATCTTCCTTTGCCAGAAACACCTACCATTGATAAAAAAAATATTTTCGATTCGAAGAAAGAACTTTCATGGATGGACTATGATGGTTTACTCGATATGGAAGTAGAATTTGTTTCCGATTTGGGACAAACTACCCTCTCACTGGGAGAAATTCTCAAACTTGAAAAAGGTTCCGTCATTGATTTAGGAAAACCAGCCGGTGAAAGTGTCGAGTCCTATGTCAATCATCGGATTATCGGTAAAGGCGAAGTCATGGTTTATGAAAAAAATCTTGCCATTCGTATCAATGAAGTACTTGATTCAAGTGCGGTTCTTTATTATCTATCAAAAGAGAGACTATGAAAAAAATTCTTTTACTTTTACTTTTAAGCAGCCTTGTTTGGGGATCTAAAATCCTTAGTTACAATGTTTATGATCGTCATGATCGCGTTGACATCATGCTCACATTTGACACGCCCTACGAGGGAGTGCTGCGCCAAAACCAACAAGGCGGATTGATTACCATCAAGCTTGAGGAAGCTTCCATTGATACCCCGCTCAATAAAAATATCAATTCAACGTATCTTCAAAATATTACTATTTCACCCATAGGTGACCAAATCCAAATAACGGCAAAAGTAAGTAATAATGTTGTTTTGCAAGCATCGAAAACATCCGATTCATATGGGCTTCGTTTACGATTTAGCACACCTACCACTGTTCCCCTTACTGCCCAAGATACAACGGAAAAAGTCTCTTCTTTACCCACCAAAAATGGCAGTGAATTTGAACAAAGTTATTATGTCGTTATCGGTATTTTAGTTATCGGCATCGGTATCTTGTTTTGGTTGAAACAAAATATTGCCTCACGCGCAACTGCCATTCATGCTGCACCAAAAACCCCATGGAGTTTTAACACAGCCACCAAAAAAACGGTACCAACACCAACACCCATAAGCAGTATTGAAGGGGGCGGAGTTCAAATACGGTTTCAAAAATCGCTCGATCCCGTACACTCCGTCGCAATGCTCGATTTCGGGACACAAAGTTATTTAGTCTTATTGGGCAACAATACAATACTGCTCGATAAATTTCAAGACGACATACCCATTACACAAAACGAATTTGAAACCCTCTTACGCACCAAACATCAGGAGCTTGATGGCTTTTTTCAACTGGGAACAACCCAAGACGAATCTTTTGATGCGTACAAAGAAAAAGCTTCCGGAGAGTATTAAGCGTTATTCAACTCATAGCGTGAATAAACGTCATACGCCTCTTCTCCGCCTGTTGTGGCTAGAACATCACGGATTAGTTCGGCTGCTTCTTTACGGCTTCCTCCTGCGTGTCCTTTGGCATAAATCTCTGCTAATGTGATTTTCGCGGCTGGTTCGCCCTGAGCAACTGCCATTTTGAGATAGTAGGCTGCTTTATCAAAATCTTCAGGAACGCCCATCGCATTTGCGTAAGCAAATCCTGCACTCACTTGCGCGGGTAATATCCCAGCTTCCGCTGCTATGGCATAATACTGGGTTGATTTGGCGAAACTACGTTCGACGCCTTGACCGTTATAATACATCGTTCCCAGTGCATATACACAACGAGGATCTTGCGGGGTTGAAGCTAAAATTTCAAATGCTTCTTTAAAACGACCCACTTCATAATATTTCATAGCTGTAACATAAAAATCAACGATCATTATTGGAGCCTTTTTTTAAGGGAGATTGTAGCTAGAGTGGCTAAGGAGAGACTATAGGAAAAGATTTACTTCGAAAACTATATTTAGCATTCACAGCTCATTTCAAAAGGTTTAAAGCCCTCGCCGATTTGGATATGGGTTAGAAAGAAGTCATCGACTACCTTGCGAAATTCAGATGGATCATCTATACGATTTACCGCATCACGCATCGCTGAGGCTCCCTCGTATCCCTTGGAATAAGTATGAACATGCTTACGGAACATGATTACCCCTCTAGGTCCATAAAACTGGATCATGCCGTCTAAATGTTCCATGATAATAGCGTGCTTAAGCATGGGATCGACACTGCTGCTACCGGATTTGAGTTGATGAAAAATCCATGGCGCACCTACCGCTCCGCGACCGATCATAACGCCATCGGCTTTTGTGTGATTCAGTACCCATTGCGCTTTTTCAAAGGAGTCAATGTCCCCGTTGGCAATCACCGGTATAGAGACCGAAGCTTTGATCTGTGCAATCGCATCGTAATCGACAGGAGCTTTAAATTTTCCTGCACGTGTTCGCCCATGGACAGCCAAAAAATCTGCTCCACATGATTCGACCAACTTAGCGATTTCGATATGATTTTTTGTTTCAAATCCAAGACGGATTTTGACACTTAACGTAGGTCTCGTAGAGGTTTTTTTAATGGTTTCGATGATACGTGCCATTCGAGGAAGATCATTAAGAAGTGAACTCCCTGATCCATGACATACAATTTTTGGTACGGGACATCCGCAGTTTAAATCAATAATATCAATGTAATCTTGAGTATTGAGAATTTCAACCGCACGACGTACAACCTCTTCATCAGAGCCTGCGATTTGTACCGAATAAGGATCTTCGTTGGGACTTCGTTCTAGCATTTTAAGTGTTTTAGTCGAACCGTGAATAAGAGCATTTGAACTAAGCATCTCGCTCACGGTTAAATCAGCCCCGAATTTTTTAACTACGTTACGAAAAGGCAAATCGGTATACCCCGCAAGAGGGGCAAGAGCATAAATGGGAGTGTCAAAAGAAAGTTTTGGAGTCATCTAAATCTTATTTTCGTAAAAATAGGGCAATATCATAATGCTTGTTTGCACGTTTCAAATCACGATAGGCTTTAAAAATCAAATAATCATCTTTTGATGTATTGTTAAGGATTTCATTCGCTGTATCTACCATTTGTAAGTCATACAAGGTATAAAAATACCCTTCCATCGCATCATCATTTGTTTCACTAAGTGTTTCAAACAAACGAATACGTTGTTCCGGAACCATATTTTTTGCCATAGCAATAGAAAGATTAATATAATCCTCTGAAGTTAGTTTTAATGATTTAAATAACGAAGTCAACTCGTCATTGCTCATTTCAATACCATTTTGGGCATTATTGATGCGTTGGACAAAATCAATCAGTGAGGATTGATTGAAAAATTGTTTGTACTTTAAAACAGATCCGAGCGAAGCGGTTTTCACATACGATTCATACGCTTTAGATGCAACAATAACACCATACGTATCAGCACGAGACAATACTTCATCCGCACCCAATTCTCCACGCTCTAAACGATTCAGATTGTTTTCAATGGCAATTGAAGTTGAATTTCCTAAATGAAATTTTTTAATATCAACCTTTTTCTTATCTTTGACGTCACGTAACAAACGTAAAGCCTCATCAATTTTTTCGTTGCCGACTTCTCTAAGTGTTTCGTATGGAAGGATTACTGAATTATCCAATAATTTGCCCATAAGCTTATACGCATCACTTTTGAAAACATAGCTACGCTCACTTACACCCAGTAAACCATCACGAAGCGCATCAATCATCTTTTCGTTGTCACGATCCAATTTACGAAGTTTTAAATTTCCCAACAACGCATGAAACGCCATGTGCAAAACACTTACAAAATACATAAGCGCGACAGGAACAGCAACCCAAAATGCAATTGGCAGATTAGGAAAATGTATCCCCAACAAATCAAACGATATTGCGTCATTATCAATGCTGTAAGTAGCAATAGCAACTAAAAATATAAAAATAAATGAAGCAATAGTATAACGTTTCAACTGCATTTTAGTCTCCTCTTAAGCTCTGTTTTTTTCAACGATTGGACGGCATACGATACAATATTTAGCATGAGGCTTCACTTTTAAACGCTGAAAACCAATCTCATCTTCACACATATCACAAATCCCGTATTGTTTGGATTTTATTTTACTCAGCGCAGCCTCTATTTCACTCAGCTCTTGCGACTGCTGTGCGCCGATTGCGCTCTCAACCATATTATCATTACTGATCGATGCGTAATCACCTTCATCATTGAGTTCACACTCACGCAGTTGAATCATCTCTGCTTCAACCCCATTTAAATTTTTGATAATTTGCACTTTGCGCGCAAGTAAAATTTCCTCAAAATAATGCAGTTCATTGTCTCTCATACGGTTCCTTATTTATGATAGGGGTGGTTACTCAACAGACTAAAAGCACGGTATATCTGCTCCAGTAAAACTGCTTTGGCAATTTTATGACTCATCGTCATTTCTGAGAGACTAATAATGCTATCGCATTTCGTAACAAACGACTCTTCGAAGCCGTACGCCCCTCCTATGAAAAATTGTATCGCGATTTTATCACTTATAAGCTTACTAAATGCCAAAGAATCGATCTTTTTTCCATCGGGATGTAACGCTATCGAATAAGTTTTTCCTATCATGGGTTCCAAAACCTTTGTATAGGCACTTTTAGAGGCTTCGGGGCTAATGGTATGAGCTTTTACAATCTCTTTTGGAAACAGTTCAATGTCCTCCAACTTGGCGAAACGAGAAATCATTTTCATCTGTTCTTGATAAAGAGGGTCGTATAAAGAACGCTCTTTTTTAGCGATAGAGATAATAGATATATTCATACTAAACCACTTCCAATCACATGATAGGTAACGTATTTAAAGGTGTCATCCATTTTTACACCACCAATAGCCCCGACAGGATGTTTCGAATGCGAAGCCAGTTCATCAAGGCTTTCACCTAAAACTTTTGCTTCGCTTTTTGTCTGCGTAGAGCGATACGCACCCAATCCGATGTAATTGATATTTAAGGTATTGGCAATCTCAATTTCGGCTTTATTGTGGGTTGAGAGTCCGATGATTTTATCATTGCCAATGGCAGTTTTCAGTATGCTAATCGCCCGATTAGGATCACTATCAATAGATAATAAATCGTCTTGACCGATGTGAACCCCATCGCAAAAAGCAATTAATTCGTAATAATCGTTAATAATCAAAAATCCATCATAGTTCCGACGTAAAAAAATCAAATCTTTTTTAATCGCGGCGATATCATCATTTTTATTACGATACTGAAGTATTTCGGCATTATGTTCTTTGGCTTTTTGAATAAATTCATCCAGCCCAATATTTCGTGAGCGAAGCGCATCACGATCACACAACGCATAAAGGCGCATTAGGGGAGCAAAAGCTTCAGAAGATCTGCCAGCGTCTCTTTAAGTTCGCTACGCGCTACTACCATATCAATAGAACCTTTTTCGAGCAAGAACTCAGCACGCTGAAACCCTTCGGGAAGATCTGAACCAATGGTCTGTTTGATAACGCGTTGCCCTGCGAAACCGATCAAGGCACCCGGCTCGGCAATAATAATATCACCCAATGTCGCAAAAGAAGCACTGACTCCTCCCATCGTCGGATCGGTTAGAAGTGATATATAAGGGAGCTTTGCATCCGCTAAACGTGCGAGCGCTGCGGAGGTTTTGGACATCTGCATGAGCGAAAATGTACTCTCTTGCATACGTGCACCGCCACTGGCACTGACAATAATCAGACCCTGACGTTTTTCCAGAGAACGATTGACGGCACGAACAATTTTCTCGCCTTCAACCGACCCCAATGATCCGCCCATAAAATTAAAATCAAAAATCACAAGCTGTACAGGAGTTGCTTCAATGGTACATTCACCACTCACAACCGATGAGTAGCGTCCGTTTTTTGCAAAACCTTCTTCAATACGGGCAGCATAACTTTTTTTATCCACAAATTGAAGTGGGTCAACGGGCTTCAATGAGGCATCGTATTCGACGAAACTACCCTCATCTGCAATTAATGCAAGGCGCTCATTCACACCGATACGAAGGTGAAATCCGCATTTAGGGCAAACATGGTTTTGTTTTTCCATCTCTTTGTAATACATAAGAGACTGACAGGCAGAACACTTTACCCAGTGCGATGGTGCTTCACTTTTCGTGGGCTGTTTCTTTTTTTCAGAATCTCCAAATAGATTAAATAGACTCAAAAATACTCCTTTTCTACAATCAAACGTATCCGCTCAAACACTTCTTTATCAGAACTTAAAAGGATGTATCTCTCATCACTAAAGCCATAAAGGTGTTGGCTTAAATACAAGCCGGCTTGGATATCAAACTTCCTCATTGTACCTAAAAATAGCACATATTTCACTAAGGGCGCATAAGCAAGCGAGAGAGCTAATGCTCCAGGAGAACGAAATTTAAATTTTTCACCTATCAAAATCTTAATGAGATCAGGATGTTCATACGATTTTTCAAAAAGACCGATTTTGGGATTTTGCGATGGAAGGATAGGTGATCTAATAGTTGGCGCTTCTAAAGTGCATCGATAATATTCACTGCGTGTGCGAACAAAAACGTCCCCGTTTACAAGATTGCATACGATTCCATCCGTTGTTTCACCCTCTTCTTCTCGAGCAATAGAAACACCATAATAGGGAAATAAAGAGGAGAAATTATCACTACCGTCTATAGGGTCCGTGATAATATTCACATCACTTTGCGGGGACATCCAGCCGCTCTCTTCGGAATAAAAAGATCCAAAAGGCTTAAGATGTTTAAAAAGAATGGACTCAGCCGCAAGATCAAAACCACTGCTTATATCACCGCCCTCACCAAGAGAATACGATTCAAAAAGAGTTTTATCCTTTGATCCTACATGCTCACGTACTTCGAGGAGTGAAAGAATCACTGCATCGATAAAAGTACTCATTAATTCAACAGAGACTTTGCAATTGCGCGTGCCGCTTCACGTCCGTCGTATGCTGCTGTGACAACTAAATCCGCACCACGGTAACAGTCACCGCCAGCGTAAATACCTGCCGTTGTCGTTTGATACTCGGAGTCAATCACAATCCCGCCCCAGCTATTAACAGCAATACCGTTTTCAGCTAAAAAGCTTGGAACCGCCGGATCAAATCCAAGCGCCATAATAACGACATCTGCATTGATATTAAAATCTCCGCCTTTGATCTCTTCCATTTTTTGGCGACCGCTCTCGTCTTTTGCCCCTAAAACAGTTTTTATCATTCGAACCGCGATTGCTTTGCCGTTATCTCCCAAAATAACCTCTTTCGGAGAGGCATGAAACACAAAGTCTACCCCTTCTTCAACGGCATTTTTATATTCTTTTTGGGATCCCGGCATATTGTGCGCATCACGGCGGTATAAACACGTTACGTTTTTAGCCCCTTCGCGTTTAGCGGTACGAACACAGTCCATTGCCGTGTCCCCTCCTCCAATAACAACCACTTCCAAATCTTTGAAATCAAACTTCTTATCGTATGTAACGGCAAAGTTTTTACGCTGAATGGCGGTTAGATACTGCATTGCTGGATAAACATTGGATGCATTTTCACCTGCGATTTTTGCGCCTTTTGATTTGGTTGCACCGATACCGATAAAGACCGCATCGTATTGATCCGCAATAAGATCAAATTCTGCGTCTTTACCCACTTCACAATCAAACACAATTTTCAAACCCGCTTCTACGAGAAATCCGACACGACGATCAACGATTTTTTTATCGAGCTTAAACCCCGGAATACCGTACGTCAACAATCCGCCAGCGCGATCACTGCGCTCGTACATGGTAACCGAAATACCCGAACGCAATAAATACGTTGCGGCGGAAAGACCCGCAGGACCAGAACCTATGATAGCTACTTTTTTATCCGTAGTAATTCCCGGAAAGAACGGTTTAAGACCATGCTTGAACCCTTCTTCGTTGATAAAGGTCTCAACCGAACCGATCGTAATCGCTCCATGCCCGTCATTAAGGGTACAATCACCCTCACAAAGGCGATCATGAGGACAAATACGCCCCATAACTTCGGGAAAGGGTGAAGGCTCATTGGAGAGGTTAAACGCAAATTTTAAATCTTTTTCAGCAACTGCTTTGAGCCACTGAGGGATATAGTTATGCAATGGGCATTTGTTGAGACAAAACGGATCACCGCATTGGATACAACGATCACTTTGTGATGCTGCTTCATGCTGTTCTACCGGCTCATAAATTTCACTAAAATCTTTGAGTCGTTGTACAACTCCGCGTTTAATAGGGTCAATTCGTTCAATGGTTAAAAATTCTCTCATAATAGTTAGTCCCCTTTATCAGGATTAAGTGGCAATTTGGTTAAGTTTTTAGGTCGTACAAGCCAGAAATTTCGAATCTCATTACGGAAATTATTGAGAAGAGCCTGTGCTTTTTCACTTTGCGTTTCTGCTGCATAATCTTTTAAAAGACGTTTGAGATAATGACGCGCTTCATCTCCATCATCAGTATCAATGCGCAATGCATCCACGAGTTCGCGATTAACGTTCTCAACAAAACTGTGATTCTCATCGTACACAAATGCAATACCGCCCGTCATACCTGCACCGAAGTTGATACCTGTTTGACCCAAGATAACCACGATTCCGCCTGTCATATACTCACATGCGTTGTCGCCTGTACCCTCGACGATCGCCAATGCACCTGAGTTACGAACCGCAAAACGCTCTCCGACTGAACCTGCAATAAAGAGCTTACCGCCCGTTGCCCCATAAAGACACGTATTACCGCCTGCTGCAAATGCTTCACCCTGATTACGAGATTTAATAACGATTTTACCGCCATGCATCCCTTTACCGATGTAATCATTGGCGACACCCTCAAGACGTATCGTAACACCATGAATCAAGAATGCACCCAATGCTTGACCTGCGATACCTTTTAGATCAATTTTGATGGTATCAGCTTTGAGACCTTTATCACCATAATATTGAGCAATTTCACCGCTCACACGTGCACCAAAACTACGATTTAAGTTACAAATATCACGTGTAATTCGAACAGGCCGCTCTGGATTTTTGATCGCGTCCATCGCTTCTGCCAAAACATCAATTTCAAAAGCATTGTCATCAAATGGTTTGTTCGATACTTCTTGACAGGTATTGACACCCTCTTCACGGTGTAAAATATTGCTAAAATCGAACTTACGGGCGAAATCTGTATCAATAATACGGAGCAAATCACTGCGACCGACGAGTTCTTCCATCGTTTTATAACCCAATTTTGCCATTATTTGACGCACATCTTCTGCCATATAGGTAAAGTAGTTGATGAGTTGCTCAACCGTACCTTTGAAATAATCGGCACGCAAACTCTCATTTTGTGTTGCAATTCCGACGGAACATTTGTTGACGTGACAAATACGAAGCATTTTACAACCGATAATTGTCAATACACCCGTACCGAAAGCATAACTCTCAGCTCCCAACAATGCAGCTTTCACGACATCTTGACCACTTTTGAGTCCGCCGTCGGTTTGAACATGAACCAATCCACGAAGGTTATTAACTTTGAGTGCATTATGCGCTTCTGAAAGTCCGAGTTCCCATGGATTTCCTGCAAATTTAATCGAGGTAAGAGGAGCTGCCCCTGTACCGCCATCGCCGCCTGAAATAATGATTTTATCCGCATACGCTTTAGCCACACCCGCTGCAATCGTCCCTACACCAGCAGCAGAAACAAGTTTAACCGCTACTTTTGCTGCCGGATTGACCTGCTTCATATCAAAGATAAGCTGTGCCAAATCCTCGATCGAATAAATATCATGATGAGGAGGAGGTGAAATCAATGTCACCCCTGGTGTCGTATGGCGTAAACGCGCGATTAAAGGGGAAACTTTATGCCCTGGAAGCTGTCCTCCCTCACCCGGTTTTGCTCCTTGAGCCACTTTGATCTGAATCTCTTCAGCACTGCGAAGATAAGCAGGTGTAACCCCAAAACGTCCTGAGGCCACTTGTTTGATTTTTGAATTTTTAAGTGTGTCAAAACGAGCTGAATCTTCTCCGCCTTCACCTGAATTGCTTTGAGCTCCAAGGGTGTTCATTGCAACTGCAACGCATTCATGTGCTTCAGGAGAGATTGAGCCCAAACTCATTGCAGCCGAAGCAAAACGTTTGAAAATTTTCTCTTTTGGCTCAACTTCTGAAATATCAATACTTGGTCGATCCGATTGGAACTCGAAGAAGTCACGGATAAATTTTTGACCGCGCTTGTTAATCAACGCACTGAGCTGATCAAAATCTTCACGTTTACCGCTTTTGGAAACACGATGGATAGCGTGAATAACATCCGGATTAAAATCATGATGCTCTTGACCGTTATAAAATTTGTAAAATCCGCCAATTTTTAGAGGGAAAATACGGTTAAACCCGTTTTGTTCAAATGCCTCTTTATGATTTTTATTTAAACTCTCATCGATATCTTCATAGCTCAATCCCGGGATCAGTACATGCGAATCTCCAAAACACTCATCTACCATCTCACGACTCAAACCAATAACATCAAAAAGACCTGAATTACGATACGACGCTATCGTTGCAATCCCCATCTTTGACATAATCTTAAGCAATCCGCCGTTAAGTGCGTGATGAGCTGCTTTAAATGCTTCCGCACAATTCTCTTCATTTTCATTGGCTTGCTTGACCCGCGCAGCAATCGTTGTAAATAAAAGACTTGGATAGATTGCACTCGCTCCGTATGCAATCAGTGTTGCAGCACCATGAGAGTCAACCACTTCACTTGTAGATGCAACGATTGAACCTAAATGACGTATTTTTGCCTCTAATAATGCACTGCTGATACGACCGACTGCCAACAACATTGGGATGGTTTTATGCTCACGATCAAATCCGCTGTCATCAAGAACAATAATACGAACACCCTCTTCTTTGACGGCTAAAATTACTTGAGAAACAAGAGCATTCAATGCTTCTCTCAAGCTGCCTTTATAGGAGGTGGAAAACACTGCATTGGTATACGAAGGGTGATAACGTGGAGATTTTTTATCCCCAAACGATTTTAGTACTTCAAGTTTCTCTTTGAGCATGATCGGTGAAATTGCTTTCAAACGATTAGCGTGAGTTGGAATTTCATCTAAAATATTATGTATTTCGCCAAAACCTGTATTGAGACTCATCACCACTTTTTCACGGATAGGATCAATAGGAGGATTCGTTACTTGTGCAAAACGCTGTTTGAAAAAATCACTGAAATTACGTTGAACGGTACTAAATGCAGCCAGAGGGGTATCATCACCCATTGATCCAACGGCTTCTTTACCGTCACGCATCATCGGTTCAATCACTTGTTCAACGATTTCTTGGGTAATGTTAAAATAACGCTGACGAGCAACTAAATCTTCAGCCGAACAGTCGCATTTGGTTTCGTACTGATGCTCTACGTGCTCTTGCAAGTAGGTCATGTGCTCGTTCAGCCAGTTCATATACGGATTAGAGGTTTTTAGATATTGATTAATATCTTCGTCTTTAAGCACTTTTCCAAACTTCAAATCTAAACCGATCATTTGTCCGGATTGAAGACGTCCACGTTCTTTGATATTCTCTTCTGCAATATCAATTACGCCGTACTCACTTGCGATAAGCAATGTGTCATCATGGGTAATAATATACTTTGAAGGGCGTAATCCATTACGGTCAAGAACACATCCGATGTAACGGCCATCGGTCAATGAAAATGCGGCAGGTCCGTCCCATGCTTCAAAAACCGTCGAATGGTACTCATAAAATGCACGTAATTGTGGATCCATGTGTGGAGCATTTTGCCATGGTGCAGGGATAATCGCACGCGCTGCTTTAAAGAAATCCATTCCGTTGGCAATCAAAAACTCAAAGAAATTATCGGCACTGGCACTGTCCGAGCCATGTGGCTGCAAGATAGGGAGAAGTCGTGCAATCTCTTCGTCGGTAAATACTTCACTTTTAATCGATTCTGATTTGACCGCTACATTAAAACGGTTTGCTTCAACGGAATTGATCTCACCATTGTGTGCAACGGAGCGAAACGGTTGAGCCAAACGCCATTTAGGAAGAGTATTGGTCGAAAAGCGTTGGTGAAAGAGCGAGAAAGAGATTTTAAAATTCTCGTTTTGAAAATCCGTATAAAATTCTTTGATATGCGTAGGCATAATCAAGCCCTTATACGAAATGACACGTGAACTCATAGAAGGGATATAAAAATCCTGATCGTCAACGAGTGCATGCTCGGTCTCTTTACGGCTCAAATACAACAATGCATCAAAACGTTGTGATGCCATCAATGAGTTAGGAGTAATAAAAATATGATAAATTTCAGGAAGAGACTCTAACGCCTGTTCACCTAAAGCATTGGTATCAAGAGGAACGATACGCTTTAATACTACTTTTAGATCATTATTCGCACACGTACGTTCCAATAAATCCAATTGAGCAGCATCGCGCGTAAAGACTACGGCAATAGCATACATTTCAGGCAACTCTATACCGCTTGTCAACGCAGTCGAACGCATGAACTCTTGAGGAATGGAAAGAAGCAATCCACTGCCGTCTCCTGTCTTGCCATCGGCTGCAACAGCACCACGGTGCATCATTCGCTCTAAGGCAGTAATCGCGTTTTCAAGCGTCTCATGAGAAGGACGGTTTTTAATATTGGCGATCAAACCAAATCCGCAGTTATCTTTAAACGATCGTAATAAATCTTGGTATTCCACTGATAAATCACCTTATGTCATCGGAAAATTCCGGAAATTATTTCTATTTAATCTCTTTTTAAACATTTGTAGTTTAAAGAGGATGGAAATTTCTTAATTTTACCAGTAATTAGGTTAAAAAGTTTTAAAATTAGGGAACTTTTAGAGAATAAAATAAACAAATGTGCGGTGAAGTAACAAAATATGCAGGGATTTATCATCAAACTTAGTCGGGTAAAAGACGAAGATTTAATTGTTACTATCATATCCGAGGAAAACTTAACAACCCTTTACAGGTTCTATGGAGCACGCCATAGCCCTATCAATCTAGGTTTTAAAATCGATTTTGAAGCCGAAACATCACTCAAAAGCTCTATCCCTCGAATGCGGGATGTCCTCCATTTAGGTTTTGGATGGATGGGTGAATACAACCGCATTCGTATTTGGCAACAGTTTATTGCCCTTTTTCATCCCCATTTACAACATTCAGATGAAATAGGCAGTTTTTATTTTCAACTCTTAGAATCAGCTGCCCAGAATTGGAAAAATCAAAATCCAAAACGACTTGCCATTGAAGCCTATATTCAGCTGCTTGAACATGAGGGACGATTGCATCGTGAACTCAACTGCTTTTTTTGCGACAATCCTATCGACTCCGATATCTCCCTCATACGCGCATTTTTACCCGCACACAAAGAGTGTTCCCATACCCTTTCCATAAATGCCAAAGGTTTATCATGGCTGTATGACCATTATTCGACACTTTTTTTAGATGATTTTGAAGTTGAACGTCTTTGGCATGTTATTAATGAAGGGCTTTAGCTATAGTCGGAACATTTTTTGCTTGTTAAATAACAACTATGTATAAAAAGTATCATTATGAGCAAAAACAACATGAGAGAAACACTTTTAGCACAATTTATCGATCCGCCGGAAGTTAATCGTTATACTTCAAACAAAATGCTCCCTGCAACACGAAAAGGGAAAACATTGGCCGATTTTTATACGGAAGTTTTTAAGAGCAGCCAGCCGTTATTTGAGACGAAAAGTGCCAAAGAGTTAGAAGTCATGATGATGCAAAATCGTCGTCTTATAGAATCAAAAAATAAAAAACGTTAAAATTATTTTTTAAATATCGTAGTGATGCGGCTGATATGCATGATCAAGATCAGAGAGTTTTGACGAAAAAAGAGCGCGCATTTTATCCTCAACTTCTTTCCAATAGTATTCCAAAATCAAACTTGAACCTACATTTCCATCTATCTTGTAGAATGGTCCTTCGAGCGCTTCAACAATCTCTATTACTTCTATTTCATGCGGCTGACGGGCTAGTTTATATCCACCGGACGCACCGCGAATACTTATGACCAGATTGGCTCTGCGTAAAATTGAAAGAAGCTGTTCTAAATATCCATGCGAAATTTGAGTCATTGCCGAAATTTCACGTACCTGCATTGATCTGCCGTGGGGTGCATGTGAGAGAACATGCATCGCTGCCAATCCATAAACAGCTTTTGTTGAAAGAGCGGACATTATAAAAAGCCTTTTGGATAAACTTTTTTGGCTATATAATAAATCTTGCACGCAATACAAAACCCAAATAGAAGTTCCAATGCCGCACAAAAGAGAAATATTCCAGCGATAAAAGCACCTATGATCTCTGCGCCAATCAACGAACTAATTAACAACGCAATCGTAAATGCAACGCCAAAAAATGCCGCAAGACGTTTAGCACCGGCATCTTCCATTTTGACAGGAAGAGAGCCTTTTTTCTGTATCCATAGCGAACTGATATTAATGGGACTTAAGTGTTTGAAACCATAGAGTCGAAGGGCAAAATCCATAATCAGCACTATCAATATAATCGAATACTGTGTCGCTAAAAATGCAATAATACTAACTATTACAAATAAAGTATTGATTCGTGTAACAGTAGCATCTACATGTCTAAAGATTAAAGGGCATTGTTGAGACATTATGTTCTCCTAAATTTTTCACAATCTTAATGTAGCTTTTTCTTATTGTCAAGTATTCATAGCGATTTACTAATGTATAAAAATTTTAGCCAAAAAAAAAGGGAATAAAATTCCCTCTAATCTATTTTTTCTTTTCAATCAGTTCACGTACTTTTTTCTCTACATTTGAAAGTGAATCAAACGGCTTTAAAATATAGTGATCAGCTCCTATTTTATGGCTCTGTAACACTTTATCAAGGCTAGAATAGGCTGTCATCATGATAACAACGCATTTTGGATCTTTTTCTTTTATCTCTTCGAGAACACTTATCCCATCTTTTTGAGGCATCATAATATCAAGTAATACCCCATCATACTTATCCGGTTTAAATTGATTAAGAGCATTTACAGGATTATCAAAATAGGTCACACTAATATCTCCAGAACGTCCCAATGCTTTTTCGAGCATCATCCCAATAGAAGTTTCATCATCGACAATCATCAAACGGATCATTTTTCCCCTCCAAACAGATTTTTAAGTGCAGTTCCCATCATCTGCTCATTTTTTTCTGCAACCAAAATATCCAACGCTTCAAATACCTCTTGGCTTGCGGCTTCAATGGTTCTAATTCGCTGTTCGATTTGGGTTCGTGAACAAAGTTTTTTGCCATCACCGCAATCGGCGATCAACGCATTCGCATTCGAATGAACCGTTCCATGTGGTTTTTCCAAACGACTGTAGGATTTCAGCATTCCAAACTGCTCTTTTCCTACGCCATTATCATACCATTTACCCAAACGGCACGAATGATGATCAACTGCTTTAAAACCATTTTCTTGACCGAACAAGAAGGCATAGACATTGTTTTTATAGATAACGTGGTCAATTTTTGCCAGATTACTGAAGATATAATTGCTTATGTCCATAATTTCAAATACACTTCGTGAAGCATTACGCTGAAAAATTCCCATTCGATCTGACATTTGACTCACTTCGTCTTTCGTGCTGATTACGATCCCTGAAAGTTCTTCGGTTGCTGTTTCAATCTCATTGGTATCTTGCTGCATAGACTGAATTACAATTTCAATCTCTTTGGTCGCTTTTTGAGTCCGTTCAGCAAGTTTACGTACCTCATCAGCGACAACCGCAAACCCTCTACCGTGCTCTCCTGCCCGTGCTGCCTCTATCGCTGCGTTCAAAGCAAGCAGGTTAGTTTGATCAGCAATATCTTTGATCAATGCGACAACACTGGAAACCTCATGTGAGCGATTCACTAAATTAGCAGTTGTTGCTAGCGTCCCCTCCATCAATTCTGCGAGCTTGTTCATATCCTCATCGACATGATTAGCTATTTTTAGCCCCTCATCAGACCCTCGTGCCGTTTCATTCGACTGCTCAACCATCTCTTTGAGCTTATCTAAAATATCAATAAAGACATGCTGAGTCGCATCCAAGGCGCCTTTGATACTCTTTTGATGCATCTCTAACAATCCGCCTTGTTCGCCACCTACAACAGAGGCTTTTGTCAAAATAAACCCTCTTGCCTCATTGCTCAGATTTTTGCCCTCGACTGAGGCTTCACACTCACCCACAACGATTTCTTTAGAACCCTTAACAAGTTCTCTTACCACAGCATCTTTGTTGATGATTGCATCCGCTTTTGTATTAAAAAAAATGGGTTCATTTCGATCGTTCAACACAATAATGGCCTCTTTTAGGCTCAATGCTGCTATCTCTTTATATAACGCAAGTTCAGCTTTTAAAATATCCCGTTCAACCCGTAAAATATCTGCTGCTTCTTTATGTTTTGCCGCTTCTTTTCCGAAAAACATTACTTATCCTCCTTGTATTTTTTCAAACTGATTTCAAAGATAGCACCATTGTTTTCATTTGAAGCCCGAATATTTCCACCGTGTTTGTCAATAATAGCTTTTGCCACATTAAGCCCAATTCCCATACTCTTTTTTTTCTCTCCACTGATCGCAAAGTCAAATAAAGTATCCATCATCGCTGTCGGTATTCCTCCGGCATTATCACCAATGGTTACTAAAACATCATCACTATCACATTTCAACCCAATGTCTAGTCGTCTATTTTCATAAGGTATTATACCTTTTTCAAATTCATCCAATGCATTATTGAGAATAATGATCCAAACTTGTTCGAGTCGTGTCGATATCCCCATTGTCATACAGTATTTTGGATTGTATTTCGTTGTGAGTGAAAATAATTGACCGTTTAGTCGAATAGGGACAATGTGTTTGGCACGATTCAAAACGATGCGTAATCCATAAACAAGTGTCATATCAACACTGCATACCGCCATCGCCTCTTTACCGGTACCTGCAAATTCGTACATTGATCCTACAATAAATTCAATCCTCTCAATCCCCTCATCAATCGGTTTAAAGTAACTTTCTAATTGCTCGACTTTTCCTTCACATTCCCATTTAAGTAATTCAAGGTTCCCTTTTATATAAGTAATCGGTGTGTTAATCTCATGAGTAATTGCAGCAGCCAAACGTCCCACACTTATCAATTTAGCATCATTAATTTTCTCTTCTTTTAAACGTTCAAAATCACTCACATCCACAAAATAAAGAATATGATATTGCTCATTTTGAATTAACGGATTAGTCATGGAACTCATATGAACCGTGTAATAGACTTTATTGTTATTCAAATCAATAGAAATAATACGTCCGTTAATATGCCCGTTTTTCACCTTTTTAACGATAAATTCAAGCCCATCTTTCTGAGAACACTTTTCTGATAATATGGGTTGCAATCCTTCGTTCGTTTCGACCATCCATGACCATAAATCGCAACTTTCTACCAATGCTTCAAAATTGTTATATCCATTAATCTCTAAAAATTTACGGTTGACCATGATCGCTTCATAACGATGATCAAATAAAACTGCTAACGAAGTATCATAATCGATTAACTGTTTCATACTCTCTAAAATTGCCCTCTTCATCCCGCTGACATCATGTCCGATAAAAACAATCTCTTCGATATTTCCTCGACTGTCCAATACCGCATAAATAGTCGAATCAACTGTAATGGTCTGATGATTTAATCCTACGATCTCGATTATCCCTCGATAAATTTCTCCCACTTGAATATGTGCTCTAACTATTGTTCTAAGATGCATCCAAAAACGTTGTTCTACAAATCGAAGCCAATAGTGTCCTAGCATCTCTTCAGGAGCCATCCCAATCAATGAGCTAAGCAGTGAGTTAACCTCTGCAATCATCCCATTATGAGCAATTCGAATGACTAAAGCTGTTTTGGAGATTGATCCGAACATCAAATTAATTTGTCGGTATGCTTTTTGTGCCTGTTTTGCTTCAATCGATTGCGTAATAAGACGTTCAACAACTTTTTTAACCGCGCTGGGTAGTAAGGGTTTGAGTAGATATTTATCAACACCCACGTCAATGGCCTGTAAAAAAAGATCACTCCCATGAGCACTGGAGATAACAACCGTCTTTATGGCAGGGTTTTGAATTTTGCTACGGCTGATCGTCTCGAAAATTTCATCCTTCATCTGCATCGGATGGAGAATTAAAAGATCGATTTCATCATAGTGTTCCGGCAAATCATTACGTATAGTAAGATCTGCATCGAATCCTTTTAAGACATTGAAAAATGGATCTTGTTCTGCTAAATTATAATCTCCGATTCTCCAATCGGTAACATAAACGATTTTTATAACTTCAACCATAAATTTACATCGCTTTTTTAAAATAATACCCAGTTTTCATTCATCTAAGTATAATCTTTATGAGATACAATCACGTTACAAATTATTTGAAGGACTTAATATTGAACAAAATATTAATCATTTTACTGGCATGCATTGCACTAAATGCCGATGATATTTACGAAAGTGATCTCACTGCGCCTGAAGCCCATGAAATGCAAAAAAAAGGGGAAGCCATTATCATAGATGTCCGTACCACACTTGAATTCATTTATACTGGTCACGGTGAAGGGTTTGTCAATATTCCTGCGTATGAGTGGACTTATATCCCAAAATCAATCGAAGAGCGGGTAAAAAGTTCAGAATTTGAACTCAAAACGAACAAGACAAAAGGGCATATTGATACCCAAAAACTTTACGATGCCAAAGAAGTTATCAATAAAAATTTTATTACCGATGTCATGGCTGCGATGAAACTTCGTAAAGTTGATTCAGTCATCCTCGTATGTCGCAGCGGACCACGCTCAAAAGCAGCAGCAAATATTCTTGCAAAAGAGGGAATCAAAGCCTACAATCTTGAAAATGGATTTATGTTCGGATGGAAAGAGGCAAAAATGCCTTTTGATGGGTATTAATTCCGTTATCTTCGGATAACGTCACTCTCTTTTACCCAATAATCTTCATCCGCTGATTGCCAGACACGGTTTACAAAATAGCCTGTAATTTTAACCCAGCCTCCATTGCTGGTTCCTGAGGTAAATGACCGTCCAGCTTCCCACATATCGACTTTTGTTCCATTAGGTGCATTGTAAATGGAGGCTATCGTTGCCATACGGTACGCTGATGGAGCAGCTCTTTTTGTGGTAGGGATGGATGCTACTTTAGCACTTTTCTTGCGTTCTTGTTCCAACGCCAGCTTATCCGCTTGACGACGTTTTTGCTCATCCATCACTTTTCTATCAATCACTTGTTTTTTCACCGGTTCTTGCTTAATTGCTTCGGCTTTCAACACTGTTTTCGGCGAATTTTTTGGAACTTTTAATTCTTTATGGACGGTTTTTTCAACTATTTTCTCTTTGACAACAAGACGATCTTTGTAGACTACTTTTTCGACGATCTTTTCTCTTACGATCGGACGATCTTTATAGACAATTTTTTCAACTATTTTCTCTTTCACAACAGGACGATCTTTATAGACTACTTTTTCAACCGCTTTATCTTTGCTAATCGGTCGATCTCGATAGACAATTTTTTCAACAATTTTTTCATATGCAACAGGACGATCTCGATACACTACTTTTTCAATGATCTTATCTTTTCCAACCGTTTTTAGTGCTGTGTTTTGAAGATTTGCGATGGTTGTCTGGGCTGTTGCAAGATCACGCTGCAGCTTATTTATTTTTTCATTTGATTCAACGGTTTTAGTAACAATTTTTTCCTGCACAACGGAACGATCTTTATAAACGGTCTTAACTCCGCCTGCTTGCTTTAACGCTTTTTGTGCAACCAATAATTCAGCTTTAGCCGTTTCTACCGCACGTTTTAGTGTTTCACGCTCTTGAACCGATACCTTTTGCGTATGAAGCTGTGAGATTAAATTTTTATTTTGTGCCGTGGCTTCACGGTAAGCACGATCACGTGAGAGCAGGGTTTGTTCCAGGCTTTTTATAACGCCGTTTTTTTGAGAGATTTCTTGATTTAATGATTTATTTTTACTGCTAGATTCTACAACAGTTTTAGGTCCTACTCCTCCGACTGTAGCCTGAGTTGCTTTACACTCATCATACATTTGACGCAGCTTTGAAACCTCGGTCAAGATTGATTGAGGGTCATTACTCGTTGCACTTAACACGGTGGCTGCACATAATGAAATTAAAATCTTTCTCACGACAGACCCTTTCGAGTCAGTTTTACCCCCATCTCCAGATGGTGCGTATACGGAAATTGATCAAACAATGCCATTGCCTGAACCTCATGGGTCTGGTCTAAAATCTCCAAATCTCGCAACAAAGTCTCAGGATTGCAGGAGATATACAACAGATGATCAAAACGCGCAGCAAAGGCACAAGGTTCTTCACCTAAACCACTGCGGGGAGGATCGACAAAAAGAGTTTTCAGAGAATAGTCGCTTACTTGCAACCCCTCTAAACGGCGAAATTCACGTACGCCATCCAGTGCCAATGTAAACTCTTCAGCGCTTAGACGAACGAAATCGATATTATCAACGCCGTTAAGTTCCATATTTCGCTTTGCTGCAATGATAGAGGCTTTAGAAATTTCAGTGGCTAAAACCCGATCAAATTGTGTCGCAAAAGGAATCGTAAAATTACCCGCACCGCAATAAAGTTCGAGCAAATCTCCGCCGATTCCTTCAAGCTGTTCGAGCGACCACGAGACCATTTTTTCATTCACAAGCGCATTGGGCTGGGTAAAACTGTTTTCGATGTGGATATACCGATAATCACGATTTTTTATATGAAGCGTTTCAGTGACATAATCTTGGCTTAAAATGATTTTTTGCTTACGGCTTCGACCGATGATATATATCCCCAACTCATTTTCTATAAGGCGCGCATTCACGCTCCACGCCTCATCCAACGCTCGATGATAAATCAAACTCGCCAATACTTCACCGCTGCTGCTGGTCAAAAAATCAATCCCAAACAGCTTATGTCCCAATTCGTATTTTTTGATTTGCTCTAATAGAGGCTGCATGATACGCGCTATTTGCTCATGGACGATAGAACAGTCGGTTATTTTAACCACCCCTTGTTTATCCGCACGGTTCATGGCATAAAAAGAACCTTCGTCATCATGGTAAATTTTAAACTCGGCACGGGAACGATAATGTTCTTCTTTGGACTCAAATATATCAATTTTTCCACTGAAATAAGGGCTGAATTGTGTTTTAATGGCTTGACTTTTTGATTCTAACTGACCTGCATAGCCTTCTTCATATACTCTACAACTTCCACAAAGACCAAAATACTCACAGTCCATCAAAACCCTTTATTTCACACTGGCAATCAGATTGCCGATCAGGAGATTCCACCCATCTACCATGATAAAAACAAGTATTTTAAACGGCATCGAGATCATAACCGGAGGCAACATCATCATACCCATCGACATCAAGATGGAAGCAACCACCATATCGATAACCAAAAAGGGCAAAAAGAGCAAAAATCCGATTTCAAACGCCGTTTTTAGCTCACTGATAACAAAGGCAGGGATAACGATCGTCAACGGCACTTCTTTGATGGATTGAGGGTTTTCCATGTGTCGTATGCGTAAAAAGAGTGCCAAATCTTTTTCACGAGTATTACGCACCATAAAATTTTTGAACGGATCGGTTGTTTTTTCAAATGCTTCATCGTAAGAGATTTTATTTTCCGTATAGGGTTTTATCCCCTCGTCATACGATTTTTGAGCAACAGGTTCCATCACAAATACGGTCAAAATAAGAGCAAGCATAACAAGCAGCTGCGTCGGCGGAACCTGCTGAGTCCCCAAAGCTTGACGCAAAAATCCAAAAACGATAACAAAACGGGTAAAAGTTGTCATAACCAAAACAAGGCTCGGTGCGAGAAAAAGTACGGTAAGCATCATCAAAATATTGAGAGAGCTTACAACCTCTTTAGGAGATTCAGGAGCAGCGAGATTAAAACTCATGGCAGGCATCTGTGTATCAGCGCCCCAAAGGGCAAAAGGGATTAAAAGAAATAAGAAGAAAAAACGACCCAAGCCAACGCTCCCAAAATAAAAGAGGATAATACCATAGACTAAGGGCTATTCTCGATTAATTCTGATAAAATTGCAGGATATCAATATACGCAAGGAGCAACTATGTCCAGCCCTCTTTCCATTGTTATTCTAGCTGCCGGAAAAGGGAGCCGGATGAAATCGCCCAAGGCGAAAGTACTCCATGAGATTTGCGGACGCTCGATGCTCTACTACAGTATCAAGGCTGCGCGTGAGATTACCGATGATGTTATCGTCGTCGTCGCGCACCAAAAAGATGCCGTCATCCGTGCTATGGAAAAATATTTTGACGGACTGACTTTCGTCACCCAAGATACCGAAAATTTCCCCGGTACTGGGGGAGCGATGATGAATGTTGAGCCAAAATACGATGATGTTTTAGTCCTAAATGGAGATATGCCGCTGATCACCAAAGCGTCTATCGATGCATTTATGAACAGTCCAAGTGACATCGTCATGTCGGTTATCGCTCTGGAAAATCCAAGCGGTTATGGTCGTGTAATCATTGAAGGCGGTCATGTTTTGCGTATTGTCGAGGAAAAAGATGCAACACATGAAGAAAAAAGTGTTCAAAGCGTTAATGCAGGTGTTTATGCCTTTAAACATCATGTTTTGCAGACTTATCTTCCCTCTTTATCCAATGCTAATGCACAAAGCGAATACTATCTCACCGACATTATCTCTCTTGCACGAGCTGACAATCTCACTATCACTCCGCTGTTTGTACATGAGACGGAGTTCAAAGGGGTCAATTCCAAAAACGATCTTGCCACTTCTGAGATGATTATGATGGATCGACTTCGCCGTGACTGGATGGATAGCGGAGTTATTATGCAGCTGCCTCACACCATCTATATCGAAGAGGGAGTCAAGTTTGAAGGAGAATGTATTATCGAAAACGGTGTACGTCTGTGCGGGGATACCCTTATCTCAAATTCACATATCAAAGCCCACAGTGTTATCGAAGAGAGTGTTATTCGCAATTCTGACATAGGACCTATGGCACATATTCGTCCTTTAAGCGTTATAGAAGGAACCCATATCGGTAATTTTGTCGAGGTAAAAAAATCGACTCTCACAGGGGTAAAAGCGGGACATCTGAGTTATCTCGGCGATGCCACTATCGATGAGGGAAGCAACATCGGTGCGGGAACCATCACCTGCAACTACGATGGAGTTAACAAATACCAAACCATCATCGGTAAAAACGTTTTTGTGGGAAGCGATACTCAGCTTGTAGCTCCTGTGGAGATTGCGGACAACGTCATGATCGCGGCAGGTACAACGGTAACATCAGGAAAATATGAAAGTGATATTCTCATTCTAAGTCGCACACCCATCCGAAAAATCGCCGGCTTTTTCACTAAATTTTTCGGCAAAGGCACCAAATGCTGATCCCCTCTAATCTCTTAGCGGGTAAAAAGATTCTTCTTGGCGTAACCGGTTCTATCGCGGCGTACAAATCACTTGAACTGTTGCGTCTTTACATCAAAGCGGGGGCTGAAGTCAGTGTCGTTATGAGCCCTGCTGCCAAAAAGTTTATCGCACCGCTATCTTTTGAAGCACTCAGTCGTAACCGTGTTCTCGATGATACCAACGAGTCGTGGGCAGGAGATGATTTCAACCATATAAAACTCTCTCAGGGGTCAGACATCATGGTTATCGCTCCTGCAACTGCCAATACCATCGCCAAGCTCGCCAACGGGATTGCGGACACCATCCTCACCCAATGCGCTCTTGCCTTTAGCGGGGTAAAATTGCTCGCCCCCTCTGCCAATACACACATGATCCAAAATCCGATGATCCAAGCGTCCATGAAAATGCTCGCCATTGCAAACTATGACAGTGTTTCGACCCAAACCAAAGAACTCGCCTGCGAAACGGTAGGAGATGGTGCTATGGCGGAACCCATGGAAATTTTTTGGAATACGGCACGTATTTTGCTCAAAAATGATTTTTGGGCGGATCGTCGTGTCATTGTTACCGGCGGCGGTACGATAGAAAAGCTCGATGATGTTCGAACCATTAGTAATCGCTCCAGTGGGAAAATGGCCTCTTCACTCGCAACCGCACTTTTTTTACGCGGTGCAGATGTAAACCTCATCGCAACTCGATTTGAGAATGATTTGCCTTTGGGAATTCATACGATCGATGTCGAAAGTTCGGATGAAATGGGTGAATACCTCAACGATTCCATCCGTATCGCGAAAAAAGGAAAACTTTCCAAACCTTCTCTCATCCACGATGAACCAATCGGATTAATTCAAAAAGAGCCGTTTCTCTTTATGGCAGCTGCAGTCAGTGATTACATTCCCCTCCATCCTCAAAACGGAAAACTCAAAAAAGAGATGTTAGGTGACACGTGGAATATCCCAATGAAACAAAACATCGATTTGCTCGCTTCGTGTTCTAAAGAGGGAATTAAAACCATCGCATTTAAAGCAGAAACCGACCCTTTAACTGCACACATAAATGCCAAAAATCTTTTAACCGCTAAAAATGTCGATGCGGTTTGTCTCAATATCATCAACGACAAAAATCCTTTTGGCAGTGAGTCCAATGCTATTGATTTCATTACGGCGAATGGATCACATACATTACCGACAACTGATAAGCTTTCGCTTTCTCTCAAACTTCTCGATCAAGCCTGCGCTTTATGATGAATCTTCCCTCTCATATCGCAATCATCATGGACGGTAACGGAAGATGGGCTGAAACTCAGAAAAAAAATCGTACTTTTGGACATGAAAAAGGGTCTGAAACAGCCCGAGTGATTACCACCTATTGTTCATTAAATCCTGAAATCCAACGACTCACTCTCTATGCGTTTAGTACCGAAAACTGGAAACGTCCGAAACTCGAAGTCGAATTTTTGATGAAATTGCTCGAAAAATATCTCAAACATGAGCTTTCAACCTATCTGGAAAACAATATTCGTTTTGAACCTATCGGTGATATATCCGCATTTTCATCTTCATTGCAAAAAACCATCCAAAAAGTTTATGATAAAACTGCCCATTGTACAGGACTTATTCAAAGCCTCGCTCTCAATTATGGCGGACGGGATGAGATAGTGCGAGCGGTCAATAAACTCAACGAAAAGCAAGTAACCATTACTGCCGAATCGCTCAATAACGCCCTCGATTCTGCCAGTGATGTCGATTTGCTAATACGCACAGGGGGAGACAATCGTATCTCTAACTTTTTACTGTGGCAAAGTGCTTATGCAGAGCTCTTTTTTACCGATACCTTGTGGCCGGACTTTAGTGTGGATGAGTTGGAAAAAATTATTGCACAGTTCAAAAAAATCGAACGACGATTTGGAGGGTTAAATTAATGGAGTGGCTATTAGTCTTTATTTTAGGAGCTGCAATCGGCTCATTTATGAACGTATTGATTGTTCGGACACCGCGTGATGAGAGTGTCTCTTTTCCGGCATCTCACTGCATGAGCTGTAATACACCCCTGCGTGCTTGGCATAATATTCCCATTTTTTCATGGCTTTTTTTACGAGGCAAATGCAGTTTTTGCGGTGCTAAAATATCGGTACAATACCCAATCATTGAAATAGTGAGTGCTTTGATTTTTCTCTTTACCGCAATGAAGCTGGGTATGAATCTCCACGCATTTGGAATAGCACTCGTATTCACTCTTTTACTTGCCCTCTCTGTTATCGATTTTTATTACAAAATGGTTCCCGATAGCCTGAACCTCGCCGCTCTCACATTCGCTATTTTGAGCGCAACATCATTGGGACAATTGGGCTACAATTTTACCAACGCCCTCCTCTTTGCCGGCGGATTTACATTGTTGCGTTTTTATCTCTCCTATGCTTTGAAAAAAGAGGCGATGGGAGAAGCGGACATTATGATTGCTGCAACCATGGGTGCCGTGCTTGGAGTCCAGCTTGCCCTTATCGCTATCTTTCTTTCAGCACTGCTGGCTTTGCCTGCATTATTGCTTACCAGAAACAAAGAGGATGAAGATTCCCATCAGCTCCCTTTTATCCCATTTTTAGCGATAGCAACGTGGATTGTACTTATGTTTGACACTTATCTATCAACCTATCTAGCAGGTTTATATGGGTAAATTGCGCCGCTATATTTTTTCTCATCTAAACGTACTTTTTTTCTCTATATTTATCCCGTTGTTTACCATCGCATCGGTTATTTTTATGATAAAACTGGCTACCTATACGGCAATCATTCAGCTCAATATTGGTGAAATGGGGAAACTTTATCTTTTCGTTTTACCCGAATTGTTGTTTTACACCCTCCCTATTTCCTTGGTTATTGCAAGTGCTCTCACCCTTTATCGCCTCTCCAATGACAATGAAATGGTCGTGGTTTTTTCACTGGGAATCTCTCCTGCATTTTTAGTACGAATATTAGCTCTTCCTGCTTTTTTACTGACAATTCTTTTATTCGTTAATTATCTGATCGTGACTCCGTATGTCAATTCAATATCCAAAGACTTCTTGGCTCAAAAAAAAGAAGAAGCAAAATTCAACCTGACGGCTTCCGAATTCGGTCATAATTTTGGTGATTGGATGCTCTTCATCAACAAAAGCGACAACAATGCTCGAGCTTATGGAGACGTCGTCTTATTTAACAAAGATCTCAAAGAAGAGGTTCTTTTGGTGGCTCATACCGCTGAACTTATCAATGCAAACGGCAATTTGCAACTGCGTCTCACCGACGGCGAAGGATACACCTATAAAGATGAGAACCTCAGAAGAATGAACTATAAACATCTTACTATAAACGATGTCATAAAAAGCGACAGCAACTTTTACACCAATACCCTAGAGTATTGGACCGCATCACCGACCAATCAGAAGTTTCGGACACGCTTACTTATAACCAATGCCCTTTTAAGCCTGCTCCCCACCCTCTCACTTTTTCTAATCGTTGCGCTTGGTGTTGTTCACGCACGTCACCAAAAACGTTGGATTTATTTGTGGCTCTTTATTTCCGTTATCATTTTTTATTCCTGTGCAATCATTACGCAACAGTGGCTTGGATTTCACGCCATTTGGGCAGTTTCGCTTGGCTGGATAATCGGGACGTATTTGATTTATAAACGGCTTGTGGGTAATCGCTTTTGAATCGTGTCAAAATCACCATGAGTTACAACGGCTCGGCATTTATGGGTTCACAACAACAACCTGACACGACGAACACTGTCATAGGAACCCTCATCATAGCATTACGGCGATTGCAGATCCACACCCTCCCAAAAGGTTCAGGAAGAACCGATCGCGGTGTTCACGCTACACACCAAGTCATGCACCTTGATTTACCTTTGTATTGGAGTGATCTGCGACGTCTCAAAGATATGCTCAACATGCAGTTACCCGCTTCCATTCGCATTAGACGCATCGAGTTTGTTGACGCTGAATTTCATGCTCGCTACACAGCACGCAAACGAGTCTATCGTTACATCCTAAAAGAGGGAAACACTAACCCTTTTGCGGACAACTTCGTCACCTTTGTCCCCTCTCTCAATGCTGAAGCCATCATCGATGCGATCAAACTTTTCGAGGGAACCCATAATTTTGAATTCTTTAAAAAAAGCGGAAATGATTTAGAGCATTTCACCCGTATCATCTATCGTGCTTACGCCTACAAGCACAAAGGGTATTTAGTCCTCTGTTTTGAAGGAAGCGGTTTTTTACGCTCACAAATCCGTCTTATGGTCGGATTTTTACTGCGTATCTCTGCCGGTAAATCAACCAAAGAGCAGTTACTCGAACAGCTAAACTGTATCAAACGCCACTCGACCGACATCGCTGCGCATAACGGCTTATATTTAACACATATAAAATATTAGTCCTATAGACTCAACTATCTTGATACTTCTTGCATTATTAATCCAATTTCGTTAAAATCGCACCACATAAAAATAACCAAAGGAATTCATCATGGCAAAACATCAATTTCAAACTGAAGTCTCACAAATTTTACATCTTATGATCCACTCTCTTTATTCTAATAAAGAGATTTTCGTCCGTGAACTCGTATCAAACTCTTCGGATGCGCTCGATAAACTTAACATGCTCGTCCTCACTGATGACGCGTATAAAGGGATTTCATTTAACCCGCGTGTTGACATCATCATCGATAAAGAAGCGAAAACTCTCACCATTAGCGACAGCGGTATCGGTATGAACGAAGCGGATTTGGTCGAAAACCTCGGAACCATCGCGAAATCGGGTACCAAAGCGTTCCTAGACAAGCTCAGCGGAGATCAGAAAAAAGACTCCAACCTTATCGGTCAGTTCGGTGTCGGTTTCTATGCGTCGTTTATGGTAGCGGATAAAGTCGAAGTTATAAGCCGCAAAGCCGGAGAAGAGCAAGCCTACAAATGGAGCTCAATGGCAGGGTCAGAATATGATCTCGAACCCGCAGAGCGTGATACTCACGGTACAAGCATCATCATGCACCTAAAAGACGATGAAGCAGAGTTCCTAGAGACTCACCGTATCGAGAGCATTATCAAAAAATACTCTAACCATATCCCTTTCCCAATTTTTATGGACAAAGAGGAATGGGTAGCCGCAGCTGAGGGCGAAGAAAAAGGGCACAACGAAACTAAAAACGTCCAAGTGAACAAAGCCAACGCATTGTGGACAATCGGTAAAAGCGACATCAGTGAGGAAGAGTACAAAGACTTCTACTCCAGCATCGCACACGATTCAAGCGAGCCATTGTTGTGGATGCACAACAAAGCCGAGGGGGCGTTAGAATACACCACCCTCTTCTACGTACCGTCTAAAGCACCGATGGACTTGTACCGTGTCGATTACCAAAGCGGTATCAAACTCTACATCAACCGTGTCTTTATCACCGACGATGAAAAAGAGCTTATGCCAACCTACTTGCGTTTCCTTCGCGGGGTAATCGACTCAGCTGATCTTCCGTTGAACGTCAGCCGTGAGATCTTGCAAAGCAACCGCGTTATGGCGAAAATCAAAAACGCTTCAGTCAAAAAAGTGTTGGGTGAGCTTTCAAAAGTCTCTGAAAACGACACAGAGAAATACGACGCATTCTACAAAGAGTTCGGTAACGTTCTCAAAGAGGGTCTTTACAGCGACATGGGCAACCGTGAAAAAATCTTGGAACTTCTCAAGCTCAACACACTCAACAGCGCCGAGCCGGTAATGTTCAGCAAATTCGTCGAAGGTGCAGACGCTGAAAAGAAAGAAATTTATTTCATTACCGCAAAAATGTCCCTCCAAATGCTCAAAAACTCTCCGAGCCTAGAGCGTTTCAAAGCCAAAGGGATTGATGTTCTAGTATTGAACGAAGAGATCGACACCATCGTATTCCCAATGGTAAGTGAGTACAAAGAGTACAAATTTATCAATGTCACGGATGCAGTTCTCGAAGAGAGCGAAGAAGAGAAAAAAGAGCACGAAGAGACAGCAAAAACACTTGAATCATTTATCACTCAGCTCCAAAGCGCATTGGGTGAAAACGTATCAAAAGTCGAAACGACGTTCGACCTCACAGATTCTGCCGTCTGTCTGAAAATCGATAAAGAAGATTCAGGCTACATGATGGCACAGATGATGAAACAATTCGGCAACATGGGAGGAGACATCCCAGCACCAAAACAAATCCTACAAATCAATCCAAACCATGAGTTGATTAAAAAACTCAGCGACTCAGCAGATATGAACCTCATCGACGATGCGGCGCATGTGTTGCTCGATCAGGCGAAATTGTATGAGGGTGAAACGCTTGCCGATACCGCAGGGTTTATTGCACGATTGAATCGCATTATGGCGAAAGCGCTGTAGTACCATGCTACTTAACTTTTTATTCAGAAATAAAATTTGAGTGATTTTTTTGAAATTGCTTATGCAGCAGTATCTAATAGATTATGTTTATTCACAGGAACAGGCTTTTCAAAAGCCGTTACTGGGAATAATGCACCAAGTTGGCAAGCTCTTTTAGAATCAATGTGCGATATGACCGAGCAACCTAATTCACTAAAAGAAGCTCTCTTCCCATCCAATGGAAAAAATCCACTTAATTTAGAAGAAGCTGCACAAATCATCTCCATTGAACTACTAAAGCAAGAAAAAAATATTCATCAATTAATAGCCAATCTAATAAAATCCATAGAACTGGATGGTGACAATTCTTCAATAACTGAATTTTTATCAACTAGATCTTTAAGGATTGTAACAACTAATTATGATAAGTTAATTGAAAAACTCACTGGTGAATCAGATTGCCACTCCTTAACTCCAGGCTTACCGATACCTCGTTCACAGGCTAAAATTAAAGTTTACCACGTACATGGGTCTATTGATGTACCAGAGAACATGGTTGTTACATCTGATGATTATTTTAAATTCATCAATAAAGAATCATACTTCTCAAGAAAACTAAGTACTATTTTGCATGAAAATATAATTGTTATTTTAGGTTATTCGTTAGGTGATACTAACTTAAAGGCAATTATTAGCGACTATAAAGGTTTTTCTCGAAATCATATTATAAGTTCTAATATATTTTTGATCTCTAGATCAGAAGTGTCTCAGCAAGTTAAAGATTATTACTTTCATAGCTATGGTATAAGAGTATTGGATAATATTGATATACATAGTTTTTTTACTAAGCTAAATGCTTCCATACCAAATGCAGAAAAATGTACTGAAGCATCTCTTTCAAACATAAAAAAAGTAATCTACGATAATCATTATTTTAGTAAAGACTTTTTAAGAGATGAAAATACTTTTTTTGAAATAATTTCTTCTCTAGCAGCAATAGGAATAAGTATAAATGACGATAGAGTGGTTAGTGCTTTAGGAAGAATATTAGAATCAAAAATTGAATTGACACTTGAAAATAATGCGTGGAATCAGTATGTGCATTTAGCAAAATGGCTAATTTATCTTGCTAGTATTTTGGAACTAAAAAATACATCCATTGAAAATATATTTTTAGCTGCAACACTTAGATCAATGAATACTATGTCTAAGAAATTACTTCTTGGTTTTTCGTGGCATGCTTATCAATCATGGAATACTCAATGGGGTAAAATTATTTCATCAAATAGATCTTTAATCAAAAATTACATTGAAAATAACACTACCGATCCTGATGCATTAGAGATAGTAAGACGCCAATAAAATATTCTATCCCTCGTTCCCACTTTCCAAGTGGGAATGCGTACCGTATAGACACTCCCACTCAGGAGAGTGGGAGCAAGAAAATGGTATACACTCCCAAGCTGGAGCTTAGGAGCGAGAAAACGCTGAGTTTTCATCGGCGGAATGCCCACGCGCAGCAAACTGCCTATCAAAAGCTTTTTTTTATTCAAACATTTTATCTTTATATGCCATCTTCTCTGAAATATATAGTACAATAACATATTTTAATTTTTACAAGGTAAGTATATGAACGAATCAATAACGAAAACATTCCATTGGCTTGAAAGATTCTTCATTAATTATGTTTGGATAGGTATTCTCCTATTACTGATTTCAATTATACTAGATCTTCATTATCCATCAACTTCAAGAACTTATTCTCTCTCCATATTTATAAAATCTATTGAAGCAATAGGTCTTTCAGTTATTATTGCTGCTATTTTTTCTTTTGCTTCAGGAACATCTGGATTCATTGAAAAGATTCAAAGTCTACTTGAAGACATAGTTGTTCGTCGCAATTTTCTTGCAAATATTGATCCTGAAGGAAAAAAAGAAGCATTAAAATCACTGATTCAACCATCTATAAGTGAAAAAAATCAATACCCAAATATTGGGAATTATTACGGATATTTTATTGATAAAACTTTAGAAATTGGACATAAAAACGTCCGAAGTAATTATCAAATAACTTCGCATGCATATTTTGACTCATCTAAAGGAAAAATCGCTGTGGACGCCATGTACAGCTATAGATTATATCCTAGCTCCGAAGGTTACAACGACATTACAATCGGCTTTGAACAACCTGATGGAGGTGATTCATTCTGTTCATATGTGGCCGTTAGTGATCCTGAAGGTGTACGAAAATTTTATGAAAAACCACAATTAAAAGAAACGAATAATGGTGGAGATATAGCAAGTGTTGCAACAATTCCAATAAAAGATTTCGGTGATAGTAAAAATCATCTTGATGTAGAATTAAAAGTTACTGAATTTGGGACTGACCATTGGTCTCTTATCCAATTTAAAGCTCTTCAGCCTACTGATGGATTCAAATTTTACTTACGATGCGACGGGGAAGTTGAAATAAGGGAACATGCTATTTTTGTTGTAGGAGCAAAATATTACCTCGATATCACTAAAGACAAAAAAATAATTACAATATCATGTAATCAGTGGGTAAATGAAGGAACTGGGTTATGTGTCTTAGTTTCAATTCCTCAGAAAATAGAAAATTAAGAAAAAAGAAAAAAATGGAACAGGCCATTTTCCTCGTTCCCACTCTCCTGAGTGGGAATGCATACTAATGGTACACACTCCCAAGCTGGAGCTTGGGAGCGAGAAAAAGACAGAGCTCGTGATCGAAAAGATTTACGGCAGGATCGAAGAAATAAATAATATCTTTTTCAGATTACTTTGCCGATAACTGTAAACGGTACAGATAATTTTCCAAATTGAGAGAGTTTTTAATCTCCCTCTTCTCTAACATTTGACGTGAAAGATCATCATTCTCAAGAATATCAAAGATATCATCAAGATTCACAATATGGTAATACCCACGAATGAACTCGATCAATAACTGAAAATTATCCATTCCTAGCTGGGATGATCGTTCTTGTTTATAAAATTTAAATTTATTCCAGTTAATTTGCTGCATTTCAATAATCTTTATTCAATTTATTCAAATCATTATACAAAATCAATCCAAAAACTTCTCAACTTTTCCCTTGTTTACTCATTCCCAAGCTATAGTTGTGCTACAATTCGCAAAAAAAAGCACCTACTAAATCCTATGAAAATCACCCCTGTTACCGAAACCAATTCCCCTATCTATCACAATCTCATACAATCCTATGAAGCTGAGTTCTCACCTATCACGGGTAAAAAACCAAACGCTTCGGGTCTGTTCGAACTCGATACCCATCTAGGAGACGATACGCTAGGCTTTTTACTCGTGATCGACAATACCCCTGCCGGAATCACCGCGATCCGCTGTAAAGTGTCTCAGCCCTATGAAGTATGTGAGTTTTACGTTGCACCCCGTTTTAGAAAGAACGGTATCGGAATGGAGTTTGCCCACGTCATCTGGAAAAGTTACCACGGAGAGTGGGAGATCAAACAGATTCAGGGGGCTGAGTACGCCACCGCGTTTTGGCGTAAAACCATAAGCTCTTTTAACGAAACAGCGTATACTGAAGAGTGCTACGACGATCCGTACTGGGGAATCGTCACGAGACAGAAATTCACCGTAAATTAAGAGAGAACTCTACTATCCCCCCTACACTTTTAGGCTATACTCACAAAGACCATTAAAAGAAAAAAGGATAATACGGTATGAGTAGAAGCATTATTTTTATTTATGGAATATTTGCCTATACACTTGCGCTGATCGCTCAAATGTGGTTTATTTTCTATATCGGTGAGTGGAAGTTTATGCCAACTACCATCAACTCGTACCATCCTGTGCCGTTAGTAACTGCCCTGAGCATCAATCTCGCTTTGGTTTTACTGTTTTCTCTGCAACACTCACTAATGGCTCGCTCGCTCTTTAAAAAATATCTGACCAAAGTTATCCCTATCGCCGCAGAAAGAAGTACCTATGTCCTCTTTTCGGGGGTAGCGTTGGGATTAATCTGTCTGTATTGGCAACCATTGGAGGGGGGGTTATGGCACGTGGATAATGAAGTAGGCAGAACCTTATTAACCGCAGGGTATCTTTTCGGCTGGACTTTTTCGCTCTTTTCGACGTTTATTATCAACCATTTCGAACTTTTCGGTTTACAGCAAATCTATCTAAATTTGCTTAACAAACCATCTCCCGCTATCGAGTTCAAAGAGAAACTGTTTTATAAGGCAGTACGCCATCCGATCCAATTGGGAGTGCTTATCGGACTATGGATTACACCGACTATGTCCTATTCACACTTGATGCTCTCATCCACTCTTACGATTTATATTTTTGTCGGGCTTTGGTTTGAGGAGAGAGATTTGATAGCAGAGTTAGGGGATACCTACCGAGAGTACCAACAACGGGTTCGGATGATGTTCCCTTTTCCAAAATAAGGTTTAAAAGCTTAAGTAAGTGCCATTTGGGATAGGCTAATTTTCTAATTATAAAGCCTCAACGTCTCCCCGACACTCACACGCCCTGCTCTTTGCTCCATGCTGATACTCTCCCGCCACGGCATCGGACTCACTTCGGGCGACATAAGCCCTTTACTCTTATGGACGCGGATCATATACTCGCCACTGTTTACAAAATAGTCGTTGTATTCGGCTGTATAAGGCATATCCCACACGATACACCCCTCAGTAGGACACACATCGGCACATTTCGGTACTGCCGAATCGACACATTCGATACATTTTTCGGGCTTAACGTAAGTGTATTCACCACCGCTTAGCGGGGAATCATCGGCACTGACGATAGCTGTCGCAGGACACTCATCGATACACGCGTCACAGTTTATACATAAGTCGGTAATTAGAACTGCCATCACACACTCCTACACTTGAATTAAATAGGTAATTCTTAGTGATATGCATTATATGTTCTTATAAAAATTATATTTTAAAATAGATATTATCAATACAGTTCAACGAAAAGTTCAACACAATTCGGAAAATTCCGCACAATACATCAACATCTGTTCATGATAAAGAGGTTGACTAATCTTTTCGGTACTTTCAAGGGAGCATAAGCAAGGGTCGTGAGAGTAATTCGGGCATTGATGGCATTCACGCTCAGAATAACACATAAATGTCGGACTATTCTCATTAAAATCAATTCTCCATGCACCATTCATGAACATCTTTGCAACTTCATTTCGTCCATTGTAATGTTCTAAACACGTAAACCACTTTAATGTATTCATAGTAAAGCCTCCAAGCAGACTTCAAGTTTTTAACACTTTTAAATTCAATAATGTTAAAAAATGTAGGACTATTGTATCCATAAAATTCTTAAACAAATACTAAATTTATTATTTATCCTGTATTGAAAAATAAGAGTCAGGTGATAACTATAACCCAAAAGTATTCAAATTTTTTTCTCCCTTCTCTCGTTCCCAACTTCCTCACAGAGAGTGCAGACTAATGGTATACACTCCCAAACTGGAGCATGGGAGCGAGTGAAAATACTTTTGCGCAGCATTTAAAAGACTGCGTAAAAAGTGCCCGAAAACACGGGCTATCGGGTAAGCTTCTTGGCGATTTTGGCAACGTGTTCCCCTTGATATTTGGCTCCGGCGAGTTCGTTGGCACTGGGAAAGCGGCTGCCGTCGCCTCCCACAATCGTCGATGCACCATAGGGTGAACAGCCCGTAATCTGGTCGGAAAACGATTGTCCTGCAAAGGTATAGGGAAGTCCTACGATCACCATTCCATGATGCAGTAACGTGACGTGAAACGTCAGGATCGTCGATTCTTGACCGCCGTGCTGAGTACCTGAGCTGGTTATCACGCTTCCCACCTTGCCTACTAGCGCTCCCTTACCCCAGAGTTTACCGGTCGCATCAAGGAACTGGCGCATCTGACCGCACATGTTCCCAAAACGCGTCGGTGTGGCGAAGATCACGGCATCCGCTTCGGCAAGTTCATCCAGTGTACAAACAGGGATGTCAGACTGCTCTTTTTGGGCTTCTGTCGCTCCCATTTTTTCCAGAATATCGATAGAAAGCGTCTCTGGGACACGGCGTAATACTGCTTCGACCCCTTCCACTGATCCTGCTCCTTCCGCTGCCGCCTGAACCATTTGATAGATATGACCGTACATAGAGTAGTACACAATTAAGACCTTCATAACTGCCTCCTTGTTGATTTCGTTCAATAATAACACAACTTTTTTTTATCTTTTCAACTATTTATTTCTTAATTAAAAATTAAAAGAAATGCTCCCTATAAAATCCTATTGACATCCTTTCTTATGTCTTTGTACCATTAGAAATATCAGAATTGAACTCAAAGGAGCAGTTATGGCACATGAAGGTTTTCACGAAGATCCCAATAAACTCTCAGATTTTACAAAAGATTATCACCGCATTATCCAAAGTACAATGGAAGAATTCGAGGCAGTAGATTGGTATAACCAACGTGCCGAAGCCGCAACAGACCCTACCGCCAAAGCTATTATGGAACACAATCGAGACGAAGAGATTGAACACGCGTGCATGGGGCTTGAATGGCTCAGACGCAATTCTCCCGTGTGGGACGCCATGATGCATAAATTTCTGTTTACGAATGGAGATATCATCGTTCAGGAGTCCGATGCAGCGGATCAACCTACTCAGACCGATTCAGTAACCGTTGCAGTAGCTACAGGGACACTGAAAATCGGCAATAATAACTAAGGAGTTCACTATGAAATTTTTAAATCGAGAAACCTCACCGATAGCAGCAGCCGTTTGGAGCCAGATCGACAATGTTTTTACCCCATTGCTGAGCCAACGGCTGAAACTTCGCGCTCTTGTCGGATTTACCCCCGTTCCTTTTGAGACCGATTCGATCGCGACGGGCAACCTCAATGTACTCTCTACTTCCGAGCATTTGACACTATCAGTACGAGAACCGATCCGAATGATTGAGGTTCGGTACGATTTTGATCTGCCCAAATCGGTTGTCGAGGACTTCAAACGGGATAAAATCGATTTTGATGACACCGTCTTCAAACACGTTGCAAACCGTTTCAGCGCCGTTGAAAATTCGCTGATCCTTGATGGAGTTAAAGAAGCACAAATAAAAGGTATTTTGAAAAATATCCCGCGTAAACCGATACATGCCAAAAGCACCAAAGGGCTGATCGATGCGGTCGCCTCGATGATCGCCGCTTTCGGTGGCGAATTCGTTGAGGGACCGTACAAACTGGTTCTCTCCACCGCTACGCTGATCAAAATGGTAGGAGAAAGCGAAGGAGGTCTAAGTGTTAAAAGCCGTCTGGAAACACTACTGGGAATAAACTTTTTTGTGGTTTGCGAGAACATTGGTGATGACAAGATTTTGGCTCTTTCACAAAGAGGCGGAGATTTTGCTCTCTATAACGCTCTGGATGTCAGTATCGGGTATGCCGAAGAAAAAACTGACAGCTATGCACTTTTTATGAGTGAAAGCTGCACGTTTCGCATCATCAACCCCGAAGCAGCACTTCTCATCACCTTGTAGGTATCGTCATGAAAGTCGTCATCAGCGGAGCGGGAGGTTTTATCGGCACCCATCTGGTCTCCATGTTCAAAGAAAAAGGATGGGAGATATTGCCCCTGCATACGGCTGATTTTGATCTTGACGATACGGCTTTTGGCAAAAGACTTTTGGGTGCAGACGTTGTTATCCATCTCGCTGGGGCTTCCATCAGTAAACGATGGACAAAACACTACAAAAAAGTGCTCTACACAAGCCGCATCGACACGACGAAAAAGATGGTCGCCACTATGGAGAGGATGGAGCAAAAGCCGGGACTCTTCGTCTGTACATCGGCGGTGGGTATCTATGCGGCAAGCGGTAAGCACGATGAAGAACATGCCCTTTACGCGAAGGATTTTCTGGGTCGGCTGGTCAGGGACTGGGAGAATGAGGCCATGAAAGCCAAAACGCTTGGAATCAGAACCGTCATCTTTCGCTATGGGATCGTCCTCGGTCACGGCGGTGGTATACTCAACGAAATGTTACTCCCCTTCAAACTTGGGCTGGGAGGGACGATCGGTGATGGGAGCCAAAACTTCAGCTGGGTCCATATCCAAGATCTGATGAGAGGTTATCTCTTTGTTCTCGAACACCCGCAGATGCAGGGTGTTTACAATCTGATGGCACCCAATCCTACTACTAACTACGGTCTGACCAAAGCATTGGGTGCCGCATTGCATCTCCCTACCCTATTTGCGATTCCAAAATTTATGTTGGCACTGCGTTTCGGATCCGAAGCCGCCGAAGCGTTCTCTAGCGGACAGTATGCCACCTCCAAACGCCTTCCCGAAGCCGGCTTCGAGTTTGAATTCAAAACCATCGAAGCGGCAATCAACAACCTCTTTGGTCAGAATGGAGAAGAATAATACAACTATAGGGAGAGAGTTATGTGGACTAAAGCATCGCACGTAGTACGGTTACTTCTCGCAATGAGCATCAATATTTTCTTTCTCTACCAGACCCATGCCGACGATCTCTCCGAAAAGCTAGCCACCATCAAGCTCCCCCCCGGATTTCACATCGACCTCTATGCCCGCAATGTCGATGGGGCGCGTTCCCTGGCTATCGGTGAGGGAGGAACCGTTTTCGTAGGCTCCCGTGCCGAAGGAAAAGTGTATGCACTTCAAGACACCGACGGCGATTTTCGCGCCGACCGTCGCTACGTTATCGCTCATGGACTCAACAGCCCAAACGGCGTCGCTTTCCGCAACAAAGCACTTTACGTTTCCGAAATCAACCGTATTTTACGTTTTGACGCCATCGAAAACCGTTTGGACAACCCGCCACAGCCGGTCGTCGTCAGCGACTCCTTTCCCTCAAACCCTCACCACGGCTGGAAATTCATACGCTTCGGTCCCGATGGATACCTCTATGTACCCGTTGGTGCTCCCTGCAATGTCTGCGAACAGGATGATCCGCGCTACGCCTCCATCATGCGGATGCGACCCGATGGAACCGGACTCGAGATTTTTGCACACGGAGTAAGAAATACGGTGGGATTCGACTGGCATCCGAAAAACGGCACTCTCTTCTTTACCGACAACGGCCGCGACTGGATGGGAAACAACACACCGGGCGATGAGCTGAATATGGCTTTGAAAAAAGGGATGCACTTCGGATTTCCCTACTGTCACGCAGGTCGTTTCGCCGATTCCGAATTCGGTAAAAAGAAAAAATGTGCCGATTTTACCCCGCCTGTAAGGGAACTCGATCCCCACGTCGCCGCGTTGGGGATGCGATTTTACACGGGCAGCCAATTTCCGCCGGCGTACCTAGATCAGATATTAGTTGCCGAGCACGGTTCGTGGAATCGGATTCCCCCGATAGGCTACCGCATCACACTGGTACGTTTTTTTGAAAATGCCAAACCTTCCTACACGATTTTTGCGCAAGGGTGGCACAAGGGGATCACCTCGTGGGGAAGACCTGTTGATCTGCTGATCCTGCCTGATGGTTCTCTTCTGGTGTCGGATGACAAAGCCAATGCCATCTACCGCATCCGCTACTCCGACGACAAATGAAGGCGAGAATGTAGAAACGAGAAATAAATTTATTCTTATTTTATTTCTTTATTTAAAAAAATGATATGACTATAATATTTTATCCATTATCATTAATTCATATCGATTCAAGGAGTTCATCATGTTACGCTTGATTTCAACTGCATTCGCTGCAGTATTATTAACATCTTCCCTCAGTGCTGTCGAATATGACGGTGAAAAAAGTATTATTTTCGAAGCAAAATACGATGTTTGTGTTATTCCTCCCCAAGTAGATGATGCAATCGCCAAAGGGGTAAAAGTCGTGGATGTTGACACGGCTAAAAAACTGTACGATCAAAAATCCTACTTTTTTGATGCCCGTGAAAAGCGCCACTACGAAAAAGAACATATAAAAGGAGCGTATCCGGTCTACTTCGATGTTTCTAAAGCAGAATATATCGTGATACAGCTCCCAAAAGAGAAAGATGAAATTCTTCTCTTTTATTGTTACGGAGAAACGTGCGCCAACTCATACGAAGCGGCTTTAGCCGTTCGAAAACTTGGATACACTAACGTCTATTGGCTTCTAAATGGATTTAGTGCATGGAAAGAGATGGGATATCCCGTTGAGAAAAAATAATAGAGTGAAAATAATGCTAAAATGTGATCAATGAAATCGCTTGTATCTCTGATTAGTACCTTACTGTTTTCAACCGCGTTATTTTCTGCCCCTACGCAATGTGAGGGGCTCTATTACGGCAACGAAGCACCCAATATTTTAAACACAAAACTTCTCCCGAAAACGAAAGAGCTGTGCTATAGCACCTTTGCCGTAATGCACTCAGGTATCTCTCGCACACCATTATGGAGCGCCGAGCATCTCACGAAAGAGGGATTGCGTCATAAAAGCAAAAGAAGCAACAATTTTCATCCGGAAGATCAGTTAGACCCTGATGAGCGTGCCGAACTTGCCGATTATTCTAAGTCGGGCTATGATAGAGGTCATTTAGCACCCTCAGCTGACATGGGCAACAAACAATCACAGAATGAGTCCTTTACTCTTGCCAACATGATTCCTCAAAATTCTGAAAACAATCGGGGGGTATGGTCAGCCATCGAGGGAGCAACGCGCCATTTGACTAATCAAAAGGGAGAGCTCTATATTATCACGGGACCTATCTTCAGCGGTTCACCGATCAAACGTATCGGCGGGAGAGTATTAGTCCCCTCAAAACTCTATAAAGCAATCTACGATCCCTCTAGCGGAAAAGGGGGAGCCTATCTGGTTAGTAATGCACCTAACGGTGATTATGAAGTGATCAGTATTGCTCAGCTGGAGCAAATGGCAGGAGTGCAGCTCTTTCCAAAAATGGCTCCATCTGCCAAAAAATCAGCCATGAGCCTGCCTGATCCCCAAGAGAGAAACGGTCACTCCTACCATAATCTTTCAGATGAGGATATAATCCGTTTAATAGAAAAACTTTTGAAAAGGATGTTTTAAAATGCCCACTCAACCTTTTATGGCATACGAAAATGAAGTTGATTCCCTCCTGATCGATAATCTAACGGTAGAAAATCGTCTGGATCGCATCTCAATTTACGGCTCCGTAGACCTCACCAAAGACCGCCAAGGGCTTGAATTCGCCATGAAACTAAAACGAATTGTCGATGCTTCGATTGATGCGCTTAAACGGGATAGAAACTTGCCTGATCGCATAGATATCAAAACAGCCGAGAGTGTTAAAAACCCGTTTTAATATACTTATAGATTCTTTAGAGCCCCATTGATTACGAGACGAAATCCAATCTCATTTGAAGCAAAATCAGGACGAGAATAACCGCGAAACGAACTTCTCAAACACATATAACTCGTTTTGTAGCTTCCTCCTCTACGCACTTTAAATGATTCCTTATTTACTCCATCAAACCATGCTGACCCATCTTTCGGGGCATTAATGTAATTTGGGAAAAAATCATCCTCACACCACTCCCACACATTCCCCATCAAGCCGTATATTCCCAAACGATTTGCCAATCTACCATCAACAACACCCGTTCTTCCATTCGAACTGTACTCATAAACGGCATAATCATCAATAAGTGCCTCAGAGTCTCCAAAGCTAAAGCGTGTGTTTCCTCCCGCTTTTGCACAATATTCCCATTGTGCCTCTGTAGGCAGTGCATAGGAGTGGTTTTTACCTTCGTATCGATTCAGTAATTCAACAAAAGCTTTCGCATCGAACCAACTTACTTGCTCTATGGGATGACGACGAGAACTCTCCTCTTCAACTTTATCTTTTTTAAAATAAGATGGATTGACGCGAGTAAGTTTGTAATATTCCTCTTGCGTCACTAGATATTTAGAAATCCAAAAACTCTCTATATCAACAAAATGCGAAGGAGTCTCGACGTCTCCTCCTTCATCGTAATTAGAATTCTTTCCCATACTAAAGCGTCCGCCATCAATGTATAAAAATTCCATTCCAATAGAATTCGTAAATTCCTTTGGAGTCTCGAATATTTCTTCTACTGCTATTTCTTTACTCTTATTTTTAAAAAAACCAAACAATGTATTTTTCCTAGTTTTGATGTTTCATATTATTTTATAATCTGATTATTCAGACGGATGATATGCCCATGGTCATCGAAATAAACCGTAACCAACTGACTATTTACACACTCTTGCAATTGTGTATCATCTACGTTAAAATAATTTGAATAATCATTAGAATGATAGATTAAATGCTCACTTGGGGCTTGGTGTCGATTTAACCTTGAAAGTATAAAAAGCACTATAGGCGTTCCAATAAGCATATAAAGCGCATGTTCAAAGGTAACACTATGGATCTCACCAAAAATCCAATCAGACAACTCTTCCACCGGTGCATCTAATGTAATAATACGATAAAATACGTGAAATACCGGTTTCCATAAATAGAAAAAACCCAGCCAAAGCAAAACAGTTACGATGTCCCAAATGATTCGTTTGGCTCTAGGCAGCTCACGGCGTTTATTAATAATCAATGTTTCCATTTTCTTAACCTTTTTTGACCTGTTGATGCGCACCACGATCAGGGCTAACCCACCTCGCACGACCTTTTTTACCGAACAACACTTTTGGAAGTGCCGTTACTGCCGTAAACAAATTAAGGAGCCAATAGGCAAACGGATACCAAATCATCCAAAAATAATTTTTCCCTAAACCTTGGTCATAATGACCGTCCAGCCATTTACTCACACCAAACTGCACCAAACAAGCACCAATCAAAATGACACTGCTTTGATCAGGCAAAATAGGGGATTGCTGTGGCATTAAATAATTGACCGGAACAAACAAACTAACAATCCAAACTAAAAAGACCAATACCATACTGTATGCCCAAATCGTACTAAGCATTAGTTCTACCATCAGCCCCCAAAGGTGGGTTTGTTTTGGCATAAATAACACCTTGAAGTTTTTCAGCATCACTTGTACACCGCCCATCGCCCAACGTAACCGTTGTTTCCATAGACCGCTCAATGTCTCAGGCATCAAAATCCAGACCAAAGCACGCGGTTCAAAACGGACATCCCACCCGTTGCGTTGCAGTTTCCAGGTAATATCGATGTCTTCGGTCAGCATATCGGGACTCCAATAGCCTACCTCGTGTACCGCCGCTTTTCTAAAACCGGTAATAACCCCCGATACGGTAAATATCCGCCCAAAACTGCGCTGTGCCCGTTTTATCATCCCGACAATAGAGGAAAACTCACCCACTTGAATTTTACCCAGTAATGTCGTTCGATTGCGTATGCGTGGATTTCCCGTTACTGCTGCAACTGCGGGATAGCGGATAAAATGTTTCACCATCCAATGAACACAATATTCATCAATCAAAGCATCCCCGTCAATACCGATCAAATACTCATATTTTGCGACCAATGCCCCTGCTTGAAGCCCCAAAGCTTTGCCCTGATTTTCAGCTAAATTCACCACTTTTAATTTCGGATTATTTTTTGCCAATTCTAGTAATATCTCTAAAGTATCATCTTTACTCCCATCATTAATGGCGATAACCTCAAATTCGGGATATTTGACATTAAGGGCATAGGTGATGGTTTCAATCGCATTTTGTCCTTCGTTGTAGCAAGGAATCAAAATACTGACACCCTCCCACTTTTCATTGTCTCGTAATGGTGGAATAATATATTTAAGATACGGTTTTTCATTTTTAAAATAAAAAAAGATAGCCCCTACTATCCACAAACTTGACATAAAGAGGGGATAATAAAAGATAAAACCTAACAGCGTATGCCATAGTAAATGCAAAAAGATAATAAAAGTGGTCATAAAATTTTCCTACTTATTGGGCGCAATATTGCTTGGCATTAACGTATGCATACGTACAGGCTTTTGTTCAAAAGCGTGTTTGATGGTATCAGCATCAGGAATGTTTTTAAATACACTGTCGGGATAATACGCTATATGATGCACACCCATATCGTATAAAGTTTTTATCGTTTCGTCCAGTTCTTGAGATGAAATCGCTTCACCATCTTTTCGCCAATTCACCGTTTGAAGCTCCATTATAGTACGTTCTAACCCGCACTCTTCTTGTTTAACATTATCCACGATTGTCTCATAAAACTTCTTATTATCCTCTGCCTTTTCCATATAAGGCATTGCCATGATAGCCGTATAGTCATATTTTTTAAGAGACTGAGTCAAACCTTGTCCATACCACTCTTGAGCGAACCAATTGGAAGCCACTTCGGCATATAGATTACGGGCAGATTTTAACCCTGGATGCCCATCTCGCACAATACCCACTAGCTGTAGTGCAAAATCATCCAAATAATCTATTTTAAGCATTGACCACTTTTCATAAGCTGCTCTGCTAGCTTTGATCTTACGTACGCTATTGGGCAAGCCCCATTTTTTATACTGCTCTTTTGCAAATTTACTCTCATCTTCATAATCCGTAAGGGTAACATCATCATGAAAAAGAATCCCGTCAATACGAGGTAACTTTGCTAAATCTTCATAAATTTCTCGGATAACTTTTTGAGATTTTTGGGAAAAAGGTGAGAGTCTTGGATAACCCATATTGAGATGATTGGTATCAACTTTGAGCGTTACTAACGTATCTTTAGCCGCTTTATGCCCTCTTGGAAGTTGCCATGCCAACATAGGCATCCACGCATACACACGCTTGACTTGGGTACGTGTTACGATTTGCCATGCTACGCGGTTAAATAAATCCGCACGCATTGGAATATTACGATTGGGAAAATAGACATAATCGGCTGCACCGTTGGCATCAGGATCGGCAAAGGCCTGCAAATAAACCGTATTAATACCCAGCTTCTTGATTCGCTCCAATAAATCACCCAAATTTCTCTCTTGCTGATCGAGATCACTATCATAAATATAATCCAAATCAATATGAGCTGCTTTAGTTGTACGATCATCATCCGTAAGATTAGCATTACGCAACCACATATTAAGCTCTAAATCTTTGAGTGTCATTTTATTTTCGACTAATATTCGTCTCATCCCCCACAAAGGAATAATCTTAGTATTGCTTCCATCATCAAGCGTCAATCCTATAGGCATTCCAAGCTGTTGAGCAACACTACGTACCGTTTTGTTGTAATGTCCATAGGGCCAAACAATGACTCGAGGTGATTGTCCGGTGTACTCTTTTAAAAAAGTATTATTTCTCACTAAATCATTGGTTATACGCTGCTGATAACTTTTTTCATCTTCATATTTGTGTTTATCACTTAACCATTGACGCGTTTTTACTGCAGGCTGCATATTGCCCTGAGGATTGCCCTGTATCCCTTTGTGCAGAGAATGGGTATGACTTGCAATCTCGACGAGACCGCTGCTGACCATCTCTTTTAGCTCTTCTTGACTTAAAAACTTTTCACGTGCAATGAGTTGCCCATCAAAATCCACTTTTTCTTTAGCTTGCAGCCAACTGCCTACCAATGCGATTACCACCGGTATTTTGTACTTTTTAATAATGGGAAAAGCGTTAGCATAAACCGAACTGTATCCATCATCAAACGTGATTAAAACCGCCTTGCTGGGCAAAGATTTTTTAGTTTGTCGATAATTGACAATATCATCTACACTGATAAAATGGTAGCCACTTTCTGCAAGCCAACGAATCTGCTCTTCAAAATGCGCCGGTGTAACGGCATAATTTGAATCCAACGTTTCACTTTTATCGGCAATTTCGTGATAGCTTAGGACGGTAAATTCATTAGGATTTTGATCTCGACTGCAAACATTGGGCAAGTCATTTGCACTAATATAACTGCTTGCAATCCCTATTAATGCCAATATTAATTTTAGCAGTGGTTTGAAGATAGTATGTTTAGCTTTTACTGCTGATGATATTATCATATAGTTAAGTACTTTGTTTTAAAAATTAATAAAATATTATACAACAGGTCGCCTTGTAAATCCCAGAACATGGCATTTTAAGGCTGTATAATACCCTATACTTTAAACGCACCAAGCTCGCGAGTAAGCTCATGGGTCACTCCATCAAGTTTGCCCGCAATTTGCTGCAATTCATTTGCAATTTGTTCATTTTCAGCAGCAAGATGTGATGTTTCTATCATTTTATTCATCAATTCCTTCGTACGTTGTCCAATCGATACAACCTCCATTGAAGCTTTTTTCGCTATTTCACTCGTTATTTTGTTGGTATTTTTTGTTTCAGCCGCTTGGTCTTTTACCAAAGAAGCTTCTTCGCTTATATGATTAATGCGTTTCGCATTTTCATGCATCGTTTGGCTTACATCTTCGACACTTTGAACCACAATATTGACGGTTGCATCAATCTCAGACAAACTCTTTTGTGTCCGCTCTGCCAGTTTACGGACTTCATCAGCAACTACGGCAAATCCTCTTCCATGCTCACCTGCACGTGCCGCCTCAATTGCCGCATTAAGTGCTAGTAAATTGGTCTGGTCCGCAATATCTCGAATAATGGTAAGTATTTTTTTGATCTCCATCGTCTGCTGAGCGGTTTCTACCACTTTGGCACTTGTATCAAGCTCTCGACTGCTGGCAGTGAGAATATTGACCACAACATCGTCCAATGAAGCCACCATCATTTCAAGAGCTTGATAACTTTTGAGCATCTCTTCAGCGGTTTGAATAGAATATTCTTCACTTAAATCAAGATCTTTTTCGACCAACTCTGTAAGTTTTTTTGATTCATCCACTTTGGCACTTTGAGACATAGTACTGCTTTGAAGTGCGGTAGCATGCGCAGATAACACAGTAGCAATATGCTCCGAATCGGATGCAGTAGCTAGAACCGAAACAGCAACCTGACGGATCTTTTCAATAAAAAGATTGATATGATAGGCAATTTCACCTAGTTCATCTTCACTTTTAACACTAACTCGAGCGGTCAAATCTCCTTCACCGCTTGCCAAATCTTTAACTCGCTGCAATAATTCTTGGAGAGGAATTCCAATAATACGGCGAAGCATAATCATCAAAAATAAAATGGTAAAAATTGCTCCTCCTGCCATCGTCAAAATAGTTTTTTTAGTCATAACAGAAATGTCATTTTCAAGATCTTCAAGTGAATATTCAAGATCCATTACCCCAAGAACATCACCTTCTTTAGCATTTGTATGACACATTAGACACTCATTAGTCGCAACAAGAGGACTAAAAATTTTCAATACATGACCATCCTCACTAACCACCGTTGTTTCTTTGACATTTTTAAATACATTAACGGCTTCTTTTGGAATTTCAGACTGTTGCGGAAGTTTAAAAAGCTCTATAACTTGTGGCGATTTGTAAATAGTCAGCTTTTTTACTCCATCAATCTCTCCGGCTTTTTTTATGGTTTCTTCAACCGCGACAGGATCGCCCAAGTTCATTGCACCACGAACGGTCTGAAATACAGAAGCACTTAACATCTGCAAATGCTTTTTTCCTGATTCAAGCTGTGCTTCTTTAAACTCTCGGGTCACTACCAACTGCAATACCACAGAAGTTATAAGTAAAATAGCAATTAAATACAACATTATCTTCAATCCGATTGAACGGCGTACCTTCATCATTAAAAATCCTTTATCAGTATTTTTTGGTTACATTGAGTTGTGATGTCAGACATAAATTATCCAGTAAGTCATACAATTGCGGTTCTCTTGCAATCACCGAGATTTTGGCTTTATCACCAAGAATGAATTTTTGCAATGTACCGATCAATGCAGAAGGGATTACAAAAGTATCCAGGAAATCAATAACGATTTGCTTATCAGGTTCACGCTGTAACAACGAACCAATCTGTTCTTTGAGTACAACTGTATCACTGATTGTCTTGACAATACCGCTCACACTCAAAACGGTGCGTATATTTTCGTTGATAATTTTACTTTCCATTGCTATTCCTTTAATAAGATTATTGTATCATTTTTTTAATGTTTAGGATATTTTATGTAAAAATATTACTGAATTTCCGAGCTTATTATAATAAATCCCCAGAGAAGACTGTCGAGAAAGATAGACACCCCTACCATTAAAACGGGTCGTATTTCTAAATATTTGACTAAGTTCTTTGGTGTCAAATCCAGCCCCCTCATCCGTAATCTGTGTCACGACGTATCTGCTTGTATTGTGATTAAAGATGCGAATTTTTACATCTATCATTTTACTGCATCCCGCCTCACTCGCCATCAATGTATCGAGATATTGATCTTCCGCCATGAGATGATGCTTTGTCTCTGCTCTAATCCCCAAATTTCCATGCTCATAAGCATTCATCATCAGTTCGGTAAAAACAACTTGAGCATTCTCGATAATCGGATGACGATCCGAAATTAGCACATGCCAAAGTGACTCATACCAATCTCCAGCTTCACCAAGTGCACTCAGAGAAGAAGCGAAGATACGATGATGTACAATACTGTCCCCTAAAGTAAAATCGGTTATAAATATCAGTGTCACATCATCTTCTTGAGTCTCAATTTTTTCAAAAAAGAGCTTTTTTAACTCCTCTTTGGTAAATGCGTTTACAAAATCTTCTTCCACCATCTCTTCATAAATACCAGTCCCCCCTTTAAGAGTATTTTCGACAAGACCGTCCGTGCAGAAAAGAAATTTAATGATCGACGTAATATCTATTTGTGCTATATTAAATTGATTTTGATATTTATTCATTGGCGGGTTATTCGATTTGATTTTAATAACCCTGTTTGTATTATCCTGCAGTAATGAGGGAGGCATCGCAAATTTTGCATAATACATCGTATTATGCTCTTGATTAATAAGGTAAAAATCAATAGAAAGCATTTCATCATCAAGTAAAATTGGTCTAATATAATCCATTGCATTAATAATTAGCTCATGAAAATCAAACTTTTCTTGTTTAAGCATCCCGTCAATCATATGGTTGATATGGGATGTCATTAGCATCGCACTCAGCGAAGCGGACATACCCTTGCCCATTCCGTCTACTAGTAAATAAAGCGTTTGATATTCATCTATCCTACGTGCTGAATACGCGTCACCGCTAAGGATGTCAAGCGGACGATAAATAAAATCCGGAATGGTAAAACTTCCATCTTTGTGATACAAAGGAGACTCAAGCATCTGATAGTAAAAATCATTTCGTAAAATGTTAAGTTCTTTATCAAAAGCCAATTTTTGCTGATAAGCACTGTACTGCTCTTTCTCATGCAGCTGCTCAAGCTTTTTGCTTCTCTCGTCTTCCATGTAACGCTCAGCAATCACCATTTTTGCAGCAACCGTTACAACATCCAGCAACTCTGCTGTATTAATAGGCTTACGAACAAAATTAGACACATGCAACTTTAGCGCCTCAATAATGACATTCGTCTCATCAATGGCTGTAACAAAAATTATAGGAATAGTGGAATTGTCTGCACGTATTTTTTGAATTAGCGCAAGACCATTGAGCTGTGGCAAATGATAATCAGTGATAATAATATCAACGTGATCTTCTTTAAATCGCCGATATGCTTCGACTTCATTATCAACGAGAATCACTCTCGAAACAATGTCATCAAAAAGTAAAGGGTAAAGCATCTGTGAATATTTATCATCCTCGACACACAACAGTGTCATTTCACTAAGAAATTCATCACATAAGGCACTTTCACTCATCTTGCGTCCTTTACCATCTATAATGATAGTATAGCAGATTCAAAACTCAAGGATCAACTTTTATAAAGACGGAGATTACTTCACTATTTCTCTAAATGAATCGATCTTCATCGGCTTATGATAATAATATCCTTGTATAGAATCAATACCGTTATTCCGTAAAAACAGCATCTCATCTTCGGTTTCGACTCCCTCAGCAAGCACACTCATTCCAAGCCCTTTAGCCAAAGATATGATCGTTTTTACAATCGTTTGATTTTTATGTTCATGCGTAATATTTCGAATAAAAGACTGATCGATTTTGAGTTTATCGATAGGAAGATTTTTAAGATACGAGAGGGACGAATACCCGGTACCGAAATCATCGATAGAAATATTAAATCCTTTCGACTTAATCACGCTCAATAATGCAATCATTTTTTCAGGATTTTCAAGGATAGAACTTTCAGTAATTTCAAGTTCAATATACTGCGGATTACATTGAGTCAAATTAAGGACATCGTCAAGAGTCGCAAGAAAATCCAGATGTGCCAGTTGACGGGCCGAAACGTTAATGGCAATTCGACCATGCAGCATCTCTTCATTTGACAAAGCTACAGCAGTACTGCACCCTTGCATCAGTGCAAATTTTCCTACTTCTAAGATCAATCCGCTCTCTTCAGCTATTGGGATAAACATTGATGGCGGGATCATTCCATTGGGTGTCATCCATCGCATAAGTGCTTCAGCCCCGATGATATTACCGGTATCAACATCGACCTGAGGCTGAAAATAAAGTTCCAGTTCATTGTTTTGAATTGCTTTTTTCAATTGAGTAGAGAGTATTGTACGTTGGAGCGCTTTTTCAGTAAATAGGGTATTGTAAAAACTGTAGGTATTTTTACCGATATTTTTGGCATTGTACATAGCCGCATCGGCTTTTTGTAAGAGTTCTTCGTGAGTAGATCCATCTTGCGGATATATCGCGATACCAATACTTGCCGTGATATAGACATCAATCAGATCAATATTAAAGGGGTCATTAAGCTTTTGAATAAGGTGCAGTAAAAGTTGTTCTATCTGCCCTTTATTTTCTTTACACATCATCAGTATAACAAACTCATCTCCCCCCGTACGGACGATAAAAGTATCATCCGGAAGCAGATTTTGCAGAAGTTTCGAGAATAAGATGAGTAGCTGATCTCCAAAACGGTGACCGAAAGAATCATTAATCTCTTTAAAACCATCCAAATCGAGAAACATAAGGGCAAAGGGATGATCACTGTAATGAGAAATTTTATCTTCCAGTTTTTCGATCAGACTAAGACGATTCGGAAAACCGGTGAGCGGATCGTGATGAGCGAGATGATCAAAACGGTTTTTCTCTTCAAGAAGGCGTTTTTGATCTTCTTTTTGATGGGTAATATCCCTTGCAGAAGCAAAAATATAGGGATTACCATTAAGAACCATCCCTTTGGAATGAATCTCTACATCAAATTCAGTTCCATTTTTACGGAGATGTTTGGTTTCAAATTTGAGTGTTTTATCCTCTATAGATTCCATCATATTGATAATTTTTTCAGGATCAAAATGTTTATCCCAATCATAAATGTTCAACTTTGCTGTCTCATCTCTGGTGTATCCGAGCATTTGTGCAAACGAGTCGCTAAAGAGAATCAAATTTCCTTTGGTATCGTGTACATGAATTCCATCGGTTGCAGTGGCGAGAATCAATTCTATTTGTTTGGCTTGTTTAAATGCTTTACGTTTTGATAAAAAATAATACAAAGTAAAGAGTACGCTTCCAATCGCTAATAATGCAAAAAATGTGATTAAAGCGATGCTGTATTTTTTTACTATATCTTGCAGTGTAGATGTATTATCAAATGGATAAACATGGAATTTTTGCATAAGTTCCCGTGCGGCTTGATTCGAAAGAGGGATGGAAAATTCATGAAAATCTTTTGAATCATCGGTGTGAATTTGATACAGTGCGATCGTAAATGCCTTGATTGTATCAGCCGATGGACGAGATGTAGATGCAACGGCCCATTCGGGATAAAGCTTAGTAGAGAGAAGATAGGGGAAGTTTTTTTCTTTTTGTGGATTTATAATAGTAAGTTCGGCTTCTTTTAGTTTACCTTTACTGATCATCTCTTCGATGTATCCGGTACGAACAAAAGCAATATCGGCTTTACCCTCACGAAGAGCATCAATCACAGTCTCTGATGGCTGACCGGTATAAAGCATTTTACACTCACGAAGAATATCTATACCGGCTTGTGAGAGCGTTTCTTGCTGCATAAGCATTGCAGCAAACCCCTCTTTATGCGTTGTCGCGATGGTTTTCCCGCGAACATCCAAAAGCGTATGAACATCATGACGATTGGATAGGGCAACAATGACACCGCCGTATGTTGTGAGATGATTACCGTTTGATGTGGTTTCTCGAACAATGGAAGCGATATTAGAAATACCGTATTTGTACTCCATTTCCACAAAAGCAGCAGGATGAACGACAACAAAATCAAGAGCATTTTTTTCGGTGAGTTTTTCTATCTCTTCTAAACTTCCGGAAGTGATATTTAGATCAAGAAATGGATTGGAGGCGTGAACTTCATCTTTGAGAGGTTTCCATATTTTTTGATTCTCATCGAGAGGACGAAAAGAGAGAACTCCGACATTAACGGTTTGATGAAGAATTGTGGTTGCACATAATGATGTAAAAAAGATAAAAAATAAAATAACTTCCCGCACCAAACATCCCCTTTGTAATGTTATTTACTTAGGTTGATTATAGCACAGTAATATATTTTCTTAAAAAATAATTTAAATCATATTTTGAAGTGCTTCCGAAATCACACTACTCTTCTTAGATCAAATATTGATTTTATAACCGATCCCATTGTGGTTGGAAACAATATCCATATAGGTCTTTTTACGAACACTGCGAACCAATGTACGCAGGGCATCCATTGTCATCATAGAGCCTTCCCATACGAGCATTTCTATAACATCATAGGGGATGATACTCTTCTTGTTTTTTAAAAGCAGTTCGATAAAAAGGTGATTTTTTTTGCTTAAATGACTCACCGTTCCATCAGGGTTATTGACACTTTTATTGATTGGATCGTAACTAAAACCATGGTGTAGCTTGGTATACGTTATCGGGTGGGCGTTAACGGTTTTTTTGATTGCCATTTGAAGGGCTTCGAGCAGTGAACTTTCTTTGCAGGGTTTTATCAGATATCGTGTAATATCGAGATTGATCGCTTCAAACAACGTCTCTTCATCCGAATGATCGGTCGTAATAATGACCGGAGTCAGTACATCTTTCCCCCGAAGACAACGGATAAAATTCAAGCCGCTATTTTCAGGAAGTTCCAGATCAATCATAACGATATCAATCTCGTTCATACGAAATAATTCACATCCGTTTGTTGTGTCTGAAGTTTCAAACACCTTCAATCCGTTGTCACGCATCAAAGAGGAACCTCTGCGGCGAGTTTCAAGATCTTTTTCAATATAAAGCACACTTAAATTCTGCATAGTGAACATCGTCTATCCTCTTGTCTATCGGATATAAAAGCTTATGTTGCATATTGTTAATGATATGTTAACAACATGTTAACAATAAATAATGAGAATATAATGAGAATTTGACGCTTGTGTGATATATTAGAAATTGTTTGTGGAATCAGATTCACTCTTGAGCGGCGTTGAGAGAATACCTCAGGTTAAAAAACGCTCAGGTCAGTTTTCTAAGTATTTTTCGATTTTTGCGATCTTGTCGGTTAAAGTAACTTCTTGCTCTGGCGTGAGTTCTCTACATATATCGAGAAAGTGTTCTTTTGCATCAAGCAAAAACAGCTGCAGTTCTAAACTGCTTTTTTGTTCAATATTTTTTTCTATTAAGTCAAGCTTATAATTTAAATTGTTTATCATAAACGAATTATAGCGATAGAATGTTAATAGAATGTTAACAATTAGCTTATTAAAACCATACTCCTGCTATGTCCGTACCGCACCATGGGCATTGCCCTTTTGAAGACAAATGGTTTGTGACGTAATTTCTCTCCCTGCTGTGACGATCAATAACCGATTTGTCACAATGCGGGCAATAGGTTGATTCTCGCAACATATCATTCATAGTATCGGTATAAACATAGTTTAATCCTACTTCTTTAGCAATATCATAAGCACGAGTCAGTGTTTCTTGAGGTGTTTTTGAGGTGTTTTGCATTTTATACCTTGCATTATTGTAGGTGCTAATATGCCAAGGAATATTTGGATCAAGACTGGCTTGAAACTTTGCTATGTCTCGAATCTCTTGATCAGAATCGTTACATCCGGGGATTAGAAGAGTCGAGGTTTCGATCCATATCCCTTTTTGATAGGCGTAATCGAGTGTTTCTAAAACGGGTTTTAGCGATGAACCGCATATATCTTTGTAAAACGATTCATTATATCCCTTGATATCGATATTCATACCGTCTAAAAATGGGAGGATAGTATCAATCGCCTTTCGGGTTTCATAACCGCTTGAGACATAGATGTTATTGAGTCCGGCTTCATACGCCAACTTGGCAGTGTCATACGTGTATTCGAAGAATACGACAGGCTCATTATACCTATAGGCGATACTTTGGCATCCATTTTCAATGGCGAGATTAAGCGCACGTTGAGGAGAAAGCTTATGCCCTAATATCGTATTATGATGTTCTTTCGGATACTGAGAAATATCGGGATTTTGGCAAAATTTGCATGAAAGATTGCATCCGACTGTTCCGAACGAAAAGACATCTGAATCAGGCAAAAAATGGAACAACGGTTTTTTTTCAATAGAACCGACATTGACCGTTGCCGCACGACCATAGGTGAGAAGATGCATTTGAGCGTTTTCGACTTTACGGACACCGCAGATACCGTACTCTCCTTCAAAAAGTTTACATTCTTGATTGCAGGCATCGCACGCAATCCTTCCGTCGTCAAGTGTGTGTGAAAGCCATGCAATGGATGACATACCAAATCCTTAAGTAAAAGTCTATTTTGAAAAATGTGCCAAGACTTCATCCGTTGGAATTGCTGTCAAATTAGCATAAAGATTCTCTCTCAATCTATTTTTAATCGATTCAGGGAGTAGCTCGACAATATGATTATTAATGGCTTGGGGGGCAGAAAATGACCATCTTTGATGAGGGTTATTTTCTAAAACCGTCGTAATCTGTTCTGAAATTTCTTTGATTTTACGTTGTTCTTTTTCGACTCTACTGCAATAGCTTTCACCTGTTCCGCTTCCTCGAATTCCATGAAAGCTTCCTTGTACATCAAAAAACGCTTCACCTATCTTTTTATGCAAATTGAGACTGTTTTTGCTCATGCTCAGACTAAGAGACAATTTCCCTTTTGGATCTACTTTTCTCGTATAGAGCTTAAAGTGGTCTAAATCCGTCACTATAATTAACTTTGGTAGCATATTTTCACCTTCACGACTATTAACAGCAGGACTAAAACTTAAAAAATTAAATTTCTTACGTTTGCATAAAAACATTGTAAAAGAGTCAAATGAGATAAATATAATATGTAAGTGGTTTTATCAGCAAAATTGTCGTTTAGTCTTTGAAGCTGAATATGATGGTCTTCACGATAAAATTTCAAATGTCATTACTATCGTAATGTGACATCGGATAATAATCTTGGGCTCCAATTTGAATAGCGGTAATAAATTTGTGACTATCTGACGTTATGCACTTAATATGCGTAACATCAGTGACTATATTTAAAAGGAAAGTATCAGCATGACGACGTTTAAACAGATGATTCTAGCAGGAATGATAGTTTGTTCATCCATTCTTGCTGCGGCTGATAACAATGGAAAAACGGTTGCATTTGCACAAGATACAATGGCAAATGATTTTCGTAAAGCACAAACGCGTGAAGTTGCTGATGCGCTCAAAAAATATCCGAATATCCATTTCGTCTCTTCTGACGCCAAAGGAAAAACAGCACTACTCATCAGCCAAATCAACCATTTTATAGACACCAAAGCCGATCTTCTGATCATTGGGACTAACGATGAAAAAGCAGTCGTTCCTGTCATAGCTAAAGCGTATAAGCGCGGAACTCCCGTCATCATTCTTGACCGTGGAATCCAAGGAGATGCCTATACAACGTTTATCAACTCTGATAACATTAAAATCGGGATGCTTGGTGCACAGTACATTGCAAAACGACTTAACGGAAAGGGAAAAGTACTTTTATTCGAGGGGATACAAACGGCTGATGTCACCAAGCTTCGGTCCAAAGGATTTTTAGATACCATCGGAAAATACAAAGAAATTCATGTGATTAAACGCACGGGTAACTATCTGCGTAAAGATGCGATTTTCGAGATGGAAAAACTGATTGCTTCCGGTGAAAAAATCGATGCGATTTTCTCTGAAAGTGACAGCATGCTAAGTGGTGCCCGATTGGCACTCGAACATCATGGTATCAATCCGGCATCTTTGATTACCGTCGGATGCGATTATACTTCCGAAGCGCGAGATGCTATTCGAAAAGGGACACAAAGCGGATCAGTCTTGTTTCCCTTGGGAGGGGTAAAATCCGCTGAGATTGCCGCTAAAATTTTCAAAGGTGAAAAAGTGCCCAAACATATTCTAATTCCCGTAGAATTGGTCACAAAAGAAAATGTAGAGAAAGTGAAACCAATTTTTTAATGCAGATCAACTGGTATTCAAAACAAAATCTTAAAAACAAGCTGCTGCTGATTCTTATCGCCACGATAGTATTGGTGGTTGGAATCCTTGGAAGCTATTTTGAATATTTTCTTCGTTCAAATTACGCGGAAAAATCCCAACAACAAATTCATTTTGCTTTTCAGAGAATATCTACGAGTCTAAACTCTTTAGAAGACAATTTAAAACAAGGGATTACATTCATCCAAGACGATGAAATAATGATTTCTTCTCTTCAATTAATCGATTCGTATCAGGATAAAAACAATTACAATGCGATCTTGCTTGATGAAGAAAAAAAGAATATTACGGAACAGCTGCTTTATCGGGTGAAACTTTCGCTTAATGATTCCATTGCCCTTTATGATACCCATCAAGAACTTCTAGCGTATGTCTATAAAACTTCAAAAGGGTATCGTCTCAATTTCATCTCTTATGAAAGTAATAGAGTGACGATATACAGCCGTTTGGAACAAGAAGAAGAATATCAGCCAATACCGACTAAATTTCTCCGATTAATACCGTATCGGCATACGTCTAATTATACTGATCCCGGTTTGTATTCAAAAGGAATCGTGACCTATCACAAGGAAAATGATGAACTGATTGTTAGCTGCCACATGAGTCTTTTAGACAAACAAACAAATAAACTTATCGTTCATGTTGAAATGTCACAAATAATGGGAAAAAGCTATTTTAAAGAACTCTCTGATGATTTAAACATATGGATACATTCCAGTTCGGATTCACGATTTAAAACACTGAGTTCACCGCTTAAGTATAGAAATCAAATACCTATACTTAATGAGAGTAATGCTTATAAAGGTTTCTCTTTTATCGTTACAAAGGATGGTCCTCTATACATCATAAGCAATCTTGATAAAACGTTTCAGTCTGAGAGCCTTAAAAAAAACCGAACCGCTTTTGTTTCTATCATCCTTGCACTGACATTGATTGCAATTGCGCTTCTTAGGTACTTGTTTAATCAACAAATTGCGAATCCGTTACAAAAGCTGATGGAGCAGATTCAGACGATTAAAAACCAAAATTATAATTCCGATATTCTAATCAAAACCGGTGATGAACTGGAGCTGATTTCAAAAAGTATGCACCAATTGGCAAAAACCGTGCATGACCGAGAGCATATGCTTACACAATTACTCGAATTAAGCCCTATTGCTGTTAGAATTGCAAAAGCAAACGGCAGTAAAGTTCTTTTTGCAAATAATGCTTATGCCAAACTTATTGATACAGAAAAATCTACTCTTATAGATAAAAGTCCTAAAAATCACTATGCGAATAAAAATGAGTATGATGAGATAGTAACACAGATTAACAATAATGAAGTTATACGTGATCGGCTTGTAGAACTTTTTATCAATAATCAAACAATATGGGTATTGGCTTCTTACATTCCTATGGAATTTGAAGGTGAATTGTCCATTTTGGGATGGTTTTATGACATCACTAAGACCAAGGAACACGAGCAGCAGCTTGAACACATTGCCCATTATGATTCCCTTACCGGTTTACCCAATCGTGTTTTAAATTCAGACCGATTACGACAAGCAATGGCTCAAGCTCTGCGACGACATGAGCATATAGCCGTGCTTTATCTTGATTTAGATGGATTCAAAGAAGTCAATGATCGCTATGGTCATGCAGTTGGAGATCAACTTCTGGTTGCTCTTTCAGCACGGATGAAACAAGCATTGCGCGAAGGAGATACTCTTTCCAGACTAGGAGGTGACGAGTTTATTGCAATTTTGACGGATATGAATGATACCTCCATTGCGTTGCCTATTATACAAAGACTTTTAGATGCTGCAAGTCAGACTATCTACTTAGAAGATATTGTCATTCAAGTTTCAGCCAGTATCGGGGTGACATTTTATCCTCAATTTGATGATGTAGATGCTGACCAGCTGATTCGACAAGGGGATCAGTCAATGTATGAAGCGAAACAATCGGGTAAAAATCGCTATCATATTTTTAATCCTGAACATGATCGCACAATACGCATAAGACACGAAAATTTAGAGAGAATACAACAGGCACTGAGCAACAACGAATTTGTTCTGTACTATCAACCAAAAATTAATATGCGTACCGGTGACCTTATCGGTGCTGAAGCACTTATACGTTGGCAACACCCCCAAGAAGGTCTTATCCCTCCTCTTAAATTTCTTCCGATCATTGAAAATCATCCATTAGCCGTAGAAATCGGTGAGTGGGTAATCAACGAGGCTATTTCACAAATCCAACGATGGCAAAATCAGGGGCTTAATTTGCCTGTAAGTGTTAATGTCGGAGCTCGGCAGTTGCTGCAAGGGGATTTTGTTGAACGGTTGCTAGAGATTCTTGCTAAGCATGAAAATTTTGATTCTTCTTTACTGGAAATTGAAGTACTGGAGACCAGTGCATTGGAAGATGTTACTCGAGCTTCTCAAATTATAGAAGAGTGCAAAAAACTGGGGATACATTTCGCTTTAGATGATTTCGGTACGGGCTATTCCTCTCTTACTTATCTTAAACGTCTTCCCGTTGCTACCTTAAAAATCGATCAAAGTTTTGTTCGTGATATGCTTGATGATAGTGATGATTTGGCAATCTTAGCAGGCATAGTTGGCTTAGCGTCTGCTTTTGGTCGTGCAGTGATCGCAGAAGGTGTCGAAACCCATGAACATGGCAAACAACTGCTATTGCTTGGATGTGATTATGCACAAGGATACGGAATCGCACGACCAATGCCCGCAGAAAAATTAATTGAATGGTCTCAGAAATGGTCTCAAAACCATGAATGGATGGCTTAAAATCAATTTTAATGATCATAATTATGGATGAAAACTATTACATGGTAATTACTCCATGCCGTAAATCGTAACCAGATATTTATATTTTCTTCGAATGGGTAACTGATGATAAGGTTTACTTTTCTTAAATGTTTACTAACCAATTTTTTATGTTTAATTCATCAAAAGACAAAAATATAGTTCAAAAAGCTGTGTAAAAAATGTATAGTACTGTAAATATTAGAAATGACTCTCTAACTATCTCAAAAAGTGAGAAACAATGAATGTATTATTAACAGGTGCAAACGGATATATTGGGCGACGACTCAAACATAGATTACTGCAAGAAGAGACGATTAATGTGCGTCTTTTTGTAAAGCACGGACAAACGCTTAATCCCCAAGAGCGCGTTGAAATTTTTCAAGGTAATACTTTTGATGTTGAAAGTCTCAATCAAGCGCTTCAAGGTATAGATACAGCGTATTACCTGATTCATTCGATGGCATCGAGTAATTATCGAGAACTCGATCGAAAAAGTGCTCAGAATTTTTTGGATGCCTGTATAAAAGCGGGCGTAAAGCGTATTATTTACTTGGGCGGTTTGGGTGAAAAAAAGAGCGCAAGCGAACATCTCCTCAGCCGTATTGAGACAGGAGAGATACTAAGCTCCCGTCCGGATATGATCCAGACACTGTGGTTTCGTGCAGGTGTTATCATTGGATCCGGTTCTGCTAGCTTTGAAATCATCCGTCACTTGGTGGAAAAACTCCCTTTTATGATTACCCCAAAATGGGTCAATACCCTCTGTCAACCGATCTCCCAAAGTGACGTAATCGAATACTTGACCCTAGCGGCATTCCTCCCAAAACAGCAAAGCAGTATGATCGATATCGGGAGTGAAACCATGAGCTATAAAGATCTTCTCTTAGGCTATGCCGATGCCGTAGGGTTGGAACGTACTCTCATACCAATCCCTTTTTTCACCCCGAAACTCTCCTCCTATTGGCTTACCATTATGACTCCTGTCCCTTACTCGGTAGCCTCTGCCCTCATCGAAGGACTAAAAAGTGAAGTCCTCTTGACCAACAATAATGCCGCACAGCTTTTCCCCTCAATCCATCCCATGTCCTATCGTGAAGCGGTCAATGCGACGGTTGAAGAGATAAAAACTGCTCAAGTTCTAAGTCGCTGGTCGGATGCCTCAGGAGAAGCATGGGAAACCGATCATGCCAATTTAGCCGATGCCGTGTTTATCGATCGTCAACTCATACCGCTAAATGACATATCAGCTCAAAAAGTGTTTGAAACTTTTTGTTCTGTTGGAGGAGCAAATGGATGGTTTGGATTTGACTGGCTGTGGGAAACGCGTGGGTTTATCGATAAACTTTTCGGCGGCTATGGTATTTCACGCGGGAGACGTGATCCAAAAGCCGTTCGCATAGGTGACAGTATCGATTTTTGGAAAGTCGTTGATATCCAAGACAATCAAAGACTTTTACTCTTTGCACAAATGAAACTACCAGGAAAAGCATGGCTTGAGTTTTTAATCAAAGACGGAAATCTTTATCAAAGTGCCTATTTTTATCCTCAAGGTCTTGCTGGAAGACTCTATTGGTACGCATTAATACCCATCCATCTTTTCGTTTTTAAAGGGATGGCAAACAATCTTATTAAAAAAGCTCATCTATGAAACTCAAACAACACTTATGGAAGAAACCTTAACGATCTCAGCTTTCCCATGGGATGGCTAGGCGCATTAGCACTCATCAAGCGGGATATAGATACCATGTTTGAGTATCGTCACAACGCAACCAAAGCGTATTTTTCAAAACACTAATTATGTAATATCAAACTGTCAAAAAAGCCCTACGAAAGGATTGTTTTTTTTTCTATCATTCTTCTATATTTTATCTATCGGAGAATACTAATGATTAAACTCTTTGAACACCATCCATTTTTTGCATTTCTCGCATCCTCTTCACTTACTTTACCTTTGCTGGATGCTATATGGACAGGTTCCTTATGATACACACGACCAAAGCAGTTCTTTTACTCAATATGGGTGGTCCCAACAATCTCTCCGAGGTAAAAGTTTTTTTGACCAACATGTTTAATGACAAACGTATTATTGGTGCTCCAAAACCAATCCGTTCTATCATCGCATGGCTCATTACAACCCTGAGGCTCAAAGAATCACAACATAACTATTCTTTGATTGGAGGTAAATCTCCTATCGTTGCACACACGCGCAATCTTGTAAATGCACTGTCTAAGCGGCTCAATGTTGATGTCTATTATGTAATGCGCTATACTCCTCCTTATACTGTTGATGTACTCAAAGATGTTGCATCGTATGATGAGATTTATGCCATCCCTCTTTATCCCCATCATTCATCGACAACAACCGTCTCCTCTTTTGACGTTTTACACGAAGAGTCCTTGCGTTTAGGAATTTCACATAAGATTAAAACTATTGACCGCTATTACAATGAACCCAACTATATCAATGCGATCGTTGAACGTATCAAAGAAACAATTGGAGACGATAATCCCCAAGAATTTGATCTCGTTTTTTCAGCACATGGCCTTACAAAACAGATTATTGCCAAAGGTGATCTCTATCAACGACATATTCGTAATAACGTCTATCATGTACGGCGTGCACTTAACGATGCTGGACTCCATTTCAACAAAACCCATTTGGCCTATCAATCCAGACTCGGGCCATTAGAGTGGATACGACCCTATCTAGAAGATAAACTTGCCAGCTTAAAGACCAAAAAAGTCATCATCTACCCTATCGCTTTTACAGTTGACAACTCCGAAACAGAATTTGAGCTTGATATCGAATACCGAGAGAAAGCCAAAGCACTTGGAATTGACGACTACCGTGTAGCACGTGCCCCAAACGATCACCCTTTATTTGTTGAATCACTTGCACAGCTTTATGAAACGATGCAACAACAGAGATGACGATAAGCATTAGTAGATACATTTATAACTTTTGTAATATGTTTGATTTTTTGATAATTGCGGTATTTGAAGATGGTGGGTCAAGCAGGATTTGAACCTGCGACAACTCCGTTATGAGCCACTACTGCTATATAATTTACTAATATATACGCATACTAATAAGCCTATTTTATGGGCTTTATAGTCTTCTTTAATATTAATAAGAATATACTAATACCTACAAAGTTGGTACCCAAAACGGTACCCAAATATAATATCAGGGAGGGATAATATTAATGGCTATAGACAGAAATGATTATCCGCAAAAGATTGAAACAGGGTTGTGGGCTAATAGTTCATATACTATTTTTCTCTATCGTTTTTCGTATGAAAAAAAAGAACACAGCGGTTTAATAGATGTAAGTGATCAAGTTTCATGGACTAAAAAAGATAAAATAGCTTTTGCAAAGATTGAAGTTATTAGGATCAAAAATGCTAAAAAAGAAAATATCTTAAACAGCAATATAACACTTGATGATTTTATAGATGCTCATTTCAAACTTCTTCCCGATACGAATTACACTAAAACACGCAAAAGTCATTATAAGCGCTATGTAAGTCCTTATTGTGGTCAAAAGAAGGTTACAGAACTTCGGCAGTTGCATATAAGCCACGCGATAAAAAAACAAGAGGAACTAGGATTACTTCCTCGAACAATTAAGCAGACGCTAGAAGTGCTCTCCCCTGCTTTGAAAAAAGCCATAGCAAATCGACTCATATCCTTTAACCCGCTCGATGGGATAAAGATAAAATTGCCTCCATCCAAAAAAATGGTTGTCAATGCCGTTAGTAAGCTAAACTCTATTCATGAAGCAATTCATAAAGAATTTAATGATGATCCGTTCTATCTCGCATTTTTTCTATTTGCCCTCCAAGGCAGACGAAAAGGTGAAATACTAACTCTGCGCTGGGAGGATATCAATTTCAATGCGAATTATTATGTGCTGCGAAAAACTAAAAATGATGAAGAACAAAAGATATTTTTATCCGATGCAATCAAAGAAAATTTAGAGATATTCCGTCAGGATGAGGGTTGGGTCTTTAGCTCTCGAATTACGGGTGGGCATATCATCAACATTGACAAAGTTGTTGGACGCCTAAAAACACGATTAAAAGATACTAATTTTGGTATCCATTACCTGCGTAACGTGATGGTATCGGCAATGGCAGAACAAGGGCTAGAGAGTATGCATCTCAGTGCGGCACTGGGACACAATGACCCAAATACAATCAAAAAATATCTCACCATGAACTATTTAAAGAGCAGTGAGATAGCAAGTGGAGTTATTGATGCCATCGTGATCGCCGAAAAAGAGCGTAAAGAGAAGTTGCTAGAGCATTAAAATGAAATGGAAGATATAAAAAACCAACAGAAAACAAGGACAACCCACTTTCATTTAAATGTTTTCTCCTATAATGAACGACTTTATAATTTAGGATTTTTATGGCTCAAAAATTGGATTTAGCAACGCTCGAATCGTGGCTTTGGGATTCGGCGAACTTACTGCGCGGGCATATCGACAGCTCAGATTTTAAAAACTATATTTTCGGACTCCTCTTTCTCAAACGTGCCAGTGATCAGTTTTTCGAAGAGGCGGAGAATGCCGCTCATAAAGAGGGAATCACCCTCGAAGAAGCGATAGAAGACGAAGACTTCCACCGCTTTTATATCCCCCAAGCCGCATGGTGGAAAGAGATCACCAAAAAGACGGAAAATATCGGTCAAGCGATAGATCAAGCGTTTAGCGCAATCGAAGAACACAACAGCTCATTAGAGGGGGTAATGACGGCAGTACATTTCGGCGATAGCGAAAAACTTCCCGATAAACTCCTCTCCCGTCTTTTACAGCATTTCAACAAATACTCTCTCGCCAACTCCGCACTCGAAAATCCCGATATTCTCGGAAACGCCTATGAATACCTAATCCGTGTATTCGCCGACGACGCTGGTAAAAAAGGGGGAGAATTCTATACCCCTAAAGAGGTGGTGCAGCTCCTCGTTCAACTGATCAAACCCGAAGCGGGAAACACGATCTACGATCCTACGTGTGGATCGGGCGGTATGCTGATCCAGTCGGCGCATTATGTAGCTAGTCATGGCGGACTGATCGGTGAGTATGTCAACTGTACCCTCAAAGGTCAGGAGAAAAACTTAGGGACGTGGGCGATTTGTAAGATCAATATGATCGTCCATAACTTCAAAGACTCCGATATTCGCAAAGGCGATACATTAGGCTCTCCGAAACATACCGTAAATGGAGAACTCGAAACATTCGACCGTGTTATCGCCAATCCCCCTTTTAGTCTCTCCAACTGGTGGGAAGCTGCCGAAGTGGATGTAAAGACCGACGCAAAAGGTCAGCCGATAGCTCCTAAATACAACGACGTAGTGAGCGACGAATACGGACGGTTCCGCTATGGTATTCCTCCTCGTGGCTATGGCGATATGGCGTTTTTACAGCACATGATCAGCGTCCTCAAACACAATGGGAAAATGGGGATCGTTCTGCCTCACGGTGTCCTCTTTCGTAGCGGTACAGAGGGGAAAATCCGTGAAGGGCTGCTCCGTGACGATCTAATCGAAGCGGTGGTGGGGTTGCCTGAAAAACTATTTTATAACACGGGAATCCCTGCGAGCATTATCCTTATAAATAAATCAAAATCCGAAGCTCTAAAGAATAAAGTGATCTTTATCGACGCTTCCAAAGAGTATAAAGACGGCAAAAATCAAAACTCTCTCACTCCTGAAAATATCGAAAAAGTGGTCAGCTCCTATGACACTGGGTGTGAAGTCGAGCAGTATATGAGAGTGGTTGATATGTCCGAAATCGCTGATAATGATTACAATCTCAATATCGCCCGTTATATCGATATGAGTGCCGAAGAGGTAATCATAGACATAGAAGAGACGCTTGGGAAAATCAGTGAGATCGAGGAGAAAGAGCGGGAGATCGACGAGAAGCTGGGCGAATACCTTAGAGAGTTAGGGTTTGCTCTATGAGTATTCGAGAAGGATACAAACAGACCGAAATCGGGGTGATTCCTGAAGAATGGGAGCTTCTCGAATTAGGAAATGTAGCTGATATTCTTGACCCACACCCAACTCATAGAGCACCTAAAGAAGATAGTAATGGCTATCCATTTGTGGGGATAGGTGATATTAGTGAAAGTGGTGAGATTAATTTATCAAGCTGTAGAAAAGTTTCTCTTGAAGACGTTTTAGAGCAAAATAACAATATTGCGATAAATGAAAACGATATTGCATTTGGAAGAGTTGCAACCGTAGGTAAAGTTATAAAGTTTAAGCGTTACGATTTTCCATTTGCATTATCACCGACAATGGCATTAATAAAAAGCAAAAGTATAAAAAATGAGTTCTTGTTTCAATTTTTGAATTCAGGGCATACCAAAAATCAATTCAGAAATTTTACGTCAGGATCCACACGGATATCATTGGGGATTCAAAATTTACGAAAGCTTTTAATTACGTTTCCCCCTCTCCCAGAACAGCAAAAAATCGCCGAAATCCTCAGTACCGTCGATCAAAAGATCGATTCGATTGACTCCAAGATCGAAGAGACCCAAACCCTCAAGCGGGGGTTAATGCAGCGGCTTTTGAGTGAGGGGATCGGGCATAGTGAGTTTAAAGAGTCTGAGATTGGGCGGATTCCGAGGGTGTGGGAAGTAGTGGAACTGAAGAAGATTGGGCAAATTGTGACAGGTAGCACTCCAAAAACTTCAAATCAAGAGTATTACACGAATGGCACCAGACTTTGGGCTTCTCCAAGTGATTTGGGAAAATCAAAAGAAGTCAAAAATACGGCTAATAAACTAACTGATTTAGGGTTTGAACAAACAAGAATTTTACCTGCTCGTAGTATTTTGGTGACGTGTATCGGTTCAACAATTGGAAAAATCGGCATGGCTTATGAAGAAATGAGCACCAATCAACAAATAAACTCTCTTGTTTGCACAAAAGAAAATTCTCCAGACTTTTATTATTATGTGCTTGATATGAAAAAAGAGTATATAAAAAATCTTGCAGGTACTCAGGCTGTTCCTTTGTTAAATAAATCTGATTTTTCAGTTATCAAAGTACCTCTTCCTCCTCTTGAAGAACAGCAAAAAATCGCCGAAATCCTCTCCACCACCGACGAAAAACTCGAAACCCTACGAGCTAAAAAAGAGGCATTTAAAACCCTTAAAAAAGGGCTTATACAGAAGTTGTTGAGCGGGGAAGTGAGAGTGAATGCTTAATTTTTTAAAAAATAATTGGTGGGAAATACTTAAGGGAATTACTGCCGTGGTAACTATTGCAATGGTGTATTTTGGCTTTCCAGAAAAAACAAAACAACTCATAACTCAGGTAGAAGAGACGCATGCGTATGTGAAAAACCTTTCGGATGAACTCAAAGATAATATTGAAGATGGACAGACTGTTATGGTGGGTGTGAGCAGCGAGGCTTATGACAATCAAGCAATATTGCTTTCAAACTGCCAATTAACGTTTAAATATGGAGAAAGTATCATCTTGCGCAATCCAGCAAGTAATTTTCAACCGAGAATTAAACTTTTAATCTCTAATATTGTTGATCCAAAAACGCCTGCCGAATGTGGTGGAAAGATTCAACTTTATATTAATAAGAAAGCTGCTGCAATGCTTGATTTTAATTCAAAAGATGGCACAAAGAAATTGAAAATCATGAAACTGGAAGAAAAGTAAGGGTGATCAATTGAACAAATGTGATCAATATTTTTCAGCTGAAACCTCAGACGCTTTTTGGTCTGATTTTGCAGAACTATATAAAAACAACAATGCTACCTATCTTCCAAGCAGGGCTTCTAATGTTTTATCATGTAAATGTATCGAATTTCCTGATATTACTGAAGCGTCTATATTTGATTATTTTTTCCCTTCCAACACTCAAATAGCGGATAGTTTGAACTTCATAAATTGTAAGTTTCAGGGTGAGTTTGATTCATCCAAGTTTCAAAAACTAAAGAATTTAACTTTTGATAATTGTGAGTTTATGGCTAACGCTGATATATCTTTAGCAAGTGGTGAAAAAATCATAATCAATGATTCTGTCTTTAATGCGAACTTTAGGATCATAGGTTTTGATTCAAGGCACGATAGTAAAAAATTTGATCTTAAAAATTGTTCATTTAGTGCTATTGTTGATATTGAAAATTGTATTTTAGAAAAGGCGAAGTTGATTAATATTGACTTTAAAAAAGCCACATTAATCTTTAAGCATACACAATTTGAAGGCATTAAATTCAACGAAGTGCATTGGGGTAAAAAATATCAAGCCAATCGTGATACTTTTAGACAACTCAAAGTTGTTCTTGAAAATCAAAAAAACTTTATTGATTCTCAACTGTTTTACAGTTTGGAACTTAACGAATATCGTAAAGAGCTAAAGCAAACGAAGTTATTTGAAAATATAGAGGATAAGTTTTTATTTTCTTTCAATCGTATAGTCTCAAATTACGGTCAAAGTTGGACGTTACCATTATTTTGGCTGATTACACTTTCGATAGCTTTATATATGGGCTTGTATTGTTTAGGACTTATACTGACGTACAATTTTAATGATTTTATGCATTTTTTTAATCCCTTAAGTAGAACAGCAGGTGAAAAGTTCGACAACATATATGGGATATGGTTTTTACATAAAATCTTTGCTGGCTTTTTGATATATCAATTTATCGTAGCTGCAAAGAGGAAAACAAAATTATGAGGAATATAATCGTTCAAAAAAGACTTATGCAGAAGTTGTTGAGCGGGGAAGTGAGGGTAAACTAATGGAGAAAAAGCCAAAATTGAATTTAAAGACTATTGATTTTTCAAAAGCAAAGCTTCCATTAGACGAAAATGAAAAACCACCCTTGCCAAGTATTTCCCCAGAATTAGACTTGAGCACAAATGGTGAGGATAAGAAATCAGCTGCTCAACAAGCAATAGAGAAGCTTACAGCAGATTTTCAAGCACATGAAAAAAGCAAAAAAACAGCTATAGAACAATTGTATGAAGAGATAGAATTAGCCTATAAAAATCCAATATTTGAAACTTTTAAACAAATAGAAGATGATAAAAAAACCTTTTTAGGTGGATTGGTAGATTCTGCATGGAGCGCTGAATCTTTACAATCAAAAATTTCTGAATTGGAAAAATCCCTTAACAACCCAAGTATCGCTGCTGCATTTAAAAGTGCACAAGACTATGAGGCATTTACGAAGCCATTATTGGGGTCAATTGAGCATAAGGGGCTTGGCTTGGCTGAAGCATTGGCGGCTGATTACAAACAATATTTGAAGCCTGAATATGCAACAGTTCAATCAGCTATGGAACAGTTCCGCAAAACAATTGATAGCCCAAGTATTCAAAATACATTGTCACATTTAGAAAATTTTAAAACATACAAGTCAGGTTTAGCATATGCAACTGCAGCAATAGAGAACAATAGAGATTTATTGGGTTCTTCAAAAATATTAGCTGGTCTTGGAACGTCTATTGCAAGCGATAGCTTGGAATATAAAATTGCGGAACAATCACGAACCATTCCCAGCATCCTTAAAAGGGAATACACACCACTTAAAATTCCAAAAAATCCACTACCTGCACAAAATGCACAAATCATTTCTATTCTTGAGATACTAAAAGAACAAAATGACACTCTCATTACCGTTAATTCAGAGCTATTGCAAATACAGACTTCTGATTCAGATATTCAAAACAATATCATTTTGCTAATGCAAAATCAGCAGGGCAATAATGAAATTATTGTCAATGAATTAAAAACACAAAATGAAAAGATCGAAGATCAACTGATCGAGCTGAAGAAGCAGAATGAAAAGGTTGAAATACAAATAGGACAAAAAGATACAGAAATTGCCGAAAATAAAGGTGCTAATAGCTTCACAAGAAAAATAGCGTTGTGGGGGATTGGTATTAGTATAGTAGTGGGACTTTTTAGCATAGCAGCAACTTATCATATTTCTTCTAGTGAGAAGGTGGATAATGATAACGATAACGTGCAACTCTTAAAAGCCATAAATGACAAATCTACAGAGAGCCAAAAACAAGATCAATTGATTAAATTGATAGAAGAGCAAAATAAATATTTGAAGAAATTAGCTGAAAGAGAACCCAGTTGAAAAACGATACTTTGATAATTAAACTGCTAAAAAAATCAATGGAGTTAGTGTTTTAATGAATCAATATTTTAAAATTCTTTCAATTGACGGTGGTGGCATAAGAGGGATATATTCTGCGATAATTCTCAAAGAAATAGAAGATAAGTTTGCTATCAAGATCAATGAACATTTTGACTTAATAGCAGGCACAAGTACGGGATCAATCTTAGCTTCAGCCATAGCGATAGATATTCCATTGCAAGAGATAATTGATTTATATAAAAATGAAGGTGAAAATATTTTTAAATTACGTCAAACTGGACGAATGGGATTATTTAAAAGTAGATATGACAATTCTCATTTAAAAAACCTTCTGAACAGTAAATTTAAGAATAAAACATTATCTGATTCTTCCATAAAAACTCGTTTACTCATCCCTACAACTGATATATCTAACGGTGACGTTCATGTAATAAAGTCACATTATCTATCTGAATATAAAAGAGATAAAGATCGAAAAATTCAAGACGCTATACTTGCTTCTTGTTCGGCACCTTTATATTTTAATCCAGTCGAAATGCAAAAATATTTATTAGCAGATGGGGGCTTATGGGCAAATAATCCTTCTCTTGTTGCACTAACAGAAGCCATAGGAAAAATTAAAACGACAAATAATATTGACTCTATTACTATGAATAATATAAAACTATTATCTATAGGGACTGGCATAGGGCACAAATACTATGACACGCAAGATTCTATGCTAGACAAATGGGGTTTTCTCACTAAATGGAAAACCAGTAAGCTCATTGACACAATTTTGAATTTACAGTCAATTAATGTGCATAATACTGTCAATTTTATGCTTCCGAAAGAAAATTATTTACGACTTAATTTTGAATCTGACAATGAGTTATCATTAGACAAGACTAATATCATTTCAACATTAGAGTCAAAAGCAGTAAAACACTTTGCTGAAAATAGTGAAGCAATACGAAGATTATTAGGCTTAGGAGAGTAATGTGCAATTAGTTAGCTATTTCAATCAATTTATGAATGACGAAGTGAATCTGAATCAATCGAGAGTCAATATTTTGGATCAAAAGTTTAATACTTTAAATCAATTTATACAAAAGACTGATACATTTTGTGATAGTTATCAAGAAATGTTTTCACAGGGTTCATATAGGCATAAAACAATTATCAAGCCACCAAAAGCGAATAAAGAATTTGACGCTGATATTTTATTGTTGGTTACACCAATAGATGAATTTGAAGATAATCCTTGTGAGTACATAAATCAATTGTTTAAAGAATTTCAAGAAACAAGTACATATCAAAATATTATAAAAAAAAATACTCGCTGCGTGACCCTTAATTACGCTGGAGATTTTCATATTGATATTGTTCCTCTTATAGAAAGAGCTGGGGGATACTACATAGTCAACTTCAAAGATAATGCCTTTGAACTAACAAGTCCTATTGAATATACTACATGGTTAGCCGATAAAAATAGATTGACTAATTACAACCTTAGAAAGGTAATAAGACTGTTTAAATATATGAGAGATATAAAACAGAATTTTACAGTGAAATCTGTTTTATTAAATACGTTACTTGCTAATCAAGTTTATTCTTCAGATAGTACAACTAATTATAGTAATTTACCAACAGCTTTTAAAACTTTAATAAATAGACTGAATGATTATTTACAAGTAAATTCCGTAATGCCGCATGTGTATAACCCTATAATGCCTCAAGAAGACTTTATGCGAAATTGGACTGAAGATCAATATTCGAATTTTAGAAATAAAATTAAACTTTATAACGACAAAACAAATGAAGCATATAATGAAGAGGATAAAAAGAAAAGTATCGAAAAATGGAAAGCAGTTTTTGGTTATAAATTTCCTGAATTTACACGAAGTGCTAAACTTGAAAAATTCAATGAAAATTATTCTGAAGTTGAAGAATTCATAGAAGACAAAGTTGTTCTAATATCTTTAGATTATCAATTAAAAATAAATTGTATTGTAAAAGGACAAAATGGCATACGAGATATGTTTCTAAGTGTTGTCCCCATATTAAGAGCACAAAAAAAGTTGGAATTTTTTATTGAAAAGATAGACGATGAGATTCCTAATGGATATGAAATTTATTGGAAAGTAAAAAATGAAGGGCTAGAGTCTAAAAAGGCTGGTCAATTGAGGGGATCAATTTTTAAAGGCGAAAGAACTCATACTGAACCAACAAAATTCAAAGGTAAGCATTTTGTTGAATGCTATATTGTTAAAGACAACGTTTGTATTGCGATGGATAGAATTGACGTTCCTATTGAAGTTGAGCAAAAATGAGACGTGCATAATGTTTTTTCAGTTCTTCTTTGGTCGTTTTGGAGCCTTCGACTTTAGCGGAAGTATAGACAGAATTGACTATCATATTCTCTTTCTTCTGTGGTGTCGAAAAATAGGGATTGGAATTAGCGATTGTTTTTTTCATAATGTTGCTTTATTGGTGAAAATTACAGAGATAATAAATCAAGATTTGAATGTTAGAAGTGAAAGACAGTACCTCGGACAGCTTCAGTGAGAGGCAATCCCTACTTATATCTTCGGGTGATTCCGAGGTTCATTAAAAGAAGTGTAACGAATTTCATATTAAATTGAGTTAAAGTAGCAAAATGACACAACAATTTTATAACAACATTGAAACGAGTATATCCGCTAGCAGATTATCCACTTACAAAAATAATGGTGGAAGTAATGATAACAAGCTGGCGATAGCCAACTATATTCTGAATGCTAAAATCTCTGAAAACTTTTATTTTCTACTTCAAAATCTCGAAGTTTCTTTGCGTAATGCCATTTATAACGGATTTAAAAAACATTATCCGAGCCATGATTTTTTCTATTTGCATGAAACAAATTCACATGAAAGGTATCTCGCTAAAAAAGAGAAACATTCACGGGAATGCTGGAAAATGCTTTGTGGTGTCAAATATAAACTTAGACACAATAATATCCATGACGGAAAAATAATTGCAGAACTTAATTTCGGTTTTTGGACTGAACTATTGCTCTCTAAGGAGCGAAATTACACCAATATGTGGCGTAAAATATTTTCTGACGTATTTCCAAACTGTCCCATTTCGCATTCTGTTGATAGTGATAAAGTCATTGTTGGCAATACTATAGACTTAATCAGAAAATTTAGAAATCGTATTTTTCACTATGAGCCTGTTTTCAATCAGCCTAATTTAGAGCAAATTCATAACGATATTTTGACGGTATTGGGTTGGATCAGTAGCGATATGCAAGAACTTAGTATTTTGTTTGACGAGTTTCCCTTGATTGAAGAAAAAAAACAATTTATTGTCCAGCAGTTAGAATCCAACTAAAGAGAAGTTATGAGCCAAATGACCCCCGAATATTTCCAAAGCGAACTTCCCGCAATCGAACTCTTCCAAAAGTTGGGATACGACTATATCGACGCTTCACTACAAGATTCACGAAGTTCTATCAATGAAGTAGTGCTGCTGGATCGGCTCAGAATGGCTCTGCAAAAAATCAACCCGTGGCTGGATGGGAATGTTCTCGAAAAGGTGATTCGCAACGTCACGACAATCTCGGCAAGTACCCTCATGGAAGCGAATCAACGAGCGTTTGAACTAATCACCAAAAGCGACGCTATCACCGAAAAGCCGACACCAGATTCCAAGCCACAGCCTGTATTTCTAATCGATTATCAGAATATCGAAAATAACAATTTCCTCGTCGTGAATCAAATGAAACACCACGGGCATGGGAATAACTCGATTCCTGATTTGATTGTCTATGTCAATGGCTTGCCATTGGCGGTGATTGAAGCTAAATCACCAAAGGTGAGTATTACAGACGCTATCAGCGACTTGGAATATTACCAAACCAATTCTCCGAAGCTCTTCCACTACAATCAAATGTGTATTGGAATCAATAAAGGCAAAGCCCTCTATGGAACAATCGGCGGGAGCTTTCCTCACTATGCCAAATACAGAGCTGACGACGTTACGGCAGTGCAAGAGCTGGTGGATCGGGAACCGACGGTTCAGGATATTTTAATACACGCTTTGTTTCAAAAAGAGATATTTTTGGACATAGTGCGTAACTTCACGATCTTCGAAGTGGATCAGGGGCGAACGATCAAGAAGCTTCCCCGTTATCAGCAGCTCCGTGCAGTCAATAAAATCCTTGATCGATTACAGACGACGAATAAAGGGGGTGTTGTATGGCACACCCAAGGATCGGGTAAATCGATCACCATGATCTATTTGGCGACAAAATTACGCCGTGAGGAAGCGGGATTTGATAACCCGACGATTTTGGTGGTGACAGATCGGATCGATCTCGATAATCAAATCAGCTCTACGTTTCGACGGGTGGGATTTGACAATCCGATACAGACCGCCAGTATCGCCAATCTCAAAGAACTGCTAAAAGACACATACGGAAAAACCCTTATGACAACGATTCATAAGTTCCAAGAACGGGCTGAAGAGCAACGGGATAATCTGGAAGTGCTATCGGATAAGGAAAATATCTTTGTTCTGATTGACGAAGCACACCGTAGCCAATACGGAATGACGGCGGCGTATATGAGAAGCGCACTTCCCAAAGCCAAGTTTATCGCCTTTACAGGAACCCCTATCGATAAAGAGTCCAAATCGACATTGCGAGAGTTTTACGGCGGGGACTATATCGATAAGTACACGATCAAACAATCGGTCGAAGACGGTAACACGTTGGCGATTCGGTATCAGACGGGAATGCCTGATTTCTTTATCGAAAAAGAGCTTATGAATGAAGTATTCAGTGCGACGTTCGGACATGAAACTGAAGAGAAACAAGCCAAGCTCAAAAGCAAAGCGGCAAGTTTGGATACTTTTCTCATGGCAAAACGTCGGCTTGAAGAGATTGCTAAACATTTGATCACCCATTTCAAAGATAAAATCTACCCTAACGGCTATAAAGCTATGCTGGTTTGTCATAACCGTTATCAAGCGATTGCGTATCAAAAAGCGTTTTTAAAACTCAAAGAACAGGGATTGAATACTTTTGAGACTAAAGTGATCATGAGCTTGAATACCAAGAAAGACCCTCCTGAATTTAGAGAGTTGGCAACGTCTGAAGATCAAGTAAAAACAGCGATTGAAAATTTCAAGCTCCCTTTTGGAAGCGAAATTGATTTGAGTAGAGGCGGCAAAAAACAGTTTGACAATACGGCGATTTTGATCGTATCAGATATGCTTCTCACGGGATACGATGCTCCTATCGTTCAATGTATGTATATCGATAAACTCCTCAAAGAGCATAACCTTCTTCAGGCTATCGCACGGGTCAATCGAACAGGAAGTGGAAAAGTGTATGGACTTGTTGTCGATTATGCGGGGATTACCAACTATCTCACCGACGCTTTAAAAATATTTAGCGGTGATCTCGAAGCCAGTGACGTTATGACGAACATTGATAATGAAAAAACCATACTGGAAAACCGTCATTCAAAAATTGTGGCGTATTTCAATACCGTTAAAATTGACAGACATAAAGAGCGAGCTAAGTTTGTGGATGCTTGTGTACTGTATCTCGAACCCGATGATCTGAGAGACAAATATATCGAGCTGGTGAAGCTCTTTAACAAGTCTATGGATATTGTGTTGCCTGATCCATTTGCGGTAGCGTATGAGTATGATTTAAAACTCTTCAATGACATTAAACTGGAATCAGTGAATACCCATACCCCTGAAAAGCTCCTTATCACCAAAGAAGAGAGCAAAAAAATCCAAATGATTATCGATGAACACCTTCGTGCAACAGGAGTTCATTATCTGCTGTCCGAAGCGGTGGATATTACCGACTCTAAACGGTTCGAAGAAGAGCTGGCACGTAAAGGCGGTAAAACCAAAGAGCTGACCATCGCCAATCGGATCAAACACACGATTCAAGCCAATAAAAAAGAGAATCCTGAGTTTTATGACGATTTGGCAAAGCGGTTGGAGCGACTAATTCGTGATCGTGAAGAGGATCGAATCGATCAAGCGCACTTACTAACCGAATTCCATAAAATCCAAGAAGAGATTATAAATGCCAAAGACGAGTGGCAACGACTTGGACTTGCTTCAACGGAACAGTTTCCAATTTACAAGAAAATTGAAAAACTACTCCCTGATCCTATGGGATTGACGTTAGCTATTTTTAACAAAATCGGTATTTATCTCCAAAAAGCCGACTGGAAAGATCACGACGATATTAAAAAGACGATTCGTGTAGAAATCAAATCGTTGCTACGTGCTGCTGGTGCAGATAGTGAATTGTTCAAATCGCTTCCTGTAGATATTGTGGATATTTTAGAAAACCAATGACCGCTATTACCTACGGCACTCGAACCATAGAGTTTGAAGTGCAGCGCAATAATCGGCTCAAACACACTTATATCACCGTTGAACGAGATTGTCCTGTGTTGGTACGGGCAAACGATTCGGTTGATAATGACGAAATCAAAAAGCTGGTTCATAAAAAAGCGGCGTGGATTTGTGTTAAACTCGAAGAACTCGGTGAAGCACCGTCTCAAGATGCCATAATCACAGGCTCACGCCTTTATTATCTTGGAAAGAGCTATTATGTCGAGTTGATCAAAGAAGAGTGCCAGAGCGTTCTAATAGACTTTATTCACTCAAAATTCAAGATACGTATACCGCAAGAAGTTGATCAAGAAAAGATCAGCGAAGCCATTGAAATTTTTTATCTCGAAAAAGCACACGACAAGATCAAAAAGCTGGTGCTCAAATGGAGCAAGAAAATGCAACTTACTCCCGCTCATATTGATTTTAAAACCTCAAATACTAAATGGGGAAGCTGCAATCATAAGAATCAAATTGCCTTCAATCCTGAGCTTATGAAACTTTCCCCGTCATTAATCGAATATGCCGTGGTTCATGAGTTGGCGCATATCGCTTACAAAAATCACTCGAAAGAGTTTTGGGGAGTGGTTAAAAAATACTTGAGCGGCTATTTGAAATGTGAAGAGCAACTGAAGGCGTTTGAGAAGAGAATATAACTATCAATTTTGGTTAAATAATTTTGTCCAAATCAGCTCAAAGCTTGAGTCTATAAATCGCGTCTTAGATCATCAATAAGTTGTTTCGCCAAATCTTCAGCATCCTTCCATACAATACATGGATATTGGTTTATAATAAAATGGAATGCCCCCCATTTTATAGACACATTAGTTTTCCATCTAACACACCATCACCAACATAAGGTGTTTTACAAATTGAGCACATTGTATATTGATCCTTATATTTTAACTTGTCAAGAAAATAAAAAATAAAAGTAAATGTTCTTCCGTAAAATATATATTTTCTTCTTTCTTGTTTAACTCTATGCTTGTAAAATACATATCTTTCCATTCAACATGATCGTTAAAACAGTCTGGTTGTGTTAATGGTTTATCTAATTCAATATCTTCCAAAAAATTTTCAAAACTATATTCATTCGATTTATATTTATGGCGAAAGTCATTATCTAAAAATAAAGCTTTGAATTGTCCTCCATGTTTTAAAATTGAATAACACCGTGAACATAAACATAATGAGTTTCCTGGCTCGATAATATTATATATTAGCAGTGCTTTTTGTCCTTCTGTCCATTCACCACGACCAAAATCAGTCCACGTAAATCTTTCGCAATGATTACCATCTTTTGTTTTGAAAGTAAATCCACATATTTGGCACTGACCTAAATACCAATCTCTTCTTTTAAATGTATTCTTTGTTTCTTCATATCCATATTTATTTGGTTTAACTTTGTTTGAATTATTAGGGAAGTTAGTATTTTGCAATTTAAGTTTTTCTATTGTTGTATCTGAAATCGATTTTGAAGCATTCGTTATCTCTGACAAACGAGCAGTGCGTTTTTTTTCATATGCCTGTAAATACTTTTCTTGATCTTTAACAATCGATGGATTGGTAGAGTTATTTCCATCATCAGGCACATCTCTTTCATAACCTTTTGCAATATCATAACCGCTTTTTTTTCTTTCTTCCCTTTCATATGTCATAGCTTCAAGGGTGGGAATTTTTTCAGATTCATCATAATTATGATCTTCTTTATGATTTTGTTCCTTCATAATTGAATCTTGCGGCTTTTGTGGTAACTCAGCAAACTCAATTGAAAAATGCTGATCTGATTTGATATTTTTATCTTTTCGGTAGCGTTCACCTTTTTGAGCATATAGTTCAATTTTTTCATATTCTATGCCAAGTTTTTGACCTATGAATTTGTATATCCCTTCTTCACTTGTGACATTCAATATATCAACCTCGATAAAAAAGTCGATAGATGCATCCGTAATTGCTAATTGACTTATAGTACGGGATGTATATAATTTATCATATATTGAAACAGTTTTAATCATATTTATCGACTGAAACTGATCTATATTTGTAATAATGGCATCATAATTTATTTTTTCTTCTGAGTAGAGATAGTCATAAGCAAATCGAAGATATTGTTGATATTTAGATAGTTCAAATTCACATATAAATTTCCCGCAATGACTTTTCACTGGCAAATCGGAAAGTTTTTTAATGTGTAGATGAGAAAATAAAGGCTCAAAATGTTTGGGTGGTGGAGCATCTTCTAAAGCAGAAAAAATCTTGCTTAATAGCTTTGACTCATAATTGTCAAGATTCAAATCATTAAAATAAAAATTCTCATCCTCATTGGATTTTCCATTATCTAATAAAAATAGCCGTAATTTACTCACTATGAACGATTTAATACTTTTTGGATTATCGTCAGCAAGATATTTATTTAGTCCATTTTCATTGTAATACTTTTGAATCTGAATTTCTTCTACTGCCAGTTCTCCAAGTTTAATCAATAATTCATAATACTCGAAACTTTTTCTATCAAAAGCCTTGAGTTCATCAATCACGGATTGAATAGTGATATCATCAGATAAACCCAACTTTTTGACAAAGAACCGCTCTAAATCATGCGTATAAATTTCAGATAAAATCGTTTTACCACTTTTATCACGTTTCCAGCGAGCATCATCAAGATATTTTCGATTATTTTCAGCATCAAAAATCAACTTATGTGTCTTGAAGAATTTTTGCAAACTTTGTTGATTTGATAAATCTTCTGTATCGATATATCGAAATACTTTTTCTGCTTCAATACAATCGATGGATTCGGACTGAAGGTATGAAATGATGTATTGAATGTCTTTGGCTTTTTTACCAGATTCTTTAAAATACTGTTTGAAATTTCCCCATTCAAGATTCATTTTTTTATACTCATCGCTTAAATGGGCAATATTCGTATCACCAATTTTTGAAAAGTATAGATTCTGAACTTCATCTAAACGATCAAGATGATCGTAAACTTTGAGAGTTTTCAGAAAATCTGAATTTGGGTTGTTTTCTATTATTAACTTGATCGCTTTGAGATTTTCATCTTTTAGCAAATCAGGTTTTAAGGATTTGATAAAAGACTCAGTGTTTTCTTTTCTAAGAGATTTTGAAAATGAAATCAGATGCATAAATCGAATAATTTTTGCTTCATCTATTTCCTCAAAAATAATTTCATACCTTGCATCCAAAAAATCAAAAAGTTCTTTTCTGTCGGTGACAATAAATTTTTCTATTGAATCAGTGCCATATATGGCTTCTTGCAGATTTTGAGAGAGATAAATTTTTTCAGATTTTATGTAGTTATCTGAAGAGTTTGTAGCTATAAAAAGTATTTTATTTTTCAACTGTTTTTTTTGACTCTCATCAAAGTTATCGAGATGATATATGATTTTTTTTGTTAGCTTCAAGATGTGAAGATCATTCTCGCTGTTTCTTGAATTTTTGTTTTGCTCAAACCAACGTAGATCTTGATCCATAATGATAGTCACATCATCGGCTGTTTTAATCCCATACACTCTTACAAAAAGATCTTTATAGCGTTGATTCTGATTGAGGATATTGAAAAGATTGGAGTTTAATACCTCTAAAGATTCTGTTCCTGAATGAGAAAAATAGATATCGGTAGCTTTAAATGCAGATTTGAATTTATTTTGATTAGTAAGGATCAAAGGTAGTTTTTTAATAATCTGATCTTCAATTTTCGTTTCGATTAAAAAATCCAAAACTTTTGGATAGTTATTTTCGATGTCTGCATATAAATATGCTTCCAATATATCGGTATGAGTTTCAAAAAAATTAATGATTTTTTGGTTCGAATCACCCAAAATTTTCACAATGAAAATTTTTAATTTTTCGTTTGATAAATAATAATCAGATAAGAAATTCCATGTTGTAAAGTCGATATTGATGTCTTTGATCATACTCTCGGTTGAAAAAGAAGACTGATAAATATCTGATAGATAAATATCATTAGCATCATAATAGTCTTTTGTCTCTTGCATGTAAAGCGGTAGAATGGGTAATATTTTTTTTACTCTTCGAATTAAATGATCCGTTTCGTAATCAGCCAAAAAGGAAGTAAATGCTTTTAACTCACCTACTTCAATGTTTTTTTTGTTTTCTAAATAGCGACATATTCTATCAATGAGTTTATCTTTGTTAATTTTCTCGATATTGAATTTAACGATTAGATCTTTATCAATTTTAAAATCAGGATGTATTACAGAAAAATTAGTACCGTAGAGTTTTTTAAGTAAATTAATTTCGAAATCAATACCGTCAAGAATGAGAATATTTTCTGGTTTCTCCCATTTTCCATTATCATTTAAAATAATCTCTTTATTTTTGATAGATTTGATAGTTTTTTCATAAAGATTGCTAAAAACTGGATTGTTGCCATTATTAGATTTTTTATAATATATTAAATAAGTGAATTTTAATAAATCATGATTTTGGAAAACTGTTACAGCCTCTTCATAAAATTGCTGCAATTCAACAACAAGCCAATTGTTCCAATCCTCAGTGAAAGAAATTCCTTCACGATTCGCGGTTAATATAAAATCAGCCTGTATGATAAATGGAAGCCCCGATTTTACATGTGTAGGTAAAAAAGCAAAAATTCTATCATCTTTAATTTCATTTAATGGAAATGCAAAAATAATTTCTCTGTGTTTGATCTTTTCACGTTTTTGTTCTATGAGGTTTTCTGGTCTTGAAATGATTTTATTAATTGTGATAAAGTCATATTTTGCTTTAGTTGTTTTTAGAATCAATTCATTTGAACTGCCGTTCTTATTGATTTTTTTTGAGACATCTAAAACCAGCTCATTTTGATTATAAATACAAATCTTTTTTAATTTATCAAGAAATAAAAGAACGAATGGCTCTATGTCTTTTATTTTGTTCTTAATATCATCGATATGTTTGAAATCATGACTGTATGGTAAATAAATAGATGTATAGTTTTCATCAGCAAATTTTTCAGGATATGATTTAAAATCGTCAATCCAATACGGTTCGATGTACTCACCTTTCTTGAAATAAAATCTATACCCATTTGAATGAATAGCAGGTGTATCAGAAATAGTAAAAACAGATTTAAAGCCTATCCCTTTTTCTCCGATATATCCAAGTTCTTTATTTTCTGTTTTTGTAGATTCATGAAAATCACAGATAGAATTAATGTTATTTTGATTAAATCCGACTTCATTATTTTGAATCAAAATACCATCATCTAAAAGATAAAAAGAAATTTCCGGAAATACGTTGGGATTGTAATCATTATCTTGTGCATTTTGTATCAATTCATATATAAAATGAGATTCTGATTCATAGAGATCGATACTTAGTGTTTTTGCCATACGCTGTACACGTTTATATGAATCTGTATTTTTTTCTTCTTCGAATTTAGATTTTTTCTTACGAATGTATAGTTCTTGTTCTGTCATTTCATTCTCCAATTCCAACTATCCCTAAAATCTCAAAACTCCCCGCAATATCCCGCTGTTTTTCGAGTGCAGTGATCTTGGAGTATTTATCCTCGATTAGATTGTCGATCTGCGCTTCACGCATCCGCAATACCCCTTCTTCTTTCACCTTTGATTCCATCTTTTTGGCTTGGGCTATCTTTTTGTCGTAGTAGTTGGTTAGAGCTTGAATCTTTACATCGATAAGCCGATAAAGTGTTTCGGATTCCTCCGACTTTAGTTTTTCGATATAACTCATAATGTGTGGCATTGTTCTAATTTTAATACTGTCTGCATCACCTGTACTGATCTCATTAACTTGCGTAGCGTGAGTGATAAAATCAAAATAATCAAGTGTTTCAACCATTCCTGAACCATGAAGAAGTGTGATGCACAACGATGATTTAGGCTTTCGGGCATGAATATCAGCACGATAGATGACACCTACTGCGCTTGAAGAGTTTGGGTGGGCTATAGTAGTGTAAAGCGGTGTAGCGCTTTTGTTTGGGGAAATCATCATTATAAATGGATGAGAGAGGGATAGATATAGGGTGTTGTAATCATCGTTGTTATTCGACTCAAATGTAATACGGAGTTCTTTTTGTCTGTTAAGTATACGTAATGCATTAAATTCATCTCTGTAACGTGTGCTTTGTGTGCGTTTATCGCTCATTCGCTCTTTTAGTATTCCAATTAGGCGCTTTGTATTATCTGTTGTGAGCTTGACCGTACCGTCTTTTAGCTCATTAAATCCGATTCCCTTATATTCTAAAAAAGCTAAAAAGAGGCGGCGAACTTGTTTTTGAAGGTAAGCTGTTTTTTCAGCTCCTATCCATTGTTCTTTTTCGCTCTCAAAACGGTAATCGTCATTAATCAGTTTTTCCACTTCAGCGGTTTGCCCCTCGATCTCTATTTTCTCACGAGTGATGGCAAGTTCTTGGAGATGGACGCGCTGTTCGACCTCTTCAGGAGTAAGATGGATAAGTTCTGCGATGTTGAGACGGCTTTGCAGATCTCCCAAAATGGGTTCCAACTCACCAATTGAGCTTTCAAAAATATCGAGTTTGGTATAGAGACGGTTATAGATACGATCTTCGATGGAGCCTTCGATGCAGAGATTGAAAATATGAAGTTTGTCGAATTTTTGACCGATACGGTCGATACGTCCTATACGCTGTTCAACTCGCATTGGATTCCATGGGAGATCATAGTTGATGACAACATTACAAAACTGCATGTCTAACCCTTCCGAACCTACTTCGCTGGAAAGGAGAATGTCAAAGCTACCCTTTTTAAACTCTTTGATCTTGGCGAATCGTTCTTCGATGGTAAAATCTCCGTGTATTTTTCCGACTTTATATCCTAATGCTGTTAGTTTGATTTCGAGATAATTAAGCGTTTTTTTGAAAAATGAGAAAACGATCATCTGACGAAGGTTTTGGCTGTGTAGATCACGTACGATTTCATCAAAACGAAGGAATTTTGAATCATTGATACCAATAGCACTTCCTCGTTCAATCACCGCATCAAGATAGTTCATTGCTTCGGCTCGGATGTCAATATCATCGTAATAATCTTCTAAATCTTCGATATCTTTGATAAAAAGTTTCCCGCTTTTACGCATCGAAATAAAACTCTCCAACGAAGCGATCATCGACGAACTCGCCATTCGTTCTGGCATGATGGTGATAAAACCTTGGGGTGTGCTGGGGTTGAGAAATTTAACAAATTCGATAACACTATCATAGTACGCTTGTTCAGCATCGGTGATGTTCACGATGACGGAGGTGGCATTTCGTGGGATGGAGCGCCCTACGTCTTTTTTCTTGCTTCGATTGATAATAAAACTCAAATGATCGCACTGTATAAGACAGTTGATAAAATGGATTCGTTGTTCGCTGTCAATGCTATTCAGTTTCATGAGTGATCCAACCACTTGACCTAACTCACCCTCAAACGACCCCTTTTCATACAAAAAACCGTTAATCTCTTCGAGAGAATTATGATTACGAAGCATTGCAATCGTTTTATGGATCACCGCATTGGGAGCAATCATTTTTGTAAAATAGTCATAGTCTTTGAAATAGTCATTATCAAGCAATGAGAGAATATTGAAAATATCACTAAGGCTGTTTTGAACAGGGGTTGCACTCAAAAATATAATATGATCGGCTAATGCGGTGATAATTTCTCCACTTTCAAACGTCGATGTTCCCGCATTTCTCATAGTATGGGCTTCATCCATTATAAGAAAGTCAACTTCAAAGAAACTATTGCGGAGCTTTTTTATTACCCTCTCATCTCGGAGGGTATGATAGGAGATGATAATTTTTTCATTAAACGATCTTCCCTCATGAAACCCATCAAATTCATCAATCAATTGTATAAATTCATTTGATTTTAGTATCCTAAAATGTTCATCAAAGCGGATTTCAAGCTCCTCTTTCCATTTGTAGGTAAGAGATGAAGGAACAACTATCAATGAGATTTTTAGATCTTCGCGCTGATCAATCTCTTTGAAAATCATCCCTGCTTCGATGGTTTTTCCCAATCCCACTTCATCGGCTATAAGGATGCGGTTGTTTTCAGAATTGAGAAATTTGATAAGCGGTTTATACTGGTGCGGTTCAGGGCTGAGACGGTTTGTGTTGAACGAATAAAGTAAATCAGAGATAGGCTTACGTAGATAGTCAGCAAAAATATGCTCTTCGAGACTGGGAAGCGAAACGGATGCTATCGATGCTGCTACATCACCGATATCTGATTTTGGAACGGTCTTGTATTCACCATCAAGAAAAATTTCACAATATCCGTCAAATTCAGATACGACGAGGGTATTTTGTCCCGTAGGTAGGTATATTGCTTTTTTCAAATATCACCATCTAATTTTAATTGCTATAAGCATATCTATTTAACACTTAATATTCTAAGATGTTATTGGATGATTATGTAAAAACGATTTTACCAGTTTCTAAAATTCTTACTCCGTGAAATTTCCTCGTTTGTCACAGTAGCATATCGCGCTGTCGTCGCGATATTAGCGTGTCCTATATCTTGGCGAATATGCTCAAGGCTTAATCCCTGTTGATGAAATGCCGTAATATATCCTGCTCTAAACGAATGTGACGAGTACAGTTCACCCAGTACGCTATGGATAAATGTATTCATCAAAAGTTTCAATGCGCTCGCGGTCATGGGTGAGTCTGAATTGTTACGGGCAAATAGATAAGTACTATGGCGAGGAAGTATCTTTTTTAAAAACTCTACTTGTTGGCGACTCTCATCGAAGCTTATCAGCCTTGATGTTTTAGTCTTAGTAGCGTTTGTGAGAGAATATTCATTTTCTCTTATCATTTGCTCTACGTCCGATCTCATCATATTCACAATCTCCCCTGCCCTGCAACCAGTCATATATAAAAGCGTGAACGCTGAAATAAGCTTCACCTTTGTTGTACTTTTGATCTCCGTACTGTGGTTACATGCTCGGACGAGTCTTTCAAACTCTTTTTTAAGGATTGGCTTTTTAGCTCTTGTCGTTCCAATAGGTCTCACAATTTATCCTTTTATATCTTATTCAATACTTATATCTCTGATAGTATCCTATAGTATGACTTAAAAATATATTAACAAGGTATCTTATAGGATACTTTATTGAGTAAAATTGATTTTATTCGATTTTTTAGATAATATATTTGTATGAAAAAAGATATTACATACAAAGAGATCGGGGAAATACTCGGTAAAAGTGAAAATACAATCAAAGGCTGGAAGCAAAAGTTTCCTAAACTGCTTGAATTTGTGAAAATTGGAGTATTATGTAAGCTAAATGATCTCGACGAAGAAAAGATTAGAAAGCTTATTGAGTTACAAAAACTCATAAAGGGTAATGAATAAGGAATATATTTTAAAGTTTATCGCTATGATCGGTGCTCTCTTTATAGGTTATTTGTGGAGCGATGGAGTTTGGGAGTATAGAGAGGTTGGTAATTATCCTTTTAGAATGAATAAGATCACTGGAACAACACAATATATTGGTGAAGTGAGCAATGGTTGGAAAACAGTAGGAAAACAATAGGGCTTTTGTAGTCCAAAATCATCCATGCTCGTAGCCTCTCACCTAAAAACTCTTTCACCGTGTAAAATGGTTCGCACCCGACAAAGAAAACGTCGGACAATCGATCTTACACACGATTTTAAAGACTCAAAACAGTAAATATCGCACAATTCCTCCACCTCCACCGCTTTGCCGCCATTTGGAAATTTTTTTAACCTATTTTCGAGATTTACGGATTTTATTGAGAGAATGACCTGCAAGAACGTAGCTTATAATAAAATGGGTTCGTTCGTGGTGGACGCGCATCGAGATGGGTACTTTTTCGGAGGGAATGGGGTGGTGAGTGCGGGAATTTTAATCTTTTCGGAAATTACGGAAAAATACGCGTTCCACTACTAAAACATATTATTTTAAAGATTTTAATATGTTTAGTTTCAGTTTCAATGGGACTTTCTTAAGAAATACATACCGCTTAAGGTTAGAACCCGATCTTAGGTGAAATCGGCTTAAGGTTAGAGATAAATCGGTGGTATTGCAGGGTATCAAAGTGGAAGCAATTTATTCAATATTTTCAGTAGCGATGGCGTAGCCGTTAAAATAATCATATTTCTTTTGTGGAGACACAATGCTGCCGTAGTGTAAATTTATTTTGCTATTTATACTCATAGACTTTTTAGGGGGGGATGATTCCCCATCCCCATACACCTGCAGTCCTCTATATGCGATAATTGCCCAATGAATATATAATTTTGAATTGAAATTTCAAATGGCGGCGATTTTTTAGGTCGACCAATATCGGTCGAGGTCATCCATATTCGGTCAAGTGGTCGTGCAAATATGCACACAATCCTTATACTAAATTATCCTATAGCCTTTTTATAAATAAAAAGTCTATTTTTAAAAGAGAAAAAACTTTTATTTAGAGTTCTGAGAGCTTTTTGAACTCTTCGAGTCGAGTGATTAATTGCTCAATAAATGGTTTGGGTGCATACTGCAACAGCTCTCTGATATAATTTATATTATTTAGATCTTCACTTATTTTTCTTAAATGCCCATCCTCTTCAGGACTTAGCATCATATTATTCTCATCGTTCATCTCTTGAATTTGCGCTTCGATAGATTTAATATGCATTTTACCGATTCCCCTTAAAAGCCAATCTACGCTTACAGGTTCATGTTGCATACATTCAAGCAAAGTCTCAATCACGACTTTATCTCTATTTCCCCAAGATTTCACAGTATCATAGCTTATAGCAAGCTTTTTAGCCACTTCCTTATACGTTTTAACACCATAATAAAGTTTCAATCTATCCATTATTTCTTTATAATTACTCATTTTGCACCTTGACTATTGACTTTAAGTTCTATATTGCACTACAATTAGCTTAGCTAGTGTTTAATTATAGCATTTTAAAACTATTATTCGTGAGATTAAAGCAAGAAGAATACATTCACTTGTTTAGAAAATAGATCGATAAGTTTCTTAAATGAACAAATGCAGCATATTACAACAGTAGCAATAAAATAAAAACGGAGGTAAGCTTACTATGACATTTGCAATGTGTATAAATTTACAAAAGGTAAATGAGTGGAAATTACGACTAAGGACAATCCCTGTTATGGGTGTCTTTGCTGATTTAGAGAGCTGGGCTACTCGTCATAAATCTAACGATGTCAATGATGATAATATTTACTACCTTCTCTATCGGGAAAAAATACTTGCAGAATTACCGTTTCTTGGAAGCGTATCGACCATATCACGCTCCATAAAAGAACTTGAGGATAAGGGTATCATCAAATGTATCAACAAAAACACCACCCCTGCTTACTGCCTAACAGAAAAAGGGATAAGTTGGAAGCGCAAACCCGAAATAAAGAAAAACGCAAATGACGGCGAATCAAAACCGCCTAAATTAACAGCACCAAAAGATAAAAAACCTCATAAATTCCAGTTCACAAAAAAAACAGCCCTTGTAGATTTGCCGGCTGGGTATATTGAGCATGATCTTTATACCGCATGTTTGGAGGCTGCACAACGCCTAGGTGTTGTCAATGGAAGACTGGAATATGAGAAGTTTATTGAACATAACTCTATGATTGGAGGGGCTTGGGTTAATTGGCTCAGCGCTTTTTCATCATGGTGCCGCAAACATAAAGAGTTACAAAAAAATCAAAATGGCGACGATGACGAAAGGGGACTATATCGATGACACTCCTGGATAATTTGAAAAGAGGGTTTTACTTATGAGTAGCAACGAATGGTTAAATACTAAAACATTGTTGGAAGAGTTTGGGATTGCAGTGAGTACTCAAGCGAAGTACAGACAGCTAAAGATGATACCGTACTCAAAGATTGGAGGATTTGTTTTTTACAGTAGAAGTAAGATAAACGCATGGATAGAAAAACACACATTTGAAGCTGATGGTATATTGGAATAACTGATTTTACGAATATGATAAAATCAGTTATTCAGTAACAATAGCCAACTCTCTACAGCTCATAAGCGAAATGATCAAGAAAGTTCTGCAATATCGAATCAAATAGAAAAATTCAAAATATAAGTAACTTTCTTCAATGTATACCTTCTTTTGAACTCCAGTATCAATAAATTGAACACTATCCGCATTAAAAAACTAAATAATTTGATAGAATTAAGAATAAGCAAATTGCACCAGAGCAACAAAAGTCAATAACTTAAACGGTACCCAAAGCGGTACCCAATATAAAAATACAATTATTATTATGATTCAAAAAAGGCTTGAAGTTTCGGTGATTGTGAGGTTTGAAGGTGGTGGGTCAAGCAGGATTTGAACCTGCGACAACTCCGTTATGAGTCGCTTTATCTTCCATAATCATTCCTCACTATCCCTCACCACACGCCCTTAAAACCTTGCCTACTTTCACCCATATTCACTAAAATTATAGTATCATTCATTCGAAAGCCGTCACCAAAGCCGTCACCCGAAAGATACAATATGCCACCTAAAGAACAGTTCAATAATCTTGTAATGCAAAACCTAAAAGCCAATGATAGCTATGATCGTTTTTGGTATCGATTTGAGTTTGAAAAAAAACAGCATCGAGGGATCATAGATCTATCCAATAAGGACCTATCAAAACGCGATCGTTTAATGGTTGCCAAAAAAGAATTCCTATCTATCAAGGAAAAAGTTGAGCAGGGAATAAGCTCAGATGCCACCGTTAATTATATGGTTGATAAATATTTATCGACACTTGATGAGGGTGAGTACAAACGTGATCGTAAATCATTCTATGATCGTAACGTTAAAACAAAACTTGGAAATAAGAAAATATCATCAATTATGCCGGATCATATTCAGTCCCTGGTTGATGCCCTCATAAAAAGTGGATATGCTGCACGTACAGCTAAGCAGGCGATCGAGATACTATCACCTGCATTTCGTATAGCCAGGGCAAATAGGATCATGTATCATAACCCATGTGAAGATGTTAAGATTAAATATACAAAGACTAAGAAGATTGTAGCAAATGCTTCTGAGCGGTTGAAAATTGCTTATAATCATATCATGGAGCGATACGAAAAAGACCCGTTTTTTAGAGCATTTTTCCTTCTAGCAATTCAAGGACGTCGTAGAGGAGAAATAATAAACCTAAGAGTTGAAGATGTAGATCTAGCACATGACATGTACATTCTCAGGGATACTAAGAATGGGGAAGAGCAAAAGATATTCTTACCGCCTAATGTTAAAATCGCCCTTATGGAGTTCATGCCTAAAAAAGGATATGTATTCACATCTCCTAGAACAGGTGGAAAGATCACCGGTGGGTATAAACAAGTTTTGATGATTAGAAAAAGCATAGGGGATTGGTTCTCACTACATTACCTTAGAAATATTATGGTTTCAGCAATGGCTGAGAATGGAGTTGATGCGATACATATGAGCGGTGCTCTAGGTCACAATGATGCTACAACGATCAATAAGTATCTAACGATGAATTACATGAAAGGCTCAAGGATAGCCTCTAATATGATGGATGATATCAGTAAGTGATTACTGACACCCATTATTAGATTTTCTCAACTCATCCCGTTCTCTCACAATATCAGCTGTCGTCACCGCATCATTCGCACCTGGTATGGCCGGCTTAACTTCCTTCATCTTGCACGGCACTGGAACTTTCACTTCAACGATACGATCTACATATACAGTTTTCCCAACACACCCAGTTAAAAGTGCGACCGACATCAATGTCGGCAACAAAATTATAATCTTCATTGCACTGCCTCCCTTACAATATTACGCATAGCTTCACACTCTGCATCCCCGGATAGATTTTGCACGTCTAATTTAGTACGCTCAAAGTCCAACCAGATCCGCTTTGATTCCGCTTTAAATTTAGCAGCACGTTTTTCAGCATCGATGCGCTGTTTTTCTACGGCATCACTTTGATCTATAATTGCTTTACGTAATGCATCCTGTTGGATCTCTCCAAGTTTTGCCTCGACAGTCATTTTCGTGATAGTATTATCGCGTTCCTCAACACGATTAGAATAGATGGACCATACTGAGAATAAAGTAATACCCATAATAACTATGATAATTTCACGCCAAAACTCTTTTAAGAATAAAGCAGTCATTGCCCGCCTCCCGATGGTGTTATTTCTGTTTTTTCACCTTTTTCAGTAGTCCTATGGATACCGTATCCAGTTGTTCCAGCTGTAAGTATTAACCCAGCTAAACCAATATCAAGACGCTTATTGATCCATGTATCATAGCCGGCAAAAATGATGACAGCTATCAATGCAATAAAAAATCCTATGCGTGAAGATGATAATTTACCATCCGGTGAAAATATTTCGTACATGGTATTTTTAAGCATACTTTGCCCTTTCAACCCAGTTCTTCAAAAACACGATTTGGCTTGGATCATTTTTAACAATATCTCTAACAAGCTGTACCCGTTTTTCTCTCAACATACCTGGTAAAGATAACTGATCCGGATAAGTATTAATCTTCAAGGCAGTTGCAGGACCGATATCACCATCAGCTGTCGCACCGATAATCCGTTGAATCGCTTTTGCTGGTGAACCTTCGCCGCTGTTTACCGCCCAGTCATAGAGAGTATTGGCTACTTCTTGAGAATTGATACGATCTCCCTCGATGTCATCCCAAAAGTTGGCTTTATAGAATGATCGTACAAGCTCTTTTAAGCGTGGTATCTCATTGAGTATTTTGTCAACGTGTTTCCAGTTTTTAGAGCTATGAATCTCTTTTGGAAATTTTGATCTTTGAGCATCGATTAGTACCCACCCCGTCCATTTTGGCCAGTATTTTCGAGCAATTCCATGAAAGGTTTCACCACCTCGGTCTTTGATGTTATTCGCATATCCTCCCTCATTTGACGATGTTCTTGCATGTGCGACTTCAAACTGTGCCATTATTTACCTCCTTCGTAAAATTGAGCTACCAGCTGCTGAAGCTGGCCATTGTTTTCACAAAGGTTTACTATGACGTAAGCATCTGCATCAAGTCTTTTATAGTCATCGACAATCTTCCATCCCTGCCAAGCTGGGAACTGATCGCGGTTAATACCTTTATATTCTTCCATTATTTATCTGCCTTTCCATCCAGCTTGTCAAAAATCTTGTCAAGCTTTTTAAGCATTGCGTCCATCTTTGCTTCAAATTCAGATTTCATCACATAATTTCCAGCTACTAAAAGTTCAACTGCTTGGACTTTCTCTGTCAACTTTGAAGCATCAAGCTCTATTTCATGGATACTTTCATTAACTGATTTAAATGAGTTATCCATATTATTTTTAAGTGAGTTATAAAGTGCAGTACCCACAATACCTAAAATTACAAAAGCGCCATTAGCTATCCATTGCCAGTCCATCACCGAACCTCATTATCAAAACAATCAATATCATCCTGTACAAGATAATACCCACGCTCGACCATCTTTGCTCGTAGGCACTCTTTAGCTTTAGGAGTTGCCTTATAAACAAGTGTACCCTTATCATCACCCAAGAATTCCAAGGCTTTCTGATGCTGTCCATCAACTTGCATTGACTCCATAAAATCAACCGTTGCGGGAGTACACCCACTCATTACTACCATCATCATTAACATTACAACCAACATTACTTTTTTCATTTCAGAACTCCAATGAGAATAAGGTTGCTCCTATGGAGGCACCTAATGTATCTGCGTAGACATCATGGATGTCCTCACTGCCATATCCACTTCCGTCTATACGCTCTTTAGCGATACCTACGATAATAGATGTACCAAACCCAATAAACCAAGCTTCTACTGGGCTTGATCCATAGTGCTTAGCTAATCCACTTCCTACGCTTGCAATGGCCATAGAACCTGCGAAGTGTTTTACTTTGTCCTCTTCAATAGCTATGCATGCTATACTGAGCAGTATCATAAGAAATAATGCTTTCACTGTTTATCCTTTAATTTCTAACTGAATCACGATCTACAGTGATTCGATATTTGATCTTTTTGTAGATCAACCAAGGGCTTTTTATGAGACAAAACAGTGTCCCTCCCGAGGTGATCAATACCGCCCATAAAACACATACTTTTAAACTTAGGCATCGATAGAAGTCAATCTGATGTTTCACAAAATTAAATGATCCAGCCATGCCGCAGTCATTGTCGTGCTTCTTACAGCACTTGGATATATCAGTACCACATATTCTCTCCGGGAACCATGAGCAGTAATCTTTTGACATCAACACCTCCTAACTTTCAAACTCAACGTTTACCGTGTATCCACTATCTCCCCATGAATGACGTACTTGTTTGATACCAAACGCTGACTGCCATCCAGGAGGTAGATTGGATAATTGAACCTTTGAGCCAGCGACAATATTCATCCCCTCACCCTCAAAGCCACCGCGTGCTTCCCCGCGTTTTGACTCATCTAATCGGGCTAATGCTTTCATCCTGGCATCACTTGCATCTTTGAATGTGCTCTTGATGTGCAGCACTGGTTTACCTTTACCGACTGTAACGCTCTGGGTTTTATTATCTTTCGTGCTATGCCATGAAGCGACGCATGATCCGTATGCTGTTTTATCAAGGGTTTCGAACCACAACCCTTTTGTCAGCTTTGCATCGATGGAAACAGAGGGAAGCTCTTTGTCACCATCACTCCCATTTTTAGGACGAAAAATGATCGTATTGTTTTTGATGGCGAATGTTGCACCGCTCTCTTTCGCCAACCGCTGCATGAAATCCAAGTCGCTTTGATTGGTTTGGCTTTTGTGTTTGTAGGCACGCTTTGGGAAGCTGTTTTTTACTGACAGCTTGTACCGTTTAGCTATCTTGTTTAAAATCTGATCAAGCGTTACGTTGTCATAAGACATGGTCCGCTTCTCTTTTATGTCGCTTCCAAAATTGACAGGCGTTGCAGTGACTTCTACTTCCAACGTCTCAAACTCGATACGTGACTTTAAAACGGAAAATGAACCGATATACCAAAGCCCTTCACGGTATCCAAGCCATACCTTGAGCGAATCATTAAACGATGGAGGCTTGAAATTCTCACCCTGAAATCGCAAAGTAAGCCCATCCGCTTCATCATCGATATCGTCGGTATATTCAACACTTACTAAATAAGGTCGCAGGCTTTCGGTAACGTCTTTGTCGTTTACGATGATCTTAAAATCAGGATGCTTTACCATAAACTCACCCCAGTTTCAGATTGAGCTTCGATAGCTATATCTGGGAGAGCTACACGATCACCCTCATCGAGGATAGGCTTATTGAGCAGATCAGGGTTGCTCATCATTACCTCGCCTAGTACGTCAAGCGTTTTATAATACTGATATACGATTTGATCGAGACGATCACCCTGAGTTGCTATAGCATATTTCATAGGTACACCTTTTTGAGATCGATGCTGAACTCCATTTGAATGTGAACACCATCATCCAGGAAGATCGATTTGCCCTCACTGATCTTTGTTATTAGGAAATCACCTACAACGACACCGTACCCCATTACAAATGGGACCGGATCTTTTTGATCTGCTATCGTGTAGAGATCATCGAGAGGATCTATTCCTGATCTAAGCGTTGTTAGACTTCCACTAATTGTGATTTCTTCCATATCTTTTCCGATAGACTGTAGGCCTGGGTGATCTTGAGCTTTTTGTATTTCTGCAAAGTTGTAGCTTCGTGTACGATCGAGCCGGTTAAAGTCTCTACTTGATAAGTCAAACGCGAACGTTGAGATCATTGCCATTACAGTGTTCATGACGCATACCCCCTATCTGCTTTATCATTTTTCTGTTTTGCCAGGGCTTTGCGAACCTGCTCATCGATCTGTTTTTGAGTAGCAACAGCCTGTGCTGCATTGGCAAAGCTAGGGTTTGATATATTTACCGTTACATTGTTATTCATGGATTGAGATCTAGTTGGAACTGATGCTATCCTTTGTTGTATATTGTCTGTTCGGTTTTCTACTGCTGTTCTAGCACTTGCTGGAGTTGAAGTTGTGTTTGCTGGGATCCTAACGGTTCTTGGAGTAGGGGCTTGACCGGTAGACATCCCAAAAAATGAACCAACGCTATTTACAGTCTCTGATACTGCCTTGAATTTCGATTCAATCCAATCAAAGAAAACTGTAAACGGCTTTGATATTGCCCCTATAATTGCCTGAAACGTAGATACTATTGGGGTCCAGTTATTTATAACCATCCCTAGTGGTGTCCATGAAAATATCCCTTTTAAATACTCCCAAGATGTTGAAGCAGCTGTCTTAATATTTTCAAATATACCTTGAAACCATCCCTTGATAGGTTCCCAATTACTAATTATCAAAAATGCAGCCCCACCAATTAAAGCTGCTGCTCCGAGGACAATTCCAAATGTGGCCATACTGGTTATACCTAAAGCTCCGACGGCAAACGTAAGAGCTCCTACTGCTATACCTACAGCACCAAGCACTCCAGTAACGATTGTAAGTCCTACAACTGCTCCTCCTACAAATTTTGTTATTACGGGGTGTTTTTCCCCAAAGCTGCTGATAGCTGCGGCAGAGTTCCCAAACCATTCGGTAAGGGATTTCATCTCAGGTGATAAACTCCCACCTATGAGCGCAAACAAATTAGTTACGGTTCCGGTCATTGCCTCCCACATCGATCCTAATGTTTTTGATGATTCAGCAGCACGTTGATTGATATCCGCCTGAACTTTCATCTGCTTATTAAACTCTACAAGCCCTGATGTACCTTTATTGATTAGAACGTTGACCATAGTAGAGGCTTCACCTTTTCCAAATATGGACTCTACAGCACTTAAACGTGCAGCATCACTTTTGATAGCTTTCAGTTTCTCGAGTTGCTTGATCATATTTTCGGTACCTTTAAAATTACCGTTTGCATCATTGAAATTTAGTTTGATTCCCATTGCGTCAAGGTCTTTTGAACCTTTAAATGAGACAGCATCTTTCATAATGTTTCCTAGGTTTGTACCTACCGTCTCGCCTGAGAATCCTGCCTTGATCAACATGCCGATTAGGGGTTCAACATCCCGAGCCGCTTTAAGCCCACTCATGCCAAGACCTTTCATCGTTGCCCCGATCTTCGAGAATGCAAAACTCATTTCTCCAACTTGGACACCCATGTGCGATAGACGCTGAATATCATCAATAAATGGGAGTAGTTCATTATCTGCTATCCCCATTGCTTCTTTAAATTTAGCCGTAGCTGTAGCAGCTTCTTCGTATGGTATTTTTAAAACAGCTCCAAGGTATGCTGCTGATTTAAGAGCACCTCCTACAATACTCTTCTCTTCAACTCCAAGCGATTTGAGCGTCGATGCCATTTTGAAGAAGTCAGCTGTAGTCCCTGGCAATGCATTCCCAAGTTTTGTTGCCTCATTACTAATTGATTTAAAAAATGGGCTTACTGTGCCATCACTTTTCATGAGTGTATTTTTTAACTGGGTTTGTTCATCTTCAAAATCAACATATGATTTGATAACGGTTTCAGCAGCCCCACGTGAAGCAACGCTTACCCCTATTAAAGCAGTACCTGCTAGAGTAGCATTTTTTGGGATTTCTTTAAGTGCTTTCCCTATTTTTTCAAAGCGTGTGGCTTTATCTATTTTGTTAAGTTCGGCTTCAAGTTTTTTAGCACTTTGGGTAGTTGCATCCAGGTCGCTTGATAATCGCATCTTTTTAGAATCAAGTAGTGATTTTTTACGTTCGACCTTGCTGAGTTCTGCACCGAACTTTTCGGCAGATATTTCCCCTGACTTGAATTGCTCATCCAGTTTTATTTTTTTGGCATTGAGTACTTTCAGCTCATCATCTATCTCTTTGATCTGTCTATCCAAACCATATGCAGAGAGCGTGGCTTTATCGAGCTTTTGATTCAAGTCGACTTTTTTGGAAGCCATTGCATCGGTTTTTTTTAGAACATCACCGATCCCACCATTGAGCTTTGATAGCACTGGGGAGAACATATCTTTTGCGCTTAATACGATTCCGAGTGCCAGCATCTTATCCATTGTGTTTTCCTTGTCTGTGCTATACTTTTTTTATGGAAAATTTCATCATTACTATCAAAGCCATGTCAACGTTTGCCATGTCCATCATAGGAATTGTCTTTATCGGGGTATTTATTTCCCTGATCGTATCTGCGTTTGGATTCGATAGCGCATCTCCTTATTTCGGAGGAGCGGTTATCGTTTCCAGTTTTATTGCTGCCCTTTTGAACTTTCTGCGAGCGATACCGCCTCATCAAAAAAATCCAATAAAATAGAAACCTTCATACCGAGCATGTCGGTGTAGCTAAAATGAAGCCAGTGCCCCACTAAAGCCATTATGCTTATGCATTCTCGTCTTGGGAGTACAAAAAATGCGCGAGTACCACCTGTAGGCGAGTGTAGTTTTTAATCTTCATTGCCCGAACATCAGCCGGAGTTAACATACATAGATTACTGATGAGTGTAACTTCGCTTTTCGCTTTGCTTTCATCCTCAGAAACGATCATGTCATTAACTGTAGGCTCACGCATGGTAACTTTTGTTGCATCCGTTAAAGTGACAACTTTTGCTCCATCAGCACCGTCCGAAACATAATCCGGCAATCCTTTTTTTTCTTCAGCCATCGTCTACCCCCTACAAAATATGAGCGCGAAGCTCAGCATACAAATCAACGCCACCGATGACGCACACCATGTTTTTGACATCGATCGCAACTTGCGGAATGTTGTTTACTACAAGCGCATACGAAGTTACTGCGATCTCAAGTGTCATCTCTACTTCTTTGCCTCGCTCAGGAATTGGAGACTCAATAACCTTGACGCTTCCACCAAGGGTTGCGAGTACTGGGATAGATTTACCATCCTGTACTGTAGACCCTTTAATGATGATCAGCGTTCCGAGTCCAAATAGGTTACTGGCTGCAACGAATGCCAATGGGTTGTATTCGTTGAGGACGATCTTCGCACTCATCGCTTTGATGAGGGGGATCACTTCCTCCATTGCCATCGCACCGTCACGTTCGATCGTGAGATACTCGATTTTTGGGAGTTCGCATGATTTGCTGACTCCAACGTTGCCGATACCATCCACGAGGATGTTCATATCGCGAAAGATTTGACGTGATTTAGCCATTGTTTACTCCTTAACCGTTAATGACGTTGAGAAGAACGTCACTGTAATTGTCTACATAGACAAGCTCGATGTTAAGTTCACGGATCGTTGGCATATCCTGAACCTCTACTGTCAAATAAAACTGTCCATTGGTGACGGTTGTTTTTGTGTTCTTTTCAGTATCGAAATACGCCTCGAATCCGAGAACGACACCCGCACCTTTCAAACCGCGCATAAACTCTTCGACTGATTGTTTAACCATGAGAAGCTCATCAGCTCCACGGTCACGCGCCCATTTTGAAGCTAAGATCATGCCGCGAAGCATTTTGTAAAACGAGCGTACACGATTCAGCGGTGACCAGATCGGATCGATGTCGGTGGTCTCAAAACCAAAAGTACGCCAGCCCACATCACGAACGATTGATGCGACACCGGCATTACGAAGACGACGTGCTTCCGAATCCTGACCGTCCGCATAATCGACGATGCGGGTTGTTGAGCTAACCCCTTTGGCAATACGGTTTGATGCAGACTCTGCCCATCCAAATGGATTGGAAGCATCCATCGCCGCGATCACACCGGCATAGACTGCCGATGGTGCCATACCGATCCCACCAATGCTGATCGATTCGGGACCAACGAGGAGAACGTGACGGCTTCCGAAGTTACCGGCAAACGATAGTGCTAAACTCTCAGTCGTTGCAGTCACATCGACGATAGCAGTACACCATAGACGTGATGCAATAGCATCCATCGCGGCACCTACCGCAGCAGAACTAGAGAACCCAGGAGCAATAATAAGATCAGGTCGATATCCTGTAATGGCTTCAGAGGTCGATAGAGCATTAATCGCTGCTATCACCTGTATATCTGTTGCTGAATCATCTAGCATATTAAGAATGATCGGACAACGAACACCCTGGGCAATGATCGCATCGAGTGCTGAGATAAGAGTACCGGCTGTCGAAGCGGAATACTCTAAACGTGCCAATTCAGCATTACCGAAAAACTTTATTCCAAGATTGACAATATCCGTTGTCGCTACGATAGCGATCGGGGTTGTCGAATCGACTGTTATCGGACGCGCAGCATTGACGCTGATGCTTCCGTTAATTCCAAAATTTAAACTCATAGTGTTACCTCCTTAATTTTTGATAACTTTTTTGCGCCACCTATAAATAGGTATTGACCTGACATGAACACATTGAACTTTTTAGAGCATGCCTTAAGCATGAGGAGCTTTTCGCCGCGCCCTGCGAATTCATTGTAGACATGGAATATTTTTGCCAAAACAAACGTATCATCCTCCGGAACAATATTCGCGAACGAATGCTGCATCGGGGTGGAACATCCGCTTTGAATGTACCGCTTGATCCGATGGCGGATCTTCTTGATTTTCGTCTTGGACAAAAACATCTTTTTTGCCTTTATCTTGCACCCCAGGAACGTGATCCCGTGTTTAACCTTTTGAAGTTTCACCTTTCGGTTATCAATGTTCAGCTTCAGCTGTTCATTAACGAAGCGGATCGCTTCTATCTTTAACTCACGGGCAGATTCTTTATCTTTGGCAAAACAGATAAAATCATCCATATACCGAACATAATGGACGGCTTTAGTATCGTGCCGGACAAACTGATCGAGTTCATTGAGATACAAGTTGGCGAAGAGCTGACTGAGCAGATTGCCGATCGGTATCCCCTTGTCCCCGAAACCGTTCCCGATAAAACACTCAAGCAGTTCTAGCACGGCTTTGTCCCGGATATGCTTTGCAAGTATGCTTTTGAGAACATCGTGATCGATAGACGCAAAAAACTTATCAATGTCGAGCTTGACATACCAAATTGAATCGCGATAACGCATCATGCGCTGAGTACTTTTACGTGAAAACTCAACCCCTTTTCCAATCCTGCATGCACCGGAATAATGGTCCATCTTTCGGTCAAGAAAAGGTTCGATGGCGCTGTAGATCATCTGCTGTACTAATCGATCCTCAATATAAGGTGCGTAAATATTTCGCTCTTTCGGTTCTCGCACGACGAGTATCCGATACCCCTTTACGGAGTAGGTCCCGTCTTTTATGCTCCCGACAATCGTTTGGATATTGGCCATCAGGTTGCTTTCGAACTTGAGCATCGAATAATCTTCTGAATGCCCTTTTCGAATCAGTCTGAAAGCATCCAAGGCGTTCTCCATCATTATGATTTGATCGAATACTTTTCCCACGTTTCCCTCTTTGGTAATGGCCTACAGTTAGCACGCAGCTCAAGGCTTATGCTATTCAAGCATTTATTTCGTCCGGTTAAGGATACAGGTCGCACTTCTACCCTATACAACATTCATCTCGAGGCGAATACGCCATGAGCTTCAATAACAGCCGTACAGTCTGGACGGAACCCGATGTTGCTGTTCGAGTTCGAACGAGCATTGTTCAGATTCAAGGCACCGAGCCCAGCATTCGCACCATCGTTCCAATTCCCGCCACGGATCGGCAAAACACACAAGAGAAGTGCAACCTAAATTTTTGATATCCAGTCGCCGATGAGTCTTCCGACTTCGTCGATCAGACCGGATACATATTCGAACCGTCTCATATCGATGTACTTCATCTCATACGAGATGAGTATATTTTGTCGGAGCATTTCATGCTCGATATCAAGATCGCGAAGATCCGTCTTTTTAAAATACTTTTTGCCCGTTGCGATCACCATTCTTTGCATCATGGTGATGTTCGACTGTATCTCATGCGCGATAGCGAATTTTTCGTACCGTGGATAATTGCGAAGCATCACCCCAAGATACATTTTCAGGTCTCTGATCTTTTTCTCCAGCAGGAGATATCTTCCGTTCATTCTTAGATCCTTTCGCTATCGCTCAATCCATCACTGCTACATAATGTAGGCTGGACGGAACCCGATGTGGCTGCCCGAGTACGAACGAGCATTGGTCAGATTCAAGGCACCGAGCCCAGCACCCGCACCATCGCTCCAATACCCGCCACGGACCGGCAAACGCTCCCCGTAGTTACGCATATAGAGATAACCTTTTGGGTTTACCGCATCGTATGGATAGATCAATGCCTGCTTCATGTTATTAGGGACTGTGTATCCGGCTTTTGCCGTGAGGCTTCTCCAGTTCGCAATCGTCGAGTAATCGTAAGAGCCATTGTCCCCGGTTGGCCCGAGGTAGTTGATGATCGCGTCGCTTAGGATCGGATCACCGACATCTCCGTACGATCCGTCCAACCCAGCAGAGGCAACCGTACCATCAAAACGCACACCGGTATCCGCCCATGACGCTTCATCGAGAGAGTAGTGGTTATCGGCGGGCATTATGATTTTTCCATCCACGAGTTTGAGCCCATCTTGCCACTCCCACACGTTCCCGACGAGATCAGCGATACCCGCATAGGTATTATCATGACGCCATGATGCTGGTCCGCCTCCGGTTAGTGTTCGAGGAGTTCCGGTAGTGACACCAGGTGCTCCGCCGTCCATTCGTGCTGCCGTTTCATACGTCGCCTCATGGCTTCGTCCATAGTTCGTGTTACCTCGAGGCTGAAACCCATTTTTAAGTGCCCATAGTGAGACGGCCGCCCACTCCCAGTTCGTCATCATGTGCCAGCCTGCACCCTTGTTTTTACAATACGTACGTGCCTGATCAAATGTGACTCCGGTTTTAGGATCAAGACCTGGCAAACTTACCGCACGATCATCACGAACGTGCGCGAGATGCTGACCGATAAAGATTTCGCTCTTCTCCACACCATTGACGATAAACGCCGGGTGTACTCCGGTACCCAAAGAAACATCGATATCCTGAACATTGAATTTCGGAACGACGTGCATATAGCTCGGGTATCCTTTGTCATCATAGAGCACGGTGACCTTTCCGCCAGTGCTGGCCTCTACACTCGCACGGAGTGTGTCTTTTGTAAAAATCGTCGGCATTTATTCTCCTTCTACTGTTAAGATTGGTTTATCCCATAGGATAAGTTTGACCGCGTCCATGTCTATCAGAACCTTTACTGGTGGAATAGATGGCTCACCCTCCACCGTAGGCTCCTGTATTTCTTCATACACAGCAGGGGGTATTATGATATTGGCAACAAAGCGTCCATCCTCGATGATGTCGATGATGACTTGTTCCTCTTTTTGAAGCTCGTCGATATCCATAATCTGCTTACCGATTTTAAGAACCGATCCTTCTAATAAGTAATCTTCGAAGTTTCCGTCCGGCTGCATTTCTTTAACAATCATTCATTCCCCTTTATAAGTTTGTTTTTTTAGCGGTCCAGCGTACTGTTAAAGTATCGGAGGTACCGTTCATATATATAGAAAAACCGTTTTTAGCACGAGCACCAGCATAGACATAACCCATTTGAAATCCTCCACCTGAGAACTCCATCACGTCTAGCTCGATGCTGTAATCGGTTTCGATCATGTCGTAAGGAAGCGCGACATAGGTATATGGAGCATTGACCAGCATCTTCGGATAGCTCGGCTCGATTACCCGTACGTCGGTCAGAGTACACAGTGCGAGATTCGGATCGGTTGCCTCCGTAGAGTTGGCGGGTACCGTGATGAGATACATAGCCATAGCGGTACTAGGGACACTTCCACCCAAAGCAGTACAGTCCACCTGCACGTTGCCAGACGTATCGATCCACATATAGGCATAACATGTCTTCGAAACGACATCGGTATTAACCGGTACCACAGCGGTATTGAGCTGATCAGCTACCGCAAGGATTTGTCCGTTCATGTATGCCGTGCCATTGCCAAGACTCAGGTTACGAGTAGCCGTAATACTTTTTGTGAGAGTACACCCTTTGATAACCCCTCGATTTTTGAGTGTGATCACCCCCGACTGTATCCGCTTAGTTCGTGTCTTTTCAATCTCTTTATTAGCAAGCCCCGCCTGATCCATCGCGATCATTAAACCGCTATATAGTTCATTGAGACGCTCATCGACCTGCACACTGGTCGCATAGCTCTCAGTACCAAATACCGGTGATCCAGCTGTTCCTGCGATTGGCACTTTATAGATAATAGTTCCTCCGATACCGGATACCTTTTGAAACTTAGGTACCTGAGTTATCGCAACGAGTGTGCTTTCTCCGGTAGATGGATTGACATGGATCAGGCCGCATGCTCCTACCCATTTAGTCGAATCGGTGTTGTATGGAATTGGACACTCAAATGTGAGCACGCCAGTCTGATCAAAATACCCACGGCTCACATCAAACGTTCCAACCAAATACGATGCAAGCGTTGCGATCGTGCTCACTTCCGTAAACGGTACGTCAGTAGTAGCGGTCGATGTGCCGTAGAGGGCAAATTTCGTTACCCCTTCTTTAAGTGATCCGGATAGGATCGTTAAGCCTGATGTTGTTGGTATGCCTGTAACTGCCATTGGTTTCTCCTTATATGTTTAAGTGCGTCATTGCACCCATAGATACTGAGGATGCGAGAGAAGCACTTATCGAAAGTTCGCTCTCACAATCCCATTCGAATACAGCCGAAGCCTTATGAGCACAGGGCGATGAGGCACTTATGCTAAGTAATGAATAAGGATCGATTGCAAAAATAGCACTACTCTCAACATCACACTGTGAGCCTGCACTAAGACGCCAGTCGATACCGACGAGATGGCACCGTGCTGGAGCGTAACTTCCCAGCATATTCATAAAGCGGATCTGATCGTCCGCACTGGGTATCGGCTGAGTGAGCATGACGGAGTACTCCGCCCATTCGTCATTAACACCGTGTTGCTGTGTTCCATCATAATGATGAGTACCGTCATACCGAATCGGCGATACCCCCTCGATGACACTCGCACCCTCGTCAAAGCTTTTAATAACCTGTTTGACAGACCATGCAGTACCGCGCTTTTTACGGATTACAATCGAATCTCCGATCGCTTTACGCTGCTGATCAGTAGTCATATTGCTCATCCACAGTTCGGCCCCGTAGAATTTGGCGAGCATCGGTAAAAATTTCTCATTACACCGTATTGGATCGAGAATCGGAGCATCCCATAAATCATTGGAGAGCTTATTACGAACCTCTTCGCTGACCGCATCGAGCGCATGCTCTCGCGGTGTGTAATGAGTAGGCAAGAGTGAGTTAATCATTTTTGCCACATCGCAAGATAGTTTATAGAACTGACTGCTCGGTTTTCACTGTTTTGGCAGATGACACGCACATAATCAAGCCGTCGTTCCCAACGGCAGTACAAAGTATCATCTCCATTTACCGCTCCATTAAAGTAAATAATTGCAGGGGAGCATATAAAGCCAATTAAATTTGACATCGTAAACCCTGATGGAGGATATATATCTGCGAAGTTATAGTTCCAATTGGCCTGCAATTGTCCACCTGCACGGGCTGAAGTTTGTACCTCACCGGATGTTGCAGTAACAATTTTTGATGCTGCCAAAAAGTTATTATCAACATAGCTTTTATCCGCTTTTTTGCCAAGCTCCGTGTCTGTATAAGATTTGTCAGCTTTTTTGCCAAGCTCCGTGTCTGTATAGGTTTTATCAGCTTTGGCAGTTACCGACGATTTTATAGCAAACCCATCATCGACATAGGTTTTATCCGCTTTGAGCCCCAGCTTGTTATCTGCATAGGTTTTGTCGGCTTTTTTGCCAAGCTCCGTATCTGTATAGGTTTTATCAGCTTTGAGCGAAAGCGCCTGATTCATCACATTCGATGTCGGCATTAGCGCTATTTCATTTTCAATTGCTTCAAGCAAATCGCGCAGATATCGGGTACGGTTAGCGAGAGCTTTTGCCTGTTCGTTGCTGGTTCCCTCTACTCCCCCTAAAACGTAATCGCTCGTTTCGATTAGATAGATGTCATCCCATGCTGCATTATCAATAATATTCATTTTATGCTCCTACGCTGATATCGATGAGCGTACAGATTGCTACGCCATCAGAGAGTACCGATACGGCCAAAGCGGGAGCGATCAGCGTTACATCATCCACCCCATCAACCGACAGTGCCGCAATCATCGAGGAGGTTGTGATACTCTGACCGATGAGGATACTGTCCACACGCTCTTTAAGTCGTAGCCGTGCTGCTTCCAGTGTTGATGCGGGATCAGACAACGGATCGAGAGTGAGAACCGCATTGACGGTATAGCTCGTAACAGTGGCAGCGCGAACTTGTACCGTGTCACATAGCGGTCTGGCCTTATCTGCGGAGAGTGCGGTATATGCGCGACTGATCATCGCTGCATCCACAGCACTGAGTGAGTGTAGAATGACGTCAACAACCCCGGGAGTAGGACTTAATACCGCGACATCATCGATACGCTCATCTGCTTTGAGTGCATAAGCTCGATACGAGCTCACTGATCCTGCGGTCGTGACCTCTTCGAATGAGAGCTTGATTCGCTCGCGCATCTCATCGTCCGTTTCGGTATCCGATCCACCGCTAAACGTGGTAGTTTGGATAACGCTTTTGAGATAAGGTCGAGGAATCATAATGCTAGATACCGCAGCAGAACTTTGAGCAGTCTCGATCTGAAGCTCGATGATTCCTGATACTTCGACACTTCCTGCTAGTATCGTGATGTTTTGGATAAGTACTGATATAGATCCGTCATTATTAAGCAGTTCAGCGCCCGCCTCAAGGACATAGTCATATCCAAGGATAGTATTAATAGTAAACGTAGCTGATGCAGTAGGTTTCTCTCCAATCAGGCGGAAAACATCGAAAAACTGTGCGATAAAATCGAGATATTCGCCCGTGGCAGTTTGCCAAAAACTGTTTGCAACCTGAGTATTGAAAAATGTTCTAAGCATCAGTTCTCGATACGCAAACGCTTCAAGTACGCTCATAACATCATCCGATTCATTCGGAATATAAAACGGAACGACGGTTTGATAAGTAGCTACCATTTCCGCTTTGATCTCATCATAACTCTTCACTACACACATAGGAGGTATCAACATCACGCTACCCCCGCAATAGTTTCACCGTTTGAGAGTGATATCGTAAATGAGAATGACCCATCCGTCGTATTGATAGCAGTAAGTTCTGCTTTGGATACCTTCACGTTTTCCCATTTCTCGATGGCCGCTTTACAGTACATGGTAAACATCAAACGTACCTCATTAGTCAGCGCTCTGTCGCGTAGCTTGTATAGCTCTGAGCCATACGTCGGAAGAGCGACACGTTCGCCTGGACGAGTCGTAAGGATTCGGGTAATGCGCTGTGCTAAATTCATGGACGCGCTCCCGTATTTGATGGTCCAGCCATCACACCGCTATGAATATGAGTAGTCAATGATCCTTTTTCGTCAGTAACCGTACCAGATACATTCAGATTACCAGTGATCGTGACATCCGCCGTGATCGACATACCAGAGGGAGCCGTGACAGCAACCGAACCGGACGCATTGATTGTCAAAGCTTTGGCTGTCGTGTCATATGTGATCGAGGTACCATCTTCAAATACAATGACACTTGTATGATCATTTGATCCTGTCGGCTCTTTTTGATTAACGTTATAAATCCCACCAATAACAATCCCATCATCACCTTCACCAAAAGGAGAGAATACGATCACCTGCTCACCGACACGAGGAGGTGTCCAAATACGGATATGAGAATTAACGATCATCTTATAAGGGATCCAGTCCGTGACACGCTCAAACAGTTCAACACGTACTAATGCGCGATTCTCAGGATCAACGTTGACAATAGTTCCGATTTGGATTAGGTTATCAATCATCATATCTCCCATGCCGCCGTGGAATAGTCCACGCTAAATTTCATTCTAGCACCACCATAAAAATAATCCTGATGCTCTGCTAAAATATCATCACCTTCATAAGTAACGTGATCGAGTAAATCATCACCCTCAGTACCTATTGCTGTCAAAATACTTGACATGATTGTTCTCAATGTTGCCATCGTTGTTGAACTATCACTAACTAATAAATCAACTTCAATAGATAAAGAGTGGCCTATAGATCCATACGCTGATGAATCTGTTTTTGACCCAACATCACGAATAATGATTGCAGGCATCTCTTTTTCGCTGAGCTTATGGACTTTCCAATCATCAACGCTGATGATGTTTGGTATAGCAGATAGACGGGTGATAATTGCATCGACAATTATTTGACGTTTACTCACGGTCTATCCTTACTTAAATAAATTTTTTGTATCCCACCTGATGATTCATCAGAATCTAAAACATAAAAAATAGCGCCATCGATCACAATCGAGTCTCCATTTTCTATACCTTGGATATCACTTTCTTTGCAAAAACATACAGGGACAGAACTGCTGACATCGTGAATATTTCCACGATCAAAAACAACATCGCTGGAGCTTCTAAAATCAACAGCTATTGGTTCTCCATTATAAAGAGCAGCCGATCCAAACTCATTTGGGTTTATAAAAACATCCAAATCTTTTTGAAGCTGCTCTTTAAACATTTTTATACCCCGTAGTGCGCTTTAAGCGCTGCCGAATAAGTTGGCATTTTTGTATCTGATGTTTCAATACTTAATTCAGATACAAGTTTCTTCATATCTTTATATGGCATTGCATCAATAGTTTCAGCAGTTACTTTATCCTCTGGCTTTGTAGCCTTGGTTGCTGTACCGGACAAGATCATACGACCTCCGAGATCATCACCAACTTCGATGATGTCCCCCTCTTGATGACTAGCGCCACGATATGTTTCATTGCGATGAAGTTTCACAAACATCGAATGCCCCCTTACGCTGCGTTAATTTTTACAAAAACAGTACCGGCTGTTGCTGCTGCTTTTTTACTTACTGCACGGCCCGCACGAGTATTTGATGTTGCTGTTATTGTAATTGCCCGCGTAGTAGCATTAAAATAAACAATATCACCGATTGCGATTACATCTGCTGTAGTTGCATTGATCTCATAAACCTCTTCAATTGCAAGCCCAATAACCTCTCCAGCTAATCCGCTACTCAGTGCAATACCGATCATACCTGTACCCAGTGGTACAACATCCCCTACATCGACTGCACCTGCTAAGGTATAGTCGATTACATCACCATCTTGATATTGTGTTGCTTCTTTTGCCATTACTTACTCCTTATTGACCGTTATTTTTGTAAAGACCGCGGTAATCTTCAGCGAATACGCCGAAATCAAACACACACTCATACTCGACACCGCTAAGATCACGGCTTTTTTCATTGACAATTGGACGACGATTTGTACCTTGCAGATACCCTACTTTGAGAGTACGGCGCGCAGCGGCGAGATACCATGCAGTAGCAGATAACTCAGACTCAACGATAATATCCATAGAGTTACGGAATGGATTAATAATCCCAGGATTCGTTTGGCCAAGAGCTGCTTCGCTAGTAATCAACTGACGAGCTAATGTCTCTTTTTCAGGAGAGACAATCATGTATTTTGGTGTGATGTTTAGAGCGGTACCAGATTTGTCTTTTTGACGACGAACCAAGGTACGAGCTGCGGTCAGCGAATCAGTTCCAAGTGCTGTTCCGGTTGCTGTATAGTTTGCATGATCTGTATGGAAGATTGCTTTAGTATCACCCATGACATAGTTTGCAAAATCACCTTTGTTTTGTAGCAAGTCATAAACTTGTCCATTCGCGGTACGTTTTGCCATTTGGCCAAACCCGAGGATAATCCCCTCAAATGCCCCAAGGTCATCATTGATCAGCATTTCACGAGTGATACGGATTTTTTCACCGTAGCTGAATAGACGCCATTGTTCTGCGCTCTCGGTTGTCTCTTTGTTTTTCTTCTCTCCACCCTCGGTGAGTTTACGCAATCGACCACCGAAACGATCAAGGCTTACCTCTGTACGAGTTTTGAAATCCGCAACGTCAACCGGAGTTGTCCATGCATCAAATGTCCCCATCTCTTCGTCATACGCTTGGGAAAGGACACGATTTGCTACGTTTCCGAGCAACACTGGAAAATCACTCGTACTCATTGCACGTTTGATAATCTCATTGCGATCGTATCCGCTGTACCCAGTAACCATACGTGCGATCTCCACCATGGATGCTCCACGGAACTGATCCACATCTTTATGAGGTTCTGCAACACTCATACCGGCACGAAGGATCAAGCTATCGCCGATAGCGCGCATCAAGTCTCCACGATTTTGCTGACCTATTACATACACCTGTGGAGTATCTTCACCACGTTGAAAATCTACATTTGTTTGCTTTGATGTTGCAACGTCGAGCATTGCTCGTGCTAAATCATCAGCATTTTTTGTTGTATCACCGATGAAACGGTTAATTTCATCTTTACCAATCACGCCTGGTTTAGCAGCTACGAGATCACGAATACTAGCTACACGTTTTAGCTCTGTATTTTCAGCAGCAAGTGCTGATACTTTTGCTTGAATTTCTTCATTTTTACGAGCAATTGCATCATTAGCTGCGCCCGATGCTCTCATTTCTTCAAGTTGGCGCTTTAGCGCTTCCAATTCTTCGTTCACGTTTACCCCTTTGTTTTGATTTTCACTTCGACCGATTCCAGCACTCGGATCGGCACCAATATCCACGAGCGAAGCTTCGTGGAATGCCCATCGTGTCACTTCTACAAGAGCGATGCTTCCATCTCTCTCAGTTACACGATTCTCTTGTTTTGACCCACCTACTGATATCTCAGTAAGCGTCTCCTCTTCGACCATACGCCAGAACATATCCGCGTCTGGGTTGGCCTTAGAAAATACCGCCTCGGCGCGAAGCTGTCGGTTTGCCAAAGTAACGTTTTCAAGCTTCCCTATTGGTAGCTCTCCATATTTTCCACTTCCATGCATCCAGCGTAGCTTTGCAGTGATAGCGCGGGTTAGATCAACATTCTCTTCTCCATGTAGTAATACCTCTTCATAATACTGACCGCTGTAATAGTCATAACGGCGAACTGGAGTTTCAGTAGAGATCAAAATAGCAACACGTCGCTCATCTGAATTTACTGATCCAGGTTCTATCTGAGCACGGACAAAATCACTATTTTCTAGTAATTTTTCTGCGCTAATTTCTTTAGGCATTCGCTTCCTCCTTTGTTAAAATTCCAGCATCTTTAAGCATCTTATTTATTTTTACTCTTGATGCGATAACATCTTCTAAGTCTTTACCTCGTGCAGCAGCTACCTCTTCAATAGTTGTGATACCCATGTCGATCTCTTTTTGAATTGCATTGATATCTTTAAGTGGATCAACCCACTCACGAGCAGGAGCTACCCAGCGAGGCTGACAAAAATCAGATTTATTTATGAAATAGGCACTTACTCCTAGTCCTTTAATATTTCCAGCCATTACATTCACATCGAGCCATGATTCAAACAGTGGATTAAGAACATAGGTAACCATGTGCCACTGTTCATTACTGAAACGTTTGTGATCTTGGATAAAAGAGGCGCGAGCACTGGAAAAATTAACCTGAGAATAATCACGAAATGCGAGCTCATAGCTGATCTGTCGAGCAGTAGCTATTAGGCGAACACATGCGCGAACAAACTCACCATATTCCGCACCTTTTACGGCCGGGTCATACTGATGGAGTTTTTCACCTTGATTCAGATATTGAACCATTACTCCGTTAATGTCATAGATTGGATCACTTCCCTCTTTATTCCCTTGAAGCATAGAAGCCATGTGCCCTTGTACGTTGTTTGTCTCAATTGCGTAGGCGACGCTAGATCGTGCACGAGCAGATTTAAGAGTAGAGGTTTGATACCCTGCGAAGTTGCGAAGATCAACAATAGATTGTTTATATTCTGATAATCCACGGTACTGAGAAGAGCGATTCCCCATTTTAAAATAATGAATGACTTCTGATGCTGGGACCTTGACGTTGCTCATAAGCCCATCTCTAAAAACATAGTTTTGAGGAGCTCCCATCGTGTCCAGCTCGATACCATCTACGCTATTTAGAATATTTGAATTATCTACGCGAACACGATATGATGTATCAAAACGATCTGCCTCAATAAGTTGTACTTGAAAAGGATTCTTTTTGTTTTTAGAGAGATGCTTTTTGATAACGATTTCACCGTCACACATTCGCTGAGAAAGGATGAGTTGCTGAATCCCGCCAAAATGCTGACGCCCGGTAACATCACAGTTCTTAGGCTGTACCCACGCATTCCAAAGAGTTTCAATTTGCTTATCGATATTCTCTTTACCACACTTGGATTGAAAGGTGAACCCATTCCCGACACTGTTACGGACGATGGTTGCATCGATATTGGCCATGATCGCATTGTTCTCATGGAGCCAACGAGCGCGAGCACGCATCGTATCACGATCAGGTGAAGCAGTATTCTCAAAATCACTGTTAGCATTCCAAAAATCTTGATTGGTCCCGGTGCGTTTTCCGCCCTCATAAAAACCACGCTTGATTTTCCCGCGGGAAAATACGCTTTTAAGAGAATCGAACATTAGCTCTCGTTTTCATAGGAGATGTATTTTGTCCAGGTGCATAGTCGCGTCCGAAAATCTCGATCTTTGAGATTAGGGAATCTTCGCGTTTGTAAAGTGTTGAAAGATCGGCTCTGGTAAGTTTCCTGCCGTCCATCTCATAGCTTTGAGAAGTCTCTACAGCTGAGATAGCAGTTTGAACAGCGTCAAGTTGTTGTCCGAGTGTTTGTGCCAAAACCAAACCTTTCTAAAAGTATGGTGGCAGTTTAGGAAAATACAAAAAGTTTGTTTAGGGTATCAAAATTAGGTCATGCTCAAAAACTATTACCCTAAACTTTTTCTTTTTTTTCTGCTACTTCATTAAAAGTTCACAAAATAGGGGTTAAAAGTTTAGTTTTTATAAAAGTTTAGAACTATTAGCTAGTAATATCTGGGTAAAGTTTAGATAATTGTTCAATTGTTTCGGCATAAAGTCCATCTTCTCGCATCAATTTTTCTATGGCAACCCCCATTGGTATCTCATAATCGTCCATAATTTTTTCAATTACGCGAGATGTTCGCAGCTCAACCGAGGGTTTATTCTTGATATTTTCTCTTCTATCCCAAAATGACATTTATTTCTCCTAATAATTTGATTCATCATCTTCATGCTGTCTAACCGGACGCTCGCGGCGGCGTGATCGTGCCACCGTTTCAATCGGTTCGGACGGCAAAAACCGTATTCCGAGTAATTCCCCTAGAAATGTGATATAGGTGCCACAGTCCCAAAGGTGGTTCGGTGCTTTTTCCCCAACTTTACGCCATTCGCTTTTTTCTACTCCTGTTTTTGAATTGGTTTCGGTATGTTTGTACTCACTGGTATATTGCTTCACATAAAGAGCATCGGTACTGCTATGAAAGCTCATAAGATTATTTTGAGCCGTCTCATCGTTCGATACTGCTGCTATGGATCGCTTTATCTTTGCATCGAGGATATCTTTGTAAAACTCTGTATCAAGCTTGTAGAGCTTCAACCCAGTTGCTACTGGGCGACCATTTATGTCTTTGTCAACATTGCTCACAGTATAGGGAGAGCTCATGCGCTGACTGGCACCCTTTACTGGGATACAGATATCTGAGTTCATCGCACAAAACTCATAGACTTCATCCGCCAAATACCCTGAGTCTACTGCACAAATGCGTACCATGTGGACCCCTCCTAATGCATCAACATACGGTGTTCTCATAATCATTTCGATATCTGCCCACGTCTCAGCACGCCCATAGCGTACCAGGTGTGTACCATTTCCATAGATCAAGCCTTTTACCTCAAACCAAAAGTGATCTTTCTGGACGTCAACCGCCATAACCAATGCAGCAGTTTTAGGAGGAACGATCCCCTCTGATAAATCAATCTTGAGCGATAAGATATCCTCCGGTTGATTCTTCTCGATCTTATCTTCCCATGGTTTACCAAGCACCGTATTGGTAAAAACCTTTAGCTTTAGCTCATCGTCTTTGCTATCAAGATATTCCTGAACAATGTGGTGCCATCGATAGTTAGGATCATGTGCGTATGCGGACCAGATAATAAAAGTAGCATGGCCGTTAAATGGGCGCTCCGCTCTCCATTCCCCTTTTTCGTCCATTGACATCTTTTTGTTCTCTTCTATGAGTTTTGAGCAGTTTATACACTCAAGCATAACCGATTCTTTGACAAGCATCCCGATCTCATCGATCTCATATCGAAAATTATCAAACTCAATCGTTTGCATATAATTACAATGGGGACATGGTAAAAATCTACGGCGCCCATCACCGCTTTTAACACTTTTATGTATCTTTGATATTCTCAAAAGCGTAGGTGTACCGCCTAAAATATTCTTTCTATTCCAAAACCCATGAGAACGTTTTTGGAACAATGCTATAGGGTCACCTTCCTTACCAGCTTCAAATTCCCATCCATCGATCTCATCTCCCATCGTCACTCTGGTTGTTCTCCGTCTAAAATTACGAGGAGAATGTGCTCCAATCCCTTCCCATATTCCTCCCGGATACATTTTTTTAACCGTTTTTTCTCGCTTATTACGCCCTCGATTGTTGTGTGTATTTACTCTTTCACGTATGACGTCATTATCACGCACCATAGGCTCAAATTCATCCTCTGCATACCCTATGATATCTCCGTCGGTTGGTTGGGCATGAAGTATTGAGCATGGGTCCTGATGGATAAAATAGCACTGCGTGATATTGAGCATTTTGGTGTACCCTACACGTGCTGATTTTTCAACCGACACAAAAGGGGTAGTAGCATTAGTCATCTCATCGAGTATTTCTTTTTGCCACGGATCTGTTTTCCACTTTCCTGGGCGAGCGCTTGACTCTGGAGAGAGATAAAAATACTCATCTGCCCACTCACTTCCTGTTAAGATTGGCTTTGGTTTAAATAGCATTAGACCAAACGCTACAAGCTCAATCTGACGTTGGCTCATGATCTGAGTCATAGAAGCTCTTTCCCACTGTTATGGAGCTCTTCTTTGAGATGATTGATATGATCAATTAGCCAACGGTATTGTTTCTCAGGAAAATCACTAAAATTAGCCCTCATCTTATGTGGTATCTCATCGAGTTTGGTATTGATTGGAGAGATCATAAACTCAATTACCCCGGCAACCTCATTTTTTGGGATGAGTACTTTTTTCATCTGTTCGACTTCAGCTTTTGCTTTTTCTCCCAACCAATACTCTTTAGCAATTTTTACATCGTTCAATTTCATTGTTGTAAGGTCTTTTTCTTCATTATCACTGGTATCTTTTGCTCCAGCTGCTAAAGCGGCTTCTCTTGCCTTACGTGCCTCTTCTAGCTCTCTTCTACATTCGATGTCATAGGCCTCACGCTCATCATCACTCATATCGGCAATACTCTCATACGTTCCGACGGCAGCAAACAAATCGATGGGCTCTGCACGCTTTTGCTCGTTTGCTTCTCTTTGAGCGTCACGGGTTGGATCTTGAGTGTTTTTGATTGCTTCAAGTACCTCTTCGTAAATATAGAATTTTTTTGGGCTATCTGCTTTTGGGTGCCATGGAATTTTACCGTCGCTTGTCATTTGGGAAAAATACCCTTTTGTATATTTAATACCATCATTCTCAAGCTTGATCAAACATTGTGAAGCAGTAATTAAATTAACCATCAATCTACCCTATTGTTTGTTTAGTAAACATTCCACAACTGGAAAGTTTAGGAAGTTTAGGACTCAAAAAATAGAGACTTTCCGCGAGTCTTAAGCCCCGCACTACGGTAACTATGGCGGAGTACCTTAATGTTTTTATCATGACTCTTTACTCATATAGAATGCAAGGTTTCGCTTTAGTACATTAGCAGCGCGTGATGTCACATGATCTTGGATGATAGGGAGTCCAATCTTCTCGAACATCCCTATAGGTCCAACAGTATTGAGGCGAGTGATCTTATCGTTACCCGTTGATGACTTCACTCCACGTACACGCTCAAAGATACCGATGTTTCCACTCTTTCCTATCATCACGAATGCATGACGGAACGTATGAGCACCGCCTCCTTTGATGATCTTCACTTTAACTTTGCCCTTACTATTTTTGTTTTTACGGGTAAGTGAGCTTTGGATACTCGCCTTGTTTATAAAATTAAACATAGAGACATATCCTTGCGATCGGATAGATACAGATACCTGTAGCCCTGCATTAGATACGACACGACTTCCAATATATCTTTTGAGCTGTGAGGTCTTGAGGTTGTATGTTTTTGTTACTTCTTTTTGTCCGGCAGTCATAGCGCTGCTCATTAATTCCTTGAGTGTTCTCTTGATTGCTTTCTTTGCAGTGTTTGGGTTAACTGCTTTGAGTAATGCTTCTTGCCCAGTCATATCAATCGTTACGATCATGCTGCTCTCCCCACTGGTTTGATAAACTCTAATGCACCTGCTTTGAATAATTCAACTAATCGCTCGGGAGTCAACACTATAAAACGATTGCTTCCACTCTCAATGATACGCTGATTGACTCGATCATACTCACCGACGATGTCTTGATCACCATGGCGCACCTTGATCATCTTAGGAATATATGCCAAGTATGTTTCATTTTTGAGGAAGTTTGCAAGATTATAGTGTTTCCCACCGATAGCAGGATCATGTAGATATTGGACAGCGGATAGGATTATGATAGATGGGTTCATTTCTGTTTTAGTGAATTGTTCGAATGCATCCTCTTTTTTACCGACGAACTTAGTATTCTGAGAGTAGATAAAAAACAAATCGTTAAACTCAGCATCATTCCACCATTCTCTACGAAGTTCACGCACGTTATTATTATCATATAGATTAAAAGCTTCCCTCGGTAAGCCTTGCTCGGTTTGCTCGGTTGATATTGTAGAAGTGCCTATAGTACGGGGTTTATTTGTGCTCGTTTTGCTCGGTTGTCTTTGCTCGTTTTGCTCGGTTGAAAATACAGCGTGATTATAGTGTTGCTGATTTTTTAAGAACATGTGATCGATATATAAGTCCATTTCTATTTTAAACTCTTTGATCCATTCATGAGAAGTACTGCGAGATACGTCCCATGACTTTGCATAAAATGATTCACTGTTGTGATCTCCATGTTCCATATCATCCCAAAACTCCATAAACGCACGCGCTTTCTTACGGCCTGCTACACCACGCTCACGTTTGAGTTGTTGAATAAAATCGGTTGGGTAGCTCTTATAATTCATTCTCATAGGACTACAATCTCAACTTTCTCATCATTGCCTGCAATCAAAGAAGCGCGATCCGTATACGATGATGGCATCTTATAGTGCACAATGTCCGCTTTTATACTGTCAAACTTCAGCTCTTTCTCGTTAAACCAAAGTTTCGCAGGGTAATGTAATACCTCTTGTCGATTCTTCTCACAACTTACTTCTATCCCACCATCAGTCTTTTTAAGCATCAGCTGCATATCTGTCTCATAGTCGGACAATACAGAACCGTAGCTTCCCATCTTTCCGTTCTTTAGCTCTTCACGTGAAGCCTGTACAATCATCAGGATAACGATTCCAGTCTCTTGCGTTACTGCACTGAGGATAGAGTCAATCTCTCCTTTTTTCTCAGCGTCACTGTTCCCTTTATAAGAACGGTGGTTTAGTTTCATCTTTGAATCTATCAGCGCGAATCGTATACCGTGTTTTCTCCACATTGTTCTGATCATACGTGCTACATCAGTAACGTCACGGCTTTTCATCATGTTCGTGTCGATGATGTGATACCGCTTCATATTGCTTTTACCGGTCATACGCTCAGTATATTTGGCCATCTTCCATTTAGGCATTTCGAAGCTAAAGAAGAGTGTGTCGTAGTTGACTGATGTATTAAATAATATCTGCTTCATGAGCGTTGTTTTACCGACGTTACGCTCTCCACCGATATGAACGAGTTGTGCAGGTTCAAACCCTCCACACAGTAGATTATCGAGGCTTTCTATACCAGTACGAATCGGTTCAGGGATTGTCATGTTATGGAACTCTTCGATAGCTCTCTCCATTGTGACAGGCATCGTCATACCGCTCTTGATCTGAGACTCACTGAGAGATAGTTCTAGCATGGATTCAATGTCATCAGCACTATTATTTTCTTCACTAATCATTTTTCGGATATTGAATGACAGCTGTTCTAGCTTTCGCTTTCGTGCAAACTCCATAAGAGCATCGATATATGGTTTTATGTTCGCCATGCTGTTAGCTGTCAGGATTTCAACCATCACTCTTTCATCGAACTTACCAGTTTGCACCATGTGTTTTTGGATAAAACTCTCTTCGATCGGTAACCCAGATAATTGAAGCTTAATAATGGCAGCACAAATATCTTTGTGGGATTGGAGAAAAAACAGATCTTCATTGAGTAGAGCTACCATCTCATCTACAGTATCAAAATCATGAATAAACAAAAGCGATGAAAGAACTGAACGCTCAAAAGCAAGGTTATAGAGGTGCTGTTCCATTATAGACCTTTAAACCCGCTGGATTTCAGCTCAGTCATAATTATTTTTCTAATTTTTACTTTGATATTAAATGATAGGATAGGGGTTTTCATAACGATCTTATTAGCAGTGAGGAGGAGATTATGTTTAATTCTCATTAGTAGACCCTCGCTCCATCTTTATTTTCCAGCAGGCAACCATACCCACGATAAAAATACCGGGCATGAAATCCACCACGCTCATTTGGCTCATCGATTACCATGATCAAATCTTTGATACCAGCTTCTAAAAATTTAGACTTTAGATCAGCAATACGCTGAGAAAGATGGCGAATATCTTTTTGGTAGGCTTCATCATAAGTAAATGACCCCCCTAAAGAGAAGTGAGTGTGAAGCGTATACGGTGTGGAACCTTTTTTAAACGTTATCTTTGCCATATCAATCCTCCATTTTTGCTTTTTGAAGTTCAATCATATCTTCGAATGATCTCAAGTGTTGTCGTGTCTCATACGCGATACGCTCTAGCTCATTCGCCTCAAGTTCATCGATGCATCCGTCATTGTTTTTGTACTCCAAAAACTTTGCCGATAAGTTACCGGCAAATGCTGCGATCATCAACAACTCATCCTTTACACTTTCACTTTGTGTTGGTGAAGCCTGTGCACTGAAGTTAAAAACGCCATCACATTGTTTTGCAATAGCATCTAGGATGATTTTTTTATCACTTCCAAGCTCATCAAGTAAGACAGAGAGTTGATCGATAGAAATAGGTTTTGGGGTGATGGGGTTGTATGTGGTACAATTCAGAGCGGTTCCGAGCTGTATGCTTGCATTATCACCATGATATCCGAGCAATGGCGCGAAATGTTGGCGAGCTGTTATGTGATGACGTTCACCAAAAGCGTTTAGAGCTGAGTCGATTGCTTTATAGAACCATGTAGTTTTCGAGATAGGCATTGTGTATCCTTTGGACACTTATCTGAAGAGCGGCCCCGAAGGTCCAACCGCCGCTCAGATAAATAGGTTGGTCTGCAATTATAGACATTAATTGACACTATTGTCAAGTATTGTCAAGTTTTTTAATTTTAGGAGTCTTAAATGAAAGAATACAAAATACTAAAAGTTGCCGTGTTGTCGGTTATAATTATGAGCTCATGCACGCTAAACGCGGCAGAAAAACAGAAAAAAGAGCCAAAGCAAAAGTCAGAGAGATTCTCTTGCAGCGGAAAAGATAAATGTAAAGAGATGAATACCTGTGCTGAGGCAAAGTTTTATCTAAATGAGTGTGGAGTTAGAAAACTCGACAGAGACAAAGATGGGGTTCCATGCGAATCACTATGTAATTAGGAGACTATTGTGACATTTTTATTTTTTATTGTAGGCGGAATCGCAGCATACTTTACATGGAAATACCTATCAAAAAATAGAATAGGAAAAGGGGATGGAAAGATTATTTCTCATTTAGTAGGTGGGGTAGCAGGTTTTCTAGTATGGACGATTATTATAGCTATTGCAGCTCCAAAATCTGAAAATATTAATACACCAAAAAATGAACAAAAAGAAGTTGCTATAATAGAAAGTGATACCTACATAAATACTAAAAAATTATCAGAAGAATCTATAAAGTCAATATCTTCTGATGTTGTATCTGCTAACATACAAATGCAATATGCAGGAGAACATAAAGGGCTTAATAATATCGACATAGAGATAGAATCAAGTAGTTGGAGTGGGGTACAGGCATGGAATAGTGTTGCAATTAAAGCATTTAATCTAAGTAAAAAATTATTTGCTAGATCAGATATTGGAAAAATTACTTTTGTTATTTGGGATGGTGATCATTCAAATACGTGGGCAAGGATTGAAGTAAGTAGAAATTATTTGCCAGATAAATGGAATAATCTCACTTACCTTCAATTTTTCTCTTATGCAAAACTAGATATTTTTACTGCTCAAGGCGAAGAATGGTTAAATGAATTTTATGGTGAATATAGTAGTGCAGCGCCAAAATAATTAAGTGACTATCAGAACGATGCCATATCTCTATTGATCACTAAAATAACTTTTCCGATGATATGCATCATACGCTGATCATCTTCGGGATCATACATGTCATCATCGTATGATCGGTTATCGCTGATGATCTTAATCCCTTTTGTCGTTACCTGCAATCTTTTCACTAATAACATACTATCAAACTGCAACACATAAACCCCATCTTGATTAAAAGAATCGGCTTTATCGATAATGACATAATCCCCAGGATTAATTCGAGGGGACATACTATTCCCGATCACCTCTATCGCTTGTATATTTTCTACGTTTGGCATTGTCCTAAATAGCATCCTTGCAATCGATAGCTCCCCTTTTGTCACAACCTCATAGTGAATCTCACCAACCGGTGAACCACTTGCCTTTGCAGATATAATGGGAACTAATATTGTATTTTTTACCACTCCATTATTAGTCGTATTATCAGGTTCAACTATAGCACCATGCTCAATATACTCTATTTCTTCAGGCGTAAATACCCAGCGTAAACTTTGTTTTAATTTATAAGTAAGATTTTGTGCTCCACTTCCATTCTCATACCTACTTATTGCGGTTAAGTCTTTGCCTATTTTTTCACCTAATTGAGTCTGACTAAGGCTCTTTTGTTCACGTAATTTTTTTAATCTTTCATACCATGTTGACATAACTTGACACTTCCTCTTGACATTACTTGACAATGTTGTCTATAATTGCTTTATCCGTTTACGTTTGCATAACGTAAACAAGATTATAACGCATGATTAGCAATACTCAAAAGGTTTAACAAAAATGGCATTTAACCAGCATCTATCTCTATATCAAAACGTAAAACTAGGATTGTTAGTTTCAGGCAAAAGCTTTGAAACTGCATCAAAAGAGATAGGAGCAAAACCATCATCTATGAAGCAACGTCTTCATGATAAATTAGTTCGAAACGGAAAGAGTACTCCTCTCGACAAACTAATTTACGAATACCTAAAAAAGAACTGCAACGGGTTCCATACCTACTGCCGCTCAAACGATATAAAAATAGTTTCATAGATTACACATAGCGTGTGATCTATTGAGCCTATGCTCAAAATACGGGGAAGAGTTTCCCTGAGCCCTACAGTGGAAAGAAGCCGTTGATCGGTGGTGCTGGTTTGGGATGAGTTACCGTGAGGGTGACTGAGCCACGAAGCAGTGGTGCAAGAGTTTTTAATAAATCATCTTTCGAGGTGGTTTACAAAATACTCAAGGAGAGATTATGGAAGTTAAATTTGATGAAATACGAAAAGCGGTAGAAGTATCCAATAATCTTAGAAATATTGAGCAAGATTTATATTACTCATTTTCTCCTCTAGGTAGTTATTATTCAAAAAATAATATTGACAGAGCAGAAGATATAAAAGCATACAACGAAAAAATGATGAAACTACGCGATGAGATCATCAAATTTCGTAAAGAGTTTGAAGCGTTGTTTATATCAGCTTAATGATAGGTAAGATGGCCGCTTTCAGCAAGCCTGTCACGTTTATCATCAACATCTCCAAATTCAATACATTGAACAACACATGAGAACGATCCATCATCTGCACGTTCATGTGTAATATCATAGATAACAAACATGCCCGTACACCCACTATCTTCGACAGATGGATTATGAATCATTTCCCCTACTCTTGGCATATAGCTCATTGAATCTTTAACACTGAGATTTACTCCGCTATGCCCTTGATAATTAACCGTTATTTCCATCATGAAGCCTTTTGTTTTGATTTGTGTTGCAGCAACATTATATCAGAGGGTTTCACCATGAAAATCGAGTATCTACATGAGGGTAAGGCGCCTGCCCTGATTAAATACTCAACCCGAAGGAATCACTATGGAACAGAACCCCGAGGTTTTCGCCTCTGAGATCGATGCGTTTATCAATGCTTTTAGAACTATTGGAAACGGAGACATTGCGGATAACACCGCCCGAGCACTGAAAGAATGTGTAAAAGCCACCATGATTCAGGAGAAAAAATCGACCATCACTATCAAGCTCGAAATTTCCAAAGTCGCTGATGATCAGATCACTATGGTTGGAGATGTAAGTCATACCATCCCTCGACCTAAGATCAAAACAGGCTTCTTTGTTAATGAGCAAACATTTATGCCATCACGTAACCGTCCAAACCAACAAATACTTCCGGGAGTTAACCAATGAAAGATTTTTTAAGACCGCTTATCGATGCATTTAGAATACCAAGTGTACTTCTTGATAATGGGGCTAGAGCTACACACCAAGACTATAAAATTGATAATAGTATGCAGCCACTCCACCTTAAGCCTGAATTGGCACGGCATGTTGTATCACAAAGTATCATCAACAAAGATGACTTCATTGCATTCGTTACTGAGTACAAAACAAACGCTACAAAGCTTTTCTATGATGATGGCAGGGTAAAAGCCGTATTCAACTATATCACAGCTTCACAACCTGATTACGGTGACAGTGCAGCGCTTATGCCTCTGATCCAAACTGATGACTATAAACATTACCGAGCAAACAATGGAAGATCAATCAGTCAAAAAGATTTTATTCGCTTCCTTAAACGTATGGAGCCGTTCATCGTTGCACTGGATAACAAAAAAGCAGATGACATGGACATCATCGACATGGCAGAGAGCTTGCAGGGAATCACAACAATTGACAGCATCCAGCGAAATGCATCAAACAAGTTTAGCATTGATGCCACTGTCCGAACTGGAAAAGCAAACGTTGAAATCCCACGGATTATTACTTTTGAGTTTCCAATCTATACCAATGATCGTGAACTAACCACCCGCTTTGAGACAGAGTTATTTTTGAGTGCTCAGGACGGTGCGTTTGTTGCAGAGCTGATCTGTTACAACATCGACCAACTCGAAGAGGAAACACGCCGACAACTCACACAGAGTATCTGTGACAGTATTGAGGGCGTTAAATCGTATCAGGTTTAACCACATTCCATACATGGAGTTCTATAAAAATATGAGGTAGTTCCAGTGGGACTCAGAATAAAGAAAAAAGTGCGTGTCACGGTAGCTACACGGTACGGCTTTGTATATTGGGAGAAAATTATGCAAAAAGAGATAACAGCCATCTATGATCAGCATGGCAAAAATAATGATATGAAAATCATACCAAAGTTTCGCATTGAAGATGTGGACCCACGATTCGGATCTGGCATTCATCCAGCATTCATCATTAACGGGGTCGAGATTGATGCCATCCATATCGGTATGGGGCACGAGAAAGATGAGAACGGCAGTCCGGTAGTAAGGATTGATTTTGATGATGCGAAAAAACATTGTTCGGATAAAGGTGCAGGATGGCATCTCATGACGAACTGGGAGTGGTCAGCGATGGCAATGTGGAGCCTGAAAGAGGGTAAAAACGCCGTCGGTGGAGTCGGATCGTTATGGGAGTGGGTCGATGGGTTAAAGCTTATCGATGGTCAGATCATTATGCCTCATGATAATGATTTTTCAGCGCATGAGTCTGAATGGAAACGATTTGATACCCATGTGGACATCAATGACGGAATACCAATTTTCGGAAATGCGGTTACAAATGAAGATTATGACGGTAACCGCTGGGTTGAAACCAAAGTATTGGACGGTGTTGTAATCGATGAGCTTCTATTCAAAGCGTTGATCGTACCACCTCAACAACACAACATGACAGATATAAAAGGCTATTTTTGGGCTGATAACTGCGATGAACGTTTGCCGTTCCGTGGCGGGAATTGGTACGGTGGTGCGGATGCTGGGCTCGGTGCCTTGTATCTGGGCGCTGCTCGTTCGGTCTCGTACAGCTTCATCGGGTTCCGTCCAGCCTACATTGAGCCCATGACAGAACGAACGGAAGTGAGTGATAACAATCAAGAAGAGAAGGTAATGTAAGGCATTGAAGGTGTGAAAGCGTTTCAAGTTTAATGACGGCTCCGACATTCATGTCGGAGCCGTCCCATAGCTTTCTACGAGGCGCAGGTTCCCTTTGTGGTTCGCTGAGTCACGTAGAGAGCTCACAAAATTTCCCGCGGGAAAATCAAACCAAGGAATCCAACCATGATTATTACTATTTCACACACTAAGGGAGGAGTTGGGAAATCAACTCTTGCGTGGCATTTGGCTCACTCATTTGCTAACCATGCTGATGTCATCGACTTAGACTTTCAGCAAACAATCCACTATCTCAATCTAATGAGTGGTGGAACGCTTAACGTAATACAGCCTCATACCTCCTCAGAGCTCATCGAGATACTCAAAGCAACACCGAGTGATAAAGTGGTCATTATAGACGTCGGAGGGTTTGATAGCGATATCAACCGTACTGCTCTTGCCTATAGCGACAAAATACTCATACCAATCAGCGACAGCATTACTGAGGTTCTTGGATTTCATACGTTCAAATCGATCCTATCTGAGATCGGTAGTGATGCCGAAGCGTATATGGTGTTTAACAACATCCACCCTCTTACCCGTAACTTTGACACGATTAAAGAGGCAATCAGCGATACTAATATCGTTTTGCTTGACTCGGTCATACGATCACGTAAAATATACCGGTCGACCATGGGGGACGGTAAGAGTGTGTTTCATTCATCTATCAGTTCTTTCGATACTTCGAGAGCTGAGATCATAGGAGTACGTGATGAACTTATCCGCCCTTAAAAACGCAACTAATCAAACTGCTCCCAGAACATCAGGTATTAGCTCTCTGATGGAGATAGAGATATCGAAGATATACCCAAACCCCGACCAACCACGCAAACATTTTGACCCCGTTTCACTTTTAGAACTGGCAGAGTCTATCAAAACCAAAGGACTACTACAACCAATCAGTGTGGTACGTAAATCAGACAAATACATGATTATCGCAGGGCAGCGCAGATACGAATCATCCAAGATTAATGGAGCAATAACGATTAAATCAATCGTATTTTATAGCGACGATCACTCAGTGGATGAAATGGCTCTAATCGAGAACATCCAGCGTGAGGACTTGACTGACTATGAGACATCGATGGCGATAGTAAGGCTATGGGAATCAGGTAAATACACTCAGAAGCAAGAGTTAGCGGGAGCTATAGGCAAACCATTATCCTATGTCTCTAAAGCATTCGGATGCTTCAAGCTCGACCCTATGATCAAAGCTGACATCGAAGCAAACAAACGCGATATCGGGTTATCAGTACTCGAAGAACTAAGCAGGGTAAAAGATCCTGAAAAACAGCGTGAAATCTATCAGAGATACAACTCTGGTGAGATTAAGCGTGATGATTTCAAAGAAGCGGCGAAACCGAAAGTGGAGAAGGTTTACCAGGGGAAAAAAGTAGTTAAACAATTAAAAAAAAGTGGTCATGCACTTATGTCATATGAAATTTATAGAGAGTTTCGAGACTTAGGTGTTTTGCTTGCTGATAAACAGTACAAAGTCACTATTGAGGAGATCTAATGAAGTTCAAAAGAATTTTAGAATCTCTTAATGGGCTCCCACTATGGTGGGCGCTACGAATCATTGAAGAATTACCAAAGGAGAAACTATGTTAAAAGAAACGCTCAACCTTAGCACACCAAACGGGGTCGCTATAGATTTTATATCCTACGAAAATAATGACGCTTACGATAAAGCCTTCAAAGGTGCTGTTCATGCTGTAATTATTCCTCTCATTTTGGCGTTTGCAATCATGCCTTTGGCAGCTACGATCTATTTTATAACCGCTGCTGTCTTGTATGGTACCGTCTTTCGTGAAAAGTCGCAAGGTTTTTGGGGAGTTGTTGCTTTTATGTTTGGAATTATCGGATTATTTATTGTTGGAGGTATAGCGTGATGCAAACTAAAAATGACATCAAGCCTGGTCAATGGATTTATGTGTACGGTCAGTTCAAAGGAAGAGTTGTGCGAATACGTAGGTACGAAGGAACAAAATACTTCGATGTTGAAATTGGAGGAGTTGTGCTGCCGTACACCATCGATCAGATTACTACTGATTTAGGAGTTAAAAATGTTCGCTGATAAAATTATAGGAATAGCATTAATTCTATTTCTGATCATCGCAATAGGAATAGGTTCTATCAAAACAAAGCGCAGATGGGGCACGAACCCTCATGATGCAAAGTATGGAAAGAGTAAGAAATAGATTAATCAAAGGAGCCTCCATGAATAACATCGACACCCTTTATAAAAGTTACTTAGAAAAATGCAAAGAGATGAAGATTAAGCCTGGGACGAAGCGCTCTGTTTTCGGGTATCTGATAGATCAGGAGAAAATAAAAGATGAAAATCGTGTCAGCATCGAGGAGCTATCCAAAGCAAAAAAGGCCCCAGCCCCAAAACTAAGTGAAACGGCGATCAAAGCGAAAAGCGTCACGACAAAACTAAGAGTACTCCGATCGATAAAACCAAAACCTGTCAAAGATCTGAAAGTAAAAAAAGAAGCTGCTCTAAAAATAGAGAAACCAAAGCGAGTAAAATTAACTCATGAAGAGTTGATAGAGCGTAATCGTAAAAGTGCTCGTGAGTATCAGGCTAAAAAGAGATTAGAAAAAGGAGTATCTCCTCGACAATCTCCGGATGAAACAAAACGAAAGCGAAATGAATATCAGCGAGAATATTACGCAAAAAATAAAAAGAAAAGTCTTGATAGAAATCGTGAATATGCTCAAAGCAATAAAGACAAGGTATCTGAATACAACCGCAAACAGCGTGATAAGAAAAAAGATTGGACTCCTCAGCAATGGGAAGAACATCGTGCAAAAGCTCGGGAGTACCGAAAGCAAAATGCTGAAAAAATACGGGCTCAAGATAGAGCTCGTGGGCCAAAAAAACGTGAGCGCTTTAAACAAAATATAGCAGCTGTCGAACGTCGCCTTGAAAAAGAACGTAATCGCTATCAACAAATCAAAGATGACCCTGATCGTATTGAAAAATTACGTGCAAAATGGAGACGGGATGGAGAAAGAAAGAGATTAAAATCAATTATAGGTAATGGTATTGGTAATGCATGAAGGATATAAAAAATACCTCGACATTCTAAAGTCAAAAGGGATGAAACATCCTATGTCTGAAAAAGAATGGAAAAAAGCTATAGGGATCAAGGAGGAAGAACATATTCCTTCAATATCTCGAAAAAATGCCAGCCATAAAAACGCTGCCCCAACACTATCAAATCATGATACTAAAAAAGTAAGTTCTAAACCACTTATGATAAATCTTATGGATAACCATATTTCCGATATTGGTAAAAAGGTTGTGCAGCCAAAAAAGTCCAAAGCGGTGACGGATCCGCTCCAAACAAATCCGAAGAAAAAACCGATGTCAATCGAAGAGAAGAGAGAGTACAAGCGGACATACATGAAAAACTACCGGAAGCTTCACCCGACACTATCTTATCAGTCAGTAAAGAAGTGGAGAGACAATCACCCCGAAGAGAACCTGAAGCGCAGACGGGAAGAAGCATCGAAACGCAGAGCGAAGAAGAAATTAAACGAAGTGATTTTATGAGTGTTGATGATTACTTTGATACATTGGAAGCGCAGAGAATTGTTGAAAAAATAAGGAGAGCAGGATGAAACCAAAATACAGCGGACAAGATACAAGAGGACAGTGGAATATTGACTGTTCAGAATGTATCAAAGGGGTAAACGGAGATAAGAGTTGCTCAGCAGGTAGTAAGCCAAAATATAAAAAAGGTGGGGTAGGAAGTTGCTTTATGGGCTTACTTCTTCCGAAATTTATGAAGGAGGGAGCAAATGGAATTGCTTGACAAATACATAACAGATAAACAAGTTATGGAAAAATTCGGTATTGCAAAAGGTACTCTGGCTAACTATCGAAGCCAACGAAAACTATCTTACTCAAAATTTGGTAATGCTGTTGTTTATAAAATATCAGATATTGAAGAATTTTTAGAGAGAAATCGTATTGATAAATCAGCTTGATTTTGAAGAAATGGTGGGTCAAGCAGGACTTGAACCTGCAACAACACCGTTATGAGCGGTGGGCTCTAACCATTGAACTATTGACCCATTTAAGAAGTGAAGCCGTCACCTAAGCCGTCACCGTAAAAAAATAAAGACCGTTTACCGCCCTGTCTGTAGGCGTTCTATCAATTCAGATTAAGCCGTTATGAGCGGAGGGCTCTAACCACTGAACTATTGACCCGTGAAAGTGGAGCGCCATTATAAACGCTCTTAGATTAGACGAAGCTTTTTTTACCAACATTATCGTACATATAACGAAAACGATAGGCTAAGAGGTTTTCCATAATGGCAAATAAGACCATAAAATTAACAAAACTGCTCCCGCCATAACTAAACATCGGCAATGGAACACCAACGACCGGAGCAAGCCCCATGGTCATAGCAATATTGACACTCATGTAGATAAATACCAGCAGTGACAGTCCGCCAGTGACCACCTTGATATAATAATCAGCCGACCACGATGAGAGTATCAGTAAATGCACAATCAATGCTGCGTACAAGGATATGAGAAAAAATGCCCCTAAAAATCCAAAACGCTCAACGACGTAGGCGAAGATAAAATCACTCGAAGCAATGGGTAGAAATTTCATCTGTGTTTGCGTCGCTTCTTCTTTGGGTTTACCCAAAAATCCGCCCGAACCAATCGCGATAATCGACTGTTCGACGTGATAGCTTGGCTTTTCCCCTACAAAATCGTACAAACGCTGTTTTTGATAATCATGCAACTGGGTGTAAATCAACGGAAGAGATACAATAAACACCACCCCAAGTCCAAGCCAAATTTTCCAATGGACACCAACGATAAATAAAATCCCGAATCCAAGCAACGCCAACACGGTTGCCGTACCAAGGTCGGGCTCTTTGGCAATCAAGAAAAAAGGCAACATGATAAAGAACGAAAGTTTCAAAAATGCTTTTACTCCATAACCCTCGCGAGGTGGCGGATTACGACTGATGAGGTAGGCAAGCATAAGGACAAATGCAGGTTTTAGTAGCTCTGATGGCTGAAGCGTAAAATGGACAAACGGTATCTCAATCCATCGTTTTGCTCCCAACCGTGCATGACCCACAAACTCAACTGCGATCAAAAGAAGAATACTTCCCCAATACGCAATAGGGATCAACCAAAACATCCGCCGAATCGGTAACAAGAAAAGTGTAATAAAAACACCGATACCGATACTGACGTACGTCAAATGCTTTTGTCCCAGTACCGGATGGATCTCATAAATCAACCAACCTGATAAAAAAACAATAGGAATCAATAACGCAACGGTTACATAGTCAAAATGTGCTAGAATTCGCCGATCAATATTAAGCAATTGAATTGTCTCATTTATTATTAAATTTTTTGTTCACTTGAATTGTAGCATAACCCAACTATTCCACCAAGGAGATCGATGCAACGCGAAAATATTACCTTTATCGTTGAAGAAGCAATGCGTTTGGATGTTTTTTTAACATCAATGCTGGCTCAAACACGTAATCAGATTGTTCAACTTATCGAACAAAACGCAATCGTTATCGATGGCAAAGCGACTGCGAAGGCAGGACTTAAACTTAAAGTTGGTCAAAGTGTAGCGGTCTATTTTCCGAAAATGAAATCAACCCCTGCTCATATTATCGATTTTGATGTCGAGGTTTTATTTGAAGACGATGACATGATGGTCATCAACAAACCAAGCGGCTTAACAGTCCATCCAGCCCCTAGTGTCAAAGAACCAACGCTTGTCGATTGGCTCAAAACACGCGGAATTGCACTCTCAACGCTTAGCGGTGAAGAGCGTCACGGTATCGTTCACCGACTTGACCGTGGTACTAGCGGTGTGATGGTCATTGCTAAAAATAATGAAGCACACGAAGCCCTTTCCCTCCAACTTCAAGACAAAACAATGGGACGCTATTATCTGGCTGTCATCACCCCTCCTCTCAAAGAAGAAGAGACAACCATCGATAAACCAATCGGGCGCAGCAGCCAAAATCGTCTCAAAATGGGGATTATCGAATCGGGTAAAAACGCCAAGACAATGTTTCGTAAATTACTCCCTTCTCATGATGCTACGTGTGAACTTATTGTCTGCAAACTTTTCACCGGACGAACCCATCAAATTCGTGTCCATTTGGAGTCCATCAGCCGTCATATCCTTGGCGACCATCTCTATGGAACACACCAAAAAGACAATAAGGTGGAACATATTTTGCTCCACGCTTATATGCTGTATTTGATTCATCCGACCAGCGGTGAATCCCTCTCATTCAAGGCTCCTATGGATGCCGTCATGGATGATTATTTAGAAAAACATTTTGAACCAAAGGAATTGCATGCAACGTTCACTTCAATACGCTTTGAGCATCTCTTTAGCGCTTAGTCTTTTTAGCGGCTGTGCTCCACAGCCAACACCTGAAAACAAAATCACTATCGATCCGACACTTCCTATACCCTCTCTTAATGGGTCATTATCAGACATTAATACCGTAGCATTTGAGTGGAAAGCGATTAGTAATCCTGACGTTAGCGGTTATAGTATTTACCGCTCTAACCCAGCTGAGAGCAATCAAACACTCAGTCGTATTGCCACGATTAACAGCCGATTTGCCACGCATTATGTTGATGAAAAATTAACTCCTAATACCCAATATCTCTATCGTTTCACCTCTACCGGAAAAGAAAACAGAGAATCTAACGGCAGTGAAACGATGACGGTATCAACGTTGCCAATGATCGCGCCTATTAGCTTTTTTCAATCCGTAGGCAACATGCCTCGCAGTGCAAAACTACTCTGGCGACCGCATCCAAATACACGAATCAGCGGCTATATTATTGATAGACTCAATGTAAACGATCAAAAATGGGCAGAGATTAAAACCATAGAGGGACGTCTTAACGCCGAGTACATTGATACCGATCTCAAAGACGGTCAAGTCTATTATTACCGCGTACGGGCGATTACATTTGACAAACTCTCTACAGAACCAAGTGAAACAGCGAAACTGGTTACAAAACCACTCCCTCCGGAAATAAAGAATATCACTGCTACTACCAATTTGCCTAAAGCTATCGCCTTAAAATGGGAAGCAAGTACCTTGGAAGATTTGAGTCACTATAACATTTATCGCGCCGCAAGCTCCAACGGCAACTATGCATACCGTGTCAAACTCACAGAAACAACCTTTCCCGATACGACCAAAGAAGACGGAGAACCTTTTTATTACAAGGTTACTGCAGTAGATAAAGATGGCTTAGAAAGTCCAATGGGAGCACTCGTTACCCAAGGGATGAGTCTGGCAAAACCCCATACACCTATCGCATTTGACGGTAAGATCTATCCAAATGGCGTTGATTTGCAATGGACCAATGATGATCCGAGAATTGTCAGCTATACGGTCATTAAAACGACTAAAATCAACTGGATTAAGCGTGAATCGGTGGAAATCAACAACATCAAAGGAAGTAAATTTCATGATGCCGGTACTAAAGCCAATACGGGCTATATATACGAAGTCATGGGTGTGGACAAAGATGGTATCCGCTCTCTTCCTACGCAGGGAATTGAACTTTATTTTGAGACAAAATAACCTATGCCGCATCTCCATTTAGACTCATTTCGTAACGTTTCCTTACCTGCATCACAGGGGGATGTAGCATTTGGCTTTAGTGCTCTCTCTCGCGGTGAAGGGAAAGAAACACTCATAGCAACACGCTATAAAGATCGTGAATTTTTCATCCTGCACAAAAAAAGCGGTGAGAAAGACCTTTTGAAAAGCGATAAAATCACCCGTCCAAGCCCAAATTTTTTGGTCAAACATGCCCTTCTCGCGTATGCCAATCACTCTGGCAGCACTATTTTAGCTTCCAATGTCGATACGGCAGGTGAAAATGTGCACTTAAAACAGCACGATGCTCTAAAATCCGTCGATTTTTTTGCTACTGATTTCCCGCGTGAACGCGAAATACGTCTTGAAGTGGGTTTTGGATCAGCGCGTCATCTGCTCCATCAAGCCATCAGCAATCCAGATGTTCTTTTCATCGGGTTGGAGATTCATAAGCCCTCTATTGAACAGGCGCTCAAACAAATCACCATCCAAAATTTGACCAATATCATGATTTTGGATTACGATGCCCGACTTTTTTTAGAATTTGTTCCATCCAATTCTTTGAACCGTATCTATGTCCACTTTCCTGTTCCATGGGACAAAAAAGCGCACCGCCGTGTTATTGGTGATGCGTTTGTAGAGGAAGCGATTCGCGCATTAGCCCCACAAGGAAGGCTTGAACTGCGCACAGACAGTGAAAACTACTATCGATTTGCACTCGAAACCTATTCGCACCCGCTCCATGTCAGTTTTGAGGTACGTAAAAATCAAGAGATTGCCATCACCAGCAAATATGAAGACCGTTGGAAAAAGATGGAAAAAAATATTTATGATGTTACTCTCATTAACGACTTAGAAAGTCCTGAAAAAAGACTCGAAGGAGAATTTATATTCTCTAAAACACCGATTAATGATGCTATACTACCGAAAATAGAGCGTCAGACTTATCGCCGTGAATGGGGATTTTTAAACGCAGAAGCTAGTTTTGATATACACGACGGAGGATGGATGATTCGACTTGCAATGGGAAGTTTTGACCGACCTGAACACCTTTATTTAATCGTTAAAGAGGGAAAAGCCCGATATTTTCCAACCGTTCCCGTCCGTTCCAGCACAAACCTAAAAGCCCATATCTTACTTGACGAGCTACTCCATGGATAAAGTAATAGTTGCCGAAAACCTTTCACTCTCGTATAAAGAGTTTGAAACCATCATCTCAAAAGCCTCTTTCAGTATTGATTCCGGAAGCTTTGTCTTTATTACCGGTGCAAGTGGCAGCGGTAAATCAACACTCCTTAAATCGTTTTACGGTGCCATTGAACCGCGTCAAGGAAACTTAAGTGTCGGAGGGGTGAAGATGAACCGTATCAGCACCTCAAAGCTTAATTTCTTACGTCGTCACATCGGTATCGTCTTCCAAGACTATAAGCTCATTAACGAATGGACGATTGAAAAAAACGTGATGCTTCCCCTCATCATTTCGGGTTATACCGGTGATGTAAGCGGCGCTCAAGTACAAAAACTTTTGGGTCACGTAAAACTAACCCATCAAGCAGGGAAATACCCTCCTGAGCTTAGTGGGGGAGAGCAGCAACGTGTTGCTATGGCGCGGGCTCTTGCGCACAACCCTATTCTTATTCTCGCCGATGAACCCACAGGTAACCTCGATGACTACTCGTCCTCAGTAATCTGGAGTCTTCTTGAAGGGGCAAATACCCAGCTGAAAACAACCGTCGTTGTCGTGACGCACCACATTCCAGAGGGGCTAAAAGTCCCCTATAAACATTATCATATTGAGTTTGGAAACATCAATGAAATCCCTTAAAAATCACATTTCTCTCATCATCGCCCTTTTCACAGTTCTAGCATCTGTTCAAATTTACGTAGCCGTTGATCGCACAATCGCAGCATACGAATCTCACCTAAAAAACGATTATTCTGTTATTGTTGTTGCCAACAAAGCCTTTACGCCGGAAGAATTTAAAAACATGAGTTCGATGATCGAGCGAAGTGAACCTATTAGCACTTCACAAGTTTTAGAAAGACTAAAAGGAGAGATGAGCGAAAAAAATCTTGCTCTCTTAAAACTTACTTTACCTAAGTTTTATCGTATCTATCTTAATCGTTTTCCAACTCCAAAGGAGATCAATACTCTTCAGAAAAAGCTTCAAAAGAACAGTGCCATTGAGCGGGTAGAGGGATTTTCTCAAACACACGATACCGTCTACAAACTGATGATTCTTTTCAAAGATGTCGTTCAAGTTTTCTCTATTGCTATTGCTGCTGTAACCTCATTGCTCATCCTAAAAGAGATGCGTCTGTGGCAGTTTCAGCATGCAGAGCGAATGAACATCATGGCACTTTTTGGAGCACCGGTTTGGCTTCGTTCTGCTGTGCTTTTCCGTCTTGCTATCGTGGATGCCATTATTGCAACGATGATTTTGTGTTTAGCATTTTTTATCATTGATTACTATGCTATTTTAGCACTGCCTCTCAAAGAGATAGGAATAAGTGTTGAACTTTTTAATTTTGTACATGATTCACTGCGCTCATTAGCTATTTCACTTGGAATTTCAATAGTCCTTACGTTTACCATCGTTATGTTTAACAGCGAAGAAGAATAAATGGTTCGTTTCTCTAGTTCTCTTATTCTTGCCTCTTTTTTAGCGCTCTCTCTCAACGGGGCTAAAATCGATGAACGGATCAAAACAACTGCATCTAAGTTAAGCGAGACCAAGCAAACCTATACCTCACTCAATGCGAAACTCGCAGCAACTGCCAATAAAATTATCCTTCAACGCCAAATAGTTGGAGCGCAGCAACAGCGTATCAACACCCTCGTAAACGAACTGCAAAGTAAAGAAAATGTTTATCAATCGAACAAACAAAGCCTTCACGGGCTGCAAACCCAACAAGATCTCTTAGTAAAAACACAAAATGAGATTGAACAAAAGCTTGTCTTTGCCATTGCTCGAAATACTTCTATATCCTTACTCATCAATGATGATCGCGCCAAAGAAGCCAATACGATTATCACAGAAGAAGCACTCAAGCTGCATCTCAAACAAATCAATTCTGAAATCAAAGAGCTCAATTTTATTTTTGGTGAAAATGCCGAAAAAATCTCTTCTCTTTCCAGTCAAACAACCGTCTTAAAGCAATCCATTGCCGTTATTGACAAGCAAAAACAAACGGTCATCGCAACCAAACAAGAAAATGAAAAAGCCATTGCCCTCTTGGAAAAAGAAAAAAATGAGTACAAACGCTCTCTTGGTCACATCCTAAACCAACAGCGTTCGCTTCAAAATACTCTCGCAAGTTTGAATATCATCAAGCGTGAGGCAATGAAGCCGAAAAAAGCTCCTCCTGCGCTTGTCGTTCAAAAACCTGGCTCAAAACCTCTACCGGCAGGAGCCAGAGAAGCTATCTCTAAGTATCAACCCTCAAATACTGCAGCGTACAGCGGTGAACGCACCATCGCGCCTCTTGATGGATATGTCGTTACCAAACGTTTTGGTCCCTATACAGATCCCGTGTATGGCATAAAAATATACAATGAATCCGTTTCACTGCGTCCAACCGATTCGGATGCAAAAGTTAAAGCCATTCTAAACGGTAAGGTTATTCTTGCTAAACCTACCGCCATGCTTGAAAACGTTATTATCATCGAACACGATAACGGACTTCATACCATCTATGCGCACCTTGATAAAATCGCTCCCACCGTAGTAGTAGGTCAGCGCCTAAAACAAGGCTCTATCATCGGACGCGTAGGTCGTGAACTTATGTTCCAAGTAACCCAACGCAATGCCCATATCGATCCACTGCAAGTGATTAGGTAAAAAATCACTTCCGTTCAAATACAATCAAAACGGCCAAATGGTTTCGATAAGCTTGCTTCCCCAGCCTCGGTTAACTGAGCGGTCTACATCACCTTCATTTGCATACAGTATTTTGGCATCCGAAACTTTTGCAGAATTAATTTGATTATTTTGATCAATATCATAAGGACGGATCACTCCGCTTAGTTGCATAACTTGTTTCTGATCATCAACCATGATTTCTCGACGTCCTACAATAAAATAATTCCCGTTGGACATTACTTTTACAATACGTGCCGATACGGTCGTTGTAAATGAAGCATTTTTAGTTGCAGCACCGGATCCGCTATAACTGGATGTTGACCCACCCGTAAATCCAATATTAGCCGCTCCGTTGAGCTTTCCAACTGCAGCATTAACTGCTGAATTTTGCCCTACAGAGGTAAAAGCACCACCGCCCAGCCCAAGTGCATCCGCTTCACTTAATGCTTTACTTGCTTTATTTGAGCTCGTGGCTGTTTCTGAGATTACGACGGTAACAATATCATTAACATGCATCGCTTTATGATCCGAAAAAAGAGGACTGTCACCCTGCCCGAACAAACTTCCCTGAGAAGTAAAACTGCTCTCCTCTTCACGTGAGGGCATCTCTTCAACATATTTCGGAGGAGTAAACGTGATTTCAGGTTCTGTGAGCTTGGCAGTACATCCACTAAGTAACAATGACGCCGCTAATACTGAAAAATAGAGTGATAATCGCATAGCCCATCCCGATGATTATTTAGCTATAATAAGCAAAAATAGTTCCAAAGGGTACCTATGTCATTACGAGAACAAATTAACAACGATATTAAAACCGCGATGAAAGCAAAAGAGAATGCTGTTCGTGACGCATTGCGTCTTCTAAGCAGCGCTATGAAACAAATTGAAATCGATGAGCGTAAAGAACTAACGGATGAGGATGTTATCAAAATCATTCAAAAACAAGTCAAGCAGCGTTACGACGCAATGACACAGTACAAAAGTGCAGGACGGGATGATTTGTATGAGCAAGAGGCATCCGAAGCACTGATTTTTGAAGCATACTTACCCAAGCAGCTCAGTGATGACGAATTAGAAAGTGCACTGCGTGCTATCATCACCGAAGTAGGTGCCGCTTCAATAAAAGAAATTGGAAAAATAATGGGTGCCGCTTCTAAAACACTTGGAGCTCAAGCCGATGGAAAACGAATCAACGAGTGTGCTAAAAAACTATTGAGCTAACCTTAGCTCAACTGGTTCGGTTTTCCGAGGTAATATCCTTGCGCATAGTTGACTCCAAGCTCCTTGAGTACCATTAATGTCTCTTCATCCTCTACATATTCAGCAATCGTCTCTTTACCAAACTCCTGTGAAATTTGATTGATATGCTTGACAAAAATACGGTCTTTCTCGTTAACGACAATATTTTTGACAAATTCGCCATCAATTTTGACATAATTGGTATCAAAATATTTCAAATAAACAAACGATGAAAAGCCGGAGCCAAAATCATCCAGCGCAAACCCTATTCCCTGTTCTTTTGTCTCTTCAATAATAGTTATTAGAGCATTGACATTATGAATTGCTTCCCTCTCTAAGATTTCAATTACAACATTCGTTTCCACGGTTGCGTGAGGATTTTGTGTGCAATGTTCTTTAATTATTGAAACATAATCTCCTGTAAAAAGACTATGGCTTGAGAGATTAAAAAAGAATTTTTTGTCCCACATTGTTAATCTTGCTCTTGCTTCAAGCCCTTTGGCTAATACGATATGATCAATTCTTGAAGCCAATCCAAGACTCTCCGCAATTTCTATAAATTGTCCGGCTGCCATATAACGCTGACCGTCACGTATACGGGCGAGTACTTCATATCCGAAGAGCTTATTAGTACGAATATCATATATGGGTTGAAAAAAGGGCTCAATACGATCTTCATCGATTGCACGGCGGATAAATTCTCCTTTTTTCTGCATCTCTGCTGCAATTTCCTGATCATTTTGATCAGCACGGGCGATGGTATTTTTTCCCGATTTTTTAGCTTTATACATTGCTAAATCTGATCCGGTCAATAATGACTCGATATTCTCCCCCTGATCTGGATATTCAGCAATTCCAAAACTGGCTGTCAGTGATATTTGGTCAATCATCAATGAAATTGTAGAAGACTCTAAACGTGAGCGAAGTTTTTCAATCACAACATAACCGTTTTCGTAGGGGGTTTCTGGCAAAATAATAGCAAATTCATCACCTCCCAAACGAGCTAAAATATCAGCATTACGAAGATTATGTTTGAAAATATCTGTTACTTCCTTAAGTACTAAATCCCCTGATGCATGACCATAGGTGTCATTAATGTATTTAAAATTATCTAAATCAATCATAATAACTGTAAATTTATGGTGATGACGCAATGAGCGAAGAATCTCATACGAAAGAAACTCTTCAAATTTTCGACGATTATAAAGTCCCGTAAGATAATCACGATCCGAAAGTTCTTGAAGCTTTTCATAATAGTCTTGAATTGAGTCGAGCATTTTATTGAAAAAATTTTCGATATTTTTAACTTCAAGTATTTTTGTTTTGAGACTGACTCTCTTTGCCATATCATTTTTGTTAATAATTTCTTGGATTAATCCAATAAACTGATTAATCGGCTGCACAAGCAAAGTATTGAGCCTGAAATACAAAATAGCAAAGATAAGGATCGTAAAAAAGACAAAAAAGATAATAAAGGAATTAACCATTGTCGTTAAAGATATTTTCAGATTTGCCACAGGAAAACGGACATCGAGAACACCGTTAACATCCCCTATTTTTGCATTGGTATGACAGGAAATACATTCTTGCTTAACAATAATAGGATAAAGGTAACGGATTTCTTCATCCCCGCTTAGAATCTCTTCACCTAACATTGCTCGTGCAACTACCGGATCATGTTCTCGTACTTGTTTATCCTTCTTCCTATCGCCAAACAGCTCTGCTACAACAGGACTTCGATATGCACTGATGTGCATATTGGGCTCAACTTGATTTAAACGAAGAATAATTGAATCAAGTTCTTTCTTGCTCCACCCTTTTTCCATAGCAGAGTAAAGTGCTTCAAAAGCTAAACGGCTTGTTTTGCGAGCATCAACTCGTGCAAGTTGATCAATGGCACGCTGTTTAATATAAATTCCATATACGAATGCAATCGCCAAACTTGCCAATAATGATAAAATCACCGTTTTTGCAATCAAACGTTTATAAGTTGTATATGTTTTCATTAATTAAAACACCTTAAAAAGAAAAGTGTCAAATTATAACTTTATATTCTTAAACTGAAAATGTAATTTAATTTTTATATTCCCACTACTATTCCCGTTTAGTGTCGATTTGACAACACAATTCTACGGATGCAATTCGAAAAGCAATCGAATTTTGAAAAATAAGTGGATGAGAATATTGGCACGTAACAATCCCCTCACAAGGCGAAAGCATTTTTTCGAGTTTTTTGCCGCTCAATGCGTCCATAATCACCCCTACAACTTCACCTTTTTTAATGGATGAACCGCAATGCACTTTGGAAATAAAAATTCCTGCACGTGATGCTTTGACTATTGTTATACGATTAGGATCCAGAATATTACTTTTATGTCCTTCAAAAACATGAAAATCAAGGATATCACGTTTTGACAGAAATCTCACAATTGCGGTATGAACTTGATCCGTATCATTTTGATCAATGGATCCATTTTTACCAAAAACAATCGAAAAAGCTTTCGTTTCCCACAATTGCCAGTTATACTGAAGCATAGCCGTTTCAATAGGTTCATGAGGACGATAATGGACAAAACCCATCCCCAAATCTTTGACACACTCTAAATCTTCATAACCACTTTGAATGAGCTTGACGTATGGGAGACACATCCCCTGATCACGACGACCTTCTAAAATAATTCCGTAATCATACCCTTTGAGCTCATCAAAAAGCCGTGATGCAATGCGCTGAGTCGTTTCACCCTGCGCATATCCGGGAAACATCATATTGAGATCTGTTTTATCGAGTGGCCAGTTTTTTTCTCCCATATTAAGAGCATAGGCATTGACGGCAGGGATAACGAGAATTCGTCCGCTAATCTTCCCCTCTTCTTCTTTGATACGCAAATACTCAACCAATCCGGATGCAACATAAAGCTGATTGATATGATCACCGCTCATAGCACCGACGATTGCGATAGAAGGACCTTTCGTATTTTCTTCACCAAATAAAAAGCCTTCAATTCTTAAAGGTGCTCGGTTGGGGGATTCTAGGGTTACTATATCAAATCGTTTCATTGTTTTTCTCCAAAAATCCGTCCAAGCAATGAACCCTCGTATACGATAGGATAAGCTCTAAGGGTAAAAAGTATGCCCCCTATCGGAGCTATCACTTCATCCATCACTTCACCACTCAAAGCACTCACAATGTGCCCGACAACGTCTCCTTTGACAATCATTTGACAATGCTCTATGGCAGGAACAAACAATCCGGGACATGAGGCATTGAGATATGCTACTTCGCCCACATGGGACTGTATCGGAAAACGGACATCAAGGGGTTCAATATCGAGAATCCCTTCGTGTGCCATAAGATTTAAAAGACCTTTGAGCAATTGATGACCGTACGCATGTCCTAAGCGCATCCCTACACCCATCTCAACGACCAATGTTTTCGTACCGATTGTATTCATAGCATGGGCAAAAGTCGATTCCAAAACCGTTACCGCATCATGCACCCACACAAAATCGATATTAAGTAAATTTGCCAGAGGAACTAACGATGCTTCTTGCGCTTTTGCGATACGTACTTGAGGAATTTCGCGTAAAAAGACATTACTGGAGTGAATATCAATAGCAAAATCGCTCCCACGCATCACATCCACTACACCATCAGCAATCTGAGCAGGGAGAAAATCGTTTTTGCTTCCCGGAAAGGTACGATTTAGATCAACATCGTAAAAAGGGATAGAACGTGTGATACTGTCAAGCCCTAACGAATTAATAGCGGGATAAATATCTATCGTCCCTTTGATTTTATCACCATTGGCACGTAGCCACTCACCGAGTAAAAAACAGACATATTGCCCCTCTAGTTCATCGCCGTGGATGCCGCTGACAATAGAGATTCTTTTTTCATTTTTAGCTTTTGCATTGGGAGAAGTATACCTACAGCGCTGAATTCTAAAATTTTCCCCTACAGGGAGCTCAATGGTAAAAACTTCTTCAATAACGCCCATATTTTCTCCTACTGTTCTTGTGATTGTGTTAAGCAAGTCTCTTTGACAATGACCCGATCAACAACACTGTTGAGAAATACCAAAAATTTCGGAATATCTGAAGTCGTTACATTAATCGGTCGATAATTGCGATTTAACTGTCTGGCAATGCTATTAATCACATCAATATCAGCCGTTACCATCTCAATCTCGCCATACATCCGAAGAATCAAATCAAAACGTTCGATTTGTTGCCCAAAACGGATCAATTGATACGCTTGAGTTCGATCAAGTTCCGTCGAAAATATCCCCAAAATCAAACTGCAGTTATCAATAATCTCTTCGAGATTACTTGGACTTACCGCATCATCTCGTCCTGCTACTAGCTGATTATGAATTTTATTGAGGGTGGAAAAACCTCTCTCATCAAGTAAATGACGTGATTCTATCGCATTTTCACGCGCCCAGCTGATGATTTGCTCAACACTTCCGCCGTACGTTCCATAAACACCCTGCTTGAGAAAATCGAGCGCATTTTTATACTCGATCTTAACACCCAATTTGGCATAAAGTTTACGTCCATCATCTATATCTCGATCGATGACATAATCATAACTGTTTACCAACTCTTTGAGCATCGTTTCCGCACGTTGTACATACCGACCAAACCAGTAGAGTCGTTGCGCCGTATTGACCGAAATCGCAATACCGTTTGTCATCATAATTCTACCACCCATGTATCTTTAAATCCGCCCCCTTGAGACGAATTGACGAGGTAATTGCCCTCTTCCATCGCATAACGGGTTAATCCGCCCATGCTCACACTTACTTCTTCTCCATAGATGACATACGCACGCAAATCTGCTTTTCTAGGAAGAATTCCTTCTTCCAGCATACAAGGCAAATCATAAAATTCAATAACCTCTTGAGCAATAAAACGACGAGGATTTTCTAAAATCATCTCTATGATATTAGCACGTTCTTCAGGCGTCAAACGATTACCAAACAGTACTCCATAACCGCCTGCTTCCGCCACGTCTTTTATAACCAATTTATCAATATTTGCCAATACATATTCACGATCTTTTTCATAATAAGGGAGATACGTCGGTGCATTTTTAAGCAACGGTTCTTCATCCAAATAATACTTTACCATTTGCGGAACAAAATAATAAATACCTTTGTCATCTGCAACACCGTTTCCTATACTGTTCATGATGGCGACATTACCCGCTCGATAAACGCTTGCAAGGTGCGGAACTCCGATCAAACTCTCTTTATCAAACTCTTCGGGATCTAAAAAGTCATCATCAAGCCGACGGTATATCGCTCCGACACGTTTACGCTCGCCGTTGTATGCACACAAAAATACTTCTTCGTTTTCAACGATCAAATCTTCACCAAGGGCAAGGGTTGCACCCGTGATTTTTGCCAAATAACTGTGCTCATAATAAGCAGAATTATATCGTCCCGGGGTAAGAACGACATTGAGTCCACCCGTATTAACATGATCCATAGCCGCTTTTAGCTGGTCACCATATTGTTTGATCTTTGAGATTTTCATCGATTCAAAAAATTCAGGATACGTGTGACGAAATGCACGACGAATCGTAAGCGGATAACTGACACCGCTAGGGACCCGCAGATTGTCTTCAAGAATTACCCATTCACCACTCACGCTGTCTTTGACTAAATCAATACCGCTGATATGGGTTCGAATACCCTGAGAAGGGACGACACCCATAAAAGATGGGAGAAAACCCACCGCTGAATCGATGTATTCACGAGGAACAATTCCATCTTTTATAATACGCTGTTCGCCGTAAATATCATTCAAAAAAGCATTTAATGCTTTGACGCGCTGAATAATACCTGCTTCGAGATGATCAAACTCTTTTTTCGGAATGATGCGGGGGATCATATCAAAAGGGAAGGATCTCTCAATAAAATTACCTTCTTTGAATAGGTTAAAGTTAACCGCATTAGCCTCTAAAAAATCTTTAAATTCAGGGATCTTACTCTTATCAATACTTTCAAAAATATCGTAAAACTTTTGTAGCTCCGGACTCACTGGCTCAATCATGAACACCCCTTGTAAAAATAGTGGACTTCCTTATGATATCCTAAAGTAATCTCAAGGGTTGCTTAAAAAAAAAGCAATTTTGATTTTTAAATGAAAATGAGGGGGAAAAAGGAAAAAAGGACTCACATCAAGCGTGTAGCTTGATAGTGTGAGTAGAATATATAAGAAATATTATAGTTTAGAGAGATAATAGATCCTGTTTACCCGCTATAAAAGCTTATCCGTTTTTTAAAACTCTGAGTGCCTCTTCTACATTATCTTGACGCATAAGTGACTCACCGACCAAGAATGCATCCACACCTGCCTTGCTTAAATCTTCCAATTGACCGTGTTCATAGATACCGCTTTCAGCCACAATTATTTTACCGTTAGGGATAAGGGGGATAAGATCGTAACTCAGGTTCATATTCATTTCAAATGTTTGTAAATTACGATGATTGATTCCAATAATATCCGCACCCGCGTAGATGGCTTTGGTAAGTTCGGATTTATCGTGAATTTCCACCAAAGCTTCCATTCCTAAATGGCGTGTATAGTTTAACAGCTCTTTGAGCTCACTTTTGGACAATGCTGCCGCAATCAGGAGGACGAAATCAGCACCGTAAACGAGTGCTTCAAGAAGCTGATATTTGGAGATAATAAAATCTTTACGTAGAAGAGGAATACTCACATAACGGCGGATCTCCGCGAGATAATCGAGATTACCTTGGAAAAAATGAGGTTCCGTTAAAATTGAAATCGCATTTGCACCGCCACGCTCATAGCTTTGCGCTATCGCCACAGGATCAAAATCCTCGCGAATAATGCCACGAGAAGGACTCGCTTTTTTAACTTCTGAAATGATGCGGTACGGCTCATCAGGAGTTGCCGTCAAAAACGGACGCACATCACGCGGAGCACGTGCATTAAATGCTAAAGAACGTCCCAACCACTCCATACTAAACTTCGCTTCGCGCTCTATTAAATCTTCTTTTGTTTTTTTGATGATGTCATCAAGTATCATTTTTTCTCCTTAGTTTTACACGTCTCAATCGCTTTGAGATGATCTTTTACTTCTTGTTCATCTGTGCCAATCATCGACTCAACTTGTTTCATCAGGCGCAGGGCTTCGGCACATTCACCTTTTTTATAATATCCCCATGCGAGAGAATCGAGATAAAACGGTGACTCAGGCTGTGCAAGCAACGCTTTTTTGACATACACAATCCCACCATCGATATCAATATCGTGATCAATCATCAAATAGCCTAAATAATTAGCATACAAAGGACTTTCCATCTCACTGTTCGCTTCTTTCAGTCCGTCAACTACCGCAGTCAAAAGGATAGGATCATTTTTGTTAGGAGAGGCTTCGTATGCGAAAACAGAACTTTGCGCCAAATAGAGAGGGTTTTGGTCTTGTTTATACAATTTTTTTGCCAATTCAGAGGCTTTATCGAATTGTTTATTTCGAACATAAAGATCCAATAGAAGTGCATCATTAACACCTGATTTTTCAAGTAGTACATTGAGTTTAACAATATCTTGTTGATAGGCGTAAATCTTAATTGCCTCTTGCGCAATCAAAGGATCAAGGGTCAAATCATACGTTTGCTCATACATCAACGCCGCATCATTAAGCTCACCGCTATCAGCATACAAACTGCCCAAACGTTTTCCAATAATTTTGCTGTTTCCATATAATACAATATGCTCTTTTAAAAAGGCTATCGCCTCTTTTTTTTGTTCCAAATGGGCATACATGATAAGTGATATGCGATCCGCCATTTCTTGGTCATGAGTAAGCTCATACCCTTTTTTGAGAGCAGTATAAGCACCTTGAAAATTACCAAGCTTTATAAGTGCTTCTGCATTTAATGCATAATCACCCGCTGCCTTTGTTTTCTCACTTAGCGTCGATGATTCCTGTGCTGCTTGCGAATATTTCCCGCTTTTAAGCAATGCAATAACGGCAAAACGCTGTAAGGTTTGATCTTCAGGGTTTGCAGCTAATGCGCTTTGGGTTAAACGCGTGAGCTTTTCAGTATTATTACTTTGTTCAAGCATCCGCAAAGATTGATACAAATACTCTTTACGTCCGGTTTTACCATACAGTGCCTCAAAATAGCTCGAGGCTAAATCATGTTTTTGACGCATTTGAGCATCTAAAGCGCCCAAAATATACGTCTCATCATTGATTTCAATGGGTAAAACATTGTTTTTTTCTTGCTTGGGCTTTACAGCACCCTCTAAACCTAATGTCATTACAAGCACGATTAAGAAAATTTTGTTCATCCTATTATCCCCGGACATTCTTGCTTTAGCTCATCAATGCGATGACGAAAATAATCCCAAAACGGAAATGTTCGACACTGTAGGGGACGGGCTGTGTAAATACTACACCCATTTCGTGAACGATCAAAAAACACACAATCGTGCGAACCCTTCACGATGCGCTCTTGAAGCGAATAGCGGTATCCTTCTTTACGCAAATAATTACGCCGAAATTCGCGCTCATCCATTTCTAAAAGCTTTGCAATAGCAGTAATTTCCGTTACCGAAACAAAAATATTTCCACTCTCACCCGTACAGCAGTTACCGCCGCATGAAGAACATGCATCTGGATTAAAGGCATAACAAAATCCTTCTTGTGTCATTAAATCGGACATTTGATACTGTGCACCTTTGCTCTGTCATAAATTTCCTGCACCGCAGGAGTGTAACACTCGTCTTCTAATGTTATCAATGGCGGCAAAATATTGGTCATTGATTTACTATTTTTTTTCGCATGTATCATCACCAATGTACTAGTACGATCCAGCTTTGAATGGACGAATTGTACATTAACGACTCTTAAGCCTGCATCTTCAAATGCACTGCATAATGAGACAAACTGCCTAGCATCATAACAAATAGCCGTTTGCCCTTTTGGCTTCAAAAGTTTCGAAATTTTACGTGCAAAAATCTCAATGGGTAAATGGATATTATAACGGGCTTGATGAAGCATTTGGTTTTCAGAACGCGCAGAACCTTCATGATAAAAAGGGGGATTGGAAACGATCCAGTCAAATCCTTTTGCATCATTAAATTCGGCAAAATCTCCTTCATGCACACTGTACTCGATACGATTGATCTCTCCGTTACGACGAGCTATCTGAGCATAAGAAGTTTGTTTTTCAACTCCCTCAAGTGCAACATCACAATCACGAGCAACCAAAAGTCCAACAATTCCACACCCTACACCAACATCGAGCATTCTACCTTTTGGTACAAATGAAGTGATAAATCCATACAAAAGTATCGAATCACTGTTGTAACAATAGCCGCCGTCGAATTGATAAAGAAGCAATTATCTACCTTTGAGTTATAATTTAATAATTATATCGTTACCAAGGTTTACTAATGATTATCATCCCTGCCCGTCTAGCCTCAACCCGTTTTCCACAAAAAGTTTTAGCCGATATCGGCGGTTTGCCGATGGTGATTCGTACCGCTAAACGGGTCGCATCCATCGATCGTGTCGTTGTTGCGTGCGATGATGAAAAAATCCTCGAAATTTGTGCTGCTTTCGGTGTCGAAGCGCGTCTCACTTCTACAACGCATAAAAGCGGAACGGATCGGATCAACGAATGCGCACAACTCCTTGACATTAGTGACGATGAACTTATCATCAATGTTCAAGCCGATGAACCTTTTATCGAAACCGAAGTTTTGGTTCAGCTCATCAAACGACTTAACGCCCTTAAGTCACAAAATATTCCCTTCATTATGGCTAGCTGCTACAACGCTATCAATACTGAATCCGCAAATGACCCGAATATGGTAAAAGTCATTACCGATGATGCCCACAATGCCATCTATTTTTCCCGTTCCCCTATCCCGTTTAACCGTAGCGGGGAAGCATCGTATTTCGGACACATCGGGATTTATGGATTTACGAAAAAAAGTTTGCATGATTTTTGTACGCTAGGAGAAGCACCGTTGGAAGATATCGAAAAACTTGAACAGCTCCGCGCCCTCTATCATGGTAAGAAAATTTCTATGGTAAAAGTGGCAAGTGCAGGGTTCGGGATCGATACGGTGGAAGATTTGGAGAGGGCAAAAAAGATTTTTGGGATTTAAACCCAAAAAATCTTTTTAATTTATGCAAACTGTGGAGCTAATTCCATCAAAATCTTTTGAGCTGATGCTTCTGTACCGTTGTACTTTTTAATTTTTATCCCTAAATTACTCATACTTTTAGCCGTATTTTTACACGCCATTTTAACCACGAGATAATCGCAATCGTGAATAGCATCTGCCATCGTATCGTGTGCTTTGATATGTTCAACATCATTTTCATCGTGATCACAGGTGTGACCTTCATCATGACCATGATGATCCTCTTCTTCTCCGGCAACTTTTGGATTGGCGCGTAAACCTTCTAGCTCAAAGCTTCGGAACATTCCGCCTTTGAGATTAAAAATAGCGAAATAAGGAGTATGTCCCGCATTTCCAGCCATTTTTAACGAATCGTCCACAACAGGTACAGCAATTTTCATGATAATTTCTCCATATATTTTTGATTATTATGCCTTATTATGCTTAAAAATCAAATGGGGTATTATGTATATAATTTATACAACCAATCTACTATAACTGCTATACTGTTGCTATGTTTGAGGCGTACAATGGTTGTACATGGATATTTAATCAAGGAGATACAATGTTATTGATAGAAGCTTTCACCGATCATATACTCAACAAAAAAAGTCTTAATGACTACGTACAATATCGTAAAAGCACCACCGAACGCGGGGAATTTAACGATGCTAAATTACTCCAAGCGCAAGAAAATCTTGAACGACTTAAAAATGAATCGCCAGAGGTGTATGAAGAGATGTACAATGTCCTGAGCGAAATATACAAACGTAACCGAGGGTTGAGCGTAGAATATCCTCTTGATTTTGTTCGCCAAATTTTGCGTATGTATAAAAACTCATTATCGGTGGAAGAAATTTGTGAAGAGTACAAACGTATACTGGATCATTATCATCATGATGCTTGATTAATTTTGTGGAAATAAAAGAAAAAAAGAAGGAAAAATTCTGCCTCAAAAGAGGCGGAAGTTCTAAATCGTAAAATTTAGATGTTGTCGCGGATACCAAGTTCAGCAATAAGCTTGTTGTAGCTTGCACGATTTGTACGTTTCAAATAACGCATCAAACGACGACGTTGACCAACCAATTTCAAAAGACCAAGACGTGATGAGTGATCTTTTTTGAAAATTTTAAGGTGTTCAGTAAGATCACTGATACGCTTTGAAAGCAATGCAATTTGCACTTCACTTGAACCGGTATCGCCTTCTGTGCGTTGAAATTCTTTAATAATTTCAGTTTTTTTAGCCGTATCTAAAGCCATAATAGCCTCCTGATGGGTAGTTGAATTTACTTGATAAAGAGAGTTCTCTTCAAGCAGGACCGGAATTATAACTGAAAAACTCTTTTTTTGCGGTGAAACTCTCTCTAATGATATTTAGCTATAATATCTTTTCTATAAAAATAAATAAATTACGGGGGTATCGTGATGCTGATGACCAAAGCGAGTGAATACGCTCTATTGTCACTCATCATTTTAGCCAAAGCATCACATCCTCTTGATGTTGACACGCTCTCTCGAGAACTCGATATTTCTAAAAGTTTTTTAGCCAAGATTCTTCAATCGCTTGCCCGAAAAGGGATTTTAAAATCTTTTAAAGGGGTAAATGGTGGATTTGAACTGGCACGTCCCAGTTCAGAAATCACTATGCTTGAGGTAATGGAAGCAGCTGAGGGGAAAAGTCCTGCTGTCTTTAACTGTTCGCCTTCAAAAGAAGAGTGCCCGTCGAATAAAGCGACTACGTGTTCTTTATGGCCATTTCTAAACCGATTACAGGGTAAAGTAGATGGCTTTTTAGGTGTTCTAACCCTTGAAGCCATTTTAGAAGAGTAATTTTTGGCAAAAGTAAAAAATAAAACCCCAACCACACAAAGTATCATCTCACTGATTTTTGCATCACGAGATTTGAGTGTCGTTGTTTTTGTCATGACGATTTTGGCGATTATCATCATCCCGCTTCCCAGTGGAATGCTCGATTTTTTTCTCGCCATTGTCATTTCAATGTCTGTTTTGATTCTGCTTATTTCACTGTATATCCCCAAACCTACCGATCTTACCACTTTTCCAACTTTATTGTTGATAATCACCCTTTTTAGGCTTTCTCTCAACATAGCAACGACTCGTATGATTTTAAGTAACGGACATGAAGGACCAGAAGCCGTCAGTGACATCATTACCAGCTTTGGAAATTTTGTTGTCGGCGGGAATATGGTTATCGGGATAATTGTCTTTACAATCTTGGTTTTAATCAATTTCATGGTTATCACCAAAGGTTCAGGACGCGTTGCAGAAGTTGCAGCCCGTTTTACATTGGATGCAATGCCCGGAAAACAAATGGCGATTGATGCGGATTTAAACAGTGGACTGATTGATGAATCTGAAGCCAAGCAACGTCGTGCAGCGATTTTACAAGATGCCAATTTCTATGGGGCGATGGACGGTTCGAGCAAGTTTATCAAAGGAGACGCGGTTGCGGGGATTATCATCACCTTTATCAATATCATCGGCGGCTTTTTAATCGGAGTCTTTCAGTTTGATCTCGACGTTGCTACCAGTGCTCAAACGTATACTATCCTCACAATTGGAGACGGTCTAGTCTCTCAGATTCCGGCACTTATCATCTCCACCGCAACCGGTATTATGATCACCCGCGGCTCTAATGATGATCAAAGCAACTTTGCCGAGGGCAGTATCAAACAACTGATGGGCAATGCAAAAGTGATGATTATTGTCGGAGTAATCATGATGATGTTTGCTCTTACTCCAGGCTTGCCAACACTTTCAATGGGCTTTGTCGGTTTGATCTTCCTAGGACTTGGCTACGCGCTTTACAAGTATGAAAAAGGGGATCTTGTTCTCACTTCCGCCCCTGCAGTTGCGAAAAGCGGTGCGGCATCTGCAGGAAGTCAAACATCTGGTGATGGAACATCTTCTACAACTCCTCGCCGAAAGAGCAATGAAGAAATTGCCAAAGACGAAGAAGCGGCGCTTGAAGATATTTTAAAAATCGAGATGCTCGAACTCACTCTTGGGTATCAGCTCATTCGTCTTGCCGATAACAATCAAGGAGGCGATTTACTCGAGCGTATCCGATCCATGCGCCGCAAGATTGCCTCCGATTTTGGATTTTTAATGCCTCAAGTACGTATTCGTGATAATCTTCATCTCAAACCGACACAATATTCCATCCTTCTAAAAGGTGTAATGATCGGTGATGGTCTCATCCAGCCTGATAAGTTTTTAGCCATGGACAGCGGTATGGCAATCGGTGAGATTGAAGGGGAAGCGACAAAAGAACCGGCATTTGGACTGGATGCATTTTGGATTGCTCCTGAGCTCAAAGAAGATGCCATTATCAACGGGTATACCGTGGTTGACCCTTCAACGGTTATTTCTACTCACATGAGCGAATTGGTCAAAAAACATGCGGAAGAGCTCCTGACACGTCAAGAGACACAATCTCTTATTGATAAAATTAAAAATGACTATCCTGTTTTGATTGATGATTTGCTCAAAGTCGCTAATATCGGTCTGATTCAACGAGTATTCAGAGCATTATTACATGAACGTATCCCTCTCAAAGATATGATAACCATCTTAGAAACCATTGCCGATGTCAGTGAATATACCAAAAATATAGATACCATCACCGAGCACGTTCGAGCCAAGCTTTCTCGAATTATTACCCAAATTTACACCGGTCCTGATGGAATTATAAAGCTGCTAACATTTGAAACGATGAGCGAACAACGACTGCTGGAAAAATCGAATGATCGAGACGGTACTCGCCAACTTCAACTCAATGTAGGGGAAATCAACGGTCTGATTCAAGCCAGCAGCGCGAAAGCGGGCGAGCTTCTTCAACGCGGAATCTCTCCCATTATCATTATTGTTGACCCGAAACTTCGTCGTCCATTGGCAGAGATTTTCGAGCGGTTTAATCTTGATATTGTTGTTCTCTCCCATGCTGAGATCGATTCGAGTGCCAAATTCGAAGTTCTCGGCTCCATTACTTTAGACAAATAGGACAGTTATGAAAAAAACTTTTTACCACCTCTCGCACACCGACCTAGACGGTTACAGTTGCCAACTGGTTATGGCTCAAACACAGCACACTATGAACAGTTATAATGCCAATTACGGGGCAGAAGTCATGGAGCGTCTCGAAGAAATCGTGGATACGCTCAAAAAAAATAAACAAGAAGCGACGATTCTTATCAGTGATCTCAATCTCAGTCCCGACGAAGCAAAATGGCTTCATCATGAAGTACGAAAACTCAACGAAGCAGGATGGACGATTACACTAACTCTCCTCGATCATCACGGAAGCGGCAAGGATTCGGCGGTGCAATACGAATGGTATACGTTGGATACCGATCGATGTGCAACGAAAATCGTGTACGAATATGCCATTGAAAACTATGGATTGAGTGCGGGAGGATGGCTCGAAGCGTTTGTCAAAGTCGTTAATGCCGTCGATTTGTGGAAACAAGAGGAAGAAGAAGATTTTGAGTACGGAAAAGTCTGTATGCGCCTCATCAGTGATGCCCGTGAACTTAGCCGTGTGATGTTTGCGAATGAAGACCGTGAGTACAAGCTAAGCCTATTGGAACGTGCCGCAACAATGCGATTTATACCCAATGGAAATATTGTACTGGATGAAGCAATCCATAGCATGAAAAAAGATTTTTTCAAAGACGGTATAGACAATACACTCGATAATCTCTCTACAAAATACATCGTAGCACTACTGGGAAGCAAACGCTCTACTATGACCATCTATTACAAAGGATGGCGCGGATTTTTAAGTTACGGCTTGGGTAATACGTCCATCATCGGAAATGGTTTTGTCACCGCATTTCCTGATTTTGATTTTATCGTTGATATCAGTACGCGCGGGACAATGAGTCTACGAGGACACGACCAAGTCGATGTTGCCATGATGGCAGGCGAATGGGCAGGTGGCGGCGGACATCCTAATGCTGCAGGTGGACGAATCAATGGGTTTAAAGAGCAGTTTCGCTACGACAAAGTAAAACGTCAGATCGAAGATCTCCTCGCCAATAAAGAGGCGATGCCCGGAAAACTTCCTCACAAAATAGAAGAATAATGATTCAAATAAATAATCTTACAAAAAGCTACGGAACACGCGTACTGTTTGAGAATCTCAATCTCAAACTCTCCGCAGGTCAAAAAATCGGGTTTGTCGGACGCAACGGTTCCGGTAAATCAACTCTATTTAAAATCATTTTGAGTGAAGAGCCTTACGATAAGGGCGAAATACTCATCCCGCGAAATTACCGTATCGGAACATTGCGACAACATCTCCATTTCACCCATAAAACCGTTCGCGAAGAGTGTGCCTCTGTCTTGGTGGGAGATGCCCAACATGATGTCTATAAGGTTGAAAAAATTCTTTTCGGTTTGGGATTTACCCAAGAAGATTTGGATAAAGATCCCTTGAGCTTTTCAGGTGGCTATCAGATACGGATGAACCTCGTCAAACTTCTCGTTACCGAACCCAATTTACTCCTTCTCGATGAACCGACCAACTACCTCGACATCGTCTCACTTCGCTGGCTTGCCTCGTTTATCCGTGCATTTGAGGGAGAAGTGATTCTTATCACCCATGATCGTGATTTTATGGATTCCGTTTCTACGCATACCATGGGATTACGTCGCCGTAATGTATCGATCATCAAAGGCGGCAGTGCCAAATATTATGAAATGATGGCAGGGGAAGACGAATTGTACGTCAAGACCAAAATCAATCATGATAAAAAACGGGAAGAGCTCATCGACTTTGTCGCTCGCAACAAAGCCCGTGCATCCACTGCTGTCATGGCACAATCCAAAGCCAAAGAGCTGGAAAAAATGGGGATTATGGAATCCTTGGAGGGTGAAAAAGATTTATCCTTCTCTTTTTCCTATCGCCCTACTCCCGCCAAAGTTATTATGGAAATCAAAAACCTCTCATTTGGCTACACTGCGGATGAACTGCTTTTTCAAAATCTCTCGTTTAGTTTGGAAAAGAACAAATGCCTCGCTATTATCGGGAAAAATGGGAAAGGAAAATCAACGCTTCTCAATACAATGGCAGGTGTTTTAAAACCTACCGGAGAAATCATTTCTCATCCCTCGACCGCTATCGCCCACTTCGGTCAAACCAACATCGATCGGTTAGATAAAAATAATACCATTGCGGACGAAATTCAAAGTGCTGACAATACCCTCCAAAATGTCCGTGTCCGATCCATTTGCGGAACGATGATGTTTAGCGGTGACGATGCCGATAAAAAAATCTCTATCCTCTCAGGAGGTGAACGCTCTCGCGTAATGCTGGGTAAAATCATCGCCACCCCCGCCAATCTCCTCTTTTTAGATGAACCGACCAATCACCTCGATATGCAGTCCATTGACTCCCTATGCGATGCGCTTAAACGCTTTGACGGCTCTGTTGTCATCGTCACCCACTCTGAGATGCTGTTGCGTGAACTTGCCGATCAGCTGATTATCTTCCGTGAAGGCGGAGCTGAGTTTTTTGATGGCAACTACGATCAATTTTTAGAAAAAATCGGATGGGATGAAGAAATATCTGAGGCACCAAAACCTGCCAAAGCAACCCAAAACAGCAATAAAAAAGAGCAAAAGCAGCAGCGCGCTGAACTAATCCAAGAGCGTTCACGACTCCTTAATCCTCTCAAAAAAGAGATTGACACTTGCGAAAATACAATTATGAAACTCGAAGATAAGCTCAAAATATCGCACGAAAAACTGATCGAATATTCCAATCAAGGTGATAGCGGTAAGCTCCAAGAACTTTCAAAAAGTATTTCTGTGGATGAGAAAGAAATTGAAAACTTGTTTGAGAGATTAGAAACAGCCAGTAATGAATTCGATAGAATCACTAAAGAGACCGATGAAAAACTCCAAACCCTCTAAACAACGACTCGATCAACTTCTCACCAGTCTGGGATATGCAAGTCGCAATGAATCCAAAAAACTCATTGCCGCAGGTCTTGTTACCGTTGATGGAGAGATCATAAAAAAAACCGATTTCAAAGCATTTCATCACGATGTAGCATTTCAGGGTGAACCACTCGACACGCGTGAGGGGATGGTTATTATGATGAATAAACCGCTTGATTTTGTCTGTTCCCATGATGATGGCGAAGGAAAACTCGTTTATTCCCTGCTTCCCTCAAGATGGCAGAAACGTGATCCTAAGATTTCCACCATCGGACGACTCGACAAAGAGACGAGCGGATTACTTCTGCTTACGGATGACGGGCAACTCCTTCATCGCCTTACGTCCCCTAAATATCATGTCCCTAAACTCTACGAAGTAACACTGGATCGACCATTAAACGGTAATGAAACGAATATTTTCGCAACAGGTACATTGATGCTAAATGGTGAAAAATCTCCGTGTCTTCCTGCCAAACTCACCATAATCGATGAAACACATGTGACATTAGAAATCACCGAAGGACGATACCATCAGGTACGGCGAATGTTCGCGGCGGTGGGGAATCATGTCACGGCATTGCACCGCTCCCGTATTGGAAATTTAACTCTTGGGAATTTAAAAGATGGGGAGTATCGGATACTATCCCAAGAAGAGATACCGAACTAATCCGTCATTCCCGCGTAAGCGGGAATCCAGCTTAATTTTATTTCACTTTATAAGTTAAAATACCGTATCATAAAAAAAACATTAAAAGTAAATCCATGTATGATAAGTTTAAACATTTGTATATGCAAAAAGTTCAATCTGATATTTTAACTTTAAAGACTAAAATAGATGCTGTCGAAAATAAGCTTATCATTTTAACAGTTTCACTATTAGCTGTAGTCATTGGTATTTTTCTTTTAACACAGCATTTTGGTCTGCATATTATCTTTTTCATTATGTCTTTATTCATAGCTGCAATGATTTTTTATATAGGAACTTATGCATTTAGATATGAATACCAAGATGAATTAACAACTACTATTTTTGCAAATACATTAAAATGTATCGATGAAAAAGGTGCATTTATTGGCTATTCCGATTTAAACAAAAATGCAAAAAAATCTGGATTTTTTCTTTTATATGATTTATTTATTGTATCAAGTACAATACAGCAATATTGGGCATTTAATATACAGATTTCAAATAAAAAAACCACAGTAGCTTCAATCTATATTGATTTTTTCAATCTTGAAAATCCTATTTTTATTAATAAAATGAATAAAGGATTATTTATTAGTATTGAAACTCACACATCATGGATTGATGAAATATATATTTATGAAAAAAATATTTTCCCATCTTTAGAACAGTTACGTCAATCGCTAAAAAAAGATTTTTCACCCATTTCTACCTATAGCGATAATCATACTGTAATAACAAAATCTTTGAATTCACTTGCAGAAGAAAAACTTCTAAAAGTTTTAAATGAATTAGATAGTGATATGTCATTGGCTGTTGTAGACAAACAAATATTTCTATTTATATCAAAGGAATTCAGATGTTTTGATTCAAAATATTATATAGATGGCAAAATACCTAATGAATTTGACTACAAAGGCTTAATTGAGGTTTTAAAAACTATCAATAAAATTCTCAATGACATAAGTTAAATTCAACATAGCTTTACTGAATTCCCGCCTACGCGGGAATGACATTTACCCATGTGCCCTCAAACCATCCGCAATCAACATCTTTAGATACGACTGATAGGGAATGTCGTTTTTATTTGCTTGAATTTTGAGGGTTTCGATCATATCAACAGGCATACGGATTGAAATCGTTTTCGCACTCTTTTGTAGATTTGCCAAACGCATCGGTTTGGCTTTGTCCCAGTCAATATACTCCGTCGAATCATGTTCGTCCCAAAATGTCGCAATCTCATCTTCGGTTTTCAGTTCAGGTATTTTTTTCATAGTAGCTTCTCTCCTTTTTGCTCATCGGACGTGCCGAAATCACTCTAATTCTTTGCCCCCGCACGGTAAAAGCGACAAAGAGCAATTGCCCATCATCGGTTTTTCCCAATGCGTAGCATCGGCACTCTTGTTCTGAGTGGGCATTATCTTCGTAGATGAGTAACGGTTCGTTGAAAAATATCTCTTCGATCAGCCAAAAATCGAGATCGTGTTTGAGTTTGTTTTTTTGGATATTGCCATCATTCCAATCAAACCCGCACAATCGTTCGACATCGAGACAATCAAACATCACTCACCTTTTACTAAATGTATGTAATGATTATATACATTATATTCTAGCATGTCAAGTTTCAGTAACTATCTTTTTACTATATATGTGAAGAGCTTTAAAGCTTTTCCCCTCGTAATCTCAATGCATTCGTAATCACCGACACCGAACTGAAGCTCATAGCAGCCGCCGCAATCATCGGTGAGAGCAGTACTCCGAAAAATGGATAAAGGACTCCCGCCGCAATCGGTATCCCCGCACTGTTGTAAATAAAGGCGAAAAAGAGGTTTTGGCGAATATTGCGCATCGTGGCGCGGCTGAGACGGCGTGCGCGGACGATACCGCGAAGGTCTCCTTTGACGAGGGTGATTCCCGCACTCTCCATCGCGACATCGGTTCCGCTCCCCATAGCGATCCCCACCTGAGCCTGAGCCAATGCGGGGGCATCGTTAATCCCATCTCCTGCCATCGCGACGATATGCCCCTCACTCTGGAGCCGTTTTATCGTTTCGGCTTTTTGCTGCGGCAGAACTTCGGCTTCAAAGTGATCAATCCCCAATCGGGCGGCGACCGCTTCGGCGGTGATACGGCTGTCTCCGCTGAGCATCACAACCGTTATCCCCTCCTCGTGCAAATCACGGATTGCTTGCGCGGTGGTCTCTTTGATCGGGTCGGCAACACCGAGTAGCCCTGCTAGCGTATGATCGATGGCAAGAAACATCACACTTTCACCTTCGCGGCGCAAATCGTCCGCCACAGCCGAGAGTCCTGCCGTTTCGATTCCCAGTTCTTCCATCAATTTGATATTTCCCAAGGCGATTTCCAACCCCTCAACTTTTCCGACAACCCCTTTGCCCGTTACCGATCGGAACTGATCCGTTTCACTCAGTGGCACTCCTCTCTCCTGCGCGGCATTCACTACCGCTGAGGCGAGCGGGTGTTCGCTGGAACGCTCCAATGAGGCCGCTAAAGAAACAATTTTGTTTTCATCCCATCCCTCTTGTGCGATAACGGAGACCAGTTTCGGTTTTCCCTCCGTTAACGTCCCCGTCTTATCGACGACGAGGGTATCGATCTTTTCCATCATCTCCAAAGCTTCGGCATTTTTGATCAAAACACCCTCTATTGCCCCTTTGCCGGTGCCGACCATAATCGATATGGGTGTGGCCAATCCCAGTGCGCACGGACAAGCGATAATCAATACCGCGACGGCATTAACGAGAGCATACCCCAATGAGGGTTCGGGTCCGAAAAAATACCAAACGATAAACGTCACCACGGCGATAAAAATAACCACAGGGACAAAATAGCCCGATACCCGATCCGCACTCTTCTGAATCGGCGCGCGGGAACGCTGTGCCTGAGAAACCATTGAGACGATCTGGGAGAGGAGCGTATCGGCTCCCACTTTCTGCGCCTCCATGACAAGGCTTCCCGTCGTATTGATGGTCGCACCGATCAGATGCTCTCCGTTTTTTTTGGAGAGCGGAATCGGTTCTCCGGTCACCATCGACTCATCCACATGACTCTCCCCATCAACGACGATACCATCTACCGGAATCTTCTCACCCGGACGGATACGGAGCCGATCCCCCGGCTGAACGAGTTTGAGGGATATTTCCTCTTCGCTTCCGTCCGGGCGGATAATACGTGCACTCTTCGCTGAGAGTCCAAGCAACAGCCGGATTGCATCGTTCGTTCGGCTGCGGGCGCGAAGTTCCAATACCTGCCCCAATAAGACAAGGGTGGTGATGACTGCTGCTGCTTCGAAATAAACCGGGATAATCCCCATATGCATAGATAGATTTTCGGGGAAAATAGCAGGAAAAAGGACGGCAACGGCACTGTATATCCATGAGGTCGAAGTACCCAGTGCGATAAGTGTAAACATATTCAGGCTGCGGTTACGAATTGATTCGTAAGCCCTTATATAAAAGATCGATCCGCCCCACCATACGACCGGAGCGGAGAGGAGCATTTCAAACCACTGACGCGATTTGGGATCGATCATCGTATCAAATTGTTCGGGAAAAAACTCCGAACCCATCGCACTGATTAAAACAAAGAGAGACAACACGCTACTGATCCAAAAACGGCGCTTCATCGTATCGTATTCTGTCGTATCATCGTCGAGCTGCACTGTTTTGGGTTCGAGTGCCATACCGCATTTTGGACAGCTTCCGGGTCCTATTTGCTCCACTTCAGGATGCATAGGACACGTATAGAGAACACTCTTGGCGGTATCGATGGAACAGCTATGATTGGGACACGATACGCTTTCAGAGTGGAGAAAGTTTTCAGGGTGCTCTTCAAATTTGTGCTGACAATGCTCGGAGCAAAAAAGGTAATGTTGATTTTTATAATCACTTTGGTACGGTGTCGAAGGGGAAACCTCCATTCCGCAGACAATATCTTTTGCCATTAGGTCTCCTTTATTTAGGTTTGAGAACTAGATAGATTGTACATCATTAGATACAATAAATGGGAACAAGGTTTACTCTTGCTACAATCACGTATCTATTATAAAAGAGACTGCTTGATTGAGCTTCCTAAAAATTCAACTGTTTTGTATCAAAACGACCATTTTGCCATTACCGTTAAACGTGCAGGAGTCAACTTCCACTCCGAAGGGGAAGCGGGATTTGTTGTGCAAGTCTCCCAACAGCTTGGAATCCCCCTCTTTCCCGTCCACCGTCTCGATAAAATGACTTCAGGGCTCGTCATCCTCGCCAAAGATTCGCAAACCGCTGCACAGTTTGGAAAAATGTTCGAAAGCCGTGAGATAGAGAAATACTATCTTGCTATTAGTATGCGCAAACCGAAGAAAAAAATGGGGTGGGTCAAGGCAGATATGGGAAGCGCCAGACGCGGTGATTATAAGCTTCTGCCGACAATGAACAATCCGGCTATCACTCAGTTTATCAGCTGCGCACTGCGTACACACGAGCGATTTTTTCTCATCAAGCCTCACACCGGAAAAACCCATCAAATCCGTGTTGCCCTCAAAAGCCTGGGTTCCCCTATTGCGGGAGATGAGCGCTACGCGCAAGCCGATGTTGCCCGCAAAGAAGAGAGAGGCTATTTGCACGCGTATGCCCTGCGTTTTCGTCTAAACGATGAGGTATTTAGTTTTATTTCAGCACCCGATGAGGGAGAGCGGTTTGTGAGTGTCGAGTGCAAAACGCAACTTGATGTATGGAATCAACCGTGGGAATTGTTTTGAAATCTTTTAGCATTGAACCCCTTGTTGAAATTCTTACGTGGGGGCAAAACGTATTAAAAGAATTTGATACCCTGACATTCGAAGTTCTCAATCCTGACATCGAACGTGGACACTACGCGGGTGAGACCATTACGATTGATGAAACAGACTATCTTTACCGCAGCTACAAGGCATGGAGCGATTTGGGCGAAATACTTTTTTGCCGAATGTTAACCCCGAAACTTTTATCGGATCATACTGTACAAATTACGTATGAAAAACTCGATCTCAGCGACTCATTTCATCACAGTGATGAAAAAGAAGAAAAATACGGAACGCAATCTAAATTTTCAACACTTCATAAAAATGAAGAACCTGCATTTCTTAATCCTTATTTACGAGCATTGAGAAGTGTTCACGTCGGTGAGCGAAAGCGAATTTTGAATCTAGGTATTAATACCGGAGACGAATTTGATCTTATTCGTCAAATTTTGCCCCATGATGAGTATCTCAATCTCGAACTTGTTGGAATCGATCATTCTCAAACGGCTATTTCTCACGCACGAGAACGTTTTTCGCAAGGAAATGCAACCTTTTTTGTCCATGATATTAATGATTTAGCTTCACTGGGATTAGGAAAATTTGACCTCATCATCTCCATCGGTACTCTCCAAAGTCCCGGTATTGATTTTAAACTGCTGTTCATGCAGCTCGTCCAAGAATATTTAGTACGAGACGGAGCGATGATTTTAGGATTTCCAAACTGTCGCTGGATGGGTGGAGAGATGATTTACGGTGCCAAAGCGCCGAATTATCCGTATTCTGAAATGACGTTGCTCTACAAAGATGTCTATTATTGTAAAAAATATTTGCAACAAAAGAAATTTAGAGTAACCCTAACAGGTAAAGATTATGTATTTTTAACCGGAACAAGTATTAGAAAAAATTAGTATCTTCTCTCAAATGATAAATACTATCATCTTTAGTGACACAATAAATCTCATATTGCGCTGTATCAAGCTTTTCTTTTATAACCACTTCTTTAATTTCTAAAAAAAGGGCATGTTTTCGGATTTCCAAAACATCGCTTTTATTTCTTGTACGAATTTTAACGACCAAATCACCTTTATACCCTGAATACGTATTAATGCTATCAATCGCCAAGTCAAGAGCAAATCGAATAATATCTTTTTGGATTTCTTGCACCATTGTTCTATACCATCCTTATTATATTTATTAATATTATAATACAACTATCTCCTATTTCTTCATCTAAGTCAAAATAGATTATAATAAAACACTATACTCTGGGAGCCTTAATGCCAACTTCAACTCTTTCTACCCTTCGTCAAGTATTGACACTTCCCGTTATCGTCATCGCGATGGGGTATTTTGTCGATATCTATGACCTCATTTTATTCGGTGTTGTCCGAGTGGCAAGTTTGAGCGAACTTGGTCTAAATGCCGATGAAATTACCTCATGGGGCTCGACGATACTAAATATGCAAATGGGCGGAATGCTCCTCGGTGGTATTTTATGGGGAATATTAGGAGATAAAAAAGGTCGTCTTTCCGTTCTTTTTGCCTCTATTATTCTTTACTCCGTTGCCAATTTTCTGAATGCTTTTGTCACCAATGTTGAACAATATGCTGCATTACGTTTCATTGCGGGTATCGGTCTCGCTGGAGAATTGGGAGCAGGCGTTACTCTTGTAGCTGAAATCCTTCCCAAACATCTTCGCGGGTACGGTGTCATGAGTATTGCAAGTTTCGGAGTATTGGGTGTTGTTGCCGCCAATCTCGTAGCACAGCATTTTGATTGGCGCAACGCGTATATTTTCGGTGGATTACTGGGATTTTCTCTCCTCATTTTACGTCTGCGAGTACGAGAATCTGGGATGTTTGAACACAACCTTAGTGAAAACATCAAACGCGGTGATTTCTTCTCTCTCTTTAAGAATCGAATTCTTTTAGGCAAATATCTTAAGACCATTGCGATTGGCATTCCGCTATGGTTTGTCGTCGGCGTTTTGGTGATGTTTTCCCCTGAGTTTGCAAAAGCTCTCCAAATTACGGGAGAAGTAAGTGCAGGAACTGCACTGATGTATTGTTACATCGGTTTGGCCATCGGTGATTTCAGCAGCGGCTACCTCTCTCAAAAACTCAAAAGCCGTAAAAAAGCGTTTACCCTTTTCTTAACCCTCTCTGCAGTGAGTGTTCTATGGTACTATACCCTCACAGGTGCTAGTCCTGATGCCTTTTATTGGAGTTGTTTTGCTTTGGGTATTTTTTGTGGCTACTGGGCACTCTTTATCACCATGGCGGCCGAACAATTTGGGACTAATATCCGAGCTACCGTAGCAACGACCGCTCCAAACTTCGTCCGTGGTGCCGTTGTACCCATCACCCTCTCATTTATTGCTCTCAAGGATAGCTATGGGATACTAGGAGCCGGTGCAATCGTCGGAGCAGTATGCTTTAGTTTAGGAGCCATGGCCCTTTATTATACCCATGAGACATTTCATAAAGATTTGGATTACATCGAAGCATGATAAAGTTTCTGTTAGCGCTTATCGCTGTCTGTGCATTAGCGCATGCTCAACCCTCATCAAAAGCACTCAATGACTCATTGCGCTCTATAGGATCAGAGGAATCTTACGAAGATATAAATGCCCTCAATGAAATCCGTGACAAATATGCTACAAGTTATAAAAGCCATATGAAACGATATACGGTAACCAAAGAAGAGCATGCTACGATTGCCAAAAAATTTGAAGAAGCCAATATCCCTCTCTTTTTCTCACTGATCCCCTATTGTGAATCCAATTTTAGAAGTGATGTTCGCGGAAATGGAACGGCAGGGTTATGGCAGTTTATGGCGCAATCAGGACGTACGTACGGGCTTACGATCAAAAAAGGGAATGATGAGAGAACCGATGTCTGCCGCTCAACTGATGCGGCTATTTTCTATATCAAAGATTTGAAAAAAGAATTTGGCAGTTGGTATTTAGCTGATTTTGCTTATGGAATGGGAGAAATGAAACTCAAACGTCTCATCAAAAAAAATGGAAGCAAGAAAATTTCGGTCCTCTTAAGGGACCCTGCATTTCCAAGGGGAACAAAAGATCATTTTGCTAAAACACTCCTGTTGGATGCAACGATTCATCATGGTAAAAATAAAGAAGAAGTAACCGAAAGCCCTGAGGCCCTCGAAGGGTGAACCGTTAGAATTTACCCGATATTCGTATAAACAGCCTGAACGTCTTCATCTTCTTCGAGTTTATCAATGAGCTTTTCGATATCCGCCATCTGTTCATCGGTAAATTCTACCGGAACACTGGGGATACGTTCCAGTGCAGCACTTGCAGGTTCAATTCCCAATTCTTCAAGAGCAGATGAGAGCGCACCAAATGCTGTATACTCACCATACACACTTACTTCACCCTCTTCTTCTTCTTCTAGTGAATCCAACCCTGCATCAATCAGCGTAAGCTCAAGCTCTTCAAGATCAATAGACGGTGTTGGAAATCGAAAGACCGCTTTGCGATTAAACATAAATTCCAGTGCACCATTGTTGAGAGTTTCCCCTTTTGCACGGCCAAAAATCGTTCGGATGTTCGAAATCGTACGGGCATTGTTATCGGTAGCACATTCGACAAAAATAAGTGCACCATGAGGAGCTTTCCCCTCAATGTTCATCTCAGCCAATGAAATAGCATCTTTGCCTGAAGCTCTTTTTATCGCCGCATCAATATTGTCTTTTGGCATATTTTGCGCTTTTGCTGTCATGATGGCACTGCGCAATTTCGGGTTCATGCTAGGATCATCACCACCTTCTTTGGCTGCCATTGTGATAATTTTACCCAGCTTTGGAAACACTCGGGACATATTTCCCCATCGCTTCATTTTTGCTGCTTTACGATATTCGAACGCTCTTCCCATACTCTCTGTCTCCTTTAATAATTAATCAATGATTGCAATATCACTTTTGATTTGATTGAATAACAACGATCGGTTATCCATACGATATTGGTAATAAAATGTATTCGTGGCTAAGCTTCGCAATACCGACGTATTGTAATAATGGGCATTCGAACATCGTCCCAAATACAAGAAAGTAAAGAGCAGTTTAATGCGCGGATCTTCAAACGTTTCATGAGGTTGCGTTAAAAAGGTAAATCCGAATTTTTTCAGATTCACAAGATCGAAAATATAATAAAGGAAATCTTCAAATTTGGTATAAAAACCGTCAAGATTTGCAATTTCATGAAAGAAATAATAATATTTTTCTAAGAGTTCAGGCTTTTGAATCATTTGAGAAAGCTTACTTTTTATATTGCGTTTTGACGCGAAATAGTTCGGATTTACTGCCATATAAATATTTTTACCCTCTGCAATTGCCTTGTTGAGTGCCGTATCAAACTCTTCACTCTCATCAAAACGGAGATAAAAAAAGGCTTCGTCTATTTTAAATTTATCTTCGATTTGATCTATAGAAGGATCTGAAAAATCAAGATAGAGAGTAGGAATACCGCATGCCATAACGAAATGGCGAATCTTATTCGCCAAATGAGTTTTACCCGAACCCTCTTCACCTAAAATTAGAGTATTTTGATAAAGAGTTCGTTCTGTTAATTCCAACGTTGCAATACTATTTTTAAATGTTCCTATTTTTGCGCGCATGAATAATCCATTATTTTAAAATTGATATGTGAGTATAACCAATGGAAATATATTTAAAGATAAAGGAGAGTTGAAGCACAATTTTATTGCCAAATTTCTTGCGTTATAGTTACATCTCCAAGATCGCTATGAAAACTCAATTCTCTATCGCTAATATTGCATTGCAATCGCATCGACCGATCAGATAATTTTTCAAGACCCTCTGAATGCAGATGAATCACCGAAAGATTTTTAAACCGCGCGAACAGTGCTCCGTACTGTCTCCACCATGCAGTGGCACTTTTGAGGTTATACGTATAAACAATCACCCTCTCCGCACGCCCACACGCTTTTCGAAGCCGTTTCTCATCCACTTGCCCAAGATCAATCCAAAGCTCGATGTCACCACCGTAGTTTTTCTCCCAAACTTGCGGCTCATCTTCTCCCCCGATCCCTTTGGTAATCACGAGTCGATCAGACGCATTAAGGGCAAAAGCAGCAAGACGAATCATAAGACGCTGATCGGTTTCGGAGGGGTGCTGGGCTATCGTAATCTCATGCGTCTCGTAGTAGTTACAATCCATATCGGCTATGCTAAGCTGTACTTTATAAATCGTCGAACCTGCCGCCATGAAAACTCCCTTGTAAGTGTGGGATTATGGCATAAGGGGGCTTAGTAAATACATGAAGAAATTGATTCCCGCCAAAGCGAGGGAGAACTATTTAGATAGCTTTTAGCTGATCGGAGAGAGGAGGATTTTTAGGGGTCATCATACGCCCTACTTTTCTATTTGAAACAGTAAGCCCCCGTTTTTTCGCCCCATGGCAAGGTCATAAAAACGCTTAAATGTTGCACTTTCCATTTTTTTTGCTTTTAATTGTTCGTAATTCGTCATTTGCTCTCCTTTTCTGTATGAGCTGAACGAAGCGCTTTTGCGCGGTCTATTTCTCTTCGCGGAGTTTTTTGCGTCTTTTTTATAAATCCATGTGTAATTATAACACTGCTTCAAAATAAGTTTATCAAGTTTAGTCCCGTTCGCCCTGAGCTTGTCGAAGGGTAAGAAAGTTCATAGTTCGACAAGCTCACTACGAACGGAAAAAATCACTCATTATCTATCGCGAATATCTCACCGTCTATTCTAAATCACCCACATAAGCTCCATTTGGTTATCATTTAATGTTAACATATTTATTGCTATTTTTAGGATAATAAATGACTATCATTACCTTTCCAAAATCAATACAATATATCTTTTATAGCTAATTTTGCTAGTGCTACCGTTGAAAATGAAGTTAAAGAAATTGACCATAAACACAAAAGGACAATTGTTCCTTTCTCTATATTTACATTTAGTGTATAGTACCAACAAATAATACTTCCGCATAAAACTAAAAATGAGACAATAATACTGTAATAGACTCGATTTTTTAACATCCAATATCCAGTCCATTGTTTCAATTTTTTTCTATTTATTGCATCTTCTGGATTCAAAATTTTATCACCAAAGTTATATGTCAAAACAAGTATTGTACTTGGTAATCCAAGCAATTTTAAATAATCATCCCATTTCATATTATCATTGAATAGATATGTTGAAGCGAAACCTATAATATCAGGAAACATGAGTAATATAATTGCAACTATAATTCCGACTACTACTTCAGGTAAAATAAATTGCATTAAATCTTTAAATTTGTACATTTTAATGGTTAAGATATCTTTCTCCATTTATTTTTTCAAACTCTTCTAAAGCCAACTCAAATAAATCATTAATATTTGGATCTTTATCAAATAAAAAACTTTTCTGATTATCTTTTGTCCTAATAACTACTTTATCTTTTCCACTTGAACCTTCAATTCTGGCGCGTCCATATCCATCAGCTGCCATTAAAATTGCTGCATCTGAAATATCAAATTTTTTATTTTCAAAGAACTTATTTTTTTGCTCAGAATCATTCATCTTTTCTGCTTCAAATACAGATGTAACAATATCCATAATTTTAGTTTTGATACCATTAATATACTTTGATTTTTCATTTATGGTTAGTTCTCCACTTCCTCGTCCTTCCATATACTCTTTCAAATCTTTCCATACAGGACCGAACAAAGGGTTTGGTGGCACAACCGTTGCACTAATTTTGTCAACTTTATCCATATGCGAAATATGTTCTACAAAAGATCTCAAATCTACAATTGGATCAATATCGCAACTGACAAAAAAATTGTCATGTTTTTCATGAATTAAATCTGCAAAATATCGTTCAAATTGATCTTTTAGCAAAGAATTCCAAATATGCGGATATACAATCCCCATATAATCTAGAACAATTATAAATGCACTAGATGACTCTCTTTTATTAGGAGTATTAAGTGTTGACTCAAGGTGTTGCTCTGGTTCTAAGGTCTCAACTTTCCCCTCAGGTTTAAACTTAACTAATTTGCCAAATATAAAATTTCGACTTCGATCATATTGCATATTAGCAAATGTATAACTATATTCTTTTTTTGAAATAATCATTGGCTGCATAATTGCATCAATAAGATCATTTGTTTTTAATACGCCACCTTTTGTTATTCGACCTAAATAATATCGAAATTGTTTTTCCACTTAGTTTCCCTTTTTAATACGTCTGTACCCCAAACTTCAAAAGCATCTTCGGAAGGACACCATCGAGGTTGAAAACATCCTCGTCCCGTAGCTTTATCAGTTTGAAATTAAAAAAAATGTGACAAGTTGACTAGAGGTAATGAACTTAACTTCGGTTATCATTTTTCTCATTATCCCGTTTTATTCTGTCAGAATAGAATAGCTAAAAATTATAAAAAAAGCAAATATTTAGGGGATGGATTCCGTGTCGTATCACGGAATGACGGGAGCGAAAGCTCACCCTTCGACTTACCCAAAGGGCACTTGGGCTCAGGGTGAACGGGTAGAAGTTACCCTTTTACTTTTGCTTCGATAGTTGCAACGATACTTGGATCTTCGAGAGTCGAGATATCCTGAGTGATCGCTTCACCTTTCGCGATAGAGCGAAGGATGCGGCGCATGATTTTACCTGAGCGAGTTTTTGGCAGGCCGGGAACGAAAACGATGTCATCACAAATCGCAATGTTACCGATCTCTTTCATGATCACTTTGTTGATCTCTTTGACCATTTCCATCTCTTCACCGACGGTGTCTTCGCTTTTGAGGACGATGTAGGCGAAGATTCCCTCGCCTTTTATCTCGTGCGGTTTACCGACAACGGCTACTTCCGCGACGTTGGGGTGTTTTTTACATGCCGCTTCAACTTCTGCGGTTCCCATACGGTGACCCGAAACGTTGATAACGTCATCGGTACGTCCGGTAATCGTGATGTAGCCCTCTTCGTCGTAGATTGCGCCGTCACCGGTAAAGTATACCGGCTGACCCTCTTTTTTCACATCACCGAAATACGATTTCACGAAACGCTCAGGATCACCCCAGATTCCACGAATCATAGATGGCCAAGGACGGGTTACACACATATAACCTGGCTCGCCTGCTTCGACTTTGATACCCGTTTGAGGATCAAGGATTTCAGCGATGATACCCGGAAGCGGGAAGGTCGCACATGCAGGTTTGATCGGCGTTGCACCCGGCAATGGAGAGACGATATGTCCTCCCGTTTCCGTTTGCCAGTAGGTATCGACGATTGCACATTTGCTTCCACCGACTGCTTCGTAGTACCATTTCCATGCCGGAGGATCGATAGGCTCACCAACTGTACCCAAGACTTTGAGAGATGACAAGTCGTATTTAGCCGGCTCATCTTCACCCATTTTGTGCAATACGCGGATTGCAGTCGGAGCGGTGTAGAATTGGTTGATTTTGTACTCTTCGACCATTTTCCATGGGCGCCCTGCATCGGGATAAGTAGGTACACCCTCGAACATTACCGTCGTCGCGCCCATCGCGAGTGGTCCATAGACGATGTAGGTATGTCCGGTAATCCAGCCTACGTCTGCGGTACACCAGTAGGTGTCGTTTTCTTTGACATCAAATACCCATTCCATCGTCATTTGCGCCCAAAGGATATATCCAGCACTGTTGTGTTGAACTCCTTTTGGTTTTCCAGTAGAGCCTGAGGTGTAGAGTAGGAAAAGAGGGTCTTCCGCATCCATAACTTCGGCTTCACAAATGCTTGATTGGTTTTTGATGAGTTCGTTGTACGAATAGTCGCGTCCCGCTACCCATGTGATGTCTTCGTTGTTGCGCTCGACTACGAGAACTTTCTCAACCGGAGATTTTTCATCGATTGCTTGGTCAACGACCGGTTTGAGCATGTACGGTTTGTCTTTACGGAATGCTCCATCAGCAGTAATAACCACTTTTGCCTCGGCATCTTCGATACGGTCTTTCAACGCTTCAGATGAGAACCCGCCGAAAACGATCGAGTGGATCGCACCGATACGAGCACATGCAAGCATCGCGTACGCCGCTTCAGGGATCATCGGCATATAGATGACGACGCGATCCCCTTTTTTGACGTGGAATTCATTTTTCAGAAGGTTCGCGAATTTATTGACGTTGTAATAGAGTTCAAGATAGGTAATGATTTGTTTATCGCCTCTGTCACCTTCAAAAATGATCGCCGCTTTGTTTTTGCGTGAAGATAAATGACGGTCGATACATTGGTGTGCAACGTTGAGTTTTCCGTTCACGAACCATTGGTAAAACGGCGCATTGCTCTCATCGAGCACTTGGGTATACGGTGAAAACCAGTCAATTTTTTCATTCGCAAAATGACCCCAAAATCCTTCGTAATCCTCATGTGCCCATGTTTGAAGGTCGTTGTATTCACACATATTTTTAATGCGGGCTTGCTTTGCAAACTCTCGGTTAGGTTGAAAAGTTGGTTTTACGATATCGCTCATTGTTAATGCTCCTTGTGTTTAGTTTAATTTTGTAGTGTGTTGTAATTTTATATAGACCATTGCAGTCATGATCGCGTCGTTCAATGCGTTGTGCTGTCCCATCCTTGGGATTTTCAAATCTTTGAGGATTGTATCAAAGCGTAAATCAATATTTCCTTGAGGAATCAAAGCAATTTTTTTATCAAAATAAAGCCCCGAAACTTCGATTTGCTTGTTGGGCAACGTGATCCCAAGCCACGGTTTGATCAGACGATTGATCATCGCCATATCGAACTCCAAATAATAGCCTACAAGAGGGCGATTTCCGATAAATTCCAAAAACTTTTTTACCCCCTCTAAAGGCTCAATGGCATGTTCTAAATCACAGGGACGAATATGGTGGATTTTGATGCTCTCCACGCTGATCTCTTTTGAAGGTTTTAAAAAAACTTCAAAACTCTGTGACGTGAGGATTTTGTCCCCTTTAATCTTTACTGCTCCGATACTCAAAACAGCATCTTTTCTAGTATTCAAACCTGTCGTTTCCGTATCAAATACGACTACTTCATCACCGTCATACACATCAAAAAGCCACTCATAGTTTGCGTCAAGAAGACCTCTGCGATTCCATCCGCGAAACATTGACTCAAACATCACACAACCATTCCTAAATGAAAATGGTACGTGAGAAATTTCTTGAACGTATTAACGATTTTAAATGCATCTTTGAGTAAATCCCGATCGGTTTTACTAAAGAGCTTTGGATTTACGTAGTTTTGCTCTCCACTCTTTTGCTTTTGGGATAGCATCGAGCGCAAACGTATTTCCAGCAAGGTATCGTATGCCTCGATCAGTTCACTGGCAAACCGTTTATCAAACAATCCCACATTGTTGAGTTCTTTAATCCGCTCTGTCGTATTCGTATACTCGATTTTATGCTCCAAAGCCAAAATACGAACACCGTGAACAATCGCGAAAATACCTCCTTTTTTGATATCCAGTTCACCCTCATGCAAGGCTCGCCCTAAAACGAACCCTGAAAAGAGGCTCAACGGAGTTTCAAAAGCAAGTGCCGATTTTGCCAAATGCGCCAAGACATCGTTGCGACCCTCGAAATGCTCATTCAAATACTCTCTGCACTCGATCAATAAACTCTCATCTCCTGCTACGCATGAAGCATCCAAAAAGATCGAAAGCGCCATGAGCGACTCTTCATTAAGTGTCTCAACCCACTGGGAAATAATTTCTTTGTATCCCGCAACGCTTCGGCGCCAGTAGGGATTGCTCACCATGACATTACCGCTGCATTTTGGAAATCCTAATTGCAGTAAATATTCATTAAACGTCATCATGTAGGATTCAAATTTTGCTTCATCTTCACTATCACGAAGTATCAGCGCGTTGTCTTGATCGGTTCGCAATATCTGCTCACCTCTCCCCTCGCTTCCCATCACGATGAGGGCACACTTAGTCTGAAGGTCTTGCGGAACGACCATCTCAAATACTTTACGGTACATTTTGGCATTGAGTTCACTCACCAACTTTGAGATATAGCGAACCTTCACCCCTTTAGTCGTCAATGAACTTACAAGATGTGTCAAGGAGCGTTGTGCATTTTCAAGTTCATCAATGGTCACTGCACGATCGATAGACGCAGCAATGAGATGAGTATGGTTAGCAAAGTGACTTAATAAATCAAGCTGCTCCAAAATTCCCACTATCTTTTCATTCTCTACCACAATCAGACGTTTGACTCCATGTTTCGTGAAAAGAAGCAGTGCGTTAAAGAGAAAATCACTCCGCTCAATACTCACGAGACCATAGGTTGCAATCTCACCGATGGGGTCTTGCGTACTTTTTTCGGCTAACAATACTTTTTCACGTAAATTCGTATCGGTTACAATCCCTATGGATTTTTCATCACGAACTAAAATAACATCCGCATTTTGATCTGCCATGTTTCGCAATGCTTCTTTAATCGTGGTCGTACTATCTACAAAACAAGGTGTATGCAGGTAAATTTCATCGACACGAGCAACCATAAAAGGTGTCAATTCATTTTGATGCTGACGCTCTTTTAGGTTTTGATGTTTGGTGATGAAGTCTTGCATGAAGTAGTTTTGAAAAGATTCGACGTCTTGGAGGAGGTTAAGAAATGACTCTTTGGGAAGTTCATAACAGATGAGATCTTCTGCCACACTAAAAGTACTGTCGGTATTGCCATATATGAGAGCGTTTGGGTCGAAACTGTCACGCTCTCCATACACATTTTGGAGTTCACCTTCGATGGTTTCGTTGACAATCCCTTTTATAATAATATAAAGCGATTGAGCGCGAACCCTCGGAGCGATCAAAACCGTCTCCTTGGGATAATACGCAATATCCATCTGGGTCATCAGCTGTTCAATCATCCTCTCACCCAAAAGGTCAAAAGGATGGATCGACATTAATAATGCTTTTTGGTCAAAAAGACTCAAAGGTAACTCCTAATTCAATGAAAAAAATCTGCCCCAAAGGGGCAAGCTTTAGTGCCATAGCGGCAAGCATGAGAACCGTAATGAATGTGAGAAACCTCACTTTCGTAGGTTCGGAACCAAAAGCGAAGGGCTTGCCCCGCTGTCGGCTGACGTTCCAATTAGTGCTCTACTGCACCTTCAGCACCGATACCCGTTTGAGCACGGATGTATTGAGCTTCAAATGCTTCACGCTCTTTAGCTGCCGTATCACTTTTATCCGTAATCGAGAAGAACCAAATTCCGATAAACGCAGCACTCACAGAAAACAGTGCAGGATATTTATAAGGGAAAATAGCTTCTGCATGTCCTAAGAAGTCAACCCATACGGTTGGTCCAAGAACCACTAGAACAGCCGCTGTCAATAGACCTAATGATCCACCGAGCAATGCACCGCGAGTGGTGAGTTTAGACCAATACATAGAGAGGAACAAAATCGGGAAGTTCGCACTTGCAGCAATCGCAAACGCCAATCCGACCATGAACGCAATGTTTTGTTCTTCAAATGCAATACCAAGATAGATTGCAACAATACCAAGAATAACCGTTGCGATTTTAGAAACTTTCATTTCCATCAATCCGTCTGCCTTGCCTTTACGAATAACACTCGCATAAAGATCGTGTGAAATTGCTGAAGCCCCTGCAAGAGTAAGCCCCGAAACAACCGCAAGGATCGTTGCAAACGCTACTGCTGAGATAAAGCCTAGGAAGAAGTCGCCGCCCACTGCATGGGATAAGTGAATTGCCGCCATGTTATCGCCGCCAAGAATCGGAGAACCACCGTCAACCGCTTGTTTTGCGAGATCAAGATACTGTGGATTTTGGAATACCATAACGATAGCACCAAAACCGATAATGAACGTCAAGATATAGAAATATCCGATAAAACCTGTCGCATAGAAAACCGATTTACGTGCCTCTTTTGCATCGCTAACGGTGAAAAAGCGCATAAGGATATGTGGAAGACCCGCTGTTCCAAACATCAAAGCAATACCTAGAGAAATCGCTGAAATCGGATCAGATACCAATTTACCCGGAGCCATAATGCTTACGTCTTTCATTTCAACCGCAGTCGCAAACAATGTCTCGAAGTTGAAGTTATAGTGAGCCATAACCGCAATCGCCATAAAGGTTGCGCCCGAGAGCAATAAGAACGCTTTAATGATTTGTACCCACGTCGTTGCGAGCATTCCGCCAAAAGTGACGTAAAGAATCATCAATACACCGACCAATACAACCGCGATTTCATACTCAAGTCCGAAAAGAAGCTGAATCAATTTACCCGCACCGACCATTTGAGCGATGAGATACAAAATAACCGTTGCAATTGAACCAAATGCTGCCAATGTACGAATAGGCGTTTGACGCAAACGGTACGATGCAACGTCTGCAAACGTATATTTACCAAGATTACGAAGCTGTTCAGCCACCATAAACAAAATAATCGGCCATCCAACCAAGAAACCGATAGAGTAGATCAAACCGTCATACCCTTTTCCGTATACTAGAGCTGAAATACCCAAAAAAGATGCCGCAGACATATAGTCTCCCGCAATCGCCATACCGTTTTGAAAACCGGTAATTCCACCGCCTGCGGTGTAGAAATCTTTTGCCGTTTTGGTACGTTTTGCCGCCCAATACGTGATTCCGAGTGTCGCTCCAACAAAAATCAAGAACATGATAATCGCTGACATATTTAACGCTTGTTTTTCTACTGCACCCGTGAGTGCTTCACTGGCGAATATTCCAGCTGATCCAAGAAGTAAAAAGAGTATTGGTTTCATTATTCCCCCTTCGCTTTGCTTTTAATACGACGAGTAAGCTCATCGAACTCACCGTTTGCACGACGTACATAAATTCCTGTCAAAAGAAACGCACTGAGAATAACAGCAACGCCCACAGGAATTCCAACTGTTGTAACTGAACCCGAAGAGAGAGGAGTTCCCAAAATCGACGGATCAAACGCAATCGTCAATACAAAACCAAAATAAATCACTAACATAACGATTGTCAATGTCCATGCGAATTTACTTCGCACAGTGACAAGCTGAATAAAATCCGGATCGTTTTTAATACGATCAACCATTTCTTGTTTCATAATAAACCTCCTTTAAAAGTTGTAGTTTGCGATAAAGCGATATTCATCCCAGCTGACTGAACCGGTTGCATTTTGATAAAAATCATCCGCATAGTTTGCACGTAGACGCAATTGCAGATTTTTAATTGTTTGCGGATTGAAAATAATATCAAATCCTGACTCTTTTGCCGTCCAAGCATAATTTGTGGAATAACCATTTAGTTTATCCATATCAAACTCGGTGTAATAAACTCCGGTATTAAGATTAATTCCAAAATTTTTCCAGTCATAACTACCCGCAATTTTCATAGCATCGGTACCTGCCAAAAACTGATGACGCGTTACCATACCTTGGGTATACGCAGGCATTCCGCCCCATGGAGAAATAGTCCCGCCACTTACAGCAGATGACGCATCTTTACTATTATGAGAAACCGCTGCTGAGAGATCAAAATTAGCTACTTTAACACCCATTTTAGCACCGATAAAATCGCTATCCACTTTGTTAATAAGGCTACTTCCAACATCACGTTCATTTATCCATTGTGCCGCAACATACGGTGCTACACCGCTATCGTACGACCAACCATAGTTTGCTTCACCGTAAACTGCATTCAAAATATCATGAGCATAATAATCCCAAAGTTGGAGTTTTAGACCTTTAATACCTGTGTAAACGGCTGCTACGGCAGTCACGCCGTCAGTATTTTGACCGATCGCATATTTACCCATGTCGGTAAAATCACCCGTTTGATTACGAGAATCAATTAGTGAATACCCAGATGTGACACTAAGAATAGAATTAATTCCTACCGGATTTGTAGCTGCATAAGCACGTCCGAATGTCCCTTGCGCGAACTTTGTTACATGCGCTGCGATTAATGTCGTATCTTTTATATCAGTATTAGAAAGTACATATGCTTCAAAAAGGTTTGGAAGCATACGAGCGTCATCGCTTCCCGCTAAAGGAGTATCAAGCTTTTGACGACCCGCTTTAAATGCTGTATTTCCGTTTTTATATTGTAAATACGCTTCACCAAGATAAAGGTCATTGCTGTTTTGTTCACCAAGTAACGTTGGATCCACATCGTTTACATTAGCACGATTTCCTAAATGAAAACCGATTGTCCCATATGCTGCTGTACCTAGGCTCAATCCATTCCATGCGCCCGTTTCATACTTGATGTATCCACCAATCGCATTAGCTTTGCGCGTATAATCGTTATTTAAAGTAGGACGTGTATCATCAACCTCACGGCTAATTGTAAACTCACGAAACTGCCCGCTAACTTTTCCTTCATTAAACATTCCAACTAAATCATCAGCTGCCATACTGTTGACAACAATGATTGATGCTAAAAACGATAGATGTATCGCTCGTTTCATTTTTGCTCCTTTTGGTTTCTTACACTGTCATCATAGAAAGTAAACGTAGCATGAACGTAGCATTTGATAAATTAGAAAAAGTTATCTATAAAAATTAAAACGAGACAAAAAAAATGAGTAAAAAAGTAACGTCATACAGAGCGAGGAATGTCGATCATGTACCCTAATGCGCGAATATTTTGAATAAAATCTTCTTTCAAAGATTTTTTTAGACGACTTACTTCCGCACGTATCGTTGCATTATCCACGTACTCATCATCCCATATATAGGTACGAAACTGATCAAAATCAACGACACGACCACGATTTCGTGCTAATAGATCAATAATCTGCAATTGCCGTTTTGAGAGAGGATGTGTTACGTTATCACACAGTAAAGTAGACGTGGAAGCGTCATACGCGTAGCTCTTCGAAAGACGTGTATGACTTTGGGGAATAAGACAATTTTGCATCACTTTATCAATGCGCAAAGAGAGTTCTTTAAGATGAAACGGTTTTTTGAGATAATCATAACATCCTAAATCATACGCTCGACTAATCCCCTCGATGTCCGCTAAAGCACTGATGTAAATCGCGGGAGGACGAATTTTAAGGACATGAAGCTGTTCGAGTAAATCCAGCCCATCGATTCCCGGAACATTAATGTCCAATATGAGCAAATCAAAATTCTCACCTTGAATACACACCAACGCTTCGCTCCCGTCATAGCACGTCACAACGCGATGCCCTAATGTCACCAGATATTCGCTAATTGCTTCACTGAGCATTTGTTCATCTTCCAACAAAAGAATTTTCAAGCATCCCCCTTTTTAGGAAACTGATAGTCGAAACGGGTATATTCAACCGTTGAATCAATATGAATTTCAACCCTTTCCTCATCGCAAATCGATTTTACCAAACTAAGTCCCAACCCAAATCCATCGGTTTTTTTACGCTCCCGATAGTAGGCTTCAAAAATCTTATCCACATCCTGAATTTTTTGAGAGCGGCTCTCAACCCAAAATAAGCACGCATCGACGTTGGAGCTGACCCCCACTCGAACCACTTCCCCATTTTTAGTGTATTTGATCGCATTTGTCAGATTATTGTCGATTACACGCTGAAGCTTTGTTTCATTAAAATGAATCCATGCAGGAAATTCAGGTTTTTCGTATTCAAAAGAGAGATTGGAAAAGTGGGCAACTTCATCAAAAAACTCCAGCCTTTTTTCGACGTATTCTGCCAAATCCATCGCTTTTTTGGGATATTCGATCTGATCTTTTTTCACTAAATAACTTAAATCATCGTAAATACTAAAGATATTTTTAACCGCCGCTTCGATTTTAGCCAGATATCGGTTACGCCCCTCGCTCATACTAAACAACTCAATATTTGCCATAATCACCGAAAGCGGCGTGTGCGTTTCGTGAATCGCATAACGGATAAATTGCTTGTGCGATTCGAGCAAGCCTTGTGAAAACATCTGTTCCTCTTCAAGCGCTTCATTTTTTGCTTGCAACGCTTTTGTTTTATGTTTCACCCGATCTTCCAAATTTGCATTAAGCGCCCGAAGTGACTCTTTTTGCTCATAAATCGTTAATCCCATTTCATTGGCATATCCCGCCATTTTTTTGAACTCATTAAAATAAAGTTCGTCAGGAAGAATTTCTTTCGGTTTTTCATGCGCCGATTCAAAAAAAGTCAAAAAACGCTCCATATCACGGGCAATCATACTGTTAATAATTTTCGAGATTCCCACAATAAACCCAAATAAAATCAACGCCAGCGTCGCAATCTCAACCATAATTTTAATCAAACGTGTTTTAGGTAAATTTTGAAATGAATGAGGAGCGATTGAAGAGAGTGTATTAGTGACTACAACACCGTCTTGGGCTGTTTTTAAAAAATCTTTATACTCATCGTAAATTAGTAATGATGAAAAAATAAGGGTAAAAAAGAGAATAAAAACAATAGTATAGAAATTAAGTTCTCGTAAAGAGATACGAGACAACCTACGCTGTAACCATGACTCCATGCTATTCCTGTCAAATAAAATTGCTCCATTATAACTCATTACACCCGATTGGTTAAGAAAAAGCGACTATAATTTCAAAAAATTCCCTCAAGGATCACCTAATGTTCGGACGCAAAGAACTCAAAACCTATACTGTCACTCCAGAAGAGATGGCAAGTTACCAATGGGCAAAAATGACCACCGCAAAAGGGGTTATGTGGATTAAACTTTACAATGATGAAACTCCAAACACCGTTGCGAACTTCGCGGCAATGGTAAAAGACGGCTATTATGACGGTCTTAACTTTCACCGCGTAATCCCAGGATTCATGGCGCAGGGCGGTTGTCCTCATGGTACAGGTACAGGCGGACCAGGTTGGGCGATCCCATGCGAAACAGCACTTAACACGCACCGTCACGTTAAGGGAACATTGTCAATGGCACACGCAGGACCAAACACAGGAGGAAGCCAGTTCTTCATCTGTTTTGCTGCAACTCCTCATCTTGATGGTGTTCACACAGTATTCGGAGGAATCGAGAAAGACGATGCCCAATCTATGGCAGTTCTTGACTCTATTGCTATGCGTGATGTTATTGAAAAAGTTGAAATTTTGGCGACACGCGACTAATTATGTTAGTCCACATCTGTTGCAGCGTCGATTCCCATTTCTTTATGGAAAAACTGCAGCAGGAATTCCCCGATGAAAAACTCATCGGGTTCTTCTATGATCCCAATATCCACCCTTACAGCGAATATCAACTCCGTCTTTTGGACGTAACACGAAGCTGTCAAAAACTGGGGATTGAGCTCATCGAAGGCGAATACGATTTTGAAAACTGGATGGACGCCGTCCGAGGTTTAGAAAAAGAACCCGAAAAGGGATCACGCTGTGAAGTGTGCTTTGACCGACGTTTCGAAGTGAGTGCGTACAAAGCATTGGAACTCGGTGAAAAATCGATGACCACAACCCTCCTTGTCAGTCCTCTAAAATCACAAGAACAGCTCAAAAAATCAGGCGATACCTTTCATGCCTCTCACGGTGTGGAATTCATCGCTTTCGATTACCGTAAAAACGGCGGAAGCAATGACCAATCCCGTGTGAGCAAAGAAGAACAACTGTATCGTCAAGACTATTGCGGTTGTATTTTCGGACTCACCATGCAGCGTGACCAACAACATCGACTAATGGATGAGATGTTTTCCCCTATTTCCAAGCAAGTTCTCCCTTCGTCCATTGAAGAGCGACTAGCACTTTATACCCATCGAATGAAACTTGAAGATGAAAATATTTCGTACAAGATTATCAAAGAACGTTTTTTAAATTATCGGCTCATGCGTGCTTCGGTAAAAACAGGCTCTGAAATCATCCCCGCCTATCCCCTCTTCTACTCGACGATCAACCGAACATCAACAGAGGGGAAAATCGATTTTGAGATAAACAGTCAATTTTTTCTCAATCGCGAAGAAGTCCGTTTTATCACGCTATCTACGTTCAACACCCTCACCTCATCCGTCTATAAAAATACACAAGAATTGATGTTTAATGCACCCTCCATTGAGACTGAAATGGCTCTGCGTTCTCATTTGACCGAAAGTCCGTTTAATACTTCGGCGATTATCATCGTGGATGAAATACCAACCGCTAAAATCACCCTTCTCTTAGAGACAAAAACGTATGACGATACGAGAGAGAAGCTTATTCGTATTTACACTCATTCCCAATAAGCATTTTTTCACACTCTATCTATCTCCATTCCAAACGAAAACGTTGAAGGGATATATTATAAAGGTAAATTATGTTTTAGCCGTGAATCAACATTTAAAGATAAAACTGCTGAGATTCGATCCAAGATTATATTAACTCTTATCAAATATTCGGACAAATGCATACTATATTTTTCAGCGCCCTCACTATTGACCTCTAATTCACTAAGTACATCCATGAGTGAGCGAATAAAATCGCGATGCTTTAAACAGTTTTTACATAGTTGGATATTTGAACACATCCCAGCATTCATTGTAAAATACGCCTCTTCCGTTGCAATACTGAGTCGTGTAAAATAGTTACTCTTAGGGCTATCCGGAAAACTCAGTAACACTTGGATTGTCCGAAACTGTTCTTGTGCTTTTTTTAGCATATTTTTCATAGTTATATCCTATTTGTTTTTAATTTCATTATTATGACACAAAAAAAACAAATATCAGCATGTAAAAATATTATTTTATATTCAAATTGATTTTGGTAACTTTTTAACCACCTGTAGTACAGACCTTGCACTATAATGTCTCTATGGAAACTTTACTTTTATCAATCTTTTTAACCATTGCCATCGCAACGGTTCTCAACATCATCCTTAAACGTTTCGGTATCTCGCATATCATAGGCTACATTGCAACAGGGACAATCATTAGCACCCTCTTTGGCTTCAATGGACATGGCAATGATTCTTTAGAATTAATCGGAGAATTCGGGATCGTATTTTTGATGTTTACGATCGGACTGGAACTGAGTCTGGAAAAAATCAAAAAAATGAAAGATATCCTCCTCACCAACGGTATACTCCAAGTGGTTTTCAGTGTTGTAGTGATCTTTTTACTCTCCTATTTTCTATTTCACCTTGATTTCAACACGTCGCTCATCATCTCGCTGGCGTTTTCACTCTCATCGACTGCCATCGTCCTCACCTATCTCAAAGAGTCCAAAGACATCCACACTCCGTATGGGCAAAAATCGATGGGGATTTTAATCTTTCAAGACCTCGCCGTTATCCCTATTTTATTGCTTATCACCTTTTTGTCCAACGATACCCTCTCTTTGGGTGAAGTATTGCTTAAAACCGTTTTATCCGCCGTGATTGTCGTGGTATTTATGTTTACCATTGGTGAAAAGATTGTTAATGCACTTTTGCAGTTTTCGGCTAAAACAGAGCTTGAAGAGCTCTTTTTGGGTTCCGTATTTTCCATTCTTATCGGTGCTTCATTGCTTGCCCACAGTATGGGATTTACCTACTCTCTTGGAGCCTTTATCGCCGGGATGATTATCGCCGACACTCGTTTTAACGTCAAAGTCGAGTCGGATATCGCAAGCTATAAAGATTTACTTCTGGGAGCCTTTTTCTTCGGTGTTGGAACCAAAATCAATATGCTCTATTTTTTAGAAAATATCCACATCATCACGTTTATTTTCATCTTTTCCATGCTCTTTAAAGCGGTAGTTATTTATGGCATTATCCGACGTAATTCCGATAAAAACACCTCTGCCAAAACTGCTCTCGCACTTGCACAGATTGGGGAGTTTTCCTTTGCTATTTTTGCTTTGGCGGGAGCAGAAAAACTCATTTCATCCGAAATGGCAAGTTTTTTGATTTTGGTAAGTGTTATTTCGATGATTCTTACCCCGTTTATTATTGGAAATATTTATAAGCTCTCGTCGTATTTCGAAAAAGAGTTTTACGAATCCGACGTCATCACCCCTATCGAGCGTCAAAATCACATCATCATTGCAGGGTTTGGGGTACTGGGTAAAATCGTTGCATCGAATCTTCAGGCTCAAGAGGGCAACTTCATCATTATCTCGGACAACCTAAGACATGTTTTACATGCTCGAAAACTTGGTTATATGGCGTATTTTGGGCACCTTGACAAACTCCCTGTTCTCGAATCCTTAATGGTAAAAGAGGCAAAAGCGGTCATAATCACAATGATCAGTGAACACAAGCGTCGTCTTATTAGTGAAGCCGTGCTCCGTTACGACCCAAAAGCAAAAATAATTCTAAAAATTGACAGTGTTGAAGAGCGAAAAAGTATGAGAGATCTGCCTGAGTTAGAGTTTGTGGATGCAAGTTTTGAAGTAGCAGACTTACTTGTGAAACATGCACTCAAAATTACTATTTAAAATAAGTTGAAATCTAATTATTATTAATTAACTATTTTTGCGGTAAAATTGGGGGATTTTTTTACCTAAGGTGTTTACAAATATGATGGATGTCGTTCAAATACAAAAAATTTTACCCCACCGTTTCCCATTTCTCCTCGTCGATAGAGTAACCGAACTTACTCCCAATGAGTCACTTGTCGGCTTCAAAAACGTCACCATAGGTGAACAAATATTCGAAGGTCATTTCCCTGGTCACCCGATTTATCCGGGCGTTATGATTTTAGAGGGAATGGCGCAAGCCGGCGGAATCTTGGCATTTCAAAGCATGGATATGACCGAAGAAGAAGCCGCTCATAAAGTAGTTTATTTCATGAGTATCGATGGTGCAAAATTTCGTGCCCCTGTCCGTCCCGGAGATCGTCTCCAATACCGTATGAACGTCATCAAACACAAAGGTGCCATCTGGGTTTTAGAGGGCAAAGCGTATGTAGACGACACTCTTGTTGCTCAAGCTGAACTCAAAGCTATGATCGTGGACAAGTAACATTATGAGTAAAATATCTCCACTTGCAGTAATTGAAGAGGGTGCTCTTATCGCAGAAGATGTTGAAATCGGACCTTTTTGTTTTATCTCTGGTCAATCTACGATTGGAAAAGGGACGAAGATTGCCGCTAGTTCCTGCATTTATGGAAAAACCACCATTGGTGAAAACAATACTATTTTTTCTCACGCTGTTTTGGGCTCCATTCCCCAAGATTTGAAATATGCTGGTGAAGAGGTAGAACTTATCATTGGCGACCATAATACCATTCGTGAGTTTACCCTTTTTAATCCGGGAACTGCAGGCGGCGGGAGTAAAACGGTTGTAGGCAATCATAATCTCTTCATGGGATATGTTCACTTAGGGCACGATGTTATCATCGGTGACCACTGTATTTTAGCCAATGCCGCAACCCTTGCAGGACACGTAGAGATGGGAAATTACGCCGTTGTCGGCGGTATGACACCGATTCATCAGTTTGTAAAGATTGGTGATTATGCCATGATAGCCGGAGCGTCGGCTCTCTCACAAGATGTACCGCCTTATTGTCTCGTCGAAGGCAATCGCGCAGTATTGCGAGGGCTTAATCTCAACGGTCTTCGACGCCATGTTGCGCGTGAAGATATTGATGCTCTGCGAGCGGCATATCGAGAACTTTTTGAGTCTGGGAAACCTCTCCAAGAAAATGCAGCCGCACTGCTAAATGCTACGTCAAGTGAGTATGTAAAAAATATATGTACCTTTATTATTAATACCAAACGGGGCATCCCCTTCGAAAGGAAAGAATCATGATACACCGTCATTGCAGCTTCTGTGAAGCACAAGAAAGCGATCAAAACCCACTTATTGCCGGTAACAATGTTTACATTTGCAAAAATTGTGTGTTTTCCGCCTATAAAATTATGTTTGGAGAGAACAGCAATGATTCTTCCGCTGTACGAGAACATTTAAATACTGAATTGTTGACTCCAAAAGAACTCAATACTTTTCTAGGTCAATACATTATCGGGCAAGAGCGTGCCCGCAAACTTCTATCCGTTGCTGTTTACAATCACTACAAACGAATTTTCAAACATCATAATGTAGATGATGATACGGAAATTGCCAAATCCAATGTCCTGCTCATCGGACCTACCGGAAGCGGTAAAACATTGATGGCACAAACCATCGCACGTGTTCTCAATGTACCTATCGCTATTGCCGATGCAACCAGTCTTACAGAAGCTGGATATGTAGGAGAAGATGTTGAAAACATCCTTACCAAACTTCTTCAAGCTGCCGATGGTGATATTGAACGCGCTCAACAGGGAATTGTCTTTATCGATGAAATTGACAAAATTTCCCGTATGAGCGAAAACCGTTCTATCACCCGTGACGTCTCAGGCGAAGGGGTGCAGCAAGCACTTCTTAAAATCATTGAAGGCGCTATCGTCAACATCCCTCCAAAAGGGGGACGCAAGCACCCAAATCAAGATTTTATCCAAATCGACACCTCTGGAATCCTCTTTATCTGTGGCGGAGCTTTTGATGGATTAGGTCAGATTTTAGAGCGTAAAAAAGGTAAAAACGTTATGGGCTTCGGTCATGAAAAACGTAATTCCGCTGAGGGTGATGATAGTTTTGAAAATGTTGAACCCGATGATTTGGTCAACTATGGTCTTATTCCTGAACTTATCGGACGTCTTCCGATTATTGCATCCTTGAATAAAATCACAGAAGACGAGATGGTACGTATTCTCACTGAGCCAAAAAACTGTCTTGCAAAACAATACATCAAACTTTTTGCCATTGATGATGTTGAGCTCACTTTTGAAAAAGAGGCATTAAATGCCATTGCAGCCAAAGCGCTTACCCGTAAAACAGGAGCACGCGGTCTTCGTGCAATCTTAGAAGAAATCATGGGTGAAATCATGTATGAGCTTCCAGAATACAGCGGATACGAAGTGATCATTACTAAAGAAGTAGTTGATGAAGCATCTCTACCCGTTTACCTCAAAAAAACGTCGCAAAAAAGCGCATAGGACACAATAATGCTATTTAATAAACTTATCGGACTCTTTTCAAACGACCTTGCCATTGACTTAGGCACCGCAAACACCCTTGTAATTGTTAAGGGAAAAGGTATTGTTATCAATGAACCTTCCGTTGTTGCGGTTAAAACAGAAAAATATGGTCAACAAAGAGTCCTCGCAGTAGGGCGTGAAGCCAAAGAAATGGTTGGAAAAACACCGGGGAATATCAAAGCCATCCGTCCAATGAAAGACGGAGTAATCGCAGATTTCGATATGACCGAAAAAATGATTCGCCGATTTATTGAAAAAGCACACGGACGACGAAACCTTATCAGCCCGCGTATCATTATTTGTATTCCTTACGGATTAACACAAGTGGAACGTAAAGCAGTACGTGAATCGGCAATGAGTGCAGGTGCACGTGAAGTATATCTGATCGATGAACCGATGGCTGCCGCTATCGGTGCCGGAATTGATATTCGTGAACCTAAGGGAAATGTCATCGTTGACATCGGCGGCGGAACAACGGAAATCGGTGTTATCTCGTTGGGCGGATTGGTACTGTGCCGCTCTATTCGTGTTGCCGGAGACAAAATCGACCGCGCTATCATGGATTATGTCAAACGTAAATACAATCTCCTTATCGGTGAACGTATCGCGGAGGACATCAAAATCAATATCGGTACTGCAATGCCTTTGGCTCAAGAACTAAAAATGATTATCAACGGTCGTGATCAAGTAGAAGGCTTACTAACCTCACTTGAACTTTCCAGTGAAGATGCTCGCGAAGCGATGCGTGAGCCTCTCAAAGAGATTCTCGAAGCATTGCGTGATGTATTAGAAAATATGCCACCTGATTTGGCGGGCGATATTGTTAACAACGGTGTTATCTTGACCGGTGGCGGAGGATTAATTCGACAACTGGACAAATACCTCTCTGAAACCATTAAAATTCCCGTTTATGTTGCAGACGAGCCATTACTATGTGTAGCACGCGGTACTGGTCGTGCACTCGAAGAGATCGATCAACTTCACGAACTTTTTGATAATGAATAAACAGCGTATCTCTCTCACGTTTCTCCTTCTTGCGTGTGTGGGAGGGGCTCTTTATTTTAGCCCTTTTTTACAGACTCCTTTTATTCATCTTTCACAAACCATCAAAATTACCTATCTCAATCAAATACAGGGAATTCAAAACTCTTTCACCAAACACCTTGCTCAAGCACAAACGATCACTGATCTACAGCAGCGTAACCGCTATTATGAACGTGAACTTTTAACCCTTCACGAAGTAGCAAATGAATACCAAAATTTATTGAAACTGCAAAACAGTTCCATCAAAGCACTTCCGGACGTTGAACTGGTACGCACTATTTCCTACGTACGTATGGGTGATCCTCATAAATTATGGCTTGAAATGGACCATTTTGATCCTGCTCGCGTTTATGGGTTAATCTATCGAGGGTATGTTGCCGGTATTGTTGTCTCTAAAAATCGTACTCCTATGGCACTGCTTAATGGAGATATCAAAAGTTCTTATGCCGTTTCAGTAGGCAATTCACAAGCTCCGGGGATTGTTCGAGGTAATAATGAGCGTCGACTTGTTGTTGAATTTATCCCTACATGGGTCCCTATTTATGTTGGAGATGAAATCGTTACCTCTGGACTGGATCAAATTTTTTTCTCAGGACTTAAGGTAGGAAAAGTAATCTCCATCTCAAAAGCAAGCGGTTACCAAAGCGCTGTCGTTGAACCCTATTTTTATGCTAAAAACCCCTCCTATTTTCACGTCATAACCAAGGTGAAATAATCAGGTTTTAAGTGCTTTTACCCTATAATTGACAAATTTTTCTGACAAAAGGGTAAGCATGCCAAAACGCGACGACATTAAAACGATACTTCTCATTGGATCAGGTCCAATCGTCATCGGTCAAGCGTGTGAATTTGACTACTCTGGGACACAAGCGGTTAAAACTCTTAAAGAGCTAGGGTACCGTGTTGTACTAATCAACTCCAATCCCGCCACCATTATGACCGATCCAGAATTTGCCGATCGCACCTACATCGAACCTATTAAACCTGAAATTATTGCTCAAATCATCAAAGATGAAAAAGTAGATGCCATACTCCCAACCATGGGTGGACAAACCGCGCTTAATGCCGCCATGCTTATGCACGAGCAAGGGCTTTTAGAGGGGATTGAATTCCTCGGGGCCAATCCAAGTGCTATCAAAAAAGGGGAAGATCGACAAGCCTTTAAAGAGTGTATGCAAAAAATTGGGATGGATCTTCCAATCTCTCGTTACGCTTACAATATTGAAGAAGCGATCAGCGCTGCCAATGAAATTGGTTTCCCTACCATCATTCGTGCTTCCTATACCCTTGCAGGAGGAGGAAGCGGTGTTGCGTATAACATTGATGAATTCAAACTCTTAGCACAGCGTGGTCTCGATGAGTCTCCTATCACTGAAATTTTGATCGAAGAGTCACTTCTTGGGTGGAAAGAATACGAGATGGAAGTTATTCGTGACCGCAGTGATAACTGTATCATCGTTTGTTCGATCGAAAATTTCGATCCGATGGGTGTTCACACCGGAGACTCGATTACCGTAGCCCCTGCCCTTACTCTCACCGACAAAGAATATCAGCGTATGCGTGATGCGTCGTTTGCTATTTTACGTGAAATCGGGGTTGATACCGGCGGATCAAACGTTCAATTTTCTGTTGATCCCGCGACCGGACGCATGATCGTCATCGAAATGAACCCTCGTGTTTCTCGCTCTTCCGCATTAGCATCTAAAGCAACAGGCTATCCTATCGCCAAAGTAGCAACACTACTCGCTGTAGGATTTACTCTCGATGAAATCACCAACGATATCACCGGTACTCCGGCAGCATTTGAGCCGGTTATCGATTACATCGTTACCAAAATTCCTCGCTTTACCTTTGAAAAATTCCCAGAAGCTGAATCAACACTGACAACGAGTATGAAATCGGTCGGGGAAGTAATGGCAATCGGTCGTACTTTCAAAGAATCCATTCAAAAAGCGCTCTGTTCTCTGGAAACAGGATTATGCGGTTTTGATCCGATCGATGGTGATTTAGAATTTGTCAAACATGAAATCCGCCGTCCCAATGCAGAGCGTATTCTCTACGTTGCCCAAGGTTTCCGTATGGGTCTTAGCCATAGCGATATTTTTGAACTTTCAAAAATCGATCCATGGTTTTTAACACAAATCGAAGAGATCATCGCTCAAGAATCTCGTATTACGTCTAAAACACTTACCGATGAGCCACAACTTCGTACTCTTAAAACCGAAGGGTTCTCAGATAAAAATATTGCACGCCTCATCACCCTTAATGATAAAATCACCAAAGAAGATGATGTTTATACGGCACGTAAAGCCCTGGCAATTGCGCATGAATACAACGAGGTTGACACCTGTGCAGCAGAATTTGGCGCCTTAACCCCATATCTGTATTCAACGACCAATATTACCCGTTTAGGTACCCAAGAGCCTCGAGCTAGTGACAAGAAAAAAGTAATGATTTTAGGCGGTGGACCAAACCGTATCGGACAGGGAATCGAATTTGACTACTGTTGTGTTCATGCCGCATTTGCTCTTAAAGAGATGGGAATTGAAACCATCATGTACAACTGTAATCCTGAAACGGTTTCAACTGACTACGATACGTCTGATGTACTTTATTTCGAGCCTATCGATTTTGAACACGTTCGTGCTGTCGTTGAACGTGAGCAGCCTAACGGTATTATCGTCCATTTCGGAGGTCAAACTCCTCTCAAGCTTGCCAATGCACTCCACAATATAGGAGCGGTGATTGCAGGTACTTCAGCAGAAGTGATTGATTTGGCTGAAAACCGTGAAAAATTCTCCGCGTTCGTTGTCGAGCAAGGACTCAAGCAGCCTGAAAACGGTATCGCTATGACAAAAGAGCAGGCATTTAAAGTGGCTGAAGAGCTTGGTTATCCAGTTCTTGTGCGTCCTTCGTATGTTTTGGGTGGACGGGCTATGCGTATCGTCTACAATGAAGACGAGCTTCGTACCTACATGGACGTTGCCGTATCGGTGAGCAATGATTCTCCCGTCTTGGTTGACAAATTCTTGGATCAAGCGGTTGAACTTGATGTCGATGCGATTACCGATGGAACCGATGTCTATATCGGCTCTGTCATGCAGCACATTGAAGAAGCAGGAATTCACTCAGGAGACAGCGCATGTTCTCTTCCGCCCGTGAGTCTCAGTGCCGACCATCAAGCGCAAGTGGAACAACAAACCAAAAAAATCGCATTGGGACTTGGCGTTATTGGACTGCTCAATATCCAATACGCAATCTTTCAAAATGAAGTTTACATCATCGAAGTCAACCCGCGTGCATCACGTACAGTCCCTTTTGTATCAAAAGCGACCGGTATGCCTCTTGCGAAAGTTGCAACACGCGTTATGGTAGGAGATACACTTCGAAATGCTCTGAAATTTTATGACAATTACAACGTTGTCATGGAAGAAAATGGTCTTCTAAAACCTCGTCTTAAAGGGCACGTTGCTATTAAAGAGGCAGTATTCCCGTTCAACAAACTTTATGGCGCGGATTTGGTACTCTCTCCTGAGATGAAATCAACGGGGGAAGTCATGGGTATCAGTGAGAACTTTGGGATAAGTTTTGCCAAAAGCCAACTTGCGGCAGGAAATAAAATCCCGACAGCGGGTACGTGTTTCCTCTCCTTTATCGAAACGGATAAAATGCATGCACCTGAAATCGCGCGCGGTCTTCATAACCAAGGATTTAAACTGGTTGCTACGCGCGGTACTCAAAAAATCATTGAAGCTGCCGGAATCCCGTGCGAAGTCGTTTTAAAAATCTCAGAGGGTCGTCCGAATATCGAAGACATGATGAAAAACGGTGATGTTTCTCTTGCCATCAACACCTCTGACAATAAAACATCCAAAAAAGATGCCGAACAGATTCGTCAAGTAGTATTGCGTATGGGAATCCCTTATTTCACAACCCTCAGTGCAGCACGAGCAGCGATCGAAGCGATGACTTATATGGGTGATGACAGCTGGATGAAACCACATGCTCTTCAGGATTTTTTGGTACGCTAAAATGCCAATCATCCTTGCCCAAACCGATACGACCGTCGGTTTCCTCTCACAAGATAGCTCAACACTCGCGCGACTCAAAGGGCGAGAAGAGGGAAAACCTTTTTTAAAAGTTTTTGCTTCACTAAACGTGCTTAAATCCACCGTGAGAGTCCCCCTTAAATACCACTCATGGGTTCGACATGCACGACAGACGACGTTTGTTATTAAAAAGCAAGCGCTCCGATATGTGAGTGATCCAACCCATTCTCGTTTGATTCAAAAATATGGATGGCTCTATTCTACTTCCGCCAATGAGAGCGGTCACGAATATGATCCAAATTTTTGCTTGGCCCATAGCGACACTATCATTGAAGATTCGAGAGGTTTCAGTTCCTCTGCCCCCTCTAAGATTTTCAGACTCACCGCAACACAATCCAAAAAATTACGATAGGAAAAGAAAAATGAAACATTTTATCAGTGCAAAAAACATTATGCTTGGAGCTACAGGAATCGCCGTATTAAGTGCTCTAAGCGGTTGCCAAAGCGCCCCAGAAGAACAGCAAGCTGCAGAGGGACAAAATAAATTTCTAGTGGTAGAACAACAGCCTGGTGGAAAATACGTTATCATCGAAGAGATGCCAACCACTGGACCTAGTCGCGCAATTATCAAAGAGACCGATGAAAACGGTACAGTGCATGAACGTGTCATGAGTGAAGCCGAAATGAAAGAGATGGCGGATCAAGAGTACAAAAAAATGCAAGAAGGAAAATCCGAACTTAACGCCGAACCTCACGGCGAGGGGATGGGTCTTGCCGGAACCATTTTAGCAGCAGCTGGAGGAGCATTGCTTGGAAATATGATTGGAAATGCGTTGATGAATAATAAAAATGTTCAAAGACACCAAGATGTCTCCAATCGCTCGGCATATCATAAATCTGCAGCCGGCGGATCATCCTCAACTAACTCAGGTAAAAAAAGCTTTTTTGGAAACAAAGGTGCAAGCAGTACCTCTTCTTCTAGCAGTTACGGAGGATAAAGATGGTATCACTTCAAACGATTAACCCCATTAATGACACAACCCTTGAAGAAATTGGTTTTGCATGGCATACTGACAGTGACGAGAGTAAATACGTTGCGGATGAACTCGTTATCGTAACGGATCATGAGGCTGAAGCCTATTACGAATGCGTCAATGAACTTTATGATATGTACGCAACGGCTGCACAGCACGTTATCGACAACAACCTCTTTTTTGAATTGGGAATTCCGTTTAATCTCATAGATACCATCAAAAAAAGCTGGGACAACGATGTCCATTGGCACCTCTATGGTCGCTTCGATTTAGCAGGAGGAATTGATGGAAAACCCATCAAACTCATCGAATTCAATGCCGATACCCCAACCTCCCTTTTTGAAACCGCCATACTCCAATGGGCTATTCTCAAACACAACAACATGGATGAAGAGCGTCAATTTAACAACATATATGAAGCCATTAGTGAAAACTTTCGCCGTCTTGTCACCCTCTTTGATGATCCAAGTGAGTTTGAAAAACACTACGATGGATGGAAAATTCTTTTTAGCTCTGTGAGTGGAAATACCGAAGAGGAACAAACGGTCAGATTATTACAGCAAATGGCGATTGATGCAGGATTTGAAACAGGATTTGAACCGCTTGGAGGCGTAAAATTTGACGAAGAGGGGATTTATGACAGCAATGAAATTCCTTACGAATACTGGTTTAAACTTTTCCCGTGGGAAGACATTGCCATCGATGAAAATGAACTTGCAGTTTTGCTTACGACTATCATGAACAATCAAAAAGCAATCATCCTCAATCCCGCCTACACATTACTCTTCCAATCCAAAGGGATGCTGAAAATACTTTGCGACCTTTTCCCAGAGTCACCCTATCTCCTTAAAACATCCCATGAGCCGCTAAAGGGACTCCAATGTGTTGAAAAGCGTATGTTTGGTCGTGAAGGGGCGAATATTAAGATTTTGGATGCATCAGGCAGCGTTCTCGAAGCCAATGACGGTCCTTACGGGAACTTCAAAGCAATTTATCAAGAATATGTCGAGTTCCCAAAAGATGCAAAAGGAAACAGCTACCAAGCAGGGGTATTTTTCGCCTACGAAGCATGCGGACTAGGATTTCGTCGCGGTGGCAAAATTTTGAACAATATGTCAAAATTTGTAGGGCATGTACTGCGCTAAAATCCCTCTCTACAAAACTGTATCGCGTTACAGTGATGCCGGTTTACCGGTGAAGTAGCCTTGAGAATAATCCACACCGATTTCTTTGAGCGTGTTATAGATGTCCTTATCACTAACAAACTCCGCAATAGTCTTGGCACCTATTTTTTGCGCAAAATCGACAATAGTTTCAACAATAATGTGATGACGCTGGTTACCGGTAATCTCTCGTATCAGAGAACCGTCTATCTTGATATAATCGACATTCAATTTTAGGATATTTTCAAAATTAGAATACCCCGTCCCGAAATCATCAATAGCTATTTTAGCCCCTAATGCTTTTACCTGCGTAATGAACTGTGTCACTTCGTCATAACTCTCGATTCCTTCTGATTCCAAAATCTCAAATACAACTCTAGATGCGGTACCCGTTTTATTAATTGTTTTAATAATCTCACTTACTGTATATGGATTGCGTATATCACTATCGGACAGATTGATAGAAAATTCCTCTTGACGAGTAGCAAAAAGGGTACAGGCTTGATAGACCACTTCTAGGGTAATTTGCGGATAGAGTTTTGTTTTTTTTGCGATGGGTAAAAATTCCATCGGCGGGACAATATTACCCTCTTCATCTATCATTCGAACCAGCGTTTCGTATTTGTCTACGGCACCTGTTTTCAGATTGGTAATCGGCTGATAATAACAGATAATACGGCGATCAAAAAGTGCTCTTCGAACACGAGAAGCCATTGTCAAATTTGCACGATAGTGTTCTTCAACTCCTTCGTCTTGATTGTAAAAAGCAATCTGTTTATTATTATCTTTGGCATGATGCAAAGCAATATCAGCACGTGTCAACACTTTTTCACTTCCCAGAGCAACACCGATAGTGACTCTAATATTCAGAGTCTCTTCCTTTACCATAAAGGTCTTCTCATCTAATAGTTTGATGAGCATGAGTAAACGACGTTCTACCTCAGCTTGATCAAGTTCATTAGAGAACGTTAAAGCAAATTCATCACTCCCTAAACGATAACATGTACTTGAGAGTTCATTGAGCCATGAACCAACCTGCACCAGCATTTCATCACCAATGGAAATTCCGAAAAAGTCATTAACTTCCTTGAAATCATCAATATTGACTATCGCTAGCGCGGTAACTTCGCCTTGAAGCAATTTTTCTTGCAGTCTGTAACGGTTAGGTAACCCTGTCAAACGATCAAGATAATATTGATCTTCCAACTCATGGGTTTTTACATTGACCGCAATTTCAAGAGAGGTATTCATTGTTTCAATTTTTTCCAGATAAATATGAGTCGTCTCTTGCATTGTATTGAATGCCGTAACGATTTGTTCAATCTCCATACTGCCATCCTCCTCAAACACCATACGATCACCGGGTTTATAATAATGGACTTTTTGGGCAATCTTAGTCAAAGGAGAAAGAAGATAACGGACCCACCATACCGCAACGAAAAAAAGCAGCGCTATACTCACTCCAAAACCGTACACAATCTTACGTATTGATTGACGCGTCTCATTATAGGTCAAATCACTGTAACGCAAGCTAATCGATCCTATCATCCTCCCGGATGTCGGTTCCTTAATCGGATGAAAAATACTAATTGCTTCATGTTGGGATGCCAACATTTTTTTACTGTTAGAGTAATGGTACAATATCTTTCCGTTATTATCACGAACCGAAAGCTCCGTTACATCAGGAACCGATACGACAGAGGAAACTTTATCCGCAATCTGATCGTAAAACTTTAAATAGAGAGTAATTTGAAGCGGTTTCTCAATTGTTCGTAATAGTAAATCAGCCTTTTGTTTTTCCGAAACTAAAGTTGTATTTTCAAAAACTATCCTGACAACTACCCCAAGCGTTAAAAAAATTAGCAAGAAAATCAATATTAACGATCCTACAATTTTATAAGAAAGACGGGTTTTAGAAAGATACATCATGAATAATCCTTACTAGGCTATTATTATTTATAAAATATTAGAAAAAACTGAATTATATTTACAAGTAATGTAATTTTATCCTATAATACATTATTCAATGTTTTTAAGTACATAATAATAAAAAAGGATAGAATTAGTGAAATGCAGTATGGCTTCAACGGCAAGCGAACAAACGGCTATACTCCGGCAACGGTATGATATTTTTGTGGAAGAGTTTAATTTTTTAGCGCCGAGAGAAGATGGTCAACGAATCGAATACGATGAGTATGATAAACATTCTCTTTTATTCGGCGTTTGGGAAGACAAGTGGGACTGTTCAGAATTCTGTGTCAGCATCTAGTAGTTCCTAAAATTGTATCATAAATTTAAAGCGCTATCGAGTCGTCCCTCGAAATGGATACTGAGCTGAGAGATCGTCAAGCTCCAGTTTCGGATTGGCATTGTCCAT
>JAZDQA010000010.1:0-123731 GCA_043797085.1 Pseudomonadota bacterium | reverse complement strand
AAAAAACCTTTAAGATTAATAGTTGTTATTTTAAATTCGTAAACTATACCGAAATAAATATTAAACTAAAATGTTTTTTGTTGTTTTATAGAAAAAGTTTTACACGTATGGGCATGGCTCTCTATTTGTGACCTAATTTTATGAAGAAGCAATTTCTACTCTTTTTTAGAAGCTTATTGGGGTATAGTTTGATTTAAAAAATAACATTAGCTCAAGAAAGAGTATTACTATGACACCCCTAATCGCCATGCTTATTCCTGCAATTGTTGCCTCATTTGGAGGAATTTTAGCTATTTTTTGGAACCCATCCCACAATGCTCGCAGTTTAATTCAACATTTTGCAGCAGGTGTTGTCCTCGCAGCTTTAGCCGTAGAAGTTTTACCTGAGCTTGGACGTGAGCACGCACCCGCATGGGTTTTGATTGGTTCTTTTGCTGTGGGCGGCATACTTATGTATCTGATGAAATTGTGGAGTATCGGTCTTGAGAGTAAAGAGGAGCATTCGGGAGAGAATGCGTTTAACTACGGTTTGATTGCGGCAACGTTTATTGATGTCGCCGTAGATGGCTTTATCATCGGGGCAGGATTTGCCGCAGGGGGCAATACCGGTTTGGTTTTAGCCTTGGGCTTATCGGTCGAACTGCTCTTTTTAGGGTTGGCATTGGTTTCTGATACGATCAAAGGCTGGCGTGTTTTGGTCATGACGCTTTTATTAGCGGGTGTGGTTTTAACAGGTACGTTGCTGGGTAATTATCTCTTGGCGGGTGCTTCTACGAGTATTATCAGTGCAATCTTAGCCTTTGGTGTAGCAGCACTATTGTATTTGGTAACGGATGAATTGTTGATCGAAGCACACGTCGTAGAAGAAAAACCATCCTCTACGCTTTGGTTGTTCGCAGGGTTCTTAGTATTTTGGAGCATTCAACTCTTTAGTGTTGCGTAACGTTTCCTTGATGATGGACGAAAAGGCGAAAGCTTCCATCTTGTTTCTCTAAATCTTCCCGACTTCCCTCTTCGAGAATTTTTCCATTTTCGAGGACATAAATATAATCAGCCCTTGTCACGGTACTGAGACGATGGGCGATGATGATGACCGTTTTTTCTTTTAAAAATTCTTGCAGTGCTTCAAACAGTGCACTCTCTGTATGGACATCCAGCGCAGAAGTGGACTCATCGAAGATAACGACTTTTGGATTGGCTAAAACCATCCGTGCGATGGAGAGACGCTGACGTTGACCCCCTGAGAGACGGATACCGAATTTCCCGACTTGTGTCTCTAACCCCAACGGCAAATCGCCGACAAACTGAGAAAGTTGCGCGATGGAGAGCGCCTTGTAAATCTCTTCATCGTTGATTTCATCGCCCATAGTCAGATTAAAACGCAGGGTCTCATTAAACATTAACGGTTGTTGAAGAACTACAAAGACTTCATCACGAATAGCAGGAAAACCGATCTCTTCGACAGGAATGTCGTTGTAGAGAATGGTTCCTGATGTCGGAGGATAAAAACCGACTAACAGCTGTGAAAGGGTACTCTTCCCGCTTCCGCTCGCACCGATGATAGCGACTTTTGAGCCTGCCTGTATCTTCAGATTGAGCCCTTTGAGTACGGGTTCATTTTCATCGTATCCGAACACCAAATCGTGCGTTTGAATCGATAACGCCTTTGAGTTCTCCAATGCTTTTTTTACATTCTGAGATACGGGTTCTGTGGGAAGAGAAAGCAGTTCATTGAGTCGCAAGAGGGCATTTTTAGCATTCGCATGGGCGTATTGAAGGGATAAAAGTTCTTGCACAGGTGTCATCATAAACCACAAATAGCCGAAAATTCCAAACATCAATCCGATGGAGAGATCGGAGTAAAGTACCATCACCAACCCCATGGCACGAAAAATCTCAAACCCGCTCAAAAAGAGCGTATAGGAATATTTTTCCCCAAACAACGCTTTGATTCCATACTCACTTGCACTTTGTTTGAGATGTTTGGACTGCTCAATAGCACTTGCGACGAAACGCTCTTCTTTGTTACTGGCACGGATTTGTCCGAAGAGATCACACATTTGGGTGAGAGTATCGGAGAGTTCACCGATGGTGCGGTTTTGCTCTTTTTTGAGCTTTCCGACTGCCGCAGAAATCTTACGGGTAACGATCATTATCATCGGCTGAAAGATCAAGATCAAAATACCAAAAAGAGGATTGATCCAGATCAGAACAACCGCTACTCCAATGAGCGTTGTCACCGAAACGATAAATTTGGAGAGAGCACTCCCTAAAAAATGTTCGATGGTATCAATGTCGGTGATGAGGTGGGTAATGACTTTGCCACTTCCCAGACGCTCATACGCACTCATCGAAACGTGCTTGAGATGTTCGAGTGCTTGGATACGAATAGCGAAACTTAGCTCTTGGGAGAGGGTGATGAAAAAACGTTGCGATACGACACTTAAGAGAAAAAAGAGAAAGCGTAATCCGACCGTTACCGCCAAAACAATACCGATATAAAGTAACGGCTCATGCAATGGGGTAAACATATCAATGGTTTGGGTAATGACACCTCCCTTTTTGAGAAGCACTTCATCAACCATAAGGGGGATAAGCAAGGGGATAGGGATAGAAATCATCGTCGCAAGTATGGCAATAAGATTTCCCCACACTAACTGGCGCTTGTACCGTAACATCATTTCAAAAAGTATTTTAAAGGTAAGCATAATGCGATTATATCCTAATTCAAAATATTCTAAATAATAAAAATTATCCTTTAGAGTTTCAGATTAACTTTTTGACGCTCATTTACATTAATCTTCGTGTGTTACAATTTCCCTACTTTAAAAATAACACAAGGAAATCCTATGCTCGTAACTAAACCCGCTCCAGATTTTACAGCAACAACCGTATTAGCAGATGGCACCATTGTTGATGGATTCAAATTATCCGAAAATTTCGGGAAAAAAGGGACGGTTTTGTTCTTTTATCCTCTTGACTTTACGTTTGTATGTCCATCAGAGATCATTGCGTTTTCACACCGTATCGAAGATTTCGAGAGCCGTGGCGTAAATGTTATCGGTGTTTCTGTTGACAGCCAATTTTCACACTTTGCATGGAGAGAAACTCCAATCGAAAAAGGTGGAATCGGCCGTGTTAAATTCCCACTTGTTGCAGACTTGAGCAAACAAATTTCAAAAGATTACGATGTACTTTTCGGTGAATCAGTAGCCCTTCGTGGTTCATTTTTGATCGACGCAAAAGGTATCATTCGTCACGCAGTTATCAACGACCTTCCATTGGGACGTAACATCGATGAGATGATTCGTATGGTTGATACTATGCAGTTTACTGACGAGCACGGCGAAGTATGTCCTGCTGGCTGGGTAAAAGGTGATGCAGGTATGAAAGCAAGCACTGAAGGTGTTGCCGAATATCTTGCTGCTCACGCAGAAGAACTGTAATTTAAATTCCGAAGTTTGCCTCTTTTGAGGCAGATTTTTCTTCTTTTACGACTCATCTCCTGACAAATAGTTAGGTCAAATTCCCATTAATATCCTTAATTAATATAGACTTTTATCTTTGAATATTCTTTAAAGCTTGACTGATGTACCATCAATTTACATACATTAAAATCAAGGAGAAATAAAATGCTCGAAACCATTGCATTTATACTCATTATACTCTGGGTCCTAGGACTAGTCTCGTCGTATACAATAGGTGGATTTATCCATATTCTTCTAGTCATTGCTATCGTAGTGATTTTAGTAAGAGTTATTCAAGGTCGTCGAGTGCTGTGATTCAGGATTCGTTTCTGTAATGGAAAATGAAAATAAAATATTTTTAATACAGGGAGAGAATATGAACGCACGTAGAGTCTCAGCAATTTTGTTGATTATAGCCGGTATTCTTGGATTAGTATACGGAGGTTTTACTTATACAAAAGAAACCCATAATACCGATATTGGACCTATCAATATATCGATAAAAGAAAAAGAAACTTTTAAGATTCCGGTTTGGGCAGGTGCCGGAGCCATAGCGTTTGGCAGTCTGATCCTCCTTTTTGGCAACAAGAGAGATTGACTTTTTTTTCTTCTTTTTTTGAGAGAAGGATTTTTTAATTCAAAACTGCTTATCCTTTCTCTAAAATCACCGAATAGGCAATCATGCAATACTCTTTCTTAGCCTCCTACGCTCTCATCATTTTTGCCCTATGGTATTCACGTCGTGAACATTTCGGGCTCGAAAAACAGATCCTGACAAACTCTATTTTAGCGATGGTTCAGCTGGGATTGCTGGGGTATGCTCTTGTTTATCTTTTTAAAATTTCTCATCCTTCACTGCTGTTTTTTGTACTGTTAGGGATGGTGACGTTTGGGGCGTATACGGCTAAAAAACGTTCACCGCTAGGAAATCATAGTTTTCGGATTGCCTTTTATACGTTGGGAGCATCGTCTGGGATTGTATTTGCGTCCATGATGGCGTTTGGTGTCATACACATGGTTCCTCATGAGATGATTCCCATCGGAGGGATGATTATCGGTAATGCGCTGAATGTCTACACTCAAAGTATTGAGCGGTTTAAAGCAGAAGTAAAAAATACAGTGGAGACCATCGAGGGGATGGTAGCATTGGGCGCACCGCTCAAAGAGGCGCTATCATTCGCCTCTAAAGCCTCCGTCAAAGCCTCAATGATTCCGACGCTCAATATGCTCCAAACTGTCGGCATTATCCATATTCCAGGAATCACGACGGGGATGCTTCTCGCGGGAGCTGATCCGCTCAAAGCGGTCTCTTATCAGCTAGCGGTAATGTATATGATGGTGGCAGTATCGTTGCTCGCTGCAACGTTTAGTGTACTCTTTTCCCATAAAAATATTTTTGAGGCAGTATATGGGGTTAATGGGACTAAATAATAGACGTTTTTACCATTAAGGAGAGGTATTATATAATAGATAAAATAATACATGAGGCAACTTTTATTAAACTAGTTGAGCTTGGGGTGACGTGTAGGTATGAGTATTTATTTTCGATTCCATTGGTAAAGATTAAAGGGGCAGGGTGAGATTTTTTCTTCTTATTTTATTTATTATTACCTCTTTAATGGCACAAAGAAGTGCCGAAAAAGTATCTGTACAACTTGATTGGAAATATCAGTTTGAGTTTGCCGGATTTATTGCTGCCAAAGAAAAAGGATTTTACCGCGATGCAGATTTGGATGTCCAGTTACTTGAATATCATGATGGCATTGATATTGGTGCAGATGTTTTAGCAGGTAGAACAACATATGGCGTATACAACTCCAGTATTATGGTTGAAAAGGGGCGCGTAAAACCAATTGTCTTGATGGGTACGTATTTTCAGCACTCCCCTCTCGTTTTCATTGCACGCAAAGGGATTAAAAATCCCAGTGATATGATAGGTAAAACAATAATGGGAACAAGCTACGAGCTCAAATACAGCTCTTTAGCCCTCTTGCTTAACCATTTTAGTATATCTCCTAAAAATGCTCACTTTGTCGATCACACTTTTAATATTCAAAATTTTATTGATGGGAAAGTGGATGTAATGAGCGCTTTTCGCTCCAATCAGCTCTATGAACTTGACCGCAGGGGTATTGAGTACGAAATTATTGATCCTGCACAATACGGGTTTATGATGAGTGCGGTTAACCTTTTTACCTCCTCTGTAGAAGCGATTGAGCATACGGATCGGACTCGCCGATTTATTGATGCAACCAATCGCGGATGGAAATACGCGCTTGATCACCCGAATGAAATGATTGATCTTTTAGAGCATAAATATGCGGCTAAAAAATCACGCGGTGCTTTAAAATATGAAGCCAAAGTGATAAAACAGCTGATGATGACCGATTTTTATCCCATTGGTGAAGTCAATTCTGAACTGACAGTTCGAGCGTTTAAACAGCTGATACAAACAGGTGTGCTCAATAGTGATCAAAAACTTGGTCGCTATATGTTTAAGGATATCGCTGTAAATTCTCGCGAAAATATTGAATTTTCGAGTGATGAGAAAAAGTATCTTTTTGAAAAGAAAAAAATTACGATGTGCGTGGATCCGGAGTGGTATCCGCTTGAAGCAATACGAGAGGGCAAGCATATCGGTATGGCAGCGGATGTGATGCGTGTTTTCGAGAAACAACTGGGTATGCCTATCGAGTTAGTCCCGACGTCCTCATGGAACGAATCTCTTTTGTATGCACAAGAGCGAAAATGTGATATTTTATCTCTTGCAAGCAGTGCTCCTGATCGATTAAAATACATCAATTTTACCTCTACGTATCTGAGTATTCCATACGTTATGGTGACAACGAATGACAAACTTTTTACAGAGAATATGGATTCATTGACAAAGGAAAAAATTGGAATTGTCAAAGGATATACGACTGTCGCTATGGTAAAAGCCCATTACCCAAATTTGCATATTGTGGAAGTAAAGTCGATTAATGAAGGTTTGAGCAAGGTCGAAAGCGGCGAACTTTACGGTTATATTGATAATTTGTTAGTTGTGTCATCGTATATTCAAAAAGAGTATACCGGAATTTTAAAGGTATCCTCACGGCTTGATGATAAGGATGAATTGAGTGTAGCTGTCCGTAACGATGAGCCGATGTTGTACGGCGTGTTTGAAAAAATGGTCAAAAATCTTGATCCTGCTGAGATGCAAACGATATATAACCGCTGGGTATCAACAGTCGAAGAGGTATCATGGATCGATCGTGGAGTAGTTTGGAAGTTTTTATTAGTGTTTGTGATTGGACTCTTGGCTTTTACATGGCGATATATTGTACTCAAGCGCTACAACGCACGTTTGCTTGAACTCTCAATTACGGACAAGCTAACGGGACTGTATAACCGTCAAAAAACGGATATCATACTTATAAAAGAGCAAAAAAAGGTAAATCGATATACGGATTATCATTGTGCTTTGATGATGATTGATGTGGATAATTTCAAAGTAATTAACGATACCGCAGGGCATCAGGCAGGGGATAGTGTTTTACAGACTTTAGCAAACATTATGGAAGAAAATCTTCGTGATACCGACATACTTGGACGTTGGGGAGGAGAAGAGTTTATCGCGATTTTCCCTCATACAAATGCGGAGGCAGCGTTGATTGTTGCGGAAAGTTTTCGTCGTAAAATAGAGGAGTTCTCGTTTGGTTTAGGGCATAGCGTGACGGTTAGTATCGGTGCGGGTGAATTCATGGCTCACGAGAGTGTTCATGAGTGTGTGGGACGAGTGGACAGGGCTTTGTATAAGGCAAAAGAGAGCGGTCGAAATAGGGTATGTAAAGCGTAAAAAACTACATATACACATTGAGCTGTATTAGTTTTTGGTTGCTATTGTCGCCGTATAACCCGTTTGCACCACAGCATCTTGCATCATTTTTAAACTCACTGTATCCTCGGTATTTACCCAAGCACTTTCATTTTTAAAGTTTACTTTTGCTTCTTGGATACCGTGAACACTTAGCAGTGCTTTTTTGACCGCCAACGTGCAGGCGATGCAGTGCATCCCGTCTATGTGCAGATTCCATTGGCGTGAGTAGGCGAGAGTGGCTAACAGCAACAATCCTAAAGTTATTCTCCCCATAGTAACGCCTCATAATAGGGATAGAAAAGGGCAGCAAGGCTAAAGAGGAAAAGTGACCAAAAAAGTGTTATTAATATTTTAGAGGTTAAACTCGGTTCGCAATCGCATTCGATTTGTTTTTTAATCACCATTTGGTAAAAACCGATACTGAGCATCACGACAGCAACAGCGGTGAAAATCCAGCGATAGCTGTTCAATTGTGGAACATTGATAACTCCTGCAAAGGAGATTCCAAACACCATAAACAGTGTCGGAACCAAACAGCATGAGGCGGAGAGTAATGCCGTGACCAATGCCCCTGAGAGGACGAGGACGGCACTGCGACGCTCTTGTTGCATCATGGTATCCAGCGGGTTTTCATCATCATTTGGTGTATAGCCCAGCCCTTTGGTGATGGTCAATCGTGTTGCACCATCTTCCAGGAGTTCTTCTGTAAAAGTGCATTGCTGTGAGAGGGCAAAGCGTTTGCAGTTTTCACGACCGCTGAGAGTGTTTACCTCTAGGACGAGCGTGGCATCTTCAGGAAGCGCGTCCAATACTTTTTTGGTTTCCAGTACGGGACGGGGACACTCCATATCACGGCAGTCGAGGATCATAAAGTCACTTTTTTGGAGAGAATTTTGTATTGGTAGGCTGAGGGTTCAAAGGGATCGAGGTATTCACCCTCTATTTCAGCATACGGGTAGCCAAACGAATCCAATGTGCCTTGAGTATTGGTAGGATAGAGGTCAAAATCGCGTGCGTGATTAAATGCCATCCAGTTGTTTTCCCAAAATCCGAAAAATTTATCGGCAAGCTCTCGGACGCGGGGAGAGGTTTTTTCCAGATTTTCTTTGAGTACCAGCTTGGTAATATCGGCAGGGTCACAAGGTATCCAGCCTAAAGTATCAATAAAAAATTCTAGCTTGCAGTGTTGGGATTTGGTAATATCCTCTTTTGTTCCAAAAGCAGAAGAAAATCGTGAAGCACCGACACGTATCCCCATCACTTCGCGAGCAGGGATACCTGATGCACGCATAAGTGCAACGCACAGTGCAGACATATCAAGGCATTTTCCTCCCATGCGACCATCTTTTTCGAGTTGTGCCAACATCGCATTGGGGCTACCTACTCCGCACCCGTGAACATTTTCATCGCGGTAAGCGTTGACGATAATCCAGTCATAGATTTTTCGGGCTTTTTTAAGAGGGTCTTTTTCATTTGCGACGATTTTTTTGGCTGCTTTGGCAACGGCACCATCTGTGGGGATATGGGCTGTCGGGGCTAAAAATTCTTTGGCTTCTTCTATAACATTGGGGCAAACTCGTGTGCGTTTAAAGTCACATTGACAGTCGCGTAAGGCTACTTTCATCGATAGATCAAGAGTTTTATTTGTGGCATTTTTATTCCAGTAAGCATAAAATGTTGCACTTTCGTAATTATTATGAGTCGTTTGAAAACTTTTTTTAGAGGTACTTTCACTACCGATTTGAAGAACACTTTGGAATCCTGAAATATCACGGGGAAGAGGAATCCACAATGCACACTCTTTTGCACCATGAGCGGTGAGATCAAACTTCCATTGGAGGTCATAAAGTGCCAACGTGTTTTTTATCTCCACCGAAGCGGTTAGAAAAGAAGGGCTAAGACAAATTGCCCCTGAGAGGGCGGTTTTTTTGATGAATTCGCGTCGGTGCATGGGTTATCCTACAATAATATCGGTATGGGTTTTAGCAATAACTTCGGCAACAATGACGGCGTTTATCCCCTCACTTAAACAGCGTTCTACCATTTTTTGAGCATTTTGAGGCGTTGCGGAGATTAAAAGTCCCCCTGATGTTTGTGCATCAAAAAGAATCATCTCCAAATCAGCACCAATGTTACGCTTGAAATGTACGTGCGATTGCAAATACTCTTGGTTGGCGTAGCTTCCCGCAGGGATAATCCCCATCGCTGCCATCCCCATCGCTTCGGGAAAAAATGGGACAGACGAAGCATTCACTTGGATGGTTTTTACACCCCCACTCATTTCGCGCAAATGCCCCAAAAATCCAAAACCCGTCACATCGGTACACGCATGAGCATTAAATTCCCGTGCGATTAATGAGGCTTTATAGTTAAGGGTGCGCATGGTGTCGGCGACTTGGATGACGGTGTTTTCATCCAGTAAATCGGCTTTGATGGCAGTGGTTAAAATCCCCAATCCCAAAGGTTTAGTGAGGAGAATCAGATCCCCATCCTGAACGGTATTGTTGCGCAAAATTTTATCTGGATGGACGAATCCCGTACACGAAAGACCGTAAATCATCTCAGGCGTTTCGATGGTATGACCGCCTATGATGACCGCACCGCACTCTTGCACTTTGCTCATTCCGCCACGCAAAATCTCAGTGAGAATCTCAGTGTGGTGGTTTTTGCCATCAAACCCTACGAGGTTGAGGGCGGTTTTGGCATCGCCTCCCATGGCAAAGACATCGCTTAGAGAGTTAGCCGCCGCGATTTGCCCGTAGATAAACGGATCATCGACGACAGGGGTGATAAAATCGACCGTCTGCACCATCGCCAAATCATCCGTAATACGGTAAACCCCAGCGTCCTCATTTCCCTCAAATCCTACCAGTAAATCTTTGTGAAACGATTTCAGATGGCAGGTGACGTTTTCCAGCGACCCAGGGGAGAGTTTCGCGGCACAACCTGAAGCGCGGACAAATTTGGTGAGTTTAGAAGCGTTGTTCACGTTGTATTTCCTTGAGCATTTCGACTGTGTTGGCGGGGTTGTCATTATGGATGGTGATGGTGGGTTTGACGGTGACTTTGTACACTTTGTCGTAATATTGGGTTAATAATATCTCAGAGACACGCGGTAAATCACCGTTAAGGAATGCAGTGATACTCGAAGCTTTATCGTCACGGCTGATGTAGGGGGAAATCCGCTCCATTCGTTCCATAAAAAAGCTCTCATCCATGTGATCGTACATTCGCATAATCCGAGTTACACGTTGTTCTAGGGGGGCGGTAATCTCTATGCGCAATCCTGAGTCCATTTGACGATAGAGGGAGTTTGGGAGCATGATTTTACCGATTCGTTTGCTTTCAGCTTCCACAAAAGCCCCCTGCCTGAGGTCTAATCCCAAAACCGCGTGAACCAAACGATTTTGAAACTCTTTTTGGGTGGGTTGTGCACCGTTGACATCTCCAAAGACTGAGCCGTAATGATGCGCCATTTTTTCCAAATCGATGATATTGGTCAACTCTTGGAGAAGATCGCTTTTACCGCATCCCGTATGCCCCATCAAGGTCAAAAAGTGAATGGATGGAAGATTGTCAAGATACCCTGTGATAAAGGTTCGGTACGATTTATAGCCACCGATGACCCTTTCGATAGGATAGCCGATGCTTGAGAAGATGGTTCCAAGTGAAGAAGAACGCATCCCTCCGCGAGCGCAATAAATCGCGATTTTTGACCCTGGGTTGTAGGTAGGATAGAGCTCTTGGATGTGACGTGCGGCATTGAGACAGACGAAGGAGGCACCTTTGAGACGTGCTTCAAACGGGGAGACTTGTTTGTAGATAGTTCCTACTTGGGTGTGTTCTTCATCACTGAGGGCGTAAAAATTGCGCGCGTGAGGAATATGAGATTCGCCATATTCATTGGGGCTTCGGGCATCGATAATTAGATCATATTTATCAAAAGAGGCTAAAAAGGTTTCAATAGGGATTGTTTGCATCATAGCGGAATTTTATCACGGGAAGCCTAATAGCGCTATTAGCGCTAAAAGAAGAGGATGAATTTTCTAGGTACGATAAACCGAAACTTGATCCGTGAGGCGTTCAGTCATTTTATGCAAATGTTCTGCAGCAGCAGCAATCTCTTCGACACTTCGTGCATTGGAAGCTGAAAGCTCATGAATTTTAGAGATTTTAATAATAATGGCATCCGTTGTTTTTGCATTGGCAGATGTATCGGCTGAGAGTTTTTCGATGGCTTCTACAGTTTCTTCAAGTGCGCTCACAGCAGTGGCTGTATGATCGTCTACCGCAGAAGAAGCACTTACTAGCTGTTCGATACGGCTGGTGTTGTGGTTCATCTGTTCGGTGATGTCGTTGATAGACTGAACGATGACGTTGACGGTAGCGTTGGTTTCGATCAAACTTTTTTGGGTACGTTCAGCGAGTTTACGCACTTCATCGGCAACGACGGCAAATCCACGACCGTGCTCGCCTGCTCGGGCTGCTTCGATTGCGGCATTGAGAGCGAGAAGGTTGGTTTGATCGGCGATATCGGCGATGACGGTGAGAACTTGTTTAACTTGAGACGCTTCTTGGGAAAGAGAATTGAGTCGTTGATTGATTTCACCTTCCATCTCTACGGTGATAGAAAGCTGTTCAATCGTATTGTGAAGGGCTCGTTGTGCTTCTTGGAGATTTTCTCTCGCACCGACTGCTTGATCACGAACACTTTGTGCTTCATTCGCAGATGCTTGCATTGCTGCTTTCATTTGATCCGATTCATACGTTGTTTCGCGGACGATACGTGATTCTTCCTCCGCCGCTTTTCCGATGCTTAGAGTTGTTGCTGAAAGTTGGGCAGAAACGGAAAGATTTTCGTTTGACGCCATGTGAATAGCTCCAAATGACTCACGCAGCATAGTGACAAGTTCGCCCAATTTTCTTCCCATTTCAGAAAGTTCATCGTTCCCTTCGACTCGGACATTTTGGGTGAAATCTCGGTCATGAGCAATGGCTTTAATAGTCGTTTCAAGGCGACCGATTGAACGAGAAATATTGCCGATAATGAGGAAAAAAATTCCTATCATAATCGAAGCACTGATAAAAATGAGGATTTCCATGATCATTGCATTGGAATCGAGTGTATCGATATTTTTCTTTTTCATAGAGGCTAGCAAATCGTGTTCTTCTTCAATAATACTTTGATAAGTTTTAGCAGACTCTTTGGTAATTTGAGCCAGTTGTTTTCCCTCCGGAGTAGATAAGAACTCAAGACTATGGACTTCACTTTCATTTTCACTGATGATTTTTATACGAGGTTCATTGAGAGTGACCCACTGCGCGTGGTGAGCAGCAATATTGGAAAGCCGCTTTTTGTTCTCTTTGGATCGAGTTATACTAGAGAGTGTTTCGACCGTTTCGGAGAGTTTTTTGTTACTCTCATTGTAACGTGTTATAAATTCATCAGTATACAAAAGCTGATATCCGCGAAGCTCCATCATCGATCCATTACTATAGCTTTGAATTTCACCCAGTAAAATCATACGCTCAGCGGTTTTTTTGGCGTCTTTGTTGTTTGAATAAGACAAATACCCCATTGTTGCAAAGATAACAATACTAAGAATTATTAGGGCATTAAGCTTGCCTTTAATAGTGGCGATGTTGATCAAGTCAGACTCCTGCATATGTTGTATATGCAAAGATTATATCATAATTTATCCCGCAATTTTTATATAACATTTTTATGAATTCAGTTTAGAACCATATTTAAATAAATGGTTATGGACGTGAAGTTGGACAGGCAAAATTGGCTTAATAATGTTTGAATCTATAATGGAGTTTTTTAATGTATTTTAGGAAGTGAAGGTGGTGGCCAATCTCGGAATCGAACCAAGGACACGCAGATTTTCAATCTACTGCTCTACCGACTGAGCTAATTGGCCACGTTTTGTGGAGTGCAATTATAGCTATCAAAGCTTAAAAATAAGCTTAATGCTTATTTTATTTTTGTGCAAGCTCTTTAAAGAGATTTCCTCGCTGTGCGTAGGAGGTAAATTGATCGAGACTAGCAGCGGCTGGAGAGAGCATTGCGACGCTTTGACGATTGTGTATTTGTTTGATTTGCTCTACCGCAACATCGAGAGTATGACATAGTGTGCAAGGGATTTTGTATTGTTTGCACAGTGCTTCGAGTCTGGTTGCGTTAGCACCGATGGCATAAATAGTGAGTTCATACTTTTCCAGTGGGATAAACAGCTCTTCGAGTTCAACCCCTTTGTCATCACCACCGAGGACTAAGTGTATCGGGAATTCGCGATAGGTGCGTAATGCTGCAAGAGTAGCATCGATATTCGTTGCTTTGGAATCATTGACCCAGAGGCGGTTTTTGGAATCACGAAACTCTTCTTGGCGGTGGGGATCGAGGATAAAGGCATTGATACGGTCGTAATCAACACGATCATAGAGAATTTTATCAATCCCCATCGCGATCATGGCATCCATCAAAAATGCCCCTTTGAATTTGATTTGAGACGCATCAAATCCGAAATACTTTGCTAAATCTTTTTCGTTCTCATAGAGGATTTTAAATCCTTTTGTAGGAACATCCGCAAACATTTTAGGCAGGATGATTGCTTCTCCCTCTTTCATCATGGAGAGTGGTTTGAGTTTGGCTTCAAAATAGGCTTCCATACTTCCATGCCAGCTCACGTGATCGGGAGTGACCGGAAGCAGGGCATAAATATTCGGACGGGCTATCTCGTTATAGTGCATACTAAATGAACTTGTCTCTAAAATCCAGATAGGCGCTTCGGGGGATAGATCAGCCAGCGGAGTTCCGATGTTACCGCCGCTGATTGCCCCTTTGTCTTTTAATAAATGTTCGATCATTTGCGTGGTGGTGGTTTTTCCGTTAGTTCCGCTGATCCAGATCGAAAAGGGCATCTGAGGGGCAAAGAAATCGTATTCACTGATGAGATGCGATGCACTTTGGATAAGTGGATGCGAAGGAGGAAATCCGGGAGAGGGGATTTCATGTGTGAAAGCTCTTGTATCAAATTCACTGACAGGCTTGAGCTGATTCCCCTCTTCGTCGATAAAAGGTTTCGTGACTTTGTCATCGAAAAAAGTACAAGAACCCATACGTTTAGCAATAGCGCGGGTTGTTTTGCCATACCCGAAACAGGCAATGTTCATGTTTTTCATTAACGAATCTTCATTGTGATCAGGGCAAGAATGTTAGAGAGCATGGCAATGATCCAAAATCGAACGATAATTTTGTTCTCTGCCCACTGCTTCATTTCAAAATGGTGATGGATGGGCGCCATTAAAAAGACCCTTTTTTTGCGAAGTTTGTAGCTTCCAACTTGCAAGATTACCGATACCGTTTCAATGACGAAAATAAATCCGATGAGGATAAGCAAAATCTCACTTTTCCCGATGATTGCCATGTATGCGATAAAAGCACCCAAAGTAAGCGAACCGCTATCTCCCATAAAGACTTGCGCAGGATGGCAGTTGAACCATAAAAATCCAATTAGTGAGCCAATAAGCGCTGCCGCGATGACCACCACTTCTCCCGCAGGGATTTTAGGCATCAAGAGATAGTGAGAAAGAGCGGCATTACCGACAACATAGACGATGACGCTCAGAGAGAGGAGGGCAAATACCGAGGGAACGGTTGCAAGCCCATCGAGCCCATCGGTAAGATTAACCGCGTTAGAGGTAGCGATTATCACCAAAACCCAAAATCCGATACTGAAATAGCCCATATCAAAAAGACTTGATTTGACAAACGGTACATAAAAACCGGTTTCAAGCTTTGCAAAATAGATCAAAAAAGCCCCAATTGCCAGTCCAAAAACGAGCTGAAGGGTGAGTTTGGCGCGCGCACTTAGTCCTGCGAGGTTATCACTACCCCTGATTTTCCCCCAATCATCCGTAAAACCGATATAGCCATAAAAAACGAGGGTAAGTAATCCGCCAATAGCAAAAGGATTCATGATATTGACCGTTAGCAGTGAAGCAATAACTGTAGAAACAATAAAGACAATCCCCCCCATAGTGGGTGTTTTGGCTTTGCTTTGGTGGGCACTAACATACTCGTTAATGGGCTGGACTTTGGCAGAGCGTTGCGCCCATGCAATAAAGCGTGGCATAAAAAAGAGGGTTAAAAGTAAGCCGATAAAAAAAGCAAGACCCGCCCGAACGGTGATGTATTGAAGAATATTAATACCTATGTGCTGATGAAACCAATATAACATTATAAGGACTCTTTGACGACAAAATTGTAAAGCAAGTGACATTTTAATATAATTACTCAAAAGTTTGATTAATCAGGAGGCAAAATGAACAAAAAAACCGTTTTGGTCATTACCGATGGGATTGGGTACTCGCCCAAACACTCTTTTAATGCCTTTCATGCTGCAGATAAACCGACATATAATCAGTTATTTGCACAGGTTCCGCACTCTCTTATTGATACTTTTGGATTAAGTGTCGGTTTGCCTGAGGGGCAGATGGGCAATTCCGAAGTAGGGCACATGAGTATCGGCAGCGGTCGTGTTCTGTATCAAGATCTGGTCAAAATCTCTCTTGCCCTAGAAGATGGGAGTTTTGAACGCAACGAGGTATTTAGTGCTTTATTAAAAACAAGCAATTGCCTTCATCTGATTGCTCTTATGTCTGATGGTGGGGTTCATTCACACATTGATCATCTCATCGGTGTAGCAGAGATTGCCGCCGATGCAGGTAAAGAAGTATGGCTTCATCTTATCAGCGATGGACGGGATGTCTCACCTACGTCTGCCATCCATTTTGTTCAAACCATCAAAGCGCACGGACGTCGTAATATCCGAATCGGTTCGTTGGGCGGGCGTTTTTATGCGATGGATCGGGATAATCGTTGGGAACGTATTGAACGCGGCTATAACGCCATCGTCAATGCAACACCAAAAAGTGAGCAAAGCGTAGTTGATTACATTGAAAATTCGTATGCCAAAGGTGAGCAGGATGAATTTATCGTCCCGACTGCCTTCGATGGATATGAAGGAATTAGTGAAGGGGATGCGGTTTTAATTCTCAATTTCCGAAGCGATCGGATGCGACAATTTGCTACTGCGTTGGGTGATGAACAGTTTAAAGGATTTGAGCGTAATTTTATCCCTACTCATTTTGCAACAATGACACAGTATGATAAAAGTTTTCCATTTCCCGTGTTGTTTCCCAAAGATGCACCGGTCAATACTCTCTCAGAAGTGATTTCCCGCGCCGGAAAACGTCAGCTTCATACGGCAGAAACAGAAAAATATGCTCACGTTACCTTTTTCTTTAATGGTGGTATTGAAGAACCGTATGAAAATGAAACGCGAGTATTGATTCCTAGTCCTCAAGTTAAAACCTACGATATGAAACCCGAGATGAGTGCTGCAGAAGTGGGCGATGTTGTGGTAAAAGCGATTGCAGAGGGGATTGACTTTATTGTGGTAAACTTTGCCAATGGTGATATGGTAGGACATACGGGCAATTTTGAAGCGGCTACACGTGCAGTTGAAGCCGTCGATGAGCAGCTTGGACGGATTGTCGAAGCTGCAAATGCCCAAGGATACGCGATGGTACTTACCTCTGATCATGGAAACTGTGAAGAGATGCGCGATGATGCAGGAAATACTTTGACCAATCATACGGTTGGTAAAGTATGGTGTTTTGTTATGGCGGATGAGGTCAAAGAAGTTCATCCGGGTGCACTGAATAACATTGCACCTACTGTTTTAAAACTGATGGGAATTGAAATCCCATCAGAGATGGACACACCACTGATATAGTATAGGTGTAATGAAGTGCGGTGAAACTGCACGTGAGCCTTCTGCTGAAGAAAACTTAGCGTTAGCGTAGTCAAAGGGGCTTTGCTCCTTTGGCGTGTAAATTAATAATAAGGAAAATAATGAAATTCACAGGTAAAAATGTATTAGTAACAGGTTCAAGCCGAGGAATTGGTGCGGAAGTTGCAAAGGTTTTGGCAAGTTATGGTCTTAAAGTCTGGATCAACTATCGTAGTGGTGCAGCGGCAGCTGATGCAATAAAAGCAGAGATTGAAGCAGCCGGTGGTCAAGCGGCGGTAATCGGTTTTGATGTGAGTGATGAAGCGGCATTTGTGGATGCGGTAAAAACGATCGTAGATGCGGACGGTGAACTCTCATATTTGGTTAATAATGCAGGGATTACTCTCGATAAGTTGGCGCTTCGAATGAAAGCCGAAGAGTTTACAAGTGTCATTGATGCAAACCTAACTTCGGCATTTATCGGATGCCGCGAAGCAATGAAAGCAATGCGCAAACAAAAATTTGGAAGTATCGTTAATATGGCATCCATTGTTGGTGAAACCGGAAATGCGGGTCAAACCAACTATGCGGCTTCTAAAGGCGGGATGATTGCAATGACAAAAAGTTTTGCAATCGAAGCGGCTACGAGCGGGATTCGTTATAATTGTATCACTCCGGGTTTCATTGCAACCGACATGACTGATGAGCTTAAAGAAGAAGTAAAAGCAGCATTTACCGCTAAAATCCCAATGGCTCGTTTTGGAAATGCTACGGAAGTGGCAGAAGCAGCAGCATTTTTACTCAGCGACCATGCAAGCTACATCACGGGTGAGACGCTTAAAGTTAACGGTGGAATGTATATGTGAAAAGCGTATTAAAAGCCAACTGCTTGGCTTTTTTAGCTTTGGAACCGAAGGCTATATGCGCTAAGCATAGGCGAAGGAAGCGTCACAATAACCCAACTGCTTGGATTTTTTAGCTTTGGAACCGAAGGCTATATGCGTAAGCATAGCCGAAGGTGGGCGTCACATTAATGCCAACTGCTTGGATTTTTAGCTTTGGAACCGAAGGTTATATGCGAAAGCAAAGCCTAAGAAAGGGCAATTAGAGGGAAATTTCCCAACTTAAGCTAAATATGCTATAATTTGGCGATTTTATTCATATGAACAGGAGCTATTATGGCACTTTTAGAAGACATTAAAGAAGTAGTGGTTGAGCAACTCAGCGTAAACCCAGATGAAGTAAAAGCGGATTCTAAATTCGTAGAAGATCTTGGTGCTGACAGCCTTGATGTTGTTGAATTGGTAATGGCTCTTGAAGAGAAATTCGATATCGAAATTCCTGATGATGAAGCGGAAAAAATCCAAACGGTTCAAGATGTAATTAATTACATCGAAGGCAAAAAGTAATCGCGATTGATTATCTACCTCTAAATTCTCAAAAAACTTGTTTTTTGAAGCTTTAGGGGATTGAAAAGGACTTTAGTCTTTGCCATAAAAACGGATAAATTCGTTTTTGTGTAGCATTAAAGATGAGAGTGATTTTAACTGTTGGCTTATTTGAGCCATCGTTTAAGACCATTGATACGCAGGAGAAAATGTGAAACGAGTAGTAGTAACCGGCATGGGAATGATCAACGCATTGGGCCATGACAAAGAAAGTTCTTTTAAGGCTATTTGTGAGGGAGAATGCGGTATCGATATGATTACTATTTTCGATGCATCACAGCACAGTGTACAGATCGCTGGAGAGGTAAAAGGATTTAATCCTGAAACCGTAATGCATCCAAAAGAAGTAAAAAAAGCGGATCGCTTTATTCATTTCGGACTTAAAGCGGCGCAAGAAGCAATGCTAGATGCAGGATTGAATGAAGATATAGATAAAGACCGTTTTGGTATCAGTGCAGCAGCAGGAATTGGCGGTTTGGCAGCGATTGAAGCGAGTTCTATCGTATTAGAGACCAAAGGTCCACGTCGTATCTCTCCATTTTTTATCCCATCAGCGCTGGTCAATATGCTTGGCGGATTTGTTTCGATTGAGCACGGACTCAAAGGTCCAAATCTCTCAAGTGTAACAGCATGTGCGGCAGGAACTCATGGGATTAGTGAAGCAGCAAAAACTATTATGGTTGGCGGTGCAGATCAGATGCTCGTAGTTGCTGCTGAATCAGCGATTTGCGGCGTAGGCATCGGTGGCTTTGCCGCAATGAAAGCACTCTCTACGCGTAATGATGAGCCTAAAAAAGCATCTCGTCCTTTTGATGCAGATCGTACTGGATTTGTAATGGGTGAGGGTGCAGCAGCCTTAGTGCTCGAAGAATATGAGAGTGCGATAGCGCGCGGAGCACGTATTTATGCAGAGCTTATCGGATTTGGTGAGAGCGGTGATGCTAATCACATTACAACTCCTGCTCCTGGCGGTGAGGGTGCAGCACGTGCGATGAAAGCAGCAATGAAAATGGCGGGTCAACCTAAAGTTGATTACATCAATGCACACGGTACGAGTACCAAGTACAATGACTGGTATGAAACAATGGCAACCAAAGAAACGTTTGGCGGGGCTGAAAATTGTCCTCCAATCAGCTCGACCAAAGGTCAAACAGGTCACTGTTTAGGAGCTGCGGGCGGAATTGAAGCGGTTGTGAGCATTATGGCAATGCGCGATAGCATTATCCCTCCGACCATCAACTACGAGACACCAGATGTTGATTGCGATTTGGACATTGTCCCTAATGTAGCACGAAAAGCTGAGCTTGACGTTGTTATGAGTAACTCATTTGGATTTGGCGGCACCAATGGTGTTGTTATTTTCAAAAAAATCTAAGGTACTCTCTTGGCTACCTATCTCGATTTTGAACAAAAAATTTGCCAAATCCAAGAAGAGATTATTGCAGCAGAAGTTCGTTACGATCACCATGCGGTAACGATTCTCAAGCAAGATTTAGATAAAGAAGTTCAACAAACCTACGCAAACTTATCCCCGTATCAAGAGCTTCAGCTTGCACGTCATCAAGACCGTCCGTATGCACTTGATTACATTAATCTTCTTTTTGATAAAAAATACGAGCTTCACGGAGACCGCCATTACCGCGATGACCTTTCTATTATTTGTTATTTAGGGACGATTGGTGATGAGCGCGTTATGATTATCGGTGAGCAAAAAGGTCGCGGAACCAAGAATAAGCTCAAGCGTAATTTTGGTATGCCAAATCCTGAAGGATACCGTAAAGCTTTACGTATGGCAAAAATGGCGGAAAAATTTAAAATACCTCTTTTGATGCTAATCGACACTCCGGGTGCGTATCCTGGATTAGGTGCAGAAGAGCGCAATCAAAGTGAAGCCATTGCCCGTAATTTACTTGAACTTTCCAATCTTAATACGATTACCGTATCGGTTGTTATTGGCGAGGGCGGTAGCGGTGGAGCATTGGCTATCGGTGTTGCCGACAAGCTTGCTATGATGCGCTATTCAGTATTTAGCGTCATCTCTCCTGAGGGGTGTTCTGCGATTCTATGGAATGATCCTGCCAAGGTCGAAGCGGCTACAAAAGCGTTAAAAATTACAAGCGCCGATCTTAAATCTTTGGATTTGATTGATGATATCATTGATGAGCCGCTGATTGGTGCACACCGCGATAAAATAGGTGCAGCAACGGCAGTTAAAGATTATTTTCTTTCACAGGTAGTATCATTGCGTCAGCTTAGCGATACTGATCGTCTTGAGCAGCGCTATAATCGTCTTGTCGGCGTTGGTAAATACAGCGAATAAAACTCCTAGTCATCAAAAGAAAGTACTCTCTAAAGTGCGGCTTGCTGCACGTGAGCATTTACTGCTGAGGTCATTGTGCCCCTTGAGGGTAAAAACACAGCGTTAGCGTAGCCAAAGTGACTTCGTTGCTTTGGCGTATTTTAAGTGGTTGCTTTCAATCTCTTCATCCTCACAGCCTCTTTTGAAAACGCAATCAACTCTTCAGTTGTATGAATCGTGTTTGGAATCATTGGCAGTACTTGTGCCAAGAGCTGTGTGGTGGTGATTGCATCAGAAAGGGCACGATGATATGTGGCTTCGGTATGAAGATCATACATTTCGTTCAAATATCTCAAACCATACCGTTCAGACTCAAATGTTCGTTCCGCTAAATCAATCGTACACAGTTGACGATTAAGCAATACTCCAAGTCCTACGCGCTCCATCATGGCAGAGACAAATTTATAATCAAATTTTGCATCATGTCCGACAAAAACAGCATCCCCTAAATAGAGGCGAAAATCAGACATGACTTTTGAAAGCGGTGGTGCATGAATGGTTTGTTCAACGCTGATACCCGTAATTTCAGCAATTGCATCTGAGATACTCTCACAATGGACTAAGCTTTCAAAGGTATCGATGATTTTCCCATTTTGAAACCTTACCGCACCAATTTCTATGATCTGATGGTGAGCAGTTTTGGATCCATTGGTTTCTACGTCCACAATACAAAAGAGGGTATCGTTAACCGGAGTCAGAGAAGTACGAAATTTATAGGCTTTTGAATGCAAAATAACGTTCAACCCTTGAGCTTTTAACATTTCAAGTGCAAGATCATCGCCTACTTTTTCTTCAAACTCTTCTTTTGGAATTCCATTTTTAGAGAGGCGATTAACTATTTTTGGATCCAATGGAATCATAATTTCGCCCGTGTGATAAAATCAAATACTTTTTGGTGATCTTTTTTTCCGTGGGATAATTCAACACCACTGCTCACGTCCACACCATAAAAACCATACTCTTTAATTGAAGGTATATTTTCAGGATCAAGCCCGCCTGCGAGGATAATTTTAGAGCAATCAACACCCTTGAACCATTCGATATTGAGACGTTTCCCACTTCCACCGTAACTTTCACAGTAGGCATCAATAAGACGATATTCGTCTTTATAGAGTAGAACATCTTCACTATTTTTGGCTCGAATTACTTTAAGTAATGGGAAGTGCAATGAGGTATAAAAATCATCACTTACGTCAAAATGGATTTGAGCCAGAGTACATCCTGTTTCTAAACATATTGACTGAATATTTTCAGGTGTTTCATTAACAAAAAGGGCGACTTTTTCTACAAAAGGGGGAAGTTGTGCGATGATTTCTTTAGCATTTATAGGTGAGATGTAGCGAGGTGAGTCAGGATAAAAGACGAAGCCAAGCGCATCAGCTCCACAATGGATGGCATGGAGCGCATCTTCTATATTGGTAATACCGCAGATTTTTACTCTCATCACAGATCAGACACGTAAGCTATCGATAGCGGTTTTAAAATCATCGGCTCCAAAAACATAACTTCCTGCAACACAGATATCTACACCGGCATCTTTAAGCATTTGAATATTACCGCTTCCTACGCCTCCATCGATTTCGATAAGACAATTAGGATTGATGGCATCCCGTAAAACTTTGAGACGTTTGATTTTTTCAACAACCGTGGGGATAAACTTTTGACCGCCAAATCCTGGATTAACCGACATGACAAGAACCATATCCAAATCACCTATAAGATACTCAATGGCTTCAGCCGGAGTATGGGGATTTAAAACAATGGCGGGTTTGATCCCAAGTGATCGTATGTATTGAATCAGACGATGGGGATTTTTTTCCTCTTCGATGTGAAATGAGATATATTCCGGTTTGAGCGGAGCAAAAAGATCGACAAAAAAAGTATTGTTTTGAACCATAAGGTGAATATCGAGAGGCTTGGTAGAAGCTTTTGCTATGGCACTCACGACGACCGGTCCTAGGGTCATATTTGGGACAAAATGTCCGTCCATCACATCGACATGGACAAAATCGCATCCTGCATCACAGATGGCACGAACATCACGCGCTAAGTTACCAAAGTCAGCCGAAAGAATACTGGGAGCGATGAGCATAATAAAAACCTTCGTTATTTTTTTGACATTTTAGCGAAAAAGTCAGCGTGTCAGGAAAAAGATAAAATTTTGCCCTTCAAAACTCAAATCAACTTGAACTCCTTTTTTGTCTTGAGCGATTTCTAAGAGAGTTTTGACGTCGGCATACGTGCGAGGCAGGGTAATGTCAAGACGTTTTTTATTTTCAGAAAGGAGTACTTTAGCTCGTCCGCCAATAATGTTGACAAATTCAGCCAAGGAGTCAAGGATGTCTTCATCAGTAATATCCGTATCGCCGATAAGAAGTTCACACGCTTTTTTCGCAATGGAACGAGGAAAAACGAGGATGACTAATCCATCAATATCTCCATAAAAACCGATAGAACTTGCCACTTGATCAGTGCCGTCAGCAAGGGTGAGCGTCTGAATCTTGACAGAGTTTTTAGTTGCCTCGGCATTGGTCATCATGGCCATAGTAGAGACGGTTGCATCAATAAAATGGGGAAGCTCATTGACCAGCGCTTTATTTAGAGAGCGATGCTGTTTCACCGTTGCCCCTCCACCACCGCCAAGGTCACTTAACAACTCTTTGTTTTTGAGGATCTCTTCCATCGTGTCAAAGAAAAGCATTCCGGCATCTTCAAGATCATTTTTAAAAGCTTGAGGTGTTTTTTCAAAAGTGAGTCCTACAAAGCAGATAGCAGCATTGTATTCAGCCCCTGCACTGGCTAGTTTTGTGAAAAAATTAAGAGCATGGATATTCATGGAAACGACTTTATAGGCGTCGAAAATAAACAGACGAAATCCAACATTTAAGGAATTATTGTGATAAGCAATATTAAACGTATTACTGATCTCGGCATCCAGAAAATTGGAAATAGTATAAATAATTGCATTGCCTGTGACGCGTGTGGCTACTTTTTGCCCAAAATACCCTAAATAAGTATCTTCTATAATGGCATAGTAGGGTTCTGGATGTTGCTTTTTCTCTTCAAATTCCTTCAAACTTTGGGCTATAATAGGATTGTGACCATAATCAAACAGCTCGATCGCCATAGCGGAGCGTTGTGAATGGTCGCTGTTGTAAAGTAAAACTGTTTTGGACTCATTTTTATTACTGGAGACAAAAAGTTCGGCTATTTTTTCACTTTTAAACAAAGAAAAGCTAAGTTCATTTCCATAAAAAGTATTAATGGCTTGAAATTTTGTGTGGTCATAGTCGCAAAATCCAACGACAATATGTTTTTGAATTCGTATATTGGTCAGGAGGTGGACAAAGGTGTCCAGCCCGTTTTTATTGAAAAAAATTACTTTTTTAAGCGATACCAGCAACATATCTATATTAAGACCTTCGGTTGCTTTGATATCGTCAATGGTTAAAAACGAGGGAGCATTATTCCCATCCAAAAAGCCTTGAAGGTGAAAGACCCCGATGCGTCCACGAATAACGGCGCGCACGTTTAAGCCATCACTTGCATAAAGGGCTCGTAAATATCATGAACAAAATCGATTTGGAAATCAATGAATTCATTGAGTCCGGCACTGACATAAATACTTTGGCTTAATTCATAAAAAAGAAGCAAATGCATCCATTGTGAGAGCATTTTTTCTTCAGAGTTGAGAGTCTCTATCAGTCCAGAAGCACCTTGTATAAGGGTAATGGTCTTATCACTCATTTCCCATGTAAGAGCAATTTCACCTGCAAGATCAAAAAGGTCACGGCCGCTTAAGCGCTTTAATATGGTATTGAAATCAAGTGATTTAACGCTGCGCAGTTGGACAACTTCGGCTTTTCTGGAAGCAAAAAGGGCTTCACATACAATAATAGTAGCGGGTATAAGAGCAATGGCGCTGTGCATCTCTTTATCATTAATGGAGAGATGAAGCAAGATTTTTTCCCATCGTTTACTCAAAGATGCTTGTAAATCGTAGAATTGATGATCGGTGAGCTTGAACAGTTCCCATTTTTTGGGTGTAAGTAAACTTAATAAATAGTTATAAAGGGTTTGCACCGTTGCGGAGACTCCGAGAATACTAAAGATTTGACTGACATCACTTACTTCGTTTTTAAATCCATAAAGGGGTCGATTGACTAATATCTTTAGATAATGACGAAGAGCCGGATCTTCAGAAGCGTATTTAGCTGCTTTTGGTAGATCACCAGCACGGGCGTAATCCAATGCTTGACGTACAACAGCAGGTGCCGGCGGAATGTTTTGAATATAATGGGTTACTTCTTCAGATGTTATCACAACTCTATATCCAATGTTTTTCTTTATTGTAATACTTCTTAGTTAAAGAGAACTTTAGCGGGATGAAAAGTAATAGCTTAAGGTAAACTTTGGGTTCATTGAGGTAGAATTCGCAACCTAAATTTACGCAAGGAGCCCCAAGATGGCAAGAAGATGTGCTATTAGTGGTAAAGGCCCAATGAGCGGGAACAACGTTTCTCACGCGAAAAACAGAACAAAACGTCGTTTTTTACCAAACCTTCGCACTGTACGTGTTACACTTGAAGACGGTACAACAAAAAAACTTCGTATCGCTGCTTCTGAGCTTCGTACACTTAAAAAAGATTCGTAACCCCCGCACTTAGTGCTTCGATAATCGGGAGTCTTTCCCGATTGACCCTCTCATTTTTCATTTTAATCCTCTTTTTAATTTTGTTACGTTTAACCTTCTTCTAGGCTTCAGTGTTTATAATAATACAGTTTATTTTTTGGAGATTTTTTGATGTTTACACTTAAAAATATTGATGGCGGTGTATGCGCTGCAACAGGTTTTTATGCCGATGGAATTTCTATTGGTCTGAAAAAAGAGGGAGCGCTGGATATCGCTTTTATCTATTCGGATTCTCTTTGTGTGAATGCTTCGGTCTTTACTACCAATAAAATGACAGCAGCGCCGATACGCCATTTTCGTCAAAAAGAAAAGTTTGAAGGAAATTTTGTTTTGATTAATTCCAAAAATGCGAATGCCATGACCGGTCCGGCGGGAATTAAAGATATCGATGAGGTTCTATCGCGCGTTCAAGAAGCATTTCCTCAGATACAAAATCCTGTGATGAGTTCCACGGGAGTAATCGGTGTGCGTCTACCAAAAGCCAAGATCATCGAAGGCGCATTAAACTTTGATCTTACTCATCGTGATGGTGTGGCAGCATCCGAAGCGATTATGACGACTGATACGTTTTCAAAGCGTATTGCCTTTGAAGTGACGCTTGAAAACGCTACCTCGTTTCGCATCGGTGCGATGGCGAAGGGGGCAGGGATGATCAATCCTGCGATGGCTACCATGCTGTGCTTTATTACGACAGATGCGCTCGTCGATAAAGCTACGATGCAAAGCATTCTCGATGAGTGTACCCGTACGACGTTTAATGCCGCAAGTGTGGATGGCGATACCTCTACGAATGATACGGTACTGGTCATGGCAAATGGACAAAGCGGTGTATTTGATGCAGAGGCATTTAAAGAAGCGCTGTGGAAAATCATGCTTTTTTTAGCCAAAGAGATGGTGCGTGACGGTGAGGGTGCGACGAAGCTTGTAACCTACAAAGTTACCGGTGCGATAAACGATCATGAAGCAGAAGTTGCCGCCAAAGCACTCTCAAATTCTTTACTCGTAAAAACAGCGCTTTTCGGACAAGACCCTAATTGGGGGCGTATTGCTTCAACGGTGGGTGCGAGCGGTGTGATGTGTGATGAAGAAACATTGAGTATTTGGTTTGATGAAGTATGTGTGTACCAAAAAGGAGAACTTCTTTTTGATGAAAAGCTTGAACCCTTTGCCGCTGCTGTGATGCAAAAACCAGCCTTTACGATTCATTGTGATATTGGTCAGGGTGAGGGTGAATTTATTGCCTACGGGTGTGATCTTGGACATGAATACGTCAAAATAAACGCAGATTACCGTACGTAGTATTAGCAACCGCTAAGTGACTGCGCGCTATAATCGCATTTATAATAACCATAAGATAAATCACAAGTGATTTTGGGCTTCCTGCCGAAGGCAAAGTGCCCTTCGGGTGAAACCCAGTGTTAACGTAGCCAATCGGGATGTATTCCGATGGCGTATAAAAATAATAGGAACTTCCATGCGCGGATACAAAATTTTCAGCGGTTCAGCTTGTCAGGCATTTTCTGTAGAAGTGTGTAAAACACTCGGTGTTAATCTCTCAAAAGCAGAAATTAAACGTTTTAGCGATGGTGAGATTAATGTGCAAATCTCTGAAAGTGTTCGTGGTCGGGATGTCTTTATTATCCAAAGTACCGGAGCGCCGTCCAACGATAATCTAATGGAATTGCTCATCATGACGGATGCGCTTCGTCGTTCATCTGCGAGTTCTATTACTGCGGTCGTTCCGTATTTCGGCTATGCGCGCCAAGACCGAAAAGCGGCTCCTCGTGTTCCCATTACGGCACGTCTTGTTGCAGATATGTTTGAAAAAGCAGGGATTGACCGTGTGGTGACAATCGATTTGCACGCAGGTCAAATCCAAGGCTTTTTTGATATACCTGTAGATAATCTATACGGTTCTATTATCTTCCAAGAGTACATCAGTTCTAAAAATCTCCCTAATCCTGTTATCGCTTCTCCGGATATCGGAGGGGTTACACGAGCTCGTTATTTTGCTGAAAAACTGGGGCTGGAGATGGTTATCGTCGATAAACGTCGTGAAAAAGCCAACGAGTCTGAGGTTATGAACATTATCGGTGACGTTGAGGGCAAAGACGTTATTATGATCGATGATATGGTCGATACGGCAGGAACCATGGTAAAAGCGGCGGCTGCACTCAAAAAGCGCGGAGCAACATCGGTTATGGCATGCGCAACACATGGTGTCCTAAGCGGTAACGCATACGAAAATCTTAACAATGGTGAGCTCGATGAGCTCGTTATTTCCAATACTCTTGAACTGCGCGGTCACAGTGATAAAATCAAAGTTATCAGCGTAGCACCTTTGTTCGCTGAAGTCATTCGCCGTGTTTATCACAACGAGAGCGTAAATTCACTTTTTAGTTAATCTCCAATATCTCTAAAATTTCTTTTTAGAGATTTCAACACAATATTTTTTCTTTTCCTTATTATTTATACTTATAAATAACACTGCAAACTCTTCCGTATACAATCACATAATGTAATAAATATTTCAAATTTTACTCAAATATACACCATTATAATCTCATTATTTATCGTTATTATTTTCTCATAAAGCTCATGAACGGTTCGTCATATTCAATTAAAGGGGTAGGTGTGAAAGTTCCATTTTATTTAATGTTTATAGTAGGTTTGTTGTTTAGCGGGTGCGCGATTCCAACGTATAAAATGTTTGATGGCAATATTACAACGGTTCAAACCGTTTCAGATTCAAACTATACTGAAGAGGCGGAATTTGAGTGGAAAATTGCCAAAGGAGATCGCCTTGAGATTATTGTCGTCAGTCAATCCTCCGGAGATGGTCAACAAGAACTTAATCAGATCTTAAATACAGGTGGGCGGATGCAAGCCGCACTCACTCGTGACGGTACAGAGGGATATTTGGTTCCCAAGGCTGGTACGGTGCGACTTCCCCTTGTTGGAGCGGTGTCAATAGTCGGTTTGACAGAAAATCAAGCCGCTGAAAAGCTTTTAACGGCTTACCAGCACTATCTCAAAAATCCTTTTGTGACCGTGAAAATCCTCAATCAAAAACTTTTTGTCTTGGGTGAAGTACGCAAGCCCGGAGTCGTTCAGGTAACCAACGGGACGATGTCTCTTTTCGAAGCATTGGCGTATTCGGGAGATTTGACGGATGATGCAGAACGAAGCAATGTTAGAGTTATCCGAGGAGGTTTGCGTACGCCATCGATGCGTGAGATCGATTTAGCCAATATTTCATCGATGCAGCTTACAAGTTTAATTTTAAAACCCAATGATATTGTCTATATTCAGCCCCGCAGTATGAAAGCATACAATGTGGCATTCAAAGAGCAAATGCCATTTTTCGAGCTGCTTCATGCAATGTTGTTCCCATTTGTTGACTACACACAAATTAAAAATGGAAAGGCTATTGATGTATTCTTCAAATAATCAAAACGTCACTTCTTCCGTATCTGAAGAGGAAATTAATTTCAAAGATGTTTTTGCGATACTAGGGCGGTATAAAGTATCTATAATTGCTATAACGGTATTCACATTATTTTTAGCAGTGATTAATGCCTATTTTTCTATGACTGTTTATCAGGCAAATTTGACAATGAAAATTCAGCCTGAATCACAAAATGGATCGGCAGCCAGCGATATTTTGGCGGATGCATTGGGCGGACAAAAGGTAAATATAGAAAACGAAATGGTCATTTTACGATCAAAATTGGTTGTTCAAAAAGCACTTGAGAGTGTACCTATGGAGATACGTTATTACACTAAAAAACAGTTCAAAATGCAAGAACTTTACAAAGATACTCCATTTACGGTTAATTGTAAATCATTATCTGAGTTGTTGACTAAATATAAATTTCAATTGCATCCGGTGGACGCCACTCATTTTCGTTTAACGATCGAACCGTCTATGGCAATGAAGCTATTGGGGATGTTGAGTGGTGAAGAGTTGATTTATATTTCGCAAAGATATCCCTATAATACACCAATACGACATCCATTATTTAGTATGAGTGTCACTCAAAACAGTATAATTGCCAATCAAGATTATTTTTTCACAATTATTCCAAATGATCAAATGATTGATATGGTGCAATCTTCGTTAAATATTTCGGTAACATCAGATAAGAGTTCGGTATTACTGTTGACCTATCAGGATAATATCCCGCAAAGAGCAGAAGATATGCTCAATGCGCTGGCTCATGCGTATCAGCTGCAAAATAATGAGATGAAAAGCGCCGGTGCCAAAAAAACGTTAAGTTTTATTGATAAGCAGCTGGAAGCAATAAATCAATCGCTTCAAAATTCAGCGAGCAATGTGAAAGACTACAAAACTTCACATACCGTTACGGTTGATTTAAAAGACAAAGCAGTAATGGCGGCACAAAAGCTTAATGAGCTGGAAAAACAGCGGTACGAATTGGATATGCAAGAAGGGGTTTATACCGATCTTTTGAGATACGTTCAAAGTAACAGTTCCGTGACTGGGATCGATACGGGCTCTATTAGTCTTCTTGGTTCTCCGCTTTTGCCTCTAATTGAAAAGCTGCAAGAAGCAGGTACTTTGCGATCGACACTGATGGTTGATTATACCAATGAGCATCCCTCGGTTATTAAAGTTAATCAACAAATCAATGCACTCAGAGCTAATTTGCGTGCCAGTATTGAGAGCAATTTGCGCGGTATCCATCAGCGTAAAATGACACTTAATACAATTATCCAAAAAAACAATCAGTTGTTGATGGAAATTCCCGAAAACGAGAAGCAGTTGTCGAAGCTTATGAATGGGCTTATGGTTAATCAAAAAGTTTATGAATATCTTCTCCAAAAACGGGCTGAAACAACAATTCTGGAATCTTCGACAGTTTCAGGAGACTGGATTGTTGATCGGGCGTTTGTTGAAAAGACACCGGTAAAACCGCAACCGGCATTGATTATTTTAATCGGAATTATTTTAGGTCTGATGATTGGGATAACACAGGCGCTTGCACGAAATGCCTTGTCCGGTACGATAGAAACGATTAGTGATATTGAAAAGCGCACCGCGTTACCCGTATTTGCTATTTTGCCGTACTTTCAGAACAAAAAAAGTCTCTATCAAGATGCGTTGCGTGTATTGCTCACCAAGTTGGTGTACAGTGATGAGTTGAAGAAGCCGAAAATTTTGACATTGACCTCTTCTGTTTTGGGAGAAGGGCGTGCGACTACGGGGATAGAACTGGGACGGGTCATGGCGCAAAGCGGTAAAAAAGTGATTATTGTAGATATGGATATGCGCCATCCATCGATTCATCAAAAACTTCAGATTAAGAATGATAAGGGTATCAGTACGTTTTTAAGCGGTCGGTGTGAATTGACCGAGGTGGTTTATTTTACGGATCAAATCAATATGAATGTTATTTGCAGCGGATCGGCTGTAGATAGTCCGTATGACTTAATTATGTCGGATCATTTTAAGGTTTTACTTGAATATCTAAAAGAAACGTATGATTATATTATTCTCGTAGCACCACCTGCTGGATTGGTTGCTGATGCTCTTGTGCTGATGCGTCTTTCTGATCTTAATTTAATTCTCTTTAAAGCTAAATATTCTAAAAAAGATTTTGTTACTGCTATCGATCGCTTTGTAAAAGAACATCAGCTTGATAATGTCGGCATTATTTTAAACTCTTTAGAGTTGAAAAAAATTAGACGTTGGTTATGAGATATCATTATATGGACTCCGCACGAGCCATTTTTATGATTTTAGGTGTTTTTTATCATACGGCATTAATTTATACTACTTCAGAAGTATGGTTGGTCGCAGGAGAGGAACTTAATGTTTTTTTTGACTATTTCTCATACGTAATGCATCTTTTTAGAATGCAAGGTTTTTATATTGTTGCCGGATTTTTTGCAGCAATGTTGATTGAAAAAAAAGGGGCAAAAAACTTTTTACATGAGCGGTTAATTAGACTTGGAATTCCCATGCTGATGATAGGATTCACGTTAAACTATTATATGAACGAATGGAGTACGGCGATGCCTGTTTTGACAACCGGATGGACGTATTTCCTCAACGGAGACTGGGTGGGACATTTGTGGTTTTTGGGAAACTTGATTGTCTATATCGCTATAACTACTATTTTTATTTTGAAAAAAAAGAATACGGTTACTGCTGTTTTTGAGTTTTTTGCACAAACTTCAAAGAAATATTTTATTCTAAAATTTATGCTGTTTTCATTTTTCTTCTATTTGGTTGGACATATGATTACGGTAAATTTGGCAGATAAGATATTTTTTGTTGAAATTCCGGCTCTTTTTAAATATTTTCCTTTTTATGTACTTGGATATTTATTCTATTTTAATCGGCAGATATTAGAAGACGTTGTCAATTATCAAAAACTTAAATACCATATATTTTTATCGATAGCGATATTATTGGTTATGTCTAAAATGTTGATTTTTTATAATGAGGGATTTTTTATAAAACTGTTTTCACTAGTTTTGGAAATATATCTATCGATAATTTTAAGCTTATCCATTATTCTAGCCTTTAAATCCATAAAGCTGTTTAATAATTCCAGCAAGACGGTTCGAAAACTTTCTGATTCATCGTATACCATCTATTTGCTCCATCAGCCTTTTATTGTAGGATTTTTCCATGTCTTCAATGAACAGATTCGAAATCCTGTTTTGGGATTTATGGTGATATCGTTAAGCACTGCGATATTCGCCTATTTTCTGCATGTATATTTCATCCAAAGATATCAAATCGCAAGTTTGCTATTGAACGGGAGTTATTTGAAAACATAAGAAAATTTTAAAGGAGTGCATATTTTTTATCGTTTGTAGTTTAAAAGCTCATTTATATCTCATTAACATGGCAATGTTATATTTCTCCGTTTGAATAATTCAGAGGAGTTTATAATGTTAAATCAAAAAAGACAATTTAATTTAAAATCTATTGTAGGTTTAGTTAGTGTCGGATTTTTAGTTGCCGGTTGTGGCGGAGGAAGTGAAGGCGGAAGTGCTGCTGCTGGCGTTGCCAGTGTAAGTACCGGTGCTGATTATGGAACAAGTATTGAGAGTAGCGATGCTGATTATACTGTTATAGTCGCGGATGATTCAATCGTTGGCGCAAGAGTGATTGCTACGGGAACTGTTCCCGATGCATCAGGAAATCTTGTAGAAGCCACAGTATGTGAAGGTTTCACTGAAATAGGGAAAGGGAAGTATACGCTTAATAACTGTAAAGCCAAGCCATCTTACATTACTGCCATAGGCGGCTTTATGGATACGAATGGAAATGGAGTCTTGGATGTCAATGAATCGACACAGAGTGCTCCGCTTATAACGTCAACGGCAATATTGGAGGATGAGGTTTTATCCGTTAATCCTCTCGCAACTTTAGCTGGGTTCTATTCCGGTCCTAACGTTGATACCTTGGCAAATAAGCTCGGATTTGGAGCAAATGGTCGTGCATTGGCGTTTAAAGCAAGTGCTGAAAATCAGCCGTTAAATCGAAAAGTTAATGCAATACTCTCTGCTGCATCGGATAATGGAATAGAGATTAAAGCGTTTAGCCGAGATTTTGCTGATAAAATAGTTGCATCATCTGCAACCGGAGATAATGCGCTCAAAGAGGCTATTAACTCTTTCGCGACAGATCCAAACAGCGATACACAATATGGAGAAGCTGCGGTGGAAAGTTTTATTCATGACTCCAGAGTCCAAGCGGTTCTCAACGGTACGGATGCGTTGAGTGCAATGGTGGCTAAAAATGTTCCAAACGGAAAACTGCAAATATCAGGATTGGTGACAACCTCTGAAACCGGTGCTAATATCGTTGGCGGCGCAACGGTTGAACTCTATTTAGGTACGACCAAATTGGGTTCAGGAGTGTCCGATAACTATGGAAAATACAGCATTAATGTGGACGAAACAGCCGTTCTCAAAGATTCGACACTTTCGTTGAATGCACAACCTTCAGGTGTCCTTACCACAATGCAAGCAAGTGCATACAGCAGTTCCTCTTCAAGCTGGAAATACAAGTCATCGGCATCTACGAATAGAGTGTTAAATAAAAGGGTGAATGGGCGTATCACTTCGAGTCAGGTCGATTCTTTGACACTTTCTGATCTCACGACAGCTGCAACGCCGCCTGTGACAACAACGCCGCCTGTGACAACAACGCCGCCTGTGACAACAACGCCGCCTGTGACAACAACGCCACCTGTGACAACAACGCCACCTGTGACAACAACACCACCAAGTACCACAACGGCAGCGCCATGTGGTAAAGATCAATATTATCGTATTCAAAGCAAAGAGTGTTTGCCTCTTGAAAATCCAACATGGGGATTCCAAACATTTACTGTCCCTGCTGCTAATGTTTATCAAGTACCTTCGTGTACGCAAAAAGCTTTGCAAGATACCATTAACGCTGTCCCAAGTGCGGGTGGAACGGTGAATATGCCTGCTTGTACCATCAATACAGTCAACGGGATCAGCATTAATAACAGTAATGTAATTTTACAAGGTGCCGGGATGGGGAAAACCATACTGAGCAATACGATTTCAGGAAGTGACGCTACTTCTGCTGTCAATCTTCGCGGAGGAAACATTGTCGTTAGAAATTTTACCGTTAATGGTAATAGTAAAACGTTGAATGGTATCAATGCGTATGTAGCAAAAAGCAATGTCCTTGTAGAATTTATAGAAGCAAAGAATTTTAAAATCGATCAAGGTTCTGGTATTTCTTTTTATCGAGATGATTATTTGGCAAATTCAAGAATAACGGTAAGATACAGCAAATCATACAATGGGATGCACGGTATGGATCTTAAAATAAATGGTTTGGCAAATACATTGATCTACTCGAATGAATTTTATGGAAACGATAATTATGGTATTGATATGAGCACAAATGAAAATGTTGAGGTTGCAGGTAACTATTTGCACAATAATGTTGTGGCAGGAGCAAAATCACCCGCTGCACATAATATAACCTATCATAATAATGATATCAATTTTAACGGAAATGCTTCAGAAGGTGCCGGATTGGTATATATGAGTCCAAATTCAATCGGTGTTGTTACGGTAAAAGATAATAATCTTGCCAATAACATCGGGTCTGCATTCGCTTGTTGGAATGCAAATTTTAGCAAACTGATATTAAAGAATAATATCGTTACAGGAAGCCAAGATAAGAATGGCTATACCATTAACGGCTATGGCGTAAAAACAATCGATGTTACCGGCGATCATGGAAAATTTTATACAAATGCTACCGTTGTAAAGCATTAATAGTCCCCTGATATTGCGGGATATAGTTGACCGTACTGTTGAGATTAGTGATGATTGAAAGCATACGGTTTGCAAGCTTTTTCCGATCATACGCTTCGGCAAGGGTTTTACATCCTTGCTGAAGTTCTTGATATATTTTTGGATTTTCTTTGATTAAAATCACTTTCTCAATGAAATCCTTTTCATTTTCAGGTTCGAAACACAACCCTGCGTGATGGTATTCAATAATCCCCTGAGCCTCTCCTTCAACCCCCAGTAAAGTCGGTTTCTGCATCGCTGATGCTTCAAAAATTTTAGAGGGTATAACTGTTTTAAAATTATCTTCTTTTTTGAGAGGAGCGAGTGAAACATCACAAATAGAAAGATAATCTGGGACTTGCTCTTTGGATATCGGATTTAAAAATGTGACATTGGTGAGGTTGAGTTCTCGTGATAAGGTGACGATAGTGCTTTTCATCGCACCATCACCGATAAAGAGAAAATGGATGTCAGGGTCAGAGATTTTGGAAATGCTTCGGACGATAAAATCGAGACTGTGTGCCAGACCGTGTGTGCCGATGTAGCCTACGATAAATTTTCCGTTTAGATTGAGCTGATCCAATAACAGCTGATTTTTCGGACGTGTATAAAACAGTTCTACATTCGAACCGTTGGTGATCACATTTATTTTTTTTTCAACAATGCCGCGTCGTATCAGATTGGCTTTAAAAGCATCGGTGACGGTGATGACACGTGTCGCATCACGGTAGAGAAAAAGTTCTATTTTCTCTAATATCTCAATCGCGATTCCCTGTTTCATTGCCCCGACCGTTTTAATCGATTCAGGCCATAGATCGCGCAGTTCAAAAATCCATGGTTTTCGCCGTATCTTGGAGAGTCCTGATGCTGTCCATGTCGTAAAAAACTGCGGTGATGTGGCGATGATGACGTCATATTTTTGAAACAAGCCCACCCAAAATGCCATAAAAGCAAAGCTCATATAATCAAGCACCCGTTTTACAAATCCGCTGTTTGCCGTGATGTAACTCCAAACACGGATTACTTCTATACCATCCATATTTTCTTTTTGATAGAGTTTATTTTTATAGCCGTCATAAACATGCCCGTGAGGGAAGTTTGGTGCACAGGTTATGATTGTTACTTCGGCCCCGTGTTGGATCCACTCTTGAACGTGTTCATAGGTACGAGTAGCGGGAGCGTTGACCTCAGGCGGAAAGTTATCGGTAATAAATAAAATTTTCATAGGGTTATCTCCATGGTTAAATTTTTGGTGAAGGTGATTTTAATAACAAAAGCCTCGATGAGTGTATTAAACTCCGGTGCGTATTGGTAAGTATCGAGTTCGATCTTTTGGTATTCGGTGAAAAGGATTGAGCAGCTGCCTATGTGAGCTGTATCGTGATTAATACGTACCAAAACATCAGGATGCAGATGTAAAAATGCTATGCAATGGTGATGCGTTGCACTTTGAATGGTATCCCTGATAATAATTTTGTGATTTTCAAAAGAGAACTGTCGTGTATGCAGTACACCGATTTTTGTATATCCGTCATGGGTCGCTTCAATCCAATCGACGTCTTCGTGCAGATCAGTTATTTTGGCTCGTCTTGCAACTCGGAATCCTCCCCAGACTTCGCTTTGCTCTTTGTCGTCTATCATAACGGTGTTATGGGATGATGTGGAGCGTTCTGTATTGCGTCGGGCATTGGTTTCATAGGTGGAAAGTCCGGTATCGATAATGATTGGTTTTCCATCAATATGAAGTTCAAAGTTAAAGGTATCACTGTGCGCATGTCCGGGGATATAATCGGGTCCTATATTCCCGACATCGACGATACACTCATACGTCTCTTTGGCTATTTTGCGATAGCCGGATTCTTTGAGCGGAAGGTGTCGTGCTTGTAGACCAAGAAGTGCAGCATATTGGGTCAGTTCTTTCGTTGTGGGGGCAATACCGTTGGTGCTGTCGTTGAGCAGAGGAATCGCCCCATCACCGTAGGTGATTGCTTCTAGCCATCCTAACATCGTCTGGGCTTTGGATTCCAAAAGGGTTAAAAGTCCTTTATCTTTCCACAGATTATTTTTTAGCAAATTGATGCAGTCCAAGACTCGATAGAGCATAATCTGATGGTACATCGGACTAAGTTCGAAATGGGCGCCATCGGGGAGAATCTGTTCTTCTATCTGGGCTGTCAAAATCTTGTTGGCTGTTTTGTAAAACGAGTCATCATGAAAATAATACGCTCCAAAAAGGAGGCTAAAGCCGTTTTCGAGGAGATGGTTGCCTAGTAGATGGTATTCTTGATTGTCCAGTAAAATGTGATAATGTGCAAAGAGCGAATCATTGATTTTTACGTCACTAATTTCATGTTTTACAAGAAATTTAATCCAGTTTATTCCTCGCAGAGAGATGGGAAAAGGCTCAAATCCATCGTGGATAGAAGCAGATTGATCGATAAAGTTGTGGATGAGCTCAAGAGCTTTTTCTTTACTCATCTCCTCTTGATGCAAAAAATCAAAATAGGTCAGATTGTAGGTCCAAAGTTTGCCATATTGAGAATAGTTCCAATCAATTGTCGTATCGAATGTTTTGGAAAGATTTAAAAAGGTAAATCGGTTATCATCGCAGGAAGGATACGCGTGAATAGATGGCTGTAATGTGAGGGTTGCAACTCTTGATGCAGTGAGTAACTTATGCTGATATTTTTGTAAATACCGGAGTCTATTTCTCAGAGTATAAAAAAGCCGATAGGCTATTTGTTTGCAGGTTAAAAATTTTACCGTAGTAATGAATCGGCTCAGTTGTTGCATCTTCATGGGTCAAACTTTCAATTCTTGAACAAGCAAAATCATTTTACCTCTGGTGCTTTTAACAATTTCATTTTCATTGACAATGATCACACTGATTTCGAAATCTTTTAAATTTGATTTCATTTCATGCGTAAATATTTCTAAAAGCTGTTGTGAAGAGAGGCTGCTGAGTGGTTTTTTAAGAATTTTTATCTCGATTTTTGCGAATTCTTTTTGGTGTATTTGATAATAAACAATTTCACTTTGTATGTGAGAATGAAGATTGATAGCGGTGGTTGGAATCTTTTTATCTTTATTTAAATAGATGAAATCTTTTCCCCATCTGCCGGTTAAGTTTTTTAGGTATACGTAATGTTCATCTTCGATCAGTTCCGCACCGTCACCTACTTTATAATTGATAAGAGGTAAGGCACGATTGACAAAGGAAGTTATTATAAGTTCACCGTCAATAACTCTGGGGTATCCATAGGAGGTGTAGACTCTATGCAGATTGTTGGAGTCAATATCTACGGCGATAAGTGCCCGTTCTGATTGTCCATAAAATGAAATAACCTTACAAGAGAAAAAATCGCTCATGGCTTTTTTTTCATCAACACTCGATTCTTCACTGGCTAAAAAAATTCCATTAAGCTTTGGGATGTAATCGTACATCTCGAAGTAGCCCATGTATTCTTTTACAAGAGAGGGGTAGCCATGAATGTATTTAATATTATATTTTTTAATTTCATCTAAAAGTTGTTTAAAATTAGTATGGTTTATTTTATACGTATCTACGACAAGCTCATTATAGAGAGGATTGTATTCTGCAAGTTTATCCCCTTTTAGGCTTTTTCCTCGAAGGGTAAGCTTTGTATCTCTTTGTCGTTTGTAATCTGCTAAAGACCAAATGTGGTGAACATGTGCCCACTCGACACCGTAAAGTTCGTTGGAGAGTAAAAGGGTTGTCGGATTTCTCCCTGATCCGCCGGTAGTGGTCTTATACGAGTTAAATCGATTAAACTCATCTGAGGTATAGTAATTCAAATTGGTTGCTATATCATACGAAGTGACTATTGGCAAGGATTCAAGAACAGTTTTGACATCCGAAATATCAAATTTCTCAGGTATATGATCTTTGCCATATCTGGTTTGCTCTCGTGCATAATTGAGCGTATCAAATAAATTCTGATCAATCAGACTTTTATCAAACGAGACCTTTGGTTTCCATTGGATATAGGATTTGCCAAATAAAATCCTGTCAGGAATGTAGCGTAGAAAGGTCAGATATCTTTTGGGCAGTACATCATAAATTTGTTTCATAGTCGCCAGCATTGTGATATCTCCTTTAACTTCTTTCTTAAACCCAATACGGTAAAAATGATTTTAGAATGATTCGTTTTCATACGTCCAACTCCTGCACCAATAGAATCATTTTGCCTCTATGGCTTTTAATAATTTCGTGTTCTTTCGCTACTCTCACATTTATCTCAAAATTTTTGAGCTCTCTCTTTATGGCATCAGCAAAAGTTTTTGACAGTTTTTCAGATGACCTAAGACTATCTAATTTTAATAATAATAATATGTTGATTTTTCCAAACTCTTTTTGATGTATCTGATAATAGAGAATCTCTTTTTCAACATTGGTGTTCATCGCGAGGAGTGTTGTCGATACCTTTTTCTCTTTCGTAAGATAGACGAAATCTTTTCCCCGTCGGCTCGTGAGATTTTTCAGGTACAAACAGTGCTCGTCTTCGATTATCTCGGCACCGTCTCCTATTTTATAGTTAACGAGAGGAAGTGCACGGTTTACAAACGAAGTGATAACCAGTTCACCATCCACGATACGGGGATACCCATAAGAGGTATAGACTTTATAAACACCGTTGGAATCAAAATCGGCTGCGATAAGAGCTCTTTCGGATTGTCCGTAAAAAGAGAGGACTTTACATCCGAAAAAGTCGGAAATCTGTTTTTTTTCCAGGACACTCACCCCTTCACTGGTCAAAAGGATGCCGTTGAGTTTTGGAATAAAGTTGTGGTATTCGAAATAGGTCATATACTCTTTGACCAGCGAGGGGTAGCCGTGGATGTATTTGACATCATAGGGTTTGATAGCCTCTATTAGCTGATCAAAATTATCATGATTGACTTTGTACGTGTCCACAACCAGTTCATTATAGAGGGGATTGTATTCGACCAGTTTATCCCCATGAAGCATCTTGCCGCGCAGGGTGAGTTTCGTATCTCTTTTGCGGTCGTAGAATGCAAACGACCAGATATGGTGAACATGTGCCCATTCGATTCCATAAAGTTCATTCGAAAAAAGAACGGTTGTGGGGTGTCTGCCTGTCCCGCCTGTTGTCGCGCTGTAGGAGTTAAACGTATTGTATTCATCGGAAGTATAGTAGTCCAAATTGGTTGCGAGATCATAAGAAGTAATGAAGGGCAATGATTCTAAAACACTTCGGACATTTTTTAGATCCAAGTTGCCCGTAATGTGATCTTTTCCGTACTGAGTGTGTTCTCTGACATACGATAAGATATCGTAGAGATTTTGATCGATCAGGTGTTTGTCGAACGAGATTTTGGGTTTCCACTCACTGTACGATTTACCAAACAAAAGTTCATCGGGAATGTATCGCAGAAATCTCAGGTGCTCTTTTGGGAGAAGATCATATATTTTTTTTAGATAAAACAGCATCAATAGTCCTCTCTTTCATTAAAAGTGTGAAAAGCGATTTGAAATCGATAGTGATTGGTCATACTTTCAGCTCCTGCACGAGTATTCTTAGCTTTCCCTTGCAGCTCTTCACAATCTTATTCTCAGTGACGATTCGGATATCGACATCGAAATCTTTTAATCTTTCTTTTATTTGATTGCCAAAAATAGTGGCTATTTCTTTATAGGGAAGGAGTGTCGTCATTTTTGGCGCGATCCAGAGTTTGATTTTTCCAAACTCTTTTTGATGAAATTGATAATAAAGAATTTCGTTTTGGATAGTGCTATGGAGCCCTAAGGCGGTCAAAGGTATCTTTTTCTCTTTCGTAAGATAGACGAAATCTTTTCCCCGTCGGCTCGTGAGATTTTTCAGATACAAACAGTGCTCGTCTTCGATTATCTCGGCACCGTCTCCTATTTTATAGTTAACGAGAGGAAGAGCACGGTTTACAAACGAAGTGATAACCAGTTCACCATCCACGATACGGGGGTATCCATAAGAAGTATAGACTTTATAAATACCGTTGGAATCAAAATCGGCTGCGATAAGAGCTCTTTCGGATTGTCCGTAAAAAGAGAGGACTTTACATCCGAAAAAGTCGGCAATTTGTTTTTTCTCTTTGGCACTCACCCCTTCACTGGTCAAAAGGATGCCGTTGAGTTTTGGAATAAAGTTGTGGTATTCGAAATAGGTCATATACTCTTTGACCAGCGAGGGGTAGCCGTGGATGTATTTGATGGGGTAGAGCTTGATTGCTTTGAGGAGCTGATCAAAATTATCACAATTGACTTTAAAAACATCCACAACCAGTTCATTATAGAGGGGATTGTATTCGACCAGTTTATCCCCATGAAGCATCTTGCCGCGCAGGGTGAGTTTCGTATCTTTTAGGTGATCGTAGCCTACGGATGACCAGATATGGTGAACATGTGCCCATTCGATTCCATAAAGTTCATTTGAAAAAAGAACGGTGGTAGGACTCCCTCCGGTCCCCCCTGTTGTCGCGCTGTAGGAGTTAAAGGTATTGTATTCATCGGAAGTATAGTAGTCCAAGTTGGTTGCGAGATCATAGGAAGTGATGAGGGGCAATGATTCTAAAATACTTCGGACATTTTTTAGATCCAAGTTGCCCGTAATGTGCTCTTTTCCGTACTGAGTGTGTTCCCTGACATACGATAAAGTATCGTAGAGATTTTGATCGATCAGGTGTTTGTCGAACGAGATTTTTGGTTTCCACTCACTGTACGATTTACCAAACAAGAGTTTGTCTGGAATGTATCGTAGAAATGTAAGATACTCTTTTGGAAGCGAGTCATAAATCTGTTTTATAGTTGCTAACATGGTGACGTTTCCCCCCTGCTCTTTATCGCATCGATTACGGTTAGCTTTTTTGAACTGTTTAACGTATGTACTGCAACTAAATCATCTGCAAAATTTGAGTTTATTTCACCTACTGTCGTTTCTTTGTACTGTGTTTCATTTAATATTTCTATTTCATTGATAACCACTTTTCTGCCATAAAAACCGCTGCAATCTTGTGCGGGTCGGTAAAGCTTGTTTCCTTTTTGAATCAGATTTCCAGCCGGTCTTGCTGTCGTTACGTCGGAGACAATCGGGTTTTGCGGATGCGGTATCCATTCATCGCTTATGAAATCATTGCAGTAATAGAGGTAGAGTTCATCATTCATAGAAAAATCCTCTTTTTCTGCTATATTGACAAACATCCACCATTTTTCATCTCGAAAATAAAGCGTCGCATCCACCGCCAAAACATCGCCAAGGAGTGTTTTTTTCTTTTTCCATTTGGTTGGAAATTCCACAGCTTCAAAAAGATCTACACTCATATTTTCATGCGATTCTGGAACCATGTAGTAGTTTCCCTTATGTTTAAAGACATTTGGATACGAGAGATGATAGTCCAAATCCAGAATTGTTTTAGACGTCTTAAAAGTTTGGTGCAGGGGATCATATTCGGCAACTTTCAGATACCCTTTTTGGATCGTATAATCCAATTCTTCAAAAAAGAGATAGCTTTTATCGTCTTCATCAACGACAAAAGGATCTGCCCAAAAATAGTTTTTACCCGGAGCATAAAGCCTTTTATACTCTGAAAGATTTGGATTTATCTCTCCATCTTCTGTTTCACTGTACAAAATCAACCAACGATCCCATACAAAAAACTTCCTTATGCTCAATGTCGCATATTTTTTGAGAAGTTTGCCAACAGCGATAAGCATCCCAGAATTTGTCGGAGGGGCTTGTTTGATCTCATCACTAAATGAAAATTGCAGATCAAACTTTTCTCTTTTATTTTGTACGGGTTTGGGGTTAAAAGAAACGGTTGATTTTCGGTTGTCAAAGAAAGTCTTTGGATCAATCGCTAATCTTTTTAGATTTCGTACCATCATCATATGGGATCGCCATAACACGAGGTCTTTGTTTTTAAGCATTGACTTAGGATGGGTCATTGTTCTAAAAGTGTCTAGGAGTACATCGTTTTCAAACCCTCTGCCGTGTTGAATAAGTCTGACTTGCGTAAAAGGATCATTATGTATCACTTCCCAATAACCTACGGGAAAAGAGCGGTAATCAAATTGCCAAACACCGTATTTTGCATTATTGGGGTAATATTTATCCGAAGAGGAAAGATTTAAAATAACATCTAATTCGTCCGCTTTGGTCGTATCGTTTTGACAAGCGGTTATTTTGTCTTCTATGCTTTCTGATCCAAGGTATTTTGTCCCTTTTCCAAAAAGTTTTGCATCCAGTGTGTTAAAAAATCGATAAAGAAGATATTCACTCTTATCCGACGCAAAATCAATCTCTTTATCGCGGCGAATAAATTGTACAATGGTGCAAAAATCACTGTTTTGAAGCGTATTTAAAATTTCTGCTTTATACTTTTCCAGTTTTGTATCGTCAATAAGAATACCGATTTTCAATGGGATCATGATCTAGTCTCCTAACATTTATTGGATAATATTTATAAATTTCGCTGTTTGAATTTCGCTGTCAAATTTTTCAAAATGTTGACAGGCATGGTACGAAAACTCAGGATAGTTCGTCTGATCAAAGTGGAGTATGGCATTTTTTAACTCGGGGGTATTTTTGGGAGCTACAAAAACAGTACAGCTCTCATCGACCATCTCTTTTATCCCTTTTAGCGTTGTCGCTATAATCGGGAGTCCGATGGAAAGTGCTTCGATGATGACTCCGGGGTATCCTTCTATATAAGAAGGGAGGATCAGCACATCATATTCTCGCAGCGTTTTTAGTACTTCCGGAGACTTTAGTGCCCCCTTATACTCTGCTTTGTAATTTGAAAAATCAAAGTCCAAAAGGTCATCAGAGATATTTCCGTATATATGGACAGTGTAATCGCTGCCAAGCTGATTGGATGCCTCCAGCAGTTCTATAATCCCTTTTTCTTTGGTAACACTTCCAATAAAAATAAATCTTTTTCGAAACTCACCGGTGCGTATTTGATCGGGTCTTTCCCGAACGTTCGGGAGCCAGTGAGTACTTTTGTTTAAAGGCAAAAAATGATTGACTAAATAGTGTGTTTCGAAAAAATTTGCATCCGATTTTTTTAGCGTCATGGAGACAATCGGTTTTAAAAGAAAGTTCATTTTTTCATAGATATCATCGAAGCTGCCGGCAAATTTTCGCAAGCTCACCGTTTTTCCCAACGCTTTAGCGATAAAAACCGCAAGCGGGGCGATAAACATATAGTCATTCGCCGTTGCGTGAAGTGAAAGATGCGGGTACTGTTTTGTTTTGGTTAGCAGGTTATACCAAATGCTCAGCAGTGCGGTGGGTTTATTGGAGTAATTTGCTTTATTGGTATCAATGACATGATATTCAATTCCTTGTTTGTCAAATTGACGCAGCAAGTCTGAAAACAAGACAATGACACCGCCTGTTTTGGTGACATCATGCTTATTTTCTAACGGTCCCGCCAGCAATACTTTTTTTACCGATGTATTCGCGACAGTGTAATCAAACTCATTCTTGCCATTGGAAATCGAAACGGTTACGGTATGGGAACCGTTGAGCATTTTAGAGCTATGTTTTACATTGTTTTGATGCAGGGTAAATGCTTTATCGTGGGTGAGGGAAATAAATGTATTGGAAAGATGTTTACTGTTTTTAAAATCGATAATGATTTTAGTGTTATCTTCTTGGATTGTGCAGTTGTGTTTTATGTAGACATACTCAGCTATTTCTTCGCAGGTCGCATACCATACACTGCGAGATTTTAAAAATGCAAATATTTTTTTTAGACTGAGTATATCACTGACGATATTTGCCGATTGGGCAGTGCCTGCTGATGTAGAGGGGGATATATGATCTTGAATACTGATGATCTTTCCCTGTTTATACAGTTGATCCAGTTTGTAATACGACAACAGATTATAGAGAGGCTGAAAATTTTTCGCATATTTCTTTTTGCTATCTCTTTTTGGATCTCCTGTAAGATAGGCTAGCCTGACAAAACTATTTCCCGGAAAATTGGTAGGAAACGAAAAAATTTGGCTCTTGCCAAAAAACGTTTCATCAAAATCATGGGAGAGATAATTAACATGTTCACACCAATAGAGAAAATTACAGCTATCGATGATCTCTTGTGAATTGTCGATGGTGATATACCCGCAATATTTCCCTCCGACAACATCAATATTGGCTATTGTCTTAAAGAGTTTAACCCCTTTTTCGGTTATTTCGACCCCTTCTTCTACGTCTTGAAACAATGCCCATTCGTGTATCCAGTTGTTTGCAGTCGTACAGATGGATCGGTTGATATATCTGCCGTGGTCTGAGCCGTGATGCGCTATTTCATGCCCTTTTGAAACCAATCGTTTTAAAAAGAGGGTGTACTCTTTCCTCTCCCCTAAAGCATATTTTTTGACACTAAAACCACAGTTTTCATTTAGAACTTCGTGCCGTAAATAGGGGACAAAAAAAGTGATTTTGACATCAGGATACAAGTCAAGCAGTTCTTTTTCTAAAAAATGGAAGGCAGAACCCTCTTGATCCCCCAAATATCCCCAGTCGTTTTTGTAAGACTCCTCATAAACATCAATATAAGCATCGCTTAGATCATCGATCATTAGTACAGCAGGTGCTTGGAAGTTGTTAAACCAGGGTGCAATTTTGAACATGACTCTACCTTTTATGCTGAAATGAATGGCTGTTTTTTAGATGTTAGTCTTGTGCTGTAAAGGTCGATGTATTTTTTTTCTGTTGTTGAAATGTCATACATCGTCTCAAAAGTCTCTACGGCGTTTTTGGAGAGCTCTCTTTTTTCGTTATCATCTAAGGATAAAAATCTTTTTACGGCAACATAAAATGATTGTTCTGATACATCGCTGCTTAAAAATCCATTTTCCCCGTCCTCAACTACATCGATGATCCCGCCGACAGGTGTACAAATCGAAATCACTCCAAGGGAGAGAGCTTCAAGCAGCGTAATAGGAAGACCCTCGTAGAGCGAAGAGAGACAAAAAGCATCACAACAAAGATAGTAATCTGCAATGTTTTGCTTCATCCCTAAAAAATGAATCTCCGGTTTAGCTAGGGGCAAAAGCTGGCTTAGGGTAGGATCTCCTTCTTCTGTATCTCTGCCTATAATCACTAAAATAAGATCTTCGCCTTCGGATATGAGTTTATTAAAGACTTCGATCATCATTTTTTGATTTTTTTCCGGTGCGATACGACCTATGGTTAGGAAAACTTTTGTGGAGGGTGTTTTTTTATACCCTTGGATCTCGCGTCGAACATTCTCAAGTTCTGTCGTCGCTTCCGGTCGTTTCGTTCCATTTATAATGAGGGTATTAAACTGATTTCCGTATTCGGTATGAATGCTTTTTAGGACTTGGTTGGAGATACCAATGGGAGTTGCATGGAAAAAGTTAAACAGGATGTTGTAAATCATCCTCTTGTTCTTGCTTGTCTCTTTGGAGGCCAACGAATGTATGGTGTGAAAAAATTTATTTTTCGTTAATACAATAGCCGGCAAAGAATTAAACAGTCCCATGAGGTGAGTGTTAATAGCATCATAGTTCCCGTTTTTAACAAGCATGTAAATCTTGAAAAACATCCGTATGTCAAACCCGAGTTTTTTATTGAGGGTAATGACTTTGACATCAGGACTCAAAGCTTTTGCCATAAACATATGTTCTTCTACATCGAACAAGGCGCAAATCGTTACGTCATGCTCTTTGGATAGCTCGTTACATAAATCTATGCAAAACTTCTCCGCACCTCCACCGTGAAGCAGGGGAATTATGTGTAATAGTTTCATGGGATTGCCTTCCTCCGGTTAAGTTCGTAATTGATGTTCATCATCAAAGCGATGGATATCCAAAAAAACTTGTCGTAGAGAAAGCCCAGCGTCAAGCCCATGAGCAGAGAGGAAAAAAGTATCATCATGAGCCACCATTCGTTGGTATAAAATAAGATTTTAAAATTTGAGACAATAATATTGCCAATGAAAAGGACAAAAAGAAGAAAAATTACAATTCCCGATTCAGCGATGAGTTTAATGTAAACGTTGTGAGGGGAGGGAGAACTTCCCAGCATATGTCCTTCTTCATATTTGTATTCATTGGCTCTAAATTCATCCACCCCGACCCCAAGCAAAGGATTTTTTTCAACCATATGTTTTCCGGCAATCCATGAGTGCATTCGAAAACCGGCGGTTCCCGTATCTTTTGTCCGACTTAAAATATTGGAAACAGCTTCGAATTTTATTGGATTGATTTGTGTGGCGACTGCCGAGATCAAGAGTAATCCCAATAAAGCTTTAGTGCTGAAAAAGATTTGAGGTTTAATGAGAAGTAATCGGACAATCCCCAATACTCCCAAAACGCCCAGCATTAAAAATGAAGACATGGACGCTGCATGCAATATCCCATAGGTGAAAAATACAATCGATACTGCAAGAAAGAGTTTACTTTTATTTTGGGTATAGAGATAAAATGCTGCAAAGAGAAAAATGAGCAACTGTGTTGAAAATTCATTAGGATCATCGGTTCCGCCGGATTTTCTAAAGGTCCATTCGTCCAGAGGGGGACTGAAATAGCACATGACTACGGATGCCATCATGCTTATCCAAACCATGTACAGCAGTTTTTGCAGCGGGTAACGACTAAAATAGAGGATGACACTTAAAATCGCAATGAGCATAAATCCAGCAGGTGCAAAAGAAACATTCCAGCCAAAAAGCATTTGAATCAATAAAAGCGTCATATCAAAAAGCAAGAATGCAAAAAACATTTTATCTTGAGTGCCGGTCATCGTTTTGAAATTCTGAGCAAAGGTGAAAGAATAAAAGAGATAAAAAAGAAAAAACAATGCTTTTAACGATTGTGCGCCAAAATGCTCAACCATAAAGTTGTCATTATAAAAACTAAAGACGAGGACAAAAATAAAAAAATCACTAAGGCGGGATAATGTTTTAGTGAGCATAGCGCAACCTTTTTAATAGGATTTTTGCAAATATAAGTTCGCCAATCATTAAGACTAAATTGATCAGTAAAAACCCGAAAATAGGATTTTTCAAAAATATAAATCGTGTAATGACGACAATGATGATTAAGCGTGCGGCATTGATGGTTATCTCTAAAACATTGTAATTCATGGTAGGAGATAAAAAAGTTATAAGACTCAGGAGGAATATGACCCCATAAGAAGCGGTTAGTATGAACACAAAAATGGGTGCATTGATCGATAAATAACTCGGCATGATAATGTAGACGGTTATGCTCAGCAATACTGCGATGAGAATGGAAAATGAAACCAGCAACCGAATTTGTCCTATGTAGTTATCCAAGTGAATCGTAATGGATTTTTTGTCTCCCAGATGAAACTTAGAGATAAAAAAAGTTCTAAATGACGCAGAAGCGATTGTTATGATTCCCAAAAATGTCATGGCATATCCCAAATCTGCCAACAGAGAAATCTGATGCTGTTCGGTAAGATAAATGATCAAATAGCGTCCTGAGAAAACGTATAAAACACCAATAGCAAACGTCATAAGAGAAAATTTCATAAAACCTTTTAGGTAAAAGAAAAATATTTTTTTTGTACGGCGGTAGTTTTTTATAATGCTATATGAGTTGACGGTTCTTGCAATATTTAGGAGCATCACATAGAAGATCGGGATAAATGGGATAATAAACATCGATAGCAAGATGGAGTTTATGGAAAGAATTTCAATATGATAGTAAAGATACCCTAATGAAACCGTTCGCAGAATAAAGATGAAAAGGGAGAGAATCAAAATAAACGTGTATTTTTGTTCTGTCAATAAAATATTTCGGCTAAACGACCAGCTTAACTGCGTTATCACAGCAATGAAAAAAAGAAGTGCACTCATCTGGCTTTGTCCTAAATGAAAAGCTTCTATCAGTACATTCCCAAAAGGGGAAAACGCAATTAAAATCAATCCCGATACGATGGTCAATTGTAAAATCGCATTGATTAAAAAAGTGATTTTATAGAGCTGATAAAATCGTAAAAAGCTTATAGGAATTCCGAATTCAAAAATGCCAAGCAAGAGGAGCATGGCATTGTAAACCGAGGAGAATTCAGCCATAGATTCCATGGTTAGCATATACGGTATAAACAGCATCACGATATAAGTGGATGCGCTAAAGACAATATTTGCCAATAAAAAAATACTCTGATCGCTCGCAAATAAGGAAAGGATTTTTGGTTGCATCAGTGTACGGTTACGCTGCAAAAATCCAACACTTCTTTGTCGCTGATACTGAGATATTTGAATACTTTGTGTTTAACTAAAAAAACAACAATATCCGCTTCATCTACAGCGACGGCAGTGTCGACAATGGGAAAACTACTGTGATTTTCGATATTGGGTTCTACGGCTAAGACATCTATACCATCCGCAAGCAAGCGCTGGACGATATAGAGTGCAGGTGATTCGCGTAAATCGTCAATATCGGGTTTAAATGCTATACCCATGCAGGCGATTTTGGCTTTTTTGCCATGGAGAGTTTCAAAGTTTTGAGCACGGTCTTTTATCTTTTGGATCACCCATTCGGTTTTATAGTTATTGACTTCACGTGCTGCACGGATGATTTTGGCATCCGCTCCCCCTTTGTGAACGATAAACCATGGATCAACGGCGATACAGTGCCCGCCGACTCCTGCTCCGGGTTGGAGGATGTTGACACGAGGGTGTCGATTGGCGAGGCGGATGAGATTCCAGACATCGATGCCGAACTTGTCACACAAGATGGAGAGCTCATTGGCAAAGGCGATGTTAACATCACGGAAGCTGTTCTCCGTGAGTTTTGCCATCTCGGCAGTTTTGGCATCCGTTTCGAGAACTTCACCCGAAACGAAAGTTCGGTAAAAGTTGGCGGCCACTTTCGTAGCTTCGGGGGTCGTTCCGCCGACGATACGGTCATTTTCGACCAGTTCGCGCATGATATGTCCCGGCAGTACACGTTCAGGGCAGTGGGCGATATGAATCCGCGAGGTATCAATACCGCATTCGCTTAGAACCTCCGCTACTTTGTCGGTGGTTCCCACAGGAGAGGTAGATTCGAGAATGATGATATTGCCTTCACGAATGTACGGAGCGATCGATTGGGTTGCAGATATGACGTAGTCAATGTTGGGTGCAGGGCATGCGCTAGGGTCATCGTTATGATGAAACGGGGTTGGGACAGCAAGAATAAAAACATTGGCTTTAGCCGGTGTGGTAGAGGCTTTTAGATTACCGGAGTTGACCGCAGAACGTACAAAGGTGTCAAGTTCGGGTTCGACGATATGGATTTTGCCTTGGTTGATTGTATCAACCGTACTTTGAACGACATCGACCCCGTGGACCTGATAGTGTCTATTCGCCAACAAAGCTGCTGTCGGCAATCCAATATAGCCTAATCCAATAATACAGACGTTTCTATTTTTCATAACTATCCTTTAGTAAAAAGTTGATAATGCGTTCACATGCTTTGCCGTCACCGTAGGGATTATGGGCTTTTGACATGGTCGTGTATGCTTGAGGTGAATCCAGCAGCAGCTGTGCTTCGGCAATAATTTTTGCGGTATCGGTTCCGACGAGTTTGACCGTTCCGGCTATCAGCGCTTCGGGACGCTCGGTGGTATCGCGCATCACCAGTACCGGTTTACCTAAACTGGGTGCTTCTTCTTGAACACCGCCGCTATCGGTAATGATAAAATAAGATTTATCCATCAGATAGAGAAAGGTTTCGTACTGCAGCGGTTCTATTAAATGGACGTTTGGAATGCCGCCTAGAATCTCTTTGACCGGTTTTTGAACATTTGGATTCAAATGGACGGGATAAACGATGTCTACGGTCGGATTGTTTTGCGCCAATGTTTTCAATGCTGCACAAATATTAATAAAACCATTTCCATGATTTTCGCGGCGGTGACCGGTGACAAGGATGATTTTTTTCGAGGGGTCAAATGGATATAGCGAGGTAAGTTTGGCAATGATCTCTTTTTCCAGCAAAGGATTATTATGAATTTTCTCGAGGGCTAAAAAGAGAGCGTCAATAACGGTATTCCCCGTGACAGAGATTCGTGATTCAAGGACATTTTCTTTTAAAAGATTGGCTTTGCTCGTTGCAGTGGGTGCAAAATGGTAGGCAGCGATTTGAGTCGTGAGCTGTCGATTTGCTTCTTCAGGCCATGGACTGTAGATATTTCCAGTACGCAGGCCTGCCTCGATGTGAGCGATTTTAATCTGTTGATAAAATGCAGCCAGCGATGCAGCAAAGGTAGTGGTCGTGTCTCCATGGACGAATACAATATCCGGTTTATAGTCATAAACATTTTTCATTCCCAGCAGGACGTTTGCGGTAATATCGTACAGATTTTGACCATTTTTCATAATATTGAGGTCATATTCAGGGACAATCTCAAAAAGGTTCAGTACTTGATCCAGCATTTCTCTATGTTGAGCCGTGACACATACTTTGGTTTCAAAACTTTCCGGATGGCTTTGGAACGCTTTAACCAACGGTGCCATTTTGATGGCTTCAGGACGGGTACCAAAAACAATCAATATTTTTTTCATGCATAACCTTTTGGATTTTTAGATTGAAAGCTCCATGCATCACGGCACATGCTTTCCAAGTCACGCTGCGCACTCCATCCGAGGATTTCAGTGGCGGCAGAAGGATCTGCATAGCAGGCGGCTATATCTCCGTTACGGCGGGGAGCAATGATGTAGGGGATGGTTTTACTGCTGGCTTTTGTAAACGCATCAACGACATCCAGTACGCTGTAGCCTAACCCCGTTCCAAGATTGATGGGCGTGCATTGGGGTGTTGTTAATGCTTGAAGGGCTTTTAAATGTCCTTGAGCCAAATCGACGACATGGATATAATCTCTAACTCCCGTCCCGTCATGCGTCGGATAATCTCCTCCGAAAATATTTAAGGTATCACGTCTGCGGATTGCTACTTGTGCAACAAAAGGCATTAAATTGTTTGGGATTCCTTGCGGATCTTCCCCGATAAGACCGCTTTCATGTGCCCCTACGGGATTGAAATAGCGTAAAATCATAATCTTCCATGACGGATCAGATGCGTAGAGGTCACGTAATATCTCTTCAATCACAAGTTTCGTTTGACCGTAGGGATTGGTGGTACGCAGAGGGTGACTCTCGTTTAGAGGGAGATATTCCGGATCGCCATACACCGTTGCCGAGGAGCTGAATACGAGTGTTTTGATACCATTAGTCTTCATAGCCCGCAAAAGAGACAACGTTCCTTGGACGTTGTTGTCGTAATATTCCAGCGGTTTGGCGACGGATTCACCGACGGCTTTAAGTCCGGCAAAATGGATAACGGCATCGCATCCTGCCATCGCGTTTGCGGTGGCGTCTTCATCTCGGATATCACCAATAATCAGTTGGAACGATTTTCCGGTGATATACTCAACACGTCGAATTGCTTCATCAGAGCTGTTGGAAAAATTGTCATAAATAACAACCTCGTACCCCGCATTTAACAGTTCTACGCACGTATGCGAACCGATATATCCGGCTCCTCCGGTGACAAAAATTTTCATTTTAGCTCCTGTTGAATTAGAATGGATGTCCCAATAGAGGTATTTGCGAGATCACTTAAAGTATTTTTTTCTTCAATTTTTTGAGCCCTTTCGTCTCTGAGGCGCTTTTTGTTTTTCGATGTTTTTCGATATCGGATACGTTGATCAAACATATTTAAGAAAATAAAAAACAACAAACTAAATAAAATCAAGGATAAAAAGCCATCGGCTGTACGCATTTGAAATCCTATTATCGAAAACATGGCTTGGATGGAAGCTATGATGATGACGGAAACTCTCACGTCGCCTTTAATGTTATACATGAAATGATGGATGTGATTTTTATCGGCTTTAAAGGGAGACATCCCACGTTGGATACGTCGTATGATTACCAGAAAAGTATCCAGTAAAGGGATGGCGGTGATGAACAAAATCGATGCAGGCGAGACATATTTTAACGAGACGATACAGAGTGTTGCAATAACAAAACCCAGAGTCAGTGATCCGCTATCACCCATAAAAATCCGTGCCGGATTCCAGTTAAAAAACAAAAACACGAGCAACGAAGCGATGAATGAAGAGGAGAGCGTGATGATCAACGTGTCATTGTGAATAATACCAATGGCGAAAAAAGTACCCAAAATGATAAGCGATTCAGAAGCCGCAAGACCATCAAGGCCATCGATAAGATTTAAGGCGTTGGTAAATCCTGCGATTGCAAACAGGGTAAATGGGAAGGCAATAAGAAGTGGAAGCGTCAAGTCGTACCCAAAATAATTACCCAGTGAGCCGATATAGTTTCCATTCCAGTATAAAAGAGTTCCGGCAATAAAGATAAAAAGTAATTTCTGACGCGGAGAACTATCAAAAATATCATCAATCACCCCAATAATAAAGACAATCGTAATTGCAAGATAGACAAGAAAGTAGGTGTTGAGATGATCCCAATTAAAGAGAGCTTGGACCATTAGAACGGACATAAAAATAGCGATTCCGGCTCCTCTTGGAATCGCATTTTTATGCATGCTTCGCTCATTAGGTGTATCGATAAGTCCAAGCGGCTGCGCGAAACGAATCAAAAGCAGGTGAAAGAGAACAGCGGTGATAACGATGCTTGATAAAGTAAAAAGTAAATTCATAGCAAAAAGTATAATTGAGAGAAATGAGCTTTTTATGGTGTAATAAATAAAATAAAAGTGATCAGATTTGCGTCATAGTTTGCTGAAATAATCCGTCGTACGCAATCTAATCCCAATGGAATCTTTTTCGGTAAAAGATTTACGGATGCGTGCCGTTTCGATGCAGACCATGTTGTGATAATCCTTTTTACGCATATCTGCAATCTCGGCTGAGCGTTCGATCCATGGGTTCCATACGACGACATCACTGTGCCCTTGGTGGGTCAGATAGAGTATTTTTTCGGGAGTGGTGAGAATGTTTTCATTGTGTGGATGAATATAGATACGGTCTACTTCACTGTCTATTTGGAGAGTGGATTCTTGTGTGGTGACAAGGGTGTTTTCTTGCAGTGAATCGATATAAGAATCCCCTAAACCGCTGATAGCAGAATGGGTGATGTCCGAGGTGGATAGATACGTATGCAGCGCCCCAGTCGTTTGAATCGGTGCTTGGATGTGCAGTTGTACCTCGCACGTTGTCCCTAAATGCATCTGGAGCAAGAGAGTGAAAGAATGAGGCCATATTTGTCTCGATTGAGGAGTGTCCGTTAGTCGAAACTCAAGATCAACACCATGGGCATTATCATCGCGATTTACCAGTTCCCATAGCATCAGTCGCGCAAAACCGTGTGCAGGAGAGAACGCTTTGCCAAACCATGGCCAGCAGATGGGGATACCACCGCGAAATGCTTTGTCAGAAGTGTAGTGGGAGATGTCACTTGACCATAATACATCCGAAGCCCCTGATGGGATCCAACTGATCAACTGCGCCCCTTGGAGCAAAATCGTGGCACGGCAAAGCGGGTGACTAATATTGAGGATATCGGGAGTGGCAATTTCCATAGTTTTTTCCTTTATTGTTCTTATTTATTAAGCATTATATATTCCCATGTTTTATCTTTCCAAGCGGGAATACAACCACTAAGTAACTTTGATACCTCCTAAGCAACCCTCTGCTATAATTACAGTAATTAAAATAAATGAGCAATAGAACCTAATGAATAATATTCGCAACTTTTCAATCATCGCCCACATCGACCATGGTAAAAGTACTTTGGCTGACCGAATCATCCAAGAATGCGGTTCTGTCACCGAGCGTGAACTGGGTAAACAGATGATGGACACAATGGATATCGAGCAAGAGCGTGGAATCACGATCAAGGCTCAGAGCGTCCGTTTGGATTATGTCAAAGACGGTCAGCACTACATCCTCAATCTCATCGACACTCCGGGCCACGTTGATTTTAGCTATGAAGTGTCTAAATCACTCGCATCTTCTGATGGCGCATTGCTCATCGTCGATGCGGCACAAGGGGTTGAAGCTCAAACGATTGCCAATGTCTATTTGGCGATGGAAAACAACCTTACTCTTATTCCTGTAATCAATAAGATCGATCTTCCCTCTGCTGAGCCTGAGCGTGTTGCTGAAGAGATCGAAGCGACCATCGGAATCGATGCTACCGATGCATTGCTGATTTCGGCAAAAACGGGTGTGGGTATTCGTGAACTCATCGATGCTATTGTGGATCGTATCCCAGCTCCTAGCGGAGATCCTGAGGCTACAACTAAGGCGATTATTTACGATTCATGGTTTGATGCGTATCAGGGTGCTATGGCACTTGTGCGTGTGTTCGATGGTGAGATCAAGATGAATCAGATGATCAAGCTCATGCACAATGGTGAAAATCATCAGGTTCTTGAGCTTATGTATCCCCATCCTATTCGCCGTCAAAAGACGCAAACTCTCAAAAGCGGTGAAATCGGGATAGTCGTACTGGGTGTTAAAGACGTAGGAAGTATCCGCGTTGGTGATACCATTACCGATGCTAAAAATCCGACCGCTCAGCCCGTAGCCGAGTATGCGCCTGCTAAGCCGTTTGTTTTCGCAGGACTTTATCCTATTGACACCGATGAGTTTGAAGCGGTTCGGGATGCACTGGATAAACTCAAGCTCAATGACAGCTCTTTGAGTTATGAACCGGAAACCTCGATGGCTCTAGGATTTGGGTTCCGTGTCGGATTTTTGGGCATGCTGCACATGGAAGTCATCAAAGAGCGTTTGGAGCGTGAGTTTAATCTCGATCTTATCGCTACGGCTCCATCGGTTGTATACAAAGTGCATAAGACCGATGGGACGATGGTGGAAGTGCAAAATCCAAGTGAGCTTCCCGAACCGCAGTTTATTGACCGTATCGAAGAGCCATACGTACGAGCGACGGTGATTACTCCGGTTGATTATTTGGGAAATGTTATTACCCTCGTGACCAATAAACGCGGAATGCAAGAGAAGATGGATTATCTGAATGAGACACGGGTTATGCTTATTTATTCGATGCCGATGAATGAGATCGTCGTCGATTTTTATGACAAACTCAAATCGACTTCGAAAGGATATGCAAGTTTCGACTACGATCCGATCGAGTTTCGTGATGGCGATCTGGTCAAGCTCGATGTTCGTGTAGCCGGGGAAGTTGTTGATGCTCTGAGTGTCATTGTCCCTCGTACTTCTGCTGATTTTAGAGGGCGTGCATTGGTCAAAAATATGAAAGAGATTGTTCCTCGACAGTTGTTTGAGGTAGCTATTCAAGCCTCTATCGGCAATCGTGTTATCGCGCGTGAGACGGTGAAATCCATGGGTAAAAACGTGACCGCAAAATGTTACGGTGGAGACATTTCCCGTAAACGCAAACTCCTCGACAAACAAAAAGAGGGTAAAAAACGGATGAAGGCAATCGGAAAAGTCCAGCTTCCACAAGAGGCATTTATGTCTGTTCTTAAAATGGACTAACGTGCGCTGTATGATGTGCGAAGCGTTTAGTCTCTCGCACATTTGCTCCAACTGTCAAAAAACTCTTCTCTCACCTATCCTCCATACGCGCAAAGTTTTAGGTTCTATCCCTGTCTACTCTTTTTATCCTTACGATGCTATCGAGCAGTTATTACTTACCAAACATACCGATGTTGGATTTTATATGTATACTCTTTTGGCCAAAAATTCATTTTCAAAATTTGCAAAGGAATGGAGTTATGACGCTCGTGTTGCATCAATCGGCATTGATGATAATTCCAAAAGCGGTTATTCGCATACCGCTGTTTTGAATAAATCGCTTAAATCAACCAATATTACCCCGTATTTCGGAAAACTCAGAGCGCAAAATACGTATAAATATGCAGGAAAAAGCGTGGAAGAACGGTTAATCAATCCGCGAGATTTTAAATTTTTGCCGTTTAATGAGGAAGAAGTGATTTTAGTGGATGATATTGTGACGACTGGTTCAACACTTACCGAGGCTGTCGAAACATTGGCTTTACAAGGAAAAAAAGTCATTTTATGTCTCACGCTTACGGATGCGGAAAATAAATAACTGTCCTTATCCATATTGAGTGATTTTCTTGAAAATTCAACTCTAAACTTCATTCGTTAAGAGTCAGTGGTGCTTTTACATTACATATATTTAGCACGTGCGTCTTTGAATTTTCAAGAAAATCACTCAATATGGATAATACATCACTAAATAAGTTTATTTATCGAGCGAATGAGGGGGAAGTGAAATATAAAAACAGCTTCCTTTTCCAACGACACTTTCAACCCATATTTTTCCGCTATGAGCTTCAACCATTTCTTTGACAATGGCAAGACCCAATCCGGTTCCTTCCGGATTTCTTCCGGTTAGATTATCAATTTGTGTAAAAGGTTCGAATATTTTTTCATGCATATCCAAAGCGATTCCGGGTCCATGATCGCAGAGGGTAAAGAGATGTTCGGAAGAAAAATCATAGGTAAATTTAATACGATCGCTCTGTGGTGAAAATTTGATGGCATTGCTCAAAATATTGAGTAGTATTTGGTAAAGCATTTTGCGATCAGCAAAGATGGTTTCATTCTCAAAAGTGGGGTAAAGAATTTCAATATCTCTTTTATGAGCAATAGGCTCGCACATCATCGAGAGTTCGTAAATAAAATCTTTTAATAAAAACTGAGTGAAATTTGGTTTCATTTTTTCCGATTTGAGTTTGGAATAATCGAGAATCGTATTGACTAAATCAAGGAGATGTCTGCCTGAAAAAAGGATTTTTTCAAGGTAGGTGATGATTTCAGCAGGAAGCTCTTTCTTCCGGCTCAAAATTTGTGAAAATCCAATAATAGAATTAAGCGGAGTACGTAACTCATGGCTCATGGTAGCAAAAAATGCTTCTTTGGCAATGGCTGCTTGTCGGGCTTCATCGAGTGCAGAGATAAGTTCAGTTTGGTATTTCTCTTTTTCAATAATCTCTTGTAGCAAATTGTCATTGAGATGTTGAGTGTAGAGTTTTTCTTCTTTTAAGTGATGAACTAACTCTTCTTGATGCAATTGCAATAGAACGACTTCAGTAAAATTGGCATGAAATTTTTTACTTGAACTTATCATCATAATCGCAAAGAGGACAAGAGCCGTTCCGACCATCCATGATGCTTCATTGGTTTTATCCAACATAAAATGGAGTGCATAAGGTGTGATAACCAATAAATTGTAAAATATATAACTTTCGGGGCGGTATGAACTCGATCCTACACCACCTGCTACCATTCCACCAACGATAATTATCAACATCATCATATGGATTGACGAATCGGGGAGAAGATAAAAAATAGCTGAACCCCAGATAATCCCTGAACCAATAATCCCAACCATATAGATTTGATAAGCGAGATTTAGTGAGGTTGCAGGAATTGATGAACGATAGCGCAGATAGCTTGTCAAACGAACTAGAAGAATGATAAGGTTTAAGATAATCCATAAGATGAGATGATTAGAGGGGAGTTGATCTTTCAAAATAAAGACAATAATAAAGGCATTGAAAAACGTTGCTACCAACGGTATAGGTAGCGCACGATAGAGAGCCTCTACTTCTTTTGAAAAGATTTCATTTTGCATGAACAAGCTCATTTTATTTTGAATAATTATCGATTATAGGGGAGATATCCTTTAATATCTATAAGGTAGCTGTGTTGTAACGCGAGTATCCACAATTGCACGACCGATAGTAAAATGGTAAAGGGATTGAAAGCGTTGATCTGTGAGACCCAAAAGAGCATGAAACTCATCATCTAAAAAACATCCAATACCGGTTGCACTTAGACCCAATGAAGTGGACTCAAGATAGAGCATCTGTCCGATAGCTCCACACTGATGATAGAGGTTTTTATAGCCTATGGCGCCGTGGAGTTCAAGCGATTTGGAAAATTTACACACCATCCCAAAACTGAATGCTCCTTCTTTCGCGATCTCTTGATTGCATGAAATTCTTTGCGCGACGCCACGGTAATCGCCAAGTTGCAGTAAATACAGACCATCATTACAATCTTCCCAGATAAATGTTGTGTCCATAGATTCTTTCATGGCTTCCAAATCGTCACTATTTCGGATAAAGGCATAGAGACCTTTTGACAGACCCTCAACACGGTGAATAAACATCATAAAATGGACGTCGCTTGTTTCACTGCAAAATAAGGATGAGTCGAGTATCTGGCGAAACTGTGTTTCAGTTATTTCAGAGCCGTCCATCGCTTGGGCACTTCGGCGTTTGAGAATAATCTCTGCGGCGCTTTTCGAGGGTGCGGGTGTGCGACGTTGTGTTTGAAGTGATGCAGTAAGAGGATAAATTCCTTGTGTGGCCTCATCAATGACTTTCAGAATAGGCCAATCATGATGAGAGGGGCTTAAGAGATTGGCTCTGGTTGGAAGCTTGGGCGTTACGGGCAAGATCAAGGCTTCTTTAGAAACACAAATACGTAAAAGCATATCGGGACTTTCGCACTCATGTTGATCAAAGCGTTCAAGCTGATCAAGACCGCAAAGAGAGGCTATTTCAGTACTGCGAACACTTTGAATCTGACACTCCCATCCGAGCATTGCGGCAGCTGTTTTAATCGCTTGATAGGCATGTCCTGCATCGAGTTGGCAATATCGCCAAGAGCGTTCACCGTATTTCCATGCTTCTCTCCAAATAATGGAACTAAGCGCTACAAGAAACGTCCCTTTCGGAAGCTTTTCGTCGTAGGTGTGAAGCAGTTCCAGCGCATGCTCACGCGGGGCATAATGGCTAAGAGTGCTATGAGAGCTGATCCCCTCAATCGCAGGTGCAATAACATAACACTCCGTAGGTTGAAGATTCCCGCTGCTGGCATTACATCGAAGCGCCCACGAAGAACCTCCTTGGCTTTTAATCGCCGCCAGTCCCAGTGAATATCGCAAGAGCTGAGAAAGCGATTCAAGGCATAGCGGTGCGGTTGGAAGTGCATCCGGTTCAAAAAGAAGATGATACGGCGGTGTAGCATCTACGTGTGAAAGGGCAATGAGAGGAGCTTCTTCATAACGGCGAAAAGGGTCAGGTTGGGTTGCCCAGTCCATATAGCCTAGGCTCGCAGCATAACGAGAGGGACGGTGTTTGGTAGAATCGTGATAAGTGAGGATGGTGGGTATGTTTTTCATTCGGTGATTATAGGCAGAGGGGTTAAAATTCCCCTTTTGGTCTGTTTTGATTGATTTGACGTAAGAGTTCTTGAAGCATTTGGTCGTGTTCCACTGATCCATCGATCTTGAGTGATTGCAAATCTGAGGTAAAAGTTCCAGAATAATGGCGTTCTTTAGGGGATAGTATTACTTTTACCTTGGAATCAAACGTAATATCGGGCTGAGTAATGCCGTAATCACGCGTGAGAATACTAGGATTGGTTCGAGCTTTTTGAATCGCCAAAGAGAGTGTTGAGTTGGAAAAATCCGAATTGACTGAGGCATTCAGTGTTCCGGTTACGGGAGAGGGGAGTGCCAATAGGGTGAAAAGTGATGGAATATCGGCGTGTTTGACATCCAGTTGCAGTTTGCTAGGACGCAATTGATGTAGAGTTAATCGGGTATCTACGTCTCCTTTTACGGCTTTGGCATGGGCGTTTAATATCAGCTGCTGCTGTGAACCCTCCAGTGTAGCAATCCCTGAGGCTCTTGTTCGAAGCGGATAGTAGACAAATTGTTCTAAGATCCCTAACTCATCGACGTGAGCTTTGATATTGGCATTGATTTTAAATGGTTGGATTTTCCCGTTTTTATCTGCAAGCAGTGACCAAAAATCAAAACTTTCATTATCCTCTTCCATAATCGGGGAAGGTTTAAAGCGGTGCGTTGTGGCGATGACTTTTCCCGTTGCGTTAATATCACGGCGTAGCATTCCGCTCACTTGCAAATTTCCATTTACAAGGGTATCACTTTCATGGGGATATTCGAGAGCATCCATAAGTTCCTGATAGTGAATATTATGCAATGCGAGGGTTAGAGTATTAGGTTTCATCATAAGAAGTGTTGAATTAAACGTCATATCTCCTGAGAAGAGATGAGCGGTTCCATTAAGATCGAGATACGCGTAGGAACCTTTGAGCATACCTGAGAGTTCAATCGGAAATTTTGCGATATTCATTCCTTCTGAGGTAGAAAGATTGGCATCATAGCGGGCATCGATATAAGGGGGAAGTAAAACGTAACTTCCTTCGATGTGAGCACGGTTGTTTGTTTTATCGCTTAGTCCAAGTTCAAAATGAGTGAGTGTCAGTTTAAACGCAGTGAGGGTAACGGGTTGTCCTAATACTGATTCAATCTGTTTTTGAATGATAGGGGCGATTTGACGATTTCCCCATGGGGTGAACAAGAGGGTAGAAATGATTAAAATGAGTGCTGTGATGATGAGTATCACAAGGGTTATAACACGAATTTTATCCGAGTGTGCAGGTTCACTTAACGGCTGATTAACAGTATCCACGGTGTTCCTATTCCTAAAAAGATGATGAGGTTGAGCAGTGTAACAGCTCCCCCATAAATATAAATCTCACGCGCGGTAATGTAGCCGGAACTCAGATAAATGGCATTACTCGATGAACCTTGCGGAGTTATGGTCGCGTTGAAATTCGTAGCAAATAATAACATCATTGTCATTAACTCTCCGGGAACTCCTGCCGCAAGACCCACAGAAAGAAAAATTCCAAATAAAGCGAGTAAATGAGCACTTTGGGAGACGAAAAGGTAATGTATCAGTACATAGAGGACGATGAGTAAAAGATAGACTGCCATCCATGAAAGCCCTGTCAAATAGAGGGTAAAATGGTTCGCTACGGCACTCATAAATCCTTGTTGAGCCAATTGTGTGCTCAAAGCAAAGAGGATGGCAAACCAAATCAGGGTACTGAGTGCTTCGCCTTGTGCTTTAAAATCCTCTATCCCAAACACGCGCGTTGCCATCAGTATCCCGAGCCCTCCGAAGGCAACGGCGGTTTTGTCAATGGAAAAGATGCCCGAAAGGGACCACAAAATCAGCATTCCCAAAAATACCGTTCCCGTAATCCACTCATTACGGCTTATGCGTCCCATAGTAATGAGGGCATCTTTCGCCATCTTTGGTGCATCGGGAGTGTCACGAAGTTCAGGCGGATAGATGCGATACAGTACCCAGGGAATGAGAGCAAAAGCTGTTAGGGTTGGAACCAGTGCAAAAAGAAGCCATGAGAGAAAGGTGATATGTATCCCCATAGTAGCCGCAATTCCAACACCGATAGGATTGACTGCCATGGCAGTGAGCCAAAGCCCTGAGGAGATTGTAAGCCCTGCCATCGATGTCATCATGAGATAACTTCCTGCACGTCGTTGTGTGTTGTTCCCCACTTTGGAATCGCAATCGTGCGCGAGACCATAGACGATAGGATAGAGAACTCCTGAGCGGGCAGTGTTACTGGGAAATGCAGGAGCTAGGAATACATCAGTGGCGATAACGCTGTATCCCAGTCCCAGTGTCGAGTGACCGAAGCGTCGGATGATGTGGAGAGAGAGCCGTTTGCCCAATCCCGATTTATGGACGGCATGGGAGACCAAAAAAGCGGCAACGATAAGAAGAATAAAACTCTCTGAGAATCCTGCGTATGCTTTAGCGGGTTCTATAACACCTGAGAGGACACTGATAGAGAGAGCAATAATAGAGGCAGTGATGATGGGAAGAAGGTTAAATAAAATCGCCAAGATGGTAGAAATAAAGATGGTAAATAAAATCCATGCTTGCTGGGTAATTCCGAAAGGGGGCGGAGTAAAATAAAGGTATGCAGCAAAAAGTAAAAGAGCAATAGTACTTAAAAAACGTTTCAGTGAAATATCCATTTGTTGTTCTTTTTCTATTATTATATCATTAAGAAGAGTGATTTTAGACTTGATAACAATAGACTAAACTATTCTTAGTAAAAAATATCATATACCTCTTGACAATGATGGGCTCAATGGTTTATAATTACGCTGGATTTCAACAAAGGAGCTTAAAATATTATGTCTACAGAAATAAATGAAGAATTGGTTAGTGAAGAGCAAGTCGTCATAAATGAAGATGAAGTAAGCGTTGCTGAACCAATGAATGAATTGGAAACCGCTCAAGCTCAATTGGCATCGTTACATGACAAATATGCACGTGTGCATGCTGATTTTGATAATATCAAAAAGCGTCTTGAACGTGAAAAATACAGTGCTCTTGAGTATGCAAACGAAAAATTTGCCAAAGATTTAATCCCGGTAGTTGATTCGCTTTCAATGGCAATCGGCGCTACGAGCAGTGAAGCAGATGCAAACGTGTTGCTTGAAAAGCTCAAAGAGGGTGTTGAGTTAACTATGAAGCAACTTCTTAGTGTTCTCGAAAAGCATGGTGTTACTGCAGTCGATGAGAGCGAGCCGTTTAATCCGGACGTTCACAATGCCGTTTCAAAAGTTGACAGTCCTGATCACGAAAGCGGTGAGATCGTCAATACTTTTCAAAAAGGTTTTCGATATAAAGAACGTACATTGCGCGATGCAATGGTCGTAATTGCCAATTGATTTGAACGACCATCGGAGCAAAAGCCCCGATGGTCTACGCTCGCCGCTAAGGCACTAAAGTACACCGATGCTTTCGGCATCGGCATTAAAAAAAGAAAAAATAAATTAAAATAAAGGTATTCAAAATGTCAAAAGTAATTGGAATCGATTTAGGAACTACAAATTCATGTGTTGCTGTCTATGAGGGCGGCGAAGCGAAAATTATCCCGAATAAAGAGGGAAAAAATACAACTCCATCAGTAGTTGCATTTACAGATAAAGGGGAAATCCTTGTAGGAGATCCTGCTAAACGTCAAGCGATCACAAACCCGGATAAAACGATTTATTCTGTAAAACGTATCATGGGTCTTTTGATGAACGAAGAAAAAGCCAAAGAGGCGCACGACAAAGTTACCTATAAAATCGTTGATAAAAACGGTATGGCTGCGGTTGACGTTGCAGGTAAAGTGTACACACCACAAGAGATTTCGGCAAAAATTCTCTCAAAATTGAAAACGGATGCAGAAGCGTATCTCGGTCAATCGGTAACCGATGCGGTTATCACTGTACCTGCGTATTTCAATGATGCACAGCGTAAAGCGACGAAAGAGGCAGGAACCATCGCTGGATTGAACGTTCTTCGTATCATTAACGAGCCAACGGCATCTGCTCTTGCATACGGGTTGGATTCAAAAGCGGATGAAAAAGTTCTTGTTTACGATTTGGGCGGCGGAACGTTCGACGTTACGGTTCTTGAAATTTCAGAAGGTACATTTGAAGTTCTTTCAACCGATGGTAATGCATTCCTTGGTGGGGATGACTTCGATAATAAAATCGTAGACTTTTTGGCGAATGAGTTCAAAAGCGACCATGGTATTGATTTGAAAGCAGACAAAATGGCGCTTCAACGTCTTAAAGATGCAGCTGAAAATGCAAAAAAAGAGCTTTCAAGTGCAGAAGAGACAGAGATCAACTTGCCATTTATCACGGCAGATGCATCAGGACCAAAACACTTGGTTGTCAAACTGACTCGTGCAAAATTTGAAGGGATGATTGATGACATGATCAAAGAGACGATCAGTCACATCAAAACTGCAATGAAAGACGCAGGTCTTAGCAAAAATGAGATCAATGAAATCATTATGGTTGGTGGATCAACACGTCTTCCTATTGCACAAAAAATGGTATCGGATGAGTTCGGCGGAAAAACACTTAACCGTGGAGTTAATCCAGATGAGGTCGTAGCAGCAGGCGCGGCAATCCAAGGCGGAGTTCTTCGAGGAGATGTAAAAGACGTACTTCTTCTTGACGTTACACCACTTTCACTTGGTATTGAAACTCTTGGCGGTGTTATGACAAAAATCATCGAAAAAGGGACGACTATCCCTGTTAAGAAATCACAAGTGTTTTCAACTGCAGAAGATAATCAACCGGCAGTTAGCATTTCAGTAGGTCAAGGTGAGCGTGAGTTTGCCCGCGATAACAAATCATTGGGTCTATTTGAGCTTACCGGTATTCCTGCTGCACGACGCGGTGTACCACAAATCGAAGTAACGTTTGACATCGATGCAAACGGTATCTTGACGGTATCAGCAAGTGATAAAGGGACAGGTAAATCTCAAGAGATCAAAATCACTGGGTCAAGCGGATTGAGTGAAGAAGAGATCAACAAAATGGTTCAAGACGCTGAAAACCACAAAGCAGAAGATGCTAAACGTAAAGAGATCGTTGATTTACGTAATCAAGCTGATGCGTTGGCAAGCCAAACCGAAAAAAGTCTCGAAGAGATGGGTGATAAAATCGACGCATCTGAAAAAGCTGCAATCGAAGAAGCACTAGCGGAACTAAAAGCTATCCTAAAAGATACGGATGCAACCAAAGAGCAAATCGAAGCTGCAACGAAAAAACTAGCCGATGCAAGCCACAAAATGGCAGAGCAAATGTACAAACAAAAAGAAGAGGGTGAAGCTGCACCTGCTGCTAAAAAAGATGACGACGTCATCGACGCAGAAATCGAGTAATTTTTCCTCCTATCCCGTTTCGGCGGGCATTGTGCCCCTCGCGGGTGACTCCATCTTTTCTCTCTTAATTTATTTCCTTTCCTTCACGTTTATCGTCTCTATGATAAAACTATTTTCTAAAACCTGTATTGTTTTTATAAGCAAAAAATTGTATGATATAAAGAAAAAAGAGAGTATCTAATGTTTAATGAATATGAACAAGGGATTATAATCACCGTAGCCATAGTGGTAGGTATTTTAGTTGTTTACTTTATTTTAAAAAGAAACTCAGCCCCACAAACTCATAGTAATGTATCAGAAAAAAATGATAGTCCGGAAGTATCTATCGAAGAGAAAGTAGAAACTGTTCCAGAGATAAAAGAAGAACCAAAAATAGAGCAACTTTCAGAAATTTCTTTATATGGAACAGAAGAAGGAGACTTTGGCGTCATAACTCCAACTCCAGAAGATAAAACGTTAACGGATAGAAGAAAAAATGACAAGACAATTCAAAAACGATCTGTTCCAGAGCATGGAAAAATTACAAAACAAAATTTTTCTGAATTCGCCGGTGAGAGGATATTGGTTGCAGAAGATAATATCATCAACCAAAAAGTTCTTTTGGGTCTTTTGGCTGGAAGCGGTATAGAGCTAGTCATGGCCAATGATGGGCAGGAAGCTCTAGATATACTTGAAAATGACACGAATTTTTTGATGATTTTAATGGATGCCCACATGCCAAGAGTGGATGGCTTTCAAGCAACACGTATTATTCGTGAAAATTCACAATATGATCATATTGTAGTAGTCGCGCTTAGTGGAGACACTGCATCGGATGACATACAAAAAATGAAGAATGCAGGAATGTCTGAACAGCTAGAAAAGCCTCTAAGGATGGAATCTCTATACAAAATCATCTATGCGTATACAGGCAAAGAAACTCCTGTAAGTGAGCCTGCAGAAACTGTAATGAGAGAGAATTTAGATATGGACAAAGGACTTCAGACATGTGGCGGAGATGAGGATTTTTACCGTGAAATCTTATCCGAGTTTATGAGCGACTATGCCAATTCTTCTGACAAGTTAGGAGAACTTTTACGCTCGAATAATCTCCATGATGCTGATGCATACCTTTTGGATATTATCGGGGTAACTGCAAATATTGGGGCAGACTCACTGCGTGAAATTGCTTCAACCATGAAACTGGCTCTCAGTGATACTCACGAACGGAGTTATTTTATCCTTTTCGATCAGTACAAGGTCAAATTGGATAGATTAATAGAAGATATTAGAGAGTATCTTTGATGATTCTATCTTATTTATTGACCTAAATCCTTGAGTATTATTTCATGAGGTTTAAGTTCTCCTTGGTACATCTATAATTTTCGTGTAAAAATTTGAATTAATAGTGTATGATAAAAGAAAAAAAAAGAGTTTCTAATGTTTAATGAATTTCAACAAGGGATTATTGTCACTATAGCCATAGTGGAAGGTATTATAATTTTTTACCTTATTTTAAAAAGATGCTCAGCCCCACAAGCTCATAGTAATGTATCAGAGAAGAATTATATACAGGAAATAGCTACCGAAGAGAAGATAGAAATAATTCCAGAGATACAAGAAGCGCCACTTTTGGAGATTCCTTTAGATGAAAAAGAAGAAGATGTTGAAGTTATAGAACCATCTCTCGACGATAATGACGTAACGAGTAGAAGAAAAAGTGACACGGTAATCCAAAAACGATCCGTTCCCGCGCATGGAAAAATCACCAAACAAAATTTTGCAGAATTTGCGGGTGAGAGAATATTGGTTGCCGAAGATAACCTAATTAACCAAAAAGTTCTCGTGGGTCTTTTAGCGGGAAGCGGTATAGAGTTAGTGTTAGCTAATGATGGTCAGGAAGCTTTGGATATACTCGAAAATGATACCAATTTCCTAATGATTTTAATGGATGCCCACATGCCAAGAGTGGATGGTTTCCAAGCAACACACATTATTCGAGAAAATCCACAATATGATCACATCGTAGTAGTCGCTCTTAGTGGTGATACTGCATCGGATGACATACATAAAATGAAAGATGCAGGAATGTCCGAACATCTAGAAAAACCTCTGAGAATGGAATCTCTCTATAAAATTATTTATGCCTATGCAGGTAAAGTAACGCATAAAGATGAGTTTATCGAAGTTATAATGACCAACAATTTAGATGCTGATAAAGGGCTTCAAGCGTGTGGAGGAGATGAGGATTTTTACTGTGAAATCTTATCAGAGGTTATGAGTGACTATGCCAATTCTTCTGACAAGTTGGGAGAATTTTTGCGCTCTAATAATCTTAAAGCTGCTGATGCATTACTTCTTGATATTATCGGTATAACTGCAAATATCGGTGCGTACCCCCTTTATGAGATTGCTTCAAGCATGAAACTAGCTCTTAGTGACACAGACGAACAGAGCTACTTTAGCCTTTTCGACCAGTACAAGATCCAACTGGATAGATTAATGGACGATATTAGAGCGTATTTTCCTCTTTTAGATAACCCCAGTCAACCTTTGTTATAATCTTTATAATTAACTATTTTTGGACATATATGAGCGATAGATATCTCGGACGCCAGCCTATTATCAATGCAAAAGCCAGAATTGTTGCGTACGACTTGCTTTACCGTGAATCAGGACATAATGATGATAATGGTTTTACCGCTGCTGTTATTAGTAATTTATTGGTCTCGATGGAGACCGTCTTAGGCAAACATATTGGATTTATTCGAGTGAATCGAGAGTTTCTTGATTATGATGTAATTGATTTGCTTCCGAATGATAAAGTCGTTTATTCACTCTTTGCAGATACGGTAATCGATGAAGCACTGGTCGAAAGAATGCTCTCATTAAAGGCGCAAGGGTACTTTTTTGCACTTAATGAGTGTATTTATGATGATGAGACTATTCAAAAATATGCGTTGATCTTACCTTTTTTAAGCTACCTGAAAATCGATGCTTCTCGCAGTGATTTATCTCAGGTAGGGCGCAGTATTTCACTTCTTCATGAGGTGGGTATTCAGGTGATCGGTACAAAAATTGAGACTCACGAGATGTATGAGTTGTGTTTATCGATAGGCTTGGATGCTTTTCAGGGCTATTTTATTTCTGAGCCAAATATCATTAAAAACATTTCATTTTCTGCCGAGCAAGAGGGAATTTTTCATTTATGGAATTTATTACAAAGCGAGATTGAAATACCTGAACTTGTGGATGCATTTCAAAGCAACCATGCCATTAGCCTAAAACTTCTTCGTTTTATCAATTCGGCTGCTTTTTCACTCAAAAATCCGGTTTCATCCATGAAACAAGTTCTTACTTTGATGGGTCGTGACCCGATTTCAAACTGGATTATGCTGATGATGTTTTCAGATGCACAAAGCCAAACTCCGCAGAGAGCTCCATTGTTACTGATGGTGGTGAATCGCACAGAGATGATGTCTGCTTTGGTGCGTATGCTAAATCCAAAAGCCTCTAAGGAGGATATCTCAAAAGCCTACTTTACAGGGATGCTTTCACTTATCCATTTACTTTTCAATATGCCTCAAAGAGACGTGCTTTCGAAACTTAATATCGCGTATGAGATTGAAGATGCTGTGCTGGACGGTATAGGGTTTTATGGAGAATTACTTGACTTGGTTCGATCCATTGAGCTTTTTGATACGGAGTCAATAGAAGCATTCTTGGCTGAGAAAGGGCTAAAATATGCGATAATAGAGCCTTTAATACAAACTGTAATGGAGAAGGTTAATGCCTTCGAAAAAGCAATGGAGCAATGATGAAATATGGATTCAAAGTATGGATGATCGGCTGGCTGGTTATTTTGTCAGCTGTTTATGGATATGCAAGCGAAGCAAAAGGATATAAGGTTGTTTTGGCATCTTTTCCAACATTTGATGAGGCGAAATCTAAGCTTGCAAGTTTAGATGGTAAGCTAGGGGTCAATGAGCGTGCTATCCAAGAAAAATATCACTACGAGATTGTAGCACGCTCTTCAGGAAAAGCATTTATTCTTGCGATTGAGCCATTAGAGACTAAAGCTATTACAGATCAAGTTATAAAGCAGTTTGAACATCTTTATCCTGATGCATACAGCAATAGCTATTTTGGTCCGACTAAGGGTGCTATTGTTTTAGAACATGCTCAAATAGCTCCTGTCGTTGAAGACGTTAATCGTTCTATTATACAAAAAGTTGAAAAGCGTCCTGAAGTAAAAACAATAGAAGCAAAAAATCCTCCGATGAATGATGAAGAAAAAATTGTGCCGTTTTGGATTATTATTACAGGAGTACTTGTTTTGACAGCCGTATTATTTCGTGTGTTTAAACGTCGAGCTCCTACTCAAGTGTCATCGTCTACGCAAAGCGAAAAAGAGATTTTAGAAGTAAACGATATGGAGGAAATTGTATCGGAAGAGGTAGAATTACCGGAAATTAGTGTTACTGTTCATTCTCAATCGGAAGAGAATGATATTTTTTATCGTCTCAAAAAGAATATCTTTTTCATGACGATACTCAAAGAGCTTAAAGACGCAGCGGAGGCTAAAGATGCTTCTCGTTGTCACGATTTGATGAATGAGGTATTACGGTATGAGAAAAATTTCCGTAAAAGCAATGTGATCACGACGATGGAGAAATTGATTGAGAGTAAAAACTTTTCTCAACTTTCTGCATTTATTAACAATGAGATAAATTAATACGTATACGTTGTACGAAGGATAAATAAATGGAACAATTTTTAGAAAAAGCAAAATCAGCAAGCCGTGTTTTAGCAACCATGGCGGGAAGTGAACGTAACCGAATTTTACGTGAGATGGCAGAAAGTTTACGTGCCAACACTATGAATATACTTGAAGCGAATGCCGTGGACATGCGCCATGCCCAAGAGGAAAATTTGACCTCTTCGTTGAAAGAGCGTTTACTATTGGATGAAAAACGCATTGATGCGATGGCGGTTGCGATTGAAGAGATTGCCGCACTCAAAGATCCCGTAGGTCGTGTGCTTGAGGGCTGGGTGACTGAAGCGGGACTCAAAATCGAAAAAGTGAGTATCCCTATCGGTGTCATTGGGATCATCTATGAATCGCGCCCGAACGTCACTTCGGATACGGCGGCATTGTGTTTTAAAAGCTCAAACGGATGTGTTCTAAAAGGAGGCAAGGAAGCAGAACTTTCCAATATTGCGATAGCAGAAGTATTGCAAGCAGTTTTGATCCGTAATAATCTCCCAAAAGAACTCATAGCCCTTCTTCCTGACTCTTCGCGTGAAGGGGTGGCGAAACTTATCAAGATGGACCGTTATGTGGATTTGATCGTCCCGCGTGGAGGCGAGGGGCTTATCCGTTATGTGAGCCAAAATTCTAGTGTTCCGGTTGTTAAGCACGATAAAGGGCTATGTCATACTTATATACATGCAGAAGCAAATATCGAAAATGCCATTGCCATTGCACTGAATGCAAAAGTTCAGCGTCCGGGTGTATGCAATTCGATGGAAACTTTACTGGTTGATGAAAGGATTGCTCCGACTTTATTGCCGATTTTAAAAGAAGCATTTGACCATGCTCGTACGCAACTGAAAGGGTGTGACTTGACGCGCGAGATCGTCGATGTGGCGGAAGCTACTGAAGAAGATTATGATACCGAATATCTTGCCAATATTCTTAATATTCGCGTGGTTGATGGGGTAGAGGGGGCGATTGCGCATATCGTCCGTTTTGGTTCGGGTCACTCTGAAGCGATTATTACGGAGAATATTACAATCGCAGAGCGTTTTATGGATGCAATCGATGCGGCAGCGGTATACGTCAACGCTTCAACACGTTTTACGGATGGAGGAGCATTTGGATTCGGAGCCGAAGTGGGGATCAGTACCAACAAGCTTCATGCACGAGGACCGATGGGTGTTGAGGGATTAACGACGTACAAATACAAAGTGTATGGCAAAGGTCAAATTCGTTGAAGTGCGTTTTAGATGTTGATAATATCTCTTTTGGATATAAAAAAGAGATGCTGCTCTTTGAGAATTTTTCTTTAACCCTGAACAAAGGCGAAATAAAAGCAATAGTAGGTCCCAGCGGTGTAGGAAAATCAACGCTGTTTGAACTAATTTTAGGGCGTTTGAAGCCTCACAAAGGAAAGATTGAGTCTCTTGCACTCTCGCAGGTATTTCAAGACCCGTATAGCTCATTTCATCCCACGTATACCATTCGTGAACAAATAGCAGATGTCGTATCGATGGAAGGATACGAAGTATTATTGTCTCAAATGGGTTTGGATGAATCGCATTTGGAGGCACTCCCTCATAAACTTTCCGGCGGTCAACTGCAACGGTGTTCGATTTTACGTGCACTGCTTATGAAGCCGCAGCTCTTACTTCTCGATGAGCCGACTTCGGCGCTTGATAATCTAAATCAGCTTGATATTATGAAACTGATTGTGGAACATTTAGAGGGGATGGGAGTTTTGCTTATCACACACGATCAACATCTTGCGCAATGGTGTGCAGATGAGATTGTTACGCTAGCCACTGCTTAAATAAATAATATCCCGATGCTGCCATTGCCACCGTACCAAAAGTATTGAGTGCCATATTCAGTCCTGCCATCAATAAGTTTCCGCCACTGAGTAAAAAAACCGTCTCCATCGCAAAAGTAGAGTAGGTGGTAAGCCCCCCTAAAAATCCGGTAGTCAAAAATGATTTTGCTTGAACACTAAAAAAAGTGGTGTAGCTGAAATAGGCGAATAAAACACCGATGATAAAACTTCCGATCAGATTGACTGAGAGCGTACCAAAGGGGAGGGTGTGAGGAAAATGGTGATTTACTACCCCGTTGAGATAGGCGCGAAGCACAGCCCCGATAAAGGCTCCGCTACCGATTGCGAGGATGGTTTGAAAACTCATCATCATATACCTTTTGCATCTGTTTTTGGGTATTTTTTAGCCACTCTGGATCACTTTTATCGGCGATTAACGGTTCCAAAAATACAGCAGTTACTCTTCCGGGAGAGAAATTTTTGCGCTTGTTGCTAAAATACGATGAAGTTGCAATGAGAACAACAGGCTGAACTTTAAGGGCGTATTTATCCGCTACCATTTTGGCACCAGGCTTAAAGGGTTTCATCACACCGCCTTCACTGCGTGTTCCTTCTGGGAAAATAGTAATGGTGCGTCCGGCATCAATGCGTTCTTTTGCATCTTTAATCATCTTAATCAGGGCCGTTTTACTTTCACGCTCTACGGCAATGTCGTTGGGAAGCTTTAGGACAAGCCCAAAGAACGGAACATTAAAAAGTTCTTTTTTGGCTACCCATGCAAGATCATGAGAGGTGATTGTCTCCATGATACCGATATCAATATCGCTTTGATGGTTGATGAGAAACATTTGAGCATCAGGATCACATTTCCCCTTTACTTTTACCGGTGAGAAAAGCAACAATCGGATAAACCACGAGGAAAATTTTACTGAGTACGGTTTCGGGAGAAGATAAAACGTCACAATCATAAGAGTCATCCCTGTAAAGATGACAATTATGGCATAAAGCCATCTAATTCGAGCAAAGATCGTTCTCATGCACCCAGCCAATTTTATTATTTTTGAGATGAACTTTCGTAAACTCTCCTACGGTATTCTCTACTTCGAGCTTTTCTTCTTCTGATGTTGTTTCAAAGATTGTTCCGTGTTTAATCGGCAAAAGATAGACAGGAGCACTTTTTTTAACGCATACACTTGAGTTGGGAAGTAGGGTAAAAATGACATAAAAAAGAGGAAGGATTGACGCATACAAATACCACTTCGAGCGTCTCCAATAGAACAACGAAATAAAAATAACGCCGAAAATTGCTGCTGCTCCTACTTTTAATTCAGTATGCCGTGCATCGGTTGGAGAGAGATCGCTTTGTGTTGATACGGCATCATCATCGACAACGATAGGGATACTGATGGATTCATAGCGATTTTTTTTGAGATTGAATATGGTGAAATCGAGTGTTTGCTCTGTGTTGGGAATGATGGCATAATAGGTCATTGTTGATTCCGCAACATTTGGCAGTTTCGATTCAAAGCCCTGCTTAATAGCATTAACGAGAGAAAAAGTAGCAATATTACAACGCGTTGCTTTGACGGTAAAGACAACAATATTACTCTCTTGATTATAGGCCGTTGTTTTATAATCGATGACCTTAAACGAATCGGCTAAGACGTTGGCGTACGTTGCAGGCGGATTGAGAGGTGTTGCGTTAAACGAAAGCCCCGCTAAGGTATTAGAAACGGCTCCTGTTGAAGTCGTCATTGCAGTGATGTCAGGAAAGCGTATAGTGTTTGATTGAATGAGAAAATAAAACGTGTCATAAACTGCATCGCCTTTAACGCTGCGAATAGGAGTTTGACTAAAAATACGGATTCCCTCTTCGCCTTGCAGTGTATATTCAATATTTCCTGATGCAATATCAGTAGGGGTGAGTTTGATTGTTAAAGGAAAAACTTCACCGATATAAAGACGGGCAGGGGTATTGGTATTTTCTAAAACAACTCCAGTGCTATTTTCGGTAACATTGGAGAATAAAGCATCAACGCCCGTTTCTTCGGTACTCTCAGGAGTTGCAAGAGGTTCTGATTCTTGAGCAGGTGAAGAAGTATCGGTTAAAACAGAAGGCTCTGCCCAAAGAAGACCAAGGAGTGATAATAAGACAAGGATTAACTTTTTCAAGCGGATAAAAAGCCCTCAAGCATACGACGGCCATCGTTGCTCCCAAGTAATGATTCCATTGCCCGTTCAGGGTGAGGCATCAATCCAAATACATTTTTGTTAACATTACAAATTCCTGCAATACTGTCAATCGAGCCGTTTGGGTTGTCAACAGTGCCATTTTCATCGGTGTATTGTAACAATACTTGATGATTGGCGTAAAGCTCATTTAGTCCTTGGGCATCAATATAATAGTTTCCATCATGATGTGCGATGGGAATATTAACCACTTCGTTTGCTTCACAATGACGTAAAAACGTATTGTCATTGGAGATTACTTTCAGGTGATGATGGCGTGAGATGAAATGGAGCCCTTCATTGCGTTTAAGTGCTCCCGGAAGAAGACCCGTCTCAGTTAATACTTGAAAACCGTTACAAATTCCAAGTACTTTTCCACCATCGTCGGCATAGAGCTTAAGTGCTTTCATAATAGGTGACATTTTTGCAATGGCGCCGCTGCGAAGATAGTCTCCATAGCTAAAACCACCCGCAACAACCACTAAATCGGTACCATCGGGAATAACATCTTCTTTGTGCCATAAGATTACCGTTTCGCAGCCAAGTACATCAAATGCGTGCTGTGTATCGTATTCACAGTTTGTTCCCGGGAACTGTACAATACCTACTTTTATCTTTGCACTCATGAAATAATCTCAATCTCATAATCTTCGATAACGGTATTGGCCAAAAGTTCTTCACACATGTGGGCTACTTTTTCTTTTGCTGCTGCGCTATCGCTCTCGTCGAGCTCAATGATAATTTGCTTACCAACACGAACGTCACGAACGCTCTCGAATCCATGGCCGCTAAGTGCGTGTAAAACCGCTTTTCCCTGAGAGTCAAGAACTCCATTTTTTAAAAATACATTGACGATTGCTTTCATGATTACCCCAAAATTCTATTTAATACTTCTTCGTAGGCAACTTTTAGTCCACCCATTCCTTGACGAAAACGGTCTTTGTCCATTTTTTCACCCGTCTCTAAATCCCAAAAACGGCAGTTGTCGGGACTGATCTCATCCGCAAGGATAATTTTGCCATTTTCATCACGACCGAACTCGAGCTTGAAGTCAACAAGATTGAGTCCGCGTGTATGGAAATAAGGACGTAAAATATCATTGATTTGACGCGCCATAGCTCGAAGTTGATCGAGTTCCGCTTCATTTTTGACAAGATTAAGAATCAAGCAGTGTTGGTCATTCAGCTTTGGATCACCAAGTGCATCATTTTTGTAATCAAATTCTACTAATGTGAAAGGCAGTACTGTACCGTCAGCGATACCAAGATTCTTACTTAGGCTTCCGGTTGCAATATTGCGAACAATGACTTCGATCATGATGATATCAACTTTTTTACAAAGCATATTTGTATCATCGAGCATCTCTACAAAATGAGACTCAACGCCGTTTTGAGCAAGCATTTTAAAAAGTTCGGTTGAAATTTTATTATTTAATGCCCCTTTACCGGCTTCACTGTCTTTTTTAGCGCCATTAAAAGCGGTCAAATCGTCTTTAAATTCTGCAATAACCAAATTGGCATCGTCGGTATTAAAAAGGCGTTTTGCCTTTCCTTCGTAAATGAGTTCGCGTTTTTCCATGACTATTTTCCTTTAACTATGATGAGAGCTTTGAGGATGCCGACACCCTCTTTGAGTTGCATATCTTTTGTGAGTTGAGCTTTTGTAATAATGGTTTTGTTGGTAGCATTGGTTTCAGTCACATCTACCATGCCGTTGGTTTTTTCAAGTTCGCCTTCAAGATGTTTTTTCAAATCGGCTTCTTTAATATCAAAATTATTTTCATGTTTTTTGACTTCACCTGCATCTACTTCAACATCCGGGATAACGCCGACGGCTTGAATGGTACGTCCGCTAGGAAGATAGTAGCGAGCAATGGTTAGCTTGATTGCTTCGCTATCCGTGATGGGCATGACGACTTGGACAGACCCTTTTCCGAATGTTTTGGTTCCGACAATCACACCGCGTTTCAAATCTTGTAGTGCACCGCTTACGATTTCTGAAGCACTGGCAGATCCTTCGTTGACAAGCACAACAAGAGGGAGGTGAGTTACAGTTGCTTTTTTAGTGGCACTGTAACTAATATCATCGCTTTTGTTACGTCCTTTTTGAGAAACGATTACCCCTTCATCCACGAATAAATCAGTCAGTTCAACGGCTTGATCAAGCAGCCCACCCGGATTATTGCGAAGGTCGAGAATGATACCTTGACTTTTTGCGGCATGTTTTTTGAGGGCTGCTTTGACGTCATGGGCTACTTTTTTATCAAAACTGGTCACACGAATGTAAAGAATATTGTTATCAATGGTACGAGCATAAACGGACTCAACGGTGATGATGTCCCGTATGATACGAAATTTGAGCGGTTCACCTGCACCTTTACGGACAACGGTTAAATTAATCGGTGTTTTTGGTACTCCTCGCATAAGACCTACTGCATCATCGATGGTTATGCCCAAAGTAGATTTGTCATTGATCTTGAGGATAATATCTCCTGCTTTAATCCCCGCTTTATCAGCAGGTGTCCCTTCGATAGGGGAGATGACGGTAAGTGCATTGTCCCGCATACCGACCGTAATCCCTAAACCGCCGAATTCACCATCGGTTTGACTTTTGAGAGACTCAAAGCTTTTCTTATCCAAAAAATTAGAATGGGCATCAAGGTTGGAAAGAAGTCCCTGTAGGGATTTATCAATGAGTTGATCAACACCAAGACTATCAACATTGTATTGCTCGACAATGCTAAGAACTTTGGTAAATTTTGCCAGTGATTGAAGTCGTGATGCCTCATTAGAAGCCTCTGGAGGAAGAGGCTGCATATCACCTTGGGCAATCAATGAAGTAGAAAGAGCAAGACTAACTGCGATTGCGCTGATAAAGCCAACGACCATCATTTTTTTATTTTTCATGGGTTACTAAAACCTTTTTGGTCTACATGAGTATTTAAGATATATAATTATAGTTAAAACTCCATTAATAATCAATTGACCGTGATAATGACATCCCCAATTTGAATTTGTTCACCTCGGAGTATTTTAGCACGCTTGCGTGTTTCGACTTCTCCGTTTCGTTTAACGTGTCCTTCATCGATAAGCATTTTGGCTTGTCCGCCTGAATCTACGAGGTCTAATACCTTCAAAAGTTTAGTAAGTTCGATGTTTTCATCGGTTAAAGTAAAAGTCATTTTTTGTCCAAAATTAAAATATTATTGAGTATAGAGGTGAGAAAAAAAGAAAGGCAGGGTGAAGCCCATAAATGAGCTTCAGTATCTTTTACCAGTTGTTGCTACGCTCACGTGGAGGGCGTGGAGCACGAGGACGTGCTTCATTGACACGAAGGGTACGTCCGCCAAAATCACTATTTTCAAGTGCAGTGATTGCCTTGTTCGCCTCATCTTGGTTTACCATTTCAACAAAACCGAAACCACGAAAACGTCCTGTCTCTTTATCGTTAACGAATTTGACTGAACTAACTTCACCGTATTGTCCGAAAAGATCTTTAAGATCGTTTTCATCTTTGCCGTAGGGAATATTCCCGACATAAATTTGTATCACATTGTGCTCCGTGAGAAAAATCGAACTATAACCAGCATAATCCTTAGGACTTATTTTATCTGCTCGAATCTTAGGCTAATGTTAAAAAAGGTGAATGAAGCGTAAAGTCACAAAGAATAATACTTAATGATGATTCAAATAGCTTATATCAATAATAAAAGCGTCCTCTTATCTCCTCTTGGATATAATCGCGCTATTAAACAATGATAAAAAAGAGAGTCTGATACATGGTACAAGTCACAAAATTAGCAATGCGTTTTGGAAGTCGAGTTTTATTTGAGGGGATTAACCTTAAGCTTGACCGTAATAAGCGTTATGGTCTCATCGGAGCCAATGGTGCAGGAAAAACAACATTTTTGAATATTCTTAGCGGTAAGATTAAAGATTACGAAGGTGACGTCTCTATTGAGCCGGGACTAAAAGTAGGTATTTTGGGGCAAAATCAGTTTGCTTATGAAGATTTTACCATCGCTGATACCGTTTTATTTGGAAATAAACGTCTTTATGATGCGATCAAAGAGAAAGAAATTCTTTACACTACTGGTGATTTTGAGGACGATAAAACCAATGATCGTCTTGCAGAGCTTGAAATGATTTCTGTTGAAGAAGATCCGACTTACGAATACGATGTCCAAATTGCAAAAATTTTGGAAACGGTGGGAATCAGTGCTGAGTTTCACCAAGAACTTATGTCAACTCTTCCTTCATCCGAAAAATTCAAAGTTTTGTTAGCGCAAGTGCTGTATCCAAAACCGGACGTTTTGTTCCTCGATGAACCGACGAATAACTTGGATATCGAGACAATCGGATGGCTGGAGCGTGAACTTCAGCGCCATGCAGGGACATTGGTCATTGTCTCGCATGACCGTCACTTTATCAATGCGGTTGTAACCAATATCCTCGATGTCGATTTCCAAAAAATCCGTGAATTTACTGGAACGTATGACGATTGGTATTTAGCGTCTACTGTTATGGCGAATCAAATGCAATTGGATCGCGATAAGCAAGTTAAAGAAAAAGATCAACTTGAAGCCTTTGTTCGCCGTTTCTCTGCGAATGCATCGAAAGCCAAACAAGCAACTTCTCGTCAAAAGAAGCTTGATAAAATGAGTATTGAAGACATCAAGCCATCAAGCCGTCGTGATCCAAGCATCGTCTTTAAGGCGAAGCGTCCTATGGGGGACGAAGCGTTGCGTGTGGCGAATATTTCTCACAGTTATGGCGATTTGAATGTTTTGCATAATATTGATATTCTGGTATCCCCGGGTGAAAAAATCGCGATTATCGGTGCCAATGGTGCAGGTAAATCGACCTTGTGCAAAATTCTTATGGAAGAAATTAAACCTACGAGCGGAAGTGTCACATGGGGCGCGACGATTGAAAATAGCTATTTTCCCCAAGATACGACCGATAAGATCAAAGGCGACGGTACGCTGTACGATTGGCTTCGTGGATTTGATCCAAAACGTGAAATCTCTGAGATCCGTAACTGTCTAGGACGAATGCTTTTTAACGGCGAACAGCAAGAGAAGAGTGTTGAGAAGATTTCAGGGGGAGAAAAACATCGTATGATGCTCTCCAAAATGATGCTTGAGGGGGGAAATTTCATTGTACTCGATGAGCCTACCAATCACCTTGACCTTGAAGCGATTATCGCATTGGGTGAAGCATTGCTCGACTTTGAAGGGAATGTTATTTGTGTGAGCCATGACCGTGAGCTTCTTGACGCATTTGCAGACCGCATTATTGAATTGCACCTTGATGGAACTTATACCGACTTCAAAGGTTCGTACGAAGAGTTTGCTGAGGCAAAAGCAAGTGGCGAATTATAAAAATTTTATTGGGTTAGGTGTTGCGGGAAACTTTGCCCTTCATCTCGAACAAGCAGGTGAGAGTGCTGATTTCAAAGATATCATCACCGATGATCCCAACGGTCCCAAAGGGATGTTCCCTTTTTATATCCCCAACCGTAGCGATTTTTTAGGGACGTATCCCCTCAGCTGCGACACGATCATTCTCCCAACCAATCCATGCAATGTCCAAATAGAACCAGAAGTGGCATTGATCTGTGATTTAACCTACGATATACTTGGCAACATTACTTCAATTACTCCAAAATTTTTCGGTGCCTATAATGATTGTTCTTTACGCATCGAAGGAGCTCCTAAAATCAGCCACAAAAAAAATTGGGGAGAATGTTCCAAAGGACTATCAGAGACTCTTATTCCTATTGATTATTTTGGGCGGGGTGGTGTGATGGACAGTTATCGGATTGCTTCGTTTTTACGACGTGATGGGATGCTGATGCGTTATGGTGAAGATGTTGAACTTACAGGGTACAGCTATTTTTACGATAAGCTCACTGAGTGGATGAGTAACCAAATCAATACCCAAAAAGATACGGGACCACTAGAGCCTGTCAGCGAATATATAAAAGAAGCCGGCTATCCAAAACAAGCAATCATAAGTATCGGTGCGACTCGCTATACCCATTTTGGTGAAACTAATTTCCTTCAAGAGAACGATGAAATTATGGTTGTAGTGTATGATAATAATCTTTACTGTATGAATCCGATTTTAATGATGGCAAGCAGTAATAAGCTGGACGTTAAAGGTGTGAGCGCGTTGATACAAAAGGTAATTCGTGCTTAAAAATGGGAAATACCTCCACTATAAAGGCAATGAGTATGAGGTGATGGGCGTTGCAAAGCACTCAGAAACCGAAGAACTTCTCGTTGTCTATCGAGCACTGTATGGTGAACAAGGATTGTGGATACGACCGCTTGAGATGTTCGATGGGCTGCTTGAAGACGGGACAAAGCGTTTTGTGTACATGGGAGATTCCAATGGCGAGGGGTGAAAAACTATCCTTTGATATTGGGACATCTTGGGATGATGGATGGAAGCTGGAAGAAGAAAAAGCGGCTAAAACACTTACTATTCTCGACGTTAGCGCACATCGACTCGTTTTTCAAAAAGAGAAACGTAAAGGGAAAGTAGTAACGCTCGTTGGACCATTTAGCCTTAGTGATTCGGATGCTCAAAAAAATCTCTCAATCCTCAAAAAATCTCTTGCTTGCGGTGGTGCGTATAAAGAAGGCTGGATGGAGTTTCAAGGCGAAATTGCTCCAAAGTTACGTGAACAGCTTGAAAAAATAGGGTTTAGATTTAAAAATCCAAAATTATAATTAGCGTATTCATTTTTGAATTATCAAGAAAATCACTCAAGCTGTATAGCACCAGATTATAATGAATTACTAAAAACAACCATATTACGTCCTCTCTCTTTGGCTGTATAGAGGTTAGTGTCGGCACTGTGTAACAGCGATTCGTTGTTCATTGATTCGGTAGGTACAATGCAAATCGCACCTGCTGAGATGGTGAGAAGACCACAGCTTTTATTTCCTTTGTGCTCCATGTTGAGGGATTCTACATTGAATCTTAATTTTTCTCCCATTTTTCGAGCGTTAGGGCAATCGGTTTCGGTGAGAATGATCCCAAACTCTTCGCCTCCTAAACGAAAGACAAAATCTCCCGGGCGCAATAAGGATGTTTTCAATATGTGAGCAACGTTTTGCAGCGCGATATCTCCTTGCAAGTGCCCGTATGTATCGTTGTATTGTTTGAAAAAATCGATATCAATCATCATAAAGGTTATGGATTTATTGGCACGTAATGCTCGTTTGAATTCGCGCTCGTATACTAGATTGAAATAGCGTCGGTTAAAAATCCCTGTGAGGGTATCGGTATAGGAGGCCTGTTCAAGTTTGATATTGAGATGTTTGAGTGCTTCTGTGGATTGAAGAAGTTGCTGCTGCTGTTGTTCTATTTGCATAAAAATACGCCATGCAAAGGTCATAACTCCCAGTAAAATAACTCCTAACATCATGGCAAGCTGCATAAGTGAATTTTGATGATGAGTGAGAAGAAGAGAACGCTCGTAAGTAGCTGCGGCGGTTTCATAGGCAATGAGCTGAGAAACAGTGTTGTGAATCGTGGTGGTGTTGTCTGCAAGAGTGATCACTGAAATGGCAGATCGTGAGGTGTTGTTAAGCGTCAGAGAACGTATTTCCTCAAAATAGTGCTTCATATTCTCAATTTGTTGCTCGGTATAATGGATATAAGGAAGCTCTTCGGGACGCTTGTGATGCGATAAATATTTAGCCCACATCTGATCGACATGTTCAAGACCTAAGGTGATAGTTTGAGCTAAATCTTCATTTCCTATAAGACCCTCTTTCCATCGGTAGACACCGGCTTCGAGATCATGATGGTATGCGGAGTTGATGGAGCTTAGTTCACCTAGTGGAATGAGTGAGCCAAAATAGAGCGTATCGACATTTTTTTTCATGGTAAGAAGATTGATGTACCCAACAAATCCAACGACTACAATCCCTGCTGCGACACTCAGAAGCAAATATAAGAGTTTGGTTTTAAGCTGTAAGGATTCCATAAACAGTAGTGCACCTTTTGGGGCATAGATGTTTATTCTAAGCAACTCCTATACCAAAAAAGAATAGAATAAAAAAATAAAAATCGAGGAGAAAAGATGTCCAAGCGGATCATTAAGGGAGAGCGGATTAAGGCGATTATTCACAACATTGCTGAAGACTTTCGTTTCTCAGGTGAGATGGGAGATTTCCCCCTATTGTTTTACAAAGCAGATACAGAGGGATTGCTTCGAGGAGCAGAGATAGAGCAAATGGTTGAATATTTAACGACTGGGCTTAAAGAGTTGCAAGACAATATTCAATGGCGACGAGAATTTTTGAGTGAAAATACAGAGATTGGCGAAATCAAAATGCTTGAAAGCCTCAGTGTTATCGAAAAAGAGTACATTGAGCTATTGGAATTTTTACGATAAAAGCAAATAGAGTCCTCCGCCAACGAGAGCGGCGATGAGGGCAATAAGTAGAAAAATAGCGATTAAACGTGTGATGAAAAAAAAGAGAAATCGAAGCATTTAGGGCTTGGGTTTGTAGGGCTCAAGAGGGATTTTTTTCGCAATCGCGTATTGAATCCCACCTTGAAGATCAATGACGTTGTAGCCCATTTTTTGTCCCAAGTGGGTTCCCAACATTTTAGATCGGCTTCCGCTGTTACAGATGATGGCAAAACGTTCCCTTTGAGGTATTTTTTTATTCAATTCACCCAAAAAAGCTTCTAAGTTATAGTTCCCGTACTCATCGAAAAACATGATGGGTATTGAACCTTTGATCAGACCTGTCGTTTTCCATTCACTGGGAGTGCGAATATCAATAATTTTGATCTTGGAATTTAGAAGCTTCTGATCGATGGGTTGTGCGGTATAATCCGCCATCAAAGCGGTGGTTGCCAAAAGCAGTGAAAGTAGCCATTTGTTCATCGAAAAACCTTTTAGTCAATAATAGATATAATTGTAACCAATGAAGGTTAACTGAGGCAATATGGGCGCACCAAAAGAAGAAAATGCAAAACGACTCCGTTACATTCGACTGCTTGGTCGTTTTGTGAATGGAATATTGTCGTATTTGGCAAAAAGTGATAATCCGACCAAAGAGCAGTACGATCAAAAAGTGGACATGAATTTCCGTTTTTTAGAGAAGAATGAAGCAGTTAAGCTCTACAAAGATGAGTACATGGAGCTTGAAGGACTGGGACAGAAAATCTTAAATTTTCGGCACAGTGATGAAGAGATCAAAACGATCAAAGAAGAACTTTTTTACGCGCAAAATCAGCTTGAAAAACGGGTCAATGCCGCACGGTACAAAAAATCAAAACACGATAATCATGCTACGGACGGATGGTAATCATTAAAGCCATCCGGTATGTTCAAGAAGAATTTTACATCCTAAACCGATAAGAATGATTCCCCCCAGCATTTCCGCTTTGCTCTCTAATAGCGAACCTAGTTTTTTCCCTATGTATACCGCTGCTACACAAAGAATAAATGTGACCAGTGCAATCACACCTACTGCTGTATAGATATCGGTTTGTAAAAAAGCAAAGGTTACGCCGACCGCCATCGCATCGATACTGGTCGCAATCGCTAAGGTGATGAGGGTTTTGGTTGAGAGATCGGTTACCTCTTCATCAAACTCATTTTTATACGCTTCATACACCATTTTTCCACCAAGCCCTACGAGAAGGACAAAAGCAATCCAGTGATCGAATGATTGAACATACTGCGCAAAGCTGATTCCGATGAAATATCCCGCTATTGGCATGGCTCCTTGGAAGAAACCGAAAACGCTTGCGCTAAAGAGGATTTTGGAGAGGTAAAGATCTTTGTATTTTGAACCGATTGCGATTGAAACGGCGACAGAGTCCATAGCCAAAGCCACAGCGAGGATAAGAAGAGTTTCGTTCACGGGGAGTCCTGAAAAATAAGTGTGCAATTATAGCGGACAAAGCCCCGAATCATTAGGGTGCTTTTTTATGAACAGCACGATCCTCCGGTGCAGCTTTTATCTTTTTTTTCAAATAATCGGCGTATGAGGTGCCATCCTATTAGTCCTAAGAGGAGAATGGCTGCACTCTCTTCGATAATTCCGTGTTGCTCATGCAAATTTACATTCATATTGATAGAAAGCGACTCAAAAAGCACATCGATAGAGGCACCGAATGCAATACTCCCGATGGCGATTACGCTAAGGTAAATCACTAACGCCCGTATCCCCAGCATCGATTTGACAACCCCCATCGTCACCGTATTGGTAGCGGGTCCCGCACTGAGGAAGATAAATGCAGCACCCGGTGAAACTCCGGCGATAATGAGTGATGCGGCTATGGGAAGTGATGCGGTAGCACACACGTACATGGGTGCGGCGATTGCGACGGCTATAAGATAGCCTAAAAATCGATTTTCATTAAAGAGTTCGTGGAGATTGGAGGGAATAGCTGCGGTAATAAAAGCACCAAGCAAAAGACCCCAAAAGAGAGGTTTACTGAAGCTTCCTAAGAGGGTTATTAATCCGTACTGAAAAACACTTGCTACCGAAAACGGCTTTTTATCTTCTGTTTTAGTTATATGGGTAATCGTTGGAGTCATTTTCGGAGCTATCGCTGTGAACGAAAACCCATTTTTTACAGCTTCTTTGGGTTCAAAGATATTCATCAGTATCCCTGCCGCAATCGCTATGACAACGGAAGTAAAAACGCGGTAGAGGGTGAATACCCATCCGAACATTCCAAATGTTGCCAGTATCGAATCAACTCCCGTGATCGGAGTAGAGATCAAAAAGGAGAGTGTTGCGCCTTTGGAAGCTCCGTTACGTCGAAGTGATGCGGCGAAAGGGATAACACTGCATGAGCATAGCGGAAGAGGTGTCCCAAATAGGGCTGCTTTATAGACAGAGCCGTGGGTATCGGAACCTAAATGTTTTTGTATCCACTGTTCACTTATCAGTTGATGCAATACCCCTGCTGCCAATAGACCGAAAAGGATGTAAATTCCCATATCGATACTCAATTCCCAAAATGATTCCAAAACTAAATACATACACTACTCCTGAAAACAATAACTATTATCGTATTCTAGGTGTTTTTACTTAATTGTTTCTTATGAAATTAATGAGTTGAAGATGGATGATTCTTCAACTTCGTTAGAAAAGAAACAAACAACATACTCTTAATAATGATAAATAGTATCATTATTAAGAGTATGTTAAGTTGATAGCTACTATCATATTGAAGTATTTTAATAACGCGAATCAAAATATAAAACGTGTTGTTTGTTTAATAATGAGGAGAAGTAGAAAGATGAAAAAAGCAATAGTATTATGTATGGTGGCAGTAGTAGCTCTGAGTGCGTCAACTATTGATGAGCTGTTAGCGGGAAAAGCGAGCGGACAAATCCGTGCGGCGTACGTAAACCAAGATAATGCTGTAGATACCGATACCTATGGAACCTCGCTGGGTGGTGTTTTGAAATACGAAACAGCAGACTGGAACGGATTGAAACTGGGAGTAGGGGCATATGTGAGCCAAAAGATTCACGGAGCAACCGGTTCATTTGAAGATGCTCAAGCAAACCCTGATTTGTTTGGTGAAGATACTAAATCGTATGCGTATGTAGGTGAAGCCTATCTCGATTACACGATGAATGATTTTAATCTCCGTCTCGGTCGTCAACTAATTGATACTCCGTTCGCCGATACCGATGATATCCGTATGCATCCGAACACGTTTGAAGCGGCAATCGCTACGTATAGCGGCATCGAAGGAACAACTCTTTTTGGCGGATATATAAAACGTTGGGCGGGATACGATTCGGGTGATGATATCTCAAAATTTAAAAAGTTTACAGAGAACTCTAGCGGTACAGTTGTAGTGGGTGTTGTGAATGAGAGTGTAGAGAATCTAGCGCTTCAAGGATGGTACTACAATATCGATGAACTCTCTAACGCTGTGTATGCAGATGCAGTCTATATAATCCCTTTTTCTGAGACGATGGGATTAGAACTCAGTACTCAATACGCGAATTTCTCTGAAAAGAAAGCAAGCGGTATGGATGGCAACGTCTACGGAATCGGTGCGGCATTCAACGTAGGTGCATTGACTTTCGGTGCAGCGTATAACAAAGCCTCCAATGATGAGGGTAAATCAGTTTCTAACGGCTTCGGCGGCGGACCCTACATGACCTCTATGGAAGAGATGACGATCGATGGATTCGAAGATGTCAAAGCGTATCAACTCAGTGTAGAACTCGATTTAGCCGATATGGGATTAGAGGGGTTAGTGTTTACTGCCCTCTATGGTGATTTCAAAAGCACCCCTGTGGATATGAAAGTAAAAGAAATCGATCTCATCGCAGCCTATGAAATCAGCGAAGCGCTCAGTGCTGAAGTGAGTTATGCGATGATCGATGATAAAAACAAAAATACATTTGACAATAACGGAACACCTGATGACGGCGGGTATGACCGTTTCCTTGTACGTCTTAACTATAACTTTTAAGGATAAGAGATGGACAGATCAGTTAGTTCAAACATTCCCGTTTGAAATATTCGCGTCCTACTTTGCACAATGGACAGGCAACAGGTGCTTTTTTACCTCGGTGGACATGACCGCATACTTCGCATATCCAAATTTCATCTTCCGCACTGGCAAAAAATCCATCCGCAATTAATGCCTCTTTAAGAGCCGCATATTCACGCTCGTGTTCCACTTCAACTTTACCGATTGCAGTGAAAAGTCGAGCAAGATCACTGTGTCCTTCGGCTTTGGCAATTTCGGAAAACTCAGGATACATGGTTTCGTGTTCGTAGTGTTCTCCCGCCATTGCGGTATCGAGATTGGCTATCGTTGCATCGACGTCACAGTTGTGGATGAGTTTATGGTACGCTTTGTATTGCGCGCGGGCATGATACATCTCGTTAAATGCTGCTTCACGAAAATGGCGCTCAACTGCATGCCACCCCTCATCATGGGCGATGTCGGCAAAGAGTTCGTATTTGTTTCGTGCCATACTCTCCCCGCCAAATGCTTTCATCAAATTTACAGCGGTGAGTGATTCGGTAATCATCTCCATATCATGACCACAGCAGGTGAGGGTTCCACCTCCGACGTTTTGGACTTCCACTTCGTTTTTGCAACTATTACAACGGTAGGTTTCGTATTTGCGCATGAACACTCCAGAATCATATTTTATTTATTGTAGCAGAAGGAGTAATAGCTTATTCTGAATTTTTAGGTGCATTGCAATCGGTTGCATTCCCAAAAATGCATCGTCCGTTAAAAATCAGTTTTCGGATAAAAAAGAAAAGAGAAATCGATGCGAGAAGTCCACTGATAATCGCATGTGGAAGCAGTCCTTGGGTGAAAAATGAAAGGGTTGCGACGATAAAAGCGAAGGTTAAAATGAGACACATGGGCAATCCTTAGGTAAAAATATTTTAACAGTATAGCTATTGCAATGGAAGTGCGTCAGTAACAAAAGTTACAGAGACACCCATGGGCATTGTACTTTTGATTATCGACCCATCATTATGGATTAAAACATATCCAATGCTTAAAGAATCCAAAAGGGCTATGGCTTTTTTGGATTCCATTACGGAAACAGCGGTTGCCAGTGCATCAATACGGGTATTGTCTCCTCTATCGATGAGGGTAATGGAAGCATATTGTTGTTCGGAGCGTCCTGTTTTTGGATTGATTAAGTGGTTATGAGTTTTGTTTTTAATGTACCGTTCATAATTACCGCTGGTACTGATGGCAAGGTGTGGTAACGAAGAGCGGATGAGGGCAATAGAGCTATCGAGATGAAACGGATCTTGAATTTGAACATCACACGAGCTTAAACAGCCAATATCACCCGATGCAGCGACAACCGCTTTTTTAACACGGTGACGCTCTAATAATTCCAAGGATAAATCAACGGCGTATCCTTTGGCTATTCCTCCCAAATCAATCATTGTTTCGGGAAGAATTTTTACCTTGTTTTCCTCTAATACTATTCGTTTTGATCCTACACGCTTTCCTGATTTTTGAAGCTCTGAATGGGAGGGAAGGTGTTCATCATCGTACCCAAAACGGTAGGCTCCATGGGTCAGAGAGCCTACCGTAACGTCAAATGCTCCATCGCTTATTTGAGACATTTCCAAAGATCGTTCCAAAATATTTTGGGTAGTTATGGATGCGTTAATCTCATAATTACGATTAAGACGTGAAATTTCAGAATCACTTTTGTACGTCGAGAGGCGATTGTCTAAATCTTTAAATAAGGCAAAAACATCATCACTCAGATTTTGCTCGTCTACTTCAACGCGGATGAGGGTTCCCATGTGTACTTGGGTACGTTGGGAAGCATGCAATAAGCCGATTAATAAACAAAAGAAGAGTAGCTTTTTCATACCACGAAGTTTAACATGATTTGAGTGGGTATTTTCATAAATGATAATTATTTGCATTATTAATATTGTTTTCAGTTTATTATTCTATACTTTCGCTATTAATAATCACTATCATAAAAGGATACCAAGTGAAAAACCTCCTCTTAAGTGCCGTTGCTGCAATGGCTATCACAACTACACTGGGAGCTGATGAACTCAGCGATCTAAAAATGCAGCTTAAAATTCTTAGCGAACGTCTCTCAACGCTAGAAGCAAATGAGAGGAAACAAGCGGAACAAACAAATGCCCTTACCTCAGAGCTTATCAATGTTCAAAATCAAACGTCATTTATGGCGATTGATCCTGAAAAAGCGATTCAAGGAATGAGCCCTGCGGCATCCAAAGTCTATTACTCTAAAAATCCTCTCTCGATCGGTGGATATGGTGAAGTGTATTATTCACAATACAATGACAGTGTTGGGGTGGGAAATACTAAAGATGCGTATGGTGACACCTACCGCTTTATCCCTTACATCGGATATAAATTTAGTGATGATATTATCCTAAACTCCGAAATTGAGTTTGAACACGGTAATGAAGTGGCGATCGAGCAGCTTTATGTGGATTTTATCCTCGATCCGCTGGCAACCGTTCGTGTGGGTCATCAGCTCGTTCCGATGGGTTATGTCAATCTTTATCATGAGCCGACATTGTTTAACACTGTAATCCGCCCTGATGTTGAACGACAACTTATCCCTTCAACTTGGCATGAGCTTGGTCTTAGTGTGTATGGCAAAACCGACACTCTTGAGTATCAAATCGGAGCATTTAGTGCATTGGATATGAATAACGCCAAAGCGGTCGGAAAAGACTGGATTCGTGCTGCTCGTGTGGGTAAGAAGCGGATACGGGCATGGAGAATATGGCGGTTGTCGCACGCTTGGATTACAACGGTATTAACGGCTTACAAGTGGGAGTCAGTGGTTATACCGGCAAAGCGGGCAATGCTAAAGTAGCAGGAAAATCGCAAGAGGGACAAATGAACATGTTTGATCTGCATGCTGCCTTTCAATATGAAGGCTTTAAAGCACGAGCCCTTTATACGGAAAGTCATTTGAGCAATGCCGATTCATACAGAACCGATATGCCGGAGAGCGCACGTGGCGGTTATCTCAATTTAGAGTATAATATCCTACCATTTTTTGCCTCATCGAGTCAAAGAATACCTCTCTTTTTCCAATATGAAAACTACAATCTGGCTATTGCAATGGCAGATGGAAAATCGTTTGGAAATACGGAAAGTTATACGTATGGTTTGAACTACTTCCCACACGATCAGGTAGTATTAAAAGCAGAGTATATGTTGCGTCACAATGAAAACACTGCTGACGCAACCAAGTATGTTAATGAGGGGATTTACTCACTTGGACTAGGATTTATCTTTTAATGAAAATTATTGTACTTTCACTTCTTGCATCTGTGTATCTATTCGCCCAAGTATTGGGCGATCCTGTCGCACTGACTCAGCGAACTTTTAGCGCTAAATCGGTGCAAATTCAAAACATTATTCTTAGTGATGCACAAGTTACTGAACTTTCCAAAGCCTCCATGCAAAAAATTGATTCCAAGCTGTATCGACTTTACCTCGCACAAAACGGTGATAAAACGGTAGGTTACGGTGTTTTGATGAATAAAAAAGTTCGTACTAAAACAGCAATTTCCCTCTATCTCATTGGAGTAGACGGTAAAATTAAATCGATTGAAATCGTTGCCTTTAATGAGCCTATCGAGTACCTCCCCAGTGCCACATGGCTCAATGTGTTTGATCAAAAAAGCAGTGCCAATACGCTCAAACTCAATCAAGACATTCCTACGACAACGGGTGCTACCCTCTCAGCACGTGCGATTACGGATGGGGCGCGTGCGGCGTTGGCGTTGCTGGATATTGTAAAGCCCTAAATTATGAAATTTATTGTTTCAAAAAAAATTATCGATAATCGCGCACTCTATATGAGTGTGTTGTGGATGGTTATTTTTCTCATCGTTGCTTTGGTCTTAAATGGTGTCGCCAAGGGGATTAATTTTGGAATAACTCCTGCGATGTGGGTCAATACGGTTTTAGGCAATGAAGTCGAATTTATCGAACCTCTGCTGTTGAGTGATTTGTTGCTTTCGCTTCACACGGATCTTTTTGGACTTATTCTTGTTTTTATTTTGATGAATGCGCTGCACATACGGTCGTCAAGATCTAAAGAACTCAAATTAACGATACTTTTAGTGAGCGTGATTTCGCTTTTGCTTTATCCTATCGGACTGATGGCGTCGTTGTGGATAGGGAGTTTTACAATCTTCCTCTCGTGGAGCGGATTTCTCTTGTTTCATCTGTTGATGATCGGGAGTGCATTGGATATTTTGATTTTATTAGTACGCAAACGATTTTAATGCATCATCAACTTTTACGGTTTTTAGCTTTGCTTTTCATTGCTTTGGTGATTTTGCAGTCCATTTTAGGCGGTGCATTGTTTATTGTTCTCGCAGGCTGGAATCCTGATGATATCGCCCATTACTATCGCGAAAAATCACTGCATGGTCTGATCGAAACGCTTGCCCCCCATACTCTTTTTATCTCGATAGCGTTGATGGGGAGTCTCCATTTTTTAGGATTTATTTCTACAATCACGGAGAAGAAAAAACAATTTTTTATCCATTTGTTGTTTGGACTTTTTGTGATAGATCAGAGTGCTCCCATTTTTGTTGAACTTGGAATTGATTTTTTTGCGATGGTCAAGCTTGTTGCATTTACGAGCTTTGAATGTGCGCTTGGCTGGGTATGGATCGTGATGTTTAAGGAATCCTTACGAGATTTTTCTTCACATCACTCAAACGTACAAAGCTAAATCCCTCTTTTAGTAACACATTAATTCCCTCGATTATCCCCTCGCGTGTTCCACTCTCAGGATGATTCATGTGCAAAAGAACAATATCCCCATCGTGTGCACCGGTAAGTTGTTTGGCTACTTTGGGGGCACTAAAGGTAGCTCCCGCATCTCCAAGCACCGAAAAACCGCCGATTTCCATTCCGTGTTCGCGTGCAAGTGCAACGGCATTTTCGTCATAATAGGCAGTTCCTGAGCGAAAAAATAGGGGACGCTTACCGGTTAGTTTCTCTATTTTTTGATTATTTCTTTCGATTTCGGCGATCACTTCATCGGAAGATGACGTTCCCTGAAGCCCATAGATGCTTTTTCCCTCGACTGAGAGCGGTCTGTGGGCGGTTCCGTGATTGGCGATTTCAAACAGGGGATTATGAGCGAGTATCTTAAAAATATCAAGATTGCTGTCAATCCATCGTGCATTGATAAAAAGGGTGGCGGGAATACTATTGTCGATTAAAAATTGGATTAGCTGTGCATCGTATTGAGAGCTTCTGACGCTTCCGCCGCACGCATCGAAGGTTAGGGCGATTTCTTTCTTATCGGAGTGAAAGCTTGTTGTTACACCCGTGACATTTTCGCCCCATTGCAGCGGTTGCGTTTGCGCGAACAAAATACTGATATTTAGTAATAGAACAATTAAAATAAGCATAATTTATTCCTTTAATATTGAAATTGTAGCACGAATACTTATTTTAATCTCATTATGTGTAGACATAATCGAAATGAATTTTATGCAATAAGAGGGAAAAATGAAAAAAATATTTTTATTGTTGATTACTATCTTCATGGTAATACACTTGCAGGCAAATGACAGCTTTAACAGTGAAGCAAGCCATGTTATAGGGGGTGCTGTTATAGCAGGTGCCATTACGGCGGTTGTAGATGGATATTATCCTGAATATAAAGACAATAGAGGGATGATCGGTTTTGGTATCAGCAGTGTCGCGATGATTGTACATGAAAGTATTACGATTGCAATACGCGGAGACGCAAAAGGGCAAATCCTCGATGCTGCTATGCACATAGCAGGTTCAGCAGTGGGTGCTTTTATTACCGATAAGTATATTTTGGCACCCGTAATCAACGATTCCCCTGTGGAAGGAAAATACGTTGGTTTGACTTTGCAACACTCTTTTTAAAAAAGCTATTCTGTCTTCTCTTTGACAAAACTTGCGCTGTCATTTACTTTTTTCTTACTCCAGTCGGTTGCGGAGCTTGTGTCTTCTTTGACGCCACTCCACGTTGCTGAACAGCCTGAAACAAGGAAAACGACGAGAGAGAGTAAAACTGCGTTTTTCATGATGAATCCTTTACACTAACGAATTTTTATATTTGTTATTGTAACAAAAGAAAAGAAACGAAATGAAAACGAAAATGTTTATACTTTTTTGCTGAGAGCTTCGACATTGTTGCTGTTACCTAGAACAACGAGGATATCTCCCTTTTCAAGGATATCATCTTTTTCAAATGAGGTGTGCCACTCGCCTTGGTGTTTGTAAGCTACGGGTTTGACTTCGTATTCTTCTTCAAATATAGGAGAGAGGATTGATGTTCCTATCCAAAATGGGGGGAGTGTCATTTTGGCAAGTTTCATTGTGATGGATAGGTCAATCGTTTCGTAATGCATGTTGGTAACAATTTTTTTGACCAATTTTTTAGCGGATTCCATCTCAGGATAGATGACTTTGGCGGCACCTAGTTTTGATAGGATTTGTCCATGTACGACAGTGATTGCTTTGGCTACTATGGTTTCGATACCTATCTCTTTGAGCGCCATAACTGTAAGGATACTGGCCTCGAGATGTTCCCCGATACTGACGATGGCAACTTCTGCATCGGCAATCCCCGCTTCACGCAACGCACGAGGATCGGATGAGTCAAGCACGATTGCATCTTGGACGTATTCGCTAATATCGCGAATTTTTTCTTCATCTCGGTCGATGGCGATAACCGTCTCACCTTGTTGTGCCAATCCTTTGGCAACATGAAATCCAAACTTTCCTAAACCAATAACGACATATGTCATAGTACAACCTTTCCTTCTGCGTATTTAATACGTGTTTGTATTGCTTTACCTACAATAACGACGGTGAAAGCAAAAACACCGATCCGCCCCATGAGCATCAAGAAAATGATATTCACCTTGCCTAAATCACTAAAGAGTGCGCTATAGCTCAATACTCCGCCATTGCCGGTTGAGAGTCCTACCGTACCAAAAGCAGAGCAGGTTTCAAACAAGGTTCGAACAAAATGAAGATGCTCGCTTTCATTTAAAATGACTGTCGAGATAAGGACATAAAAAGAAGCAATAAAAATAATGGCATACGCTTTGTTGATTTGATACGGCATTAGACTTCGACGGAAAATATGAGGATTGTTTTGACCGCGTAATGTAAACCATACGCCAATGATCGAGAGTGCGAGCACGGTAGTTTTAATACCCCCTGCGGTTCCTCCCGGACTTCCCCCGACAATCATAAAAATGGTTCCGAAAAAGAGATCGGAATCATTGAAGGTCGAAAGATCGATACTATTGAACCCGGCAGTACGATAATTGACCGAAGCAAACCATGCGGCAAGAATTTTTTCCCACGCGTCCATCGAACCGAACGATTTTGGATTGTTCCACTCCAATGAGAGGATGATTGCCATACCGCCTAAGATGAGTATTCCCGATGTCCATAAAACCAGTTTGGTATGGGTAGAGATACGTGTCAGTGATTTTTTACGGTAGTTATAAAGCTCCAAAAGGACTAAATACCCCAATCCGCCGATAATGATCAAGAGAGGTATTGTAATGTTGATGAGTAAATCCCCCCGAAAGCCCATCATGTTGTCACTAAAAAGAGAAAAACCGGCATTGTTAAACGCGGATATGGAGTGAAAAAGCCCAAACCAAAGAGCCTTATCCAGTGGCATATCCGCCCAAAAGCGCAAAGAGAGAATAATAGCTCCGACTACTTCGATAATGATGATGCTCGCAAAAACAATTTTTAAAAAGCGAAATATTCCGCTCATTCCGGGGTAATTAAGAGATTCTTTGAGGATGAGCCGATCGCGGTAGGTGAGTTTTTTACGGCGCATAAGTGCCATGAATGTCACAGCGGTCATGTAGCCTATCCCCCCTATTTGTATGAGAGAGAGAATGATGACATGTCCAAATGAGGTAAAATCAACAGGAGTGTCTTTGACAATCAATCCTGTAACACAAACAGCAGAAGTAGCAGTGAAAAGTGCATCAACGAGGGAAAGTTCACCATTATGAGCAAAAGGAAGCATCAGCATAAAAGCACCGACGCCAATAAGAATGACGAAGCTCATAAAAATAATTTTAATGTCTTGTGATTGCGTAGGAAATCCTTACAGATGTTTAATTAGCGAAATGATAGAGTAGCTTAGATAAAAAAGATGTTAAAAATATTGAAAGAAAAAAAGAGGAAAAAAGCGTTATGGTGACTCCAAGGGGATTTGAACCCCTATGACCAGAATGAAAATCTGAAATCCTAACCATTAGATGATGGAGCCACTGAACAATTGTAAAAAAATGGTGTCCCGTGATGGATTCGAACCATCGACCCCTTCATTAAAAGTGAAATGCTCTACCAGCTGAGCTAACGGGACAAGAACGCACATTATTGCTTGCACAATTTGTGGACGGGAATTATAGCGGTTTAAACCTTTTTTGTCAATGCATTTAGGTAAAAGATTTAAAAAGTCTCTTTTTCTCTTCAAAAACGTGGCATAAAGAGGCTGATATTCTTGTTATTTACTGATATCATGTACATGTGTGTATAACGTCAGCTATTTAGAAAATTTGAAAATTAATCAGCTTAAAATAGAGTGTGCTTATTTAATTCTCATTTAATTCTCATTTAATTATTATTTTATTATTATTTTATTATTATTATAAATTGCTAAAATTAACCTTAGAAAATCTCTTTAGCCCAAAATGAAAAAAGGGAAAAATGCTTTATAGCGAATGGATTAAATACAAATGTTTACATCTCAAAATTTAACTCTTTTATACATCGATGCAGATGTTCAAACGAGAGAAAACAACGCGATACTTTTACGAAATAATGGGTTGCGTGTTTTTACGGCAAATAATACAAGTCGAGCGTATGATCTCAATCAGACACATAAAATCGATATGATGATTATTGCTTTTCCTCTTGCGGATGAAGACGGCTTAGATTTTATTCGTCATCTTCGACAAATGGGGATTGATATCCCCATCATTATTAGTACGCGCAGTTCTGATAAAGAGATGCTGATCGAAGCTATCAATCTTGATATCAGCCGCTATTTGATTCCACCATTCGATGAGAGGGAGTTGCTTGATGCAATTTCGATAACAGCCAAAAGGCTATCAAGCGTACATGGCGTAACTTTTGTAAAACTGCATCATGGCTTTAGCTATGACCTATTTAATAAATCGATTAATCGTCCGGATGGAAGTGTCATTTCATTGTCGAAAAAAGAGTATCGTCTCCTTGAGCTGCTATTGGACAATAAGAGAAAAATTATTCCATATGAAACCATTGAATCTATTGTATGGCATAACTCGAGCATGAGTATTGATGCATTGCGGACATTGGTGCGAGCAATTCGTAAAAAGACTTATAAAGATATTATTATTAATAATAATGCAATTGGTTATAAAATCGATTTATAATTAATAATGACAGTATAAGCTCCCATCGGTAAACAATCATAAAATAATTTTTATAATGTCATAAGTATCAGAAAGATATTTTTATATTTTTGACATTATATTCTCATTATTTATTGTTACCATTTTTTTCAAGTAAAAAAGTAGATGGTCATATTTTACCTAAGTTAAGGGGAAGAGAATGTTCGCAACTCAAAATCTAACCGTGCTTTACATAGAAAAAGATCTTGAAACTCGCCGCAGGGGTTCATCTCTGATGCGTGACAACGGATTGAAGGTGCTTGAAGCTTCAGACACAACAAACGGATGTGAATTATTTCGTATGAACGAGATTGATATCCTTATGATTGATTTGGAGCTTCCTGAAAATAGCGGCTTGAATTTCATCCGTTGTCTTCGGGGGAAAGATATACTGACTCCGGTCATTATTACGACCGATCATTCGGACAAAGAAACGTTGTTCGAAGCGATCAATCTCGATATTACACGATATCTGATAAAACCCTGCAAAGAAAGTTCACTTCTCGAAGCCCTGCAAATAGCGATCAAAAAAACCGTTAACTCTCATCCGATAACGTATACCAAGCTTCATGATGGTTTTAGTTATGATCCAATCAATAAAGTCATCAATAATCCCGATGGAACATCAAACCAATTAACCAAAAAAGAGCATCTTTTTATAGAACTGCTTTTAAAAAACAAGAAGAATATCGTCCCCTATGATGTTATAGAAATGCTCGTATGGGAAGGTGGTATGATGAGTATGGATGCCCTGCGTACATTGGTTCGGGGTATTCGTAAAAAGACCTATGCGGATATTGTTTCTAATCACAATGGGATCGGATATAAAATCATTATATAACGTAAAAAAAGTTCTAAATCTAATTTATTTGTTTAAATCATTGTTTAAATTTTGAAATGTTTAAATGATGGAGATCTAACCCTGCACTCTATTTCTTTCATTACGCCGCAAATTTTGATAACTACATCGGTATAATTAGCTCAATATACATTTAGATGTTTGATTTTTGTTACGCATCATGGAGGAAAATAATGAAAAAGTTCTTTTTTCTGTTCGTCGTTTTTGGTTCGCTTTTATATGCGGCACCGATTCAAAGTGACAAAGAGTTTCAGCAAGCGGTTGAAAAGATGGGTAAAGAAAATAAGCTGGTGTTGATGATTTATACGACTGATGGTTGTCCTGAATGTGAGTATATGAAGAGAAAAGTATTTCATGAGAAAATCGTGGAACCGTATTTAAGTCAAAATTTTGTGGTTATCGAAAAAAATGTCCATAAAAGCAAACTTCCCGATGGGTATGATTTTTTCGGGATTCCGACGATGTTTTTTATCGACAAATCGGGGAATAAAAAAGAGACGATTGTAGGAAGTAAGCGACCACCTCTCTTTTTGAGTGAATTGAAACGTATTCGAGGAATCAAATGAGAACGCTATTGTTAGCTCTTTTGATGGGAGCCTCTTTGAGTGCGTATGATGCGGTGCATCTGAAAAAAGCGTTGGGAGAGAAAGAGTGTATCGGATGCGATTTGCGGGGTGCAAATCTCAGTAAAATGGATTTTAGCGGAGCAGATTTTAGTAAAAGTGATCTCTCCGGTGCAAATCTGCGCGGAAGTACATTTGAGATGGGAGATTTTAACGACTGCAATCTAAGTAAAGCAAATGCGCAAGCGGCGGTATTTTGGAAAGCATCCATTCGGCGTTCTGATTTACGTGGACTTCGTGGCAAGGGGGCAAATTTCAAAGGATCACATCTCGAAAGAAGTGATTTGAGTTATGCCGACATACGCGGAGCAAAGGTTTGGAAAGCAGATTTTACCGATGCAATTCTTTTCAAAACCGATTTTAGAGGCTCTGAGATTGGGGGATCTAAATTTATCCGTAATGATTTACGTTTCGCAAACTTGAAAAATACACTTTTATGGGAAACGACATTTACCAATGTCATAATGACGAAAGAGCAATGCGCCCATGCCAAAAAAGAAGAGGCGATTTTGGATGCAAACGTGACGTGTCGTTAATGAATCGGCACATAGGCAAATTGGTCATTTTGTTTATCGATCAGCCCGATAGTAGAACTCGGGGTGAGTTTCACAAAATCATAGAGGGTATTTTTATCGATTTTATGCGATTTCATCCCTGACTCGCACATGATAAATTCAACCTCATAATTTTTCGCCATAGCGGAGAGCCGTTTGCCGAGCTGATCGTGGGCTTTTCTCAGTGAGGAATCATTTTTATAGGGTGAATTTGCTAAATCATTGATGAAAAATTTATAAGCATCCCCATGGATCACGACGGCAACATCGAGTTTTTCGAGTTGATTTTCGTAATGGGTTTTATTAAAAGCGATACCGCTTAATACCTTTTTCTCAATCGCTTCGAGTTTTCCGCTGGTTAGATCGAAAACCACTTTTTTAACCCCTTCTTCGGCGAATAGTACTCCGCACAGAGCGAGGAGAAGGAATAGTTTTTTCATCTTTATGACCTTTTTTGTAAAATTATAAAGGATTATAGATCAAGAGTGTAAAAATAACGAAAAAGCCCCAATAAACTTAATCCTCAAATTGGTATAATCCCCCTATGAATATCTGGTCATTTGATTTTGCGTGGGCATTTTTAGCTCTCCCTCCCATACTCTATTGCCTACATGCGTGTAAAATCATCCCCCAAAAGCGCTATTTTCCTCATCTGCAATTTTTCGGCAATCCCGGAAAATGGCGCAATATGGAGTGGCTGCTCAAAGCGCTTGCCGTGACACTGATGGTGTGGGCGTTGGCGACCCCCGTCGTGATCGATTTTTCTGATCCGCGAAACCGTAACGGGATCGATATCGTCCTCTCCCTCGATGCTAGCGGGTCAATGAACGCTTCGGGGTTTTCAAGTGATGAGAGCCGTGCCACCCGATTTGAGATCGTCCAAAAGATCGCTTCCGATTTTGTGATGAAACGGCGTGAAGATAACGTCGGGGTGGTGGTTTTTGGGGATTTTGCCTTTATTGCGACCCCTGTGACCTATGAGAAAGAGATCATAGCCGAGATGGTCGGTTATCTGAGTCACGGTATGGCGGGGCAAAATACCGCTATCGGCGAGGGGGTAGCGCAAGCGGTGAGAGCGCTCAAAGATTCCAAAGCCAAATCCAAAGTGATTATCCTCCTCACCGATGGAGAACACAACAGCGGTGCGATCTCTCCTAAAGAGGCGGTAGCGATGGCGCAAAAAGCTAAGATAAAACTCTACACCATCGGGATCGGCGAAAAAGGGGAGTTTGACAGCAAGCTGCTTTCGCAGATGGCACGTGATGGAAGAGGGGAGTATTTCAGTGCGGTCAATGAAAAAGAGCTGAAAGAGGTGTACGATCAAATCGATACTCTGGAACGCTCCCGTATCAAAAGCGCGCAACACACCTTTGCAGAGCACTATTACCAGTATGCTGTAGCGGGAGCATTGCTTATCGTAATGTGGCTAGCTTGGAGAAGGAGGGTCAAAGGATGATTTTGCTTTCGCCGTTATGGCTTATTGCCATCATAACCCTCCCTCTCTATCTCTGGGGTGCACGCCGTTATGAGTGGCATGCACAGGTTTGGCTGATGGTGAGTATTTTCTTTTTGATCCTCTCCCTCTCCCGTCCAGTAGTTAGCGAAAAACCGATCAGTGTCGAAGAAGCGGGGAGTGATGTGATTCTAGCCGTCGATGTATCGTATTCGATGCGTGCTACCGATGTCGCCCCCACACGGTTGGACGCGGCAAAAATGATGTTATCCGCAATCATCGCTCAGGATAGAAATGACAGGTTTGGAGTACTCGCCCATACGACGAGCGCGATTATCCTCTCTCCGTTGACCAAAGATACAGAGCTTTTGAATCACCTTTTCGGCTCGCTTGATGAGTCGCAGATTATCACCAAAGGGACAGAGGTGATGAGTGCGTTGGAACTTGCCCGTAAAATGTCCCATGCCGCTCACCCGCTACTCGTCCTTTTTACTGATGGAGGGGATGAACTCTCGTATGAAAAAGAGGCGGCATATGCGGAGGAAAATGGTCTTAAAGTATGTATCGTGATGCTTGCTACTTCACGCGGCAGTACCCTCCCTTCCGAGAACGGCTCGCTCAAAGATGAAAAGGGGCATATCGTCGTAAGTTCACGCAACGATGCGATTAACACAATCGCCGAACAAAGCGGGGGGAAAGTGATCGATGGTGCCGATGCGGACGCGGTGAGAGAGTGGATCGAACGTGAACGGAGTGAAGATTTCGCGGGAGAGTCTACCGTAACACGTTATAGCGAACTCTTTTATTTTCCTCTGGCGTTGGCCCTGATCGCTTTTGTGCTCGCCTATACGAGTGTGGGGGAGAAAGTGACCAAAGCTCTTATCCCTTTGCTCGCGTTGGTGGGAATCAGCGCCAATGCGTGGGTGCTGGATTATCCCTATCAAACATTAGGGAAGTATGAGTATTCCCATGGCAATTATGAGCGCTCGGCTCAGTGGTATGGACGGATCGATTCGGAGAGGGGACGGTTTAATCGAGCTTCTTCTCTCTATAAAATGGGAAAATATCAGGAAGCCTTAGCTATTTATCGCTCGATCCGATCCAATGATCCGATCTTCAAATCCAAAATATTTTACAATATAGGCAACTGCCATATCCGCCTCAGCGAGTTTGAAAATGCTCGTCAAGCACTGCTCAAATCACTCACACTGCGCTATAGCCGCCAAGCCGATCAGAATCTCCTTGCCATAGCGTTAGCGCAAGAGCAAAAATCGCTCAATGTCCGTAAAGAGAAAAAAGATCAATTCACCTCGGATGAGAACAAACCCACGGGTGAGGGGAAGAAAACCAAAGAGGGGGGAGGATCGAATATGCAAAGCGATATTGCCTCCTCCGGTGCGGGAGATGCGGGTAAAAAAGCGCAAGCAGATCCCCGTTTCTCAACCTCGCAAGGCAAAGCGGCTCTTAGCTCGAAACAGTATGAATTGATCAATCAAAGGAGTGTCCATGAAACGAAGCCTTGGTAAGCTCATCGCGCTGATGATTCTAAGCATAAGCGGATGGGGGGCAACCTATCAGTGGAAAATGCTCGAAGCACCTCAAAGTCTTTATGTCCAGCAAAGCGGTGTAGTGCGGTATGAATGTACCTTCTCTACCAGTGCGGCGGATTATACGATCGACTTTAAACCCTCAGGTACCGAAGAGTATCGTGCTTCAATCTTGACCCAGCGTGATCGGATCGTAGAGGGGAAACGGGTACAGACGTTTGATGTGCTGATTACTCCTTTAAAAGAGGGGAATATTGAGATAGCCTTGGAGGCATTGATCCGCCACACGACATTTGCCTCGATTGAGAATGCCTCCATCGGACGGGATAACGTCAAAAAATACGATTTCGATGATGAGAAAGCGCATCTGCCGAAAGTCCTCATCCGTGCCAAAGCCAACTCAGCCGCACTGAGCGGAGAGCTCATCTTGGAAGTAAAAATCGATAAACGAAGTGTGGTTTCTCACGAACCGGTGCATGTGAGCCTCTATATCCGTGGACGTGGGAATCTCGATCAATACGTCCCGTATGAGCTAAACATCAGCGGTATCAATGTTTTCGCCGAAGAGCCGACACGTGACATCACCCCCGATACGGCTGGATTTTCGGGGGAGATACGTCAGGAGTTCGCCCTCGTGAGTGAACAAAGTTTTGTGATCCCGAAAATCTCTATCGAGGTGTTTGATACCCAAAGCCAAAAAATCAAATGCCTAGAGAGTGAGGCGGTCGCGATCGAAGTGGCACAAGGATTTGAGCGCTCCAATCTCCTAGATCCTCCCGCCTTGCGTGATTGGAGCCGTTGGATGCGATATACCTTTTATGCGGGTTTAGTGATTGCAGGGGTTGCGTTGGGTGAAGCAGTGCGGCGGCTGTGGAAACTGCGACCTCGCAGAAAAAGAAAGCAGTTTTACGATGAGGCCAAGACATCCAAAGAGTTGGTAATGATCCTTGCTCTCTCAGGGGAGAAACAGTATGAGTTGATTATCGCCGAACTCGAAGCGGGAACACTGGATTTAAAAGAAGCGAAGAAGAGGTTGGATAAAATTTGTTTTGATAATAAAAGATAAAAGATAAAAGGATTTTTGGTATGTTCAAAATATTGTACAGTGCATTATTTATCATTTTTACAGTCTCTTCTTATGCTGCATGTCTTGTAAATGTGCCTGAAGAGATAGCGGATAAAATTGCACACGGACACGCATGGACGAATCATGGTAGTGAGTTTTCTGAAAAAAAGAGAATAGCAAATATAGAAATTCCAGAAACTCTAAAAATTGGCAATCCTGAAGAGTTTCAAAATCATGTCACCACTATTATGGCAACCAAGACTCCTAAAATTATCCCAGGTAATCGTAAAGTCTATTGGGATGACAATACGGGAACAATCGTTTTTTATGATCCACTAAGCAATGATTGTGGAACAGCATTTCGTCCCAATGATGGAAAAGAGTATTACGAACGAGTTTTAAAGAGAAAAGAATCGGATAAAGATCAATCTAAAATAGATGCTCAATTAAAACGTACTTTCCAACAACATCACACTCAAAACTACCGAGTTGAGAGAACTGTGAAACCGCAAATAAATGAGAAGAATAGTTTTCAATGTGATGGCAGAAAGCATTGCTCACAAATGAAATCATGTGAGGAAGCCACTTATTTTCTCAATAATTGTCCGAATACAAAAATGGATGGTAATAATGATGGAATCCCATGTGAAAAACAATGGTGTAACTAAAATATGAAAAGCTAAAATGAAACAAGGTAAACTCACAACAGATAAATGAGGTATAAAAATGATACAAACAATTAACGCAATTCGCACCGAAATCGCAAAAGTTGTCGTCGGACAGGAAAAAATGATCGACGGGTTGTTGATCGGATTGCTGTGTGATGGGCATATTCTGATCGAGGGGATTCCGGGACTGGCGAAGACGACAACGGTAAAAGCTCTGTCACAATCGTTGGGACTCGGATTTAAACGGGTGCAATTTACCCCCGATTTGCTTCCGAGTGACATTTTGGGTGCTGAGGTCTACGATCCGAAAAACAACGGATTCAAGATCAAAAAAGGGCCGATTTTTACCAATCTCCTCCTCGCCGATGAGATCAACCGCGCCCCAGCAAAAGTGCAATCGGCATTGCTGGAAGTGATGCAGGAACGACAGGTGACGTTGGGGGATGAGAGTTTTAAACTTTCTCCGCCGTTTCTCGTTATGGCGACGCAGAATCCGATCGAAAATGAGGGGGTTTATCCTCTGCCAGAAGCACAGCTGGATCGTTTTATGTTGAAACTGCGTGTGGGATACAACACAACGGAAGAAGAGCTTTCGATAGCTCGTCGGGTTGCTTCTTCTGCGCACGAAGAGATAGAAGCGGTTATTGATAAGGCTATGCTAGAACAGCTCAAAGAAAAAGTTCGTAGTATCCATATCGACGAAGAGGTGGAGCGGTATATGATTACGTTGGTACAAGCGACTCGTAATCCTGAAGAGTTTGGATTGAGTGAGATTAAAAAATACATTCAGTTTGGGGCAAGTCCTCGTGTAAGCATCGATTTGTTCAAAGCGTCGCGGGCAGTGGCGTTTTTACATGGCAAGGAATTCGTTACCCCAAGCGACATCATGAGCATCCTCAAAGATATTATGCGTCACCGTATCGTTTTATCGTATGAAGCGGAAGCCGAAAATATCGACGTGGATACGCTTATCGAGCAGATTGTCAAAGCCGTACCAGTACCATAACCGATGAAAAATACCAAAGAAATCCTCATCCGAGCCCGCCGTCAAATCGTGGGGGATCGTATCGGTAATAACCCCTCGATGTTTCGTGGTGAGGGGTATGATTTTATCGAGCTGCGTGAGTACATCAGCGGGGATGATACGCGCCATATTGATTGGAATGTTACGGCGAAACTCCAACGTCCTTATGTTAAAGTTTTTCGGGAAGAGCGTGAACTGAACGTTGTTACCGTGGCGATGTTGGGCGGAGCGTTGCATTTTGGAGCGGATAGATTTAAAATCGAGAGTGTGGCAGAGGCGGTAGCATTGGTCGGTTACTCAGCGATTGGGAATGGGGATACGTTCACTCATTATAATTTTCGTGAGGATTTAGTGGATGAGGTGCGCGGATCTAAAAAACGGTTTGCGGTGGCGGTAAGTGTGGAAAAGGTAATGAACGCAGAGCTTATAGGACATCGAGCGGATTATAACGCGATGGCTGAGACACTGTATAAACGGCTGCAGCGTAAATCACTGATTGTCCTTATCGGGGATTTTTTTGATATTCCGCAACTGCGATTGTTGGCAAAAAAACATGAGGTGGTCGCGGTGGTCGTGCGGGATCGATTGGAAGAAAAACCGGAACCGATGGGGTTTGCAGCGTTGAGTGATCCTGAGAGCGGTGCGGTGTTAGAGGGAGATTTTAATGCTAACAGCGTAAAAAAATACGCCCAAAAAGTACACGAGCATGATGTGGCATTGTTCGAAAGCTTTCGTTTATCGGGTATTCGAGCGGTGAAACTTTATACCGATACTAATGCTTCTGTGGTGCTCCGGCGGTTATTTGAGGGACGGGTATGAGTGCGTCGATAAACATTCCTCTCCACGATATTATGCCGCTCGTTGAAGTTCCCGATACGTCGATTTATTGGTTTGGCGCACTTATGGTTGTGATATTGGTTATTTGTGCCAGCGGTGTGATTTGGTTTTTAAAATGGAAAAAAAGCAAAAAAATGACTCAAAGACAGTTTCATTATGAGGCATTGAAAAATATTGATCTGAAAAATCCCAAAAAAAGTGCCTATAGCATTAGTAAAGAGGGCTATTTTTTCGCCCACGACAATGAACGGACTTTTGGGGCATATCAAAATCTTTTTAAGCGTTTAGAACCGTATAAATATGCTCCTACCGTAGAGAAAATCGATGAGGAGACGTTGGGATATTATCACTTGTATCTCGGAATCATTGATGTTTGAGGGGTTTTATTTCGAATTTCCAAAGCTTAGTTTTTTGCTGTTCGTTTTTCTGGCATGTGAAAATCTTTGCCCCCTTCGTTCCCAAATGCTCTATTTTCCCCATATCTCTCGTTTTGGTGATGCAGGGGTGAAATCTCCTGCGTGGATGTGGATTTCGAAATGGCTGATGATCGTTTTTTTGATCGTTGCTGTAATGTCACCCGTCAAAGAAATTCAAGAGACACCACGTTTTCAAGGGTATAGCACGCTGATTGTTGCTGATTCGCCGGATGAGGCGATGAAGGCAAAAATAGCATCGTTTATCGAGCTACGACAACACGATGAGATTGCTTTGTACGTTCCCAAAAACGTTAAAATCCCTTTGACGAGTGATCATACGGCATTATTGTCGATTTTGAATCAATTACCCAAAACACCCAACCTCCAAATGGACTACACGATAAAAGAGCTTTTATCGACACAAGAGCGACTGTGGATTGTCATCTTTTCAGACCATCCAAAAACGTTTGTCCATTCGATTCCGATACTCATAGAAACCTCTGTAGTCCCTCAAAAACAGTGGAAAGAATGGATGCAAAAAAACAATCGTGAGCATTCTATGATCCCCATTGCAGAGAGAAGAGTAGTCTTGGAATATTTCTATTTTTATCCTCTTTTTTTTGGATTTATGGCAATGTTGGTCTATTTATTCGGACGTAATCAACGAGGTTTTTTATGAGTTTTTTGCATAGTGAATTTCTCTATTGGATGATACCCTTGGTTGGGATACTTTTTTATTTTTGGTTTACCCAAAAACGTCACAATGAGCATTATTTTAGTCAAACGGCATTAGAAAAATTACGACTAGATGATTCAACCTTAGGAAGTTATGGGCGCAATACACTGTTTTTAGTTGCATCTTTACTCATCATTATAGCCCTTGCACAACCCGTGGTACACCAAGAAAAAATCGTAGAAGCTCCTATGCCCATAACGATTGCATTGGATATATCAACTAAACCTTTGATTGCGTTTGAGAGGATGAAAAAAAATGCGATAGCTCTCGTGGATGAGTTTGAGGGTGGGGTTGAACTGGTGGCATTTGATTCCAAAGTGTATCGTATCGCCCCCGTGAATGAGGATAAAAAAACACTAAAAGATCTTATCCAAAATCTCTCACCGCAAATTATGAACACCGTAGTTTCGGATGAAAAGCATGTGCGCAATGTTTGTAAAACATCCGCTATTGTGATTGTCGGAAATACGATGCCAAATAGACAAGAGATTGAAACGTTGCGCAAACCAAAAGAACACTGGATCTATTTCCAACTTTTTTATTTTCCCTTGGGACTTGCAATGATACTTATATCCATTGCCCTATCGTCCATGAGCAAGCGCCAAAGTGTTTCGATGGCGTTGGTATTTATGATTTTTATGGGTGAGAACGATGGTCGTGCAGGAGTTATGGATTTTAGACTATTGGAAAAAGCAAACAATGCTTATTTGCACGGAGAGTATGAGCAAAGTGCACGATTGTTTGGTGAGTATCAACGGATTCATGACAGTCCGCAAATACGCTACAACTACGCTAATGCTCTTTTTAAGGCGGGTCATTATGAGAGGGCTCGGTATTGGTATGAGCGCGTGGTTACGAATGATTTGAAGCTGAGGGAATGGGTAGAAATCAATCTGGCAAAGTTACCTGCTGAGAAGAGTAAAGAGCTTCCAAAAGGGAGCAATAAATCAGAGAGAACGGTTAAAAAAGAGAGTAAAAAAGTTGAAGAGGCGATGGGGATGCAAAATGCAACACCGTTATTTGTGTATTAGGTAAAAATCTCATAAAGTTTATTGGCATCTTTCATCTCTTTGTGCAGTGTCGTGTAATCTTTTTCTTCCAATGCCTCTTTGAGTGTGGCAAGTTCACGCTGAAACAGCTCTACCGCATCGAGGACATTGGCACGGTTTTGACGAAAGATATCTTCCCACATTGTCGGAGAACTTTTTGCCAAACGGCTCATCGAGCGAAATCCCCCTGCTGCAAGGGCTAAAATGTTCTCTTTTTCCTCTTGGGCTAACACGGTGTTGGCGAGTGCGTAGGAGATGACGTGGGGCATGTGGCTGATGATGGCGGCATGGCGGTCGTGTTGCGCGGCACCCATCGTGTGAATCTGCATCCCGATTGCGCGGAAGATTTTTAAGGCAATATCGCGCTGTTTTTGACCGCTGTGCTCTAAATCGCATAAAACGACGACTTTATCGGTATATAGCCCTTCAAAAGCTGCTTTTGGACCAAATTGTTCAGTTCCTGTCATGGGATGGGCTGCAACGACATTGGCGCGAATTTCAGGGGGGATTGCAGCGACAATGAGCGCTTTTGTACTGCCTAAATCAATGAGCGTTTTATCGCTTCCTGCCAAATCCACGGATTGATTTAAAAGGGCAATAACCCCATCGACCGGTACCGCAAAAAAGATGACATCACAACGCTTTTTTAGTTCTTCAAAAGGGAGAATGGCCTGAACGAGACCCAGTTCAAGTGCCGTGTGCTGATGCTCAAGATTGTGATCGCTTCCAACGACGGAGGTGACGAAGGGGAGTTTTCGAAGAGATAGTGCAAGAGATCCTCCCATTAGTCCTAATCCGACGATTCCAATCTCCATGCTCAACCCTTACCCAATTTACTTTGTTTATGCGTATTCTAGCAGATTTACGGGAATATTAACCATTAGGGTGGTAAAATAAGAGACAATTTAACGCAATGGATTTTAATTTTGAAAAAAATCACCCTCTCTCTTTTACTCTGCACTGTTTTACTCAATGCCGCCACTTCGAAGGTTGAAGCCATTAGTTATGATGGAATGGTGCATATTTCAGCAGCCGTTGCCAAGCAGCTTAATACGGTGAAGATAGGTGAACCTCTTAACCCTGCGGAGGTGGATAAAACCATTAAAGCTTTTTTTGATCAAGGCTATTTTGAAGATATATGGGCGGATGAAGAAAATGGTACGGTAACGTTTCATTTCAAAGAGAAGCCGGTTATTTCCAAGATCGAGCTAAAAGGGTACAAAGATAACGACGAAGAAGCCAAAAAAACTCTTTTGCAAATCGAGAAAGGGGCTCTTTACGATACCCTCCGAATAGAAAGTACGCGCAAGCGCATTGTTGAAGCATTGAGTCAAGAGGGGAAAATTGATTCCGTCGTTGAAGTAGAGAGTACAAAACTTGATAACGGCAGTATGCAAGTGACCTTCATCGCCAATGAGGGTGAAGAGATTATTATCAAAAAGTTGAAATATTACGGAGTTTCCGGAGTCGATTCCGATGAGTTTGAAAAAACTATGGCGAATAAAGAGCAGGATTTTATGGGATGGCTTTGGGGACGTAATGATGGGAAGATGAAGCTTGCTGAATTGCAATATGACCCAATGCGGATTCGTGATTATTATATGCAAAACGGGTATTTGGACGCAAAAGTGGATCAGCCTTTTGTTGCGGTTGATTTTAACCATTACGAAGCATCCATGGCGTACAACGTTTTTGAAGGGGATATTTTCCGCGTCAGCGACATCCTTATTTTTCAAGATACCAATGTTATCGAAGATCAGGCATTGCTAGACATTATTGCACTCCAAAAAAACAAGCCGTTTAATATTAAAACATTTCGCGATGATGCAGAGCGGATCAAAACAAAGATTGCCGATTTAGGGTACGCGTATGCACAGGTTCAACCCGATTTACGCAAAGATAAAGAGACCAAGAGCGTCGAAGTTATTTATCGAATTGTTCCCGGTAAAAAAGTACGCATTCATAACGTTATCATCGCCGGAAATAACCGTACACTGGACCGTGTTACCCGCCGAGAGCTCTTTTTGGCACCTGGAGATTTGTACAGTCTTACGAACTTAAAAGATTCTCGTAATGCTTTGGGGCGTACGGGTTATTTTGAGAGTACGACGATCGAAGAGAAGCGTATCGATGATGAGTCCATGGATCTGATCGTCCAAACCAAAGAAGCGCCGACAGGAAATATTCAGCTGGGTGGCGGATATGGAAGTTTCGGCGGTATTATGCTTAGTGTCGCCGTGAGTGACCGTAATATTTTCGGCTCAGGGCTCAATGTGGGGCTCAATTTAGAGAAATCAACGCGAACAAAAAACTACGCGTTTAACATCTCGAATCCCCGTTTGAATGACAGTGACTTTAGCGGTAATTTTTCCGTAAATTCCACCTCTACAGATTACACTGATTCTTCTGGGTATAAAGTTGATTCTCAAGGGGTTAGCATAGGAACAGGGCACCGTTTCAACCGTTATGTGAGTGGCTATTTAGGGTACGGTTATTCAAATAATCAATATGATACAAATACAACAAATGACCCTCGTTATGAAAGTTATTCGAAAAGTTCCGTCAGCGCATCCGTAAGTTTTGACAGTACCGATGATTATTATGTTCCGCGCGAGGGGATGAGTTTTTCTCAAAGTATTGAAAAATCAGGTCTTGGCGGAGATGCTGATTTTTGGAAAAGCCGTACGAGTTTTGGACTCTATCAAGGATTGCAAAAGCTCACTGATTTTGATTTAATTTTACGCTACAAAGCACGATTTAATTACGCTAAAGATACTGGAAAGCTACCTATAAGTGAGAAATTTTACATGGGGGGTATCGGATCGGTTCGCGGATATCAAAGTTATTCTCTTTCGCCACGTGGAGCTGATGATATAAATGGTGATGGTGTAAAAGATTTAATTGGCGGAGCACAAACCTTTTCCAATAGCTTGGAATTTAGTGTTCCTCTCGTCCCTGAAGCGAAAATGCGTGCAACGGCATTTATCGATTACGGTATGATTGGCGATAAAAGTTTAAGTGAAATACAGCGCGGAGGATATGGAATTTCGTTGGAGTGGTTCAGCCCTGTCGGACCGTTGCAGCTTGTGTTCTCAAATCCTCTTAAGAGTGAAGCAGGGGATGACATCGCCCACTTTGAATTTACGATTGGGCAGAGATTTTAAGATCACCTTCCTAGAGGAGGGTAACGATCAAATTTTTTAGAGCAACAAGATTTTTGAGTTGTTCACGTGCTAGGTAAAGATGCGGAGCTTGGATACGCAGCTCCCCGTCACTAAATGACAAGGTAAAGCTTTGGGGAGAAATACGTCCTGCTAAGAGTATATGAGAGAGCCACAGTAAATAATGGAGAGCATCAAGCGTTTTAGTATCAGGAAGCAGAGTGCCATAACTGTTTTTAGGAAGTAAATCAGAAGAAGAGCTCTCTTTTTTGAACAACAGCATGTGAGAGATAAGGGCGATTTGGGAATGGGTTAATCCATAATCAAGAGCGCTTAACGCCAAATAATGGCTGTGTTTTTGATACGCATAATAGCGAACACCTAAACCAATAGGCAGCAGTTTTGCTGCGATACTGAGTTCATGACGCCATGAAGGATCAAGTTTCAAATGTTCATGCGTTGCATCAAAAAGTGTTTTGAATAAGGCAGCACACTCAACACCATGATTGCTGTGTGTCGCATGGGTATCCAGCAAGTAGCGGACGGAAGGGTTGTAATTGCTTGGAAACTTATGGGCGGAGTTTCGTAGCAAATCACTTAAAAATACCCCCTCCCTAACTCCGGCACCACTGCATATTAGGGCTTTAGATTGTAAATGATTGAGAATACGCAAAAATATGAGGGTACCTGATTTGATGGTATCAAAACGCTCAGGTTTAATGTTGAGTGATTTGAGCTTTTTGGGCGAAGCGTCGAGGACAGAATCACAAAAAGATTTAAATGCTATCGTAGAGGTTGAAAACCCATGAAGTTTTTTGAGGGGATAGTCCTCTTTTTTCATGATTCCATGAGTTAGGGCTCGGAATGTCCCGCCGATGCCGATAAGAGTTGGTATAGACTCAAAGGGGAGGGTTTGTAATGCTGCATCAATGTAAGCGCTTGCCCCTTCAATGTCGCCATTATCCATAAAAAGTTCTTTGAGCCGAACTGTACCGATATTTAAAGAGACCGTCTGTGTCACATTTCCGTTGTCAAGCAGTGAAAACTCACTGGAACCTCCACCTACATCAACTGTAACCGCATTTATTTTGGGAAGGAGGTTGGCGCAGGCAATCGCCCCTAAATACGCCTCTTTATCGCCATCAATGACTTTAATGCAGAGACCATGCTCTTGTTGGATACGACGGATAAAATCAGATTTATTGGGGGCATCGCGCAGTGCAGAGGTGGCAACACAGAGAATTTTACGTGCTTTGAAAGATTCAGCAACACGTAAAAACTCTCCTATTGCTTCGCAACCGCGATCCATTGCGTTTGATTGGAGATTTCCGCCGTTCGTATAAGCATTTTGTGCAAGGCGAACAGAGCTTTTGATTTCATGAATGATATGAAAGGCAAAACGGCTGGTTTTTTGAAATACCGCCATACGCATTGAGTTTGACCCAATGTCGATGACAGCGGTACATTGCGCCATCTATTCTTCTTCTGCTGCTGTGAGCTGTTTATGTTTGTACAAAAGCTCTTGCATCGTCTCTACGTTGTCTTTATCGGGAATGATACAATCAACGGGACATACTGCAATACATGCAGGCTCATCGTACGTTCCTACGCACTCAGTACAACGATCCGGATCAATGATGTAAATCGGATCACCCTCTTCGATAGCGTCCATTGGACACTCTTCACGGCATGCATCGCATGCAATACATTCATCGACGATAATTAATGGCATTGGTTGACCTTGATGTTAAAAGTTTTTGATAATGCGCGATTTATAGCGAAAGGTAGCTTAAGGGGAGTTGTGCCCTAACGTAAAGGGAGTAAGCAATAGAGTTTTGAGGGGAGAATTAGTTGTGCAATCGTCCCGTCATGCCCATCGGTACGATTGGTAATACTGATGTGTGCGCCAATGGCTTCAGCAGCACTTTTCGCTAAAAACAGTCCCAGTCCAACGCCTGATTTATTCCCTTGACGTTTAAAAGGGGCGAAAAGATCAACACTTTCATCGATTCCGCACCCCTCATCAATCACTTCAATGATAATATTGGTTTGATCAAGGTAGCTTTGAAAAATAATTGTTTTACCTTCGGGGGTAAATTTGAGAGCATTTTGTAAGAAGTTTTGCAAGATTTGATTAAGCAAAGTGACTTGTAAAAAGGCACTAAAAGATTCAGGTTCAAACTTGGTTTGGAGTGTTTTATTCTCACTGTGTGCCAAAAGAGCAAAATCACCTTCCCATTTTTTTAAAATTTGGATGATATCGGCTTCGGAGGGCATCTCCAGTTGAGCTCCTTCTTGACGACCGATATTGAGGATATTCGCAACAATTTTATTCATCTCATCGACACTTTGATTGGTAATACGCAAAGCTTCAATGTACTCTTCAGCTGAGCGCTTTTTAATTAAAGTCACTTGATTTTTAAGCTTGATAACCGCAAGAGGAGTTTTAAGTTCATGCGCTGCACCGATAAAAAGCTCTTTTTGGTATTTAACGAAATTTTGAATTCGTCCCATAAGTCGGTTGAGTGTTTCTCCCAGCGGTTCGAACTCTTCGGGGAGATGCTCTACTTGAATGGGGCGTAAAAGATGTTCGTTCATATTTGCCAATCGGCGTGTTAAAGCACTTACAGGCGCGATAAGCATCTTGGAAAAAGCAATAGCATAGAGGATAATGACGATAAATCCAAACGCATTAATCAAAAAAATAGAACGAAGAATCTTTTGGAGCAAACGTTCAGTCGCGGTAATGTCACGGCTTACTCTGAGGTAAGAAGAGCGTTCAAAATCAAAGGGATAGATCAATGTTAAAGAAGTGCTCTTATCTTTATGGGCGGTGACATAAAATTCAAGAAGATTTTCTTCTTTTTGAAGAGTAATGAGTTCAACATTGAGTCCAAGCAGTAAATCAGGATTGTTTTGTTGTGCGGTTATAAGAGATTTGGAGGTACAGATGTTTTGGGCAGTACTTATGAGTTCAGCTTGTTTCTCGTCATAAATAGATTGCTTGATAAAAAGGTATAAAAAAGAGGAAAATAATAGGACAAGTGCCGCCGAAGCGACAATTAGTTGCAGTAAAAATCGACGTCTTATACTTCTTTTAGAAAACAAAACGGCTCTCTTTCTTGAGAATTAGTTGATTTCTTTAGGGAAACAAAAACGGTATCCACGGCGACGAACCGTTTCAATTGTAGTAATTCCCAATGGTTTGTCCATTTTTTGACGAATTTGGTTGATCGCAACCTCAATAACGTTTGGAGTAACAAGCTCTGGTTCTTCCCAGATTGCATCCAAAAGCTGTTCTTTAGAGACGATTTGATCACGGTGACGTGCAAGGTGAGTTAACACTTCAAACGGTTTACCTTTGAGCTCAATCTCTTTTTCTTTGTAGATGATTTTCTCTTCTTCTGGATTGATGATAAGGTCATCAATCTCGATGATATTGCTTCCGCCAAAACGCAAACGCGCTTCGATACGAGCGATAAGAACATCAAAATCAAACGGTTTACGGATATAGTCATCTGCACCTGAACGAAGTGCTTCAATTTCGCTTTCGTTGTCATCACGAGCGGATAAAACAACGACTACTGTTTTAGGTGTATTACGTTTGATATCAGGGATGATATCAACACTGTTTCCATCAGGAAGCATCCAATCCATAAGGATAAGGTCATAGTTACGGATATCAAGATAATATTCACCGTCTTTTAGTGTTTCTACAACATCGCTTTGGTAGCCAAACTCTTTGAGCCCTTCTGCTAGGGTTTTATTGAGAGTTACTTCATCTTCGATAATTAAAATGCGCATTAGCGTTCCTCGAAAGTGGATATTTTGCCGAAATTATAGCATAGTTTTAGAAAATTTTAAACTCTTTTTAAAGAAATTTTAAAAAATGCAATGATTTTGAACAAAAGCAGTGTAGTTTGAGACAGTTTTTCCCCGCAAAAACGGGGAGGAGGATTATTTAGACGGATTTGGGATAATTTTGATTTCGACGCGACGGTTGGTTTCACGTCCTGCTGCGGTGTCATTGGTTGCAGCTGGCATACTTTCACCGTAACCAACCGATTTTATACGGTTTGAATCCACACCTTGAGCACTTAGTGCTGAACTTACACTTTGAGCACGCAATTGGGAAAGCTGGAGGTTATCTGTATTACTGCCTACGTTGTCCGTATGTCCCTGTACTTCAATTTTTGTTTCAGGGTATTTGCTCATGACATTTGCAATATCACTCAAGACCGGATTGAAATTTGGTTTGATGTTTGCTTTGCCGGTATCAAACGTAATTCCGCCAGGCATATTCAAATTGATGGTATCGCCTTGACGTTCAATTTCAACCCCTGAGCCTTTGAGCTCTTGGTTGAGTTCGGCTTGCTGTTTGTCCATATAGGTTCCAACACCATAACCGGCAAGTGCACCTACGGCTCCGCCAATGAGCGCACGTTTATTGCTATGGTTAGAAGTACTTTTACCTACAAGAGCACCTGCGACACCACCAAGAAGCGCACCGGTTTGAGCTTTAGTAAGACCCGTATCTGTTCCTGCGCATCCGACAAATAATACGCTTGCTGTTACGAGCGATAGAATTGTTTTTTTCATAATATATCCTTTTAAATGATTGAAAGTTTGTATAAAACGAATTATAGTCAAGAATCGTGAATGAATTGTTATCTAAAAGAGAGCGTGATGTTCTACGCCAACCGTACAGTTGGAGAGGATATTTGGTTTTTGAATACGCAAAGTGAGCTCACGAATCAGGGGAAAACGGTTGTTAAGGGCGTCACTTAGAAATTCGAGAGCCTCTTCGATGAGTAAGAATTTTTCTCTTATCATGGTCTCTTCGATAAGTGTTGCTGCTTCGGCATAATTTATGAACTCGTTTTGTGTATAAGTGTATTCAATCGTACACGTAATAGAGACTTTTTGAGGAGTGAGCCGTTCGGATTCTAAAATACCGAGTATGGTTTCAAACTCTAAATTTTCGATGAGTATTTTCATGCGACTTGTTTTTCTTCCCCTTGAAAGAGTCGAATAAAATTGGGGATATGTTTGTAAAATAAAATAAAGGCGATAAACACAACCGATGCATGAAACATGACTGGGTACATCACAAACGAAGCAAGCACAAGTGCAGCGAGTCCCAACATAGAAGAAAGGGATGAGATACGGATGGTTTTAGCAGCAACAGCCCACACGACTAAAGCAATCGCGGTAGGAATAGGAAGCATAACCGCCATAACGCCCATTCCTGTTGCTACTCCTTTACCGCCTTCAAACCACATATAAGGGCTAAAACAGTGACCGACAACGGCGAGGACGGCGACCATCCATTGAACGCTTTCATCGAATCCCATGTACTTCGCCGCAAGGACAACGGCTATTCCTTTTAGAGCATCAAGTGCGAGGGTTGCAGCCCCCAGTTTTTTGGCTAGAGAGGGATTGGTTTCTTTTACCACACGCAGTACGTTTGTTGCACCAATGCTTCCTGAACCCGATTCTTTGATATTGACCCCTGCAAAAAATTTAGCAAGCAAAAGCCCAAAAGGGATACCGCCGAGAAGATATGCGACAAGATAAAATTGTACGTTTGGGTTAAATAAAAGTTCCATATAGTGTTTCCTTTTTCATTTTCGGTTGAGAATTATAATCCACCCATCGTTACAGAGAACTAAAACGATATAATAACGACTTAATGATAATGACGAGGAAAATATTCAAGATGAATACCGAAGAGTTAAAACAAAAAATTATTGATTTAAAAAGCCGTTTGAGCGTCACGGTTGTGGCGCATTTTTACCAGCGGGATGAAGTGTTCGAGATGGGGGACATTACGGGTGATTCGCTTGAGTTAGCAAAGCGGGCAATGGCAGATGACAAAGAGTTTGTGGTCTTTTGCGGTGTCGGATTTATGGGGCAAAGTCTGAAAATTCTCAGTCCGCAAAAAAGGGTCGTGATGCCAAAAGTCGCGTGTTGTGCGATGGCGCGTATGATTGACGGGCTTTATTTTGACCAGTCGATCGAAAAATTGGAACAAAGCGGCATCAAAGCGGAGGATATTTTACCGATTACCTATATCAACTCCAACGCAGATGTCAAAGCGCGTGTAGGAAAAATGGGCGGTATGGTCTGCACCAGTTCCAATGCTAAAATGATTATTGAAAAAGCACTTGCTGAAGGTAAAAAGATTTTATTTGTACCTGATCGTTGTTTGGGGCAAAATATTGCCAATATGATGGGATTAAAATCGTGTGTTATCGGGGATGGAAAAGATCCCAAAGAAGCAGACATTATCTGTTACGACGGTTTTTGCTCCGTTCATCAGCTCTTTAGCGTCGATGACATCGAGTTCTACCGCAACAAATATCCCGGAATTTTGATCGCCGTTCACCCTGAATGTGACCCTGCAATCTGTGAACGTGCTGATTTTGTCGGTTCGACCTCTCAGCTTATCAAATACATTAAAGAACTTCCGGAAGATCAAAAAGTAGCCGTAGGGACAGAGTTTAACATGGTAAACCGTTTACGCGCCAAAAATACCTATATTCTTTCAAGTACGAAACCCGAATGTCCGACAATGAACGAAACGACGTTGGAAGATTTGTATCTTACACTAAAAGCGATCGAGGACGGTGCACCGATCAATGAGATCGAGGTGGATGAAGATACGGCGTATTGGGCTAGAGTCGCGTTAGAGAGGATGATGGCGTTATAGTAAGTTTCCGTTCGCCCTGAGCCTGTCGAAGGGTAACGGAATCCAGCTCCCTTCCCTCGTTCCCAACGTCCTCGTTGGGAATGCAGACTCGGTGGTATACGCTACCAAGCTGGAGCTTGGGAGCGAGAAAAGTAAAGGGAAATAATAATGTTGAAAATCATTCTAATGCTAATAATGTTGTTTAGCATTTTAGATGCTGAAATTATTCAAAGTAATGAAATTAATGTTAACAATAAGTTAAACACGTACTTGTTTAATTTATTGATCAACAAAAAAAGTGTATTTGATGGGGAAAATCACTATGTAAAAGAATTTGATAAATCATTTGACATGTTAATATCTAATTCAGTTTTTAATAACTCAAAAGAGGAACAAAAAAATTTAAAAAAGCGTTTATTGAGTGGTCCAGCCAATACTCCTAAAATTTTCGAAGATTCGATTACACATAAATTTTATTTTCTTTATGACGCATGTCAAGCTCATCAATGTGATATTATTAATATGTTATTACTTTATGATGTAAAAAGTAAACATATGTATGCATTAATTAATGACAAAAGCGGGCAAGAATTATTAGGGGAACTATCAAAAGAGGAAGAAAAATTAATCCGAGTTATTAGATATGAAAATGATTATAAAAATAAAGAAAACGGGGACAGGCTGAATTAAAGGGTGAAAACTTGGAAATGAGGCTGGGGTCTACTTGGGTATTAGCCTCGCCGTATTGAGGGACTGAAGTCCCACTTCCGATAAAAATATCATACGTGTAGTTTTTTGAATAAGACAAAATGTAGTGATTCAAATTTTAATTTGGCTATAGCTATAATGCCGGAACCAATGAATACAGAAATTATTAATTATTTTCATACATTACCAAAAGACAACGATGGACATTTCATTATTGGAGTGATACATCAGATTATAGTTGATGCGATTAATGCTAAAGTTTCCTATGTTGTTATAAGTGAAGTCAGTTTGATAAAAAATCTGAATCATCATGAAGATTTAGATATTATTGATTATAAAAGGCTCTCTTATATTGTTTTTAATCACCATATTATTTTACAAGATGGCGACAAAACGGTTGGAGTTGTCCATATCGAAGAGGATAAATACTATTTTGCTCTAAAAGCAACGGCATCAGGAGAAACAATTTTTTTAACATCATTTAGAAAAACAAGTGATTCGGATTTGAAACGGTTGAAGAAAAAAGTGGAAAAGAAAAAAGCTGTTTTGATTTTTGGGAGTTTGTGAAGCCAGAAGGCGAAGGACTCTCATCCCCTTCTAAGACCCGTTCCTAATTAAAGGCGGTACGGCCGAGAGATTCACCGCGTCTTCCTTCTGGTAACAGTAAAATTGTACTGCTTACTGAGGGCATTGTCAATAGCTAGTATTGACAAGTGCAGTTTTTTGAATAAGACAAAATGTAGTGATTCAAAACTACCAATATGCTACAATAAGATAAAACTTTCCCTCGTCCAATATCTTCGTTGGTAATGCAGACTTAGTGGTATATATACACTCCCAATCTGGAGCTTGGGAGCGAGAAAACATCTCTATCGAAAAGATCAAAGTTCTGTAAAAAAAGTTATAAAGGTAACCGTATGATCGAAAAATTTATCCAAGAAGTATTAGCCGAAGATGTCGGGCGTGGGGATTTGTATGCACGGGTTTCCGATGCAGTTCCTGCCAGTGCGAAAATCATTGCTAAAAGCGACGGTGTTTTAGCCGGTGAAGAATATTTGCGTGTGTTGGCGGATTTGGAAAAATTTGAGATTTTTTGGCATAAATGTGATGGGGAACGATTTGTTGCTGGGGATGTGCTGTTGGGGCTTAGCGGTGATTCGCATACGTTGCTTCGCATTGAGCGAACGCTGCTCAATATGCTGTTGCACGCCAGTTCGATTGCCACGTTGACGCGTCAATATGTTGATCTTGTCACTCCCTATGGTACGAAATTGCTTGATACTCGAAAAACCCGCCCTCTTTTGCGCAATTTCGAAAAATATGCGACTCGTATCGGGGGGGCTACGAATCACCGTATGGGTCTGGATGATGCGCTGATGCTCAAAGATACTCATCTCAAAACGATTGAAAATTTAGAGCAGTTTATGGACGATGCACGTGCCAAGATCCCTTTTACGGCAAAGATAGAGATTGAAGCCGAGACGATAGAAATGGCAAAAAAAGCGATGGAAGTTGGGGCGGATATTGTGATGTGCGACAATATGTCTGTGGAAGCATTGCGTGAAGTAGTGGAGTACAAATGGGAACACCATTCCAGTGTTTTGCTCGAAGCTAGCGGCAATATTTCACTCAGTACCATCGAAAGTTATGCCCAAACGGGTGTGGATGCCATCAGTACGGGTTCACTCATCCATCAAGCCAATTGGATTGATATGTCGATGAAAATGGATTAATAAGTGGCTGACGATCAAGAAAAAACAGAAGTAATATTTATTCGGAACGAAAAAAGAATACATCCTTTTTTCTACGCTAAGACCGCTATGGTCACTAAAGCGCATCTTTGCAGATGTGATAGGTTCTTCTAGGATGATGCATGGCTGACGATCAAGAAAAAACAGAAGAACCTACCGCCAAGAAGCTCGAAGATGCCAGAGAAGAGGGGAATGTTCCCCGAAGTCAGGATACGGCGGGGGTCATAGTTTTATTTGTTGCTATTTTAGCGCTTTTAATGCTGTTTCCTTTTATATCCGAGCATCTGCTAGCGCTTACTCGCTATTATTTTTCACTTATGAATCATCCGCTGGAAGAGACGAATTTAATTGATATTGCATTTATAACGTTTAAAGAATTGTTGATTATGATTTTGCCCATTAGCGCTATTGTCGCGATTGCAGGAGTTGCCGGAACGGTATCACAGATAGGATTTAATTTTACGACAAAGCCATTGACGCCTAACTTTTCCAAGATCAATCCTATTGCCGGTTTAAAAAATATGCTAAGTATGCAAAAGGTACTTGAAGCGTTAAAAATCACGTTTAAATCATTTACGGCAATGGGGATCGGTTTTCTCTTTTTTTGGTCGTATATAAAAGAACTTCCGACCGTTGCTTTATTTAGTCTCTGGGATCAAATGGCATGGTTCAAAGAAAAAGCGATTATTTTGGCTGCAGTAATGCTGGTCATACTTTTTTTATATGCTATTGTTGATTTGTTTTTGACCCGAAAACACTATTTTGATAAGCTCAAGATGTCACTGCAAGAGATCAAAGATGAGATGAAAAATATGGAGGGAGATCCGCATATCAAAGCGAAAATCCGCCAAATTCAGATGCAAGCCGCACGTAAGCGGATGATGTCAGCCGTTCCTCATGCCGATGTGGTTATTACCAATCCGACCCACTATGCGGTGGCGATAAAATACGATGAGACGAAACATAATGCTCCGGTCGTCGTTGCCAAAGGGGTTGATAATATTGCGATTCAGATCAAAAAAATAGCGCGTGAAAATGGAGTCCATGTGATTCAAAATCCGCCTTTGGCGCGGTCGCTGTATGCAGAAGTAGAGATTGACCATCCTATTCCGGAGCTGTTGTTTGCTGCGGTTGCGGAAGTGTTGGCGTATGTTTATAAGATGGGAAAAAAGAGCAGATGAACCGGATGATTGAAAAAGTGATGCAGGTGCTTGGGAATAAAAAAATTATTGCAGCGGTTTTTTTAGTCATTATGGGTGTTTTGGGGGCGGTTTTTATCCATTTGGAAAAAGAGGTAACGTCGCAAACGCTGCAAAGACTCAGTGACCAACTTTCAATGGCGTTAAACAATCAGCTCGATAAGGAGCGTTCTACGGCACTTCGCTATTCTCTGATTCTGAGTCAAAATTCAAACTTGAGTGATGCGCTGGAGCAAGAAGATGAAGATAGAGGATTCAAAATCCTCTCAGAGGTGATGGAATCGATTCAATTGTACACAAAGACGTTGATTCGTTCACAGATTATTACGTCCGATTATTTTATTTTTGCGCGCAGTTGGGACAACTCGTATGCGGGAATGCCGTTGGATTTTCATCGTCCCGATTTACTCTATTTTCAAAATCATAAAAAACCCAGAGCGGCTATCGAAGTAGGGCGCAAGCTTGGGATCAAGGCAACGGTACCGGTATATTATGAAGAAAAGATGATCGGATTTGTCGAAGTGGTATCGTTTTTTGAATCAACGCAGGAATATTTTGACCGGTTGGGGATTGATCTGTATATTTTAATGGATGAGCGATTTTATGAGACCGCTGTGTTTATGCAAGAGAGTCCTGCAATCGGTAAAGAATACATTTTGGCGAATCCAAAGTACACGCAAAGTGATTTGAAATTACTTGGGGGGATTGATTTTAAATCTTTTAAGCAAGCCCGTGTTCTTTTTCGACAGGGAAAATACCTTTTTTATGTACCAATGAAAAATGGTGAGGGAGAAACGATTGGTGCGTTTGTATTTTCTTTGACCGAAAAACAAGTCAGTGCTTATTCCCATTCGGACAGAGAAGATATTTCATTTTTGATCCATCTCAGCCGTGATGAACTCTATGATGTGATGATGAAAAAATCGATGGATAATGCATTGTTCCAAAGTACATACGACAAGGATCTTTTGTATCTTAAAGATGTTGTAGCAGCTGAAGATCGGGAACTTTTTTTAGATGAGGCGCGGGAGCGGTTAAATGCGTATTCCAAAGAAGAACTGATTGGGATATTATTGGATTATAAAGTTTCAAAAGAAGTAAAAGGGGAGATTCGATGAAGGTACTTTTGCTCGAAGACGAATACATGCTGCGCATTAGCATTACTGAATTTTTAGAAGATATGGGATTTGAAGTGAGCGGTTTTTCCAATGGTGAGAAGGCTTTTGATGCGACGTATGAATCGCGATACGATCTTTATTTGCTCGATGTGAATGTTCCGGGGATGAACGGGTTTGATATGCTTCGGACATTGCGAAAAGAGGGGAATAAAACTCCCGCTATCTTTCTCACTTCCATGGTCAATGTGGATGATTTGCAAGAGGGGTACAAATCGGGATGCTGTGATTATATACGTAAACCTTTTGATCTCACTGAGCTGCAATTACGCATTATGCACGCGCTAAAAAGTTATTATCATGACGGAGAGAGTCTGTTGGATTTTGGGGATGGACTCATCTATAATACGGAAAATTTTAGCCTCACCCATAACGGTCATGATATTGCATTGAGTAAAACCGAAAAAGAGATATTTGCTGTATTGCTCAAGCACAACAATCAAATCGTTTCGGTCGAGATGTTCCAAGATGAGATATGGGGGGAGTACGTCGATCCGGCAAACATCCGAGTGCAGATCAATAATCTGCGTAAAAAACTTCCCATCGAAATTATCCAAAACCGACGCGGATTGGGGTACATCATTGAACGATAAACGTTACGCTCTTAAAAATGCATTTTTGTACACGATGCTAGTTGCGGTGCTGTTACTGACACCGACGTATTTGTATGTCACCTATATGAAATACGTGCATGAGATCCAATATGAGTTCAGTCTCAAAGCAAAATCGCATCTCGTGGTGCGTGCTATGGAAGAGTTTGACCAAAAAGATAAAAATGCATTCGATTATCCCCGTTTTCGATCGTTTGAGTCGGGATTGTATAATCAGCATTTTGTCCCGATTTTTACTTTGATACAAAAACCATTAGAGATTCAGACGATTGGATACCATGTAAGCGACGGTTATGCCTATTTGGTTGTTTCATTGCCGGAGAAACGTTATTTTGATGCATCGTATCTGGTGGTTGGGGGAGAACTTTCGTATGTTCGGATCTATCAGGATGTGGTCATTATCTTGTTAACGATTGCACTCTTGATTTTTGTGTTATCGCTCTTTTTTCTGGATCGGTTTGCTTTGCCGTTTCAGCGGTTAAACACCCGTCTGGATCAATTTATCAAAGATTCGATGCACGAGATCAATACCCCTCTTTCGATTATCAATGTAAATATTGACCTCTACAATCGTGCCAATCCTACCAATAAATATCTGCAACGGATCAAAGCTGCCACTAAAACTCTGGCGACGCTTTACAACGATATGGATTATTTGATTAAGAATGAGAGGCTCTCTTTTGCGTATGAAGCAATTGATTTTAGTCGCTATTTACAAGAGAGGATTGATTATTTTCACGAAGTCGCAGCGCTCAAAAACATCACCATCGAAGAGAGTATTACGCAAGGAGTGAAGCTTATGTTTAATCCGACACAGCTTCAGCGTATTATCGATAATAATCTCTCCAATGCGATTAAATACTCGCATGAAGGGGGGACGATCAAGGTTACGCTCGAAGCCAATGAGGACAGTTGCGTTATGTCGTTTCAAGATTATGGTGTCGGTATTAAAGAAGTGGGACAGATTTTCGAGAGGTATTATCGTGAGAATCAAGACAAAGGCGGCTTTGGTATCGGGCTGAATATCGTGAAATCGATTATTGATAAGGCGGGGATTGAGCTCATTATCGACTCCGTATATGGCGAGGGGAGTACGTTTTCGTATACGTTTACTCCGCCGATTTATGTTATGAGGGGTTTCGTAAAATTAGGTCACAAATAGAGAGCCATGCCCATACGTGTAAAACTTTTTCTATAAAACAACAAAAAACATTTTAGTTTAATATTTATTTCGGTATAGTTTACGAATTTAAAATAACAACTATTAATCTTAAAGGTTTTTT
>JAZDQA010000009.1:0-119607 GCA_043797085.1 Pseudomonadota bacterium | reverse complement strand
AGCTTGAAGAGACTCCATTGTGCTCGTTATAGAGTGTTTGAGTCCCCTCAATGATATAACGCCCTTCATCATCAATACTAAGAGTGGCATTGGTAAAGATAGAAGCTTGTTCTTCACAGGGAACTAAATAGAAACGTTCCCGCATTGGATTAACAAGTATGCTTTTACGGCTCTCATCAAGTGCGAGATCACAGTTGGTATGGTAAATTACAGACATGGGAATATCCTCCTCGGATTGGGTCTTTTTTTAAATACAGGGTGACAATGGTAAAAATCTGATCAGGATTTAGGATTGTTTGAGAAAGAGAGACGATAGCTAATCACCACTCTTTTTCAGGAAAAATTTGAGAACGTTCTCGGTTGCAACTGTAGAAATTGTAACATACTTTTAATTCTCACGCAAGGTGCTAAAATCTAAATTATTTCCCTGCCAGTGGGAATTTAAAGAAGGTCGTATTTATTTTAGAAGTGAAAAAACGGAGGCTTTTTTTTCGGGAAAGTCAAGAGCTAAAATGGAGGAATTTGTTTGAAAAAAGTGTAGATTTTTAAATTTTTGCAGGCTTAAAATTGTGCTTTAGTCAAACAAAACTCTATGCTTCTTTAATAATTTTAATAATTTTTCTTTTGCGAGGTGTAAAACGAATTCGGAGTCCATTTTTGAAGAATCTAATATCAAAAGAAGATCGGATTTGTGAGTGATAATCATCTTATTAATTATCTCTTTATTGGATTCATTCATGGAAAGTGTACTAATTTGTTTAGCAAAGATGTTTTCACAATATCTTTCAATTAATAATTTATAGGATAAATAATTTGCATAATCAATTGTATAAATACCATTTTGTTTGGATCTATACTTCATTTCTTCCGAATCTGCTTCGGTTTCGAGTCCTTCCAAGAACAGAAGATATGCATTAAAACTTTGAAACCTATCCTGTTTTGAAAAATAAAAAAGATTATCTTCATACTCTTCATTTTGTGCTCTATACAACTCATTTTTCTTATGCTGTTGACGATCTTGTTCGCTCCAAAGTTCCTCTAGTACTCTTTGTGGTGATTTGTTACGTGGTACATAAAACTGGAGTACTTTACCTGTATCTGTAGTTATTGTTTCAAGTTTGTCGAGTACTTTTATTGTTGATGTAACTTCTTCAGTTTTTTCATCACGTCGCATATTTATTGATAGTTTAGTGGATTTCTTATCTAAAAAATCTAGTAAATTTTGAAGATCTTTATTTGAAAGCTGTTTAAAAAATTCTTCAAATGGTGCCAAGCCTTTTTTCTTGTTTATTTTTCGTCCTGCTGTTGTTCTTGAATGTTTAGAGGTAAGTGCAAATAGTTTACAAAACAGTGTAATTCTTTCATCATCATTTCTCATTTTTTTGATCCTATTATTTGATTTTAAAATCAAATTATATCGTAATAAAATGCCGTTTTTATCATATAATTTTGTTGTCCAAAACGGACCAAACAAATCCAAAGGAATCCAAATGAATCAAGATGTCTTGATTAGACTGCCGGAAGTAAAAAGGCTTACAAAGCTTTCACGCAGCACGATATATGGGAATATGAAAAAAGGTCTGTTTCCTAAACAGTACAAACCTTCACCTGGGGTCAGTGCTTGGAAAAAGAGTGAGATAAAAGATTTAATTAATGGAAATTGGCATGCGTGAAGCAATGAATGAAGGTGAAGAGATAGCGCCAACTACCTCCTCTGAAAAGTGTTCTGAAGAAAGAACTTCGCAATTGTACTCTATTTCATTTTGGAAAGAGGTTTTACCCGCTTCTCTTTATGCAATTCTGATGGCATTTAATAATGTAGTACATGCTCATATTGATGGGCTGGCTGTTAGTACATTGTGTGCATTCCCAGCACTTTGTAACGGGGCTACTGTTGCGCAATCCAAAGGCGATCATGGTCGGTCCATTATTCTGTTTATGGCTTTATTCGCACCCAGTGGGGTTGGGAAAACATCTGCGACTGGGATAGTACGAAAGGAATTGTTAAATTGGCTTGATAAAGAACTGAGCGCTTTAGAAAAATCTAAAACAGCAGATTCAAAATCTTTGCCAGATGTTTTTATGGATGCTGCCTCTGCTGAGGGGCTTGAACTGTCTCTTGAGCTTGAAAGTGCTTTACATGTGGTACTCGATGAATTCGGGAAACTTTATCGGTCCAGTAAAAACGATACCGTTAAGGCAAATTTGTTGCGAGCACTGATGCAAATATTCGACTCTGGAACGATGGTGACACGAAAACTGAAAGACAGTAAGCGATCGAAGCATATCGTTGTACAAGGTATGGGACTATTCGCCGCATCCACGATTGGTGCTAGTAATTTGACCCCATCGGATATGCGAGACATGATTGCTGATGGATTGCTAAACCGTTTTTTGGTGATTTTTGGTAGGTATAAATCAATACCACTTCGTCAAGAATTGAGCGTTGAAGAATCAGCAAAAATCGAAGAATTTGCCAGAAAATTTCATGAATATGCCAACAATAAAGCTTTTTATCTTGGTCATGATGCACTTGAGGTCTATGAAAATTATCATAAATCTATAAATGATCGATATCGATATAAATATTACGCGGCAGACGATACCGCTGGATTTGAGGTGAGACTGTTGACTATCAGTCAGCGTATCGCAGCATTGATTCAGCTGTGCAAGAATGTTGAAAATACTTCTCCGGATTGTGTTGAAATTGATAGTGATACGATGAATCGCTCTATTAAAATTCTTGACTATTTAGACAATCATCATTTTCAAGAAATCTTAGCATACGCGCATTCAAAAACTGGAAAATTAACTACCAAAAATCGAGTTGAGAATCAACTAAAAAGTGCTAAAAGGCGTTCCCTGCGCACCATCGCAAGAAATGTAAGTCCGATTACAACAGAGGAAGTCAGAGTTATTCTTGACCAACTCATAAATAGTGGTTGGGCATTACTAGGTGAAGATGGGCTTTATTCTAAGGCTTAAACCGACACCGACAAAACCGTATATAAACTCGATGCCATCGTAGTTTGAACGGTCGGTGAGGAGTGAAATGCAGTACCGACACACCCGACAATTGTCGGTGCTTGTCGGTGTCAAATTTATCTACTGGTACCGACACGTCAAATGCCTATCTTGCAAGGTTTGTAGAGGCTTTTGTCGGTTGTCGGTAGCTTATTTACAAGAAACAATAAAAGGATGATTCTATGACTGACGATGCAAATGCTTATAAAAACACGATGGATCAATGCTCCGGCATTGGTATAGCAGATCGCCAAAAGTCTCTAAAATGGCTCGCCAAACAAAATGATCTCATTGTGTATGAAGTTTTCAAACTTCAAAAAAAACATTTTTATCGCTTTAAAAGTGGTAATCCGAACGAGAATCCAATACTAATGGCGCAAGTTACATTTTTTGAGGGTCTCAAAGAATTTATAAGTGACATAGAGGATATGAATCGAAAAAACCGTTCTACGAATTTCGGATACATGAAAAAAGTTAGTAAAGCACGTGCGAAACAGTTCCGAAAGCCACGCCTGAGCCCAAAGCATGAGAAGCTTCTGAATTTGCAAAACGTGGTTTTAAATTTGCGTAATTCTGAGGGATATTCTTCGCGTGACGTGTCTGAATATTTGCTAAAAAATCATAAATTTGAAATATCGCACACCGAAATTTTGAAATTTGAAAAACTTATGAAAAAAGGAAAAGAGAATGACGATTCAAATTTATAATGGCATCACATGCCATTTGCTGGTGAAAGAAGATCCGAAAAAAATCATCAAGCGTTATGAGATTTGCTCTGTGACGCTTGACTCGAAAATAGTCGCTGACTCATGGAGTGAGGTTGCTGATTTTGCCGAAATATTTAATGCATTTAATAGAAATGCACTGGTCAATGAGGTCAAATATAAAATAAACAAAGTCCATTATGCGCTTATCTTAGCCGATAAGCAACCGCCAAAAGTTGCAATTGCAATTTATGAGGAAGATGAAAAAGAATGGAAATACTATAAATTTACAAAAGTTGAATCTTTGTTGATTTATAACAAGCTTACTAAAATTTTGAATAAATGCGATTTTGGGGAATAGGGTGGATGAAAAAGCAATACACCTATCGTGACAAAATAGACTGGGTAAAAACACAGTATGAAAAAGCCATTGTACGCGATTATAAAAAGGGCTTAGACGATGAAATGAAAGAAGCTCTAAGTGATTTTATTGAATCATCAAATGGTAAAACGCTTTACTACAAGACGATTAGAATGATCAGTTACCCTCAGCCTCCTTGGTGGGTGAGGCTGATTACAAAGAGTAGGCTAAGCATGCTTATCAAAGGATCACCCCTTGAGGTGGTGAGGCATATTTTATTGAATGAATTAATTGGGAATGCAACACGTGTAGCTGGTAAAAAGCCATCTGATTTCAGCTATAAAAATGTTTCTTATTCAAATTCTCGATCAAAATACAAGAAAAAATCTTTTCAATTTGGAAAGTCGGCTGTAAAGCAATTGGAAACTTTTCTGGAAAGTTGGCGTTGTAAAAAATTGTAAACTATAATCCTAGAAATCCCGATGTTATAGCACTTTCTAGCCTTCCGTTCTTTACCGAAGGAAACGGGGGGCAAAAGTGCGTAACACTATTGTTCCAAAAATTAGTCATGCTCAACATTACAAAATCCTCGTTATACTTTTTTCATATTTTTATTTTTCATCTCGTTGTAATCGGAACTCATAAAACTGTTTATGCTTCAGTAAAAAGCAGATTGACTCAACACACTTACCCATACAATGGGAATAAACGATTTCAAAACAACGAGTAAAAAATGAGAGGATCTATCTACTATCAAACGGCTGAATTAACGAAAGCGATTTTTGTCGAGGGAGCAAAAAAAGAAGATCGCGTTGATCCAACTCATCAAAATTATCAATGTGTTTCCAGCTTCAAAACCATGGAAACCTATCGAGGAGTTTGGAATAACTTTGGTCATTATCTAAAAGAGCATTGGGGATTCAAAGATTTCGAACAAATTGACAATGACCAAATTCAGGCCTATCTAGCTTATAAAATTGAATATTATCCCACCAAGCAATATCTCGAAAAGCTCTCTTGTGCCTTAGGTAAACTTGAAACTGCTCTCACTCGTTACACTGCTAATAAGTATGGTGAACCACGTGAATATGATTTCAATATTCGACAACAAACACTTGATAATGCGCGTGCATTAAAGCAAGTGGCCAATGGTTACCATAACCGCGTCTATAAAAATCCTCAAGCACTTATTGAGTCCCTGTCAAATCCAATTCATCAATTAGGGGCAATGATACAATTACATGGAGGAGCACGATCGGAGGGAATCACACTCATTAAACCGGATCAACTCAATGGATACCAAACTGACGAGATTACGAAAAAAGAAGTTGGTGTTATAGTGACCAAAGAGAAGGGCGGGAAGGTTGGAAATATATTGGTACCTTTGTCTCTTTATCGGCAAATCGAAGCGATTATCGCTAAAAATGGTAAATTCAAAATCAACTACAAAGCATACGCCGAAGATATTCGCACGGTCTGTGAACGACTTCAAATAGCTAGCGAAGGCTCACATGGCTTCAGATGGACGTTTGCTCAAAACCGTGTTCGTGAATATCAAAGGTTTGGATATTCCTATGAAGAAGCTCTCCAAGGCGTATCGCTGGAGATGAAACACTACAGAGCTTCGATTACGGAGCATTATTTGGGGTGATGCAATGTTTTTTATAGTTTATTTTAGTATAGAGACTTTACCGAGTGTTGAATAAGCTAAGATGGGGTTATTTGGTCTATTTCCCCCACTCCGCGCTCAACACTTCGGCTTGAGCCAAAATCATATCAATAGCCCGAGGCTGACAATCTGGCGGATACTTGTATTTTTTCAACACTTGTTTGACCATAATTCGTAATCGTGCTCGAACGGATTCACGAACAGACCAATCAACCGTAGTATTTTCTCTAAGCTTCGTTGTGAGCTCCACAGCTATCTTCTTGAGGATTTCGTCGCCTAACTCTCTTACAGCGCTCTCATTACACTCTAATGCATCGTAGAAGGCTGTTTCGTCTTCATTGAGTCCTAGCTTCTCTCCGTGTTGCATTGCATGGTTTAGATCTTTTGCCATAGCGATCAATTCTTCGATAACTTGAGCCGTTTCGATTGCACGGTTTCGATACTTACCTAGAGATGCTTGCAGTAGATCGGAGAAACGTTTTTCTTGCACTTTGTTTTTACGCATCTTCGATTTAACTTCATCTTGAATCAATCGCGAGAGTAATTCCACAGCAAGATTCTTTTCCTTCATTCCGCTCAGCTCTGCTAAGAAATCATCGGAGAGAATCGATATGTCAGGTTTTTTGAGACCAACTGCGTCGAAGATATCCACAATCCCCTCAGCAACCACGGAATTAGAGACGATATCGCGCATTGCTTTATTGATTTTGTCCCGATCAAGTTGGGTATTGGTTCCCTCACGCTTGTTGATGATTGAGTTGATCGCTTGAAAGAATGCAATCTCTTCTTTATACTCTTTTGCCTCATCCATCGCCGCACAGATAGCATGGGCTTTGGTAATCGATAAAACAACATCGGCATAACGCTGTTTTCCCTCTTTAACTTTCTCTTTACCATCACTACCACGTGTAATCGTCGGTTCGAGCCCGAGGATATGATTCGCCGCTTTGGGTAATAACGGGAGCGGTGCCGATACGAACGCACTATAGTCAAATCCATGATACATATCACGGCAAATTTCAACGTGTCGAATCATCACGCGTAATGCTTCCTCGACATTGACTGTCGGCTTACCTCGTCCATGACTTGCCGTATATTCTTTCAGCGCTTCTTTGAGCTGATTGGCAATACCGATGTAATCGACGACCAATCCACCCGGTTTGTCTCGAAAAACACGGTTGACCCGCGCTATAGCCTGCATGAGCCCATGCCCCCGCATCGGTTTATCAATATACATCGTATGCAGACACGGTGCATCAAATCCTGTCAGCCACATATCGCGGACAATGACGAGCTTGAGAGGATCGTTGGGATCTTTTACCCGTTTTTCGAACAAACGACGGGTCTTTTTATCGTAGATATGAGGACGTAGCAATTCAGGATCACTTGCACTTCCTGTCATGACGATTTTAATGGAACCTTTATCAGGATCTTCGCTGTGCCACTCGGGGCGAAGGGCAGTAATAGCATTATATGTATGTACACATATCTCACGGCTCATACAGACGATCATCCCTTTCCCTTCCATCGATGCAATACGCTCTTCAAAATGCTCTACCAGATCAGCAGCGACCTTTTGTATGCGAGGATTTGCACCAACCAATGCTTCGAGTGCTGCCCATTTGGATTTGGTTTTATTTTTTCCCTCTTCCTCTTCGGCTTCAGTGAGATCTTCAACCTCTTCATCGATGTATTCGAGCATCTCTTTAACAAGATCAAGTTTAGCCAGACGGCTCTCATAGTAAATCGGAACCGTCGCCCCATCTTTTACTGCCTGCTCGATATCATACACGTCGATGTAATCACCAAACACCGCACGCGTATCACGATCTTCGAGAGATACCGGTGTACCCGTAAACCCGATAAACGAGGCTTTGGGAAGTGCATCATGGAGATATTTAGCATTACCGTATTTGATTACACCGCTTTTGGTATCCATTTTGGCATTAAATCCATACTGGCTTCGGTGAGCTTCATCAGCGATAACGACGATATTGGAACGTTCACTTAAGATCGGATAGACGCTCTCACCTGCTTCGAGGGCAAATTTCTGAATGGTAGTGAAAATAATCCCACCGGATGGACGACCGGACAGGAGCTCTTTTAGTTTATCACGATTATCGGCTTGTTCGGGAGTTTGGCGTAATAGTTCGGTGCTAATGGCAAACTGCTCAAAAAGCTGACCGTCCAAATCATTTCGGTCGGTCACGACAACCAGTGTAGGGTTATTCATCTCCGGATGCCCCATCACTTTGGCGGCATAGCATGTCATTGAGATACTTTTTCCTGAGCCTTGGGTATGCCATACAACACCGCACTTTTTATCTCCACCGGTTCTTGTTGCCGTGATCGTTGCATCTAATGCTTTGCGTACCGCGTGGAACTGATGATATCCGGCAACCTTTTTTACAAATCCTCGCTCATTTGCTTCAAATAAGACGAAATAGCGGAGATAATCGGTGATATGCTCTTTAACGAAATGGTCTTTGATCATCTCTTCGAGTTCCAACGTGAATCCCTCATCATTTGAGAGGCGCCATGGTAAAAACCGTTCTTCATTCGCAGTCAACGATCCGATACGTGCACTCATCCCATCAGAAATAATCAAAGTAGCATTAAACACGAAGAGGTCAGGTACTTGCTCTTTATAGGTTTGAAGCTGATTATAGGCATCAAAGATCGTTGCGTCAGTATTGGTAGGGTCTTTGAGCTCGATCACCGAAAGCGGTAATCCGTTGACGAAAATGATCACATCAGGACGACGAGTATGTTTTGGACCTTCGATACTGAACTGATTAATTGCTGCAAAGGAGTTATTTTCGGGTGCGTCATAATCGATAAGACGGACACGATCACCTCTTGTTTCCCCGTCCAAATGATACTCGACGGGAACCCCTTCGATAAGATAACGATGGAGTGCATGATTGTTTTGAAGCAGTGCAGGAAAAGGAGGGTTTTTGAGAATATGAATCGCATCAGAAATAGCACTGTGAGGCAAAGAAGGATTAAGTCTGTAAAGAGCATTTTCCAGTCGTCCCCACAAAATGATCTCTTTGTAGTTGGCACGTTCGCTATTCGCACTATCGGGGGCTATATTTGGACCATGGACGATCTCATAGCCAAGTTCAGTGAACCATCCGAGAGCGGCTTTTTCTAATGCGTCTTCATTGATCATAAGGTCACTTCCTTTGTTTTATATCCTATGCTACCTTCGGAATATCCTAAGCTGTTCAAAATGAGCTTAGGATATAAATACATCTTTTTTATATTTGTCATTTTATCTTCTATCGCGTGTACTGTAAATAAATAAATAAACCCTAAAAATAGGGATTTTTATAATTTTATCTTCTATAAAAATCATTTTTTATTTTTTATTTGCCAAAGAATATGTGCAATTTTTTCTTGCACCTTCAGCTTCAATCAGTCCGTCATCTCTCAGTTTATATATAATTTTACGAACATAGGCAGCATCCAAATCATCCAACCGTCCATGAACATCCGAAGCCTTACTCTTTGGATGAACTTTTAAATCTTCAAGGATTAATGCTTTGACTTTATAATCTTCCATTGTCTTGAGCGATGGTTTGAGATTATGTTCTATCGATCCAAGTAGCTTTGGATTGACTTGATACATTAGCCCTTTAGTTTTTCCCTCACTGACAATAATTTTTCGATCGATTAATTTACCTATCCAATCACGTAAGCGTTCATCATTAGTGAGCTGTAATATCTTGGATAAATCGTGTCCAGATACTTTTTTATGTCTTGTAATCGCCCCCAATGCAATCATCTCTTTTTGTGACAGCTGGTAATGCTGAGTGATATAGTCAATGATTTCCAAAATCTCAGGGTCAATAATATTCGAATATACTGTTACGCTGATAGCATTAATATCACTTTCGATTTCAGGATATTGTTTCCCATCTTTGCTTAGCTTTTCGAAAATAAGATCGTATCCTGATCCTTCGCTTTCCATGAGTTTCAATGCTTTAAAAGTATCGATCAAATGCGGATTACGTCGCTGTACTTGATGAAGAATATTCTCTTTTGTAATCCCTAGTGGTAAACCACCCGGATTTTTGATGATGAGTCTATTTGGAAAAACATTGATAAAAATATCTCCCGAAATCGTAAATGATTTATGAACAAAAGCATTGACGAGTAACTCGCGGATAACTTCCAGTGGATAATGGCGAACTTTTTTACGGAACATTCCATCAGGCAGTTCATAACTATAAGTTAGCTCTGTCGCTTTTTTTTCAATTTCCATCAAAAGCTCTTTTGGATTGAGTTGGTTAAGCGTCCATTCTTCTTTGCGAATTTTCTCTTCATTGTCATTATAAACGATGTATTGAACTGTAAGTGGATAGCTAAGACGAGACCGTTGCTTGAAGTCGCCGAGCCACAAAATCCCCAAATTCGTCATAAATCCTTCATCAACTAGTTTGTAATATTCTAAAATTTCAATATCACCAAGCTCTTTGATAAAGTTTGAAACAGTATCAGATGATCTAATATCCTGAAGAAATATATCAATCCGCATAGGATCGATCTGAGTAATATCAGTTTTTAGCGTTACCAGTTCCCATTGAAAGGCACCTTTTTCAGCGGCTAGTCGTGTTAAATCAACACCGCCAACTGAGACACATTCATCACCTACTCGGGTATAAACCTTGCCATCTGTTGTCATAGCAATTGTTTTGGTCGATGGTAAGACACGAATTGAAAAATATTCTCCGCCATTTTCATGAGGATAAATTATCGGATTAGCAAGACCTACACTGTCAGTATGAGCTCGAAGTTTTTTAATCAAATCATTAACATCATTGTCATCTATCTTTTGATCGATAGGTGGTAATTTGTCTTTATCTTCGATCCCTATGATGAGATATCCGCCTTGGGCATTGGCGAGACAGACGCAAGTTTTAGCTAAATCTTTGATATCAGTAGACTTTCCAACTACTTTTTTCAAACTTTTGTACTCTGTTTGGCTATTTTCAAATTCTAAAAGTTTCACGCCACCCTCCTTGTGTTAGTAAAGACGATACAACATCCTATATCACGCTTAATCGACATCATTTCATAGCCTTATTTTTTCAGAAAAAATAGTATTTTTTTCTGAAATTGTAGTCAATAATTTTTTGATAATCAAAATATATCTTCCAATCCAATATATTTCAAAAACAATCGACCTAAAGAGGTCAATTCGTGTCCTCTGGATTTCATTATCCCAGTTTTGGGATCAAAATCTGGAATTTCTCCTTTTTTTACAGAAGGAAATGTTAGATTTAGCAGATTTAAACGTATAAGTTTTTCACGATAGGTTTTATAAACGGTTTCATCATTAATATCATCGCTATCAGATCCCGTATGTGCAATTGGACCTATCAATATGTCTTTGTGTTGCTCATAGAAGTCTGCATCATTCCACATTTTATGAGTATAACTATACAAAATAAGGATTTCAGCATCATTTAACTCACTCAATATTTTCAGAAAAACACCTTTTTGCAGTTCATCAAGAACTTCATCATCAATGCCGTTAGCCAACAAATTAGCAATATATTCTTTCTGTTCTGTAGAAGAAGCCCGTGCTGCTTGCCATGTCCCTTCTTCAAAAAGATTCATAAAGCTTTCTTCTGTCATCTTTTCTCTTAAAGTTTCCCAATCATGTCCTAACGCTTGAACTCTTATGTCTAAAATTTTTAAAAATTCAGTTATGCGATCCATACGCTGATTTGGTATTAGTGAGCCGATTATTTCTGCAAATATCGGACCTGCCAACGGTACAAACCCAGCTGCAATTTTCAAAAAACTTGCAGTATCATCTACGCCGTTTTGATTAACATCCGGTAAGTTTTCACTACTCATATTTTTATCTCCCCACTCAAAAGCTTCGGCAAAAGGGTATCACAGAGAGTTGAAAGAGTTAGAGTTTCTCGAATATTTATAGCGATTTGGTTGTAATATGAACGCACAACTTCATCATATTTTTGTAAGCTTTCTTTATCGGGAACTAGCACCTGAATCGGTCGAAAAGTTGATTTACTGATTTCAGCAAATGTCGTACCACTCCCTCTTTGCTTAATATCATCCAGTTTATAAGTTACCCATTGTAAAACATAGGTATTAGGCAGTCTTTTATTACAAACCATTGCAATAAATCCTTGATTGATTGACACAGGAATGGTTGTTATTGCCAAGTATCCAATAGGTGCACGTGATGATAAGAGAACCGTTCCCACAGGTAATTGACCTGAACTAATTTTATTCACACCAGAATTTGTAATTTTCCGTTCTGTTCCAATCAAAACCTTTTCTTGCAAGCCAGATAAATCTTTTGGAGTTGCCCAATAAAATTTCCCATCTTCCCAAAACTCTGGATTAGTGGTACTAGGTGTTGCTCCACCTACAGATGTTGTTTCAGCCCCTATATTGCTTACTTCCCACCCCTTCGGAATCATCCCCAATTCCGATTCGACAAATTCACCCTCTTTAAACGGCTCAAAATTAACAAACCAGCTTTTAAAAATTGCCTGTGCCATCGCCTCAAGGGTTTTATTCATTTCGCGATTTAGGGCGATTTTGTCGTCAAGGGATGATAGGATGTCAGCAATTTGTTTTTGCTGTGCTAATTCAGGCAATTTAATATCTAATGCTTTTAAAGAAGCTATCGTCAGAGCTCGCTGAGTTGAACCGATAGAAATTTCATCTAAACGTTGTTGTGTCGAAGGCGAAATAAGCCAATAATAAAGAAATTTTGGATTAAGTTTAGGCGAAAAATTTCTGAACCATGTTAAATTTCCATCTTTAAAATAAAAGTCACCGTCATTTGTGATGTAATATGGTACACCAAGAGTTCCAACAGATGTTAAAAGAATGTCACCATCTTGTGGATTTCCAAATTTTAGTTTTATACGATGGAATTGCTCTTCAGAAATAAAGAGTTCTGTTGATATTTTGTTCCCTTTTGAGCGTTCAATAACTTCTTTACTTCGGTAAAATGGAATTCCATTTGGAACGTAATCTGCCATGTGAATACGCTTACTTGAAGTTATTTCTAAAAAATTATCCAGACAAGATGTCTCAAATACCATACCCGAGCCCTTTTAGATTAGTACGAATCAGTTCTTCGAGCCGTGCACTCTCTGCAAACTGTTCCGTAAGCGTCGCGCTCAACCGCCCCATCTTTTCATCAAATGGTTCACCGTCATCTTCGATATCTTCAGCTCCGACATATCGCCCCGGAGTGAGAACAAAATCATGTTTCTCTATCTCACCCAGTTTCACAGAAGAACAAAACCCTTTTACATCTTCATAAGTTTTATCCGTCTCACCGCTTCCTCTCCACGCATGGAATGTTTCAGCGATACGTGTAATGTCTGCATCCGTAAACGCCCGCTGTGCACGATCAACCATAAATCCAAGTTTTCTTGCATCGATAAAGAGCACTTCCCCTTTGCGATTACGACCGTTTTTGCTTTTGTCACGAGAGAGGAACCAAAGGCACGCAGGGATTTGAGTGTTAGAAAAAAGCTGTGATGGCAGAGCAACCATACACTCCACGAGATCATCCTGCACCATTCCTCGTCGGATGTCTCCCTCTCCTCCGCTGTTTGAGCTCATAGAACCATTTGCGAGGACGATCCCCGCCATCCCTGATGGTGAGAGGTGGTGGATCATGTGTTGCATCCATGCGAAGTTTGCATTACTCGCAGGGATACCGTAACGCCACCGTACATCGCCGGAGAGCTTGTCTCCGCCCCATTCTTTCATGTTGAATGGTGGATTTGCCATGATAAAATCGGCTTTGAGATCAGGGTGCAGGTCTTGATAGAACGTATCCGCATGATGCGGTCCGAGGTTAAAATCAATACCGCGAATCGCGAGATTCATCGCCGCCAGTCGCCATGTAGTCGGGTTGGATTCCTGACCGTAGATCGAGATATCGCCCAATGTCCCGCCGTGCGCTTCGATGAACTTCTCTGACTGCACAAACATCCCGCCGCTACCACACGCCGGATCGTAGATTTTCCCTTTATGTGGACTCATCACTTCGACGAGGACTTTAACGATCGAGGCGGGAGTATAGAACTGCCCACCTTTTTTCCCCTCTGCTGAGGCAAACTGTCCGAGGAAATACTCGTAAACCTGACCCAAAATATCTTTGGCTCGGTGCCCTTTTTCCATAAATCCAATTGTACCAGTAAGATCGACGAGTTCGCCGAGTTTACGCTCACTGATTTGGAGCCTCGCATAGTCTTTGTTCAAAATCCCTTTGAGACGTGGGTTTTCTCGTTCTATCGCTGCCATCGCATCATCGATGAGCTTACCGATACCGGGCTTTTTGGCATTGTCTTGAATATAACTCCAGCGAGATTCTGAGGGAACCCAAAAGACATTCGCCGCGATGTAGTAATCACGATCTTCGAGTTCTTCTTCACGCGCCGATTCGTTTTCGACAAAATAATCGTTTTCAGGGTCGCTCATCCATCCCTTGAGCTCTTCACGACGTTCATCGAACGAATCAGCGATATATTTAAGGAAAATAAGCCCTAATGCAACGTGCTTATATACTGCTGCATCGAGTTCAGGAAGGAGCTTACACGCCGCTTCCCATAGAGTTTTTTTAAAATCGATCGGTTCGTTAGCCATTGCTTATCTTTCGTTAAATTATATGGTTCTTATTGTACACGAGTGAGGCTGAAAAAAGCTCTGAAGGCTTCATGTCTTCTCAATCCTATTCAAAGTATCAATCAGGGCTTAGTTGATGGGTAGTTGACAGATTGACACTTTACTCCTATCAAACATTGATAAATAGGGAATTTCTTAGTTGATGAGTAGTTGATTTTATTACAAAAATAAGTGGTTAAGCGTCAAATACGGTATACTTTGGTGAACTAGGTCAACCGATGTGTTTTTTAGAGCAACATTTATCGTAATGTAGTTTTTAATGTAGGTTATTTTTATAAAATAGCTATAAATATCGCAAAATATGGATTCGTTGGTAGAGCTAGGGTCCACCAAACTACGCAAATCAACTTCACTTTTTTTAAAATATACTCATAAAAAGCTCTTTAGACAATTCTTCCAAAATCAAATGTTACATTAGTTTCTAAAATTATTATTTTAGGCGTTAATATACAAAAAATGAATGAGCATTTGCATAATCTGCAATTTTCTCATAATTTACACACAATGATTCTCTATACTTTTGAATATTGTTATTCAAAAGGAGTGCAAATGTCTAAGCCCTATTTTCTGAAGTATGGACTAATGGTTAAGCAGGAGCTTTTAAATGAAATTCACGTGACATCAAAAAGTTTGCGCCGTTTAGAGCGCTCTATAGAACATTTAACGAGCAATTTTCCCGTGAATATTCAAACACTTCCTCAAGATATAAATCATGCTGAATTTTCTGAGTGGTTTTTTTCACGATTAATACAACTAAAAAAGTTTTCAGTACTCAAAGTATATACGGACAAGTTACAAGCCTTGTATTCAGAGCTTCAGTCTCACTATAGCGCCATATATGACATCTACTCAACTGAAAGAAAACAAACATGGATTCGCAGTATTTTACACCTCTCGTCGCTTCCTCTGCCTGTAAAAACCCGCAAAGAAAGCCAACTTCACTATAAACAATTTACCAAAATCATCCATGAACTTTTATTTCAATTGGATACGCTCGAAAAATGTTTAGCTATCCAGCCTAATGAAGATCTGCTAACGTATATTTAATTTTCATGAAACGTTAAAATTCAAACACGTCGATGTAGATCTGCATCTTATGCTGTTTTAACATTTTTTGCAGTTTGTATTTTAGTTCCTTAATATCCTGCTCGATTGCATGACCGGATGCGTCGTCTTGCACGTTCATCGAAATGATCAGCAACACTTCGTTGGAGCCGATAAACATGCTTCTTACCGCATTGATATGAACCATTACGTTCGACTCATCTTTGATAAGATTTTTTATTTTCTTGGTAGTTTCGCGATCAAGACTTTCACCGATGAGTAATTTTTTGAGTTCAATAAATAAGACGGTGCATAATCCTATCAGAAGAAATCCAATCATTAAAGCGGCAATACCATCAAAGATCGGATCAACAAACTCGGATAAGACCAAGCCTAAAGAGAGAATAACCAGACCCAGCAGTGCACCCGAATCTTCGATTAAAACGACTAGAATATGAGAAGATGAACTCTCTCGAATCGTCGAAAAAAGATCTTTTAATTTTGAATCACTCTCTTTTAGGGCTATTCGCAATGCGCTTCCCTCAAGAATGATCGCAAAAATAATAATACCGAGAATAAGGAGGGGATTTTCGATCGGCTGAGGATCGCTGATTCGGTGAATCCCTTCGTAAATCGAAAAGAGTCCGCCCAACAAGAAGAGAACGACGGCGACAACAAAGGACCAGAAAAAATTCGCTTTTCCCTGACCGAAGGCATGAAACTCTGACCTTCCTCTGGCGGCTTGTTTTTGACCCACCATCACTAATGCTTGATTACCGCAATCCGCCGTACTGTGGATCGCTTCTGCCATCATGGAAGCGGAACCTGTGAAAAACGCCGCTAAACCTTTTGCGACTGCAATCGCCCCATTCGCCAGAAGCGCAGCTTTTACACTTTTTGACATTGGCAATACCCTTTTGACGATAGGAAATTAGGGATAAAAGAGAAATTTAACCTATCCATCCCTCAGTAGCTCATTGATCCGGCATTGATCAAACCGATAGAAATAGACATGAACGCCATCAGTACACCGACAGAAACATCACCGTTGTTGATGTGTTTTTCAACAGAATATTTACCGCTTAGACGTGTGAGGAAAAAAGCAAAGATAAGTTGAATAGAGATCGCAACCCCCGCCCACATTACAAAGTCAACATAAGAAACGCTGTGCACCAACGCGCTATACAAAGGTATACACAATCCTAAAACAGCTCCACCCAAACCAAGAGAGGCTGCGGTGTTGTTGTCAGAAAAGATCATTTTATAATCATCGTACGGAGTGACTTTAGCATACAGAAAGAGAAAAATGCCAAATACGGCAAGTGCTGTTAGGAAAAAGAGCCCGAAAGAGAGGAAATATTCAAGAAACACGTCATACCTTTTTTTTTAAAACATAATACCCAAATAGAACTAATGGTTTACCCAACGATGTACGAATTAGAGCGGATAGGCTCTCTTTAAAGTCAGAAAAAAAGCCAAATCAATAATACAATCCCTATACCTATATTGACCCAGCTTCCACCTTCTTCAAATAGCATTATTAGCAGCTTATAATACTGTTCATCAACAAAAAAGGTAGCTAAGGGCAACTGAGTTTTGGCATACTCCGTGATATTCGCTCCCCAAATAAAAGCGATGATTTCAGGAAGAATAAAAAAGAAGATAATTCCCAAGAATCCCCAGAGTGATTTGTCCGGCTTCATAGAAAGAAGTGCTTTTTTAGCAATAGGATTTTTGGCGAGCTGTTGAGCTCTGGATTTGATTTTATGTTTCATGGTATTTGAAGACTTTTTTTGGATTTAACATGAGAATTTTTAGGAGAATGTGGCGGACAGCTAGGGATTCGAACCCTAGAAAGGTTGCCCTTTACACGCGTTCCAGGCGTGCGCCTTCGACCACTCGGCCAGCTGTCCATTGTTGGAAGGATGAAACTATACCGTTTTCATCTGAAATTCTCACTTAATCTTAGTTCGAGGTGTTTTTAAATCTGTGCTACAATAACTGCTATTTGGATAAATAAAAGAGGTAAAAGATGGAAGATTCGATAATGATGTTTGGGGTTGTGGGATTGCTGATAGGGGTTGCTGTTTTTGCATTGTGGATATGGGCATTGGTAGATATTATTCGCTCTACATTTACGGATATTGCGATTAAAATCGTATGGTTTTTACTGGTGTTTTGTATCCCGTTTCTTGGGTTTGTTTTGTATGTTATCTTGGGGAAATCGACAAAAGTCCCTCAGGATACGACCAGCTCCAATCAAAAATATGATGCGTTAGAGCGGATCAAACAGCTTTACGATAATGGAGCCATTAACGAAGCCGAGTTTGAAGCCGAAAAACAAAAGATAATGAGTCGAGACTAACTCTGAAAGGTGAATTTTGTCCCGTGCTGGAGGGTATGGTGATAGAGTCGTTTGGCGGTGGTGAGATTAAAAAGCAACAGAGCAAACATAGCAGTGCTTGTAAGACCGCAGAGGATTAGAATATTTGCATAAAAAGGGGCGAGCAGGGCTGATGTCGCTGTGGCGAAAAAAAGCCAAAAGGTGATTTTCAGTCTTTTTTGCGGAATGATATTGGACATGATCGGAGTATCCATAAAGCCCGATGAACTGAGATGAAACCATACCAAAAAAGGGACGATTTTCCCCATCATCCCCAAAATAATGGACAATGCAAATAAGGCAAAGGCGATAAGGCTTACCGTTTCAAGCGGTGGATAATCGCTGAGAAGATAACCACTATAAGACATAAGCGTGAGTCCAAGCAAAGCGACTCCTCCCCTCCAAAACCAGATACTAACATCACTAACACGTCGTTTGCGCATTTGGAGCCGTTTCATTGTTGTGACAACAAATCCAAATAGCAGGGAGACGGCAATCATATCGGTTAGCCAGGGGAAAGGGAGATTTAAAAAGAGCCAAAAAACTTTCAGAGCAAGCGCTCCAATGAGTATCCGTCCGACATTATGTTTGCACCAATCGCTATAAGGGGTGGTGACATAGAACATCTCAATTACTTGAAATGCTACGTGAACAATCAGTATCGCAACCCAGCCGATAAGCCCCAGCGAGTAGTGTGCGGTACGAATGAGAGAGTGGTATTCGCCAAATGTACCTTGGGCATACGAGGTTGCCATAATGATGCCTAACGTGGCGGTTAGCAAAAATGCTATGACCGCCAAGCGCATCCCTTTGAGCGTATTATGGGTGATGGTTCCAAACAATAGTGGTAGGAGGATTTGGGCAAAATAGACGACGGCACTTCCTAAAAACACCCCTGCAACGATAAACAATTCACTGATTCCAAGAGCAAAGGCGCATACTAGCGAGAGGGTTCCAAGTGTAAATAAGATGTGTATGATCAGGGAGTTCCCATACGGGTTTGGGATGGGTTTACCGCCTAAGACGCTTTGCATCTGAAACAGTGCCCCTATCATCCCCATAGATATGACCCCTAAAAAGAGTAAATGGATACTTGCCAGTGAGAGCGGATGGCTGAGGGTGAGAACGTCATTAGGGGCAAAAATAATAAGGAGGCTTAAGAGTAATCCAAACACGGGAAGCGTGAGAAAAAAGCGCATCACAACCGAAAGTGGAGGGGCTTGATCGAGAGACAGTCCCTCAAACATGGATGGCTTCCAAGTTTAGATTCGGGTCACGGGTAATGTGGATATGCCATACTCCCTCACTGTTTTGACGAGAGAGATAAAACCCGCCGTTTTTAGTGAGTATCTCAAACAGAGGCAGGGGTTCGCGTCGGTTGATGAAATGGATCACTTCTGACCCGATAAGATTTTTAAATGCTTCAACTGTCATTTCCAAGGGAACAGGGTGTTCCAGTTCTCGCGCATCGATGAGAATCATTGCGGCATCTCTTTTAGTGTTTGGATCATAATCTGGGCATCACCCTCTAGTGCGCGGTCGATCATGGGGTAGAGCATCTGCTCTTCTTTCATGTTGTGTTGTTGGAGCATGATCATAAACGATTCTCCGATACCGAAAAAGTCATCATGCCTCCCTTCGGTTAGTGCATTTAGCATGGATTCCATTTGAGAGCGTAACTGCTGATGTTCATAACGCATCATTTGTGTCGGTCCGCCCATCATTCCTGTTCGCTTTTCAAACGTGATAAAAAGTTGGCGCTCTTCCATGTCAAAATGGTGATTGGTGGCACGGTAAAACGCATCGAAAAGAGTTTTAGCTTCGTCTATTTTTTTATCCGCAAGGGCATTTTCAGCTTCGGTGTAGAGATGGTCGCAGGCTCGGTGATCGTCTCGCATAAATTCTAAAATCATTGGGGTTCTCCGCTTTTTTCAAAGTATACCGCTTGAAGTAATGCAAAACATTGACGGATATCAAGGTTTTTCTTTTTTGACACTGTTGTGGGGGAGAAAATCAGCGAAATCTTTGATATAAATGGCATTAATCCCCTGTCCCAGTTCGTGAATATCCGCATCGAGACGCAGCCATCGATTGACTGTATATTGGATCAAAACGCTCGAAATGGCATCATTTTTATAAACAACACGGAAATCTTTGTTGAGGCGTGCTCCCACTTCAAATCCCATTCCACCTTCTTTTGTGGTGAGGATATTCATGGTGTCGATTTGAAGTTTGGTAGCTCCGCCGATGAGTCCTTTAAGTCCGGCACCAAGCATAAAGTTGGTGGCATCGGCTCGCATACTGATATTGCTTCCGCTGGTTGAGCCAAATGCAGCATCGGATGATGCCCCAAAGAGGATGTAGCTCATGATGTCATTTTGACTCATGACGGGATCTGAACTGAATAAAAAGATAGGAGAATCGAGTCGGTGTGTGACATAAATTTGAATCTTTTTGTAATCAACTTCATGGTCTACGGTGATGTCGAGATAGGGGTTATTGGGGATTTCGCCGCCGAAATAAAGGTAGCTTGGATGAAGGGTAAAGATTTTAGCGTTGGTGGTAACGATACCTTTTGGCAAAGTGACCATTCCGAGGATTTGCAGGCTGTTTTGCGGATCTTTCCAGAGGGTGAGGTCGGGTATGAAATCAATGTCGAGCTCTTTGGTACGATAGTGCAGCGGCGAAAGTGAATTTATTTTTACTTCGACGGCTAAAGATGATTTGCTGGGGGCGCTTACGTCTTGGATGATAATAACATCGTCGTCCATGACCTTGAACTGTTGAAGAGGCAGATAGGTGATTTTTCCATCGAGGAATGTGACGTTGCCTGTGAGTTTTTGAGACGCATTTGTATCCCGTTCGTAGTGGAGATCAAGCGCAATATGGGCTTCCCCTTCCGGACCGCTGTAAGTGAATTTATCCGATTTTAGGTTGAGTACCGTATCCAACGTATTGGTATTGACCATGCCATCCAGATGCAGCGCATCGAATATCCAAATTTCATCGATAATGAGATTTCCGGAGGGATCAATGTGCAAATGAGACTTACGGTTTGACGTGATAGGATGATCGGCAATGTCGAAATGGTATTTGTCGATGAGTATCTTAGATGCTTCATAGCTCAGAGAGAGGGTATTGCCGGTTCCTCCGTATTGATGTTTGGAATCAACAACAGCCGCGTACCATGGTATCTCTATATCGGTATAGATATGAAGTGAAGTATCGTAAGTAATGTGGGTGGAAGTCCGTATTTCGGCATCGTAATAACCCGTTTCAGGAAGGGTTATGGCGGAACTTAGAGAGAGTGTTTTATTGAGTGAGGGAGTGAGAGTGGTGATGATCATAGTAGTAGATGCATCACTTAGGGTACCGCTAATATCAAAAAAACTTGCCATATAGTTTCCGGAACCTTCAATCAACTCATTACGGTGTTGCAGCGAGAGAGCAAAGTCCTTGCCGCTAAGGGAGAGATAGGCTTTCTCGGCTTCATGAGTTAGGGAAAAGTCCAGCTGTGAGGGTGGTTTTATGCTCCATTCTTTCCATGTCGAGGCATTTTCAGAAAGGAATATTTTTCCGTTTAGTTTAAGTTTGTCATCGCGAAAAAGAATCGTTCCATTGATGTCAGCGTGATTGTGTTGAGCGCTAAAAGCTCCGCTTAGAGTGGCGGTACTGAGATGATAATTGCCTTGCGCCGATCCGTTCAGAGGAGAATGACGCAGTGCATCGGGAAGCATCGGTAAAAAATCAAGGGTATCATTCAGAGTCGTCAAATGCCATTTGAAATCTTCATAATCACCGCTTTGAAGCAGGAGAGACGTTTGTGCCATGGAAAGTTTGCCGGCAACTCCTTCAGAATCATCACGAAAACTTCCGGTGATGGTATTAGAAGGGAGAGGAACCTCAGAGGCGACTACTGTCCCCTCAAACGTCGTAGCGGTCACGCCATCAAAGTTGTAGCGAAGTTTTTGGGAAGTTCTCAGTTGATTGGTATCTCGAAGAAGCATGTAGAGTGCGGTGAAATCTATGTAGTTGTTTTTATAGTGATAATCCATCGCTACTTTTACGGTATTGAGTGACATTTTGGGGTCAAAATTGGCGGTAAGGGTATTGAAATTGGCGGTGAGTTGTGCTTTGGAATCCGAAAGTTCCAGAATGTCGATGGATTGTGTGGTTGGAAGCGTTACAAAATCTTTGACATAGGGATCAAGTTCTGTGGCATTTGGATAGACGATTCCCTTGCCTGTAATGGCATTATTTTTGAGTGTTCCACGTAATACTCCGCTTGCGTATTGGGTTCTTACCGATGCTGTGATGGTTTTAAAGTTGAGATTTTTACCGTTAAATGAGCCATCTTTGCCGTGAATATCAAGTTCGATGGGGTAGGTGCTGATAAGTTGAAGATTGGTTAATGTCACTTCTTTGAGGGCAAATATCGGAAGTGGAAGAGAGGGAGTATCATCGTCGCTGATGAAATCCTCCAAGTGAATTTGCAATCCGTCAATGTTGATCGAATCAATTACATGCTTTCCGTTCAAAATAGCGGTGAGATTGTAATCCAGCGTAAGGGTTTTGGCATCAATGCTTTGGGAATGGAGATTGTGCAGGGTGATCCCTTGCGAGAGTGAACCCTCAGCGGAGGTGTATCCGATGCCCATGGGAGTCAAGATTGTTTTATTTAGCAGTTCAAGCCCATCGGGACGAAAAGCGATGTAAAAGAGGGCGGATGCGATCAATATCGCCATGACGGTGAGGGCATGAAGGGCGACAAAAAGGTGCTTTAGAGCTCTTAAAAGCTGTTTCAGGTAGGGTTTTTTTGGTATTTTAGACACTTCTTTATTCTCAGTGCGAACAGTATCGGGATGATTAGACATTAAAATAGTTCCCCGATTCGAAAGTGAAACGCATTTTGTCCAAAATCATTGGGGTTAAATCCCATATCGATAGCAATAGGACCAATAGGGGTAATATAGCGCAACCCAATCCCTGTGCCCCAATAGGGAGTCGAGTAGTCAGGGAGATAATTATCCGAACCGTAGGTGAGATCGGTGAAAAGAACTCCGCGAATAGCGTTATAGACGGGAAAACGGTATTCAAGTGTCCCCTCAAGAAGGGAATTGAATCCCAGAGGATTGCCATTGAAATCTTTGGGTCCCAAATCACGATACGTATACGCTCGGTTGGAGTTCATTCCCCCTGCGTAGAAACGGTACGCGCTGGGGACGTCCCCCTCATACGTTCGCAATACTCCCCATTGCATCCTCGCAGCAATGATATGTTTCCCAAAACTCTCTATGTGCGCCCCTGCAAGGAGGGTTTTAAAATAGGTAGCATCCGAGATTCCGGAGTAGATCGAGCCTTGCGCTTTGACATTGATCCAGTTGCCTTTTGTCGGTTCGAGGAGTTTGTCTCGTGTGTCAAAATTGATTTCTGCCATAGGAGAGGGGATGAAAAGATTGGAATTGGGAAATTCAGCGCTATTGCTGCTCTCATACGTTTTGGCTTGATCAAACAGCAAAGAGATGAGAATGGATGTTGGGTAGGCTTGGTGTTTTAGGGTTAGTTTTTCAAAAATACTTTCAGATCGGTATCCGTCAAACAGTTCATCCGAATATCCGACTTCGCCGTATGCAAAAAGATGATTATAAAGGGGAACCGAGAGGACGCTGGCGGCTGTTTTTTTGATTTCGGTAAATTTTGCTTCCAGAGAGAGGGTTTTGAGATTACCAAAAAAGTTACGATGTTTTAAACCGATTTGTCCCCCTAAACCTTGGTCGCTACTGATACCCAATCCCGCGCTGAATCGAATCGGTTTTTCTACTTCTTCAAGTCCTACGGTGATTGGAACGATGCTACCATTGCGATCGGTATCGTTGATGGAGACGCGTGAAATCGACTCTTGGGCGTAGAGTGCTTCGTAGCTTTTTTGTATCGCCTCAAGATTGTATGGGTCGCCCTCATCAAATCGAAGCATAGATGCGGCAAGTGCGCCATTAATATTGGGGGTAGATTCGACAAGGATTGGTCCAAAGGTGCATTGTTCATTGGGTGTGGCCTCAAACAGCAGATGTGCTTCGTGTGTTTCGATGTCAATCCATGCTTTGGAATTAAACGTTCCGTTGCAGTACCCTTCGTCATGATAACGTTTTTTAATTTGTATTTTTGAGGTGCTAAATTTATCTTGATCAAAGAGGGTATTTGGACGAAGCTCGATGGCGTTGTCGATAGCGAGAATACTGTTTATTTGAATGTCGGTAATTATAATGGGATCGTTTTCTTGGATGGCAAAGGTAATAGAATTATCGGTGATAACGGGAGTTATTTTAGCTCCAAAATAACCTTTTGCTCGGTAATAGCTAGTAAGAGCAGTGATGCTTTGAGATGAAAGAGAGGGGTCTATAGAGGGCTTGTCCTCCCATATTTCAATGGCATAAGGAAGCCTGAGCCCAAGTGTATCGTACAAATCACGGGAAGAAATTTTTTCATTACCCGAAAAAAGCAATGGAAGCGGTTTGGCAAAGAGTAAAAATGGCAATGTGAACAACATGAAAACAAGACGCATTTATATCCTCCTCAATATACTTGCTTATTTTACCCTATTTCTGTGATTCATCTCCTTACTTTGAGTTTCACGTGTTATAATGTATAAATATTTGTAATGATGATGAGGTAGTAATGTTTTATAAGAAAAGGTATTTAGATAAAGTTAATGAGTATGAAACATTACAACGTAAAATGGCAGAGATTGAAGACTCTATGGCAAAAATGACGGAAGAAAATCAACGACTTAATGAGCAAAATACTGCCGCACGTCATGATAAGGTGATGTTTACTCTTATTCATGAACTTACCGAGAATCTCGTTAACGGTTCAGAACATGATCTTTCTACTCTTCAAAAAGACATTGGAACGAATGTGGAAGAACTTGGTGAGATTTCTGAGCTAAATCGTCTCAACCGTGCATCTTCTATTGAAATCAATGATGAGATCAAAGATCTTCTTAATACACAACAAAAATTAGCAGACAACATCTCCAATAATTACAATTCAGCTTCTCAGCTTAGCAGCAGTGTAGAATCCATCAGCTCTATTATCAACCTCATTAAAGACATCTCAGAGCAAACGAATTTGCTGGCACTAAACGCTGCGATCGAAGCTGCACGCGCGGGTGAACACGGGCGAGGATTTGCCGTAGTTGCGGATGAAGTACGAAAGCTTGCGGAACGAACTCAAAAAGCCACGCAAGAAGTTGAAATGAGTGTCCAAAGTCTGAAGCAAAATGCAACAGAGATTGATGAACGTTCTACTACAATGGAAAATATGTCTTCTGAGTCCAGCAGTAAGCTTAACCGCTTTCAGTCTTCACTGTCTGAGTTAAATATTCGTACTGTGGACATCGATAATTACTCACAAGATGTATTGTATTCAATCTTTATCGTACTCGTAAAACTGGATCATCTTCTCTTTAAAGCCAGAGGGTACAAAACAGTATTCTTAAATAGTGTAGAGGATGAATTTGCAGATCATCATGGATGCCGCTTGGGTAAATGGTATGATAGCGGAGTCGGGAAAGAAGTGTTTGGGTCAGCCCCTAGTTATTCTAAGCTTGAAGCCCCTCACAAAGTGGTACATGATCGGATTCATGATGCGATTCATTGCGTAAGATCAGGAACATGCGGAGAAAATTCGAAGAATGTTATGAGCTATTTTAAAGATGCTGAATCAGCAAGCAAAGAAGTATTTGCTGTATTGAGTGCGCTATTAGCCGAAGAACAGAAAAAAAGAAAAGGAAAATAAAACGCGATAACAGCAGTTAAAATTTAGCAGGGTGCTTTGTCCATACTTATCCGCCAATCACGATTAAAATCTTTATTTAGAATTTTTTCTTGGTGGGGAATTAAACAGCTCGTACAATCTTGGTGGATAGCAGTATCACTGAGAAAGCGTTTTCCCTCTTTGCAGTCGATAGAGCAGATGCTGTAAAGTGTTTTTCCTTCTTGCATTGAAAACCCTTTGTCGTTAAAACGAAAATGTGGACACGCGCACCAATAGCAGTTGAGATGTTTGGTTTCATGACACTTTTTATTTTCAGCGTACAAAAGACAAAAATCTGCTTCATTGAGCACCATGTTTTCAAAACGAAAATACTCGATTACCTCTGACGCACTTAAAGAAATAAGTTTTTCCATGATAGCGGCGTGTTTAGCGGCATGGGCATCGAACCATTGCTTATAGGACATGCTTCAGTATCCTCTCCACATCGATTTCACCTCTCATCGTCTCCATAAACGTATCAATCGTTTTTTCCTTATACCGTTCAAACACCTCATCATCAAAAAGTCCATGAACAAACGTCCCTTTGATGTGATTTTTTTCATAGAAAAGGGGATATTTTTCACTCACTCCGTGATGGATCTCAAACCCGTTTATCGCGCGGCCAAAGATCTCATATTTCCCTTTTTTGAGCACTTTATCCCGCTGAAATACGATCACATCATCGATAAATCCGAGAGCTTCTTCGCGACTCGGTTCTGAGGTTTCGACACACCCATCATCGATGATGATTTCAAACATCATCTGATACCCGCCGCAAATGCCGAGTATCTCTTTTTGTCTCGTTTGGAGCGCATCGAAAAGACCCACTTTTTTGAGCCACCGCAAATCCTCGATCACCCGTTTGCTTCCGGGAAGGATAACGAGATCGAAACTCTCTAACGCGATGTTAGTGGTGATAAATTCGACTGCGATTGTCTCATCGGCGATAAGCGGCTCGAAATCGTTGTAGTTGCTCATCGTGGGGTAGTTGATGATCCCGATTTTTTGCGCGGGATGGGGTTTGTTTTGGACAAAATTTTTAAGGCTTTGGGAGTCTTCGAATCCGAGGTTGAGCGGGGTATAGGGGAGGACACCGAGGACGGGGATACCGAAGCGCTCTTCGATGATACGCACCCCATCATCAAAAAGGGTTCTATCTCCGCGAAATTTGTTGACGATCACCCCGATGACATTTTCGCGCAACTTTTCGGGGAGGAGATTATACACCCCCCAGATTGAAGCAAAAACCCCTCCGCGTTCGATGTCGGCGACGAGGATGATCTTCGTACCCTGTTTTTCGGCAATGTAGATATTGGAGAGGTCTTTGTCCATCAGGTTCAGCTCAACGGGACTCCCCGCCCCTTCACAGATGATGCACTCATAACGTTCACTCAGATACTCAAAGCACTCATCTACAGCGGGTTTTAAAGAATCCAGATCACGGTAGTACTCCCGCACCTCTTTATCCTCGACGACGCGCCCCTTTACGATTAGTGAGGCGCTGTTACCATGCCCCGATTTGAGCAACACGGGGTTGAGATGATAACTCGTCGGGATACACAATACCTCGGCTTGAAAATACTGGGCGATGGCAATCTCAGAGCCATCATCGCAGACATGAGAGTTGTTGGAGACATTTTGGGCTTTGAACACCCCGACGCTGATCCCCCGCTCTTGGAGGAGTTTTCCGATCACAAAGGTTAGAGTCGATTTCCCTGCATCAGAGGAGGTGCCGAAAATGGAGATGGATTTCATCTATTTTTTCCTAAACGCGCGAAGCAACGAGAGGATAATCAAGCATTCCAGCGCGAACAGGACAAAATGCAAATCATAGACTTGTTCTGAGGCTTTGATGACTTCATAATGTTCTATGAGTTTGTAAAATCCGTACGAGAGTGCCAGCCCTGTGAGAGAACCTTGCTGTTTGGCGACATCGATCCACCCCATCACCCGTGCATGGCGGGCGAAATGGGTTTCGGCGCGCACCAAGTATCCCCCGAAGATAAAAGAGAACTGATAGGCAACGTAAATGATTAAGGCGCTCATAATATGGGTAGAAAACAACAGATAATACCCCACCATAAGGAGCATGATAAGTTCCGTTGCCAGCGTAAATCGGAAAAAAGTACGGATATTCATAAGACGATGATAGAGGTATGCCATCCCCATCATCCCTAGTGCTAGGAGTATCCCTCCGATCGAGAACGTCGAGGGGCTAAGGGTTGCATAGATCGTAAAGACCGATCCCCCCACCATACCGGTGAAGAGGACGTTTAGAAATTTATAGCGGAGGTAGGGACGGAAAAGAAGTTTCATTTATTTAGAACGCCAAAGAAATAAAATCTCTTTGCCTACGCTAGTCGATAAGACGCTAAAGCTTGCCACTTCGTGGCAGAAATTTTTAGAATTTAGCATTTGCACCAACATAGAAGCTTCGTCCGGCAGTTCCGTATCCGTCAACTTCTTGATAGAGTTTATCGCTCAAATTGTCTCCCTTAAGATAGAAACTGAGACTCTCGGTCGCATCATAATTCACGACCGCTCCCCATAGGGAATAACGTCCTGTTTGTTTGGTTTTGGCAAGATCATCATAGCGTGTTCCGATATAGTGTGCGTTGAGCCCTAAATGTACTTTGTTGATTCCATAATAATCCAAAGCACTTCGAACCGTATCTTTTGCGCGTCGTTGAATCTCTTGATTGTATTGATTTTTAGCCCAAAGACGGTTATATCCGAGGTCTAATGTGAGATTACTTGCAATAGTGTTTTTATAAGCGAGTTCATACCCCTCAAAACGTGATTTTCCCTCAACTTGTGTGTATCCCCCGATCCACCACATAATGGGGTCAGAGACATACCCGATAAGATTATCGACGAGATTATTATAGTAGGTGAAACTTAGATGTTTATACTGCATTGTTGCGTCAAAACTTTTGGTCGTTTCGGCATTGAGAGCAGTAATATCGGGATGGATATTTATAATCTCATACAGTGAGGGTACACGATAAGCAGTTCCATAATTCGTGCTAAAAGAGACCTCGTCCGTAAAATTATATTTGACCCCAATCTTACCGGTTGTTTTGTCCCTAAACATATCATACGTATCATGACGAATAGATGCGGTAAGGATGAGATTGTCCAAACGGTTCGTATTCGTTAGAAAAAACCCTTTGGAATCAAGCTCTTTAGCACTAACAGTATCTTTAGAATGGAGAACATTGCCACCTATGACCAAAAAGGAGTTTGGCGCATAATGATAGCTCCCTTGGAGTGTCCCCTCTTTGTGTGTCCCTGTAAATGCTTTGGTATATCCGAGGGGGTCTTTTTTATCAAAATCAGAGATACTGTAGGTCGCTTGAATCGAATCTTCAGAGTTCAGGCGGTGAATATAACCGATGCTCCCCAAACGGTTGATTTGATGGATTTCGTTGGCTTCACTGTTGGGTTGAGCGTACGCATCGTACTGGGATGAAGCATTGATAAAATTAAATTGAGCATTAAGGGTATTGGATGGGGTCACATCGTAGCTGAGTTTTGCATTCACCGTCTCATTCTTATAACCGTCTGCTTCGTAATCCTCGGGATTTTCCCCTTTGGGCGTTATCGAAGAGAAGCCGTTGGTCTTGATCTGATTCGCCCCGAAATAGTACGATAACGCATTGATTTTTTGGGAGATGTTAGCACCCAGTTTAGTGGTTGCATAACTGCCGTATTCAGCTGTTGCACCTATACGTAGTTTTTCGGTTGCTTTTTTAGTGATGATATTAATCACTCCGGCGACGGCATTCGCCCCCCAAACACCGCTTTGTGCCCCCTTTATGATTTCAATACGTTCAATATCATTGACCATAAGTTGCTCTAACTGTGCTTGCCCTTTTGGGGTAGTCGGATCGTTGTAGCGGATACCGTCCACTAAAACGACGGCGTTTTCAGAGCTGAATCCCCGAAGAAAAAAGGAACTTTGGCTCCCTATCCCTCCATTTTGTGCTATCGGAATATTGCTGAGGGTTTTTAGCGCATCAATAACCGATGTTATATGTCTCTCTTCGAGTTCATCGGAGGTTATAACATCGATGTTAGCAGTAGTGTCTTTGAGCGATTGTTCGGTTTTGGAAGCGGAGATGACGATAGGCTCGAGTGAAAGCGTATCAGCCCCCAGAGAGGCAACAAGGGTTGCAGAAGCAACAATAGAAAGGGTGTGTTTGAACATAGGTATCCTTAACGATTATAATAATTTTTGTTTTGACGAAAATAAAATTAATCGATAGGCGGAGGAGAAATAGCAGAGTAGATATAGATAGGACAAATAGGAGCGACAAGCTCAATACGGGTAATATTTTGAAGAAGGCGAATTTCGGACGCATACGCTTGGATAGCGACAAGAGAAAAATAATTCTTACCAAACCCGCGAGGTGCATGCATACTGGTCTAATCCGCCTTTTATCTATTTATTGTGGCGGATTATAGCAAAATGAGCTTAGGACTTAAACTGTCCGAGCTTCGCATTGAGATCGGTTGCGGCTCCATACAGTTCACCTGCAATGTAAGAAATTTGTTTAATGTCATCTTGATTTTTTTGAGAGAGATTTGACATTTCAGAAACTTTTGAAATGATTTCATTGATTTTATTTGCCATCACTTTTGAATCTTCCACGCTTTGACGACTTACATTGACATTGTTGTGCAGGACTTTAGATGTTGCATCGATTTTTATATCAATTTCGGAACTTTTTTCGGCAAGACGTTCAATGTTCTCACTGTTCGTGCTCATCATGTCGGATGAATCGGAGATGGATTGAATGACAACCGAGATAATGGCATTGATTTCGGTAAGGCTTTTTTGCGTACGTTCGGCGAGTTTACGTACTTCATCTGCTACAACGGCAAATCCACGACCATGTTCACCTGCACGAGCTGCTTCGATGGCTGCATTGAGAGCGAGGAGATTGGTTTGATCGGCAATGTCTGAGATGATGCTAAGGACTCCATTGACGCTCGATGCCTCTTGGGTGAGTTGGGCAAAACGCTCTTCTAGGTCATTGTTCATTTGGGTCGTGTTGTGAATTTCATGCGTGATAGCATGGGCGATGGAGCGAACCTCTTCAAGTTCGTTCGTACTGTTTTGATTGTTTTCAAGAGAATTGCGTGCTGTAGAGACACTTTGTTCGATGGAGTGGTGAATTTCAGATGCGGTTGTTCGCGTGTTTTGTGCAATGGTATTGGTTGTTTGAGATTGTTGCGCCAAGTTGGCTGCGGCGGTGTTGAGTGTTGCTGTAGAACCCACGGCGGAAGAGGTAATTTGCTTGGTGTCGTTAATAGTGAGTTGAATTTTATCAATGAAAGAATTGAGGTAAGAGCTTGCAATACCAATCTCATCTCTAGCATTTAAAATCGGAAGACGTTTCGTTAAATCCCCGTTTCCATGGGCTAAATCAGAGGAAACTTTATCGAGTTCTTCGATAGGACGAATAATGCTGGTTCCTGAAATGTAGTTAATCGCGATTAAAACACTCACTAAAACGCTCCCCAAAAAAGCAAACCATTTTAAGAAACTTATTTGAAGCGCATCAAAATAATCGGCTTTGTTAATTCCGGGAATAACCCACATGTCCCAATCTTTGATATAACGGTATGCGGCGATTTTGTGCTGCCCTGTCGTAGCAGAGATATACTCATAAATCCCACCTGCTTTATCGGCTCGGATGTGGTCGATGTAGTCATGACCGGCTTTATTTTTACCCTCATCTTCGGGTTTTGGGTGGATGGTCATAACACCATCGGCATTGATAAAATAGACGTAACCGCTGCTGCCGATTTTAATGCTTTTGATGTCATTTTTAAATGCCTCGTCTTGGTAGGCATCCGGTTTGATTTGAGAAATGTAATTGACATTTTTTTCCAGTGCATTGGCAACCGTATTGAGGTCACTTGTCATAATCTCCTTGATAGAGGAGGTAGCGATGAAATATGCTACAATGACACTAAATAGTACTGCGCCTACTGCGGCTACGAGATTAAAAATAAACTTCGATTTGATTGTTCTAAAGAGATTCACGTAAAGCCACCTTCTGTTTGGTTCAACTATTCTAATTCTTTTTTGATAAAGCGCTTCTGAAATAAGGAAATATAATTCAAATGAAACATTCCCACTTACAGCAAATCGTTGAAACGATGCAGAAGTTTAACCAAATAGAGCGAGCATATCGCGTGAGCGACACCCAAATAAGCTTTGAATTTGATCGAGAATCGGTGTGGACGTTTGATATGCGGCGCGATAATGCAACGGTTTTCATCTCCCCTGATTCAAAGCGGTCAAAAGTTTATCAGGCTCCTTTTGACGTATTGCTCGCGAAACGATTTAATCGTTCGGTGATCCAATCGATTACTCTCCATAATAATGACAAAATCGTCCGTATCGCAGTGACGCAAAGCGGTTCTTATAAGAGCGAAGTCACCTTATTACAATTTGAATTTACGGGAAAATATACGAATGCTGTTTTGCTCGATAAAGAGGAGATTGTTTTAGAAGCATTGCGTCATATCGATGAAAATGTTTCCGTACGAAGCGTACGAGTCGGAGAAGTTCTTCTTAATCCTCCGCGTCCCGACTTTACCCCCATATTTTATCCTTTGGAAAATGTAGAAGATTTTTTACGCAACACGTATGATGTGTATGCGCAAGCTAAGCTGGATAAGTTAAAAAAAGAGAAAAGTACGCTCATTGAAAAGCGTTTAAGACAACTGCGTATGCATATAGAAGCGCTGGTTGACGAAGAGGCATTGTTAAATGACTCGGCATACGCACAACATGCAGGACATCTGATATTGGCAAATCTCCACCGCATCCAAGGGTATGAGACAACCGTAGTGTTGAATGATTTTAATGGCGATGAGATAACGATAGAAGTACCGCAAGGGTATCACACCGGCGCTCGAATGGCAGAAATGTTTTTCAGGCGTTCCAAAAAAGCCAAACAAAAAGCACAGGGACTTTTTAAAGAGCGTGAAAATCTTGAGGAAAAAATTCGCCATTTAGAGTTGTTTCTCCACACCATTCACAATGCGTTGCAGCCCGAAGAGATAGCGATGCTTTTTCCTGCAAAACTGCGAGGAGTGAAGCATCAACAAAGCGAGTCTATTGCATTGTTTTGGGTTGAGGGGATAAAAATTTCACTGGGTAAAAGTGAACGAGGAAATATTGAACTGCTGCGTAATGCCCGTGCGCGTGATGTTTGGCTGCATCTAAAAGACAGACCTTCAGCCCACGTCATCATTACCACCGATAAGCAAGAACTTCCTCGAAATATTTTGGAAGCTGCAGCAAAACTGTGCGTTGATTTTTCTGTATTTGAAAAAGGATCGTATTTGGTCGATTATACTCCAAGAAGAGAAGTGCGGGTTCAAGAGGGGGCGAATGTTCTCTATACGAACTTTAAAACATTGGTGATTGATAAGCAGTAAAGGATTTTTTATGGCAATCTCTCCTGTTGGTGGCGTTATTTATGCAAATCAGCAAATGGCAGGCATTGCCGCTGAAGTGGGTGCGATACAAAACAGGCTTGAGCTCCAAGCGCTTGCCGCACAGGCTATCTCGAAAGAGCAAAAAAAAGAGGTACAAGAAGTTCGTCCCACAGAAGAAAATAAAGCGGTTGACTCCAATCGTGAACATACGAAAGAACAAGCCGAACAAGAAGAACGTCGTTCCAGTGATGAAGAACAGCCTCAAAGTGAAGAGGCTCCTGCAAAATCTCTCCATATTTTAGATATTAAAGTGTAACTGATGTTGCCCATATTGAATGATTTTCTTGAAAATTCAAAGTTACACGTGCTAAATTACGTAAATCAAAGCACCTCTATCTCTTAACGAATGAAGTTTAGAGTTGAATTTTCAAGAAAATCACTCAATATGCATAAGTGCGTAACATTAAATTATAAAAAGCACATTTAAAAATGGTATAATCGCGATAATTAAACACCTCCATCAGGAAACCCGATGCAACCATCCGCAAATGCGTTACAAACACGCATTATTACCGCCGTTTTTTTAGGATTAGGGGTTCTAGCCATTGGACTTATTAACAACTTTTGGCTTATATGGCTTGTTTTAGGCGCTGTATATATGCTTGCATTCCATGAAGCAACACGTCTTTTTGGAATTAACAACAATTCACTTTATGCGTACGCCGCGATTCTATGGATTATCGCATCCATTTATCCGTACAGTGAAGATTTACTGGTGATTTCGGGACTGATATTCGTAGGGGCAGTAGCGTACACCCAAAATATTCCTTTTCGAAACTTTCTCCCCTTTTTATACCCCACAGCGGGAATGCTTTATATTCTAAGTCTGTATGAAGAATACGGTATTGGAGCGTTGTTATGGCTTCTTGTTGTTGTTGCTTCGGCAGACATTGGTGCTTATTTCGTAGGAAAAAGTATCGGGCGTACCCCTTTTTCGATTTCAAGCCCAAGTAAGACACGAGAAGGTGTCTATGGCGGAATAGCCGTTGCTACTGTGGCTGGTTTTTTTATCGGAATCGGCATCGTTGAAGATATGACCCAAGCCATTCTTATCTCGATGCTTACGGCAATGGCAGCGGTTTTTGGTGACTTATTTGAGAGTTATCTTAAGCGTCAGGCGGGTGTAAAAGACAGTGGAAATATCCTCCCGGGACATGGCGGAATACTTGACCGCATTGACGGGTATCTTTTCGGAGCCATTATTATGCTCATCTTTTTACGGGGTCTTGCTTGATCCTTTTAGGATCGACGGGCTCTATCGGTGTCAATGCGCTTGCTATTGCCAAGCGTTTTCATCTCAACGTTGATACCCTCGTTGCAGGGCGAAACATTACCCTCCTCAATCAACAAATCCAACAATTTTCCCCAAAATGTGTCGTTGTTTTAAATCCCCAAGATATTATTCATGTCAATCATCCCAATGTTTATGCGGGAGAAGAGGCGATTTTAGAGGCGATAGAGGCATCGACTTCTGATTTTGTCGTCAATGCTCTTGTCGGATTCGCAGGATTTAGACCGACGTTAAAAGCGTTGGAATGCGGCAAACGTATCGCATTAGCGAACAAAGAATCATTAGTTGTCGGCGGTGCTTTCGTGGATACTTCCCGAATTATCCCCATCGACAGTGAACATTTTGGATTATGGTATCTCAATCAAACCGCACGCCCTATCTCGCGGATGCTCATTACTGCCAGTGGCGGTGCATTTAGAGATTGGCCGATTGAAAAAATCCAAGAGGCGACGCTCAAAGACGCCCTTAATCATCCCAATTGGTCGATGGGTCAAAAGATCACGATTGACAGCGCCTCGATGATGAATAAAATGTTTGAGCTTTTAGAGGCTAGATGGCTGTTTGGTGAGGGTGAATACGATGCGATTATCGAAACAAAATCGATTATCCATGCTCTGATTGACTACCAAGACGGTTCGACTACTGCCCATATTGCAAATGCCAACATGCAGCTGCCCATCGCGTATGCGTTAATGGGAAAGAGTGATGAAAAGATTTTACAATCGGTTAATTTGCTTGAAGTAGGATCTTTGGAATTTCGAGAGATCACCAGTGATCGTTATCCGATTTGGGACATTCGACAAGAGCTGTTGGCAAACCCAGCACGAGGAGTAATCGTCAATGCTGCCAATGAAGTGGCAATCGAGCAGTTTGTCGAGGGCAAAATTTCCTTTTTGGAGATATCAAAGCGGGTTATGGATGCTTTTAAGCGCTTTGAGCAAGAGCCAAAATGCATTGAAGATATTTTTGCTCTCAACACTGAAGTGCGTCAGTATGTCAGGAGTCTCGCATGAGACAAAAAACCCTTTTATTGCACGGATGGGGTGGAAGTGATGATCCCCATTGGCAAGCATGGCTCGCAGGCGAAATAGCCAAAGAGTACGGAACAGTCTCTTTTCCCCTTTTGGATAACCCCCATTTTCCGAGTAAAAATAGATGGATGAAGCAAGTAAAAGCCCTTTTAAATGAATTTCAACCTGAGGTTGTTGTCTGTCATTCACTGGCTAATAGTTTATGGTTTCATTTGTGTCAGGAAGGTGAGATCACTCCGGTCAAACGACTTCTTTTGGTTGCGCCTCCCCGTTTGACTTGCGAGCTCGAAACTCTCAAAAGCTTTTTTCCCCTTGAAGCTCCGAATTCATTGTATGCCGATGAGGTTATGCTGGTAACCTCCGATAATGACCCTTACATGAGCCAAGAAGAGGCGTTAGAGCTGCAAAAGGTACTTGGTGTGGAGATGATGGTGATAAGCAATGGCGGACACCTTAACGCTGATGCTGGATTTGGAGAATGGCCTTGGGTAAAAGAGTGGGTGATACAATGATCCTGAGCATAGAAAGTTCGTGTGACGACAGCTCAATTGCGATTACTGAGATTGCAACCAAAAAACTCATCTACCATAAAAAAATATCCCAAGAGCTCGAACATTCCCAATACGGCGGTGTGGTTCCAGAACTTGCCAGTCGTCTTCATGCCATCGCTCTTCCGGCTATTTTAAGCGAATGTGAACCGTGGTTTAGTGCATTAAAAGCCGTTGCCGTAACCAGTGAACCGGGATTAGGGGTAACGCTGATCGAGGGTGTTGTGATGGCAAAAGCGCTCGCAATCAGCCTTAATATACCCATTTTGCCGATTAACCACTTAAAAGGGCACATCTACTCTCTCTTTATTGAAAAGCAGTCTGTATTACCCTTGACAGTGCTTTTGGTTTCGGGGGGGCATACGCAACTCATTGAGGTTAAATCGTACTCTCAGATGGAAACGGTTGCAACCACTATGGATGATAGCTATGGAGAAAGTTTCGATAAAGTAGCAAAGATGATGAAGCTAGGTTATCCAGGGGGACCTGTGATTGAGAAGCTAGCCCAAAGCGGTGATGCTTCTAAGCTTTCATTTACCGTCCCTCTATGGCAATCACCGTTGATTGCTTTTAGTTACTCAGGACTTAAAAATCAAGTTCGTTTAGCAGTTGAATCTGCTTCGGTCGAATCATACCCTGATATAGCCGCCGCATTTCAAAAAACCGCCACCGATCATTTGATCCAAAAGCTCAAAAAATATTTCAAAATCAAACCACCTGTACGCTTTGCTATCGTAGGCGGTGCAAGTGCTAACCTCTATTTACGTTCACAAGTTCAGCAGATACTTACACCCTATAAAGCCCCATTATTATTAGCTCCCTTGGAGTTCTGTTCCGATAATGCGGCGATGATAGGTCGATGCGCATTGGAAGCGTATTCCCTTGATCTCTTTGTGAATCATGCAGATGTGGCGATTAATCCTCGTTGCAAACTGTGATTTAGCTTAATCTAAAACATATATTTTAGAATTCAGAGTAAAATTGTCTGATTTTTGTACAATTCCCCATATAAATAAATACAGGAGCCCAAAATGGCAACAACAAAATTCAAAGGTACAGACGTAGAACTTTTAGGAAACACTGTTAACGTTGGCGATAAAGCACCGGCAATTACGGTAGTAAACTCAGCAGGTCTTGGTGATGTTACTGTAGGCGGCGCAACAGGTAAAAAACAACTTATTATCGTTGTTCCTTCTTTGGATACAGGCGTATGTGCTACTGAAACTCGTAATTTCAATGCAAAAGCGGCAGGTCTTTCTGATGTTACGGTAACTATCGTATCTCTTGACCTTCCGTTTGCAGCAGGACGTTTTTGCCAAGCTGAAGGTATTGATAACTTGACTGTATGTTCTGACTTCCGCAACAAAGAATTTGCAAATGCTTATGGTGTATTGCTTGGCGGTTCAGTTCTTGCAGGCGTAACATGTCGCGCAATTTTCGCAGTAAACGAAGAGGGTGTTGTTACGTATAAAGAAATCGTTCCTGAAATCACAGAAGAGCCTAACTACGATGCTGCTTTGGCTGCTGTAGCGTAATCATTTTCTACTCGTCCCGTACTTGTTACGGGATCCAGCTCTCTCTTCTTTTATTATCTGATATTACGCAATTGAGTGATTTTCTTGAAAATTCAAAGATACATGTGCTAAATTACGTAAATCAAAGCACCTCTACCTCTTAACGAATGAAGTTTAGAGTTGAATTATCAAGAAAATCACTCAATTGCGTAAGTGCGTAACGTCAGTTATTATTTACAAATAACACTAGCACCTTGTTCTGTTTTAGAAACGTTGCAAACATGAGGTCCGTCAAGAGTCAGGATGACTCGTGCAAAACTGCCATGGTTGGTTACTTTTATTTTTGTATAGGGACGTGAAGAGAGCTCTTTTTGATAAGGTTCAAATACTCCGGCATACTTAAAATCTATGATAACAGTGTGTGGATCACTTAGCGTAAAGTGGCGCAGCATGGATTTTTTACTAATAAGAGATATTTGATTGCCTGAATTAACAAATTGTATAAAGCTGCTGTTTGAAGAAGATTTATTTTCAGTTGCAGAGGAATGAGTTTGTGAGTTTGATTGTGAAAGTACGAGAGGGGATCGCCAGTCAATACTTTGGTCAATCTCAAGCTTTCGGGTTTCGAAACTTCCATCAACATTTTGAAGGGTAAAACTTACATCTTTGAGAAGGCGTGAGTTGTTGGGAAAGTTATAGGTCATTGATGTAAGCGGAGGTTTATGGTCGTTTATCTCAGATGATATGGGAAGACTCCCCCCTTCTGAAAGAGCGAAAAATGGATTTTCACGTGCAAAAAGAGTTGTAATTAAAAGAGATGAGAGAAGGAGTGTTTTTTTCATTGTTGCTCATCTTTTTGTATTGATCCAGAATCAGCGTCTAATTCTTTTAGCTCAAAATATTGCTTTTGTAAGGAAGCATTTTCACTTTTTAGATGCTCAATGTCTTCTGAAAGAAAGGTTTGATACTCTTCAAGATTGATTAAAACTAAAAGAGAATTGTTTCCAAAAATAAGAACACTGAGATAGAATAAAATAGCTACAATTAAGCCAGCTACCAGAAAAAATTTTGGAGTTGAGAGACCAAAACGACGTTCACTGAAACTCTGTTCAGCGACGCTTGAATCGAGTATTTGGTCATGCTCTTGATAGTTCATTATTTAAATAAACTACTCCCAAGGTATTCACCGTACATCACTTCATTTTCGATTTCAAGCAAACGGTTGTATTTAGCTGTACGTTCACCTCTCGCAGTTGACCCGGTTTTGATCTCACCGCAGTTGAGCGCAACGGCAAAGTCCGCAATAAATGCATCTTCACTCTCGCCTGAGCGGTGTGACATAACACATTTATAACCATTACGCTGAGCCAAACGAACGGTTAGCATTGTTTCAGAAACGGAACCGATTTGGTTAGGCTTGATGAGGATTGAGTTAGCAATCCCTTTTGTAATTCCCTCTGCCAAAATATTGGCATTGGTCACGAACAAATCATCTCCGACGAGTTGAACTTTTGATCCCAATTTTTCAGTTAGAATTTTCCATCCATCCCAATCATCTTCGCTTAAGCCGTCTTCGATCGAAACGATAGGATATTTAGAGCAAAGATCAACATAGTAATCGACCAATTCAGCGGATGTTACGGTTCTGTTTTCAGAGTCGAGTTTGTAGCCACCTTCCGTAACAAGCTCAGATGCCGCAACGTCAAGTGCGATAGCGATTTGTTCACCTGCTTTATAGCCCGCTTTTTCGATCGCTTCCATGATGATTTGAATAGGCTCTTCATTGGAACTTAAATCGGGTGCAAAACCACCTTCGTCACCCAATGCCGTATTGTGCTTTTTGGCTTTTAAAATTCCTTTTAGATTGTGGTACACTTCAGCAGATGCACGTAACCCTTCACTAAAATCGTTAAAACCAATCGGCATAATCATATACTCTTGAAAATCAACGCTGTTATCCGCATGAGATCCGCCATTGATGATGTTGAGCATTGGAACCGGTATAACCATTGCATTCGCACCGCCGAGATATCGATAAAGAGGAATATCTAAACTTTTAGCAGCAGCTCGAGCAACCGCCATGGAAACACCTAAAACAGCATTAGCTCCAAGGTTACCATAGTTTTCAGTACCATCGATTTCTTTCATAACAGCATCGACCATTGCTTGATTATAAGGGCTAAGACCCATGATTGCATCAGCGATTTCATTATTAACGTGACCCACCGCTTTGAGTACACCTTTACCCATGTAACGACTGTCACCATCACGTAATTCCAGCGCTTCACGTTTGCCTGTACTTGCACCGCTTGGTACGATTGCACTTTCGCGTGTTCCGTCACTCAACTGTACTGTTGCTTTTACGGTTGGATTGCCACGAGAATCCATTACTTCAATTGCGCTTACTTCATCAATAAAAATCATTCATCCACCTCATTCATTTCAGATTCACCCATAATCATGATGTTATTAACACCCATTGCAGATTTAATTTTTTCTTCGATTTTCTTTGCCAGCTCAGGCTCGTCTTTGAACTTTTGCTTAACGTTTTCACGACCTTGTCCTAGTTTTGTATCTTCAAAACTAAACCATGCTCCGCTTTTGTCTATTATATCAAGTTTTACGCCGTAATCAACAAGTTCGCCCTCTTTAGAGATACCTTCTCCAAACATGATGTCAAATTCTGCCTGACGAAACGGAGGAGCCACTTTATTTTTAATGACTTTGGCTTTAACGCGATTTCCGATTTGGCTCTCACCTTGTTTAAGCGTTGCGATTTTACGAATATCGATACGAACCGATGCGTAAAATTTCAGAGCATTTCCCCCTGTGGTTGTTTCAGGTGAACCGTATCCCATGGTTCCGATTTTCATACGGATTTGGTTGATAAAGATAATAGTACAATTCATTTTGTGCAAAACACCAGTGAGCTTACGCAATGCTTTGGACATGAGACGTGCTTGTACTCCTACTTGCTGATCTCCCATTTCCCCTTCGATTTCTACTTTAGGGGTTAGGGCTGCTACAGAGTCAATGACGATAAGATCGACGGCACCGCTGCGGGCAATGGTTTCGACAATGTCGAGTGCTTGTTCGCCATAATCAGGTTGTGAGACAAGAAGATTTTCAACATCCACGCCCAAATTTTTAGCGTATCCAACATCCAATGCATGTTCCGCATCGATAAAGGCACAAATAGACCCTTTTCGTTGCGCTTCGGCGATAATATGAAGGGTCAAAGTTGTTTTTCCTGAACTCTCAGGTCCATAAATCTCAACTACGCGCCCCTCAGGAACTCCGCCAATTCCAAGCGCTAAATCAAGTCCAAGCGAGCCCGTACTAATTGAGCCAATAGGCTCAATTACCTTATCGCCTAGACGCATAAGCGTCCCTTTGCCGAATGTTTTATCGATTTGTTTCATAGCCAATTCGAGTGATTTGAGTTTGTTTGGATCTACCATTGTCGTGTTCTCCTAAAAGGGTAAAATATAAAGTTAGACAATAATATGACAAATTGAAAATATTTGTTAAAAATATGACAAATTGCAATACAATACATTCATTCGAATATTTATAGAGATATTTTAGCGTTATTTCGTTAAAATTTACATAGATTTGTAAACTTAAGAGGTGTTTTTAGTGAAAAAAATGGTAATTGCCCACTCTCCTGATGCGGATGATATTTTTATGTATTACGCCATCAAGTTTGGGTGGGTAGGTCATACTAATACCGTTTTTGAAAATATACCGCTTGATATTGAAACGCTTAATGTTGAAGCCCTCAAAGGGACATACGATATAAGCGCAATCAGCTTTGGTTTATATCCCCATATTGCCCAAGAATATGCCCTTCTTCGCACCGCAGTCAGCTTTGGAAGCGGTTATGGACCTAAGCTTATTCGCAAGCGCAATACGGTATTAAAACGTAAATTCAAAGTGGCACTCAGCGGAAAATATACGACCAATGCCCTTCTCTTTCGTATTGCCTATCCTGATGCTAAAATTGTTTACATGAATTTTCTCGACATTGAGCAAGCAGTTATAGATGGGACGGTGGATGCTGGGGTATTGATCCATGAAAGTATTTTAGGCTACGATGATTCTTTGGTAGTCGAGAGAGAATTATGGGATATATGGTGCGAACTAAGCGGCGGGGATCTTCCGCTTCCTTTGGGCGGAATGGCGATTCGACGTTCTTTACCTTTGACGTCAGCCATTTCGTATGAAAATCTTCTTACAAAAGCGGTACAAGTAGCACGAGACCACAAAGAGTTGCTCTCAAAAATGCTCATTGAACGTTCATTAGTACGAATTGATGCCGAAACATTGGAAAAATATCTCGAATTGTACGCCAACGATGAGTCCATCAGCCTCAGTGATCTTCAGTTTAAAGCGATAAACAAACTTTTTGAAATCGGCTATAAACACAACTTTTTTGATCAAAAAATGGATGCACGAGATTTTTGTATTCCGCAAGAATACACCCAATTGAGGAATGGTTAATGAGCGCGATATACTGCGCGAGTGCTTCCTGCCGAAGTAAACCTAGTGTTAACGTAGTTGCCGGGACGTGTTCGCTCAACGTTAGGAGTTTAATATGATGCAAGAAGAGCTGATTGGTCTTGGTATTGAGACGTTTAAAATCGCGTTAATTTTATCGCTTCCCGCATTGCTTGTAGGGATGTTTTTGGGTCTTGCTGTGAGTATTTTCCAAGCCACCACTCAAATAAATGAGATGACACTGAGCTTTATTCCTAAGATTGTAGGAATTATTGTTGTCATTATTTTAACCATGCCGTGGATGATGAATGAGATGCAAGATTTCACCATTCGGATGTTTAATCTGATTCCGACGTTTATGCAATGACTTCTAAAACCATTGATTTCTCCAAGTTTAGTTCTATGCGTATCGGTCCTGTTGTCGATGTAACGCTTATCGAAGATGATAATGTTCCCGAAGGTTGCGTTATTGTCGGAAGTGCCAATAACCTCCTCGTTTCACCCACTCCTCCACCGCTTATGATGCTTTCAAAGCAGTATGATTTTATCCGTCTTGAGGAGAATCGTCTGATTGTCGGTGCGGCAACTCCCGGGGGGCGTGTTGTGTCGTTTTGCAAAAAAAATAATATTGCTCATTTTGAATATCTTTCAAAACTTCCCGGAACATTAGGTGGAATGTTAAAAATGAATGCGGGACTCAAAGAGTATGAGATTTTCAATCATTTGATTGCAATTCGTACTCAAAGCGGATGGAAACAAAAAAATGAAATAGAGTTTGGCTATCGAAAAACTTCGATCAATGAAGTCGTTTTTGAGGCGGCTTTTGAGCTTGAAGAAGGATTTTCACATGAACGATTGGAAATGTTTGCCCAAATGCGTTCCAATCAGCCTAATGTTCCCAGTGCAGGAAGTTGTTTTAAAAATCCCCCGAATGATTATGCGGGACGGCTTATTGAGGCAGTAGGATTAAAAGGAAAACGGGTGGGTGCGATGGCGTTTAGTGATGTTCATGCTAATTTTCTCGTCAACTATGGTGGAGGAGAGTATGAAGATGCCCTTTTTCTAATAAAAGAGGCTCAAAAACAGGTGTTTGAACAGTTTGAAATTGAGCTGCAATGCGAAGTCGTACTCTTGAGTGATACGATTGTGACGAAATAAATAGATTCTTTATTGACTTAAGCCGTCGAAATAGGTTATTATGACGATTAAATTCAACTTTGAGAGGAATTTAACCGCAATGATTGTGAGCTATATCCGTCCTGACAAAGATTTTGATAATGTTTATGAGCAATTAAAATTGATTAATGCTTATAGCGATCAGATGAAACTTCCCATCGATAAAGAACTGATTGATCAGATTTCCCAAAATAAACGGATAAGTGATCGAAGCAGTGTCGTTGAGCTCTTTCGTTCTTTAAGAGCAGATACATTATTGATTTATGACGTGTGGGTACTGAGCGTTAATATCGAAGATGTGGTGCAGGTTATGAGTTGTCTTCTTAAAAATGGCAATACGATTCATTGTGTAAAACAAGGGATTATAATCAACGCACAGAGTGATATAATGGTCGTTTTAGGACTTATTGACCAGCTTCGTCAAATGGTACAAAATGATGACAAAAAAGGGATTGGACGACCGCGCGGGTCTAAATCGGTATCAAAATTTGATTTAAAGTTAGATCAAATTATTTCTCTGTTAAAGCAGGGCAATAGCGTCAGTGAAATAGCGCGCCAAATGAAAGTGAGTCGCAGCTCATTAAAAGATTATGTCGAATCGCGAGAGTTAAAAGCCTTGGTTGGGGGAGTTGTTCTCTCAAATAACGAGTCAGATGCACGAGCGATTATGATAGAAACTATTCAATGTCCAAGCGTTGAAGTAATTAAAAAGGAGATCGAATGAGTGTAGAAGAAGTATCCCTAAAAGGAAAAGCTTATTTAGACAAATGGGTTCCATGGAGAATTAAACGATATTGGTTTTATGGATTTGTGACCATTTTGTCATTGATAATTCCGTGGATACGCATTGATGGGAATCATCTCTTCTTGTTGAGTTTTGATAAGTTAAAACTCCACCTAATGTTTATTCAGTTTGATATGCAAGAACTTTATTTGATGCCGTTTCTATTGATGTTCTTGTTTATAGGCGTTTTTGGTATTACTGTCTTGGGTGGTCGTGTTTTCTGCGGATGGATATGCCCTCAAACTATTTTCAGGGTTGTTTATCGTGACTTGATCGAGACGAAGCTCTTGGGATTACGCAAACGTATTAAAAATAAGCAGCAAGAACCTGATTATTCAAAAGCAGAAAATAAGATTAAGCGTTTGGTCGCAATTTTAATTTGGACGGGATTGTCGTTTATTGCTGCGGCAGATTTGATGTGGTATTTTGTACCTCCTGAAGATTTCTTGGCGTACATCCAAAATCCTAATGAGCATTTGGTTCTTATAGGTGCAATCCTCGGTATTGTTGCTTTCTTGGTTTATGATGTCATTTTCTTGCAAGAAAATTTTTGTGTCTATGTATGCCCTTATTCCCGTATTCAATCGGTTCTCTATGATGATGATACTATCATGGCGATTTATAATCCGAATCGTGGCGGTGAGATTTATAATGAGCAAAAAGAGAAGTTGTATACTAAGCAAAAAGATTTATTGAGTGTGAATACGAATGCAGAGTGTACTACCTGTGAGAGCTGTGTTACGGTATGTCCTACTCACATTGATATTCGTAAAGGGTTGCAGCTTGAGTGTATCAACTGTTTAGAGTGTGTTGATGCATGTACAGAGGTTATGGGTAAACTTGGTAAGCCATCATTGGTTGAGTGGTCGAGTGAAAAAGAAACTCTCTTTATGAAGGGGAAAACACACTATTTCCGTCCTAAAATTTTGGGTTACATTGGAATCTTGATTGTTGTCAGTATTATTTTGGGGATGATGGGAAGTGAAAAAGAGTATATGCTTTTGAACATTAACAAAGAGAACCGTCTGTATGCAATTAATCACACCGATGAGGGGAAAGTACGGGTTGATAACGCCTATACGTTCTTGCTGCAAAATACGCTCAATGAAGATCACAGTTACTACTTTGATGTCATTACACCAAAAGGTATGGAAGGTAAAATCAAAATAGGGACACCTACTGAGCCGTTTAAAGTCAAACCGGGCGTTGTTAAGAAAAAAGTGATTGTTCTCTATGCGGATGAGATGCTTGTTAATGACAGTCGTAAAGATACGGTTATTCCTATTACGATTAAAGCGTATGCAATGGATGATAAAGAAAAAGTGATGGTTCTTCGCGAATCTACCTTTACTTTCCCTCGTGCGGATTTGGTAAAATAAGAATACGCATTGGAGGTAGGATTTTAATCCTACCTTATGGCGATGCTTTTTAGCTTCGCCATTTATACTAAAACAGCCTCTTTGACACCTGCTTCGAGATGCCCGATAACATACCCATCGGTTGCACTCAAAACATCTTCTACATTTTCGGATTTCACTACGAGAATCATCCCGACACCCATATTGAATGCACGGAACATTTCTGAGCGCTCTACATGTTGACCGATCAGCTCGAAAATAGGAAGTACGCGGATAGAAGATTCTGTGATAATCGCACGTAGTCCATCAGGGAGTACACGCGGGAAGTTTTCAACGATTCCACCGCCTGTGATGTGTGCTAACGCTTGGATTTTATCTTTGAGCGCTTTGAATGTTTTCACGTAGATACGAGTTGGTGTTAAAAGTGTGTCGATAAGAGGTTTCCCTTCGAACTCATCTTCGAATTTCATCCCCATTTTTTCAAAGAGTACTTTGCGTGCTAGCGAAAATCCGTTTGAGTGCAATCCGGAGCTTGGCAATGCAATAAGAATATCTCCTGCTTGGACTTTATTAGAGCGGTCAAGTTCACTTTTTTCACCGATCCCGACGGCAAACCCTGCTAAATCGTAATCATCGCTATGGTACATTCCCGGCATTTCGGCTGTTTCACCGCCGATGAGAGCGCATTCGGCCTGAATACAACCCTCCGCAATACCACTTACAACCGCTGTTGCAGCTTTAACATCGAGCTTGCCCGTTGCATAATAATCGAGAAAAAAGGAAGGAGTTCCGAAGTTACAGATGAGGTCATTAACGCACATTGCGACTAAATCGATTCCTACGGTGTTATGAATACCTGAATCGATCGCGAGTTTGAGTTTTGTACCTACCCCATCGGTTGCGGCAAGCATAACGGGTTCGCGGTATCCAGCAGGAAGTTCAAATGCTCCCGCAAATGAGCCGATTCCACCCAGTACACCCGGAATTCTAGTCGATTTGACAAGCGGTTTGATGTTTTCGACGAAACTGTTGCCTGCGTCAATATCGACACCGGCATCTTTATAGCTGATTTGGCTCATTTGAGATTCTCCACCTGTTTTAGTGGTGAAATTATAGCAAAGTGGACGTTAGTAGAAGTTTATTTAGTAGGACACTTTCCAAAGAGCTTGCCAAATATCCATAAAGACGGACAAAAATCTGCGAATGCCCATACCAAAATCATCAAAATGACGAATCCTTGAAGGATCATCCCATAAAGGGTAAAGCCTTGAGCAAAGAGCACCATAGAAAGGGTTAAAACGATTGCCATTAAAAGGCGTTGTATTTTTTCTGCACACATATTTGTATTTCCTGACTTATAATAAAAATTTGATAGAATTATAGTGTATATAGTTTTGATTTCATCTGTAAGATAAACCCTTTATTGACTCTTTCAATGAGGTTTAATCTCTACGTGTTACAATCGCTCAAAATTAATCCTGAAGAGTTTAAAGCCAATGAAAACATTTATTTATCCTGAAATGATGGTGCACGTTGCTATGTGCACACATAAACTGCCAAGATCCGTATTGCTTGCAAGTGATAATCGTGAATTACTCATAGGCGAACTTAATCGTTATCGTGAGTCTAGTGTAATGAGCGTTGATGGCGCAAATCTTCTTGAGTCATTTCGCAATGTGGAAGATAAAAGTGCTGATGTACTTTTATTGGACACGGCAACCGATGACAGCGCGGTTATTGCACATATCAACCGTATATTAAAAGAGGATGGATTAGTCGTTATGCAGCATCCTTCTTTGGATAATGTGGAAGCAAATACGAGTTTGATGCAAATTCTGGGAAATTATTTCAAAATTATTATGCCGTATTACGCGGGGGACGGATCGACGCTGTTGATTTGTTCAAAAGAGTACCATCCGACCGCGGATATTATTTTACAGCGCAGTGATTTGCTCGAAGGTCATCAGTTTTATAACTGTGATGTTCATATAGGAGTATTTGCAATGCCTCAGTACATTCGTAAAAATTACCTGGGCATTATCCGTAACTAATGGCGTATCAATACGCTATTGCATTAACGGGAGGGATTGCAACAGGTAAAAGCACCGTTGCCTCTCTTTTGGGACTTAATGGTTTGCGTATCATTGATGCAGACGCTATTTCTCACCGACTTTTAGATGAAAATGCTTCTTGGATACGTGAACATTTTGGAGAACAGTATGTTCATGGGAATAAAGTTAATCGTCCCGAATTGGGAAAAATAATCTTTTCCGATCCAAAAGCAAAAAAAGAGCTCGAAGCTTTTTTGCACCCGAAAATTCGTGCTGCTATCGAAGAAGCAAGTGAAAAACAAGACCTTCTAAAATATCCCTATCTTATCGACATCCCTCTCTTTTTTGAAACCTCCTCATATCCGATTAAAAATTCGGTGGTTGTTTACACTCCCAAAGAACTTCAATTAGAGCGATTTATGAAACGTAACGGCTTCACGCAAGAAGAATCGCTTCGCCGTATCGAAACCCAAATGGACATCGAAGACAAACGATCTCGTGCAACGTGGGTAATCGATAATTCTTCTAATCTTAAACATCTTCAAGCACAATGTGAACAGTTTGTTGAAGCAATTAAAGAACTCTACCCCGCCCCTAAGGTATAATCACTTACTTTTATTGCAAGGACATCCATGCTCCAAATCGCTAAATACTGCGCAAGCGGTAATGATTTTGTCATTTTTCACACCCTTAACGGAGCAGATCGTTCCGGACTTGCACGGATTCTTTGTGACCGTCAAAATGGAATCGGTGCAGATGGATTGATCGTTTTGCTTCCTCATGAAACGTATGATTTTGAATGGGAGTTTTACAATGCAGACGGCTCCACCGCCTCAATGTGCGGAAACGGAAGCCGTGCGTGTGCCCACTATGCTTATCGTTTTGGATTAGCAGAGGCTAACATGGAATTTTTAACCGGTGCCGGAGTGATAAAAGCAAGTGTTGAGGATGATATGGTTCAAAGTGATTTAACACCTCCCTTTGTCATTAACGATGAGATTGTTGAGTATGAGATGCGATGGTGGCTTATCGACACCGGTGTTCCTCATCTCGTCACCTTTGATGCCGATATGGGAAACTTTGACATAGAAATGGCGCGTACCCTTCGTCACAAATACAATGCAAATGTCAATATAGCCCATATCGAAAGCAATGGGGCAATTCATGTGCGTACCTATGAGCGTGGAGTAGAAGATGAAACATTGGCGTGCGGAACGGGGATGGCTGCGTGTTTTTATCGTGCTTCGATTGAAAATTCTGTCGCCGATAATGCTCGTGTCTATCCCAAAAGCGGTGAAACACTTTATCTCGGATTAGACGAGGGAACGATTACTTTTAAAGGTGAAGTAAGAGGAATATTTGAGACATTTTGGAGAGAATAGGTTTATAACCCGTTTCTCTCCATCAGTTTCGATTGCATATCAGCGATCAAAGGCTCGATAATATCGTCCATCAATCCCCCTTGCATAATCTCTTCGAGTCTATAAAGAGTCAGCGTAATACGGTGATCGGAGATGCGGTTTTGAGGGTAGTTGTAGGTACGGATACGTCCACTACGGTCACCCGTTCCCACTTGATCTTTCCGCTCATTCATCTCTTTTTCTTTCGCTTCATGCATTTGCATATCATAAATACGGGCTTTCAGAATTTGCATCGCTTTATCTTTATTTTTGTGCTGCGATTTTTGATCTTGGTTGTTGACGACGATACCTGTTGGAAGGTGGGTAATCCGTACCGCAGAGTCCGTGGTATTGACACTTTGTCCGCCACAGCCGGATGAGCGCATAACGTCGATCTTGAGGTCACTTTCATTAATGATAACTTCTACGTCATCCACTTCCGGCATAACGGCAACGGTAATTGCTGAAGTATGAACACGTCCCTGAGACTCCGTAGCAGGGACACGCTGAACACGGTGGACACCCGCTTCGTGTTTGAGGCGTGAATAGACTTGATCGCCTTTAATAAGCGCAATGACTTCTTTAAATCCGCCGGCATCCGAGGGGCTGGTGCTCATGAGTTCGATTTTCCATCCGCGTACATCCGCATAACGAACATAGGCATTAAATAAATCACCGACAAAAATCGCTGCTTCATCTCCGCCTGTTCCAGCCCGTAATTCAATAAAGATATTACGCTTGTCGTTAGGATCGGTCGGAATAAGAAGTTTTTTGATCTCTTCTTCGAGCTCACCCACTCGAGGCTCTAATATTTTGAGTTCTTCTTTTGCAAGTTCACCCAATTCTGCATCAAAAGCGAGAGCTTTGTTCTCTTCAATCTCTTCCAATACTTTTTTATATTCGGTTGCTTTGGTATAAATGGCAGCAATAGAGGATTGTTCTTTGGAAAGATCGGTCATTCGTTTGATGTCGTTTCCGATGTCAGGTGAACTTAAAAGTGTTGTGAGTTCATTGTAGCGGTTAATAAAAGGGATGAGTTTGTCGGATAACATAAGTGGTTCCTATAAATAAGGCATTAAAAAAGATATAAAAGGAGAAATTTTGCCCCGAAGGGGAAAACTTATGCTGCGATTTTGTTAACAGCGAGGTGAAGACGGCTTACTTTACGTGCAGCAGTTTCTTTTTTCAAGACACCTTTGCTAACGTATTTGTGTAAGTTTGCATTTGCAATAACGAGTGCTGCTTGCGCTTCTTCTTTGTTCCCTGCATCAACTGCAGTACGAACGGCCTTAACGATATTTTTTACACGCGTACGGTAGAATCGGTTACGCTCAGTGCGTTTTTCCGTCTGACGGATACGTTTCAATGCTGACTTATGGTTTGCCATGGCATTTATCCTTGTCGAATTTTTTTTAGGGTAGAATACTACCTTAAAGATAATTAAAATTAAGTTAAATTTTATACAGTAGGGGGAAATTACAATGAAATTGTTTGGAACTGATGGTGTACGCGGCGAAGCAGGCTCTTTTTTGAGTGCCGGATTGGCGATGCGCGTTGCAATGGCAGCAGGAGTATATTTCAAAGACAAGGCTATAACCAAAAAAATTTTAGTGGGTAAAGACACGCGCAGAAGCGGTTACATGATTGAAAATGCAATTGTAAGCGGTTTGACAGCCGTGGGATACGATGTGGTCCAAATCGGTCCAATGCCGACGCCTGCTATCGCTTTTTTGACCGAAAATATGCGTTGTGATGCAGGAATTATGATTTCAGCGAGTCACAATCCGTACGAAGACAATGGAATTAAATTTTTTGATGCTCATGGAAATAAGCTTTCCGAAGATATTGAAGCGCAAATCGAAGCTATTGCCAACAATACTGAAGCCATATATGAAGCGCAAGTGACCGGACGGGAAATCGGTTCGGCAAAGCGGATTGATGATGTTGTCGGGCGTTATATCGTTCAACTTAAAAATTCTTTTTCACGTGATTTGACACTGCATGGTTTACGCATTGTTTTGGATACGGCGAATGGTGCAGGATATAAAGTAGGACCGACTGTTCTCGAAGAGCTTGGGGCTGAAGTCATTGTTTTGCACGATAAACCTAACGGACTTAATATCAATGAAGGGTGTGGGGCAATGCACACCAAAGATCTCCGTAATGCAGTAAAAGAATACCGTGCGGATATTGGTTTGGCATTGGATGGTGATGCGGATCGTCTTATTGTTATTGATGAAAAAGGTGATGATGTTGACGGTGATCAGATTTTGGGAGCCTTGGCCTTATTTTTGAATCAAAACGGTGACCTCAAAGGAGGCGGTATTGTCGCCACGGTTATGAGCAATCAGGCATTGGAAGATAATTTGGTGGAGAACGGATTAAAGCTGTTGCGTTCCAATGTCGGAGACAAATATGTTTTGGAAGTGATGCGCGAAAACGGAATCAATTTCGGCGGAGAGCAAAGCGGGCATATTATTATGCATGATTACGCAAAAACAGGCGACGGATTAATGAGTGCACTTCAAATTTTGGCATTATTGATTACTTCAGGGCAAAAAGCGAGCAAGGTACTTCGTCCGTTTAAACTCTATCCGCAAAAACTAGTCAATATTAAAGTAAAAGTGAAAAAGCCACTGGATAAAATCAAGGGACTTGATGAAGAACTTGCCGCAGTGGAAGCTAAGCATATACGACATCTTATCCGTTACTCGGGGACTGAAAATAAGCTCCGTATTCTAATGGAAGGCAAAGATGCCAAAGTAATGGAAAAAGAGATAGAGAGAATGGTGGAGTTTTTTGAAAAGGCATTGAATGCCTAAGGCTTTTCTTCTTTTGGTATCAGTGGCTTTTGGAATTTTTGTTGCCGACCAATTGCTGAAGACTCTTTTCGTTGAGGGCTTTCGCTATTATACGCAATGCATCGATTTGATTTTGGTCTTTAACAAAGGAGTTGCATTTTCGATGTTTGCCTTTTTGGCAGAGTCGCTAAAATGGATACAGCTTGCTCTTTTGGCCGGTGTTGTGGGCTATACCCTTTGGCTAAAACAAAAATGTTACCTTATTCCGGTGGGAATAATGGTGGGGGCCGGTTTATCCAATGTTGCGGATCGTTTTATCTACGGCGGAGTGGTTGATTATGTTTATTGGCACTGCGGATTTAATTTTGCGGTGTTTAATGCGGCCGATGTGATGATTGATATTGCTGTTGTCTGGTTGCTGATTTTGAATTATAAACCAAAATATTGCTAACTTTAGGGGATTGCAAAGGTGAAAAGCGTCAGAAAAATTCAACTGCTTGAATTTTTTAGCTTTGAAACCAAAGGCTATATGTGTAATATAGCCGGAGGAGTCCTTGTCATCAAATAGGTTTGCTCATTTGATGTGTAATATTGGACACTTAAGTCATATTTAACTTCTTATTCATTATACTTTCGACCTTAATTGTTACATGGTCTCATAGCTCAGTTGGTAGAGCACTACCTCGACAAGGTAGGGGTCACTGGTTCGAGTCCAGTTGGGACCACCATTTCTTCATAAACTTCTCCCTAAAAACTTTTTTTATGTTTAACTATCATTATTTGTAAGAATAAAGTATTTACCCGTTCAAGAAAACTTTTAACGTAAAATCGGGCTTAGTGGCACATGCGAGAGCGGTGGATAAAGAGAGAACTTCTAAAAATAAAAATAATTATTAAATTTTTTACTGCTACCGTACTTTTTTTAGTATGATAGTGGAGAAATTTGTTTAAAGCGGAATAGTGGACATGAGAGCGGAATTATCTAAACACCAACGGATTGAAACCCCTCAGGGGCGAACATTGGGCGAATGTATCTGTGATGAGATTGCCAGTATTACTATGGTCAATGGAGAGTTTAAAACCACTTTGCACATCAAAGACAAGCCCAAACGACTCAATCGCAATGCCGCACTTCAATATTACACGCAAAAACTCCGCCATATCTGGGAGACAATAGGGTACTCGTCTTGCAGCAATCAACTATCTTTGAAAGAATAATTTAATGGCAAAAATAAAACGATACGGACTTACGACATGGGGAGGACATTTTTATGAAGAGTTGGAATCTTTGTTTGAATCTGATCCAAGACTGACACGCGGAAAAACATACTTTAATAAGGGATGGGTCAAGTCACTGGCAATCGAAGGCTCTGAAGTAAGTGCAGGGGTTAAAGGGTCGTATCGAAGCACTTATCATGTACAGCTGGACTTTAAACCCTTTAGCCCTGAAATCAAAAATCAATTAGAAACCAAAGTCGTTTCAGACTCTTTTTTACAATCAGCGCTTCTTAACGGTACTTTACCGGAGGAATTCATGGAGTGGTGTGACACGGAAGGGATCAAACTTTTTATTAAAGGTTCTCCTGATTTAAGTGATCCCCACCATAAAACTCTCAATAATTTTGACACTCAATGCGACTGTGAAGATTGGGGGGTACCTTGTAAGCATACGTTTGCGGCACTTTTGGCTTTGAATGCGGAGATTGACAGTAATCCTCTGTTGTTGTTTTCCCTGCGAGGACTGGACCTTTCACGTACCATCGATGCATTTAATGAGGAGGATAATTCCTATCCGATTGCACTGAAACCATGGGAAGAGATCGTCTGTGATAAACCGCTGGAGATACTGCACCATGAAAATGCACTTAATCTAATCGATTCACTTCTGACGCCCCATCCGTCTTTCGCTCCAGTTGATTATAAAGAGGTGATGAGAGAGTTTTACAAAGCTCACACAAAAGCCCTACCACAAATCATCTCACCCATCTTTGATGAGAACATAGAGATTATCGAACGCCTCTTTAAAGATGCCGAGTGTGAATGCAATATGGATGAGTTTTGGCATAAAGGACATGTGAATATCAAACATCCGCTCTTTCGCCAAGAAGAAAAAACATCCCTGCTTTTTGCCCCTTATGCGATCAAATATCAAAAGGGCGGCTGCACAATATCCTTACTGAGTTTTGTCACACTCTTTCTCTCGTTTCGCAGTGAAGAGGGGAAGGCATCGTACTGTTATTATCACGCCCTTAGCCGTACGTTGTATTTGCTGCTTCATGCCAATGCATTTATCCCTACCGTACTCAAAGATGACCAGAAATCGCGTTTCTTTATCGGCTGGATGCCATTGCTGACACCCTCGTCTGTGACAAAGCAGCTTGAGATGCTCACGTGCCACGCAACGCCGTTTGTGCGATTTGCTAAAAAAGATCCTTTTTTTGACGGCAAGAGTGGGACGCTCCTCTTTTTAGCCAAAGCAATGGGCGATTACGTCAATGAGATGAATTTTATGCATAAACGCCGCTTTATGAATCCGCCTGCTATCAGCGAGAGTTTTTTCAGAGGGAGGGCATTTGTCCAAAAAGAGGGGGGTAAAAATAATATAGACCGTGCTGTTTCTAATTATTTTTCTATTTTTTCTCTCCCTTTTAGTCGTTATGCCCTTACTCTGACGCTCGATCGGGGGGATGAAGAAGAAAACTATGCGTTGTCGATGAGTGTTTATGATCATGAAACCCACAAAGATCAGCTCTTATGTGATGCTCTTTGTGAAGAAAATTCGGCAGGGCTTTTAAAACTTCTCTCTCCCATACGCAGTTTTTTAGATGAGATTGAATTTCTAAGCACCCAAAAAAGGATTGAACTTCAGGGAAAAGAATTTGAGCAGTTTATTATGGAAAGTTCTCCGCTGCTTGCATCTTTTGGTGTCAAGATCGTGTTGCCGCGTGAGTTGCAGCACCTTATTAAACCACGGCTTTCGAGAAGAATACGCTCCAAAAAAACACCGACGAGCTTTTTGACTCTCGATAAAGTGCTCGAATACGACTGGACGATTGCCATCGGTGATACCCATATCTCTCTTGAGGAGTTTCAAGAACTGGTGAATCAGCAAAGTGAGCTGGTGCTGTTTCGTGATTCTTATATCAGCATATCCCCTGAAGAACTCAAAGCACTCTTTGCGCAAGCCAAAAAAACACCCAAGCTGACTCGATTTGACATGTTAAGAGAACGCTTTGCGGGGAGTGCTTTGTTGGATGAGGAGTTGGAAACGTTTTTTGCCAATCTCTTTCACACGTCTGAGTTAAGCATCTCACAGAATCTACAAGCAACGCTGCGCCCTTATCAGACACGAGGTGTGCAATGGTGTGTCTCGAACCTCTTAAGCGGTTTTGGGGTGGTTCTAGCGGATGATATGGGATTAGGAAAGACGATTCAAACCATTGCAACCTTGCTGCATCTGTATGAACACAGCCATATCAGGGGCAAAACCCTCATCGTTGTCCCTACGTCGCTGTTGCCCAACTGGGAAAACGAACTTTCTAAATTTGCTCCCTCTTTTAGCGTATCGCTTTATTACGGGGCAGGGCGTATTTTGGGTGATACGACGATTATTGTCACGACGTATGATATTTTCAGACGGGATGAAAAAGTCTTTGCTTCTCATAAAATCGAAGCCTTGGTCATCGATGAAGCGCAACGGATTAAAAACCCGACAACGCAAGCCGCCATCGCATTAAAATCGTTTAACACCAAATACCGTATCGCTCTCAGCGGTACACCGGTCGAAAATTCTCTTACCGAACTGTGGAGTATTTATGACTTCGCTCTTCCGGGGTATTTGGGAGAACTTAACACCTTTGTAAACACTTACGTTCGTCCCATCGAGATGGATCAAAGCCAAGATGCTGCCGATAATCTCAAACGCATCACCGCACCATTTATGCTTCGTCGCCTAAAAACGGACAAAAGTATCATCGATGATCTTCCCGATAAGATCGTAATCGATGAGTATGCGACACTGGTTCCTGAACAAGCGGCACTGTATCAAAGTGTCGTCGATGGTGCCATGAAAAATCTCGAAACACAAGATGAACCGCAAAGCCGTTCCGGACTCATTTTTAAACTCATTACAGAGCTTAAACAAATCTGTAATCATCCCCGAAATTATGATAAAACCTCTCCTTATGATGCAGCGCTGAGCGGAAAAAGCGAGTTGCTTCTGACCTTGCTGGAGCCTATGATTGCCAAGGGAGAAAAAGTTCTTATCTTTACGCAATACGTAGAAATGCTGAACATCTTAGCACAGATTATTGAAGAGAAATTCTTTGTGGAACCCTTGACTTTCGATGGATCGCTTAGCAGTAAACAACGCGAAGAGATCGTTTCATCGTTTCAAAACGACCCCGAAAAACAAGTTCTGATTCTCTCCCTCAAAGCAGGAGGGGTAGGGCTCAACCTAACGTCAGCCGCCAACGTCATTCACTATGATCTGTGGTTCAATCCCGCCGTGGAAAATCAAGCTACCGACAGGGCGTTTCGTATCGGACAAAAGAATAATGTTTTTGTTTATCGCTTCATTACCAAAAACAGCTTTGAGGAGAAGATCGATAAAATGATCAAAGCAAAAACTGCCATGGGTGAAATGAGTGTAAGCGTGGGTGAAAAAGGTCTGGCTTCGATGGAGAATGAGGAGATTAAAGCGTTGTTTGTGCGGGGGTGATGCATACAGAATTCGTTAAGATTTGATAAACACATTGAGGGATTTTTTTGAAAATTCAACTCTAAACTTCATTCGTTATGAAACGGTGGTGCTTTTAGTTTACATCATTTAGCGTATGTATTTTTGAATTTTCAAAAAAACCCCTCAATGTGTGAAAGGTCAGTTAAGACTTTTGATACATTATGATAGATAAGGAATACTAAAATGGCAGATAAATTTTACGTAGTTAAGCAAGGAAGAAATCCCGGAATCTACACAACATGGGCGGAGTGTTTACGACAGGTCGATAAATTCGCAGGAGCTGTCTATAAAAGCTATAAGACTAAAGATGAAGCCGAAGAAGCTTTTGGATCAAACGCTTTAACAACAAGAGCCGCAAAGACAGCACCAAAGAAAAAAACGAGTAATGCGTCCAAGAGTGATGCTCCATCAGTCTCAACGGACGGCATTCGTTTGCGTATCTATTGTGACGGAGCATGTTCTGGAAATCCCGGAAAAGCAGGAAGCGGATTGGCTATCTATGAAGATGAAAAGAAACCGGTTCTCATGTACGGTGGGGCGGATGTCATCGGAACCAATAATACCGCAGAATTAAAAGCTTTGCTAAAAGCGCTTGAGCTTGCAGTTGAAGCCCAGCATGACAAGGTGGCGATTTTATCGGATTCCAAATACAGTATCGAGTGTGTGGTGAATTGGGCATACGGATGGAAAGCGAAGGGCTGGACCAAACAAGGAGGAGAGATTAAAAATCTCGATCTGATCAAAACCGCGCATGCCCTTTATGACGGCATCAAAGAGAAAGTTATTATCTCACATGTTCGAGGACATGCCGGAGTTGAGGGGAATGAACTTGCGGATAGAATGGCCGTCATTGCGGCATCAAAAGGAAATAATATTTTTCTGGAATATACCTATGAGAATGTTGATCATGTCATTGCCCTTCAAGCGGGATGATGGGATTTGATTGAAGGTAAGAAGTAAGAAATAAGTCTTCTCTTCACTGCTGAAGAAGAGAAGAATGTTATTTAAGGAGTTTTACAAATGAAAAAAATACCGGATACCCTGCTCTTGATATCCAATAAATATATACTATAACTGTTTAGTAAACAATCGGTAAATGCACTTTTTTATAGAAAAAAGATAGTCACATTTTTGTTGTCAGTGCGCTTCTTGAGCCATTTTTCGATCACATCCCGCTCATTTTTCGTTAAAGCTTTCTTGACCTCAACGTTAAGTATAAGATGATTGATGCTCATATTCTGATCCGTGGTATTTGAACTGTACGTTTCTGAGAGAACACACTTTGTTATTTTAGGAAACAGTGTCTGTAACTCATCGGGAATGGCACGGTAAAGATCTTTATGGGCAGAGGTTGCTTGGAGATGCTCTTTTAATTGTGAAATCTCTTTTTCTTTCACTTCGAGTTTTGTTTGAGCATTTTTATATAAATCGGTCACAATATCCGCTTTAAGCGTGGAGATATCGACATCATCACGCTCACCGTTTTGATACACTTTTAGCTGTGCCTTTGCTAATCCCGCCTTTGCCATACGGATACTGATATCATTGAGTTTATTTTCAGGAATATGCTCTCCGATTAAAAAGACTTTTATTTCATACGTTTTTGGATCGATTTTTACCTGAGCAACGTTGGTTTTGACAAAATTAAGATTCTCATTTACAAAGGTGGAAGCTTTGGCTTTGAATACTTCTTCGCCTACCAGTTGATACGCCAGATACGAGCTTGGAAGCATTGTAGCAATCGCTATCGCGACGATATAGCGCTGTGCCCGTTTTGCAACAGCAGGATCAACGTATTTTTTTTCTGCAATATGAATAACGCGAACGATGAAAAATGCGGATAAAGCAATAAATACAAAATTAATCGTATAAAGATAAAATGCTCCGAAAAAATAGCTCCAATGCCCTGTTGCAAGACCAAATCCGGCGGTACATAATGGAGGCATGAGGGCTGTTGCGATCGCAACACCGGGGATAACATTGGTTTTTTCTTTTCGTGTCACGGCAACGATCCCGGCTAATCCGCCGAAAAGTCCTATTAGTACATCCCAGACGGTAGGCGTTGTGCGTGCTAATAATTCGGATTGAGCCGTATCGAGAGGTGAGATCCAGAAATAGAGAGTAGAAGTCAAAAGAGCGATTAAAGTTGCAATGGCTAAATTTTTAAAAGCGCGGCGAATGAGGGCAAAGTCGTTAATACCGGCACCGTATCCGATCCCCATAATCGGTCCCATAAGAGGAGAGATTAACATTGCACCTATGATGACGGCGGTAGAGTTTACGTTCAAACCGATGGATGCAATGAGAATGGCAAACATCAAAATCCAGAGATTCGATCCTTTCATATAGATGTCGCCGCGAATCCGTTCATCAATCACATCATCATCCGCTTTATCTTCCGTAATGTGGAGACGATCTTTTAGAATCTCTTTGACTCGAAGCCAAATACGATGCTCTTCAATAGTGTTCATTCGCGGCAACTCCTTTTTAGCGTCGCAAAATATTATTTAAAAAGTGCGATCATAACACCTGCGGCAACAGCAGAACCGATGACACCTGCAACGTTTGGACCCATAGCATGCATTAAAAGCATATTGGAAGGATCGGATTTCATCCCCTCTTTTTGCGACACACGCGCCGCCATCGGAACCGCTGAAACACCTGCTGAACCGATAAGTGGATTGATCTTGTCTTTCGTGAAGAGGTTCATAAATTTCGCCATCAAAACTCCCGCAGCCGTACCAACCGAGAAAGCTAAAAGACCAAGAACTAAAATCGCTAACGTATCCACAACTAAAAACTGATCTGAAGCCAGCTTTGATCCTACGCCAAGTCCTAGAAATATCGTGACAATATTAATCAAAGCATGCTGCATTGTATCGCTCAAACGATCAACGACTCCGGCTTCTTTAAAAAAGTTACCTAACGCAAATGCACCTACCAAAGGAGCTGCATCGGGAAGAATGAGAATAATCAATACCAATACTGCGAGTGGGAAAATGAGTTTTTCCATACGGTTGACACGACGTGTTGCTGGCATACGAATTTTTCGCTCTTCCACTGTTGTCAATAAGCGCATAATAGGAGGCTGAATGATTGGAACCAGCGCCATATACGAATACGATGCAACCGCAATGGCTCCTAAAAGCTCGGGTGCCAAGGTAGAAGCGATGAAAATAGAGGTTGGACCGTCTGCCCCACCAATAATACTGATGGCGGCTGATTGTTGCAATGTAAAATTAAAGACATCCGTAAACTGGCTGAGGGCATACGCACCGACCAATGTTCCGAAAATACCAAATTGAGCCGCCCCCCCTAAAAGAGCAAGCTTTGGATTGGCAAGCAAAGGACCAAAATCGGTCATAGCCCCAACGCCCATAAAAATGAGAAGCGGGAAAAGTCCATTGGAGATTCCCATGTGATACAGTATCCCTAAAAATCCGTCAGGACCTGCGATATTGGCGATAGGGACATTCGCGAGCAATCCCCCAAACGCTATGGGCAAAAGCAAAAGCGGTTCGAACCCTTTGGCAATTGCCAAATAAAAGAGTAAAAAAGTGACGAGAATCATAATGACCCGTCCCCATGTTTGATGAAAATCACTCATGGGCTTGCCCGAAGAGGTTAACGTTCCCTCTTTTGGGGTAATTAGCGCACTGATTCCTGTCGTGTTGTAAAAATTGGTCATCATAACACCAAACGACATCGGTTGATACGTCTCTTCACGAAATGTCGATTTTTGATCCGCACTTACGGTGAGTCCTGCTGTACTGTTCATATCAGCTGCAGCAGTGCTTTGGGAATCCATAGCCGATAAAGATACGGCGAACATCATACACAAAGAGAAAAACAATCGTTTCATATTATCCATTATTTTTCTCCGCATTCATCAATTGGTTATGATACATCGTGGCTACTAATGCCGCAACTTTGGCTTTGTTATCAGAAGACTTTACCGGTACTGCTGTACGTACAGGTTCCGGTATTTTAGGTGCATCAGGAAAATATCGCTGAATTATTTTGGACATAACTTTGGTGACATACACCATGATAATCAGGAACAAAAAAACGGTTCCCATACCAAGAAGCATGATTTTTATACTTTCAAAAAACATATTTGGTCCTTTATGTTGTAATTATCAAAGATTCTACCTTAATTGTGTTTAGTCAAAGATATTCTGTTACAAAGTTTTAAATGATTTGCTACTCAGTGTATCGGTATTCAAAAAATGGAGCTTCTATTGTGTTTTTATCTCCTAAATAAGAGTGGTTTGGCAACATTCACGGCGATATCATCGCTGAAGCCGATCCCTACTTCTGGCGTATTCCATCCATTTGTACCCCTCATCCAAAACAAAAATAGCGATCAGTGCTATACCGACATAGCCGAGTATTTCTCCGCTGGGAGGGACGACATGAAACCACTCCGGCAAAAGATAGAGGGCGACTCCTTGGAGTACTATACCCAGCGATATTCCGCCCCAGATCCAAGGGTTGATGGTGAGGCTGCGGCGAATGTTTTTCAAAAAGGGTTCTGACTCTTTTTGGGCTAAGACGGCGGTGATCCATTGGGCGGCAACGACGGTGGTAAACGTAGCACTAAGGATAACCTCATACGGGTAGTTATGGGTGTGAAGCGTGATGAATAATCCCATGGTGACGCTGGCGGTGACGAGCGCAAACCATCCCAGCCGAAACAGCATCGCTCTATCAAAAAACTGTTTTCCCGCAGCTCTAAGGGGACGCTTCATCACATCTTCCTCTTCTGCACACATGGCAAAAGTTTTGTCACACATACCGTCGGTGACGATATTGACCCATAGTATTTGGGTCGGATGAAGGGGGAGGGGTAATGCCATCAAAATAGCCATGCTGATGAGGATGATCTCTCCTAGTGAGGTGGAGAGGAGATAAAAGAGGACTTTGCGCAGATTGTCGCTGATGACACGCCCTTGGCGGATCGCATCGACAATGACTCCCAGATTGTTATCGACGAGCACCATTTTAGACGATGCTTTTGCCGCTTCGCTTCCATTCCCCATAGCAATCCCTAAATCGGCTGCTTTGAGGGCGGGGACATCGTTTACCCCATCTCCCGTGACGGCAACGATTTCCCCTTGTTTTTGGAGAAGTTGGACGATTCGGTATTTGTGCTCCGGCATAGCGCGGGCTATCACCCCCGTGTGTTCTAAGCGCTTTGTGAGATCCTCATCGCTTAGAGTGTCGATTTCCGCTCCTGTGAGAATCTTTTGTCCTGTGTGGTTCAATCCCACTTCAGAGGCGATCACTTCGGCGGTGATAGGGTTGTCTCCGGTAATCATAATGAGGCGAATTCCGGCACGTTTGGCTAAGTTAATCGCCTCTGCTGCATCCGCTTTGGGACGGTCGGCGAACGCGATGAGCCCTACGATACGTGTCGGTGCATGGACGGGATCTTCCCAGTGCTGATCACTTACACCGAAGGCTAAAACACGTAACCCTTTGGATGCCATACTATCGTGGGATTTTTGCAGATTTTCGAGTTGCTCAGGGGTGTTTTGGGCGAGGGGAAGGAGGGCTTCGTAGGCTCCTTTGAGATAGAGTTTTTCTGCTGTGTCGATACGGTTGATCGTCCCCATCATTCTCGTGATGGGATCAAAAGGATGATAGTAGAGTCTTTCAAATTGCTCTCGCAGGGACAGGTAATTCTCTCCTAGCCATTGGGCGAGAGCGACATCGATACCATCCCCTTTCCCATCGTACGAGTCATTACAGAGTGCCGCACAGCGCAGAAGCTCCTCTTCATCGAGTATCATCGTCTTTTTGACGGATAGAATCCCCTCGGTAATGGTTCCCGTTTTATCGGTGGCGATAACGGTGGCACTTCCAAGCGATTCGACGGAGGGGAGATGGCGTACCAGAATTTTGTGCTGACTGAGACGATAGGCACCTATTGCCAGAATAAGGGTAATAACGATCGGAAGCCCCTCAGGGACGGCGGAGACGAGTTGCGCGAGGAGAAAGGAGACCATCTCATCGACACTGCGTCCTTGGGCGATCGCAAAGGCACCGAGAATAAAGAGAATGATGACGATAACGATCAGCAGCTGTTTTGAAAAATGGCGCATTGAGCGGGTCAAGGGAGATTCGGGGGATATTTTTTGTGCCGCTTCCGCAATTTTTGCCATTTCAGTCCATTCGGCGGTGGCGCACACGAGAGCGGTTGTTTTTCCCCGTAAGATAGAGGTTCCGGAATAGAGTGAGTTAAGCCGTTCATACATAGGGGCTTCGGGGCTGACATCCGAGTCGGCTGATTTATCACAAGGGAGCGATTCTCCTGTGAGTACCGCTTCATCCACTTGGAGAGCATGAGATTCTATCAGACGCGCATCGGCAGGGACGAGATCCCCTTCGCCGAGCAAGATGATGTCTCCGGGGACGAGTTGATGAGAGGGGAGCCGTGTCTCAATCCCGCTGCGCAATACCCGCACATGATTTTCGGTTAGCCGCTGGAGTGCACGAATAGAGGTTTCGGCTTTAAGCTCCTGATAAAATCCCAGCAGTGCATTGATGATAAGAATAGCGAGGATGATAATTCCGTCTTTGGTATGTTCCATGGCGAAACTGATAATTCCTGCAGCAATGAGAATGAGGACGATAGGACTGGCGAATTGAGAAATCAACATGGTGAGTTTGGAACGCTCCTCCACCATCAGGGAATTGGAACCGAATTGTTTGTAGCGATTTTCTGCTTCGTTGGCGTCAAGCCCCTCCCGAGAGCTCTCTAGTTCTCCCATGAGAGAGTCTATGGGCTTTGACCATGGTGAATTTGGAATCTGCATATACGCTCCCTTTCTCGTTAGATATCAAAGTAACTTTTGTATATAATAGCATACTTTAAACACTGCAAAACCTCTTTTTTCTTATGATATTTATCTTCGAGCTTTTTTGCATATTTCTAATTTTATGGAGTCTAAATGCTATTATTATCCCCCAAACAAGAGTGGTTTGGTAACATTCGCGGCGATATCCTCGCCGGAATCGTGGTTGCCCTCGCCCTTATCCCTGAAGCGATTGCTTTTTCAATTATCGCGGGAGTTGATCCCAAAATCGGGCTGTATGCCTCGTTTTGTATCGCGACAGTCATCGCATTCGTAGGCGGTCGTGCCGGGATGATTTCTGCCGCTACTGGGGCTATGGCATTGCTCATGGTGACCCTCGTAAAAGAGCACGGGTTACAGTACCTGATGGCGGCTACCCTCTTGACGGGGGTATTGCAAATATTTGCTGGCTATATTAAACTCGGTGTATTGATGAGTTTCGTCTCCCGTACCGTTGTGATCGGATTTGTGAACGCATTGGCGATTCTGATCTTTATGGCACAGCTTCCTGAGCTGACCAATGTCACATGGCACGTCTATGCCCTTACGGCAGCGGGGCTTGGGATCATCTATCTGTTTCCCTATATCCCTACAATCGGAAAACTCATTCCCTCACCGCTCGTTACGATTGTCGTCCTCACCATTGTTGTGGTAGCAACGGGGATTGATGTTCGCACGGTTGGCGACATGGGTGCACTCCCCGATACCTTGCCGATCTTTTTGTGGCCGGATGTTCCTTTAAATTTTGAGACATTAGCCATTATTTTCCCCTACTCTGCGGCATTGGCGGCGGTAGGTTTACTTGAATCGTTTATGACGGCAACAATCATCGATGACATGACCGATACCGACAGCGACAAAAACCGCGAAGCCAAAGGGCAGGGGATCGCCAACATCGCCAGTGGATGTGTCGGAGGTATGGCGGGATGTGCGATGATCGGTCAATCGGTTATCAACGTCAAATCGGGCGGTCGCGGTCGTCTTTCGACTTTGATGGCAGGGGTACTGCTTCTCATCATGGTCGTGTTTATGTCCGATTTGATCAAACAAATCCCGATGGCGGCACTCGTTGCGGTTATGATTATGGTCTCGATCGGGACGTTTAGTTGGCCGTCGGTCAAAGGACTTAAAACGTTGCCTCTTTCGACCAATATTGTTATGATCACTACAACTGCCGTGGTCGTTGCGACCCACAATCTTGCACTCGGTGTTTTAAGCGGTGTCTTGCTCGCGGCACTCTTTTTTGCGAACAAAATCAGCCACTTTATGTATTGTGAAAAATCGTATGAAGAGACGAGCAGTACCCGTGTCTATAAATTTGTCGGTCAAATATTTTTTAACTCTGCCAATCGTTTTGCCGATGAATTTGATTACAAAGAAGAGGTGAAAAATGTGGTTATCGATGTAACTCACGCTCACTTTTGGGATATTACGGCTGTCTACGCCCTCGATAAGGCAGTGATCAAACTGCGGAATATGGGCAAAGAGGTCGAGGTAATCGGACAAAACGAAGCAACACAGACGATTATTGACCGTTTCGGTATTCACGATAAGCCCTCTGAAATTGTAAAAGTGATGGGTGGGCATTAAGGGTTACGTATTCACTTGCAAAAATCATTATTAAATCATTATTAAAATATAGAATAACTCCGTATAAAAAAATACCAAGGAGTTATTATGTTAATAGCAAAACACAGCATTCTGACTTGTAATAAAAAGATGCTGAATGTGATTTTGTTACAAAGCTTGCAGAAGATGTTTGAGGGTATTAATACTGTTTGAGAAAGAGTGTTTCGTTTGAGAGCTGTATATAATATAAGAAAATTATATTATATAAATTAAGAACTTATAAATACTATTTTAGTGATATACTGTATATAAACAAGTGGGCATATTAGGGTACACCTAAGGGGAAAGTACTCAATGACTGTAGTAAGACCTATGCAAATGGTGTCATGGAGGCATTAACTAAAACAGTATAAACGATATTTTGAAATAGAATGAGTAGCTCTCTAGATAGACATTAGTCAACGTGAAGGAACCATTATGAATTTCATTAAAACCTCTCCCAATCAAAGCTTAAAAAATCAAGCAAACTCTCAAAAAAAGACTTATTCAACGACGATGAATATTGCGATGGCAGCGGCTGTTTTATTCGCTACGGCTGTTCCCTTATTTGCATCGGATACCGACGATAAAATCGAATCATCATTTAAAAAAAGCTATGTTTACAAAACGTATCTCAAAGATGAGCATATTGTGATTAACTCTAAAGATGGAGCCGTTACCTTATCCGGTGATGTTTTAGATGAATCACACATACCGATGGCACAGAATACGGTTGAAGCGTTACCGGGGGTCAAAAGTGTTGACAATAAGATCGTCATAAAAAAGGATAAGTCCGATACGTGGCTTAAGATGAAAGTGCAGACAGCTCTCGTATTTCACCGCAATGTCAATGCCCGTAAAACGGAAGTATCGGTAAAAAATGGAGTGGTTACGCTCAAAGGTAAAGCCAACAGTCAAGCCCAAAAAGAACTGACTACTCAATACGCCAAAGATGTTGAAGGGGTAAAAGAGGTAAAGAACGAAATGACACTGGTAAAACAAGATGAGTCCATCGGTGAAAAAATCGATGATGCTTCGATCACTGCTCAGGTAAAAATGACATTGATGATGCACAAATCTACAGGGGCCATCCGAACCGGTGTTACTACTAACAATGCTGTTGTGACACTGAGCGGTCAAGCTAAAAATGATGCTGAACGTGATTTGGTTACAAAGCTTGCCGAAGATGTTGAGGGTGTTAATAATGTCGTCAATAAAATGACCATTGAATAATACATAAAAAGGCTCAAATATGTTGTGGACAATAGCAGTAATTTTATTGGTTTTATGGGCTTTAGGCTTGGTCACTAGTTACACATTGGGTGGGTTTATTCACCTTTTGTTGGTGATTGCTATCATCGTCGTTCTCATCCGAGTGATTCAGGGACGACGTGTGCTCTGAGGAGCAAACAAAGGAAAACATTATGAATGATAAACAATTGTATCAACAAAAAAAAGAAGCAGAAATTGCGATTTGGAAATCAGAGATTCTCAAATTCAAGGCAAAAGCTTCTATGGCAAGTGCCGATGCACAAATCGAAATGAACAAACAGATTGATGCGCTAGAAAAGAAAATCGATGAAGGAAAAACAAAGCTTTCCGATTTGCTAAAAGCGACCGATGAGATGTACGAATCGATGAAAACTAATGTGGAATCAGCGTGGGATTCCGTAAAAACGGCGTTCAATGACGCCGCTTCAAAAATCAAAAGTTAGATTAAACCAAAAAAAAAGGAAATTATATGAAACATTTTAAACTAGTAACATTAACTGCTATTGTTATGATCGCACTGGGCGGTTGTACTGCAAAATCACCTACAACTGCTGATTTCATGCGGATTCATGCTGCCGATGAAAAAGCGACGGCGATAGATCAAAAAGCGATAGCAAAAGAGTGGGATCGCGGATCAAAACTCAAACTCTCCGGAGAAGAACTGATTAAAGAGGGCGAAAAATTAGTCAAAAGCGGAGAGCAAGATATGACTCTCGGTCGGCAAAAGATAGAACAAGGCAATAAAGATACCGCTGATGGTAGAATGATTATGAATGAAAGTGAGCGTGTTTTTCAGGAAAAGTACCCTGATTTGAAACTCGATCTTAATAAATGATTTATCATTTGTTGTCGGTACCAAATCGGGTTGATAAATCAAAGTGATAGCAAGGATACTTATAAAACAACTGCTATGGCTTATAGTATTAAATAGTGTACTGATAGCCGATAATGTGAAGCAGCCGGCAAGATCTTTTCACGATATTGAAAAATTAGCTCTTAGCGGGGACAGATATGCCCAATATCAACTGGCGATAATGCATGAATCCGGATCTGGTACTGAGCAAAATATGACGAAGGCTTTTTATTGGTACAAGCAAGCCGCACGCAGCGCAATAGGCAATATAGAAGCTAATGCTTCTATGAGTGCCGATAAACAGGTCTATCATATTGATCCTGCTACCGATAAAGAAATGCAGAAATTTGGACTTGAACATTTGGATATGCCAAAAAATTCCGAGGAACGTAAATCGTTGGTATCAACTATGTTTAGCAATTTCGGAATACTTCCCCATGAAAAAAATTATTTACTTCCATTTTCCTATACGACAGAAAATTACGAGAAACGAAACAGCACAGACTACCCTGGATACCATGTTTTTGATAGCAATGTTGAAACAGAATTTCAGTTAAGTTTTAAAAAAACGTTTACCTATGACTTACTTGGTTTAAATGAAACTCTTTCTTTTGGATACACCCAAGAGATATGGTGGCAGTTGTATAGCAAGTCTGCCCCTTTTAGGGAAACAAATTATAGACCTGAATTTTGGATAACCATTCCAAGTACGCATGAGCTGGATTTCAAGAGCGGTTTAAAAGACATCAGTATCGGATTATTACATGAATCCAATGGGCTTGGAGAATCCTTGTCGCGAGAGTGGAACCAAGTATATACGGATTTGGATTTTCAATATGATGATTTACTGATTCAACTAAGAGGATGGTATATACACGCCAGTAGTGATAATAAAGAGATTACTTCGTATCTCGGATATGGTCATTTGAAGTTTAAATATCTTTATGGTCAACATCAATTTGAACTAATCTTGCGGGATAACCTATATTTTAATAGCAACAACCGAGGCTCAATCGAAGGAGAATGGTCTTATCCTATCAACAACTCTAAAAATAATTTTTGGTATATAAAGGGTTTTAGCGGGTATGGTGCCAGTTTAATGGATTACAATCATCAACAAGATCGTTTAGGAATCGGATTGTTAATTTCCAGATAAACATAGATATTTTTTATTCTATAAAATCATTCTATGCGCTCTTTAAACTCAAACCAATCAACAAAATCGTATAATTCGCCTTATTTTTCTTATGAACTGGAAACTTTTACAATGGATGTTATTGCAATTAAGCATAATGATCAAATAGTTGATTTACAAACAGCACACTCACTTGGGATTACCGGTACTGAAATAGAGTTGGATAACTCTGCGGATGCGCTTGAAGTGCTTCGCCACTCCTGCGCACATTTGATGGCGCAAGCGATTAAAGCGCTTTATACGGACGCTAAATTTTTCGTAGGACCTGTTGTTAAAGAGGGGTTTTATTACGATTTCAAAGTCAATGAAACCATCAGCGAAGAAGATTTGAAAACGATCGAGAAAAAAATGCTCGACATAGCAAAATCCAAAGCGGTGATTGAGCGCTACGAGATTAGCAAAGATGAAGCGCGTATAAAATTTGCAAACGACCATCTAAAGCAAACTGTTATGGATCGTATCCCTGATGATGTGATCTCTATTTATAAGCAAGGTGAATTTGAAGATCTTTGCCGTGGACCTCATTTACCGAATGTTGGGATGTTGCGTTATTTCAAACTTACAAAAATTTCGGGTGCATATTTGGGCGGTGACAGCAAAAACGAGATGTTGACACGCATTTACGGTATTGCATTTGCCGATAAAGAATCCCTAAAAGCGTATTTAGAGCAAGTGGCAGAAGCTGAAAAACGTGATCACCGTAAAATCGGTGCGGAGATGAAACTTTTCACCTTCCGTGAAGAAGTAGGGGCAGGTTTCCCTATTTGGCTTCCGGCGGGCGCTCGTATGCGTTCGCGTTTGGAGCAGCTTCTTTTCAAAGCACACCGTAAGCGCGGGTATGAGCCGGTACGCGGACCTGAAATGCTTCGTTCTGATCTATGGAAAGTGAGCGGTCACTACCAAAACTACGGCGAAAATATGTATTTCACCAACATCGATGAAATCGAGTTTGGGGTAAAACCTATGAACTGTGTCGGACATATCAAAGTATATGAGCACGATTTACGTTCATACCGTGATCTCCCTCTCAAATACTTTGAGTACGGGATTGTTCACCGACATGAGATGACGGGAGCGCTTCACGGGCTTTTCCGTGTTCGCGAATTTACCCAAGATGATGCCCATATTTTTTGTACGGCGGATCAAATCGAAGAACAAATCATCGAAGTTGTCGATTTTGTTGATAAGATCATGAAAACCTTTGATTTTAACTATAAAATGATGATCTCTACAAAACCTGAAAAAGCGGTTGGAGATGATGCTGTATGGGAAATTTCTACCAATGCACTTAAAAATGCAATGGATAAAAATAAGCTCGCATACGAGATTGATGAGGGTGGCGGAGCGTTTTACGGTCCTAAGATTGATATTAAAATCACCGATGCTATCGGACGTGAATGGCAGTGCGGAACCATTCAGCTTGATTTTAACCTTCCGGAGCGTTTTGAGCTGGAATATAACGGCGAAGAGAACGCAAAAATTCAACCTGTAATGATTCATCGGGCAATTTTAGGTTCTTTTGAGCGTTTTATTGGTATATTGACGGAGCATTACGCTGGGGAATTCCCAATGTTTATCGCTCCAACGCAGGTTGCGATCGTTCCGATTGCAGAAACTCACGTTGCGTATGCGCGTGAATTGGGGAATAAGCTGATTGATATGGGTGCGGATTATGAGATTTTCGATAAAAATGACTCTCTTAATAAACGTATTCGAACGGCGGAAAAAGGGCGTGTTCCTATGATTATCGTTTTGGGCGATGAAGAGGTTGGCTCTAAGAGTGTTGCGGTGCGCGATCGTCGCTCGCGAGAACAGTACAATTTAAGTGAAGAGCAATTCTTGAACTTAATAAAAGAAAAAATTAATGAGGTGCATTTTTGATTAAAAAACAAGACCGAGTCCAAATGAACGAGGATATCCGAGTTCCTGAGGTACGTTGTGTAGTAGATGGTGGTGAAGCACTGGGAGTTGTAACGATTCAAGAGGCGATGGCAAAAGCTAACGAACTGGGGCTTGACCTCGTATTGATCTCTCCGGATGCGAAACCTCCGGTTGCGAAGATCATGGACTACGGTAAGTTTCATTATCAAGAAGAGAAAAAGAAAAAAGAAGCACGTAAAAAGCAAACAAAAGTGGAAGTTAAAGAGATTAAACTTTCGGTTAAGATTGCTGAAAACGATGTGAGCTACAAAGTGAAACATGCACGTGAATTTCTCGAAGAGGGAAAACATGTCCATTTCCGCGTATTCTTGCGCGGTCGTGAGATGGCGCATCCAGAAGCCGCTGTTGCCGTTTTAAATCGCGTTTGGCCTATGGTTGAAGACATTGGACTAATGTACAAAACTCCTGCTATGGAAGGTCGTTATTGTAATATGATGGTCCATCCGAAAAAAGACGATAAAAAATAGTTTTACCCCCCTCTCCTTTCTTCTTACCCATTTCTCCCGCGTATGCGGGAAGCTTTAGGGGATTGTAAAGGACGCTTATATCCTTGCCGCTAAAAGGGGCTTTGCTCATTTTAGCGCGTAACATCAGTATATAAAGCTTTTTTATGGTATAATCCGCGTCTCATTCAGAGAATTTTTGCAAAAGGATCAAGTCGATGCCAAAAATGAAATCAGTCAAAGGGGCGGTAAAACGCTTCAAAGTGAAGAAAAACGGCACTCTCAAACGTGGGACAGCATTTCGCAGTCACATTTTGACCAAACAAGATGCAGGGACTCGTCGTGGGCAGAAAACACCTAAAATTGTTGCTGCTGTCGATGCGAAAAACATCAAAAAGATGATCGTACGCTAATTAGCCTCGATTGTTTAATTCTCCAGTAAATACTGGGCAAGTCCGCTAAGCGGCACCTATTCATTAAATTTTAAAATGAATCGGGTAAAGAAAGGAAAAATATGCCAAGAGTAAAAACAGGTGTTGTAAGACGCCGACGTCATAAGAAAGTCTTGAAACTTGCACGTGGTTTCTATAGCGGAAGACATAAGCACTTCCGTAAAGCGAAAGAACAACTTGAACGTAGTATGTACTACGCGTTCCGCGATCGTAAACAGAAAAAACGTGAATTTCGTAAATTGTGGATTATTCGTATCAATGCGGCATGTCGCTTGAACGGTATGAGCTACTCAGTTTTCATGAACGGTCTTAAACGTGGTAACATCGAACTTGATCGCAAAATTCTAGCTGATATGGCAATGAACGACGCAGCAGCATTTACTGCTCTCACCGCTCTTTCCAAAGCAGCACTGTAAAGATTAACTCTCCCTTTGGGCGAGTTAAACCTTCTTCTTACTTCTCTATCTTATAACCCTTTTTCTCCAAACACTCTTTGCATTCTATTGACATCGGCGCAGCATTTGCTTTTGCGGCATCATCAAGATTATAGTATCTGCACGCACTAAAATCCGCTTTTACACGCTCTTCACTGTGACCTTCCGGACAAATCATCCCATTAATACCAAGTTGCTTTTGCGCACAGCCTGCTCCAAAAATAGCTAAAAAAGCTAGCAATAATGCAATTATTTCTTTTTTCATATTAAACCTCACTCTTATTTTCGAATACTATAGTAACATAAAAATAATATTTCAAGTAGAGTTAACAAAATGAAATTTTTGAATGTGGGGATTGAAAGTTGAGAATACATTTATGTTCGCGAGGGTTGGATATCTATCAAATAGATGATTGTTATCAAATGGTTGATCAAATAGGGAATAAGGTTGTAATTGACTCAATTAATGAAGGAATATTGCTCAAAAAATTCAATGTCAGTTTGATTGAGGATGAACATAGTATTGAGCTGTTGCGGAATCTTATACGTAAAATATTCTATGAATTAGATAAAGAAACGGCTAAAGTTTTTAGTTTGTCTTTAAAAGATAAGTATCTATTACCAAGTGCAATATCTGAAAATGGTTATGGAAATGGTGGTACTGAAGTTCGTGGTAAAGTTTTTGAGATGTATACAAATTCTTCATTAATAAGCGAATTAGATTACATTAAATGGACAAATTTCGTTGATTTTAATAAATTATACGATGATTTTTTCTCTTTAGTCGATCAAGGCGCTAAGCACTATATTGAATTTTTGACTAATATGAGAAATAATATTCCATACAAGATTCAAATAATGGGTGGATGGGAAAATGCTAACGAAGTAATATCTCACGATTCGAAAGTTGCTGGATTAATAACGATGTCGATTATATCTTTTTGTTCTGCTTTGGATGTTGCAGGGCGCATGAGTGAATTTTTGAATTTGATAGACCCGAAAACATCTGATAGTAAAATTTATCTTTATAACCTAAATAGAACGTATTTTTCTGATTTGAAAAAGACACCACTTAAAGGTTATGTTGAGGATAAAATTTTCAATGCGCTTATCAAACTTAGAAATGACCTTGTACATAATACTGGCATACTCGAATTTGAACGAAATTGCTATATTGGATTCGCAACTCCATGTGTGAATGAGAATAAATTAGCTTATTTTTATATCCCATTCCGAGATATTAACGAAAAGGGAGAAGCAATCAAGCTAAACGGACGAAGATTCTTTAATTCGCAGGAAAATGATATAGATGTATTTTTGAGTGATGTTATAAAGACAATGAAACTCTTTACGGGCGATTTTCAGAGTTATGTATTGAGCGAACTCAATACGAAAAGTTTATTAACTAATTAAATCCCTCATCGCTTCAGCAGTTTTTCTGATTTCCCATTGGGCATGTTCGTCAAGACGCAATTTAAAGTAATTGGCAAGCTGTGTAGGCATGAATCCTCCCCATATTTGAGTATAGGCAGCCTGAGGGATGATTCTGCGTGCTTCTTGGGGCTTAACACCATTCTCGATAGCATTCATATAATGCTCTACGCATAAGTCAATAATTTTTTGTGTATCAAAGTCGTTGGTAGTGATCGGAACCATTTTTTCGCTAATGTAAAAATCAAATGGGACTCGTTTTCCTGAGACGTATCTACGTGAGAGTTCTTGCCAGTTCACACGGTGTCGCACCATTTGTGATCGTGTCGGTAAGTCAACTTTGTATAAAAATACGTGAAAGTGTTTTTGGATAATTTCAGCTTCTTTAGAAGTGTTGTAGATTTGGCGTATATCATAGCTATAACCGCTGTTATTATTTTCATAATCATACACAATAGCACGATAGTTTGTTAGTAAATATGCGTCATCTTCAACAAGTTCACCAAATTTTTTGACGTTACTGTGCTCTTTTTCGAGTAGTTCTTTATGTTGTGGATTATTGTAATCAAGCAATACGGGAACAAATTCAAATGAACTGGAGGGAAGCCCCATAGATTCCGCCATGAGACGATTGTAAAGCGTTTCACTGCCTAAAGCTTTTGGAGACTGGTAGCAGATTGAAGCGACTTGAGTGATTGCTAAAATACGGTTTTCTTCTGAAGTATTAGCCTGAGAAAAATCCCATTTTTCTACAAAAGCGATATTGTCTCCAAAAATATTTTCTTTGGCATTGATTTTTGTAATTGACATTTATTATTCCTATGCAATAGGGTAGTATTTATATGGAAGTAATTCTAAGAGAGTATAACGAAGAGAAGTGTAAAAGACGCTAAAAGCGTCTTTTACATTACGAATACGTGAGGAACGATAAGAGGATATTTTTTCATTTTGCGGTAGATGTGTTTACGCACTACTTGGCGTAAGTCATTTTCCAGCGCTTTTGGATTTTCGATCAGGCCGTGCTTGAGGTTGATGAGGAAATGCTCAAGAACATCTTCCATCTCACTTGCAAAGGCTTTATCGTTACGATCGGCAACAAGACCGAAGCTGGTAACGAGAGGCTTGGAAAGAAGACGTGAATCGGCTGCACTTACTTGCGCAACGAGAACCACCATCCCCTCGCTTGCCATTTTTTGACGATCGATAACGATATCGTCTTCGATTTGGTGGTTGTTTTGGTTGTCGATGTAGGTTTTACCGGTTTTAACCGTTTTAGCTTTACGCATCATTTTACTGCTGACTTCGATACTGTCACCATCACTCATAAGCAAAATATTACGCTCAGGAACTCCGCATGCAATCGCGGTATCGCGGTGTTTCATAATGTGATTGTACTCACCGTGCACGGGGAGGAAATATTTAGGATTAGTAAGACGGAGCATGAGCTTTTGCTCTTCCATGCTTCCATGACCTGATACGTGAATATCGCGGTCATTCGCGACTCTTGCACCTGCGCGCTGTAGGTAGTTGAGCATTCCTGAAATAGAACCCTCATTTCCCGGAATCGCACGAGCAGAGAGGACAATCAAATCAGTTGGTTTGATTTTGATATGGCGATGTTCCCCGATAGACATTCGGTAAAGAGCAGAACTAGGTTCTCCTTGGCTTCCGGTGGTGACGATGAGAACGTCTTTATCGCTCATACGGTTGGCTTCTTCTGCATCGATGAAGATGTTTTTAGGAAGCTTGATGTAGTCATACTGCATACACACTTCGAGATTTCGTTCCATCGATCTTCCGATAACACATACTTTACGATTGTATTTTAACCCGTACTGGATTGCTTGATACACACGGTGAATATTCGAGCTAAAGGTTGACATAATGATACGACCTTCTGCTTTTGAGAAGATACGATCAAATCCGCTTGCGACAGTAAGCTCACTTGGTGTCCACTCTTTGTTATAAGAGTTAGTCGAGTCACTTAGGAGACACAAAACCCCTTTTTCACCATAATGGGCCAAACGATGGATGTCCGCTGTGTATCCATCAATCGGGGTGAAGTCGATTTTAAAGTCACCCGTATGGATAATCGTCCCTGCTTTGGTTGTGATTGCCAACGAAGATGAATCGATGATGGAGTGGGTCATGTGCATCCATTCGATCTCAAACTCATTTCCGATTTTGTACACTTGACGTTTAACAATCGGGTTGAAATAGCGACGGTATTCACGCATGTGGTGTTCATCAAATTTATTGCCGATCATTGCAAGAGGAAGAGGCGTTCCATAAATCGGGAATTGCATCTCTTTGAAAAAATACGGAACAGCTCCGATGTGGTCTTCGTGAGCATGTGTGATGATGACGGCTACGATTTTTTTACGAATTTCGCGTAAGTAAGTGAAATCTGGAACCAAAATATCAACACCGTGCATATCTTCGCTCGGGAAACTCATCCCGATGTCGATGATGATCGCTTCGTGTTCGGTTTCGATAACGGTTATATTTCCACCGATTTCACCCAAGCCGCCCAATGGAGTAATACGTACTTTTTCATTGTTCTCAAGATTGAGTTTGAAATGAGGATTAAGACGATTTTTGTGTGCTTCTTGATTTTGCATGACAAAATCACGTAGGTTAGTATCGATAGGGGTTGCAGGAGAGCCACGACGACCTCCACGTCCACCACGATCACGTGATGGACGATTTTCACTTTCAGGTGCTAAATTAGTAGCATTTCCAGTCTCTTCAGTGCGAGGTGTTCTGTTGTCTTCCCGAGGAGGACGGTTGTCCGTGCGAGGTGGGCGATTATCGGTACGTGGAGGACGGTTGTCCGTACGAGGTGGGCGATTATCGGTACGTGGAGGACGGTTGTCTTGACGCGGCGGGCGATTTTCACCCTCTGGTCGTTCGCCAGCATTTTCACCCTCAATTCTAGGGGTGTCATTACGTGGGCGAAATGGTCGACGGTTATTGTTCGGCCGTCGTTCGCGGTTCTCAGTTTGAGGTTGAGCACCTGTTTCTGTGGTTTCATCAGCCATAGGAATATCCTTTATTATAATATTATTTTAGTTCTATTTATACGATAGTGCTTACGCGGTTTTTGAACTCTTTAAAGAGTTATTTTAAAAGGGCGTATAGCCGGTGAAAGTCAGATGTGCAGAGCTGATGAGGTCGGATAGTACGCTCTAATTCAAGCGTTTTAAACGCTTCAATCAAAGAATTACCATCATAGCATGCAGTGAGATTTTTGTGTAGGGTTTTGCGTGGCTGTGTAAAGGCAACACGTAAAAAGTCTTCAAACCCTTCATCGTTTCGATTCGCACGTTTTGAAATGAGCAGTACGGCAGAATCGACTTTTGGAGCAGGTTCAAACGCAGTAGGCGGAACATGAAGAACGATTTCTACGTCCGCCACGCTCTGTGTTATTACGCTGAGGGCTCCAAAAGCTCTCTCATTGGGTGTGGCGGAAAATTTCTCCGCCACTTCACGCTGTATCATGACAAGCAAGTTCTTGCACGCCGGATCGGCGAGGGCTTTGAGGATGATATTGGTTGCGATATAGTAAGGCAAATTTGCCACTAAATCGTACGGTTCATCCAAAAGCTCACTCTTCCAATGTTCTAACACATCTCCACAATGGAGGGTTAAACGATCGGTAGCGATGGCATCGGCAAAATGGTGCTGTAAATGCTTGCACAAGTCGGTATCAACCTCAAAAGCAGTAACACTTTTGACATCAACTAAATAGTTAGTTAAATCACCTAATCCAGGCCCAATTTCCACAATACGATGGGATGTATTGGGTATCGATTGGATGATTTGCGCTAAAACAGCTTCATCACGTAAAAAATTCTGACCAAATCTCTTTTTGGCGATAGCGGAACGATTTTGCATTGTTTCGATTATAGCAAATAAAGTGTTAATTACGGCTTTAGATAAAAGATAAATTTTTCTTATCGTTACATTTGGTAATGGGGGGTTAAGTGACGCTGGATTATAATTGCGGCAATTATGCAGGGGAGATTTACGATGGAATATTTTGCAAAGCGGATCATTCCTTGTTTGGATGTCAAAGACGGTCGTGTTGTGAAGGGTGTTAACTTCGTTGGGCTCAAAGATGCGGGTGATCCTGTCGAAGTAGCAAGACGCTATAACGACGAGGGGGCAGATGAACTGACTTTTTTGGACATTACGGCATCGCATGAAGAGCGTGATACCATCGTTCATATCGTCGAGCAGGTTGCGCGTGAAGTTTTTATCCCTCTTACCGTCGGTGGCGGGATACGGGAACTCAATGATATTTATCGTCTTTTAAATGTCGGATGTGACAAGGTAAGTATTAATTCTGCTGCAATTAAGCGCCCGGAATTTATTGATGAGGGGGCGAAGCGGTTTGGCTCTCAGTGCATCGTTGTCGCTATCGATGTGAAACGCACAGGCCAGCAGTGGAATGTCTATCTCAATGGCGGACGAGTTGACACGGGTATTAATGCATTAGAGTGGGCGAAAGAAGTGGTCAATCGCGGAGCAGGAGAGATACTGCTAACCTCTATGGATGCGGATGGTACGAAAGCAGGATTTGATCTTTCAATAACAGAACAAATCAGTCGTGCGGTGAATATTCCTGTGATCGCCAGTGGCGGAGCGGGAACGATGGAGCACATCAAAGAAGCGTTTGATCACGGTGCGGATGCGGCGTTGGCAGCAAGTATTTTTCACTATCGAGAGATTGATATTATGGATTTGAAGCGGTATTTGAGTGCAAATGGGATTCCGGTACGCTTATGATACTATGTGCCGGCAATAACGAGACGTTTGATTTTGCGACCCCCATCGGAGTAGGATTGATCGACAGTGCTATGAGTTTAACCCGTATTTGCTTAACACAAAAGCCAGAATTTTTATTGTTTGTCGGGAGTGCCGGAAGTTACGGCGAACACAAAATTCACGATGTAATAGAGTCTAAAACGTGCGCTAACATCGAGTTAGGATTTTTAGATAAAAATGCTTATACGCCTATTGACAATGTGATTTCAGCACAAACTGAAAGCATCAAAGATGTTATCGTAAACTCCTCGAACTACATTACGACAAGTGAGCGTGCAATGGAGCAGATGAGAGCATTGGGGATAGGAATTGAAAACATGGAGTTTTTCAGCGTTATGCGTGTGGCACAAGTTTTTGGGATTCCTGCGGGGGGATTGTTTTGTATAACAAACTTCTGTGATACCAATGCTCACCGCGATTTTATCGCCAATCACGGGTTTGCAAAAGTGCTTTTAAGTGACCATCTAAAATCAAAAGGATTAATACATGGCTAAATTGTCACTTCTTGATTTTACGAAAGCAGAGCTGACCTCTATGGTGAAACCCTCGTTTCGTGCCAAACAGATTTGGGGATGGATTTATCACCAGTATGCGACAAGTTTTGAAACGATGGCGAATCTCCCTAAAGCGATGCGCGAAGAGTTGGCATCTGAGTATGAAATCATGCCTCTCAAAATCGCCCGAAAAGAGTGCTCTACTGACGGAACGATCAAATACCTCTTCGAACTGAGTGACGGTAAAACCGTCGAGACGGTGTGGCTGAAGATGAAAGATGAGTTCATCGACGACGAGGGAAATATCGAAAACGAAGCCCGTTATACGGTGTGTGTTTCGACGCAGGTGGGGTGTAAGGTGGGATGCTCGTTTTGTCTGACTGCCAAGGGCGGGTTTACGAGAGATTTGAGTGCGGGTGAAATCGTAGCGCAAGTGCTTGCGGTGAAAGCAGACAATGGGCTTGCTGCTAGTAAACGGCTTAATATCGTTTATATGGGGATGGGTGAACCTCTCGATAATTTGGATAATTTAGCCAAAGCCATCACGATTTTCAAAGATGAAGACGGTCTTTCGATTTCCGGCAAACGGCAAACGGTTTCGACGAGTGGATTGAGTAGCAAAATTGATAAGCTCGGAGAGATGGATTTGGGCGTTCATATCGCCATATCTTTGCATGCGGTTGATGATGAACTTCGTACTGAGCTGATCCCTATGAATAAAGCGTACAACATAGCTTCCATCATTGATGCGGTAAAACGTTTCCCTATCGATACTCGCAAGCGGGTGATGTTCGAGTATTTGGTTATCAAAAATAAAAATGATGATTTGGTGTCGGCAAAAAAACTGGTCAAGCTGTTGCATGGGATTAAAGCAAAGGTCAATCTTATCTTTTTTAACCCCTATGAGGGAAGCGATTATGAACGTCCTACGCGTGCGGACATGGTGAAGTTTAGAGACTATTTAGATGCCCACGGGGTGCTTTGTACGATTCGTGATTCCAAGGGATTAGACATCAGTGCCGCGTGCGGGCAACTCAAAGAGAAAGAATTAAATGAGGTTGTATCATGAGCATGATGGATTGGTTTCAAGTCGGGTTTTTGGTGATCGTAGTAGCTGTTGGGTTAGGCGGTTTTGTTTGGGCGGTGATGAAAAAAGATTAATTCGGCACCTCTTGTTTTGAAAAGTTTCATTCATACTCTTTTACTGGAGCGAGTGAAACTCGATTTCTGCCGTTTGCTTTGCTTACGTAGAGTGCGTCATCGGCAGCTTTTAGGAGTTCATCTTCGTGTGTTCCATGGAGATGAAACATAGAAATTCCGGCTGAAATCGTGACTGAAATCGTATGCTCATCGTAGATGGTTAGCTTGTTTTGAATTTTTTTGCGACACGCTTCCATCCGCACGAATGCTTTATCCATGGTTATCCCTGACATAACGATAAGAAACTCTTCACCGCCAAAACGACATAGAAAATCATTTTGGCGAATGGATTCAAGGAGACATGCTGCAACATTTTTTAGTACGGCATCCCCTGCTGCGTGTCCATAGGTATCATTAATGACTTTAAAATGGTCTAAATCGATCATTACAAGGGATAATGGGGTCATATCACGTTGCGCCCGTACTATTTCTCGAGGCAGTATTTCAGCAATGTAGCGGCGATTGTAAAGACCTGTTAGTGAATCATGAATGGCTTGCTCTTTGATTTTACAATTAAGCCGATAAATGTATATGGCAGTAAAACCGATAGCCGCCAATAACACCAAGGCAATGGCGAGAGAATAGTAAAGCCAGCGAAGCTGAAGAGTAATCTCTTCCACGGGTTTGCCAAAAAGAAATAAGGGGAGGAGTAATGTTCCCAAAAATAAGAAGAGAATATTTCTTTTCTTCATCCTAGAAACCTCCTCTTCCGCTTTGTTTATTCCATATCTATGATTTAATGTAACAAACAAAAATGAGATATTTGTGTTGAAAATTTCTTTATTGTTGCGGCTTTAGGATTGGGCAGGAATGAAAAAAGAATAAATATCTGACTTTACGCACATTGAGTGATTTTCTTGATAATTCAACTCTAAATTTTATTGGTTAAGAGTTGGTGGTGCTTTTACTTTACGTCATTTAGCGTATGCCTCTTTGAATTTTCAAGAAAATCACTCAATGTGCGTAATATTAGTAAATATCCTAAAAAGTGTACTTTATCATTGCTTGAAAAGTATCGTTATTTTTATGATAGGTGTTTTCGTGGTAATAGTGCCACTCCGTTCCCAACTCTAATTTTCCTGCAGTAATACCAAGGGCGGGTGCCAAATCAAATAACAACTGGTTTTGGGTTAAAAAATCTACGGTTGTCCAGTCGGTAAATCCTTCGAAATGCCATCGAGCATTTAAAGGTAGGGAGTAGTTTGCCGAAAGTTGGTACGTATTGTCACCGATATTTTGAAGTTTTCGATACACATTGAGTCCAAATACTGTAAATTTTGGAATATTCAGATCGGTTCCTATTCCGTATAAATCAGCTCGGTATCCATCGCCGCGATTATGTTGATAGGCTCCATACCATTCTTTTATAATGCTATCGGATGTTGGAGTATTGGTCAATTTATTGAGGCTGATGCGAGGTGAGAACTCACCGTAAAGGTCATTTTTAAGATTGCTAAACTGTAATCCTTTTTTGGCGTAAGCATATTCGGCAAACATATACAAATCGCCATACGCCCACGCTCGATAATGTTCGGCTGTTAGTGTTTGTTTTATACCTGTTTGTGTATCGAGAAAGGTTTCCCCTTTAAAATTGCCGTACAAATATTGGATATTACTCGTTGAAAAAGCGACCAGATGTGTGACTAGAAAAGAGGAAAGTAAGAGTATTCGTTTCATTAAACTTCTTTTATTTGAGCTAGAGTGATTTGGTTGCGACCGTTTACTTTACTCATATAGAGTGCATCATCGGCAGCTTTTAGGAGTTCATCTTCCAGTGTCCCGTGGGCATTGAACATAGCAATACCTCCTGACATCGTAATGGAAATTTGATGAGTATTGTAGAGTATTGTCATATTTTGAATCTCTTTTCGACACTGTTCCATGCGCAAGGATGCCTGATCGATAGGCATGCCCGGCATAACCAGTATAAACTCTTCGCCTCCGTAACGGCATACAAAATCATTTTGGCGAATCGATCCAATGAGGTAGGTTGCAATACTTTGAAGTACTGCATCTCCTGCGGCGTGACCATAGGTATCGTTAACGGCTTTGAAATGATCCAAATCGATTATAACAACAGAGAGAGGTATCCTTTCTCGTTGTGCCCGTACTATTTCTTTTTGCAGTGTCTCATCGAGGTATCGGCGGTTGTAAAGACCTGTTAGCGGATCACGAATAGATTGTTCTTTGATTTTACAATTGAGTCGGTAGATGGTCCAAGCAATCAATCCAATAATAAGGAGCAACGCCAACGAAAGCGCAAGGGAATAATAAAGCCATGTGTAATCTTTGGTCGGATTGGGATTGTAAATAAATCCGTTTGGGATACGTGCTGTTGAGATGAATCCTAGTCTGTAGTAGGTTTGGGCGATATAGTCCCATCGTGAAGGGTTCATGTGACCTACTTCGATGAGTTCGGGGACCATGAGTTTACGAATTTCAGCCGCTTCAAAACGGAGATGATCTCGTGTTTTGAGTTTTGAATAGTGAGCTAAAATGACATCAATGGTCTCTTCTGGGTGTGCTAATGCATACACCCATCCGTGTAAACTTGCTTCACGAAAGGCATTGACCCGTTGGGGATACTGTGAAACTTCATTATCGCTGGTAAACAGACAGTCGCTGTAAAAATCAACACCGTATTTGCGCGGATCGATGGTGACATAGTCAATCCCTTGTTGTTTGAGGTAATACGGTTCATTGGTCGAATAACCATTGAATGCGTCTACTTTTCGTGAAATCAACTCATCGATATTAAAGGTGCTTTCTATAATATTGAGCTTATCAATATTAATTCCTTCATTATAAAAGAGGGCAAGGAGTTCGGCATTTTCGATATTTTTAGTCATCATCAGTCGTTTATCAACCATATCGATAATACTGCTAATATGAGAGTCTTTTCGTAAAATCCAGACATTTGGGGAGGTTTGAAAGAGTGCAGCTAATACGACAACAGGTTTGCCGTTCAGACGCTCATTGATGAGACCTGAATTGCCAACACCGTATTGCGCGCGTCCTTCAATGACTTCTTCAACAGGATGGGGATGTTTGTCGTTGGCTTCTAAAATCGTGACATTCAGCCCTGCCTTACGATAATATCCTTTTTCTTTTGCCATGTAATATCCGGCGAATTGGAACTGATGAAGCCATCGAAGCTGAAGCGTAATATCTTCTAAGGGTTTGCCAAAGAGGAAAGAAGGGAGGATTAAGATCCCAAAAAACAAGAGAAAAATGTGTCTTTTATTCATTATAGAGACCTACTATAAAATTTTGTGTTATGTATGCTCGTCAATTGTAGCATAAGAAAGGATTATTAATTGATTAAATTTATCTATTGAATATTTAGTGTGATATTTTTGTAACATTTTGTGCCATCATGGGTAACTTAGCGAAAAGTGTTTCGATTTGTGCCATAAAATGGAGGGGATCGCTTTGAATCCCGTGCACCATCACCCCAAAATGAAGATGAGGTCCGGTGATACGTCCAGTTGCTCCACTCAACCCTATGCTTTGCCCTTGCGTCACGGTATCTCCCACTTTTACATCCAGCTGACTAAAATGAAAATAACACGTATAGATCCCTTCTCCATGATCAATGATAACTGTTCCTCCTGCGTAATAGCGATCTTTGGCAAGGACGACGACTCCATCGTTGGATGCGAGTATGGGGAGGGGAGTTTTGGCTCTGAAATCAACTCCTCCGTGATAACTTTTTAAAACACCGTTATAGGTACGGGCAGAGCCATATTCACTCGTGGTTATCGACTCTATTGGGCGGATAAACGGCTTGTTCCAATAACGTATCGGGTTATAAGCGGCATAAATCTTTTCGGCTTCGGCTTTCTCCTGAGCAATTCTTTTTAAGGCTTCCGTGGGAGGAGTTACTTTTGCGCTTTCGACGACCAGTATTTCACTCGGGTAAGGAGCTTTTGAAATTTCTATATCAAGAGAAAGGTTCCCATTAGGGGTATTCCATGTCCCCTCTTGCAATGAGGGAGGTATATGGTAATCAATAGGGAGAATAACAAAACCTAATTGTGGGTTCAGGGGATGAGGCAGAACGGTAATATTGCGCTCATTGAAGCCAACCGTCCCATGAGGTGAATTTAAGGGGAGAACAAGCGCTTTTCCGTTTTCTGCCTCGTAAGCGATGAGAGAATAGACGGTAAAACAAACTAAAAAGAAAATTTTCATGATAAAGGACTTTTTTGATAAAAATCATACACTTTTTTACTTGTATTATTCCATAAGTATAAGAGATACACTATTCAGTAAATATTTAGAAATCTAACGTTAAGCTATGCGACATTTAGGTTCGCGATGGAGGAGTTAAATAATGGTAAAAACGGATGATACACTTGAAGTTGAAGGGCTAACATTTTTAGAGGATGGAGAAGTGCTATACGACGATTTGTATTTACTGTCAGAAACCGATGAAAAAGGGATTATTCTCTATGCAAATGATTCCTTTGGAAAAGTTGCGGGATGGAAAGCAATTGATTTGATTGGGCAAGCTCATAACGTTGTTCGCCATTCTGATATGCCTCGCGCCGCATTTAAATCATTATGGGATGATGTTCAAGCCAAAGGTTTTTGGACCGGATTGGTTAAAAATGCCCGTAAAGGCGGCGGCTTTTATTGGGTGTATTCCACTGTTTTACGCTCAATCGATAAAAATGGAAACGTTAAATATGTTTCTATCCGTATCAAACCTTCACGTGACGACATCAAAAAATCAGAAGCGCTATATGCGACGCTTGATTAATAAGCACACAAGTGTGCGCTGGACTCACTGCCGAAGTGAATACAGCGTTAGCATAGTCAATCGGGATTGCATTCCGATGACGTTAGAATTAAGTAAATAAGGAAAAAGATTATGGCACTAGTAAGACGAGCAGAGAGTTCACCAGTAGCTTCGGGCGGGAGTGTAGGACCGGATAAACGACGCCAGCGTACATTGGCAAAACAACAACAAATTTCTGAGAGTATCGCGGGAGTAGCAACAACGATTTTGGACAACGCGCAAGAGAGCGTCAGTGCTATCGAACAACTCAAAAGTTCGATGGAGCAAATCGCAACGGCTGCAGAAGAAAACAGCGGTGCAAGTGAGCAAGCACTCAAAAATGTCCGCTCCATCAGTTCCAATATCGGACGCATGACAAGCAGTATTGACACCGTAATCAGTTCAACATTGGCTGCGGGTGAAAACATTATGAGTGCTGTCGGTACGATTAACACTTCGGTCGAACGAATGGCGAAAGCTGTGAACGTCGCTAAAACGTCGTCTAAAAAATCCGAAGAGTTAAAAGTATCTTCCGAAAATATCGGTGAAGCGGTTGGATTTATCGCGAAAATTGCCGATCAGACAAATTTGTTAGCGCTCAATGCCGCCATCGAAGCCAGCCGTGCCAAAGAACATGGAAAAGGGTTTGCGGTGGTCGCGGATGAGACGCGTGCGCTTGCAGGAGAATCCGAAAAAAATGCTGATTTTATCTCCCGTCTTGTGAATAAAATTCAAGAAAGCATTGATGGGATCATCAAAAGTATCAATGCGACAACCAATATTATCGAGCAAACGGGCGGACGCGGATCTGCCCTTAGTCTCAAAATGGAAGAACTGACTAAAATTGCCGTCTATTCTGTTGAAGCGGCACGCAGTATGAGCGGGTATACCCAAAGCCTAAGCCACTCGATTGCTCTTATCAATGACGGTTCTAAAGACATCGCCGATGCGTCAAGCGAAATCGCACGTTCGGTTGAAAAAACCCTTAACAGCATTGAAATGCAAAGTAATTCACTTATCCAGACCGAAGAAGACATCAAAGAACTCAACAATCTTTCCGAAGAACTCAAATACTCAACGGATACGATGAAATCAGCAGAGGAGATTGCAGCATCTGCGGATGCGATCAGTTCATCGATGGAAGATATTCAAAGCTCTCTCAAAGAGGTAACCGCAGGGCTCAACCAAATCGAAGCCGCATCTCAATCCACCAACCAAAGCGCAATTACAAATAAAGAGATGTTTGAAAGCGGCGTAAGTGCATCCAGAGATATCTCCAAGCTTATCGAAATCGCACGTCGAAATTTTGATTTGCTTAAAGTATCGTTTGCAGAGGTCAAAGGGCAAATGATCGGTATCAGTAATGATTTCACCGCCTCTATGAATGAGGGCGGAAGCGCAAGCAGTGAACTTAATGTGATTGTCAAAGAGACGCGTAATGTTGATAAGACGGTAGGCAGTATCAGCAACAGCATCATTCAGCTCAACATGCTCGCTATCAGCGGTTCTATCGAAGCGGCGCGTGCGGGAGAGTTTGGTAAAGGATTCGCAGTCGTTAGTGCCGATATCCGTAATCTTGCCAAAGATTCTGAATCCAACACGGAGAAAATCAACGATACCATCGAATCGATGAACGCTGAAATCGATAGCGTCCGTACTGAATGGTTGAAACTTCTTGTCAATCAAGAGGGTGAAAAAGAGCAAATTACGGCATTGATTCATGAGATTGACAAGATCACAACGATGCTGATTGATTTGTTGGATCGTTTTACGGGTCTAAAATCCATTAATGATCAAAATATTGAAGGGCTTAATCAAGGGCTCATCGGAATCAGCGAAATCCAAAAAGCGGTTGAACTCTCTGCCCGAAATGCACAAGAGTCACGAAAAGCCAGCGAATTGATTATCGAAACAGTGAGTCACATCTCTGATGGGGTTGAAGAGTTGGCTGTTATGGCAGATGAACTTCAACAAGGATAAGTTTCATGTTTTTCGAAGAAGTTTTGATATTCAGGCATGGTGAGATTGCGTTTGGACTTCCCACCTCTTTTATAGGTCAAATTCTTCGTGTTCCTGATATTACCCCTTTGGCGATTAGCCCAGATGCGGTTCGGGGGTTATGTGCATTGGGGGGTAACATTGCCACGGTTATTGATATCAATCTCCTTTTGGGGTTTCCCTCGTGTGATGGAACCCAGCCTCAAAATCGTGTTATTACGCTGAATACTCCTTGGAGTGCATTGTGTTTGCTTGTTGATGAGGTCAGTGTACCGATCGCCGTTGATCCTAAAAAAATTGAGTATCTGGAAACGAATAAAGAGATAATCGCCGCAATCCTTCATCATCAGAATGAATTGATTCAAGTGATTGATTTAGACTATGCGGTGAAGCATGTTCAAAAAGTTTCGGTTAATCCTCGTAATGTCAATGACAAAACGATTGTCCTTAATTCTGCTGTGTTGTCCAATGAGCGCGAACGCTATCTTGTGTTTAAAATGGGCGGGGTGCAATACGCCTTGCTGATTGATAATCTTCGAGAAATTTTAAATACGGATGTCGCTATCACAACCATTGCGGGAGCCAATCCTGAGATACAAGGGATGATGTCACTGCGAGAAGAGCTCATCGTTGTGGCTGATTTGCGGCTTTATTTCCATTATAAACCCATTCTTGGGGATAAAAATAGAATTATGATTGTTCAGCATCATAACAAGACACTGGGGCTTGTGATTGATGAGATTGTCGATATCCATGAATTTTCACCGTCGGATATTGATAGCAGCGATGATGATAACAGCCAAATATCAGGGGTTATTCAATTTGAAGACCATCTCATTTCTCTTATTGGCGAGGAGCTCATTGAATCGATTGTGTCTCGTAATGAGGAGATTATCGTAAGCAATGAGACGACGTTTACCGATACGACGCAAGAAGCATTGGTAGAAGTCGTAATCTTTGCGCTTGGAAGTGAAGAGTATGCGTTTGAGATTGAAGAAGTGGCTGAGATTATTGATAGGACACCTGTGACACCCGTTGCAGATTCTCATGAGATGATCGATGGAATCATCAACATACGCGGACAAATTGTTACGATTGGCTCATTGCACAAGCGGTTGGGGATTGAACCTTCGCATCGAGAGGATCAAAAGATTATTATTTGTCATGCACAAGGGTCTCGGATTGGCTTTTTGGTGAACTATGTGAGTGATGTCATGGCAATACCTCATGATTTGATGTACAAGGATGAGGGGGAAGAGGGGATATTTTCACATGTTCTTCACTTAAATGAAGGGAAACGGTTGGTAATGTTATTTAATTCCAATGTATCTCAGCTTATTCGAGGGGAGAAGTCGTGAAAAAAGTATTGATAGCAGATGATTCCGCCTTGGTTCGTAAACAGCTTAGTGAGATTATAGGGACATTGGATTTTGAAATCGAAACGGCACGCAATGGTGCCGAAGCGGTACAAAAAGCGATAGAAAAGCAATACGATGTGATCACCATGGATATCAATATGCCGGTTATGGATGGACTCACCGCCGTCAAACGCATCATGGAAGCGCGTCCTACTCCGATTTTAATGATCAGCTCTCTTACCACTGAAAGTGCGGGCATTACGATGGAGGCATTGGATGCGGGTGCGGTCGATTACATCGCTAAACCGGGAACCATGAATGTGGGAAAATCGGAAAACCGTGAGGATATTTTGGCAAAAGTGACTTCTCTTAGCCGTATTCCGCCTCGTCGATTAAAGATGATTGCCAGACGTCCGGTACAGCGAGAGAGAGAGCCCTCTCATCGTGAAAGCAGTTCGTCGCAACGTCCTGTTTATGCGGAGGTATCAAAAGTGTTATTGATCGGTGCTTCTACGGGTGGTCCGGGACTCATTGAGCAAATATGCAAAGCCCTTCCCAGTGGATTCCCCTATGCTGTGTGCGTTGTCCAGCACATGCCGGAGCAATTTACCGCAGCTTTTGCGACGCGGTTAGCTAAAGTCAGCACGTTGCCGGTTATCGAGGGCAAAGACCACATGGAGCTCTCAAGCGGAGTGATTTATCTCGCTCGCGGAGGGGTGCACTTGCATTTCGTGAAAAAGGTAACGGGAAAATTTGTAATACGGGAAGAGAAAAATAAAAATAGCCGTTTTTTTCAACCCAGTGTGGATGAGATGTTTGAGAGTGCCCTTAACGTATTCTCCGGTGACCAAATCACTGCCGTTTTGTTAACGGGGATCGGAGATGATGGAGCCAGCGGAATGGTAAAAATCAAAAAAGCCGGTGGATTTACTATCGGAGAATCAGAAGAGACAGCGACCGTATACGGTATGCCAAAAGAGGCGTTTGACCGTGGCGGCGTATCCCAACAGTTGCCGTTTCCAAAAATAATACGCGTATTGCAGACATTGCGTTAAAGGGGATGATGTGGCATTAATAAAAAAACATACAGCACCTGCCATTGAAGAGTTTCCGCCATTACAGACACTTCCGGAAGCTATGGCGTATTATCATTTAAAAGAAGGGAACTTTGATTCTCAAGCGTATGCGGCAGAAAAAATAGCTTCTTTCGATGGGGGTGGAGTAAAACTCGTTCATTTGTTGGTAGATGATCCTCATATTGACAAAGATATGGCAAGTTATATCGCCTCTTTGCTCACGGCAATGGATGCTAAATGTGCCCCTATCGAAGCGATCATGGAGTTATTAAAAGTTCGTAATGCCTATATCCGTAATTTAGGGATTACAACACTGCAAAGTTATGGGGATGCAATCAAATATTACATTGTGAAATTTCTCATCGGAAGTGATCGTGATTTGCGCATTTTTGCCATCAATGTTTTGGGGGATGTTAATTTTGCCGAATCACGTGAAATGCTTGTGGAACTTTTGGAGAATGAAACGGATGTTAATGTGGCAATGACAGCCGTTGACTACATGGCGGAAATCGGAGAAGTTCGTGATATTGAACTCTTAGGCAATGTAAAAGGGCGTTTTAACGATTCGTATGTTGCTTTTGCGGTGGATAATGCTATTCGCAGGATTCGGGGGTAGCACATGGTCTATTTGCTAAACGACGAAAGCTTCCATAAAATGACCGATTACATCTACCGTAAGACGGGTATTTTTTTAGAAGTCGATAAGCATTTTGACAAATTGGCAAAATACATCGATACTCGGGCAAAGGTGATCAATGCGGATTCGTTTCGAAAGTATTTTTATACCTTGCGATTTGAGGACAAGGACGGGACTGAGTTTCAAGAGCTGATGAATGCTGTCACGATAAATGAAACCTATTTTTATCGTGAAAAAGAGCAGTTTGAAGTTTTAGTTGATCGCATTTTGCCAGAGCTTCATGCAACGAAATCCAAAACAACTCCGATTCGGATTCTTTGCGCTCCCTGTTCTACGGGAGAAGAGCCTTATTCTATCATTTTGCATTTGCTTCAAGAGGCGTGCTTGATTGAGGAGAGAGATATTGAAGTTGTGGGAATTGATATTGACAGTACGGTGATTGCCAAAGCCAAGTTGGGGAAATACTCTGAGCGCTCGGTTCATGCTATTCCCTCAGGCGTATTAGCGAAGTACTTTAAAAAACAGGCGTTTGGGTTTGATTTGATCGATGATTTGATCGGAACGGTTGATTTTAAAGTAGCCAATGTTTTTGATAAGATGCAAATGCGTCAGCTGGGTAAGTTCGATGTTATCTTTTCACGAAATATGCTGATTTATTTTGATGATGCAAGTCGTAAAGAGGTGGCAATGAGTTTTTATGATATGGTCAACATCGGTGGTTATGTATTATTAGGTCATGCAGAGTATATGAGTCGTATTACTTCTGTCTTTAAAGCCAGAAAAATCGATTCCACATTAATTTATCAAAAGTAAAAGGAAAATATTATGCCATTAGTACTATTTATAGACGACAGTGAAACCGCTCTTGCTTCCACTCGGATGGTGACGGACAGTATGCCCATTACGGTCAAGCAATATTTGAATGCACCCGAGGCACTTCGCGAAATTCAAGGGGGAATGACTCCCGATTTGATTATTACCGATATGAATATGCCGGTGATGAACGGATTTGAGTTTTTGCAAGGGATTCGTGCTCATTCTGCAACGGCACGTACTCCCGTATTGATGCTCACGACTGAAACACGTGATGAGTTAAAACAACAAGGCAAAGCATTGGGATTGACAGGATGGATTGTCAAACCTTTTAATCCGGCACAGCTCAAGCAAGCGATTGCTAGAGTATTACGGCTTCCCTAACTGATGCAGTTTTTACATACATTGGACGGTCTCCTTGAACATATCAAATCCGTAGAGGGTGAGACGATTGAAATGACTCAAAAAGCTCAACTTCAAGTAGTTCGTTTTATCGAAAAACAGGGCTTGATTTTGGATGACGAAACGCTGGAAGTAATGCAGTATCAAGATATTATTGCGCAACAGCTGGGGGCAACCATCGAGGCGATTGAAAATGTGCAAAAACATTTGCAGTATTTTACACGCATATTTAGTAAAGACGATTCACTAGCAGCAGAAAATTTAGAAAAAATGCACAGCAAGTTAACATCAGCGCTCGATCGGGCACAAGAGAAGCATGCAGCTTTTGGCGGAAAAATACAGCATCATGATGATGACGGTATAGAGTTTTTTTAGGAGAAGAAGATGGCAACAGTTATGGTAGTCGATGATTCAAAAACAGTACGAAGTTATCACGGCTCGATTTTACGGGATTTAGGGGTGGATGTCCTTGAAGCCGAAAATGGGATGGAAGCGCTCGAGAAGACATTGGATAATGAGGTGAACCTCTATCTCGTGGATGTCAACATGCCGGTGATGGACGGATACTCTTTTGTGAGTGAACTTCGCAAGCAGCCCGCGCATAAGCTCACGCCTGTCATTATGATTACAACACAAGAAGCTGGCACGGATAAAATCGAAGCATTCAAGGTGGGGGCAAGCCTTTTTGAGACCAAACCGATCAAGCCCGATGCCCTCAAAGGCTATCTTCAGTTATTGCTCAATGCTACACTCTAAGGAAAACACAAATGGATGCGCTACTCGAACAATTTTTACTTGAAGCCAGAGAAAATTTAGCTTTTATCGATCAAAACATTGACAAAATCGGCGGGGACGATCCTGAATTGCTTAATGCCGTTTTTCGTGCCGCGCATACGCTCAAAGGTGGCTCAGGGATTGTCGGATTTGAAGCGGTTAAGCGCATCACCCACCACGCGGAAGACTTATTGGATATGCTTCGATCCGGTAAAATTGATTTTCAAGAGAGAATGGTTGAGTCTCTGTATAACGCATTTGATGAGGTGATAAATCTGATCGAAGCGGCAGAAGAGAGCGGGGCGATTGTCAGCGCTGATGAAGAACGAATTGATGAAATAGCCCAAGAACTCAGCGGTTTGATGGGTAAAACCATTGAAGTGTATACATGGACATGTCCTTTTAGAAGCGTAAGGGATGTGAACCGTATTGTGAATCTCCCCATGCCGTTCTTGCGCTCCTTTGAACAGAAAATCCCCTTTGCTCTTGGTGCTATTGATGAAGAGGTATGTTCGAACGAACAGTTGTATGCGGTCGTTTTTGATATTGATGAGTCGTGCATGGTATATGGAAACGATCCCGTTTATACACTCTCGCTAATATCCGACAAAGTGCTTGGTGTTTACTCTTGCATGAGTACCAATGCAGCTACTTCGGCGCTTAGCGGATTCGATGATCCGGATGGATTATTGCTGAAACTCTCGATGGTTGCGTTTGTCTATGCTACGTATGAAGAGATTAGCGATGCTTTGTTTAACTTTAGTGATGAGCTCGAATTTATGCTATTGGATATTGTGACATTGCTTGGAGTGGATGAGGGAGAGCGCGGACATACGTTGGATGTTCTAAAAGAGCTAAGTCGTGAGTGCGCGGTGCAAATTGATGCGAGCAATCCTTCCGAAATCTCTGCGCGTATCATCAATACGTTACCCCTGATCGGTAAAGATACGATTCAAAGCGGACAGCTCAATCGTGCCCTTGATGTTATTGGATGTGTGGCAGATCGTGATTTAAAAGAGTTGAAATCCTTTTTTGCCAAGTTGCCGCAGGGGCATGTGTATGCGTACACGGCAGAATTATCGGTAGAGAGTGCAGATGAACCTGCTCAACCGATAAATATCGTAGCAAAAGAACCGCTGAATGAGGTTGCGCTTCAACGTCTGCAAGCCATTCTTCTGCAACAGCTTCAAACGCTCGAAAGTGTGGAAGATGAGAGTGCCCTTATTCGAGTCAAGGGGATATTAAGTGCTCTTAGCGAACATTTAGAGAGCCTTCCTGCGCAAAATGCTTCAGCTGATGAGGTGATGAGATGGTTACGTCAAGAATTAGGCTTAAACTCTCCGGATGAAGTTTGTGCTGATACTCAAACAGAGAGCTTAAATGAGATAGACGAAGAGATTTTGAGTATGATGGAGCTCACTATTCCTGAAGTAGAAATTGTACTGCTAACCCCTGTCAATATCGTTACGGTAAAACCATCAGCAGAGGTCAAATCGGCTGTTGTCGTCGAAGCGCCAAAGCTTGAACCGGAAGTTCAAAACGCAGGAGCCAAAAAAGGGGTTATCGGCAAAACCGTGAAGGTCGATCAGGAGTCCATCGATAATTTGATGAATGTAGTGGGCGAGCTGCTCGTGGCTAAAAACTCTCTTCCCTATTTGGCGGACGGTGTACATGCGATGACTCACGAGGGGACAAAACGGGCGATAATGGAAAAATATACCTTTATTAACCGTCTCACCGAACAGCTCCAAGATTTGATTATGTCGATGCGGATGCTCCCTATCTCCTATGTATTTGACCGTTACCCCAAACTGGTACGGGATATTTCGAAAAATCTTAACAAAAAAGTGACGTTAACGATGGATGGAGGAGAGACGAAACTCGATAAAAACATGATCGAGATGCTTGCCGATCCGATGATTCATATTATGCGAAATTCTCTCGACCACGGAATCGAACTTCCAGACATTCGTATCCAAAAGGGTAAAAGTCCGGAGGGTCAAATTACCCTCAATGCCTATCCTCAAAGTGACAAAATTATCGTCGAAATCCGTGATGACGGAGCGGGTATCAATGTGGATCGTGTTGTTCAAAAAGTATTGGAAAAAGACCTTTTAACGTTGGATCAAATCGATGCAATGAGCGATGATGAAAAAGCGGCACTGGTGATGCTGCCGGGACTTTCTACGGCTGAGACGATCAGTGAGTACAGCGGACGCGGCGTAGGGATGGATGTAGTGCGCAAATCAATCGAAGGATTTGGCGGCACTATTCGTATCAAAACCGTCCCTAATCAAGGGACGACGATTTATCTCTCTATCCCCGTATCTCTTGCCGTAACGTCGCTGCTTCATGTGATGATGAACGGTGTTCACTATGGATTCCCGATGGACAGTGTCTCTGAAACGGTCAAAATCGAATCCGCACAGATTGAATATTTACAAAATGAGCCATTTATTTATTTACGCGGAGAGGTTATACCTCTGCTGTTTACGCGTCAAATGCTCGATGAAAAGATATTGATCGGTAAAACACTTCCGGTTGTGGTGCTCAATATCAAGGGCAATTTGTTAGCCGTTGTCGTCAATGCGCTGATTGGGCAGATTGATGTCGTACAAAAACCGCTTGAGGGGATTATGGAACACCATCCGATTTTCAGCGGGACGGCATTACTTGGAAATGGGCAAATTATCATGGCGATTGATCCGCTGGGGATGTTGCAGCTCTCACACGCACTTCAAACCAATTACCAACATGCAAGCTAAAGGATAAAAAATGGAAGATTATATTGTTTTTACGGTTGGAACGAATTTTTATGCACTCAATGTGGAGAATGTAGAGCGAATTATTCAGATGCCAAGTGTCACCCCAATCCCTAATGCACACCCTTGTATTGATGGAATGATGTCGTATGAAAAGCGTGTGACGAAAGTGGTGAATTTTCGTAAAATGATAGCAATGACGGCACACGAAGAAGAAGTTCATGCCCTGTTTCAACGTGTTGGGAATGATCATAAAATATGGGTTGATACATTCATGGCAGCCATGGAGAATAATAGCGGTTTTGCCCTTACCACGGATTCGCATGCTTGTCGTCTTGGAAAATGGCTGGATAGCTACAGTACTCATGATGCGGATGTTTTGGCTATTTTAAAAGTTCTTCGACCTACGCATTCAAAACTTCATGATCGTGGACGTGAAATATTGGCATTGCGTGAAACCAATCCTGAAGAGGCTTTGGATCAGGCCCGCCGTGAGATTGTCTCTATTTTTTCAATGACACTGGGAGAAATTCATAAAATGGGAGAAATGTCGCAATCCATTTCAGGACACATGCAAAAACTGTTGATCTACCAAGGAGGAGAGAGCTTTTTTGCCATCAAGGTGGATGCGATTGATGACATGGCCCGTATTGAACCTTCGATGATCAAGTCGGTTGATTCAAGCAATAGTCTGGGAGATTTTCTAGAAACGTCAGGGGTTGTTGAGATGGGTGAGCGACTGGTTAATGTTATAAAATCGGTCTCAATGCCGGTAAAGGGGATAGTGTAATGTCGATTTTGATGGAAAATCATACTGTAATTTTCAGTGGTGTAACGTACGAAGATGAGATTGGAGCATTGCGTGATTATTTACAGCTCTCCTCTCCTGATCCGATTCTTTTTGATTTTAGTGAGTGTGATGATCTCCATTTAGGGATCTTGCAGCTTGTTTTGGCATACAAAAAACTGTATGTAGCCCAATACCGATTCGGAATGTATGAGAAGTTGTATCAAAAGATATGTGAAGGCTTTGACGTGACCGAAGCCCATTGCGCATAAAGGATTGAAATGACATCTGATTACATTATTTTTACGATTGGCGTGAGCGATTATGCGTTAGAAGTCGGCAATATCGATCGTATCGATCAGGTTCCGCATCTGACCCCTATTCCCAATGCCCATCCATTTATTGATGGATTGATGACCTATCAAAACCTTACGGCAAAGGTGATTAATTTTCGAAAAATGACCAATTTGCAAACGCATGAAGATCAGATGCTGGAATTGTTTAATCAAGTAATAAAGGACCATCAAAATTGGGTAGTAGCATTGGAAACATCGTTGCGCGAGGGTGTCCCTTTTAAGCTTGCACTTGATCCCCATTTATGCCGATTGGGTAAATGGATTTATTCGTATCAAGCGAATGATCCTGAAGTGCTCGCTATCATTCGCGCACTTATACCCATTCATTCGCAGTTACATGAAACAGGTGCAAAGTTATTACAGCAATGCACGGGCGATACCGAAGCTGCACTGGAATGCTACAACAAAGAGATCATCAATGGTGCTTTCGTGGATACAATGCGTCTTTTGGGTGAAATGGTACGAAAAAGTACCGAAATTTCTTCTCAAATACAAAAACTTCTTATTTATCGAAGCGGCAATGGTTTTTTTGCGATCAAAGTAGACGCAATCCGAGATATTATTGCATTGGATGAGGAACAGATAAAGCCCTATGCCCATAACGTCAAAGTAGGGGCATGTTTACATACGCGCGGTGTGGTAGAGTACAAAAAATCACTCGTAGTGGTTATCGATTCGATTACTCTTCCGAATGAAGAGGTGGCATGAAGACCATAGTTGTATCCAATCGTAAAGGTGGCTCAGCAAAAACGACGACGGCGGTTAATCTCGCGTGTGAGCTTGCTAAACGAGGCTCTGTATTGCTTATTGACTTCGATACCCAAGCTCATGCGTCGATGGGCGTAGGGTGTATGGGATCGCTTGACAATGGAGCACATTCGATTTTTTTTGGTAAAACGCTCAGTGAGACTTTCGTTCCGACTGTGTTTGAGCAACTGACACTCTCTCCTGCCACCGAATTTTTCGATGTGTACGAAAATGGCGATTTGCGGGGAGTGTTACGAAACAGGTTCTCCAATGAAATGATTCATGAGTTTTTCGATTACGTAGTGATTGACACCCCACCCACATTTGATGCACTGCTCAAAAATGCACTTGAAGTTGCTGATGCAGTCGTTATCCCTTTCGTCCCTCATCATTTGGGTGTGGTCGCAGTGGGGCAAATGGTACGAGCCATCTATCAAAACGCTTCGTACAATGGACAACGCACTCCAAACGTAGGGATTCTTCCGGTCATGGTCAATACTCATATCCCTGAACATCGTGACGCGATTGCCAAAGTAAAAATACAGTTTGGAGAGGAAAAGTTTTTTTCTCCCATAGGGATTGATGTCAAACTTTCGAATCAGTTTGAAGGAGGAAATCCGATAATCGATCAGCCCGAGCGTTCCCGTGGACTAAAAGATTACCATCGCTTTGTCGAAGAGTTGCTAAGTAGGTTAGAGTCTTATTAATCTCTCTTTGTAGCTTATGTTTTATTATTGAAGTATTTTACATTGACGTTATTATGAATTATTAGGGAAGAATGTAATCCGAGTAAATTTTAAAAAAGTAAATTAATTGATTGTTAAAGAAGTGCTTAAAATAAGCATCTAGAAGGGGTGGTGCGGATGAGGAGACTTGAACTCCTACACCTTGCGGCACCAGATCCTAAGTCTGGCGTGTCTACCATTTCACCACATCCGCACATAAAATCTAAGGTGGTACGCCCTAGAGGATTCGAACCTCTGACCGATGCCTTAGAAGGGCATTGCTCTATCCAACTGAGCTAAGGACGCGAGTACTATATGGTGCGCCCGATAGGGTTCGAACCTATAACCTACGGTTCCGAAGACCGTTACTCTATCCAATTGAGCTACGAACGCACAAAGTCCTTCTAAAACATCTAAAATGCCAAAAGTGTAATAAACAAACAAATATATGGGGTGGAATACGGGGCTCGAACCCGTGACCCCCGGCACCACAAACCAGTGCTCTAACCAACTGAGCTAATTCCACCATACAAAAGTTTTTTGATTGAAATTTAAAATAACGTGGTCGGGGCGAGAGGACTCGAACCTCCGGCCCCTTGCTCCCAAAGCAAGTACTCTAACCATACTGAGCTACGCCCCGACCTATCAGCTAAAAGTGGCAAAACCGATTTTAGTGAGGCGAAATTATAGTTTAAAAATGAGTAAATGTCAATACCTTTTTTTGCTTTGCTATAATTTGGAACTAATTTTGCTAAAAAGAGCGAAACAGGGTTAAAGAAAAAGGGGTTAAATGAAAATTGCAAAATTTAGTCGATGGGGTTTTTTAATGGCGGCGGCTGGTTCAGCAGTGGGATTGGGGAATATTTGGAAATTTCCTTATATCACCGGTGAATATGGCGGGGGAGCATTTGTATTGGTTTATTTGCTCACCGTTGTTTTAGTCGGATTTTCAGTGATGATTGCGGAGATGCTTATCGGGTATTTAGGGCAGAGAGACGGTGTCGGAGCGTTTGAACATTTAGCACCACGCCATAAAGAGAAGTGGAAATATGCTGGATTTATGGGACTATCCGGAACATTGGTTATGTTTTATTATTCGGTTGTAATCGGGTGGATTTTTTATTATATTACACTTTCATTTGGAACGCTTCCGTCTTCAATTCCTGAAGCCGAAGGGATTTACAATACCCTGATGACACAGGGGATAGGAACACAAATCTTTTTTCACACCTTGGCATTTATGATTACCACCGCTGTTCTTATTCGCGGAATCAAGGGGGGAATCGAAAAGTTCAATCTTGTTTTGATGCCTGCTTTGATGCTTATTATCGGCGGAATGCTGGTGTATGCGATGAGTATGGAGAGTTTTCCCAGAGCATTGTCTTATATGTTTAGTCCGGATTGGAGCAAACTTACCTCTGAGGCGTTTGCAGTAGCAGTTGGGCATGCCTTTTTTACCCTTTCTTTGGGGATGGGTGCGATTATGATTTATTCGGCATCGTTACCAAAAGAGAGTAATCTAGTGCGAGCATCGATTTTTGTTATTGTCACTGATACGCTCATTGCCCTTTCAGCAGGGCTTGTTCTTTTTACCTTTTTGTTCCAATACGGTGCCGAACCTGCTAAAGGACCGGGGCTTGTCTTTATCTCTCTTCCTGCCGTTTTTCACGCAATGGGATTAGTCGGGAATGTTTTAGCTGTTCTCTTTTTTGTGGCATTAGCCTTTGCAGGGCTTACCTCTGCTGTCTCTCTTGTTGAGCCGATGGTACAATATTTAATCGATCGTTGGGATATGAGCCGTACAAAAGCAGCGGTATCGATGGGAGGGTTCTTTTACGTATTTGGTCTTGTTGCAATCGGCTCATTAAGTGCCCAATGGTCGGAGTATTTGACTTGGGGCGGGAAGAGCTTTTTTGATTGGGCAGATTATATGACTTCCAATGTATTTTTACCGTTTGCCGGACTTGTGATGGCAATATTCGTCGGACATGTCATCGAAAAAGAACGGGTGGCTTCCGTGCTTAAAGACCAAATGGGATGGTTCTATCCTATCTGGCGTTTTAGTGTCCGTTATATTTCACCCGTTGCACTGTTCTTTGTCATGCTTAATTTAATTGGGGTGATCGAGTTTTAAATATCTATTTTCTTTTCTTTTTCATAAGAAAAGAAACAAAACAAGGGAACCGCTTTTGCAAAGCAAAATGTTTCTATAAAAGAAAATCGCCCTCACACCAGAACGCTGAGTGTACGCGTTTACCCTACGGCACGCGACCTCGCTCTTGGTGTGGCGTGAGGGCATTATTATTGAAATATTAAAATTGTATCATCCCATCAATTGGTGAGCTTGCGGTTGCATATGGGCGTTTTGGAATACGACCCGCTAAATAACTCAATCGTCCTGCAATCACCGCATTTTTCATAGCTTCTGCCATCATCATCGGATTTTTTGCTTGGGCAATAGCGGTATTGGTTAAAATACCATCCGCACCCAATTCCATGGCTAACGCTGCATCACTGGCACACCCAATCCCCGCATCGACGATAATGGGCACTTTAACCGCTTCGCGTACAAACACGATGTTATAACGGTTTTGAACTCCCAATCCGCTGCCAATAGGTGCAGCGAGAGGCATGATGGCATGAGCGCCTGCGTCTTCGAGACGGCGTGCCATGATCGGATCATCGCTGGTGTACGCCATAATCGTAAAGCCATCACGCGCTAACACTTCACACGCTTTGATGGTTTCTAATACATCGGGGTAGAGAGTTTTTTGGGTGTCACCGATCACTTCGAGTTTTATCAGATCAATCCCGGTTGCTTCTCGCGTGAGGCGAAAAAGGGTGATGGCTTCTTCGGCGGTGGTACATCCGGCAGAATTAGGTAAAAATCTGACGTTTGTGTTGGCGAAAGTATCACGTAAATTTGGCTCATTGGGGTTGGTGATATTGAGACGGCGTACTGCTACAGTGATAAGTTCTGAACCGCTTGCTAACGTCGCTGCTTTGGTTGTCTCAAACGAGTCATATTTTCCGCTTCCTACGATGAGACGGCTTCCGAGAGTATATTTTCCGATTTGTAATGTGTGCATTTTATGAGATTCCTTATTTTAATATTTGTATAACACTCAAGGGTAAAATTTCATGCTCAATTTCGCGAATTTTAGCCGAAAATTCTTCTAAAGTATCAGCGGGGTTTTTAGTAAAACTTTTTTGTAAGATTATTGCTCCCCCGTCGAGCTCATCACTCACCCAGTGGACACTTACGCCACAAATAGTTTCATCACTTTCGAAACTTCGCTCAATCGCACGAGCACCTTTGAAGGCAGGGAGAAGGGAGGGGTGAAGGTTGATGGCTTTGATTTTAGTGGTAAAAACAGGGGTGAGAATCCGCATAAATCCACACAGTACAACGAGGTCTGGATCGTATTCTTGTACCATTTCGACCAAGGCTTTGTCGTAATCTTCACGAGTTTCATACTCTCTATGGTCGCATACTTCGACGGGGATATTTGCGATTTTGGCTTTGGCAATACCACCTGCGTTTGGATTGTTAGTAATGGCACAGGTGATAAGACCATGTTTATGATGAATTTTTTCAATTAAGTTTGCGAGGTTGGTTCCCTCGCCGCTAAATAGGGCAACGATTTTTTTCATAGGGTAGTGATACTTTCGATGAGATCAAGAGGGGTCATAGCATAGTTGTTCTTGGCAAATTTTTGCGATGCGATTGCATGGGCAAGCGAGCCTTGGAGGGCTGATTTGAGCGGATCATATCCTTGTGCCAGCAGTGCTGCGATGAGTCCGGAGAGGACATCTCCGCTTCCTCCCTTGGCAAGGTTGACCGTTCCGTGAGGATTGATGAAAAAGTCTTTATTGCGAGCGATGAGTACGTTGGATCCTTTGAGTACTAACACTGTGTTAGGAAAGGTGTCACAAAATTTTTGGGCATAGTTAAAACGATCTTTTTGGAGGGTTGCCGTGTCAATATCGGCGATTTCGCAAACACGAAGAATTTGGGTGAACTCTTTTGGATGAGGAGTTAGGACGATATTGGGACGTGTGAGTAGTTGCACAAACATCGGATGGTAAAAGATGTCGGCATCCAAGACAAGAGGATGGGCATTGTCGAGTATACGTGTAAGTTCATCATCTCCAAATTCAGACCCCATTCCCATCCCTAATGCAATTGCGGTCGTATTTTCAGGGAGGGAGTGGCTTTGCATCAACTCATAAGGGAGTGGGACATTTTCATTGCTCACAAGTGTGACCAAACCCGCACCAAATCGCAAAGCAGCCGAGCCTGCAATGACCGCAGCGCCTGATTTTTCGCCGCATATTAGGGCTAAATGTCCATACGATCCCTTGTGGGCGGATACGGTTGTGCGAATAGGCAGACGTAAATCACTGACTTCAAGGAGGTGCCACTGAGAGGGTATTTCATAATGATTGTGATGAATTCCCAAATCTGCAACGATGATTTCACCTACGATTTCTTTGGCATGGTCGCTAAACATTCCACGCTTTAGTGCCCCCATCGTGACGGTGAGACCCGCTTTAAACGAGTGAGACTCACATGACCCGTCCAGATGTAATCCGCTGGGAATATCACAGGCGATTTTAAATCCTTGGAGTGTATTGAGCGTCTCTAATATTTTGACGGTGGCAGAGTCTAACGGTCGACTTAAACCGCTTCCGAAAAGGGCATCGACGATGACATCGGCACTTTTAGGAAGCCGTTCGCTTTTAATCCCTAATGCATCAAGACGCTTTAGTTGAAGTTTTGCAAGAGGGGAGGAGACGCCAAAAGGGAGATGAAGAATGACATCGTAAGACTCTTCAAGAAGCCGTGCAAGAGCCAATCCATCTGCCCCATTGTTACCGCTTCCGCAGACGATGAGAATGGATGAACCAAGGACGAAACGTTCACGAATGGTACGCTCTACCGCGATGGCGGCGTGCTCCATCATGATTTCTTCGCTCAGGGCGAATTTGTCTACGGCACGATAATCTAGAGAGGATACGTCTACATAAAGGTTTTGCATGGATAAAGTCCATTTCCGCTATAATTAGTATATGAACAACGATTATATCGCAATAGCCTGCAAGACACTTGAAATCGAAGCGCAAACATTGCGTGATGCGATGAAAACCATCGGGAATGAGATTCCAAAATGTGTGGAGATCATTCTCGCATGCCGTGGAAAACTCATCATTACGGGTGTCGGAAAATCAGGACTTATCGGGGCTAAAATGGCAGCAACGTTTGCCTCTACTGGGACGCCGAGCTTTTTTCTCCATCCGACCGAAGCGTTGCACGGTGATTTAGGGATGATTGACGGTGATGATGTTGTTATTGCTATTAGTTATAGTGGTGAGAGTCCTGAACTTAGTGCCATTTTGCCTCATATTAAGCGTTTTGATATCCCCTTGATCGGTATGACACGCAACAGTGCATCGACATTGGGTCGTTACAGTGATGAGGTGATTAACATCAATGTTGCGGTTGAAGCATGCCCTTTGAACATTGCCCCTACGAGCTCTACGACACTGACTTTGGCCATGGGTGATGCATTGGCGGTATGTCTGATGGAAGCCCGCGGATTTAAAAAAGAAGATTTTGCCTCGTTTCACCCGGGTGGTGCATTGGGCAAAAAATTGTTTGTAAAAGTATCCGATTTGATGCGTACCGAAAATCTCCCTATTGTTAGCGAAAACACTCCGCTTAAAGAGGCGATTTTGGTTCTCAGCGAAGGGCGTTTAGGTACGGTTATGCTCACAAATAGTGAGGGAAAACTCTCAGGATTGCTCAGTGACGGAGATATCCGTCGTGCCTTGCTGGGAAAAGATTTTTCACTGGAAACAAGTGCTTTTGAGTACGCGACGAAAAATCCAATGGTCATAAATGATGGCTTCATGCTTGCAAGCGATGCGTTGGTGTTGATCGAAAACAAAAAAATTCAATTGTTAGTCGTCACCGATGGTGAAGGCAAAATTCAAGGTGCATTGCATCTTCATACACTCGTGGAAGCAGGTATCTCATGATGAGACTTAATAAATTTATAGCCCACTACTCGACCTATTCTCGCCGTGAAGCAGATCAGGCGATTTTGGATGGGTATGTCCGTATCGATGGTGAAATCGAAAAAAATCCGGCCGTATCTGTAGATGAGCGCAGTGCCAATGTCAGCGTGAGTGGTAATAAAATTACTGCAACAGATCAATTTACGGTGATTGTTTATAACAAGCCAAGAGGTGAGTTAGTAACGAAAAAAGATCCTCAAAACCGTAAAACAATTTATGATTCACTTTCTAAAAATTACAAACATTTTATCCCAGTAGGACGTTTGGACTATGCGTCAGAAGGGCTATTGCTTCTCACTGATGCATCGCGTGTTGCTACGGCACTGATGACCTCTAAAATGGAACGTGTTTACAAGATTAAAATCAAAGGGCCTGTTACCGAGGGGATGAAAATCGCCATGGGTGAAGGATTGGAGCTTGACGATGCAAGTGCCGGTGCGCATGAGTATGCTGAAGAAGGTCCAATGAGCTTTGCTCCGTTTTACGCCTATCAAGTGCAAAAAGATCAAGGGGATTATTCGATCCTCAAAGTCGCCATCGGAGAGGGACAAAACCGTGAACTTCGTCGCTTTTTCGCTCACTTTGGTGCTGAAATAGTGGATCTAAAACGTCTTAGTTTTGGAGGAATAGAACTCAACAATCTTCCAACGGGCAAAGTTCGCTTTTTGGAGCGTAACGAATATGCTTCTTTGCGTGACTTTTTAGAAACAGCGGAAAAAGCAGCTAAAATGAAACAAAAATCTGAGAAAAAGTTTACCGGTGCTCTCGGTAAATTTGATAAAAAGTTTTCAAAAGACGATAAATTTAGCGCAAAGCCAGCAGCAAAAGACGAGAAAAAACCGACCAAGCGAGAGTTTATCAAAGATAAAAAAGTGAAGCCTGAAAGTGAAGTCTTTGGTACTAATAAATACAGACCGAAAACAGATAATAAGTTTAAGAAATAAAATATCTCGCTCGCTCGCACGAGCGAAGCTTTAGTGCCTTAGCGGCTAGCGTAGCTAAAGGGATTTATTCCTTTGGCGTTCAAATAAAGAGTGCTCATGGCTGACTTCACCTATTTACTTCGTCCTAAAACCTTTGATGAGGTAGTAGGACAATCTCATTTATGCTCAAGCGAAGCACCGTTACGTTCCCTTTGCGAAAGCGGAAACCTCACCCACTCTTTTTTTTATGGTCCTCCCGGTTGTGGTAAAACCACATTGGCTCGGATCATCGCCTCAGTTATGGAACTTCCTTTTTATGAATTTAATGCAACTTCTCTCAAAATCGAAGATTTACGTAAAATTTTTAATCAATACGAAAATTCTCTCACTAAGCCTCTTGTTTTTATCGATGAGGTGCATCGCCTTGCGAAGAACCAGCAAGAGGTGTTATTGCCGGTTATGGAAAAAAACAGTGCGTTAGTCATCGGTGCATCGACAGAAAATCCCTATTTTAGCCTTACTGCAGCGATGCGCTCTCGTTCGCTCTTGTTTGAGTTACAAACGATTGGTGTTGATGCGTTAGAAGATTTGTTAGCTCGAACGTCTATCGCGGTGGAAGACGATGCTCGTGAGTATTTAATCGCCAGTTCGGGAGGTGATGCCCGTGCAATGCTTAAGCTGCTTGAGGTGGCGTCAGCTCTTAATAAACCTATGACCCTCTCTTTGCTCAAATCTCTTCGCCCTACCGCGCAAGCACAGGGAAGTTCGGAAGCAGGGGTTCATTATGATTTAGCTTCCGCATTGATTAAGAGTATTCGAGGGAGTGATGCGGATGCGGCGATCTATTATCTCGCCCGCCTTATCGAGGGAGGTGAACCGCCTGAGTTTATCGCTCGACGGCTGGTCATACTCTCTAGTGAAGACGTAGGCAATGCAAACCCGCAAGCCCTAACGTTATGCACCTCAGCAATGATGAGCGTGAAGCAAATCGGGTATCCTGAATCTCGGATTATTTTGGCGCAAGCCGTGATTTATCTCTGTGCTTCCCCTAAATCCAATACTGCCTACAATGCGATTAATTCAGCGCTCGAAGCGGTCAAAAATGGAGTGATTTTGGAAATCCCCGATGCAATACGCCCACGCGGAGCAAACTATCTTTACCCGCATGACTTTGGCGGATGGGTAGAACAGAAATATCTCTCAAAACCGCTAAAATTTGTCGAGTTTAAAAACAGCGGGTATGAAGCGAAGATGGGGGAATGGATGAAAAAGGTGTGGGCGAATGGAGAATGACGAATACATTAAACACTGTAATACGTCGCCTCTTTGTGATGGACAACGAGTGCCGTCGTACTTTGTTCGGGATGGATTTGAAAGGTTTCGGAAAGAACGATTCCAAACTCTTCGGGGCGTAACAAATCAAAGATGATGCGGCTTTGCTCCAAATCGGGACATGCCGGATAACCAAAACTGTAACGTGCTCCAGAATATCGGTTCATCCTGACATCACGCAAACTATTCCCTTCATCATCACTTACAATCCCCAGATCCAATCGGATTTGCTTGTGTGCGACTTCAGCGAGTGCTTCAGCAAGTTCTACCCCAAAACCATGCACCATATTGTATTCTAGGTACTCATTGTTGGCGTACAGCTCTTGCTCGTAAGCGCTGAATTTATCTCCTACACTAACACATGTTAGTGGTAAAACATCATCACGAGTGTGAGTGAAAAAGTCACTGAGTGCACGATGAGGGCTTTTGCGTTGACGTGGAAACTCAAAGAGATATTTGGCATTGCCTATAACATTTTCAAGAGGCATACGGTTGGCGTTTTCATCCACATTCCATCCGTAGCTCTCATCGAAAATGAGGATTTCTTGATCACTGCTTCGCACCGGATAGTAGCCATAAATTATGGTTGGATCAAACAACCCGCGCTTTACGATTTCTCGTTTTATCCGCTCGTAGGCTGGGTAGACTTTTGTCTCTAAGAGTCTTTTATAGGCATTTACATCCATCCCTGCACGTTTATAGCCCCAGTGCATTTTGAACAAACTTCGCTTGTTGATCCACTCGCATACCATGTCAAAATCGAGCTGTTCTTTGCGTAAAACTCGACGACCCCAAAACGGAGGAGTAGGGACTTTTACCTCACGAGAAGGCATTTTAAGCTCAGAGAATGGGGGGATAATGACCTCTTTAACCTTTTTGATTTCGCGTTCAACCATGTCCCCACCCAGTCTGACATCCAAGCCAACATCGGGATTTTCATTGTATTTCTCAATACGGCTCATGGCAATGACACCATCAAAGGCATCACGGCAATAAAAGATCGGACCCCCATAGAAAGGTCGGCAAAAATCATCCACAAAACTTCGAGTGAGTGCCGCACCACCCAACAAGACGGGGATGGTTATCCCCATACTGCTCAACGTTTCGAGATTATCTTTCATCACTTGGGTCGATTTAACTAAGAGTCCAGACATACCGATAGCATGGATTTCGTTGGTTTTCATCACGTCTAAATACTCATCGAGTTCGGTTTTGATCCCTACATTGATGACTTTGAAGCCGTTGTTGGAGAGGATAATATCCACGAGATTTTTTCCCACATCGTGGACATCTCCTTTTACCGTTCCGATCACGAGAGTTGTATCGGTATCTTTTTCTTGTTTGGTGAGATAAGGGTTGAGATAATCAACGGTGGTTTTCATCGTCTCGGCGCTTTGCAGTACAAACGGCAATTGCATTTTCCCGCTTCCAAACAGCTCCCCGACCACTTTCATCGCATCAATGAGGATCTCATTGACGATTGTATCGGCTTTGATCGTGTGGCGGGCATTTTCTACCAGCGGGATCATCCTCTCTTTGTCGCCGTCGATGAGGAGTTTGGCTATTTTTTCGTGCGTCTGGAGCGCTTCATATTCTTCGTCATTTTTGGTGTTGTCAATCGTGACGTCACTAAAGTGGTTGATAAAGTTGAACAGTGATTGGTCGTTAGGGGTAAATAAAAGCTCTTCACACAGTTCCCTTTCTTGATCGCTCATTTTTGACAGAGGGACGATGTGTTTGACGTTAATGATAACCGAGGTCATTCCAGCAGCGATACAGTGGTGTAAAAAGACACTGTTTAAAAAGACACGGGAACTTGCACTCAGACCAAAGGAGATATTAGACAGCCCAAGGGTTGAGCCTACATCGGGATATTTGGCATGAAGTTGACGGATTGCTTCGAGAGTTTGTATTGCCGCATCACGATATTCCAAGTCTCCGCTTCCCACGGTAAACGTGAGCATATCAAACATAAGATTACGTGGATCAATATGGTGGCGATTAACGCACAAATCATAAATTCGATCGGCAATGCGTATTTTGTCTTCGGTGGTTTTTGCCATTCCCTTCTCATCGATAACGAGACACACTAATGCGGTTCCAAATTTCTTTGCCAACGAACAAATGGCATCGAGTCTCTCTTCTCCGTCTTCGAGATTGACAGAGTTGATGATGGGTTTACCGCCGATACATTTGAGCGCCTCTTCCATTGTATTGACTCGTGTGGCATCGGGCATCAGAGGAAGAGGTATTTTTTGATTGTAGAGTCTCATGACGTGCGCCATGTCTACAGCACCATCACGACCTGCAAACTCAACATTGACATCCAGACAGTGCGCTCCATCACGTACTTGGGCTTGTCCGACACTGAGTGTCCCCTCATAATCACCCTCGATGATAAGCTCGCGAAACGCTTTGGACCCCGTAGAGTTGGAGCGCTCGCCTATGAGCAACGGGGCGGGTTGTTGGATAAGTTCGACCGTGTTAAACAGTGAAGCGATAGAGGGGACTTGGCTTCCGCTTGGTTTTTTGGGAACAATAGTAGAAACTTTGTCTACCAGTGCGCGGATATGCTGAGGAGTCGTTCCGCAACAGCCTCCTAAAAAACTCACTCCGTCAAAAGCTAAAAAATCGTATTGACGTTGTGCAAACTCATCGGGTCCCATCGGATAATAGGAGTAACCGCCACGGTTTTGTGGCAGTCCGGCATTGGCGTGAACAGAAATCGGTTTTCCCCACACTTGCGAGAGAGTTCGAACGTGTTTGCCGTATTGTTCAGGTCCCGTTCCGCAGTTGAATCCGAGGCTGAGAATGTCAAAAGGCTCTAAAATGGTTGCAATCGTCTGGGCATCGGTTCCGATAAGCATGGATCCTGCAAGTTCGATGGTGACTGAAACCATAATCGGTAAATCGGTTTTTCGTTCTTTGTTCGCCGCTTCACACGCATGAAGAGCCGCTTTGATCTGCAACGGATCTTGGCAGGTTTCGAGAAGAAAAATATCTGCCCCTCCATCGATAAGTCCCAAGCAGCACTCCATATATCCTGCGAACATCTCATCATAATGAATGTGTCCAAGTGAGGGGAGTTTTGTCCCAGGTCCGATGGAAGCCAAAACAAAACGGCGATGATTAGGAGTGGAAAACTTGTCGCACTCGTCCCTGCAAACTTGCGCCCCTGCACGGGCAAGTTCATACGCTCTGTGACCGATTTGATATTCATCCAAAACCCAGTTGAATGCGCCAAAAGTATTGGTGGTGAGAAGATCTGCCCCTGACGTGAGATAGGCGTGAAAAATATCGCTCATCACTTCAGGAGCGGTGACATTGAGAAGTTCGTTACATCCCTCGTTACCCTCCCATGCACTGGAGGGAATCATAGCGTCACGCTCTTGAAGCTGGGTTCCCATCGCGCCATCAATGATGAGAGGGCGTTTTTGGAGTATTTCAAGAAGCTGTTGTTTGACCGACATGATGTGACCTTAAGGTAATATTATCGCGATTTTATCGTATCACAACCCAAAGAGGCATAAGGATGAAAATATAATTCTTCTGCTACACTTTTTTTATGAAGAAATTATTACTATTATTTATTATTTTTGATAGTTCTCTATGGTCAAAAGAGTTTCCTTCCGACGTGGAGTATGCTTCAAGCACATCATTATTGATAATGTCTGCCGTGATTTTAGCCACTATTTTACTCAGTATCGCGTATAAAAATCGCCGACTTGATGAGTTGGTTCTTCGTCGTACGAATGAGCTGGAAGCCTTTAATCAGCGTCTCCAAGATGAGATAGAAAAAGCAGTAGAAAAAAATCGTACTCAAGAGAAAATCTTGATGCAGCAAGCTAAAATGGCAGAAATTGGCTCAATGGTCGAATCCATCGCCCATCAGTGGAGACAGCCTCTTAATATTTTGGGGCTCTCAATGACAAAACTTAGTCTTAGTTGCAGTTTTGGTCGCATGGAAGATATGGAAAAAACCATCGAAATTGTTGAACAGCAAATACAGTATATGTCACAAACTATTGATGATTTTAGAAACTTTTTTAAACATGATCGAGTCCAAAGCAAGGTCAATATTAATCATATTGTCGGCGAGGTGGAAACACTGCTTGGACCTTTATTGGCGAGTAAAAAAATCACTCTCATTCGAGATATTGATCCCGATATAACCGTTTTAGTCTATCCAAATGAACTCAAGCAAGTATTGATTAATCTCGTGAATAATGCACGTGAAGCGATTGAACAGAGTAAAAATACCGAGAGAGTGATTCATATATCGTGTGAAAATAACAGTCGCTTTTGTACGATTTCGATTGAAGACAGCGGGGGCGGAGTACCGTTACACGTTATGGATAAAATATTTGACCCCTATTTTACAACAAAGTTTGAATCTCAAGGGACGGGGATAGGTCTGTATATGGCAAAAATGATTGTAGAGAAACATTTTTTAGGAAAATTGAGCGTTCATAATACGGCGAAGGGGGCGTGTTTTGAAATTCGCCTTAATCGTGTTGAAAATGAATGGAGAAAAAATGTTCTCCGGAAACAAATTGATGCGACAGACGCAAATCGTGAGCATCCAGAATCGACTTGATAATATAAAGTCCAAGTCCGAATCCTTGGTTCGATGAATGATTTTGTGAAAAAGGCTCCGTTAAAGATTCTAAAGTACGACCGGTAGGCCAGGGATCACCGCGATTTACAAAGGTGATCGTCCCTTTATCGTGGATGATTTTTACGTGCTTGTCAGGACTGTATTTAATCGCATTATCGATGAAATTTTTAAATACTGTAACAAAGACATCACAGTCAACTTCAATTAACCCTCCATCGCTTGTAATGGTTAATGTATCGAGCTCAATAAAGAGTAGACCGGCAGCTTTATGGATCAAGGCTATGGGGTCACACTCTTTGGGTGTAGGTGAGATCATTCCGGATGTGATTTGTTCGACGCGTACCAGCTCTTGAATCAGATGTTCCATCCGAAAAAATGCCCGTTCGAGAATGGATTTCTCTTCCCCTTTTTTCAAAAAGGGCAAGGAGAGTTTCCCTACGGTAATAGGGGTTTTGAGTTCATGCATGATATTACGTAAAAAAAGACGTCGTGCTTCCAAAAGAGAGTGATTTTTATGCATCGCTGAATCCAAGGCATTTGCCACTAAAGCAATTTCATCTTTTTTTAGGGCTTTGATTGGTGTGTATTCTCCCTCTTTTTCGTATTTTTTGATGGTATGCATAAGCTTCTTTAGAGGAAAAAGAGTTTTGATAATCAGCAGATAAAAAAGTAAAAGGGAAAGGAAAAGAATGATAAGCAGCGTTTCCGACCAAAATGATTTTTCTGCAGCACCGACCTTGATTACAAGGAGCGGCGGCTTTGCTTTAGTAAGATAAACATAAAGATTATGGTCATCTTTTAGTATTCGTATGCGACCTTCTTTCAGAGAATCTTGTATCTCTTTGGGATAGTTTTTAGGAATAAGAGTAAAAGCATTTTCTAATGTACTGATGAGTACAGGATTCGGTGTTGTAATTTCATAGCCGCGTTCGACTAAAAATGTTTTTCGAATGTCAGCAGGGAGAAAGATACTTTGACGAAGCAGCAGAAGTAGCGTTTGCGCTTCAGTTTGTAAACGTTGATCATGATCACGATTCAGCTGAGAGTAAATGGCATTAAATCCGATTCCCATTGCAATAAAGGTGATAAGGAAAAATAAAGTTATTTTTATAAAAATACTGTGTCCCATAGATCACCCCGTAAATTGGTATCCACTGCCGCGTATAGAGTGAATATGACGAGGATTTTTTGGATCTGTTTCGATTTTTTGACGAAGACGTCTAATAATGACATCAATGCTTCGACCAGAACTCTCATCGGATATTACGTCAGAATTATTGGAAAGAAAATCGCGACTGAGGGTTTGATTGGTATTGAGTAAAAATAGTGCAAGGATATCATATTCGGCACGTGTCAAAGAGAGAGGAACGTCATTGTGCAGAATAATTTGCTCCGATTGGCGCAATTCAAAGATAACGTTTTTTTTGATGGTTGTCGGGTGATATCGTCGTAGAACACTTTTTATTCGTGCGATAAGTTCTTTTGGTTCATAGGGTTTTGGAAGATAATCATCTGCGCCATATTGGAGTCCGATTACTTTATCGTTGATGTCACTTCGTGCGCTTGAAATAATGATGGGAATATCAGTTTTTGAACGAATCTGTTTACATAATTCTAGCCCATCCATCTGAGGAAGAGTTAAATCCAATATAATAAGATTAAAATCATTGGTATCTAGTATGGTAAGTCCGGCAGAGGGTGTCGATGCGGCTGTTACGATAATATCGTATTTCTTGAGATAATTGACCAATAGTGTAGTAATGTCGGGATCATCCTCGACCATCAGAGCATAGAGCATTATAAACCTCTATTCTTTTTCACATAGTATGCCATAGGGATGTTAATCAAGGAGAAATGAACGAAGAAATAAAGAGTGAGGATTGCTCATTATGAGCAAAGAAGAGTTAGCCAACCATCCAGTTCGCACGTTTCGAATGACGCAGTTTTTTAAGCAGTGCTTTTTCCAATGAGCTTATTTTTTCCATAGGTATTTCCTCCTTATCGTATTTTTAAAAGTATATGACGGAATCATTACTGTAGAGTTACGTAACATTAATTAGCAATCAAAGGAAAGAGTATGGCAACCTTAGAAAAAGCCTTATTGGGCGGTGGATGTTTTTGGTGTGTAGAAGCGGTTTATAATCGCGTTAAGGGTGTTGAACGCTCTATTAGCGGTTATGCAGGAGGATTGCGACCTAACCCAAGCTACGAGCAAGTGTGTACGGGAGTAAGCGGACATGTGGAAGTGGTTGAAATTACATTTGATTCTGAAATTATTACCTATGAAGAAATTTTAGAAATATTTTGGACGATTCATAATCCTACAACATTGAACGCTCAAGGTGCCGATCAGGGAACACAATACCGTTCGGTAATTTATTATTACAATGAGGATCAAAAAGCAAAAGCCATTCTCTCAATGGCCCAAGCACAAAAAAACTTCGACGATAAAATCGTTACGGAACTTTCTCCTGCTCCTGAATTCTTTGAGGCGGAAGCGTATCATCAAAATTATTACAGTGAGCATCCGACACAAGGATATTGTTACGCAGTTATCACGCCGAAGATTGAAAAATTTGTGGGGAAATTTAACAGTAAAGTTAAAAAGTAAAAAGTTTAATATTCCCGCCTTAACGGGAATATTATAAAGAAGAAAGTAAAGCTTAGTCGCTAAGTTCTACTTCTATACGGCGGTTTTCTGTACGACCTTGAGGCGTTTTATTGGAAGATACAGGACTCATTTCGCCTTTGCCTGATGTCGTTAAGCGATCTGCTTCAACACCGTCTTTAACAAGGACATCTTTAATGGTCTCAGCACGTTTTTCCGAAAGCTTTTGGTTGTAAGCAACTGAGCCGGTAGCATCTGTATGACCTATGATACTTGCTTGGTAAGCAGGACTTTCTTCCATAAATGCAGCAAATTCAGAAATTTTGTCTGTTCCACCTTTATCTACTGAATTTGAATCCGTAGCGAAAGTTATGTGAAGTTTTGCAGTTAAGGGACAGCCATCACCGGCCACTTTGAAACCGGAAGGTGTATTTGGGCATTTGTCTTGAGGATCAAATACACCATCTTTATCGCTATCAATAGGGTAAGTCGCAGCTGCAATCACTGGCGTAAGATTTTCTTTTGGTTCATCTAATATGACAGGTGCTTCTACAGCAGGAGCTGCCACAGATGCGATAGGCTGCATTTTTTCACCAAAAGCGAAATTAAGTCCTGCCAGAAGAAGCAGATTGTTGTCCCAATTGGAACTATTGAACTTGAGCATATTAATTACTTCAAGTTTGAGGGAAAGTTGCTCTAGCAAAGCAATTTTTACTCCTGCTCCTGCATCAGCAAACGGACTGTCATGGTTATCGTACTGATGGTTACTCATCGTCTCATAGCCGACTCCGGCTTTTACAAAAGGAGTAATACTATTACTTTTTTCAAATTCATAAATACCACTAAGCGCACTTCTAAAAATATTAGTATCCCCTCGCCCATTGTAATCAGCATTACTATAGAAAATGGATAGTTCTGGCTTTACCCCAATATCTAAGTCATTCAATTGAATTTCTGCTCCATAAACAGTATGATCTTTAAGCTCTTGAGAGTTATTAGAAAATCCCTCACCCCCCATTGCACTAACTTCATAATTGTATTCACTTGCACTCACTGCCGCAGCTAAAAATACCGAAAGTAGAATCTTCTTCATACTATAACCCCCTGATTGGAATAAAATAAATTTTACAGGAGAAAAATAAGTTTTTTGTGGGATAAATGAATAAATATTGAGAAGAGAAGTAAATTTCCGCCGAAGCGGGAAAATGGAAGGTAAAACTTAGTGAGAAAGTTCTACTTCGATACGGCGGTTTTCAGCACGGCCTTCTTTTGTTTTATTAGTTGCGATAGGGCTAGTTTCACCTTTGCCTGATGCAGTCAAACGTTTTGCATCAACGCCTTCTTTAATAAGCATTGCTTTAACAGTAGCTGCACGTTTTTCTGAAAGTTTTTGGTTATGTGCATTTGAAGCTGTTGAATCTGTGTGACCAACTATGCTTGCATTGTATGCTGTGTTATCTTTTAAAAACTGTGCAAATTCAGTAACTTCTCTTGCACCATTTAATTTAACGTTATTAGAATTTGTTTGAAAATTAACATGAAGTGTTGCTGTCAGAGGACAACCAGTAGCATCTACTTTAAATCCTGAAGGAGTATTAGGACATTTGTCTTGAGGATCAAATACACCATCTTTGTCACTGTCAATAGGACAAACTGCAGCTACAACAGGAACAACAACTGGAGCTGCAACAACAGGAACTGGCTCTGGAGTCACAACAGGAGCTGCAACAACAGGAGCTGCAACAACTGGAGCAGGTTTTGGTTCTTCTGCTACTACCGCAGCGATTACCGGAGCCGCAACTGCTGCAACAACCGGCGCTGCTTTTTCATCAAAGTTAAACGTCAAACCTGCTAATGCAGCAACATTGTGAATAGCACCTTCTTCTGGAACATTATTCCCATTGTTTCTTTTTAAGAAATAGATGCTTTCAAGTTTGAGAGCGATTCGTTTCGTCAAATCTGCTTTAAGACCCACTCCTGCATCCACTAAAATTCCGTTATATCCTTTAGCTAATGTACCTTTTTCGGCCTCATATCCGATACCAGCCTTCACGAAAGGGGTAACTGCTGTGTTGGTATTAATGTCATAAACACCATTTATCATTCCTGTGAAGATTTGAGATTCTGGTTTTCCAGTAATTTTATCTTCACCATACAGTACACTAATTTCAGGTTTAATGCCAGCAACTTCGAGAGCATTAAACTGCGCTTCAACACCATAAACGGTATGATTCTCAATACCGCCCATTGCTCCTGTTTTGTCACCATATTCTTTATTCCAAACATACCCAGCAACCGGAGTTACTTCGTAGTTAAAATCGCTTGCGCTAACCAAAGTAGCTGCAAGTAATACTGAAAGAGTAATTTTATTCATAGTGATGTCTCCTTACGACAATGGTTTATATTAGTAATAGTATCGTGTAAATGTGATTAAATAGTGAATAAATATCTAAATTAAATCAAATTTTAGAGCTCTTTATGATAAAGTATAAAGAAAAATAGAGGAGCGCGGATGGAGAATGCATACGAATTAGCTATTATTGGTGCGGGTCCAGCAGGAATTGCAAGCGCCATTGAGAGTTATGCTTTGGGAATGCGCGGAATAGTCTTGCTTGAAAAAGACGAAAACCACAATGCAACCATTCGGAAATTTTATAAAGACAATAAGCGGGTAGATGTGGATTGGAAAGGGCAAAAAGTAGAGCTTGACGGTTCCATCTATTTTGTGGATGGTACCAAAGAAAGTACTCTTGATTTTTTTGACCAGCTCTTAGACAACGAAGCCATGGAGCTTCGTACCCACTGTGAAGTTCAAAAAATTGTTAAGCAAGAGAACGGTTTTGAGATATTTATTGCGGGAGGGAGTATTCACGCGCAGTATGTTGTGGTAACTATCGGACGGATGGGAAAACCCAATAAGCCGGATTATAAGATTCCGCCTAGTATAAAAAATCAGGTTCATTTTACCCTTGATGCGTGTAGTATGGGAGAAAAAATCATGGTCATCGGTGGAGGTGACTCAGCGATTGAGTACGCAGTAGAGTTGTGCGATAAAAATGAAGTGAGTATTTGTTATCGTCGCGGCACCTTTCGCAGAGCCAATCCTACCAATCAAAACGATATTGCCAAAGCGGTTGAGCGCGGATGCGTACGAGCACTGTTAAACACTGAGATTGAGGGTTTAGAGAGTGAAGAAGGATTGGTTAAAGTCATATTTAAAGATGGTTCCTCAGAGCTTTTTAATCGTCTTGTTTATGCGATTGGCGGGACAACACCAAGCGGATTTTTGCAAAGCAGCGGTATCCAAGAGGAAGATGGGAAACCGGTCCATAATGAAAACTACGAAACAAATATCGAAGGACTTTTTGTTGCAGGAGACATCACCCAAGAATCAGGCGGTTCGATTGCATTGGGATTAAATCATGGATTTGCGATTGCGAACCATATTATTAATACAGTGAAGGAATAAAATCCCTTCACCTACGCTAACGCTGAGTTTCCTTCGGCAGGAAGCCCACGTGCAGAAGACTGCACTTTATATAAAACACGCAAGAAATCTTTTAAGCCTCTGCCGTTAATGCAATTTCAAAACCCATTTCTTGCAGCATCTCTAAATCAGTATGGGCTTCACGACCTGCAGTAGTGAGATAGTTGCCCAAAACGATGCTGTTCGCACCTGCTTGGAAAATTTCATTTTGACGTTCACGGAATGTGATTTCACGACCTCCCGCAATCATAATCCTATCCGCTTTATCCAAAATTGTGCGAGAGAGTCGAATAAGATCCAGTGATTCATCGATGGTCAGAGGGCTTGGGTTGAGCGGTAATGCAGGATTGTGATGGTAAAAATTCAAGGGAACAGAGACAGGATTAAGTGCTTTGAGAGAATGGAGCATACTTAGACGGTCGTCTTGCGTCTCACCCATTCCAAAAATTCCTCCGCTGATAAGTTTTAATCCCACCGAATTGACATTTTCACATGTCTCATAGCGCTCGTCCCATGGATGAGAGGTGCAGATTGACGGGTAAAACTCGCGACTGGTTTCGAGGTTGTGATTGTAGGCGTGAATCCCTGATTTTTGCAGTTCTTGCAGTTGCTCGATGCTCGCGGTTCCATTGCAGGCGATGAGACGAAGGCGCGGGACTTCACGGCGCAATGTTGTGGCAATGGTACAGACAAAGTCAAGAGTTTTATCGTCCAGCCCTTTTTGTGCGGTGACAAGACAAAAGCCCAGTGCACCAAGGGATTCAAGACGACGTGCTTCATCTAGTATTTGCTCTAGCGGTTTTTGCTTGTAGCGTTCAATGTCCGCTTTGTACTTGACGCTCTGGCTGCAAAATTTGCAATCTTCATTGCACGTACCGCTGTTGATGTTACAAATCGAACAAAGGAATATTTTTTTCATTATTATTTTTTGGTTCTTTCAAAAGTATAGTGTGCTTCTTCAAATACTTCACTGCCGATAGCTCGCGAATAGTGAGTAACGGTAAAAGCAGTATCGGTGATATCGAGCATCGCGCACGATGAAGACGGTTCATCACGAGCGCACGCTTCCCCCGGATTTAAAAAAAGTGTTTTGTTTTTAAAATCGCACTCAAAAACATGAGTATGACCAAAAATGACCACTTCTACATCGGCATTCATGTAAAACGGCAAGTGCATAAGTTTGCATTTTGCACCTGCCAGAGTAAAATAGTGAGGCTCTTGGACAAGATTGTATTTATCGTGGTATTCGTGCAAATGGGCATCATTGTTGCCATACACTGCCATGTAGCGCAGACCGCTGGATTTGAGCTGTTCTAATATTTCAGGTTTGACGATGTCTCCGCCATGAATAAGAAATTCTGCTCCATGGGCTTTGAGGCGATTAATGGCTTTTTGAGATCGTCCGACTTTTGAATGGGTATCGGACAAAAGACCGATTTTCATTCAGCAGACTCATTGGGTGTTCTGTTTTTACATTTGGTACACTCAAAAACTTCTTTATTGCGGTAGGTTCTTGGAGCCAGCGCACCGCCGCAACCCTCAACTTCACATTTGTGAAGGCTTGGTTCAAATTTGGAAATAAATTTACATTTTGGATACGCTTCACACCCCCAAAATGCTCCGCGACGGGATTGTCTCCACATCAGCTTTCCGCCACAATCAGGGCAAGGAACTTCGGAAAATTTGGTCTCTTGGTTAAGTGTTTTGGTATTTTTACACTCAGGATAGGCGCTGCATGCCAAAAATTGACCGTTTCGACCGCTTTTAATGACCATAGCGCTTCCGCATTTTTCGCACTTCTCTTCGCTGAGCTCATCGGGAGTGGTTGGATTGGCTTTTTGGCTCTCTTCGGTTTGTTCGGTATATTTACATTTTGGGAAACCGCTGCACGCGATAAACTCACCAAAACGTCCTGAACGAAGGAGAAGCTCGCTTCCGCACTGCGGACAGTTTCGTCCTAGTGGAGTAGCGATTTTAAGACTTACAATGTCTGCTTTTCCTGCTTCTATTTTTGCCATAAAGGGATGATAAAAATCAAGAATGATTTTGTGCCATGATTTCCCCTCTTCGCCGATTTCATCCAACGTCTCTTCCATACTTGCGGTAAAAGAAGAATCTACAATCTCTTCGAAATGTTTTTCCAACAGCTCGGTCACCGTAAAGGCGATTTCAGTGGGGGTAATGGCACGCTTTTCGATTTCGATGTAGTTACGCGCTTGGAGCGTTGAAACGGTAGGGGCATACGTTGATGGTCGCCCGATTCCCTCGGATTCCAGCTTTTTGATGAGGCTGGCTTCCGAATAGCGTGAAGGCGGCTCGGTGAAATGTTGCTCGGTAGAAATACTTTGAATATCAATAGCGTCACCGGTGGTAAGGGTAGGGAGAAGCTTGTCTTTATCATCGCTTCCGGTTACACGGTAAAATCCATCAAATAAAAGCTTGCGCCCTGTGGCACGAAACTGGGCTTTTGGACTCTCAAAGGTGATACTTTGTTGCTCAAAACGGGCATCATTCATTTGACATGCGATAAAGCGGTTGTAGATGAGTTTATACAGTTTGATCTCATCAGGCTTGAGATAGGTCGCGGCAATTTCGGGAGTGAAGGCAAGCATCGTTGGGCGGATTGCTTCGTGTGCTTCTTGAGCCCCTTTGGATTTTTTCGTATAGACTTTTGGATTTTCAGGCAAATACGCTTTACCGTAACGGCTAAGAATTAGCTCGCGTGCAGATTCAACCGCTTCGGCCGCAAGGTTGAGTGAGTCGGTACGCATATAGGTGATAACTCCTGATGTTCCCTCCGGTGTTTTTACCCCTTCGTACAGTGCTTGCGCCACCATCATCGTCTTTTTCGGAGAGAAACCGAGCTGTGAAGATGCTGTTTGTTGAATCGTTGAGGTCATAAACGGAGGAGGGGTAGAAGATTTACGCTCTTTTGTTTCGATCTCGCCGACTTTAAACGCTTCATCTTTTAAGATACCAACAACACGTGATGCTTCATCCCCTGTTTTAATGGTGAGTTTATCGATTTTTTCGTTTTCAAATTGTACCAATGTCGCGTCAATATCGGTTTTGAACAGAGTATCAATTGTCCAATATTCTTCAGGGATAAAAGCACGGATTTCACGCTCGCGGTCAACAACAATTTTAAGGGTTGAGGATTGAACCCGTCCTGCAGATAACCCTTTTTGGATTTTAGAGGCAAGCAGCGGAGAGAGCTTGTATCCTACAATACGGTCGAGTAAACGGCGCGCTTGTTGAGCATTGACTCTGTCCATGTCCAGCGTCCTAGGAGTTTCCAGTGCATGGATGATGGCATTTTTGGTAATCTCATGAAACACAATGCGCGGCAGTGATTCGGGATCTTTACCAATAGCGTGGGCGATGTGCCAGCCGATTGCTTCTCCTTCGCGGTCTTCGTCGGTCGCGAGGTACACGGTGTCGGCTTTTTTCGCCAACTCTTGGATCTGTTTGACGATTGCGGTACTGTCTTCACTGATTTTATAATCAGGAATAATGGTCTCGTTATCGATCTTTATCCCGAAGCGGGCTTTTGGAAGATCTCGTATATGCCCTTTGGATGCGATAACCTCATAGTCATTGGAGAGGAAGTTTTTTATAGTCTTGGCTTTTGCCGGAGACTCTACAATAATTAATTTCAAAGTGCTGAATCCTATAATATGGATGAATACCGAAAGTGTAACAAAAAAAATTGCAAAACTGCTAAAGTTTCTTTTTTATCTTCCGATATAGTCTGTACCAGCAAGGACGCTGAAACTTCAGAGCGAATGCTCTAACCATAAAAGGATTTATCATGGGATTTAGAATAAACACAAACATTGCGGCAATGAACTCGCATACAAATGCTTTAATGAACAACCGTAATTTGGACAGTTCATTGGCAAAACTTTCTTCAGGGC